>JARGOX010000007.1 GCA_029233925.1 Rhizobiaceae bacterium
TGGATCAGATGGATAACCAGTCCATCAGCAAAATTCTCGTAGTTCACGGTCGACTCTATAAGTTAACAACTCTTGGCAATCAGCTGAATTTTACTGTGGGTTACAACCAGGAAACCCAAGAAGGTTTTCTTCCCGAAATGCTGTGTATGCGGATTCTCCTGCCTTCAATCGATGTCGTAATATTTGCGGATCGGCATCACCCCGTCAGGGCCGAATTCGGGAACCGTGTTGAAAGCATTGTCAAACAGCAGTTCCATCCAAATTTTTGCCATTTCCTTGTTTTCAGGCGTCGCGTTGCCCTGTCGATACTCATGAAGAAAACGCATTTGCAAAGAATAGGCCCCGGCTTGAAAAGCAGGCTCGGTTCCCAATTTTTCATCACACTCGACGAAGCCCTCATAGCCTTCCCAGGGCCCATCATCGCATGGCACATGGTTATAAGGGTTTTCACCCTCGGAATGGGGCACGTGAAGTGCTTCATGTACTATGGTGCTGGCAAGCGCGAGTGTCGGCAAACCATTGTATAGTGAAAACTCGATTGCCGAAAACAAACGATTGTGCCGTGTGAAATATCCGTGACTATACAGTTTGACAAATCCGGTCTTGGGATCCGTACCATCCATCGTTTCACGAACCCAATCATAATAGTTGATGGATGCGGCATCGGTTTGGCTGAAATCGTGCAGCAACTTGAGGCCGTCTGCAAAATAGCTTTGGGCGCTCGGGCACTGGAATGTTTCCTGCCAGGGACGGTCACCGTCAAGCAGCAGGAAGTCCTTTGGATTGACGCTTCTTTCGCCATGATAGGTGGTGGCTTGCCAGAACGCATTGAGTTCCTGGCAACACGCCTCCTTGTCGCACACTAAAGCAGCTTGTGCATGGATTCCAGAGAACCAAACCATGGGCAGCGCAAGTGTCAAAAACAATAAATACCGTAACATCCTCTCCCTCCAAACGTGAATCCATCTATCGATAGGCGGCAACGCCAAACGGCGAAAAGACAAATGGGGACTTTGCCCTATGGTTTGCTCTGACACTTCTTGAACCATCTGGAGTCCAAAAGGATCGACCGCCCGGTTTTGCGTTGTCCGGCCCATCCAGATCGTTCCAAATCAATGTTACCAACTCTGCGAAGGAGTGCATTACTTGATTATTGTTTCAGGAAGGATGACGTATTCCCCCGGATTTTTCATTTTTGCCCTGTATGATTCCAGGGTCTGCAATTCATCACTGATCATGTCGCACCGACCAACCGCGAACTTGGATAAAAGTTCCTCATTTGTCACAGTCTCCAATGACAATTCCATGCCATCAAGAGCAAAAAACTTGCTTACATTTTCCACAGCGACCGAGTCCTCGACCGCGCAAGATACGATTCCAGAAAGCTGGCTGGCGCTGGTCACGCCAATATCCTTGCGGATCATGATTCGTTGATCCGCATAAGCCGGATGCGAGAATACTAATGAAAAAACGATCGAAATGAATGCTGTTCTTATCATGGAACCAACCTTTCCCGTGGGCAAATTCATCCGCTTCAATACCATCTCAATCCCTGGACAGCGCTTCGATCTTATCACGGGCCTCACCCGCCTGTGGGCAGGAGGGGTATTGCGCAGCGAAGCTCTGCAAAATAGACACTTCATCGCTCAGTGAGAGGAATTTCCACGTATCAGCCGCTGTCGCGCAGCCTTTCAACAGGGCCAGTTCTTTAATTTGCTGACCAGCTTCTGCGACGTGGGAAGACGAAGGGAACATTTCAACAAACTCGCGGAAGCATTGAACCGGGCTGGCTACAGCCTCCTCCGCATTGTCGAGGCAGGTCTTCCATGCGCCGTCATGCAGTCGTGAATATTCAAGCGCGCGCAGGGTGTCTGCATAGGCTGTCAGTTTGTTCAAAGTATCAGTATCGTCGATAATCAATCCCTCCAGCCATGACTTGAACTGGTGATAGCCGACGAAGCCATTGCCATCCGCATAAAAATCAACATATTTTTTCAAACCGTTCACAAACATCCAGCCCTTAAAAGTAATATCCCCGAAGCGAGAGAATATTTGCTTGAAATAACCCTCGGGATCTCTTGAAAAACGTAATTCATCGGCTCTCGGAAGGGATTTCGCCGCATAGTACATCCTGTAAAACCGGGTCGCAGCCTTGTGGGCAGCGCTGTTTGCCGGTGTGACGGGCACACGCTTTCGAAAAGCCTTTGCCCAATGGGCGAATGATACAACTTCATTGCCCATGCATGACCGCGTCGTGCACTGATCCGGATTGAGATACGCCTGCTCAAGAGAGCCAAAGAGTTTTGCGAATTTATCGGCCTTCTTATCGCCAAATGAATCGACAAATTCTGACGAAGTGAGATAAAAAGCGGCGAAATATGCCTCCTCGGGGCTTCCCGGATTTGCGTTGATCCCGAGCTTGCGCGCACCCACATACAGTCCGCCAAGATGTGAACCGATTTCTTCTGACAGCCCGCTTTCCAATATCAGGCGTCCAATGATGCCCACCGCCGGACCAAGTTTGGCTTGGGATTTTTCACGTTCCTGCTTCAGGCGAAACTCTTCCAGATCATGCTCGATGGCCTCAACCATACCGGCCAGCGGGATGTTGAAGGTTTCACGTCCCTTGCGGACGCCGAGGTCGCCTGCATTGGTAAACTCCACAGACAAGTGGTCACCCTGTCTGAGCGCACTCATGTCTGCCTCGGAGAATTCAGCCGGTCGCATCATTGCCGTTTCATAATTTTTTGTCTCGGCACATCTTGTCGGCAAGCACATGATTTGCATCATTCGATACGGTTGTCCGTTTGCAAAAATCGGTCCATCGGGTCCTTTGACCGTTACCGCGAGTCTGCCGAGCCAGTCCCTCGGCTCATTTTCAAACACCTTGGTGATATTCCCGGAAAAAACCATGAGCCGAATATCGAAATCATCAAGACCTCGAATATAGGTGTTAAATGAAGCGACAAACCCGTTCGGCATTTCCTGCCAAAATTCTGGATTGTTGTCGTCGCCATAGGATCCGATCAATGGTCCCTTATTGTTGAGAGATTTGTAAGATTTGGCCGCATCAAATCCACCAGCCTGATCTACCACTTCCTCCTTTCCGTTTTCGGCATAGTAGCCATGGTTCCAGTTTCCGAATTTCCTGATGCTCACCCTGGTCGGGTTTTCCGGTGCAAATGGTTCTACAAACTGGTCAAGCTGTTCGGGGTTGAATCTGGTCAGTAAGCTTTGGCCCTGGTTATTTCCCACCAGAGAGCGGAAACCGAAACGTCCCAGGATGTTGCCTGCCTGCCAGGGCTCCTGCCGACCCTCCGTCGCCCTGAGGGTCAGGCTGGCAACCTTCTTGAAGGTGGCCTCGACTGTCTCACCCACCGAATTGTCCACTGCCTCGACAAAGGCATTGGCAAATGGGCTCAGGCCGGTCTCGTCGCCATCGTCGGCCCGGGCGCCCGGCTGTGCCGCATACCATATCATCGTTCCGGAGGCGCCTTCCTCCTTGCCAAGTCCGCGACTGGCGGATTTTGCCCTGGCGGGATAGGGGTTGTTTCGGCATGCATCCAGAATAATGATGTTCAGGCCCTTGGCATTCTTGCCGGCGGCGCGTTCCTCTTCCGAAATTTCCCGATAGAGGAAATTTTGTATATCGCTGAGCGTGAGTGCTTCCTGTCGGGCTTTGCGGGCATCCTCGAAGCGGGCATCCACGGGAATCAGATAGTTCTGGCCATTGAACTCCGCCCCATGGCCGGAATAATAGACGATGGCGACATTGTCGGTTTCCGACTGCTCAAGACCAAATTCGCTGATGGTCTTGCGCATTTGTGTAAAATCAAGATTGCGTTCGATCCTGACCTTGAAGCCGGAATTTTTCAGAACACGGCCAACAGCCTCTGAGTCGCGGACCGGATTCGTCAATTCACTGCCATAGAGATAAGCCTCGTTTGCAATAATCAACGCATGTTTTTCGCGGGCATTCGAAATGCCTCCCATAGAAATTACGAAAAGCACGGCAGCCGATAGAAGTATCGAAACTCCTGTCCAGAACCGCATGTCAATCCTCCCGAGGCTTGGTAATCAGGGGTTGAAATTTTACCGCAACCAGCCGTTTGCGGTCTCCATCATTGGCCTTGATCAATGCATCGCGTATACCGGAAAGATAATCCCGTTCAATTTCCTCCCAGGGGCGCGCGCTATCATAAAGCGGGCTGGCCGAGGCGATCAAGGCGATCATTTCTTCACCGAAATTGGGTCCTGCAATGGTGAACTTCGGGCCTCCATCACGGCCATCGCCGAGCCATATCTGTGTGCCGGGTCCATATTGCTCCAAAGGACTGACGGATTGAATGAGATGGACGGCGGCATGATGACCGTCGTCATCGGTTTCCAGATAGGCGGCATAGATATAGGCGGGAAAATCCGGCGTTGTGATCTTCAAGACCAATGGGTCGCCCTCGAACAGGACCGGGACCTGTTTTGGTTGTGAGTCACCATTCAATGTCAGTGTCAGCCCACGCGTATTCGAAAGATAAGGTTCAAAGGTCAGAAGGGCTTCGCATTGCGGCCACGGCGCAATCTCGACACTGGTCTCGTAGTCGGGGAGTTTTTCACCCAGTTGGCTGTGAAGCAATTGGCTGTCTTTTTCTGAACCGGCGAATGCCAGTATCGACTTTCCTGTCTGGTCCAGCCGCTTGATACCCGCGCATTCGAACTCGGCCGTGATCTGATCTGCGATTTCTGAGGGGCTGCCGTTTTGGTTTTGCGGTTCAGGTTCGGGAGAGGGCTTCGGAATATTTTCTTTCAGACGACGGGTCTCGATCACGAAGGCTGAATCCACCAGTTTCGAATAGGCGTCGTAGGAAAACCAGCGATAACCCCCATTGCCCCAATTTCGACCCCAGGAGTTGATTATCTTGAATGCGCCGCCACCGGGTTTTGCGTCATCATAGCCCACAACCACTATGGCATGCCCCTTTCTTTCCGGTTCCACTCTGGTATCCCTGAAAATCCCCTTGTCCTGCCTGTCGTGAAAGGACCGTGGCACATTGAATCCGATGATGACCGGCTTGTATTGGGCCAGTTGCTCCCTGATGCGATTTATGTCTCCCGGCGGTGATATCCTGTAGAATTGACGGATCTTGAATCTTTCGGCGCTTGCGATTTCCTGCGGTGTGATTTGCCTGAAACATTGGCCTGGCGGATTGGAAGGAAACTCTGCAATGCTCGGGACACCGATGACTTTCATGTAATCGAGTGCATCGATAATCTGAGTGCCATTCTCGCAATTTTCACGACGATATACCGAATTGTAGAGCGCCGCCGGGCTTGCAATATTCATCTTGTTGTCGCGACTGGTATTGTTGTCCCAAACGAACTGCATCGTTCTGGCGGCATAGGCGACAGCCCAGCCGACACAGGAGCCCATTTGCTTCTGATCACCCGGTAGCGGTGTGAATTTGGAAAGGTCGACCCGCGCAGGTGTAAAGGCACGGTATCGGCGCACGGTCTTGACGGCCTCCAGTTCAGCCGGATCTGAAGGAATGTAACCCATCGCGTTCTGTTGCTGTGCTTGCGTCGAGATTGCTGTCACCATCGTCAGCAGCGTTGCGTTCAGCAGTGTAATCGAAAGCGCCCATGCTTTGTATCCGACCCATTTTTTTCGCCCGGCCCCTGTCATGGTTTGTCCTCCGGGCCAATGTTCTTGATTTCGACACGTCTGTTTGCGTCGGCTTCGGGGTCGTCGGAGATCAACAAACGTGATTCCCCGTATCCGCGGGCAATGAGCCGGTTTGCCTTGATGTTAAAATGATCAATCAGATAATTGCGCACCCGTTCGGCGCGCCGCTGAGACAGTTCGACGTTATAGGCATCACCACCGACGGCATCGGTGTGCCCGCCAAGAAAGAATGTGTATTTGTTCAGCTTGCGATCGACCAGGGCCAGACCGGCCTGGGAAAGCAGGAGCTCACCATCTGTTGTCAGTTCCGAGGAATTGAATTCAAAGGTTACATAAAGCGTGAATGATGGGATATCCTTGTTGTCGGCTTTTTCAGACCGTTCAACGCCAATTCCTTTCCAGGATTTGAAAATCCCTTCCGCTTTTTCATCCGGCAGCAAGCGGCTTACGATATCTTCCGGTGTGGGGATATCTGCTTGAGCGCGCGCAATAGCCACCCCGAAGAATGTCAGCAGCAATATTGCCGCGAAAGGAACGCAAAAACGAAGTGGTGAAAGCATCCGAATTCCCAAAAGACTTCAAAAGCAAATCGGCCTGTTGCGTATGATCAGTTTGGCCCGATCTTTCACCCGGATGCTAGTTGTCGTGTGGTCCAATGTCCAGTGCAGCGCCGCCTTGCGGTGAAAGCAGCCGGAATCGCAGTTGTCTGGGATGGGAAAATGTGGGTTGATTGCTGAAGCTGTCCCTGTCCGGAAAGGATCTCAACACGTCCATATAATTGTCAAGGTGTCTTTGTCTGATCGAAACGCGATCGCACGCAAGGTATTGATCGTACACGCGGTATGATCAAGTGCAACTGCAAACATTGCCGATAAAGCGTTATCGGGTTTTCAGCCAGCGAAGAATGTAGAGCCGGACAGCTGATGACAGATTGTCGTCTGGATCCCGGGTTTCATCAATTTCGGTGACAAGCGAAGCCAGCGGTTTTTTTTGCGCAAGTGCGATGGTCCGCAATTCCTGCCAAAAGGCATCCTCCAGCGAAAAGCTGGTTCTGTGGCCGCGAATGGTAATGGAATGTTTGGAGATCATTTTGGGTTGCGTGAGCCCGGATCGCTATTCTGGCCGCGCTCGGAATTGTCCAGAGGCTGTTGCTCATGGGCCTTTGCGTTTTTCAGGTTGATGGCGCCGGTCAGTGTCTTTTCTGCCTTGGACCGACCGTAGGCAACACGGTTTGCCTGCGCCATCTTTTCCTTTTCCTGCCGAGCAGCACGTTTGCGGAACTGGCGCAAATTGACCGGATCGGCGGACATTCAGCTTTTTTTCCGAAATGCATCCAGAGACACGACCTGAGCGCCGGACTTGTCATCCCCATCCGCTTCGCTGATCGCAACCTCCTGCTCGGCAACGTCGGTATCGTCGGCTTTCCTGATCTTTGGCGTCGATGTGGTTTTGCCTGCAGTATTGTTGTTCGTCTCACCGGAAGTCGCGTCCTCTGGAACGATTTCTGCAATCTCAGCGGGCGCTACGTCTTCATTGTCGGCAATTGCTGCGTCAAATTCGAGTTCGAAATTGACGGAGGGGTCATAAAAACCGCGAATGGCCGCGAAGGGGACATGCAGCTTTTCAGCCTTGTCAGAGAATGACAGGGTGATTTCGAAATAGCTTTCGGTGACTTTCATGTCCCAGAATTGATGCTGGACAACAATCGTCATCTGTTCGGCATATTTTTCCCGTAGCTGCGCCGAGATGCGAACGCCGGGCGCATTGGTCAGGAAAGTGATGAAAAAGTGATGCTCGCCGGGCAGGGAGCCTGTGGCGGCAACTTCCGACAGCACTTTGCGAATAACGCCCCGCAGGGCATCCTGAGCGAGAATATCGTATCTGATGTGGTCCTGCACTGCCGGTGTCCGCCTGTTGTTGTGATACCGTGATACACATCCTGGGTTTAACGTTCAACAATCTAAACAAAAATATCAGTCGATATGAAGGTAAAGTGGAGGCTTCTGTTGCCAGGTGCCTCCGAACCCCGCCTGACCGTGCGACCGGTCGGGACTTAATTTGAAGCGGTCACACTGCCTTAAGCAGCGAGACGTGCCTCCGCATAGTTGTCATTTGCAACTACTGTATGGCCCGATAACGGCGGTACCATGCCGAGCAAAAAGTTGATCTTTACACCCTCGTCGATCCTGTTTCGCCCCCATCAAAACCGGTTCTTGTCAAAGACTGGTTCTTCAAGCTCCAACCGTTTTTGGTGGAGGCGCCGGGTACCGCCCCCGGGTCCGAATGGTTTATTGCATCTTCCGTTTATCGCCATAGCTGCCTAAGCAGCAAAACAGATATAGGGCTTTGGCCAATGATTTGAAAGAGGCTGAATAAAATTCTGTCGCAATGCTTTTTGGGGGCAATTTCCCGTATGGCCGTCGAATGGCTGGAACGGGCGATTTTCCTGCAGTCTGGACCCTTAACGTTATCATCATCCACAACGTACTGATTAAAGAATGTAATCTGGCAATAGGACATGCGGTGAACTGTAGAATACTTATCGAATGCAGTATTGGTCTTGTCGATTGTGAGAACTCGGGCCGACAGGGATTGACTCCTGTGCAGTGTCGTTCAAACTGCCCGGACGCTTGAAAAAACAGAGGATATGCCCCTATGAGTGATTATCTGGCCGATGTGCAGCGATATGATGCCGGAGCCGATGAAGCGATCGTCAAGAAAATTGTGAGACATCTCGGAATTGCCTTGCGAAATCGCGATTCATCTCTTGTTTCCTGCTCCGATCCAAAAGAACTGGACCGGGTGAAGACAAGCTGGTGCGGCAAGAAACTGGGCGTAAGCGGCGATGCGGCTGATGAGGCGGTTGCCACGACCTGTGGAACGATGAGCGGCGACCGCGCCAAGAACCGGGTAACCTTTTATTATCTTTGTGCCAAAGAACTCGGAAAACTCACAGATCTCTGATCATCTGAGGGGCAGTGACAGCCCTTGTGCTGTTTCTGAGACCTGTTGATTTTTGAATCCGGGCACATTGGATCGCGCCTGAATGAATGCGGATCGCGCCTGAATGAATGCGGATCGCGCCTGAATGATTGCCTCGTCGCATCGACGGGGCATTTGCTTTGTATCCAGGTACTTTGATGCAGCGCAACAGTCGGCTCGGGGCGTTCGGTCGGATAGCCGGTTCCCACTATTCCTTAAAGCGCCTTATTTACGTGCAGCCTTATCGGAAAACCGATTCCGACTTTCCCTGAAGCGCTTTTTAGCGCGCTGTCTTGTCGGAAAACCGGTTCCCACTTTTCCGGAAGCGCTTTACTATCCGCCGATACGAATCGCACCGGGGCACAGCATGCAGCAATACCATGATCTTCTCAGGCTTGTTCTTGAAACCGGCACCGACCGCGACGATCGCACCGGTACCGGAACGCGTTCTGTTTTTGGCCACCAGATGCGCTTTGATCTGGGCGCCGGATTTCCGGTTCTGACCACCAAAAAGCTGCATCTGCGTTCCATCATCATCGAATTGCTCTGGTTTTTGAAGGGCGACACCAATATTGCCTGGTTGAAGGAAAATGGTGTCTCCATCTGGGACGATTGGGCGGACGAAAAGGGTGATCTGGGTCCGGTCTATGGATATCAATGGCGATCCTGGCCAGGTCCGGATGGTAAATCCATCGACCAGATCAGCGAGGTGATGCATGCGATCAGGACAAATCCGACGTCACGCCGGCTGATCGTGTCTGCCTGGAATCCTGCTCTGGTTGAGGAAATGGCGCTGCCGCCATGCCATTGCCTGTTTCAATTCTATGTGGCCGATGGACGATTGTCCTGCCAGCTCTATCAACGCTCGGCAGATATCTTCCTTGGCGTGCCCTTCAATATTGCATCCTATGCCTTGCTGACGATGATGATGGCGCAGGTGACCGGCCTCAAACCCGGTGAATTCATCCATACGCTGGGTGATGCACATCTTTATTCCAACCACAGGGAGCAGGCCGAAGAGCAGTTGCAACGCGCATTGCGCCCGCTGCCTCAAATGCGCATCAACCCCGATGTCGGGGATATTTTTGCATTTGGTCTCGATGACTTCACGTTGGAAAACTATGATCCGCACCCGCATATCGCGGCAAAGGTTGCCGTATGAGCGGACCCAAAACATCGGGTGAGCCTCGGGTCGTGCTGGTTGTTGCTGCGGCACGCAATGGTGTTATCGGGTCTGATGGGGCAATGCCATGGCGCTTGTCGACGGATTTGAAGCGCTTCAAGGCACTCACCATGGGAAAGCCCATCATCATGGGACGCAAGACGTTCCAATCCATCGGCAAGGCATTGCCGGGGCGCAGGAACATTGTGATCACCCGCGACGCCGGTTTCTCGGCTCCCGATGTCGAAGCCGTTGCCAGTGTCGAAGCTGCACTGTCGCTTGGCCGCAACCATGCTTTGACGTGTGACGTCAATGAGATATGCGTGATCGGCGGCGGCGAGATCTATCGTCAGGCGCTGCCCGTTGCGGATCGCGTCTATTTGACCCGCGTCGAATGTCAGCCCGATGGTGACACGTATTTTCCACAGATTGACGAAAATATTTGGGTGATCGAAGAGGAGAGCGCCCATGCGGCCGGTGCAAACGACGATGTTGCAACCCGTTTTGTCATCTATCGGCGAAAAGCGGCCTGATTTTCGACGCTTATAGTCCTCCACGCGTTGAAAGCGGACCTCCACATACCTATAACCACATATATGCGCATTTGCGTGCACGAGAATATGCCTTGACCATCAATGGTCACCATGCGTATCGAAGTGCCTGAATGAGAAAATGACAAGGATCAGCCCTATATCGCTGGACGCCTTTGCGGGCATCCGCACGATGACGCTGACGAAAGAATGAGGATTGTATGCCCTGGAGTAATCAAAACGGTGACGGCGGAGACAAGCAGGGCCCCTGGGGTCAAGGGCCACGTGGGCCACGCCGCCCTGGAGGCGGTGGTACGCCGCCGGATCTTGAGGAGATCATTCGCCGAGGACAGGATCAACTGAGAAATGCGCTTCCTGGCGGTGGCGGCGGCAGCCCGATTTTTATTGGTTTGATCGCCGTTGGTCTCATTGCGCTCTGGTTGTTCCAAGCGGTCTACACGGTGCAGCCGGATGAGCGCGGCGTCGTGATGTTGTTTGGTAAACCCAAAACCGAAGTTTCACAGTCCGGTCTTCATTTTCTCTGGTGGCCTGTCGAAAAGGTCGAGAAGGTCAGTATCGTCGAACGGCAGATCAATATCGGTGGCAATTCGCGCAGCGGTGCCACACAGGGTTTGATGCTTTCGGGTGATCAGAACATCGTGGATGTTCAATTCTCGGTGCTCTATTCGATTACCAATCCGCAGGATTATCTGTTCAATCTGGAATTGCCGCAGGATACGTTGCGCCAGGTGGCTGAAAGCGCCATGCGTGAGGTCGTCGGCAGACGTCCGGCGCAGGATATTTTCCGCGATAACCGTCAGGTCATTGCTGAAGATGTGAAAACCACGATCCAGTCGACCATGGATTCCTATGGTTCCGGCATGGCGATCAACACAGTGTCTATCGAGGATGCAGCGCCACCTCGTGAAGTGGCCGATGCATTTGATGAAGTGCAGCGTGCAGAACAGGACGAAGACCGTTTTGTTGAAGAGGCCAATCAATATTCCAACCAGAAGCTGGGTCAGGCACGCGGTGAAGCAGCGCAGATTCGTGAAGAGGCGTCAGCCTACAAGGATCGCGTGGTCAATGAAGCTGAAGGTGAAGCGCAGCGCTTTACCTCCATCTATGATGAATATGCCAAGGCTCCTGAAGTGACCCGCAAGCGACTGTTTCTGGAAACCATGGAAGAAGTCTTCAAATCATCCAACAAATTCATTATGGAACAAGGGCAGGGCCAGGGTGTCGTGCCTTACCTGCCG
Organism: Rhizobiaceae bacterium; assembly: GCA_029233925.1. Lineage (GTDB taxonomy): Bacteria > Pseudomonadota > Alphaproteobacteria > Rhizobiales > Rhizobiaceae > Hoeflea_A. The sequence goes on from JARGOX010000007.1 coordinate 11,611, forward strand.
TTAAATGAATTGAACAAAAACAACACTCAGGGAGGAACCAAGTAATGGGTAATCGTCTTCCTGCAATTGTTATTGCACTCGTTATTCTCGCCGGACTTGCCTACTCTTCATTCTTTGTCGTGCAGGCAGGTGAACAGGCCATCGTTCTGAGATTTGGCCAGATCCAATCGGTCAAGACAGAACCTGGTCTCTATTTCAAACTGCCGTTCGGTTTTATTGAAGCGGACAATATTCAGGTGGTTCAAAAACGCGCCATTCGCTTTGATCTGGACGATATTCGTGTGCAGGTCTCCGGTGGTAAATTCTACGAGGTGGACGCCTTTGTCGTTTACAAGATCACCAATGCGGAACGCTTCCGCGAGACTGTATCAGGCGATGTGGTTTCGGCGGAATCGCGGCTGAGAACCCGTCTCGATTCAGCTCTGCGTCGGGTCTATGGTCTTCGGGGTTTTGAGGCTGCTTTGTCTGACTCGCGCGCTGCGATGATGACGGATGTGCGTGATCAGTTGCGCCCCGATGCCGAGTCGCTTGGTCTGACCATCGAGGATGTTCGCATTCGCCGTACAGACCTGACCAAAGAGGTTTCACAGCAGACCTATGAACGGATGAAGGCCGAGCGTCTTGCCGAAGCCGAACTGATCCGTGCCCGCGGTCGTGAGGGTGGTCAACGCATTCGCGCCATTGCGGACAGGCAGGTTGTGGAACTTGAATCAAAGGCCAGCCGTGATTCGGAAATCACCCGTGGTCTGGGCGATGCGGAACGAAACAAGATATTCGCTGAAGCCTTTTCCAAGGACGAAGACTTCTTCGATTTTTATCGTTCCATGGAAGCCTATCGCGCAGCTCTGACGGATTCGGATACGACGATGGTCGTTTCTCCGAACTCTGAATTCTTCAGGTTCTTCCGCGATGCCGGGGGTTCGGTTTCAGCAGGAACCGCCGCACCGAACGACCAGTAGTCCCACAAGGTATGAGCGATCTCCTTGTGGCCTTTGGCCTGTTTTTTGTGATTGAGGGGCTGGTCTATGCACTGGCCCCTTCTTTCATTCGGAAGATGGCGGAGCAATTGCCGCTTATTTCGGATCAACAAATGCGCGCCGCCGGATTGGCGGCGATTGGTTTGGGTGTTCTCTTTGTCTGGATGGTGCGGGGCTGATCCAGCGGGTCTGGTCGTTCAGCGGTTGTTGCCGTTGAGGGCTGCCTTTGGCCACGGTCCGCCCGGCGGGCCGGAGCCTGATCCTTTCAGGGATTTGACGCCATGATGTAAGTGCCTGTTTTTACGAGCCTTCATACAGAAAATAGGCTCAGTGACTTGTCACAAAAGTCCAACTGGCCACCGCATACGATAATTTGTGTGGACGCGCCGGAATTTAGACATATCTATGCCCAATATGGCGAAACAGAAAATGAAATCGGGAGAGACACTGAAATGGTGCTGAATACAATCCTCAAACCGTTCCGTACGATCGCTTTTGTCGCAGCGCTGGGTGCCGCAATCGTGCCGGTCGGCTTTGGTGGCATTCAATCGTCCCATGCGGCTCAGGGACCTGATTCCGTCGCGGACCTCGCGGAGACCTTGTTGGATGCGGTTGTCAATATCTCGACGTCGCAGCGCGTCAGTGACAGCAACACGCGCATCCCGCGCCCGCGGATACCTGACGGTTCTCCCTTTCAGGAATTCTTTGACGAATTTTTTGGCGAGAAAGACGGTCAGCAACAACCGCAGCCACGTTCGCGCCGGGTCAATTCGCTTGGTTCGGGGTTTGTCATCGACAAGGACGGCCTGATCGTCACCAACAATCACGTCATCGCTGACGCGGATGACATTGAAGTCAATTTTGCCGATGGTTCTAAGCTGCCAGCCGAGGTCGTCGGCGCGGATCCAAAGACCGATATTGCCGTCTTGCGGGTCAAGCCCGTTTCGCCTTTGACAGCTGTTTCCCTTGGCGAATCCGACAAGATGCGCATCGGTGACTGGGTTATGGCCATTGGCAATCCCTTTGGGCTGGGTGGCACCGTGACCACCGGTATCATTTCGGCGCGTGGACGCGACATCAACTCCGGGCCATACGACAATTTCATTCAAACCGATGCTGCGATCAACCGCGGCAATTCCGGCGGCCCTTTGTTCAATCAGCAGGGTGAAGTGATTGGCGTGAACACCGCCATTATTTCTCCTTCCGGCGGATCCATCGGTATCGGTTTTTCCGTTCCGTCTAATCTGGTGAATTCGGTTGTTGCGCAACTCGTCGAATTCGGCGAAACACGGCGCGGTTGGCTGGGAGTACGCATTCAGCCGGTGACGGACGATATCGCCGAGAGCCTCGGCATGAAAGATGCGAAGGGTGCTCTCGTCGCCGGGATTATCAAGGGCGGCCCAGTGGATGATGGCTCGATTGAGCCGGGCGACGTCATCATCAGCTTCGATGGTCAGGACGTCAAGGAAATGCGCGATCTGCCCAGAATCGTTGCGGAAAGTCCCATTGGCAAGGAAGTCGATGTTGTCGTGGTCAGGAAAGGCAAGGAAATTACAGTGCCTGTCATGCTCGGTCGTCTGGAAGATGGCGAACAATTGATCGCACAGGATGAGAAGAAGGACGAACAGCCGGAAACGGTCACGGTTCTTGGAATGGATATCGCAGAACTGGACGACGTATTGCGCGAGCAGTTCGAGATATCTGACGATGTCGAGGGTGTTGTGATCGTTACGGTTGATGCGGAATCATCCGCCGCTGAGAAGCGCATTGCTGCGGGTGATGTGATTGTCGAAATCGCTCAGGAAACCGTCCGCACGCCTGAGGAAGTCAGGGATCGGATAAAAGAACTCAAGGAAGATGGTCGGCGCAATGCCTTGTTGATGATTGCCAATAAAACCGGCGAATTGCGCTTCGTCACTGTTCCGATGCGCTAACCTGAGACTCTCTCAAAGATCTGCAAATAAAATATGGCGCCTTGTGCGCCATATTTTTTAGCTGCCTGAAGTTCCAGGGCTGATGGCATTGTCCTTCTGCTTTTTCCAATCATCGGCTGACATGGAATAAAGGACGTGTCGTTTCAATTGGGGATGGGTATCGGGAACGCGCGGGTGATCAAAGTCGCGTTCCGGGTCCGGCAGCATTCCCAATCGTTTCATGACGGCCGTCGAGCGGGCATTGTCCGAAACGGCAAAGGATACGATCTCCTTTAGCCCGCGCTCGTCGAAACCTGTTGCCAGCAACGCACGGGCAGCCTCGCTGGCATAGCCGTTGCCCCAATATTCGTGCGCAAGGCGCCAACCGATTTCGACTGCGTTCTGCGGCAAGCAAGGATAGACATTGGCTTGTGCCAGACCGGCAAAGCCAATGGGCTGGCAGTCAGATTTGCGTTCAACGGCAAAAAAGCCGAAACCCGTATCTTCAATGATGCGGCACTGGGCCTGCATTTTTTCCCCTGCTTCGATGCGATTCAATCGAAAGGGAAAAAATTCCATGACCCGTTCATCGGAATTGATCTGGTGGAACAGGTCGAGATCATCGTCCCGCCAGTTTCGGATAATCAATCGTGGCGTTTCGGCAATCATTACGCCACCTTCACAAAGTCACTTTGACAATAGCCCTGCAGGTACAGAAGAGCTGTCAGGTCACCATGGTCGATGCGGATTTTCGCCTCAGCGGCGACAATGGGCTTGGCGTGCAGGGCAGTGCCGCTGCCGGCAAGGCGCAACATGCCCAGATCATTGGCGCCATCGCCGACGGCAAGGGCGTCTTCAACCGAGAGGCCGCGCGCGCTGGTCAGTTCCATCAGGGCATCGACCTTGGCCTGTAACCCCAAAATGGGGTCGGCAAGCGTGCCGGTCAATTTGTCGTTTTCAAGATGCAGAATGTTTGCCCGGTTTTCCTCGAAGCCGAGCCATTGGGCAACTACGCTGGTAAAGAGTGTAAAACCACCTGATACCAATGCCGTATAGGCGCCATTTGCCTTCATTGTGGCCACCAGTTCACGCCCGCCAGGGGTCAAGGTAATGCGCCGTGCCAGCACGGCCTTGACCACGGAGAGATCCAGCCCGTTGAGCAATGCAACACGTTCACGAAGCGCTGGTTCAAAGGCAATCTCGCCATTCATTGCACGTCTTGTTATGGCCGCAACCTGCTCGTATACACCAGCCTCCGCCGCCAGTTCATCGACGCATTCCTGCTCGATCATGGTGGAATCCATATCGGCGATGAGAAGTTTTTTACGCCTCGATTGCAGGTCCTGAATGACAATGTCGACCGGTGCGCCATCCAAAGAGGCCTTGATGATGGACCTGGCTTCGTTTGCGCTGGTGCCCGGCGCAAGTGTCAGATCGCAGGCAATGCCTTGCGCCAGCCATTCGTGTGACACGGCAGAAACATGTCTTGCTGCCTGCTGGCCGAGGGCGGCGCTCAGGACAGGGTTTGACGGATTGGCAATAAGCGTGGCAACGAGTGACATTGGAAACCTGTGTCTGGAGAAACGATGAATGCAATTCTGATAGCCGGACCGACAGCCAGCGGCAAGTCCGCTCTGGCGCTTGAATTGGCGCGCAAGGCGGACGGGGTGGTCATCAATGCCGATTCGATGCAGGTTTATGATGCCTTGCGCTTGTTGACTGCCCGCCCATCGCGCGAGGAGATGGATGGTGTGCCGCATGTGCTCTACGGTCATGTCGGGGCAGTGCAAAACTACTCTGTCGGTGCCTGGTGTGGCGATGTTCGCGCAATTCTGTCAGCCCCATCAATGGATGGCCGTACGGCCATCTTTGTCGGGGGGACGGGGCTCTATTTCAAGGCGCTGACGGGTGGCCTGTCCGCCATGCCCGACATTCCGGAAGCTCTCAGGCTTTACTGGCGCGAGGCCCTCAGGCAGAGGGGCGCAGAAGCACTGCACGGGGAATTGAAATCGCGAGACCCCAAAAGTGCCGCGCTCCTGAACGTCAATGACAGTCAGCGCATTGTGCGGGCTTTGGAGGTTTTCGAGGCATCGGGGCAATCGATTTCAGATTTTCAGGGCAAAGGCGGAAAAGCTCTGATCGACGTGGCCAGTGCGCAGAAGATCGTTTTGACGCCGGACCGCGCGAAGCTGAAAGTGCGGATCAATCAGCGCTTCGAAAAGATGATGGAAACGGGAGCCGTGGAAGAGGTGCGCGGGTTGCTCGCCCTGGGGCTTTCGCCGGATCTTCCGGCCATGAAGGCCATTGGGGTGCGCGAAATTTCAGCACTGTTGACCGGCTCCATGACGCGGGCGCAGGCTGTGGAACGGGCCAGCATTGCAACACGGCAATATGCCAAGCGACAGATGACCTGGTTTCGCAACCAACTGGACGACACCTGGGTGCGCACAGATCCGGATTTTCGCTAGAGTGGTTTTTTCTTGTTCATCAGCGAGTCCTTGAACAGGGAACCGCGTCCATCGGGTGAGTGCACCGAACCCAGGGAGGCCTTCGGCGGCCTGGCGCCGTCTGCTGCGAGGCCGGACGAAGATGCATAGGCCGTGACAGAATTGGCCTGGCCGGCCTGATGATGCAGCGGATTGATCTGCGGCTCCTGCTGAGAAAGGTAGTCTTCCGGCTCAAGTGGTGCTTTCACACCGGGTGTGAAGACTTCACGCATATGTCTCATGTTCTGGATGATCTGGCGAATATCCGGCGAACCGCCTGGTTTGTTGCTTCTGGAGGCGTCGCTACTGTGTCCGCTTGCCGTTTTTGGCAGATCAGCCTCGGAAATGCGATCGAAGCACATGCGCATCGGAACAGCGACCGCCTCGCCAAAGGCAATGGCCTCGCCATTGCCGATGGAGGACAGGAAGCTGACCGTGGAACTGGACGAATTGGACAGGGCAGAACGAATGATGTCCTGGTCATGTTCATTGGCCAGTCGCATGGCGAAGACTGTCGAGCATTGTGACAGGATCGTCGGATCCAGTTCGCCGGGCCTCTGGGTGACTATGCCCAGGCTGACCCCGTATTTGCGGCCTTCTTTGGCAATGCGCGCAACGGCTTGGCGTGTTGGCAGGAAACCCTGTTTGGGGTCGGAGGGAACGTAGCGATGCGCTTCTTCACAAAGAACCAGAATGCGGATTGCGCCATCGCTCCAAAGAGCAATTTCGAAAGCAATCCGGCACAGGACCGAAGCAACGGAATTGACGACTTCCGACGGAATGCCTGAAAGCTGGAATGAGGTTATGGGTTTCCCTTTGCCGGGAATGCGGAAAATGTCGCTGATGACCGCGGCAAACGTGTCGTTGATTGTTTTGCTGGAGAACATGAAATGAAAGCGCGGATCGTTGATGGCCGATGCGATACGTACCTTCAGCGCACGCAGGTGTGGTTTTTCCTGTCGCCCGTCCAGATGTCCGATGCGTTCATCGATCAAGGCCAGCAGATCGGCCATGCGATAGGGGACCGGTGTGTCGGAGGTGATTGATGATTTGTCGCCCTGGTTCGGGAATGCCCCGCCTGAAGGCTCTCCCTTGAAGTTTCGTTTTGCCTCGGCAACGAGGTCGCGGAGGAGGTCGACCTCATCGGGAATGGATGGCTGACCGCGAAAGAGGACTTCCGAAAATTCTTCAAGGCGAAACATCCAGAAAGGCAAATCAAGGCTGTCGGCTTCGATCAGGTGCGCCCGCGATTTGAATGCGGCCGCATATTCGTTGTGGGGATCAAGTATGAGGACACGCAGATCCGGACAGGCATCAACAATGCGATTGATCAGCAGTGAAACTGCGGTTGATTTGCCGACACCGGTTGTTCCGACAATGGCAAAGTGGCGATCGAGCAGCGCATCGGCTGAAATGCTGGCAGCAATATCGGCGTTCTGGGTCAGATGACCGATTGTGACCGGATTGGTGCCATTGACGGCATAGACTTCGTTCAGGTCCTTGAGGCGGATGGGATGGGCTATGGCACCCAGTGTGGGATAGTTGGAAATGCCGGCGCTGAAGCTTATCTGCTGACCGCCGTCGCGAATTTCACCGACAAGTTCGACCTCGAAATGCATCACGTTGATGGCGTTCTCGGTCCAGGTGCGGGTCGGGCTGTGGATGGCGTAGACCAGTGCGACAATCCGGTTATCACCAACCTTGATGGAAATCAGCCGCCCGACGGATAATTCTGCCGCCAGCGAGGTTTCACCGGAGAACTCGGTCGCTGATATGGTTGCCATTGCTCCATTGCAGCTAACCACATGACCCAATATGCGTGAATTGAAAGTGCGGTTGCGCCTTTCTTCGGTTTTCTGTTCAATGGTCATGTCGTTCTGCCTGGTGTGTCGTCACAATATATGAATCGGGCCAAGAACAAACGTCCTTGTGATTGCTACCTGTAATAGCAATTTGTTAATGAATCGCGTTGGCGTGGCGTTTGCAGTTTCAAAAAACCGCAATAATTTCCTGATGCGCGGATGTGTTGGCGAATCGACAAACCTGCCATTGACGCATTGGTGCTTTGCCGCTAACGTTCGGCGCATGATCAAGATCGAACTTATTGTGGTGGGAACGCGCATGGGCAGGGTGGTGTAACCATCCGGCGTTAGCCACCCATGCGCGACACAAGGCTCCGACAGGAGCCTTTTTTTATGGCTTTTACGGGCTTGTTAGATAATCGGCTTTCCATCCGGCACAGGAAATGGAAAAAACTCAAAACGGGATAGAGTTATGACTGGCAGCAATACACAGATCACTGGCGCGGAGATGGTCATTCGGGCGCTGAAGGATAACGGCGTCAAGGATATATTCGGTTATCCCGGTGGGGCAGTTCTGCCTATCTACGACGAACTGTATCAACAGGATGATATCGTTCACATTCTTGTGCGCCATGAGCAGGGCGCCGGCCATGCAGCAGAGGGCTATGCCCGTTCGACAAACCGGGTTGGTGTTGCGCTGGTGACATCTGGTCCGGGGGCCACAAATATCGTGACGGCCCTGCAGGATGCGTTGATGGACTCGATCCCGATGGTCTGCATCACCGGACAGGTGCCGACCAGCCTGATTGGGTCGGATGCTTTTCAGGAATGTGACACTGTTGGAATCACCCGTCCCTGCACAAAGCACAATTGGCTTGTACGCGATGTTCGGGATTTGCCACGGGTTCTGCATGAAGCCTTCCGCATCGCCCAGACCGGGCGCCCGGGGCCGGTTGTTGTCGATATCCCGAAAGACGTTCAGTTCGCGCTGGGTGACTATGTTCCTCCATCACCGATCAACGAGCAGAAAAGTTATCAGCCCAAGGTTCATGGTGATCTGGATGCGATCCGTGCTGCGGTTGAGATGATGAAGAATGCCCGCAAACCGATCATCTATTCGGGCGGCGGCGTCATCAATGCGGGACCGGAAGCCAGCCATCTGTTACGTGAGCTCGTTCAACTGACCGGCTTTCCAATCACCTCAACTCTGATGGGGCTTGGCGCCTATCCTGCTTCGGGTGAAAACTGGCTTGGCATGCTGGGCATGCATGGAACCTATGAAGCCAATATGACCATGCATGATTGCGATCTCATGGTGTGTATCGGGGCCCGATTTGATGATCGGATCACCGGTCGTCTTGATGGGTTTTCCCCCCATTCGAAAAAAATCCACATTGATATTGATCCTTCGTCGATCAACAAGATCGTGCATGTCGATGTGCCGATTGTGGGTGACGTGGGGCATGTTCTGGAAGACATGGTTCGGCTTTGGCGAGCATCTTCGGCAAAGGTCGAAAGCAAGGCGCTGGCGCAATGGTGGTCGCAGATCAACGGATGGCGGTCACGCAATTCGCTTGCCTATACGCCGAACAAAGACGTCATCATGCCGCAATACGCCATTCAGCGTCTGTATGAGCTGACCAAGGACCGTGACACTTATATCACCACGGAGGTCGGCCAGCATCAGATGTGGGCGGCGCAATTCTATGGATTTGAGGCGCCAAATCGCTGGATGACATCGGGTGGATTGGGCACGATGGGCTATGGCCTGCCAGCGGCTCTGGGTGTCCAGATTGCCCACCCGGACAGCCTTGTCATTGACATCGCGGGTGATGCCTCGGTGCAGATGACCATTCAGGAGATGTCGACGGCTGTTCAGTATGAGGCGCCGATCAAGATCTTCATTCTCAACAATCAGCATATGGGCATGGTGCGTCAATGGCAGCAATTGCTGCACGGCAACCGTCTGTCCCACTCCTATACGGAGGCGATGCCGGATTTCGTCAAGCTGGCGGAAGCCTATGGCTGTGTGGGCATCAGGACCAACAAGCCGGGTGATCTTGATGATGCCATCAAGGAAATGATCAATGTCGACAAGCCGGTGCTGTTTGATTGCCGTGTCGCCGACCTTGCCAATTGTTTCCCGATGATCCCATCGGGCAAGGCGCATAACGAGATGCTGCTGCCGGATGAGGCAACAGATGAAGTTGTTGCCAACGCCATTGACTCAAAAGGCAAGGCATTGGTGTGACAACCGTTGGTCCTGCCAGTGAAGGGGCCGTTGATGTGACAATGGTCAAGAGCTTAACCCAGGTCGGTCGGCCCGGATGGGTGGATTATGGTCTGCTGTCTTTGCTCGCCATCATCTGGGGAGGCAGTTTCATGCTGTCCCGGGTGGCGGTGGTCGAGGTGCCGCCGATAACCCTGACGGCCATGCGGCAGGGTATAGGCGCAATCATCCTTGTTGCGGTTGCACTGGCCGCCAGGCAGCAGTTGAAGGCCAGCTGGTCTGACCATGTGGTGATTTTCATATCGGCGTTTTTTGGAACGGCGCTGCCCTTCGCCTTGATCACCTGGGGTGTTGAAGAAATCAGCGCGGGTTTCGCGTCAATCCTGATGGGTCTGATGCCGCTGGTGACCATCTTGCTTGCTCATATGGTAACGCATGATGAGAAAATGAATCTGGCGAAATTGCTTGGTGTATCATTCGGTCTGGCGGGGCTTTTTGTTCTTTTCTGGTCGGATATCGTCAATGGTACGGACGGCGAATTCTGGCACCAGGTTGCCATCATGGTTGCCGCAGTCTCCTACGCTGTCAACGCGCTGGTTACCCGGCGTTTGCTGCATCTCAAGCCCAGACCGATGTTTGCCGTGAATATTGCCTGGTCTTTCCTGATCGTTGCTGTGGCTGCACTCATCCTGGAGCCGGATCTGCCGATCAACCCGTCCGGAAAGGTCTGGACGGCAATTGTACTGCTGGGCATATTTCCCACCGCCATTGCCTCCCTGATGATGTTTCGCATCATTGCCCGCCAGGGGGCGAGCTTCTTTGGGCAGATCAATCTGCTCGTGCCCGTTGCCGGTGTCCTTTGGGGCGCGGTTTTTCTCGGTGAACGCCTTTCATTGAATGCATTCATCGCTCTTGCCATTATCCTGTCGGGCGTTGCTGTTGCACGCTTGCGACTTAAACCCACATTCCAGCCAAGCGGGGAAAGCACCTCATGAACGCACAACATCAGCCGACGGGTTCGGCCTATTTTCTGACCCAGGAAACGCAGCAGAGCGAAACCAGAACGCTATCGGTACTGGTCAGCAATGAACCGGGTGTTCTTGCCCGGGTGATCGGCCTTTTTTCAGGCCGCGGCTATAATATCGACAGTCTGACGGTTTCGGAAACCGAACATGAGGCGCATCTTTCGCGCATCACCATCGTCACCACCGGCACCGCTCACGTGCTGGAGCAGATCAAGCATCAACTGGAAAGGATCATTCCGGTTCATCGTGTGGTGGATCTGTCCATCCGCGCCCGCGAAGCGGGGAATGGCAAACCGTTGGAACGGGAACTGGCCTTGATCAAGGTAAAGGGTGTTGGTGACAATCGCGTGGAAGCGCTGCGCCTTGCTGATGCGTTTCGCGCCCGGGTCATTGATGCCAATACCGAACACTTCATTTTCGAGATTACCGGTCGGGTATCAAAAATCGAGCAGTTCATTGCCATCATGGGCCCCCTGGGTCTGGTTGAGGTCTGCCGCACAGGCGTTGCGGCTCTCAATCGCGGCTCTGAAGGCATGTAGCGCCTTTGCGAATTCTGTTTACTTGCAGCTAAGACGCGTTAAGATTCTGCCATGACGCATCGCGATGACCATGATCATGACAACCATCTGGACCCGATGGACGCACGGGTCCGGGCGCTGGAGACGATTCTTGGCGCAAAGGGGCTGATTGATCCAGGTTCCATCGACGTGATCGTTGATACCTATCAAAATAGGATCGGCCCACAAAATGGTGCCCGCGTTGTTGCAAAAGCCTGGCATGATCCCGACTACGCGGACTGGCTGAAACTTGATGCAACGGCTGCCATCGCCTCGCTGGGGTTTACCGGGCGTCAGGGCGAACATATGCGCGCTGTCTTCAATGGGCCACAGACGCACAATCTGGTGGTGTGCACCCTGTGCTCCTGTTATCCGTGGAGCGTTCTGGGATTGCCTCCCGTCTGGTACAAATCACCACCCTATCGCTCCAGGGCAGTCATTGATCCGCGCGGGGTGCTCGCTGAATTTGGCGTCAGCCTGAATGAAGATGTGCGCATACGCGTGTGGGATTCGACGGCTGAACTGCGTTATCTTGTGGTGCCGATGCGTCCGGCCGGGACCGAGAACTATAGCGAGGAAGCCTTGGCTGCACTGGTGACGCGGGATTCCATGATCGGCACCGGTCTTGTGGACATCGGCACATGAATGGTCCGCATGATCTGGGTGGGCACATGGGCTTCGGTCCGGTTGCGCCACAGGCAAATGAACCGCTTTTCCATGCGCATTGGGAAGAACGGGCATTGGGGGTGACCCTGTGCAGCGGCGCGCTGGGACTGTGGACCATCGATGAAAGCCGCCATGCGCGTGAAAGCCTGCATCCGGCAGATTACTATTCTTCAAGTTATTACGAAATCTGGATAAAGGCACTGGAAGCCCTTTTGGTGCGCCATGGCTGTGTATCCCCAGCGGAGCTGGTTGCGGGGCAGGCGAAGAGCGCAGGTTCTGGCGACAGGCCGGTCCTGAAACCGCAGAATGTTGCTGCGGTCCTTGCCAAAGGGGCGCCCTGTGACAGGCCGGACCAGGGGCCGGCACGTTATGGCGTGGGTCAGCGGGTACGCATTCGCAATGTGCATCCGGCGGGACACACGCGAATCCCCGGCTATGCAAAGGGCCAGGTCGGCGTCATTGAAGAGATTGCCGGTACCTTTGTCTTTCCCGATGACAATGCCCATGGCAAAGGGGAAAACCCCCAGTGGCTCTATCGGGTCGTGCTGGAGGGCAGGGCGCTTTGGGGTGATGAGACGGATCCCCTGCTGACGGTTTCCATTGACGCATGGGAGGGTTATCTTGAACCCGCCTGAAACGCATTTGCAGGACCACAGCCTGCCTTTGGAAATTGCTGAGCCTTGCATTTTTGCCCAACCGTGGCAGGCGCAGGCCTTTGCGCTGGTGATTACCCTGCATGACAAGGATGTCTTCAGTTGGAACGAGTGGGCCGATGCCCTGTCGGGCGAACTGAAATTGTCCGGGACCTCCAGGGATGGCAGTGATTATTACGATTGCTGGCTGCGCGCGCTGGAAGGCCTGCTGATTGGAAAAAACATAGCTTCGGGCCACGACGTTGATGCACTCGCCGCAGCCTGGTCAAGGGCGGCCCAGGCGACACCGCACGGTCAGCCGATCTGCCTTGACAATGATCCGGAACCTGCCTGACTGCACAGCATTGTGCAACCCGCCTTCCATTTGCAACGCTGCCACGGGCAGCTCGAAACAAGAGACATCATGACATTTACATTTGACGAAACTCTCGAGCTGAACAGCCGTGGCGACAATAGCTTTGTCGGTCAGACCGATCAGCGCTACTGGAACATGATTGGTCCCTTTGGTGGGTGGATTGCCGCACTGATGTTAAAAAGCGTCATGCAGGACATTGAGGAGGGCGGTTTCGAGCCGGTTGCCCTGACGGTCGATTTCATGAAAGCGCCCGGCGAGGGCGCGCTGGTCATTCGACGCATCTGTGACCGCCAGGGAAGGACGGCCGCCTTCTGGCGCATTGATATGGAAACGCCGGATGGCAAGCTGTGCGCCCGTGCCATGCTGACGCTTGCACCCTATCGGGAAACCCTGGAGTTTTCGGCACGCCGGGACTCGGATATATCGGATCCCGCATCTTTCGAGCTTTCCAATTCCCGCATGTTGCCGATCAAATGGGCGCATCTTTATGAAACAAGGGTCGTTTCAGGGCATCTGGGTGCAACGAACCCGGAGGCGCGTTCACAGGCCTGGATCCGTGATGCGGAGCGCAGACCATTGGATCACCTGTCCCTGACGGCCATTTGCGACAGTCCGTTTCCCCGCTTGTTTCTGGCCACGGGCACGCCGTCCAATATTTCCACCATAACCATGACAACCTATTTTCATGCATCAATGGCCGAACTGCGCGAAATTGGCGATGCCTATATTCTGGCGGAATCGCGCTGTGAGCGCTCGGTTGGCGGTTTTTATGATCAACACTCCAATTTCCATGCGGCCGATGGGCGGCTGCTGGCAGTCTCACAGCAGATGGTCTGGTATGACCGCAAGGTGTGAAAAGATAAAATTCGGTTGCAACAGGGCGATTCAGACTTGCTCCCGGCACCCGAATCCTGCCAGTTCAAGCCATGGAATTTTCCAGTCAACAGGATGAAGCCCTCAAGGCTGTTTCAAAATGGCTGAAAGGTGGGCAAAGCCCGCTTTTCCGGCTGTTTGGCTATGCCGGTACGGGAAAGACGACGCTGGCGCGGCATTTCGCCGAAGAGGTGGACGGCGACGTGCAGTTTGCAGCCTTCACTGGCAAGGCCGCACAGGTGCTGCGCTCCAAGGGTGCGAGCAATGCAAAAACCATCCACTCGCTGATCTACCGCCCCAGAGGCGAAGAAGCCGTGGAGAATGAGGAAACCGGTAAGACATCGATTGCCCCGATGTTTTCCATCAACCGGCAAAGCCCCATTTCCAAGGCTGCTCTGGTGATTGTTGATGAATGCTCAATGGTTGACGAGGAACTCGGGCGTGACCTGATGAGTTTCGGTACACCCATTCTGGTGCTGGGCGATCCGGGCCAGTTGCCGCCGGTCAGCGGCGGCGGTTTTTTTACCGACCATGAACCCGATTGCCTGTTGACCGATATCCATCGCCAGGCCCGGGACAATCCAATCATCGAACTGGCCATGAAGGTCCGCGAGGGCATTGAATTCGGCTATGGCGACTGGGGGCTGGCAAAAGTCATCGGCAAGGACGAGGTCGACAGCGATCTGGTGCTGGAGGCCGATCAGGTCCTGCTGGGGGTCAACCGGACCCGTCGGCGCTACAATCAGCGCCTGCGGCAATTGAAGGGCTTTGAGGCCATGCACCCTCAGGCGGGTGACAAGCTCGTGTGCCTGCGCAATGACCCGGCCAAGGGCCTGTTGAACGGCTCCTTGTGGCAGGTCATGACATCGTCGCGCGAAACGGTCAAACCCGGCATCAACCTGCTGATCAAACCGGAAGACGACGACATGGGGCGCGGCAGTGCAAAAATAAAATTGCTGAAAGTCGCCTTTGAAGATCCCAATACGGAAATCCCCTGGCAGACGAAAAAACGCTATGATGATTTCGACTATGGATACGCGCTGACAGTGCACAAGGCGCAGGGATCACAATGGGACAATGTTGTGCTTTTTGACGAGAGCTATGCTTTCCGCGAAACGCGCGCGCGCTGGCTCTACACGGCGATCACGCGTGCTGCCGAACGCTTGACCATCGTGCGATAATTTTCGGGCGCACGAGGCTGATCAGACAAGAGGCTGGAAAGCGTATCAACTGGTCGCGGAGGTGTCGGCCATATTGTCATAAATCCAGTTCCAAGCGTCTGCCTCCTCATCTAGTTCGAAATGGCGAATATCAACCCGGAACAATGGATTGAAGAACTTTATGGCCGTCGCGATCCAGGCGGGGCCGCCGACCAGAGCATAGCGCCGTAGGTGTTTGATTGCGTGCAGTTTCCCCAGATAAGTTGTCTGCGAGAACAGGGCATTCCAGTCAAAACCGTCATATCTGCCCATGCGGACCAGAAGATCGATCCGACCGTATTTCTCGTAACCTTCATCAAGTGTTTTATAGATCTCGTCAATCTCCGGCATGGAAACGTGGCCATCAATCTCAAAGGCATAAACGTCGTCGCGTTTGGTTTCAATCCTTGCAAAGGCCGGATGTCTCAACTTGCCTGTCATGACGAATCTCCAAAGTTTCTTGATCTCCCTGTCATATGTAGGTACGCCTTTTTGCTGTTGCAATTTTTCAGGCTGGCCGGAAATGTGCTGATGTCCGGTTGGCGCCAGGTGCAACCCGTTCATTGATTGGAAAGCTGCTGCTATGTCGGACACTGTCCCAACCAAATTGTCTGTCAACCTCAATGCCATTGCCCTGTTGCGCAATCGCCGTGATCTGCCATGGCCCAGTGTCACCGGCATTGGTCAACAGGCCTTGGCGGCCGGTGCGCATGGCTTGACGGTGCATCCCCGCCCGGATGAACGCCACATCCGGTTTTCCGATTTGCCGGAAATACGCGCCCTGATGGATGATGGCTTTCCCGATGCGGAGTTCAACATTGAAGGCTATCCGAGCGAGGCTTTTTTGCAATTGGTTGAACGCATGCAGCCCGAGCAGGCAACGCTGGTGCCGGACGATCCCAGGCAGGCGACCTCGGACCATGGCTGGGATTTTCACCGCGATGGCGCCTTGCTGAAACCAATTGTTGCACGGCTGAAAAATCAGGGCATGCGTGTGGCCCTGTTTGCGGATGCCAATGCAGAGCACATGCAACTTGCAGCCCACACCGGTGCAGACCGCGTCGAGCTCTATACCGGTCCCTATGGTGGTTCCTTTGACAATCCATCCAGGCAGGCTGCCGCGCTCGAACTTCTGGGCAGCGCCGGGGATGCAGCAAGGGCTCTTGGACTGGAAATCAATGCCGGCCATGACCTGACGCTGGACAATCTGACTGCGCTGAAAAAGCGTCTTCCCTTTCTGCGTGAAGTCTCGATTGGTCATGGCCTGACCGCCGATGCGCTGCAATTCGGCATGGCTGAAACCGTCAAACGCTATCTGCGTGTCTGTGGTCATGACGTTTGAGCCGATTTGATGCCTCGATAAACGCCAGACATGCTCTCGGGGGCTCAGCCTGAATTAATCGCTTGACCCTTTGACAGGATTACCATAGATGTCGCCGAACCGTACCGTACGGTACTATGAGGAGGCAAAGCGATAATTGGCACAGGCAGCGGCAATGGATGGTGGTGCAGAGGTTTTCGAGGTTTTTACGCCTCGCCAGAATGCTGTGCTGGAATCGGCCCTCCGTCTGCTGGTTGAGGGGGGTGACCGAGCCTTGACGACGGCTGGCATTGCCAGAGCGGCCAATTGTTCGAAGGAAAGCCTTTACAAATGGTTCGGCGACCGCGACGGGGTTCTGGCCGCAGTCGTTGGCTATCAGGCAAGCAAGGTCAGGGTTCTGGGGCCCGGCGAGATGCCGGGATCATTGTCCAGCTTTCGCGATCATTTGACCCGTTTTGCCGACGACCTTCTTGCTGTTCTGTCAGGAGAGGCCTCTCTTGCCCTCAATCGGCTGGCGATCGGTCAGGCAAGCCGGGCCGATGCGAAGCTGGGGCATCTGGTTCTGGAGCGCGGCAGGCGGATGATTGAGCTGCGAGCCGGCGCTTTGCTGGAGACGGGACGCAGACGGGGCTTTCTTGCCTATGATGACGCGGACGAAGCCTATCGTGCGCTCTACGGGCTTGTCATTGGCGATTTTCATGTGCGGCAGTTGCTGGGCGATAAGCTCAGTTCTCAGGAAAAAGACTTCAAGGCTAGCGCCCGTGTGGCGATCGGGCAGTTCTTCAAACTATACGGAACGGGCGCGACAGCGCATTCAACAAATGCCCGTTCCTGACCACGACCAATTCCAAAGCAACACCAAAGGAAGGATACCACCATGCGTGTTTATTATGATCGCGACGCCGATCTCAATCTGATCAAGTCAAAGAATGTTGCCATTATCGGTTATGGCAGCCAGGGACGCGCCCACGCGCTGAACCTTAAGGATTCAGGCGCAAAGAGCGTCGCCATTGCATTGCGTGAAGGTTCCGCGACGGCAAAGAAGGCTGAAGCTGACGGTTTTGAAGTCAAATCCGTTGCCGAGGCTGCTGCCTGGGCTGACCTGATGATGATGGCTGCGCCCGATGAGTTGCAGGCCGACATCTACCGCGACCATATTGCAGGCAATATCCGCGATGGCGCGGCGATTGCCTTTGCCCATGGGCTGAATGTTCACTTCGGTCTGATTGAAGCCAAATCAACCGTTGATGTTCTGATGATCGCACCAAAGGGCCCTGGCCATACGGTGCGCGGCGAATACCAGAAGGGTGGCGGTGTGCCTTGTCTGATCGCTGTTGATCAGGACGCTTCGGGCAATGCCCATGATCTGGGTCTTTCCTATGCCTGCGGTGTTGGTGGCGGCCGTTCGGGCATTATCGAAACAACCTTCAAGGAAGAGTGCGAGACGGACCTGTTCGGCGAGCAGGCGGTTTTGTGCGGTGGTCTTGTCGAGTTGATCCGTGCTGGATTTGAAACCCTGGTCGAAGGTGGCTATGCCCCGGAAATGGCTTATTTCGAGTGCCTTCACGAAGTCAAATTGATCGTTGATCTGATTTACGAAGGCGGCATCGCCAACATGAACTACTCCATCTCCAATACGGCAGAATGGGGTGAATATGTGTCAGGCCCACGCATCATCACAGCGGATACAAAGGCTGAAATGAAGCGCATTCTCAATGATATCCAGACAGGGAAATTCACCTCTGAATGGATGCAGGAATACCGTGCCGGCGCTGCCCGGTTCAAAAGTATCCGCCGCAACAATGATGCCCATCAGATCGAAGAAGTCGGTGAAAAGCTGCGTGGCATGATGCCATGGATCAAGTCCGGCGCATTGGTTGACAAAGAGCGCAACTAAATCGGGTTGTGAAAATTATCCGGTCAACATTCTCAATGTGAAAACACCTCAAGCCGCAATCATTGTTGCGGCTTGAACCTACCCCCGGAACCCGTGTGGAAAGCGATTGCTGCCGTCAGTAGGGCGAACGGCACTGCTTGCGCCGACCGTGATAGGGTTGAAACGTGTTGTCATAGGCTCTGTAGGAACGGTATCTGGCGTCACACCAGGCATAATGGGCGCGCGTCCAGCCCGCCTGATAGCGCGGAGCCGGTGCGTAGTAGCGCCGCGGTCGCGGTGCATAATAGACAGGCGGGGGTCGTCTGTAATACCGCGGATGGGCCGTATTGGGATAGTAGCCGGGTCTGCGATTGTAACGGCCATTGCAGTAGCCATTGTAACATTCAAAGTATCGCGGCCGCCTGTTTTGCGAAATGATACCGCCCAAAATCAGGCCCGTTGCAATGCCTGCAGCAAAATTTGCCCCGTTGTTCGACCGATGTCTTTTGCCTGCCTCTGCACTTGTGACCGTTGCGGCAACGAGAACCAGGCCGACGATTGCCAAAGTCAAATTCCTCAATAATCCGGACATCTCTGCCTCCCGGCTGTGAACATCAAGCGTTAACTATTTGCCAAAAGCCGCGATATGGCAAGTATTGACACGCATCTGGCTGATCACATTATATTATTGGCCGCTGAACAATTTTAAAAGATTGTTTTATATCAATATATTGCGTCGCAAACTCCTCTTCTGTGGCGGCTGGCGTGACAAGTGGAGCCGCAGGGACTAAACAAGACCAACCGTGTTGGTCAGGAGAGTTTTATGTCACTGCGCATAGCCACCTTCAATGTTGAAAACCTGATGAACCGGTTTGATTTTTCCGGCTATCGCAACGAGTTGAGGCAGGACAGGGCATTAAAGCTCTACGACATCAAGACGGAAGCCCAATACCGCCAGCTTGAACTGGCGCGTGCCATTTCTCAAACGGATGATTCCCGGCAGATGACGGCTTTGGCCATTGCGCAGGCCGATGCCGATATAATGTGCATGCAGGAGGTTGACAATCTGGACGCCCTCCACGCGTTTGAATACGGCTATCTGTTCAAGATGATAGGCCGGGGATATATCCGCAAATACATGATCGAGGCCAATGACTCGCGCGGTATCGACGTGGCCATCATGATGCGTGAGGAAACCCGAGATGGCCAGAAAATCGAATTCCAGCGCATGGAAAGCCACGCCTATCTGACCTATGCGGATCTTGATCTGTATGATGAAGACATAGCCAGGACAAATCAGCCGGGCGACAAGATATTCCGGCGTGATTGCCTGGAGGTGGATGTCAAGGTTGGCGGGCGATCGCTGACAATCTATCTGACCCATTTCAAATCCATGGGGTCGGCGAGAGATGGTGTGGAAGGGCGGATTGTTACCATGCCCGTTCGCGCTGCCGAGGCCAAAGCAGTTCGCCACATAATTGAAAAACGATTTGGCAGGGACAGCGCGGCTTCCAAACGTTGGGTGATTTGCGGCGATATGAACGACTACCAGGAAAGGGTGCTGATCACCGGCGATTACGCCAATGGCTTTGAATTCGAACCGGTCAGCGAAAAGATAAGCGCTCTTGACGTTCTGACAAATGATAGTTTTTCTGAAAATGTCGTGCGCCGCCGGGCGGCACTGGACCGCTGGACATTGTATCACACACGCGGGCCACAGGAGCGGCATCTGTGCCAGCTCGACTATCTGCTGCTGTCACCGTCGCTGGCCAGCCATAACGCAAAAAAACTGCCGGACATCGTCCGCGCCGGTCAGCCCTACAGGACAATATTTCCCCCAGGGATGGAAGTTGACCGCTATCCCCGCACGGGTTGGGACCGGCCCAAGGCGTCGGATCACTGTCCGGTTGCCATAAGCCTGGACTTGCTCTGAAAGCCCTGTCTCACAGTTTTTCGGAAATGCCGTATTTTGCAATGTCACTGGTCGGATCCACCGGCGTGGTGGGGTTTCGTGCGGGCCGCCGTCTGGCTGCTTTCAGCATGGCAAGCATGTCAGGCAGCACCATTGACAGGGATATCTTGTGAGCGAATTTGTGGATGCCAAAGGCAAAGAACAGCACGATGGCAATCAGCGCCATGAAATCGGCAGCAAACAGAATATCGCTGAGAAAGTGCCTTCCCTTGGCAATGCGCAGGAATGAAGTGAGTGTTGAAACGAACAAGGCGCCGCTGACCAGCGCAATCCTTCCGCTTTTACCAAGCCCCGGCAGAAACACCAGACAAATGACCAGCGCGCCAGCCATGATGCTGCTTGCCTCGCCGGACACAAAGCTGCAATTGCGCGGGCAGGAATCGGACATGGTGAGCGGCGGTGTGAAGGGCCTTTCTCCACCAAATTCCGGGATATTCTGCGGCCTTGCGCGTCCCCAATAGGCTTTCAGCAGAAAATTGACGAACAGAGCCGGCCCAAGAATATAGACCGTACACATATAGGCCCAGACGCGGTTGGGGATTTGCGTGGCGGGCTTGAAAACCACGTTCATGGTGAACAGTATGGCCGCCAGGATCGGGACGGAAAGTGCCAGGATCGAAGCAAATGTGCGCACGCTTTCCAATACGATCCAATTTTTTGGCCAGAAGCGCCCGTTAGCGCGGAAAAGGTTGGAGAACCAGATGTCCAGCCAGGGGAAAGTTTGAAAAACAAAGGCAAAAAAGACGAATGCGAGCAACGTCGCGATCAGCAGCATATTGCGCGTTCTGCTCGACATATTGTTTTGTCCCCCGACAGGTCGTTGCACCACTTTTTGGCTGCAATCTGTTTATTGCCTCTTTGTCGCGCAAAATCTATTGGTTTTTAGCGAAGGTGAATTTCACCTTTGGCAGCGGCGGTGAACCAACGGGCTTTCTGAAGGGGGGTGATGATGCATTTGCCGGATCTTTCATTGGTATCGCGTCGCGGCATCAAGGTGCAACGTTCTGTTAATCGCCTTCGAGGCACATCAATATTCTTCTGTCCCCTGCACAGGCCCTGTGCGAAGTTGTCCGGGTGGAGCAATGAAATGGAGTGCCAGGATGTCGCGTCAATATGCCATTTATGACGTTTTTACCGCCGATCGGTTGAGCGGAAACCCGCTGGCTGTGGTTTTTGACGCCGAAGGCCTTAAAGACGACGTCATGCAGAAGATTGCAGGCGAGTTCAATCTTTCTGAAACGGTGTTCATTCTGCCGCCGACCAAACCTGCGCATGGCGCAAGCTTGCGCATTTTTACGCCGAGGAGTGAATTGCCTTTTGCAGGCCATCCGACGGTTGGCGCGGCGATCGCGCTGGCCGAGCGCAAGGCCGGGGCAGGTGGCGCGAATATCGACGTGATGAATGTATTGGAAGAAAAGGTCGGTTCGGTGCGCACGGTCACCAAACTGCAGAAGGGCCAGCCCGGTTTTGCCGAGTTTGACTTGCCGAGGCTTGCCACCCAGATTGACGCCGATCTCAGCCGGGAGACGATCGCGGCAGCGCTGCAGATAGATGTCCTTGAAATCGGCTTTGAGAACCACCGTATTTCCCTGTGGAATGCTGGTGTGCCTTATGTCATGGTGCCTGTTCACGACCTTTCAGCTGCAGCGAAAGTGCGCTGTGACGCATCCCTGTGGGAGCAATTGGCACCCATTGTCGATGGACAATTGGCTGATGCCTTTGTCTATTGCCGCGATGGTGTCGCCCATGATGCCCAGTTTCATGTGCGCATGTTTGCACCGCACGCGGGTATTATCGAAGATCCGGCCACGGGATCCGCAGTTGCAGCCTTTTCAGGCGCTATCCATCTTTATGATGACCTGCTGGACGGCCACCATGCCTTCCTGATTGAACAGGGTGTCGAAATGGGCAGGCCATCGCGAATCCATCTCCATCTGGAGGTGGAAGACGGCAAGATTGATCAGGCCAGAATAGGTGGACATGCGGTCAAGCTTGCGGAAGGCACCTTGCTGATCGCCTGATGCATGGCAAGGCGGTGTCATTGTCATGCAATAGTTCAAAAAGACACTGGACAGGCCGAGCAATCGCCGCTATATCCGGCCTTCCTGAAGGATGATGGGTGTGTAGCTCAGTTGGTAGAGCAGCTGACTCTTAATCAGCGGGTCCACGGTTCGAGCCCGTGCTCACCCACCAATCTTTTCAGGGGCTTAGCGTCTTATGCCTTTCCGGCTCGGTGGCATATGGGTAGCAAAAACGTACTGCCAGCCACCCACAACGCACCCCACGCCATCCTTTACACGCTTACGAACGCTTACGATTATCTAGCAGTTTTGCATGCTGTGGTGAGGTCTCATGTTTCTCCCCCATGAAAGCAAATTGCCGCTCCAGTGTGCTGCGAACTGGTTGTGTTGTTCGTTTGGCGGCGAGGCGCCCCCGACAAGCCGTTGAAGGTAAATCATCCAAATCAAGCATCGAATGTGTTGAATACGATCAAGCCGATCGATGTTGACACATGTCCGGATAATTCGAGTCTCAAGTGTGGCGAATTGCAAAATGGCGGTGCGTCAACGACGTAATCGACATTGCCGTTACCGATGTTCAAATTCAAGGGTGCAACCTGGAACCCGGACTGTTCCAGCCGAACAATCAGGTTTCGCATATCGCGCTCTGTGTAAATGCAACATTGTTCGTGCTCCATGGTAACGTCTTTTGACGAGAGATTGAACTCCGTTGTGTGGACGGCTACGCCGCCTAGCTTGAGGCATTTTGCCGAATTTTCAATGAATATCAAACCGGCTTCCAATGAACCCAGATGTTCGAGCGCGCAAGAGGACCAAACGAAATCATAGGCGCCGAAATGGTCTTGTGGGACCTGATTCATGTCGACAATTTCAAAGTCCACCAGGTCCTTGAACGCCGTCTCGTCCACCAACCAATGCGAAGCATGATACAATTGAGCCAAGGATGCCGCGTGCTGCATGGTATGGACCCAACCTTTCTGGCGCGCCGATTCTGCGCCAAGGTCTGTTGCGGTTACCTGGCACCCATGTTTCGCGAATACGCCCGGCAGCGGTTCTCGCCCACACCCGAAACCAAGACCCTTCTTGCCGGGCTGAAGCAGGCCATTCGTGCGCAGAACTTGCAATATGTAGACAAACTCCCACTGTTTTCTTGAAAACTTTGGAGGAGTACGCATCAAATTGCACCAGCGTTTATAAGTCTCCGACATGATCTGCGAAGATGTGCACAGCTGGGACACCGGGTCCTCCAGTGACGGTTCATCGAAATTGCCAAAGCTGATGATCCTGGGATCGGGAGGCGAACGCCTGTTCAACTCAAGCTTTGTGCGCAGCTTCCAATACCAACCGTAGAACTGCCAAACAAACGGAATGGCCATCGCTGTTTCGCGCAGTTTCGATTTAAAAGTACGGTTTTCAATATCATCAAACAATTCAGATCAACCGTTTGCAATGTTTCGCCACAGCCTACAATATTTTTCACAATTGGCGACCATAGATGTAGGGGAGAACGGCGGAATTACAAAGCAGAAACGGATTCGCTCAATACTCTTGATAAGCGCGGGCATGGTTGTAGCCCGTGCTCACCGAAGGCCGGTTCGGGAGGCTCTCCGGACGGCGGCGCGCGTCTTGAGCGATACCCCGTATCGCACTCCCCTGCATCTCATGGCGACACGCTTCTTGCCGTAAAACCTCCCGAACCGGTCAGCCGGGGCATAATCATCGATCTTTGGTATTGGCAGCCTCCCGCGCTTTGTGGTTTGGTGGCGGTTTTCCTAAACGCCGCACTTTCGGTTTTTTACTTCTTCACATTGACCGCATTTGATTATCCCAATCATTTGTCTTGCTGATTTGAGCAAGTATGAGCGAAATGACATTTTGTGCTGAGGGGGGCGTGCGCACCAAGGATCATCCCGTCGGCAAGTCCCGATTTTCTCATGTATAAAAGTTAAAATGACAATATATTTCTGCGCCAATTTAGATATTCGAAATGTTTAATAGATACGCAGGTATTGAAGAAATAAAGGCCTGCAGAATGAATATTGGAAAACCAAAAATTATTGCCGGTGCCATCGGTCTGGTGATGTTGATGGTTGGCGCCAATTATGGGCAGTTCGAGGTGGTCGAATATGGGCTTCGCGCTGAAGCGGCGCGTGAAGCAGACCATTGGGCGCAGCAATTCTTTCGCAACACACCTGATTCTGAAAATCTGCTGTCGACAAATGCATTCAGCGCCGAGCAACTTGCCACGTTGCAGGAAACAGCGGAATTCGGAGATATTGTTAAGTATCAACTCTATGACGCCAGCGGCAAGCTTGTCGTTGATCATGCATCCGGCTCCGCAGCAGCAACAGGGGCTGGCGATGAGCAGGCTCTGGATGTGCTGCGCAGCGGCAAGGCGATTGCATCCGTCGGGTCACCCGATCGGTTTCTGACCGATGCTCAGGCCAATTCTGCAGCTTCTGGTCTGACGTTCATTGCCAAGGTTGTTCTGCCAATTCACCGCGCGGATGGCCGCATTGCCGGCGTTGTGCTGGCCTATGTCGATCAAAGCGAAGTTCGCGCGGCTTTTCGAATCGCCACCAACACGCTGTCGATCACTTTATCCTCCATTTTCACAATCACGCTTGGTGGCCTCTTTATCGGGTTTCTGGTGGCGCGCAAGCGCGAGGGAAAATCCCGCCAGCACGTGGATTTTCTGGCGAAATATGACCAGCTTTCCCACCTTTACAACCGCGCCGGGTTCAAGGAAAAACTGGAGGCAAACGTCGCCAGCGGGATTATCGACCCGGCCCGTATGGTGGTCATGTTTGTAGACATAGATCATTTCAAACACATCAACGACACCTATGGACACAAGGCCGGTGACGGGTTCCTGAACCATGTGGGACAAACGATCTCGAAATGCCTGCAAGCCCCGGATTTTGCGGGTCGTTTCGGAGGAGATGAATTCGTCATTGTGGCTCAGCGCAGCGATCTGGCTGAAGCGGGCAGGCTGGCGGAACATCTTCAGTCGATGATATCGACCCCGATCATCGTTGATGGGGAGACGATTTCGACAAGTATCAGCATTGGTATCCACTTCGAAAATCACCAGAGCTTCACCTTCGACCAGCGCATGCACAAGGCAGACCTTGCGCTGTATCAGGCAAAGGCAGACGGTCGAAACACCCATCGGTTTTTCACCAACGAACTGGAGCTCGGCATTGCGCGTCGTCGCAAAGTGGAGTCCGCCGTTTTGAACGGTTTGAACCAGGGCCTGTTCAGTCTGGCCTATCAGCCACTGCTGCAAGAAGATTCGCTCAAGTGTATCGGCTTTCAGGCTCTTTTGCGCCTTGTGGATAAAGACGGTGAATCGATTCCGCCTGAGGAATTCATTCCCGTGGCCGAATCCGTGGGGGCCATCGGACCGATTGGATTATGGGTGCTGAATACTGCTGCCGAGGCCGCCTGCGCATGGCCCGAGCCGCTATCCGTATCGGTGAATCTTTCGGTCCGACAGTTTGCGGACGGACATCTTGCCGAAGCCGTCAGTCAGACGCTAACCAGAACGGGCCTTGACCCCAGGCGGCTGGAGCTTGAAATTACCGAAAGCCTGTTGATGGATGCTTCCATTGACGCTGATGCGCAGCTTTCAGCCTTGCGGGATCTCGGCGTGTCCATTGCCATGGATGATTTCGGCACCGGCTATTCCAGCCTTGGCTATCTTTGGAAGTACGGCTTTGACAAACTCAAGATCGATCGCTCCTTCGTGATCGGGATCGAAGACAGGGACGTGCGGGCACGGGAAATTCTTGAGACCATCATTGTGCTTGGTCATCGCCTCAATATGGTCGTCATCGCCGAAGGGGTGGAAAATAAGGCTCAGGCTGACATTCTTTCGGGGATGTCTTGTGATCAGTTCCAGGGCTTTCTCTATGGCCGTCCGATGCCGGCTGAAGATTTACCCGGCTTCCTTTTGAAAAACGCCACAACCAGGAATGAGCAGGGGCTGTCTGGCGAATCCAGAATTTCGGGTCCGGAAATTGGTCAGCTCTAGAACCGCAAAATTGCGCCGATAGTGTCTTTTCGTGACAAGTCGGGAATGCCAGGCCAAAGTAAAACAATTGTTCTGTATCAAGCTGGATGAAGCTGTAAAACAGCGATTTTTACTCCAGGTTGGATGATTTGCAGAGGAAATATCTACAGTTGTTGCTGATGAATGACATTTTGCATCATTTCGCATTGGTAGGCGTCACAAACAAAAGATCAGTTATAATATAGTAATTTTGGTATATTTCGTGAGGGCTGTTATTGTTCTCATATGCTTAACCACATGAAATTTTGCCAAGAAAAACCTATGCACGAGGCTTGCATTTTTCAATCAACTGTTTCATTAATTTTGGTTAATACGCTCACCTATTTTGATTCCATTTTGAATCTGGGTGGTTGTGTGAAATTTCAAGGGACGCCTTCTGGGGGACTAAAGTGTTGAAATATTCAGGAAAACTGCTCGACTCGTCTGCTGAAATGGTCGACCGGAGGGGCAGCGCAAGACGCTTTGCCGCCTTTGGTGGAGTTGCCAATGGCAAGGCCCTTCATGGTCGCGCGCGACGTCAGGCGTTTTTATTGAGCGGTGCGGCCGTCGGTGCGGTCTGGATGGCGCTTGGGGGCGTTGCCGTCGCAGATGATGCTTGCGTGACAAGCGGTACGACGTTGATATGCGCTGGAGACCAGTCGGATGGGATTATGGTCGGCAATCCGTTCGAGGTTCTTGAGGTCAATACGCTGAACGGCAATATTGAGCCGGCTTCAGGTGTTTCCGGTATCGATTTTCAGGCCGATGGCCCGATCTCGATCATCAGTGATCTTGGCACGCACCGGGTCTTTAACGGCACCACTGTGATATTCGACTACATTAGCAATGCGATCGTTGCGACTGATGCTGACGGTATTGTAGCGATCAGCTCGGGTGGTTCCGTCTCGATTGATCATACCGGCGACATTGAAAGCAATGAGCGCGGCATCTTCGCGCAGGCAGATGGCGGATCAGCCGATATCACGGTAAATGGCGACATTGACGCGGGTGGCACCGGTGTTGAGGTCCTTTCCTCTTCGTCCGATGCGAGTGTTGAGCTTTGGGGTGATGTTACATCCCAGACAGGCAGGGGCATCCAGGTTCATGCGCCGGATGGCAGCGCCAGTCTGGTTGGCGGCGGTCAGATCTGGTCCGAAGGGGACGGGATTTTTGCGGAGGCAACCGGCGATCCTGGCGATTCAACTGTGGAATGGACGGGAGACATCAGTTCTCAATCGGGCCTGGGTGTGTATAGTTATGCTGCCCGCGGTCTTTCATCTGTCATGACCCAGGGTGATATTGACGCTTCTGATGACGGTATTTTTTCAACGAGCACATCAGAGGGGTCTGCCACTGTAGATCATCAGGGCAATATTGTTGCCGGTCGTCGCGGCGTCTATGCCTATTCAGCCCGGGAGGGTGTGTCCGTAACTGTGGCTGATGGTGATATTTTCGCTGGGTCAGCGGCCATATATGCCTACAGCGATTCGGAAACCGACGGTGCGACAGTTAATCTGACAGGCAACATTACCGCCAGCTCGCGCGGGATTGATGCTTCAGCTGCACGCGGTGCAATTGATGTGACGGTGAATGGTGACATTTATTCGACAGGGGAGGGTATCTTTACCCAGAATCTGGGCAACGAACAGATCACCATCCATCAGACGGGTGGGCTTTATGTTGGAGGCAGGGGTATACATGCCAACACGCCCAATGGCTTTATCGATATAACCTCCGACGGTCCGATTGATGCTGGTTCCGATGGTATTTTTGCCGAGAATAGCGGCAATGAAGGGATCTCGATTGATACCCAGGGCGGGATTGATGCCGGGGGCAGAGGTATTCACGCCGTGTCTGTCAATGGTGCCATCACCATCATGTCGGACGGTTCAATTGATGCCAAATCCGACGGTATTTTCGCTCAGAACGTTGGTGGTGGAGATATTTGGATCGAAAGCCGAGGCGATATTGATGCCAATGGTATAGGTGCCAGGGGCATCTATGCCGCGTCCACGCGCGGGGCTATCACGGTCGACAGTATCGGGAGTATTTCCGCGGTTAGCTTTGGGATATTCGCCAAGAACGGGAGCGGCAACGGAGAAGACGGCGTCGCCGTGACCAGCATCGGCGACATTGATGCCGGTTCACAGGGTATATATGCTGAGTCTTTGCGCGGGTTTGTTACCGTAGAAAGTAAAGGCAATATACTGTCGACGAGTAATGGTGTCTTCGCGCTGAATGACACCGGCGACGGCGACTATGGCGTTCTGGTGACCAGCATTGGCAACATTGATGCCGGGGAGAAGGGAATTTACGGCGAATCGACTCGTGGCTTCGTTACCATTGAAAGCACCGGCGACATCGTGTCGACGAGTGATGGTATCTTTGCGCTGAACGACAGTAATACCGGTGAATACGGTATCACCATTACCAGCATCGGCTCCATCGATGCAGGTTCCGAATACGACATTTCCAAAGGTATTTACGGCGAATCGACTCGTGGCTTCGTTACCATTGAAAGCACCGGCGACATCGTGTCGACGAGTGATGGTATCTTTGCGCTGAACGACAGTAATACCGGTGAATACGGTATCACCATTACCAGCATCGGCTCCATCGATGCAGGTTCCGAACACGACATTTCCAAAGGCATTTACGGCTATTCGACACGCGGATTTGTTAACATTGAAAGCACCGGCGATATCATGTCTACGTCTGACGGTATCTTTGCGCAAAACGACAGCAGCGCCGGGGGATACGGTATTCGTATTATCAGCATGGGCGACATCGAAGCCGGTACGAAAGGCATTTATGGCTACTCGACACGCGGGAGTGTGGTCGTTGAAAGCACTGGCGATATCCTGTCTTCGTCTGACGGTATCTTTGCGCAAAATGACAGTGATACCGGAGAATACGGCGTTTCCATAAGCAGCTTCGGCGACATTGATTCCGGTGCTATGGGCATCTATGGTTTTTCGACCATGGGTGCGGTGACTGTCGTGTCCGAAGGGAACATCGAATCCGAGGGTAGCGGGATCGTTGCCATCAATCAGGGCGAAGCCGATGCCCCTGTATCCGTTACACACAGCGGCAACATCAACTCCGTAACGGGCGCCGGCATTGTGGCGTCATCGGTCAATGGAGAGGTCGCGGTTACACTGAACGATGGCGTGGTGACTGCCGCTGCCGATGGTATCAGCGTCGAGGGTTATAATGACCTTTCGGTGACGGTGAACGAAAACAGTTCTGTGACGGGGGCTTCCGGGTCAGCTGGTGTGTTGTTCTCCATTGGCCTTGAAAACACGCTGATGAACTACGGCACGATCGACAATGCCGGTGGATTTTCAGATTACGCGGTTCTGGCAGAAGGCAATAACATCAATGTCAGCAATTTCGGCACGATCAGCGGCAATGTGAAGCTTGGGCCCTGGGTCAATGTATTCAACAATTATGAGGGCGCACTGTTCAATACGGGCGAGTTGGTTGACCTGAATAGTGGCTTTGGCAACGTGTTGCAAAATGCCGGTACGGTTTCGCCGGGTGGCGTGGGCAATCTGCTGACGACCGAGTTGATCGGTTCATTGAACAACGGAGAAACGGGAAAGTTGCTGTTCGATGTTGATATGGTCGGCTCAGGTGTTGATCGCATCAATGTCTCAGAGGAGGCCTCTCTTGATGGTGGCATCGCCTTGAACTTCATGAGCGTTGACGGCAATCCTTATCAGGAAACGATCATCACGACTGTTGACGGTATTACGGATCAGTCGCTGACGCTGCTCAATCCAATCGTGGTGGGTGATATCCTCTATACAAATGGCGGCGATGACGCTGAATTGTCGATTAGCGGCTTCGATTTCTCGCCAACGGGGATCAGCGGCAATGCATCTGCGATCGGTGGCTACATTGGGGATTCAATCGATGGCGGCTCTAACGGGCTCGACCCGATTGCTCTGGCTTTGTTGAACCTGCAGTCGCTTGCTGAGGTTGATGATGCTCTCAATCAGTTGTCACCGAACATGTATATGTCCGAGCAGTTGGCTGCGGTACAGGATTCGCTCGGGTTTTCCGATAGTTTGCTGAGTTGCCGTGTGGCCGGCGGTGTTGCCAAATTCGGTGCCGAGGGGCAGTGCGTTTGGGGCCGCGGAACCTACCGCAATTACCAGCAAAGCAGCTCCGGTGACTATACCGGCTTCGAAAGCCAGTCATACGAGTTGGCGGGCGGTGCGCAGTTCGCGCTGGGATCTTCCGATTGGAGACTTGGCGGTGCATTGGGCATGGGAATACATGATCGTACAGGCGATGGCGGGGCTACCAGCGAGGGCAATAGCGTTCTGGGTGGTATCGCGCTGAAATATGTTCCCGGTCCCTGGTTGTTCGCCGGTGCCGTATCCGGCTCTTATGGATCTTACGACACGACTCGTCAGGTGGCGTTTGTCGGGTTCTCCGATACGCTTACCGGAAAGCCGGACTCGGGTACTGTGAACGGACGGTTGCGTGCAGCTTACACAATGCAGCAGGGAGAGTTCTACCTGAAGCCACAGGCCGATGTGAACCTGACCTACGTGTACAGCGGGGCTTTTACAGAGACTGGCGGAATTGCATCGATTTCAAGCGACAGCAACAGCAACACGGTATTCAGCTTCTCGCCTTCCTTCGAGATCGGTGGTGAGGTTGCCATGGAAAACGGCATGCTGATCCGGCCTTATATGCGCGGTGGCGTGAGCTTCTATTCGAACTCTGACATCACAATGCAGGGCCGTTTCGTTGCTGATACCTCGGGTGCAAATCCATTCTCGGTGACCAGTTCATCCGATGATGTGATCTGGAATCTGGCGGCAGGCGTGGATCTGCTTAATGTTGGCTCGGGCAACCTTCGTGTTTTCTATGAAGGGCAGTTTGGCGACAAGACAACCATTAATTCAGGCGGTGCCAAACTCAGTCTCGATTTCTAATCAATCGAAGCCGGTGCGGGATCGACCTTTCGATCTCCCGCGCCGGTTGCCGCAGTGCATCAGATATGAATATGATCGGCTTTGCCGGTTCTCTGAGGATATGGATTGGGTCGTGGCGTTGAAACTGAAACTGGGATCAGATCGCAGTCAGGCAGGTAGGGATTCCGGCTTTGTCGGTTCCGGCTTCATCGCGCTTGGGATGATGTTTTCTACTGCTCTAGCTGCTGCATTCCTATTCTATAATTTTCAAATTCAGAAGATGAGCGGCGTTGGAATATATCTCTACTATCTTCTGTTGCTCGGATTGTTCTACTGCAGTTTTGTCTATCAATTGAACCGTTTCGGCGCCTCGCGTCGCAAACGAAAGACTGCTGTTGATGCCAGCAAATTGTCCTATCCTCGCAGCGATGTTGCCCCTGCCATAACAATCCTCATTCCGTCTTACCGCGAGGAACGGCGTGTTCTGGTGGCAACAATATTGTCCGCGGCGCTGTCTCAATACTCCAATCGCAAGATTGTCGTCCTTGTGGATGACCCTCCGGGAGATGTTGCTTCACTTGACAGTTCGCTCTCGGCGATTGATGAAGTCAAGCGCGCGGTGGACGTCCCGATGGCTCTGCTTCGCAGCGAGTACCTTGCGTGGCAGGAGCGCTGTGCTGCCGGTTTGTTTACACTTGGCAATGAAGCCGAACGGTTGGCCGACAATTATCGCAAAGCCGCCAGATGGCTGACCCATATGGCGGCCGAACTGGACAGCGCCAAACACGCCGCTTTTGACCATGTAGACGGTTTTCTGACGGCAACGATCATCCAGAACCTATCAAGCGAGTATCAGGCTCATGCCAGCCAGTTGGCAGAACTGGTTCTTGACGAGGCCGATATTGATCGTGAATACGACAGGCTTGGATCGCTGTTCTGTGCGGACATCTCAAGCTTTCAACGAAAGTCCTTTGAAAACCTTTCGCACGCACCAAACAAGGCCATGAACCTGAATGCCTATATTGGTCTGATGGGGGGGCGCTACACCCATGTCTTGCGTGACGGCAAGCATTTTCTCGAAGAGTCCGAGGGGGAGGCATGCGACCTTTCGATTAGCAAGCCGGAATTTGTCCTGACGCTTGATGCCGATAGTGTCATACTGAGCAAATATATGCTTTCTCTGGTCAATATTCTCAACAGCAATGACCGGATTGGTGTTGCTCAGACACCCTATTTGACATTTCCGAAGGCTGCCTCGGCGATCGAAAGAATTGCTGGCGCTACAACTGATATTCAGTACCTCGTCCATCAAGGATCAAGTTTTTTCAATGCGGCTTACTGGGTCGGAGCCAATGCCCTCATTCGCTATGACGCATTGATGGCGATTGAAGAGAAGGGTCTTGACGGTACAAAACCTGTGAAGGTGTTCATTCAGGACAAAACAGTCATTGAGGATACCGGCTCGACGATCGACCTTTTGCGTAAAGGCTGGACTGTTCACAATCATTTTGAACCACTCGCCTATAGCGCCACACCTGCGGATTTCGGTTCTCTTGCAATACAGCGCAAACGTTGGGCCAATGGTGGCCTGATCATTTTCCCGGTTCTGTTGCAGGAATACCTGAACGCTGGCAACAAGTTTCGCCGTATCCCTGAACTGTTATTGCGGTCACATTATCTTCTTTCTCCCGTTATCGGGAATGTGGCCGTATTCTCGCTCATGATGTGGTCCAGTTCCGATGCCCGAAGCGTCATGTGGACGCCTTTGATCATGCTGCCCTATTTCCTGCTCTATGGGATGGATCTGCGGCGCCTTGGCTACCGTGCCCGTGACCTGTTTGGTGTCTGTGCTTTGAACCTGGTGCTGTTGCCGGTGAATTTTGCCGGCATTGCCTCCTCATTTCGACAATTGTTGACGGGGCGCAAGGGGAGTTTTGTCCGAACGCCTAAAGTCACCAATCGGACATTCATTCCGCCCTATGCCTACCTGTTCAATATCGGCATTTTGGTCCTGATGTTGAATTATATAGTCAAAGCCATTGTCGCTGGAGAATATACGGGGGCCATTATCCCGTCGGTGAATGTTTTGCTCTATGCATACGGGCTTTTGCGCTTTGTCGGCCTGAAAGATGGGGTTACCGATACCCGGCTTGCCATGGGTGATAAAATGACTGCGGCGCGCCCGCATGTCTCCCTGCTGGCAAGAGGTGGGCGCCGACATGCTGGTATCTGGGTCCGCACGGGTTCCCGATATGCCGCAGCCCCTGTGCTCGCAGCGGCACTTGTCCTGCTCGCGCCCTGGACATTTGGTCAAGGCCTTGCCAATGGTGAATTGTCTGAGGTGTCCATTATCAGTTCGGCACCTGCGTCAAGGCAGGGGACCGAATTCATTGAAGCAGGCACTGTGATTGGAACATCGATCTCTCTGGCTCCCCGAAAATTGGCCGAAGACATCATTGTGGTTCAACCGCAAATCTCCGAGATGAAATTGCAATCGACACCATTGGACAATGCTTCTGAATTGGAACCGGCAAATGGGGCTCAGGATTATCTCGGAGAATACATCCATGTTTTTCCGGGCCATCCCGGCTATACCCGCATATCTTTGGACGAGATTGGCCTTGATGTTGCTATCAAACGAGAGGATCTGCTGCTACCCGCCGCAACTCTCGCTGTGGGCGAACGTGGACCTGCTGTGTTCCCCATATTGGAATAGTGAGCCTGCTGCTTACTGTAAGGTGTTGAACGAACTAAATGTTGGTGTGGTAACCCCGTAAAACACACTTTATTTCTCCGGGAGAGGAATTCGAAATGAGTCGCTATTACCTTTATGTGTTCGCGCTTGCAGCGCCCCTGGCGCTTGGCGCTTGTACCACCGATATGATTTCCCAGGAAGGAAGCGCAGGAGGCTACAAAGCCTTTGAAGCCGTCAAGGCTGGGGATGCTATTCTCAATCGGCCGGGTCCGGCCGATAATGCGACAGCCGCGCGTTATTACAAAAAGGCTGCTGATCTGGGTGGATCCTGGGGCCAGTACAAATACGCCAATATGTTGCTGGATGGCAAAGGCGTGCCGCAAAACAAAGCCGCTGCTGCCGACTATTATGCCAAAGCCGCTGAACAGGATAACGCCTGGGCGCAATTACGCCTTGGTGAAATGTATTCTGACGGCAATGGTGTGACAAAGGACAGCGCGCGGGCGCTGGAACTGCTGACCAAATCAGCAGCGCAGAAGAACGCCTGGGCGCAGTTTCGTCTGGGTGAGATCTATCTGGACGGCACGGGCACACCAAAGGATGTTGATCGCGGCATCAAGAATCTGACCCTTTCTGCTGATCAGGATAATCAATGGGCACAATTGCGGCTTGGCAAACTTTATGTTGATGGAACGGGCGTCAAAAAGGATGTCTCCCGCGGCCAGAAATATCTTGAGCAGTCGGCAAAACAAGGCAACGCATTCGCGCAGGTGGCTCTGGCAAACCTGATCTATTCAAGTGATCCGAATCGCGCCAAAGAATTGCTCCAGACCGCTGCCAAGGCGGGTGACAAAACAGCCGCCAAGCGCCTCAAGGAAATCAAGTAGCGTAATCGCGCAGCTTGACTGTTGGGAATTGCTGCTTGGGCGTGCGCTATGCCGTTTTCAGGCATGCGCACATGCCTGAATGCAACTGGATTCCTGCGTGCATCACAAGCAGTCTCTGGCAACAGGACAAACCGGATATATACAAGCTGTGTTGCTGCTCTGGCTGAGCGTGGTGATTGAGAAGCAGCATCACATTTGGTGATGCAAATCTCATATCATTTTGTTTTACGCTGCGACGATGCCTTGGGCTTGTTGCGAATGCGCAATGCGCCGCTATCCAGGCGATCAATTTCGAAGGCTTTGGTGCTGCGCACTAGGTCGCTCAGTTTGCGTGCTCCATAGGTTCTGGGGTCGAAGTCCGATGCCAGGTTTGCCAATTGGGTGCCGACAGCGCCCAGCGGGACCCAGCCGTCTTCCGTGTCCAATTGCGCGATCACCTTCTCGATGATGGGGGTTGCAGCGCTGGGCTGCTGCAGTGAGCGGATTGTCTGGGTTTCACCGCTGGTCGTTGGAGGAGGGGCGGGCAGGAGGTTTTCAGTGTAGATGAACCGGCGGCATGCTTGCCGGAAACTCTCTGGTGTCTTCTGTTCTCCGAAACCGAAGACGTCGATACCTTCTTCGCGTATGCGCGCTGCAAGCCGGGTAAAGTCACTGTCGGATGAAACCAGGCAGAATCCATCAAAACGTCCGCTATGAAGCAGATCCATCGCATCAATCACCAAGGTGATGTCAGATGCGTTCTTGCCGGTCGTATAGGCAAATTGTTGCAGCGGAATGATGGCGTGCTGCGACAGAACGGCAGCCCAGGATTTCGAACGGGCGCTGGAAAAGTCACCATAAATGCGGCGCACGCTGGCTTCGCCGATCTTGGCAATTTCCTCAAACAGCCCGTCGACAATTTTGGCCGATGTATTGTCGGCATCAATCAGAACCGCCAGACGCGGTGAACGATCTCCAAGTGACATGGCGCCACACCTTTGTTGTTATCAGAATACTGCAAGCATGGACTATTTGTCGGGATACCGCAAAGCCGAATGCGCGGGAATAAGTAAAAACTAAGTGTAACAAATATAAAGGGCACGCCTGGATTGCGTACTCCTCCCAGCGGCGCCTGTGCGACAGGCGCCGACCAGAAAAATGGTTGGCAGCAAGAATGACGTGAGATGCCTCACGGGTGTTCAATGGGGCCTGACAGATATTGCCTTGATCTGGTGATAGTCGAATAGCTCCGGGGTCTGAATATTTCAGTCGCGCCGCCTTTTGGTTTCTATAGTCCTCATTTGCGATAGTCGGGAACAAAGCTGTCGGGAAAAGCGATCCGGCAGAGCGCTTCTGCAAAAAAATAGTCTCCAAACATCACGGCGGCATCCGGGCCGATTTTATGTGGCTCGGAATAGCAGCCGTGCAGCAGAATTCCACGATGTTTTGGATCCGTCGCCAGATAGTCGCGGCAAAGCCCCTCGATGAGCCAATGGGCTTTTTTTCGCCAATGGCTGGCAACGGATGCATCCGGGTGCAGGTCGGCCAGATCAAGGAGGCCTGCGGCCATGATGGCGCTGGCGGCAGAATCTTCCGGGACACCGGAGCCTTCGGCGTCAAAATCATAGGGAGGAACCGGTTTGTCGCCCAGGCATGCGAACCATTTTTCCGACAGTGCGATGGCCTGGGAAAGAAAGTCCATGTTTCCGGAATTGGCGGCACTTGTTGCCAGACCCATGACGGCCCAGCCGGTACCGCGTGACCAATAACTCTCATCGTGAGCGCCCTGGAACGTGTAGCCACGCAGTCTGTCACCTGTTTTGGTGTCGTATTCCACAGCATGATAAAGCGTATCGTCAGGACGGCGGAAGGACAGCATTGTCATCTGTGCATGGGCTTCAGCCGCAAGGCGGAAACTGGCATCACCACTTTCGCGGGCGGCCCAGTAAAGCAAGGGAATATTCGCCATCGTATCGATAGCCGAACTGGCGCGGCCTCTGGGGTCTTCCATCGGTCCCCAGGAGGAGACGTAGGCACCCTTGTCGGTGACCACCAGACGTGATCGGAGCTTGTCTGCCGCCTTGAGTGCGGCAGAGCGAAAACGCTGCTCCCCGGTGATTCTGTAAAACGGCATGGCGGAACTTAGAAAGATAAATCCGATATCATGGGTATTACCGTCATTGGCCCGCTCTTCCACCAGGACCATGCGATCATGGGCAAGCTTCAGATATTTTTCATCTTTCGTATGCAGATAACTTGTCAGGAGCAATCCAACCCAAAAGCCGCAAAACCAATTGCCATGACTCCAGTCTTCGCCGGTGTAACCGGCAGAAATGCCGACCGACATGGTATCCCAGCTGCCATCTGGCAGGGTCACATAGGGAAATGCCGCACCGATGACGGTCTCGTCCTGAAGCGTCTTTTCGGCAATCAGGTCGAGCGCTTTTTTTACATGAGGGGCGATCACATCGGACATGAGAAAATACCTGTGTTTAGCCGTGCAAGGCGTTGGTGATTGGGTCTGTCAGTAGGAAGGAAAGAAACCGGGTTTTGAAACCTTCGCGCTGCGGCGAGCAGGCCATGGGGCCGATCATGGCATCAGTTGTCATGGGGAAGTTGGCAACCCGCATCAATTGCCAGCTCTTGTCCGGTCTTTGGAAATGAGCAATCAACGCGCCGCCCTGAAGGGTCAGCCGCACGGATTGTGGTCCCGAGAGCAATGGCTGGCCGAACACCGACCAGTCGGATTGTCCACGGGTTACCACGATGCTGAAATTGGTGATATTGTCTGAATGTTCGATACCCAGTTTGATCCAGTGCGTATCGTCTATGCGCACCATCATGCCTGCCTGATCGTAGAGCGTTTCGTAGTCGCCCTGGAATGTGATGGTGGCCGTAAATTCGGATGGCGCGGGAATGTGCCAGAAGTGACCGTTGTCGCGGCGAAAGCCATAATAGGTGCTTTGCCAGAAATCGGTCTCGTGGCCTGTTTCAACGCAGAGAGCATCCTTGTCAAAGGTCCAGGCCTTTGGCGGATTGAGCCAGCGTCCCTCAGATATCTGCTGCAGAGCCATGGGCATCGCCGATCGTGTTGGAGTTCGATGATTGCATGGCGCCTCCGCAGCTCTCACGGATGATCAAGCGGGGAGGATAGCTGATGTCGATCGGATTATCTTCGGTTCCGTCAGATGTGCGGTTCTTGATGGCTTGCGCAATAACCTCTCCCAGAGTGAATGCCGGGGTCGCCACGGTCGTCAACGGGACACGTTGCAAAGCAGCTTCGGGAATGTCGTCATAGCCAATGACAGCGACGTCTTTGCCTGGCTGGAGGCCGGCGGCATAAATCGCGTCCAGAACGCCGATCGCCACCAGATCATTGTAGGCGATGATTGCTTCGGGCCGGTTGTGTTTGCCCAACAGTTTTTCTGCAGCCTCGCGTCCGAATTCTCTCGTTGAACCGCCATTGATAATGAAATCTGCATTCAGCTGCAGCTTGTGGTTCATCAACGAGGTGGCAAAACCGGCATATCGCTCTCCGTAGGCGTAGTTGGATTGATAGCCGCCTACGAAGGCGATGTTGCGGTTGCCCAGCGCAATGAGCCGACTTGTGGCGATCTGCATGCCAACAGTCGGGTTTGCGCCGACATAGCCAAAGCTGGTCTGGCCGATCCGCCGGACCGCCAGGATGACCGGGTGTGCACGGTTCGCGCAGACCTGAAGATCATCTTCCTTCGTTCCTGTTGCAGGCACCAGAATGACGCCGCCAATGTCACGGCTCCAAAGGTCGTTCAACAAATGCGTCTGACGAGCAACGGAGTCATTTGAAGACAGAAGCGTCGCAAAATGTCCGGCTTCGGAAAGCCCCTTGTCGAGGCCCTTGTAGAGCGAGTGAAAATAGGGATTGGAGATGTCATCCACAATGAGGACGTATTGTTTGCCCACTTCATATTGGGACACAAGTGGCTTGCGCAGGTAACCGGTCTCCTGGATCGCGCGTTTGACGGTTTCCCGGGTTTCATCCTTGAGGTTTCCCTTGCCCTGGACAACCAGCGAAACCGTTGCAGGAGAAACGCCTGCTTTCTCGGCGACATGCTTTATTGTAACTTTTTTTCCGGACTCAACCATGGCGGCTCTTTCAATCTTTCAGATCATGCGGCGGGGAAATAGGTGCGTTGCGGCAATTTTTCGCTGACAGGCGGTTCACCCAAAATCATCGCAGCAGCCTTTTCGCCGATCATGATTGCCGTAGCATTGGTGTTGCCGCTATTGAGTTTGGGCATGATGGAATTGTCGCAGACCCGCAAACCTTCCAGACCGTGAACCTTCAGCTCAGGATCGACGACGGCCATTTCATCGGTACCCATTTTGCAGGTGCCGACAGGATGGTAATCCACTGAAGCATAGTCACGCGCATATTCCAGAATCTGATCCGGTGACTTGCGCTCAGCGCTGGGAAAACGTTCACGCTTGATATGTTTGGCGATTGAGGGCTGAGCGATGATTTCCCTGATATGCCGCACACTGCGCACCGACATATCGCGGTCAAACTCGGTGTCGTGATAATTCGGGTTGATGATCGGCATGTCTTGCAGATTGGCTGATCGCAAGGTCACTTCGCCGCGGCTGGTCGGACGCATATTGCAGGAGTTTATTGTCAGACCATAACCGGGGACATATGTGCGCGCGCCATTGACGACATAGGCCGGAAGTATGTGTGTCTGTATGTCGGCCCGTCCAGTGCCGTGGCTGTCGATGAAGCAGCCGCCCTCTGCCACCGGTGAGGTTGCTGCGCCATTGCGGTACAGAGCGTATTGTATTCCGTGTTTGATGTTCTTTGGAAAATTATGCTGTCCGTCATAGGAGATCGGCTCGTTCAAATCGCATACGACATAGGTATTCAAATGGTCCTGATAGTTTTTGCCCACGCCATCCATGTGGTGCGCCACTTCAATACCATGCGGTCTGATCTCATCGGTGGGGCCAATTCCAGAAAGCAACATCAGCTTTGTGGTGCCTATTGAGCCGCCACATAACAAGACTTCGCGTTCGCACCGTGCGATTTCCGCCTTGCCGTTCCTGATGTATTCAACGCCAACGGCGCGCCGGTTCTCGATGATCACACGTTTGCTGATCGCCCGCGTAATGACAGTCAGATTAGGCCGTTTCATCGCTGGTCGCAGGTAGCATACGGCTGCAGAAGCGCGGCGACCGGCATGCTGTGTGACCTGATAAAGCCCGGTTCCAAGCTGGTCGTCTCCGTTGAAATCCGGGTTCATCCTGTGTCCGGCCTCCTGAGCTGCCCGCACATAGGCCTTGGAAAGAAGATGTGGTGAACGCTGGTTGGATACCTTCAAAGGCCCCTGCGTTCCATGGTAACCATCGGCATAGGTGTCATTGCATTCTGATCGCTTGAAATAGGGGAGGACGTTTTCATAGGACCAGCCGGCATTGCCGTCTTCAGCCCAGCCGTCATAGTCCGCCTTTTGGCCGCGGATATAGATCATGCCATTGATTGAACTCGAGCCGCCGAGGGTTTTTCCCAAGGGAAACCAGAGTTCACGATTGTTGAGGTGTTTTTGAGGCGCCGTTGCAAAACACCAGTTCACGCTTGGTGTCTGAAGCTTGCCGAACCCGCCAGGTATGTGGATCATGGGATTTCGATCTGGGCCGCCTGCTTCAAGAAGCAGAACCTTGATGCTGGAATCTTCTGTCAGACGGTTCGCCAGAACGCACCCGGCTGACCCTGCGCCCACAATAATATAGTCATACATAAATGCCGCACCTCCCGTGACGCGAAACCCTAGGAAGTCAAAATAGCGGGACAAATTGCGAATAGCAAATATTTTAGTAGAAATTTTATTGCTGCACACAAAAAATGTCTCATATCGGCTAAATATGGCTTGAGATAGCGCTTATACCCGGTGAATTCTCCAATTTAGTGGAAAACTTAGATAAATCAGTAAAACATTCAATAAACGTTTGACTAAACCGAGAAGTCGAATATGGTCCGATTGTCAGGTTCATGCCGTCTTGCATTGCTGCTCTGCGAAGCTGCAGGTGAGATCGGGGAGACTGGGCTGATCTCACTTATGCAGTGATGCCAGTGAGGATTCTATAATAAATGGAGGAAGATATGACGAGCAGACGCAATTTCATTTCCATGATTCCGGTGGCGGCGCTGGCCCTTGGGCTAACGGCGTCCCCATCCGCATTTGCAGATGATTATCCGTTTGGTTCACCACCCTGGACGATCGGCTTCAGTCAGGACACGATGGATCATCCCTGGCGCGCCTATATGGTGACATCCGCAGAGGCTCAGGCAAAACAATATCCCGATCTGATCAAGGAATTCATCTATACTGATGCAGGTGGATCCAATGAGAAACAGATCGCTGATGTTGAAGACCTGATCTCACGTGGTGTCGATCTCATCATGATGAGCCCCCGTGAAGCACAGGCGCTTGTGCCTTCTGTGAATGCCATCAAGGCAGCCGGAATTCCGCTGGTTGTGCTTGACCGGGAAGTTGTCGGCGAAGATTACAATGTCTTCATTGGCGGCGACAATCTCCAAATCGGTGAGAAGCTTGGTGAATATACGGTTGCAAAGGCCGGAAAGAAATTCAATTACCTTGAGCTTGAAGGCATTCCCGGCGCCACGCCAACCATTCAGCGCCATGAGGGTTTCACGTCCAAAATTGAAGGTGATGCCGGTGTAAAACGTCTGGATGCACAGCCTGCAAACTATGATCTGGCTCCCGCAATTCCAATCGTCGAAGACTGGTTGACCAAATACCGAGGTGACTTCCAGGTTATCTACGCGCACAACGATCCGATGATCCTGGGCGCAATCAACGTGCTGAAAGAAGCCGGCTACAAGCCCGGTGAGGTTTTCCTCGTTGGTGTCGATGGTCAGCGCGAAGCCTTTGAAGCCATCAAGGAAGGTTGGTTGCAGGCAACTGCAATTTATGCAACCGGCGGCGCTCTCGGTCTCGACATGGCTGTTCGTGTTCTGAAAGGCGAGCCCGTTCCAAAGCGAATCATCACGGAAACTCCGGTGATCACATTGGAAAATGTCGACGACTTCTATAACGCCGATTCCCAATACGTTCGCTAAGGCCGATCTGGCATAAATCGCAGGTTCCTGGCTTGTCCAGGGCCTGCTGCCGTTTTCCCGAATTCTAGGATGCTGGCCGTGAAACCTTCTCTGGTGCAAGTCGAGTCGCCCTGCGACCATGTTTTGCTACTGCGTCTCAATCGTCCCGAAAAACGCAACGCTCTGAGCAACGCGATGATCGCTGAATTGGCAGACCACGTTCGCGGAGCTGAATCCGAAAAGAATTGCCGGTGTATTGTGCTGACCGGTGGCGAGACGTTTTTTTCAGCAGGAGCCGATATCGCAGAAATGCGTGCCGACGGAATTGCCGCCATTCAAAATCGCAAGCGCGCTGAAGATTGGGCCGTGCTGGAAAGCGCCCGTGTCCCGATTGTTGCTGCGGTCTCGGGTCTTTGTGTCGGAGGCGGCCATGAATTGGTGATGCTTTGCGATATGGCGGTTGCCGCCAGAAACGCCAGGTTTGGCCAACCCGAAATCAAGCTGGGGCATATTCCGGGGGACGGAGCAACACAAAGGCTGATCCGGCTCGTGGGCAAATATACTGCCATGAAAATGATCCTTACTGGTGAAACTGTCGGTGCGGAAGAGGCGCTGAAGCTGGGGCTGGTCGGGGAAGTGGTTGATGATGGCACATGCGAAGCGCGGGCCATTGAAATCGCCAGGCTGATAGCGCGGTATTCGTCCAGGGCACTTGCTCTTGCAAAGGATAGTGTCAGAGCCGCACAGGAGTTGCCTCTTTCCGCCGGGCTTGAGCGTGAGCGTCGCAATATTGCGCTGGCCTTTACCACACGAGATCAGAAGGAAGGGCTTGCGGCGTTTTTCGAAAAGCGCGCGGCCAACTTTATCGACGAATAGACATTCATGCGCCGCAGGCCCCGCAGATCATGCGTGTGGCATTCAAATTGAAAGGAATTACCTATGCCATTGGAAGGCATCCGCATTGTCAGCTTCAACCACTTTCTCATGGGGCCATTCGGTATACAGTTTCTTGCTGACCTTGGTGCAGAAGTTATTGCTATTGAGCCGATACAGGGTGCCTTTCAGCGCCACTGGGGTGGGGATAATGCCAAAAAGGCTGGTGGAGAGACAACGCTTGATCTCGTCGCAAATCGCAACAAGAAAAGTATTTGCCTGGATCTGAAGAATCCTGCTGCACTGGAAATCGCAAAAAAGCTGATCGCAAGCGCAGATGTCGTTGCGGAAAATTTCCGACCCGGCGTGATGGAAAAGCTGGGTCTCGGCCATGAGGCGCTGAAAGCCATAAATCCTGAAGTGATCTTTGCTTCGGCCAGCGGTTTTGGTGCTGACGGTCCCTATGTTGATCGCCCGGGGCAAGACATGATCGCCCAGTCGTTGTCTGGTCTGGCATGGATTACAGGCAAGACTGGCGAGGTCCCGCGTCTGGTCGGCACGTCTGCAGTGGATCATCACGGAGCGATGATCTTCGCGGCAGGAATTCTGGGAGCGCTGGTGAAAAAGACCCGCACGGGCAAAGGCGCCCGCGTCGACGTGAACCTGTTTTCGGCGGCCCTGAACCTTCAGGCGGAATCGCTTGTTTGCTATTTCAACGGCAAGAAACCGGAAGGATCCCAGCAGCCCGCCCATATCGGCAGTTGGTACCACGAAGCGCCCTACGGCATTTATGCAACTGCGGACCGCTATATTGGTCTTTCACTCGGTTCGCTCGATGTCACACTTGAAGCGCTTGGCATCGTCCTGCCGTTTGAAACTGACCCGTCCGATGCATTTGTCCGCCGTGAGGAAATCTCCAGTATCGTTGCTGAAAAACTGCGCGAGAAGCCTTTTGCACAATGGGCCAGCGCGCTGGATGCGAGAAAGATCTGGTATACGCAGGTTAATGATTACGATGATCTTGCCGAAGACCCTCAGGTCAAGCACAACGGTGACCTGGTGCAGGTCGAGTCCTGGAATGGTGATCCCATAACATTGGTCGCTAACCCGGTTCGCTATGACGGCAAGACCGCACCGATACGCCTGGTTCCGCAAAAACTTGGCGCCCAGACTGCCGAAGTGCTGTCTGAACTGGGCGTGAGCGAGGCACAGCAACAGATGCTCGCTGAAACAGGCGCCATTGGCCTGGGCTGATCATTTCTGAAATTTTTGGGGGGAAACATGTTTCTGGAAGCGAGAGGAATCAGCAAATTCTATCCGGGTGTCAAGGCGCTCAAGGGTGTTGATTTTGCCGTCGATGCCGGAGAGATCGTTGCCGTGGTTGGTGAAAACGGTGCTGGCAAATCCACTTTGATGAAAGTGCTGGCCGGGGCCATCAGACCCAATGAGGGAACCATCAAGGTGGATGGTTCGGAGGTTTCCTTTTCAGGACCAATCGAGGCGCAATCTCACGGCATCTGCACGATCTATCAGGAGCTTTTGATCGTTCCGGAACTCTCCGTGGTCGAAAATGTCTTTCTGGGTCATCTGAAAAAGAAGAATGGCATATTGGATTGGGTGACCATGCGGCGGGAGGCTGCCGAAATACTTACCCGATTGGGTTTGACGGCATCCGTGGATTCAAAGGCCGGCCAATTGAGCATCGCCGAACAGCAACTCATCGAGATTGCCAAATCCCTGAGCCGCAAGTCACGTCTTCTGATCATGGATGAGCCGACGGCATCACTGTCCAAGGATGAAGTCGATAATCTTTTCAAGCTTGTACGTTCGCTGCGTGATGAGGGCATAGCGATTGTCCTGATCACCCATCACCTGCACGAGATTTTTCAAATCTGCGACCGGTTGATTGTCTTGCGCGACGGCGACTATGTGGGAGCGTCAACAATTGATCAAATTGACGAGGCAGAGCTTGTCAACATGATGCTTGGCCATGCGGTCAACAATGATACAGCCAAGCATCGGGCGGTCGTGCAACGCGAT
Organism: Rhizobiaceae bacterium; assembly: GCA_029233925.1. Classification (GTDB taxonomy): domain Bacteria; phylum Pseudomonadota; class Alphaproteobacteria; order Rhizobiales; family Rhizobiaceae; genus Hoeflea_A. The sequence goes on from JARGOX010000007.1 coordinate 56,089, forward strand.
GAAGTGGTTCTCGAAGCGCGCGGCCTGTCGAGGCGCCCTGATCTCAATGGTGTCGATCTTGCCTTGCACCGGGGCGAAGTGCTTGGAATAGCCGGATTGATGGGGGCAGGGCGCACAGAGCTGGTTCGAGCGCTGTTTGGTGCGGACCGTCTGGATGAAGGCACAGTCAAGGTTAATGGAAAGCTTGCTGTTCTTTCGTCTCCAAGGCTGGCCCTGGAACAGGGGCTGGGGCTGGCCCCCGAAGATCGCAAGTCGGAAGGGTTGATCCTTTCGATGCCCATCGGTCAGAATACGACCCTGCCGTCGCTGGCGTCTCATTGCGGATTTTTCGGGCTCGATTTGCAAAAGGAATCGCAAGCTGCCGCCGATCTGTGCAAGCGCCTTTTTGTAAAATACTCCAATCTGAACCAGCCGGTCGGCAATCTCAGTGGCGGCAATCAGCAGAAAGTCGTTCTGGCCAAGCTGCTTGGTGCCGGCACGGAAATCTATCTCCTGGACGAGCCGACGCGCGGCATTGATATCGGTGCGAAGGAAGCGATCTTTGACCTGATCTGGGATCTGACGTCCCAGGGCAATTCGGTGATCATCATCTCGTCCGTGATCGACGAACTGATCCGTGTTTGCGACAGAATTATCTGTCTGCATCTGGGCAAGGTCACCAATACCTATGATCGCGAGGATTTTGATCTCAACAGGATCATGCTCAACGCCATGGGCAAAAATGTCGATGTCTCGGAGGTTTCCCAATGATGCTGGCTGCTAAGGCATTTTTTGGCAAAGGCAATTTTGTTATTCTCGCCGTGCTGGTGATAACGGCAGGGCTCGTATCTGAACATTTCTGGACCGGCGAAAACATCGTCAATGTGATCCGCGCCGCCTCGCTGATCGGTATCGTCGCTATCGGCATGAATGTCGTTATCATCGGCGGCGGCATAGACCTGTCAGTGGGCTCGATTGTCGCACTGACCGGCGCAGTGGCTGCGAGCCTTTGGGTTTCCGGCGCGCCGTTTATTCTGTTTTTGACCGTTCCGCTGCTTGTTGCTCTGAGCGTGGGGATTGCAAACGGTGTCTTGGTGAGTTTTGTCGGACTGCAACCCTTTGTGGCGACGCTGATCCTGATGACCGTCGCCCGGGGTGCGGGGCTTGTCTACACCGGTGGGCAGCCTGTTTATGCAGATTACCCGGATTTTTTGATGTTCCTGTCACGCGGCACGTTGTTGGGACTGCCGGTGCCGTCCGTCCTGTTTTTTCTGGCCGCGCTTGTGACCTGGTACATCATGCGGTGGCGCGTATTTGGTCGTGAAATCTATGCGGTCGGGGCAAATGAAACGGCAGCGCGCCTGTCCGGCGTCAATGTGGCGTCTGTCAAGTTCAAGACCTACCTCTATTGCGCTTTGCTGGCAGGGATATCGGGTCTCATCCTGACAAGCCGCATGGAATCCGGCGAGCCGGGACAGGCAGGCATTTTCTGGGAACTTGACGCGATCGCCGCCGTGGTGATCGGAGGCACTGCGATACGGGGTGGAGAAGGCTCCGTGTGGGGCGCATTTGTTGGTGCTCTGATTATCGGTATCGTCGCCAATCTGTTCAATCTGCTTGGCGTTGGCCCCGCATGGCAGCAAGTCGCGAAGGGTGCAATCATCATCATTGCGGTGACTTTGCAGTTGGCGGCAAACCATGGTCTTTTTGCAAGGCTGCAGGATATTTCCCTTCTCAGACCAGGTCAAAGCCGCGAATGGCTCAAACCGCTTGCTAGTATTGCCGTTGTTCTCCTGGTGTTGAACGGAATCCTGTATCAGGCAGTCCCATCGCTCTACCAGATTGATCTGGCGAAATCGCCCTATACGCGCGCCAACAACCTGGAGTTGACCCGGGTCTATCATCGGGCGATCACGTTGTATGAGGATGTCATTGACCGGTTTCCTGACAGCAATTACGCCGTCCTGTCGCGGATCGGCATAGCGAATTCGGCAAGGGGCAGCGGTGATCTGGACAGGGCAAAATCTGCCTATGCCAGCCTGTTGGCCGACGTCAATGCTGGTGTGATCGACGCGGATCTGCGCTTCGACATTCTGCGCAATTATGCCACCCTTTTGCAGGAAACCGCTGATGGCGAAGCTTTCGAGCGGGTGTTTGCCGAACTCAAGAAGAACTATCCAGATTCTGATGCCACCCGTGAGGCCGAGGTCTTTCTCAATCAGATTCGTGCGGCTGCAGCGGCTGTCGATAGTGGGGTTTTGCCAGACAATGCGCCGGTTGTGATTACTTCCAACGATGTTGTCCTGCCGGAGACGGCGACACTGGGTGAAAGGATGGATCTGGTGATCAGGGTCGAACCGCGCGGTGACCAGTTCGCTGATTTTTCACTGATGACAAATCTGGGTTTCTGGAAGGGCTTCAAGCTTGTGAAGGCGACACCAAATCCGCGATCGGTCTCGGAATTCTGGGGCCGGCGTGCATGGTCATTTGGCAAATTGACAGAACCGATGACGATTACGGCCACGCTTGAACCAATCAGGGCAGGCACCTTTGAATTCGACCTGGATGTGGAACGCAGTTTCGACGTGCTCGAATACGGCATTGTGAAAACCATTGTGGTGGGAGAGTGACAATGATGAATCTCGTTAGATCCTATCCGTATGTCTGGGTTCTGCTTGTTCTGACCCTTGTGTTCGGTCTGATGTCGCCCACTTTCTTTGAACCGGGCAATCTTGGCAATATCCTGAAACAGTCATCTCTGTTGGGGTTTGTTGCCCTGGGCATGTGCTTTGTTCTGATCGGTGGCGGGCTTGATCTTTCTGTTGGATCGGTCGTGGCGCTTTCATCAGTGTTGATCGCGGGCCTTTCGGCCACTTTGCCACCCATTGTGGGTATTCATGTCGCGCTGGGCGCAGGCATCCTGATCGGAATCATCAATGGAGTTCTGATCACGACCTTTCGATTTCAACCGATCATTGTGACGATTTCAACGATGGCGATTGTACGTGGAATCGCCATGGCCTATTCCGACTCACGGCCGATTTTCGGCACCTTGCCCGAAGAACTCTTTCTGTTGGCCGATGGCACTCTGCTGGGCCTGCCGGTTCCAGCCATCCTGTTCTTCCTGGCCTGCGCCATCTCGGTCTTTTTCCTGCATTACACGGCGCTTGGTCGGCAAATTTACCAGGTGGGCGGCAATGAGGAGGCGGCGCGGCTTGCCGGGATCAATGTCGCGCGGGTCAAGATCGTCACCTATGCCATCAGCGGATTTCTATCCTCCTTTGCCGGCCTCATGCTTGTTGCACGTATGCAGTCAGGGGAGGCGGTGCGAACAGGCGTCGGCTGGGAACTGGATGCCATTGCGGCAGCGGCCATCGGCGGTGTGTCGCTCATGGGTGGGATCGGGACTGTTTCCGGAACGCTCTGTGGCGCCCTGATGATCGGGATGATGGCCAACGCCTTCAACCTGCTGGGCATCAACCCCTACTGGCAGCGCATCGTGATCGGCATTGTGCTTGCCGTTGCCGTGGCCAGCTATTCAAGCAACAGCGTGCGCCAATTGTTCAAGCGCTTTCGTTTCACCTGATCTGAGGAACCATCACATGACAAAACAGCTTTCGCTTCCCAAGACACCACGCAGCAACGGGTTTTATATTGATGGGACCTGGAACGCCGGCATTGATCATGCGCGGCTTGAACGAATCAGTCCGGGCCATGGCGTCCCGGTCAGTTCGGTCGCCCTGTGTACGGTGGAAGATACGGACCGTGCCGTTGCAGCGGCAAGGCGTGCGTTCGAAAATGTCTGGGGCGATATGCCGGGCGCAGAGCGCGGACGCATTCTGATCAAGGCCGCAGAGGGGATCCGTCTTCGCCTGGAGGAAATGGCCTATTGGGAGACGCTGGAGACCGGCAAGCCGATATCCCAGTCAAGAGCCGAGATCGGCGGTGCTGCAGATCACTATGAGGCCGCGGCAGGCATGGCCCGTATGGTGACCGGCGAGACGCATAATGGCTATGGGGAAGCGATGTTGGGTCTTGTCACCCGTCAGCCTATCGGTGTTGTGGCGCTGATCACGCCCTGGAACTTTCCATTTATCGTTTTGGCTGAGCGGATGCCGTTCGTTCTTGCCGCCGGTTGCACAGTGGTGCTGAAACCGTCGGAAATGACCTCAACAACAAGCCTTATCTTTGCCGATATTCTTGCCGAAGCCGGACTCCCAAGTGGCGTCTACAATGTCGTTACGGGCATGGGGCCGGAGGTGGGCGAAGCGCTGTCCAACCACGATGACGTGGACATGATTTCCTTTACGGGTTCACTTGCGGTTGGTGAGCGCGTGTTGATGGCTTCAAAATCCAATCTCAAAAAAGTCGGCCTGGAACTGGGTGGCAAAAATCCACAGATCGTCTTTGCCGACGCCAATCTGGATGACGCTGCTGACGGCGTTGCCTTTGGTGTTTGTTTCAATGCGGGTCAATGCTGCGTCTCGGGATCGCGGCTGATTGTGGAAGCCAGTGTGGCCGAAGCGTTCTGCGCCAAGGTGATGGAAAAGCTGGCGCGTGTGCGGGTCGGTGATCCACTCGATCCCGATACACAAATGGGAGCAATCGTCTCACCGGAACACCACAACAAGATCCTTGGATATATTGAACGGGGACAGGCGGAAGGCGCCAAACTCGAGTGCGGTGGCCACGCGGTGGATCTTGATGGCGGCAGATTTATTGCGCCAACGCTTTTTTCCGGCGTCACTCCGCAAATGGCGATTGCCAAGGATGAAATATTCGGACCGGTTCTTTCCGTCATTCCGTTTGAAACGGCCGAAGAGGCAGTGCAAATTGCCAATGACACTGAATTTGGCCTGGCCGCATCGGTCTGGAGCAAGAACATTGATACGGCGCTCGGCGTTATCCGCAAAATACGGGCAGGGCGCTGCTGGGTGAACACCACAATCGTCGGAGGTCCGGAGCAGCCCATGGGTGGCTTCAAACGCTCCGGAAGTGGGCGTGAATGCGGCATGCTGGGCGTTGAGGAATATATGGAGGTCAAGTCGATCCATATAGCCCTGGGTGACCGGGATCACTGGCTGGCTTGATCAAGACTTTGCAATTTCGCATGCAATCAGATGGTTGGAGCGCGCGGACGAACCATGACTAAACGGTTTTCAACGCTGATGTGAAAGAGGCCACCCCATTCCTTGTGAACGGGATGGCCAGATAATTATTTGGCTGCTGCGGCAGCGGCATCCGCATCACGGCCCTGTTTGGTGAGATTTGCCCACCACACCAGGCTGTCGAGCATGCCATTGGCGCCTGGCAGGATTGCATCCTCAATTTCGGACATCGGCTTGTCGGCGCCCATGGGGTGGACTTTCATGAATTCGCTGCCACCGATGTGAACGCTGGCTCGCACAGGCACCATCTGCAGTTCGATGTGGATTGCGCGCAGATGGGTTGCAGCCACAACACCACCAGCAGACCCATAGGCCACGATGGCTGCCGGCTTCTTGACCCATTCGACATAGGCCTGATCCAGAGCGTTTTTCAGCGACGCCGGGATGGAACGGTTATACTCGGAGGTGACAAAGACATAACCGTCGAATTCGGCGAGCTTCTTCTGCCAGCGGACCGCATTCGGGTCTGACGTCGGCATCCACATGTTGGATGCAGGCTCATTGAAAAACGGCAGATCAAAGTCACGAATGTCAAGCAGTTCGACTTCCATGTCGTCGCGGGAATTGGCAACATCGAATATCCATTGTGCCGGCTTGTCAGCAAAACGGGTATCCCGGGTCGATCCGATGATAACGGCAATACGAGGCATATTTTGATCTCCTATGGTTTGATGGTATATAAAGGGTACCAGCTCTAAATAGGATATTCTCAGAGATAACAAGGAGGCACTTTTTTGAAACCTGCTCACATTGCCGAAACGGAAGACTGCCGGCAGATTTCGCAGATGTTGTCACGGGTCGGCGACAAGTGGTCCATGCTGGTCGTGACCTATCTGGGTGAGGAAGGCATGCGATTCAGTGAGTTGCGGCGCGGAATAGGCAATATTTCGCAAAAAATGCTGACAACATCCCTGCGCAATCTGGAGCGCGACGGTTTCGTCAAACGCACGGTGCTGCCTACCAGTCCGCCGCGTGTGGATTACGAATTGACGGATTTAGGCCGGGAATTGCTGGTGCCGGTTGCCGGACTTGCTGACTGGACCCGTGAGAATGTACACCGGATTGAAACGGCCAGGAAAGAATACGACCTTTTGCATAAGCCCTGATGCATTCTCGGTGCATGGCAAAAGGGGCATTGTTTACAAACAAGGAGCCATCCATGGAAAACAGCAAAAAAACCGCAGGCATTGCAATTTTGGCGGAAACTGTTCCGCCACGCGCCAAACCGTCCGGCTATCCGGAGCCTTTCTACAGCCGGGTTGCAGGGCGCGAAAAACGGCAATTGGGGGATGTCTTCGGATTGCAGAATTTTGGCGTCAATCTGACGAAGCTTCAGCCAAACACGGAATCCACCATCCTGCACCGGCACAGCAAACAGGACGAATTCATCTATATTCTGGAAGGTGCACCGACGCTGGTCACCGAGAGTGAAGAGGTTTTGCTAGGCCCGGGCATGTGTGCGGGCTTTCCGGCAAAAGGCATTGCCCACCAACTCGTCAATCGGACAGATGAGGTGGTTGTCTATCTCGAGATCGGTGACCGCACGAAAGGTGACGAAGGCATTTATCCCAATGATGATCTGAAGGCGGTTCTGGGAGATGATGGCAAGTGGATGTTCACCCACAAGGATGGACAGCCCTATTAAATTCTGGTGTCAGTCGGCGATGCCGGCCTGATTTCAGTCTGGCCGGTTGCCCGTGCGCTCCTCCAGCATCTCGATCTGTATTTGCTGCATTTCTGCAAGCCGCTCCCACTGGCGCGCCAGTTGGTGGTCAATCTTGTCGTGCAACTGGCGTATCTCCAGCTCGGCCTTGAGATTGACCTGGTAGTCATTTTCCGAGCGCAGACGGTCTTTGGCTTCCTTGCGGCTCTGGCTCATCATGATGACAGGCGCCTGCAGCGCGGCAATGCACGACAGCACCAGATTGAGCAGGATGAAGGGGTAGGGGTCAAACGGGTGAAACAGCAACCCTGCCAGATTGAGCCAGATCCAGGTCACCAAAATCAGCAGGAAGGACAGGATAAAGGTCCAGGACCCGCCAAACACAGCCACCCGATCCGCCATGCGCTCACCAAAGGTCAGGCCTTCATCGAGCATTTCCTGCGGGTTTTGAGAGATCGTTTCTCCCAGTTTGATGCTTTCCAGTACGCCGTGCTCAAGTGCGCCGAGTTCGCCGCGCTCGTCCTCCAGAAGATTTTCAACATACCGTCGCCTGTAAGTGGCCAGATCGTCATGGCAGATAAATTTGCCGTCATGCCAATCGGGAATCTGCGAGTTGATCAATTCGGATACGCCAGGGCGAACCGAAATCCACGGTTTCAATTGAAGGCAGGGGAATTTTTTCTCGCAGACATGACAGGTGCCAAGATGGGTTTTTGCGGGCGTTGATCTCTGATTCACGGGTGTTTCCTTTGGCATGCTCTTGGCAATCTTTTCCATTGTAGCAGCAGCAATCATCTTTGTGGAAACACCAAAAAATTACCTTTACCCATGGTCATTCTTGATTGGTGCTGATGCAGGCAAGCCGGGTTTGCAGGCTGGCAATTGAAATCCTTCCCGCGTGGCCGGATGTTTGAACGCCTGTTTTGGCCGTTTATAAATTGATTCAACTCCTATAGGCTATCTGCTTGTTGTGATTGTCTTTTCAAATTGTTCTTGCGGAAGGAATGCAGATATGAGTGAAAAAAACGTGACGTTTTTTGGCAATGTCAAACTAATCATTGCCAGCATACTCGGTGTGATCCTGCTGCTCTTTGCATTGCAGAATATGGCGCGTGTCGATCTTACCTTTCTGTTCTGGACATTCGAGGCCCGGCGCGTGGTCGTCATTGTCATGAGTTTCATCATCGGCATTGCGGTCGGGTGGCTTTTAAAGGCCCACAGGTCGCGGACCTGACATCGCATTTCAACGGTATGGACTATCCAGGTTGCCCTTTGGGCAGCCCGGGAATCTGAAAAACAGCGGTTCACACAAAGGAGGGCTGTTGTACCAGGAGCAGGAGAGCAATCCATGGGCCGACTTCATATCGAACAGCACAGTGTCCATCGGGTGGGCTGGTTGCGGGCTGCCGTTCTCGGTGCAAATGACGGGCTTGTATCAACGGCCAGCCTGATCGTTGGTGTCGCCGCAGCTTCCGCGGGAACCGGAGAGATTCTTGTGGCCGGAACTGCGGGACTTGTTGCCGGCGCCATGTCCATGGCCGCCGGAGAGTACGTCTCGGTCAGTTCGCAATCGGACACTGAAGAGGCGGATATTGCCAGGGAACGACAGGAACTCATAGACCAGCCGGAATTCGAATTGAAAGAACTGGCGCAATCCTTTGTCGTCAGGGGCGTTGAAGAACGGACAGCCCTGGAGGTTGCCAAGCAATTGACCGCAAAGGATGCCCTGGGTGCCCATGCCCGAGAAGAGCTTGGTATCTCCGACATCACCACAGCGCGGCCGCTAGAGGCGGCAATGACCTCCGCCCTGACCTTTGCCATCGGTGCGGCGCTGCCCCTGATCATTGTGCTGCTGTCCTCGTCAGCAACGCTGATCTATGCCATTGTAATCGCCACGCTTATCTTCCTGGCGATCCTTGGCGCATTGGGTGCGAAAGCCGGCGGCGCCAATGTTTTGAAAGCGACCGTAAGGGTCACATTCTGGGGCGCTATTGCCATGGCCATAACGGCTGGTGTGGGCGCCTTGTTTGGAGCAGTGGTATAGATTCACACGACGTGAAGCGCCGGTGCCTGAGGCCCGACCTGCGGCAAGAGAAACTATTTTCATCGTGTTATTGTGGGCGCTGATCCGCATATCCACTTGCATAAAGCTGCCATGCAGCATCCGGCTTTTTCAAAGCCTCACCTTTTGGAGTGCCTGCCTGTGTTGCTCACCATCACGTTCCTGCTGTCGGGGTTGGTTTTGCTGTTTTTTGGCGGTGAAGCGCTGGTGCGCGGCGGTGTCTCTCTGGCGCATCGCGTCGGCCTGTCACCCTTCGTCATCGGTCTGACGGTCATCGGTTTTGGTACGTCCACGCCGGAACTGCTGGTTTCCGTTCAGGCCTCGCTGGCTGGTGCGCCAGATATTTCCATCGGCAATGTGGTCGGCTCAAACATTGCCAATATTCTGCTGATTCTGGGCGTGTCCGCCTGTATCACGCCGATGGCATTGAAATTTGTGCAATTGTCGCGTGATCTGTTCATCATGATCGCAGCGGCGCTCATCATGCTGGCTCTGGGCTATTACGGCATGATCGACCGGTTTGCCGGGGTCGCCATGCTGGCCATGCTTGCGGCCTATCTGCTTTACATCGGAAAAATTGCCCCAAGGGATGATGTTGCGGCAGACAATGTGGTTCAATCCATGAAGGGCTGGAAAGAAGCGGTCACGATTGTTGGCGGCTTGGTTGCCTTGATGCTCGGTGCGGACCTGCTGGTGGATTCCTCGACGACGATTGCCCGGGCCTTTGGTATATCGGAAGCTGTTATCGGCCTGACGATTGTTGCCGTCGGTACAAGCCTGCCGGAGCTGGCAACCTCGGTGATTGCTGCCTTTCGTCGCCACGCCGACGTTGCCATCGGCAATGTGATCGGCTCGAATATCTTCAATATTCTGGGCATATTGGGTGTGACAGCGCTGTTGAAACCGGTCAATATCACGTCACAGATTGCCAATATTGATATTCCGCTCATGCTAACCGTTTCGGTCGCTCTGGCCGTTTTTGCCCACTTGTTCACGTCACTTGGCCGTGCTGCAGGTGCAGGATTTCTCGTCGCCTATTTTGCCTATCTGGTCTATCTTTTCTGATGATGCGCTTGTGAATCCCATCTGATGATTTGATTCATCAAGGCCCTCTATCCGATTGTTAATATGGTATAGTTTGCGATGCCTTGGTCATGTCTCCTGGTTGCTGGTTATGGTGGCTGCAGGCACAGGACCGGTCCCTATTCTTTTCACGCGCCACGATGTCGTTTAAAGACAAGAAAGGCGTTGGCGCAATTATTACGCTTGCTCCTGACCACGCACCCAATCCGTGCCGAAGCATATACAAGGGAGTGTTGACCATGGCGGGACCAAAAGACAGTGATCCGGTGGGCAGGTTCTCGTCATCACCCTGTTTTGCCCATGAAGTCGAACAGGCCGCCGATGGCTCATTTTACGTATTTGATGAAGAGCAGCACCGCGATGTGATGCGTTGGCGAAAGGCTGAGCGCGAGCGATTGCTGAAACAAAGGATGGCGGTCAGTGCTGATCAAAGACAGCAATGGTCAGCCGCCATTGCGCAACATATTGCCGAGATCAGTGATTTCGACAACAAAATTGTCAGTTTCTATTGGCCTTTCAAAGGCGAACCGGACCTCAGGCCGCTGATGAATGTCGTCATGGAAAAAGGCGGCTCCTGCGTGCTGCCTGTAGTTGTTGCAAAAGCGATGCCACTGGAATTCTGGTCCTGGAAACCTGGTGACGCGCTGGACCGCGGGGTATGGAACATTCCCATCCCCGCATCCAACAACCGCGTGACGCCGAACATTGTTCTGGCGCCGGTGGTGGGCTTCGATCCGGATCGCTTCAGGCTTGGCTATGGGGGCGGGTTCTTCGATCGCACCCTTGCGGCAATGGATTCCAAACCACTGGTCATCGGATTGGGTTATTCCATGGCTGCGGTTAAAACGATATTTCCACAGCCGCACGATATTCCCATGAGTGTAATCGTTACCGAAAATGGCTTGACCGAAAATGGCTTGCAAACCAAGTGAGATCAAACAGCAAGGGCGCCGGAACAATAACGATGTCTATTGAATGAACGCAGCAATTTGCTGATAATCGTGTTGCAGAGAAATGCCTGCAAAATTCTGTAACGCTTTGATCCATCGCAACGCGATATCTTCTGAATTGAAGATAGTCCCGATGAGGAGTTTTGCGCCAGAACGCAACAACCTGTCAGGACATATCCCCTATGGCTCAGGCCGACCATTTCGCTCATCCCATCGAAAACTGTCATGCGAAGGCCGTGGCAGAGACCCTTGTTGCTGTGCATTCGAACGCGAATGTAGGGCTTTCGCAACAGGAAGCTGATCATCGTCTCTCCGTCCACGGCAGGAATGCCTTGCGCATGCGCAAACCTGCCAACCTGTTTCGCCTCCTGTTTAATCAGTTTGAAAACCCTGTGGTCTGGTTGTTGTCAGCCGCCGCCCTGGTCGCCTTTGTGTTCGGCGAGTGGCAGGAAGGGACTGCCGTATTGGCTGTGCTTGTGATCAATGCGGGTATCGGTTTTGTCACCGAAATGCGCGCCGTGCGATCCATGGAGGCGCTACGCGCGTTGGGCAACCTGACGACAAGGGTTCGCAGGGATGGCAGGGCATTGCTTCTTGCCGCAGAAGAACTGGTGCCGGGAGACATCGTACTTCTTGAAGGTGGCGATATCGTTGCCGCCGATTTGCGACTGGTAAAAGGGTCGAACCTTTCGGCCGACGAATCTGCGCTCACCGGTGAATCCGTGCCGGTGTCCAAAAGCAGCGAACCGGTTTCTGCCGAATGCGTCATCGGTGACCGTTCTTCGATGATTTTCAAGGGAACGGCAATTACCCGTGGCAGCGGCATCGGTGTTGTGGTGGCAACGGGCATGCAATCCGAGCTTGGCCAGATATCCAGATTGGTGGAGGATGCCGCTCCCGAACATTCGCCCTTGGAACGGCAGCTTGAGCGTCTCAGTGGCCAACTCGTCCGTTTCACCCTGCTGATCGTCACGCTGATTGGCGTCGTTGGCGTGTTTGCGGGGCGCGCACCCTATCTGATGATAGAGTCGGCCATTGCCCTGGCGGTTGCGGCCATTCCCGAAGGCCTGCCAATCGTGGCCACCATGGCGCTGGCGCGCGGCATGTGGCGCATGGCTCGCAAGAACGCATTGATAGAACGTTTGTCCGCAGTGGAAACCCTTGGGGCGACGACCGTCATTTTTACCGACAAGACCGGAACACTGACCGAAAATAACATGCGGCTTCGTGAACTCGATCTGCCCGATGGATTTGTGGAACTGAATCCTGAAACCTCCAAATTCGTTTTGGAAGCCCAGCCGATCAATATCGAGCAAATGCCCGGTATCGATCAGGCTCTCATTGCGTTGATTTTATGTAACAATGCCGAACTGGGCACCGATCAGACGAAACACACGGGCGACCCGCTTGAACTGGCCTTTCTGGAGGCTGGTCTGCTGGTCGGCAGACAAAAGGCGGATCTGCTCAGGCAATATCCGAGGGTTGATGAGGTCGCCTTTGATTCCGAATCCAAAAAAATGGCCACGGTCCATAAGGATGGTGATGCGTTCCTCGTGTGCGTCAAAGGTGCGCCGGAAACATTGCTGGATCATTCCACGCAAATTGCCGTGAACGGATCCATTTCGCCGCTTGATAAAAGTGGGCGTGAGCGATGGCTCGTTCGAACCAATGAAATGGCAGCGCGTGGCATGCGGGTCCTTGCAGTGGCGACCAAACACACAGCCAATCGGGAAGAGGATGCCTATGGCAATCTGACCTTTTTGGGGTTGCTTGGCCTCTATGATCCGCCCCGCCGGGATGTTCGCGAAGCCATAAAAGACTGTCAGCAGGCCGGTATTCGCGTGCTCATGATAACCGGCGACCATGCAGTAACTGCCAAAAGCATTGCTGCGGCCATTGGAATTGCCGGAGAGAACGACACGGTGATGGAGGGGCGCAATCTCAAACCTGCAAAGGATCTGAGCGCCGCCGAATTTAAGGAAATACGAGCTGCGACGGTTTTCGCACGCGTCAGCCCGGCCCAGAAGCTCGACCTTGTTTCGATCTATCAGGCAGATGGAGAGATCGTGGCAATGACCGGTGATGGCGTCAATGATGCGCCTGCCTTGAAGAAAGCCGATATTGGCATTGCCATGGGTTTGCGCGGAACACAGGTCGCGCGGGAGGCCGCCGTCATGGTGTTGCGTGACGATGCCTTTGCTACGATCATTTCCGCCATTCGCGAAGGGCGGGTCATTTTTCGCAATATCCAGCGGTTCGTGATGTACCTTCTATCATGCAACCTGAGTGAGGTACTCGTTGTTGGAATGGCCATTCTGGTGGGTCTTCCTCTTCCGCTGCTGCCTTTGCAGATTCTCTTTCTCAACCTGGTGACGGATGTTTTTCCCGCTTTTGCCCTGGGACTTGGCGAAGAAGGGGAACATGTCCTTCGATCCGAGCCACGAGATCCGCGCAAGCCAATCTTTACCGGACGCATGTGGATCGAGACGATTGCCTACAGCCTGAGCATTACACTGGCGACGCTGGGGGCGCTGGCCATCGCGCGTCTGGTTCTGCTGATGGACAGGCAGGAGGCCGTTACCGTTTCCTTCCTGACACTTGCTTTTGCACAACTCTGGCACGTCTTCAACATGCGTGACCGGGGATCCAACTGGATCAGCAATTCGGTGACACGAAATTACTTTGTCTGGGCCGCACTGGCGCTCAGCGGCGGGCTTTTGCTGGCAGCAGTCTACTTGCCCTCCCTTGCCGAGATTCTGCAATTATCGGCGCCGACAGGGCATGCCTGGTTGCTGATTCTGACAATGAGTGCGCTGCCGCTGGTCCTTAGACAGGTAGGAAAAATGGTCTCGCTCATGCTGTACCGGCGCAAGAAAGGCAGATGACAGCTGTCAGCCGCGCAGCGCAAAGGCGATCAGCATGCCTGCAACAAGGATGTTGAACAGCCAGAACAGCATCATTATTCGCACATTCGAGGATTTTCTGGAAAGCCACTCAATCATAGATGAACCTTTCGGATAGAATGTTGCGCGATGGAATTCCCAGTGCAATCAGAGCTTTCTCCACCGCTTCCATCATGGCAGGTGGCCCGCACAGGACATAGAGCCAGTCTTTGTGTTCCCTGGAACCGAAGAGTGACCTGATCAGCCTATCGTCGATAATTCCTGTGGCACCGGACCAGGTTGCGGATGGTTCGGAAAGAACGTGCGCGATCGTTGTGCCAAGGTCCGTGGCCAGTGCATCGAGTTCATGGCGATAGGCAATCTGTTCCTCGGTGCGATTGCCGTAGACAAGCGTTGTCGGGCGGCCATCGTTTTGCCTGTGCAATTGTCGCAGAATACCGAGCAGGGGGGCAATGCCAACACCGCCCGCGATCAGTGCAATCCCCGGCTCGTTGCGATCCGTCACGGTCAGATGTCCAAAAGGTCCCTGGATATAGGCTTTTGTCCCGGGTTTGATCTGGCCAACACTGCTGGTGAAATCGCCCAGTTCCTTGATGACGAATTGCAGCCGGCCGTCCTCGGCGGGGGCGGAACTGATCGAAAAGGGGTTCTCTTTCAGAGAGAAGGGACTGTGGCCAATATTAAGCCAGGCAAACTGCCCGGCCTGGAAGCAGAGGCCCGTATGACCCTGTGGCTGAAGTGACAGTTCCCATGTCTTCAAAGCGACGGGCCGGACGGATGCCACGCGCCAGGGTCGCCTGCGCTGAAGGATGGGTTCTGCCAGATACACATAAAGCAATGATGCCACTGCGATGGCGAACATCGCCATCCAGACAAAGCCGAGGATGGGGTCCTGGCTGTAGCGTCCGGCATGCAATGTATGATGCAGGCCAAAACCGGCAATCGCCAGAGCTCCCAGACCATGCATCCACCGCCATGTCTCATATTTGTAGGGCAATTGATCGCGTGCAATGGACAGGAAGACAAAGGCCGGCAACAGGATCCATGTTACCAGTCCGGTGGTCAATGCAGTGAAATCTGTAGTCAATGTCAGTTGCCGCGTCACATCCCATGGGCGTTGGTAGCCGAACAGACCGCGATAGAGAAACGGGTGGATCAGCGCCAGGGCCAGCGCGGTGCGGGCCAGAAGCTGATGAAAACGCATGGTGACATCCATCCCGGTGCGGCCGGAAACAGAACGAAACCGACCGGACAGAATGAATTCGATAAGGATGATGGCGAAGGCCAGCAGACCGGCTCCGGTGGCCAGTTCATTCCAGAAGGAGCGAGGCGGATAGGCGCCCGTCCAGGCCACAGCCAGGGGAAGCATAACAACCAGGATATAGAAAACTGCCAATACGAAGGGTTTCAAAGGTCGCCTCATTTTGTTCAGACCCCTGGTGCCTGGCGCGCAGGCAATGAGATCAGTCGCGAATATAACAACCGGATAGCGTGAGACCTTGCGTTTCAGCTGTCCTCTCAATCCCTTTTAACGCAAAAGGGTTTCGATACTTTGACCGGCATCAAATGCCGGTATCAAATGGATGTGTTGGTGCTGGCATCATGGGGCTGATGTTCAGACATGAATGATCAAGGGCCCGAGCCACGCGACGGCTGCATAGACAACAAGAATTGCCCCGATATCAAGCGCCGCACCGGCTTTGAGCATCTGGGCGCTGGTCACCTCGCCACTGCCATAGATGATCGCATTGGGAGGGGTGGCGACGGGCAACATGAAGCCTAGTGATGCGGCGAGGGCAACGGGCAGAATGAGCAAGAGTGGATCGAGGCCCATATTGATGGCAGTCGCGCCGGCAATGGGGAGAAAAACGGCCGCCATCGCCGTGTTGCTGGCAAGTTCACCCAAATAGACGATCAAAACCATGGCGATCAGAATAAGGGCGAAAACCGGAAGGAAACTGAAAGCTGTCAATCCGGAGCCAATCCATACGGAAAGGCCACTCGTATCAATGGCCGATGCCAGCGCCAATCCACCCCCCACCAGGATCAGCACATCCCAGCGCACGCCCTGTGCATCGTCCCAGTTCAGTAATCTTTCATCGCTGTTTGGCCCGGCTGGAACTGCAAATAAAATCAAGGATGCCGTTACCAGGATGCCGGCATCGCTCATGGGAAGAGACGGTAGCAAGGTTTGCAAGGCGGGCCTGAAAATCAGTGCGGCTGCTGCCAAAAGGATGATGAAAGCCGCCTTTTTCGCCGGACGGGAGAGTTTTGGCAAATCCGGTTTTTGAGATAATTGCGTATCGTTTTGCGACAAAACCGTCGCGGGAACTTGAAAAGCGAAACGGGTCAGGACCAGCCAGGTCAGAGGCAAAAGAACCAGGACGATGGGAAGGCCAAGCAACATCCATTGGGCAAATCCGATCTCCAGGCCATGGCTGGCTTTGAGATAGGCGGCAAAAAGCGCATTCGGCGGCGTGCCAATCAGCGTTGCCATCCCGCCAATTGTTGCAGAAAAGGCAATGCCCAACATGAGCGCGGGTGCGAAATGATGGGTGTCGTGCGCATCATGGGCCGGGTCGTTGCGCCACTTGGATATGATCGCCTGTCCAATAGGCAGCATGACCATGGCCGCGGCTGTATTGCTGATCCACATGCTCAGAAACGCAGTGGTCACCATGATGGCGGCAATCATTGAACGTGGGTTGTCACCTCCCTTGCCGGTCAGGGAATAGGCTATGAAACTGTGCAATTGCCAGCGCTGCATGGACCGGGCAACAAGAAAGCCACCCAGAAACAGAAAGATGAGCGGGTTTGCATAGGCGGCGGCGACCCCATCCAGAGGGACGACCTGCAGCATGGGAAACAGAATGAGCGGAAGAAGCGCTGTCGCGGCGAGTGGAACGGCTTCGCTCACCCACCAGATCGCCATCAGCACGGCGACGGACGCGACGTAGAAGGCTTGTGAAGACAAATGGGTGGGATGGGGCATTGCCATCATGATGCAAAAGGCGAACAGGCCGATCACCAGCCCCAATTTGGCGATTTTTTGATGCGGGGAGGCGGTCTTGCTGTTGCGCATTTTGCTGTTCCAGTCTCTTGGCGACAGTGTCACCTTGTTGCAATACCATGACAGCTGACAGAAAAATTGATTTGCGTCACTATGGCGCCTCGTCAAGCGATATGCGCCTTTTGCTTGGCTTGTCCTGATCATTGGGTCAGGCAGCTTTATGGCCAGGCAACTTCAAGGCCAGTCGGCAAAATTGGTCGGCGAGGTGTTCGGACCGTCGGGTGACGAATGGCTCATGATCTGGCGAAACTGACCCGGTGCCATTCCTGTCATGCGTTTGAAAAAATGGCTGAAATGGGCGGGATCGCGAAAGCCCAGCGAATGGGATAATTGTTCAATGGTCAGTGTCGAGCGTTCGAGGCCGTGGCCGGCTTCACGTGCCAGCCGTTCAGCCACCAGAGCCTTGGGCGTCATTTCCAACTCGCGTCGGCAGATTGCATGCAGGCGGTCATGGGAAATGCCGATCTGGTCGGCATAACGCGCGATGGGCCAGTGAGCCAGGAAATTGTCTTCTACCAGCCGGCGGAAATGGTGCAGAAACTGCCGGCTCGACCCGGCGCGCGCATGCTGCGGTTGCTGCGCACCGGACATGCGCATCACGGATACCAGAACGATCCTCAGGTACGCCACCAGCAGCATTTCCATGCCATTTTGCGGCGATTGCAGTTCGCTCAGCATTGCCAGAAAGCCGGACGATATGGCGCGACCATTGGCACTGTTCCTGTCGAATGCAAAATGGTGATCATGGTCGATCATGTATTTCAATGTCGCTGTCTCTGGAAAATCGCCAAGGGCCCGCGTGACGATATCTTCGGTCATTTCTGCCAGATAACCGGTGGTGCCTGCATCTGTTATCAGTCTGCATCCATCGGATCTGTTGAGCCAGAAGAGGGTCGGCGCCTCCAGGGTATGGGGCCGGCCATCCGCTTCAATCAAACCGCCTCCGTCTTCCAGGCAGACAAGTGCGCCTGACGTATGCACGTTGAGATGGCCCAGCCGCCATATTTTCCGGTGAAGGCTGCTGCCGATCCCCTGAACCAGAAGACCGGAGGTCGTGAGATGTGTGCCGGGCATGAATTTCCCTATTGCCTTGCCATGGTCGCAATACGTAAACCATACTCCCAAAAATATACAATAACAGCCCAGATACTCGCATATTATTGTAACGCATTCCGAATATGATTTCGTTCGTGCATGCATCCGGACCCGGTTTCGGAAGAGAAGCGGAAAGATCGCTCATTTGCATGACGACACGGGAGGTAGGGCAAGAGTGCTGAGCGCGGAGCTTCTGATCGACGATGTTGCGGTATCGGCAACGGGCGATGCGACATTCGATCGTCTCGATCCGGTGACCCGTGAGGTTGCAACCCGCGCCGCCGCCGCCAGCGTGGAGGACGCCATTCATGCTGCCAATGTTGCAGCACGCACTTTTCCCATCTGGTCCGCAACGCCGCCCACAGAACGACGCGCATGCTTGAACCGTGCCGCAGATCTGCTCCTGGCCCGCACGGATGACTTTATAGATGCGATCATCACCGAGACTGGTGGCACGAGGGGTTGGGCCATTTTCAATTGCCGGTTGGCAGCCAATATCCTGCGCGAAGCCGCTGCGATGACCACTCAGTTGACCGGTGAGACCATTCCCTCGGACAAGCCCGGGTGTTTTGCCATGTCGACGCGCCAGCCCTGCGGGGTGGTGCTATCCATGGCACCATGGAATGCGCCTGTTATTCTTGCAATCCGTAGTATTGCCATGCCTTTGGCCTGCGGCAATACCGTCGTCCTCAAAGGTTCCGAGCTCAGTCCGCGAACACACGGATTGATCGGTGAGGTGATGAGCAAGGCTGGCATGCCGGCTGGTACACTCAATATCATTCATTCCTGCCCGGAAATCGCGCCTGGCGTTGTTGAAGCGCTGATTGCGCACCCGGCGATACGGCGGGTAAATTTTACCGGATCAACCCGCGTTGGCCGGATCATCGCGGAAAAGGGTGCAAAACATCTCAAACCCTGCCTGCTCGAATTGGGTGGCAAGGCGCCACTTGTTGTGCTGGACGATGCTGACCTGGATGCGGCTGTGGCGGCTGCGATGTTTGGCGCCTTCTTCCATCAGGGGCAGATCTGCATGTCGACGGAACGCATCATTGTTGATGAGACAATTGCCGATGCGTTTGTGGAAAAGTTCAGCGCAAAGGCAGCAGGCATTCGCGCCAGCGATCCGCGCGACCCTGAATGTGTGCTCGGCGCAATGATTTCCGAACAGGCGGCCCAGCGCGTCAAGGGTCTGATTGATGATGCCATCGTCAAGGGCGCAAAACGTGTCACCGGTGGCCGACAGAATGGTGTCTATGTCGATCCTACCATTCTCGATGGTGTCAATCCGACAATGCGTCTGTATTATGAGGAATCCTTTGGCCCCATCGCATCCATCATTCGTGTTTCGGATGTCGAAGAGGCGGTCTCTGTTGCCAATGACAGTGAATATGGCCTGGCCGCATCCGTATTCGGCCGCGACGTTGGACGGGCGCTGACGATTGCCCAAAGGCTTGAAACAGGCATCTGTCATATCAATGCAGCAACCATACAGGACGAGCCGCAAATGCCTTTTGGCGGCATGAAATCTTCCGGCTATGGCCGTTTTGGCGGCAAGGCTGGAATTGATGCGTTCACCGAGTTGCGGTGGATCACGATACAGACCGGGGTGCAGTCGTATCCCATCTGAAGAGACGACCAACATGCAATGGTTCACAAGGGAGGAAACCACATGAAACGCAGAACAATGATAAAGACCGTAGCCGCAGCAACGCTGGCTGGCGTACTGATGGCTAGCGGCGCCTATGCGCAGGAAGTCATCAAACTGGGTGCCAGTGCACCAAAATCAGGACCGCTTGCCGGAGGCGCAGAGGTCAGCCATTGGCCGGCGATCAAACTTTGGCTGCATGACGTCAATGCCCGCGGCGGCATTGATGTGGGCGGCAAGAAAATACCGGTTGAAGTCATCGAGTATGATGATCGCACATCCGGCGAAGAAGCCATCAAGAACATCCAGCGTCTTGCAACGGTCGACAAGGTTGATTTTCTGGTGGCGCCTTATGCGACCGGTCTCAATCTTGCCACAGCACCGCTGATCGCCAAATATGGCTATCCCCAGCTTGCCGCAACAGCCGTCACTGATGGTGCGGACGATTTTGCCAAACGCTGGCCCAATTCGTTCTGGCTGCTCGGCACATCTGCCTCGTTTGCCGAATCGGTTGCAGACGTTCTGGTCAAACTACGCGACAAGGGCGCAATCGGTAACAAGGTTGCCGTCGTCAATGTTGCCGATGCTTTCGGCATCGAATTGATGAATGCCGGCAAACCGGCCATGGAAGCGGCCGGTTTCGAGATCGTCTATGAAACGTCCTACCCGCTCGGTCAGCAGGATTTTGCGCCGATCATCAGTGCGGCACAGGCGGCAGAACCGGATGCCTTCGTGGCGTTTTCCTATCCGGGCGATACCTTCGGGCTCAGCGCTCAGGCGAAGATTGCCAATCTGGATGTCGGTGCATTCTACGTTGGTGTTGCAACCGCATTCCCGGCCTATCTGGGCGCCAATGGCGCGGCGGCTGAAGGCGTTCTGGGTGCCGGTGCCGTCAATCCTGATGCACCTGGCATGGCCGAATGGCGTGCCCGTCACAAGGAAGTCACGGGTGTGGATGCCGATTATTGGGCGAGCGCCATGACCTATTCCAGCTTGCAGATTCTGGAACAGGCCATCAACAAGGTCGGCTCGCTCGACAAGGCGGCTGTGACAGAGGCCATCAAGGGCGGAACCTTCGACACTGTACTGGGCGACATGACGCTTGACGGTAACGTTAACCGCAAGTTCTGGACCGTTGGCCAGTGGCAAGGTGGTAAGTTCTACGGCGTGGCTTCCACCGGCATTGGCGGCGAAGCCGAACCGGTTGCCAAAAACGGCTGGGAATAGTTTCTGAATTAGTAATGCGCCCGGTCCGGTCAGTGGCAGGACCGGGCGTACCAAACCCTGTCATGCGTAAACTGTATTGAGTAAAAACCATGAGCGTAATCATCTCGGGACTGTTGCTGGGTGGCACCTATGCACTCATCGCAGTCGGCCTGACGATGCAATATGGCGTGTCGCGCATCATGAATCTGGCCAATGGCGAGAATCTGGTCTTTGCCTGTTTTATTGCCTTCTGGCTGTTCACCACATTTGCCATCAATCCCATCGTGGGGATCGTGCTGATCGTGCCATTGGCCTTTGTGCTCAACTGGTTGATCTACACCTACGCGATGCGACCGCTGGTCGACAGGGCGAAAAACCGCGGCCAGTTGGAGGTCGATTCAATCCTGGCGACTTTTGGTCTGCTGTTCATACTCCAGGGGATCATGAAACTGACCTTTGGCGGCGGCTATTTCAACTATAATTTCCTCGCCGTTCCCGTCACCATCATGGGTTCGAATTACGGTCTCAATCGGATTGTCGCTTTCATTGCCGCCGCGATCATCGCCGGGGCTCTTTACCTGTTCCTCAACCACACGCGGTATGGCACGGCCATTCGTGCTGTGGCGGTCGATCCGGTATCGGCGGGCCTGGTGGCCATCAACGTGCCACGGGCATCGGCCTTCGCCTTTGCGCTTGGTGGCGCGCTCACGGCAGCCAGCGGTGCGCTGCTGTCGACATTTTATACATTCAATGCCGACATGGGCATCATCTTCACCATGAAGGCGCTGATCATCGTGATCATGGGCGGGGTGGGCGATGTGCGCGGTGCGGTGCTGGCTGCTTTGTTGCTTGGCCTTGCCGAAACGGCGGTTGCCACCTTCATTGATCCCGGATTGACCATAGCTGCGACCTACGCGCTGTTCATGCTGGTATTGCTGTTTCGCCCGCAGGGCATATTCGGGAAGCGTCCCTCATGACCTGGCTGAACGAAAAAGAACGCCGCATTGCCGGCTTTGCCGCCATCGCCTTTGGTGTCGTCGCCCTTTTGCCGCTTGTCGATCAGGGCTACTACCTGTCGATATCGGTCAATATTGTGATGTATGTGGTGCTATGCACCGCATGGACCCTGTTTTCCGGACCAACGCACTATATCTCTTTGGCAACCGCTGCCTTTTTTGGCATTGGCACCTATACAGTGGCGCTGGGCATCGACACAGTGCCTTTCCCGCTTCTGCTTGTCATTGCAGCCCTTGCCTCCGGTCTGCTGGCCTGTGTGGTGGGGATTGCAACGCTCCGCCTGTCGGGTATCTATTTCGTGATTTTTACCCTGGGTCTGGCCGAACTGGTGCGTCAGGTCGTCACCTGGTTGCAGACAAATTTTTCCAGTTCGCTGGGACTTTATGTCTTCACGGATTTTGGCGAAAAACATATCTACTGGATGCTGCTGGGGCTGGCGGCCATTGTCTATATCACCGGCTGGCTGATCAACCGATCACGGCTTGGATTTGCCATGCAGATCATCGGCAATGACGAGACGGTCGCCAAACATGTGGGCATCGACACAGCCCGGGCAAAGGTCATCCTGTTCATCATTTCCGGCGCATTCATCGGCATTGTCGGGGCCATTCTGGCACCACGTTTTTCCTACGTGCAGCCGCCTTCCGCCTTCAACCCGATGATCTCCTTTCAGGTGGTCATCATGGCGCTGCTGGGCGGAACGAAGCGTATCTGGGGGCCGTTGCTGGGCGTCATTCCCTTCACCATTCTGTTCGATCAGGTCACGGCCTATTTTCCCAACCATACGTCTTTCGTCATCGGCATCGCCTTCATGGCCATTGTCTATCTCCTGCCGCAGGGCGTGCTTGGACGGCTGGAAGATCTTGGCAGGCTTCGTAAACGGTTTCGCATGGTTTCGGCAGAAGAGGGGAACAACCCATGAGCGCTGCAATCCTTTCTCTCGATCATGCAACCAAGGCCTTTGGTGGATTGATTGCCGTCAATGACCTGTCTTTTTCGCTGCAGGATGGCGAGCTGCTGGGGCTCATTGGTCCCAATGGCTCAGGAAAAACCACCGTGCTCAACCTGATATCGGGCGCCTTGAAACCGACATCAGGCTCGATTTCGCTTGGCGGTTCTGAAATTGCCGGGCAGCCGGCCCACAAGATCGCCCGGCTGGGCATTGCCCGTACGTTTCAACTGGTTCGCATTTTGCCGTCGTTGACGGCCGAGCAGAATGTGGTTGCCGGTGGGGTGTTCGGTCATGTCAGAGGCTGGGGCGTTGAGGCACACGAAAGGGCGCGCGCGCTGCTGGAACGCGTTGGTCTGGGCGGTCGCGGTGACAGCCCGACATCCTCCATGACCTATATCGATCAGAAACGGCTGGAGCTTGCCCGCGCACTGGCTGCCAATCCACAGGTCCTGCTGCTTGACGAATGGCTTGCCGGTCTCAATCCGAGCGAACTGAAAATCGGCATCGATCTCATCCGTGAGCTGCGTAACGACGGCATTTCGATCATCATGGTCGAACATGTGATGGACGCCATCCGGTCCCTGTGTGATCGCTGCGTGGTGATGTCGAGCGGCTTGAAGATCGCTGATGGCGATGTGCATAGGGTGCTCGCCGACCCCGAAGTCATTCGTGCCTATCTGGGGGACGACCATGCTTGAAGCGCAACATCTGACTGTTTCCTATGGGGCGCACCGGGCACTCGAAGACGTCTCTGTCCATGTCGCAATGGGCGAAATCTGCGTCATTCTGGGTGCCAATGGTGCGGGCAAGTCTACTTTGCTCAAAGCCATTTCCGGCATGGTCCAGCCCATGCCAGGTGCCCATATTGCGATCGATGACCATTCCATCAATAATGAAAAACCAGACCGGATTGTTGAAGCCGGCCTGGCACTGGTGCCTGAGGGACGCGGCATTTTTGGCGATCTGACCGTCGCGGAAAATCTGGAGCTGGGTGCCTATGGAAAACGGGGACGTGGGGGGCGCGCCGAAAAGCTGAAGGAAGTCCTGCAGCTTTTCCCCAAGCTTGCCGAACGCGAACGCCAGATTGCCCGCACCATGAGCGGTGGTGAACAGCAGATGGTGGCGATCGGGCGGGCTTTGATGTCCAATCCTAAAATACTGATGCTGGATGAGCCTTCACTGGGCCTGTCACCGCTGTTATCGAGCGAATTGTTCAAATCACTGCGCCTGGTCCGCGACAATGGCGTTGGCATTCTGCTAGTCGAGCAGAATGCCAAACAGAGCCTGGCGATTGCCGATCGGGCCTATCTGCTGGAGAACGGTCATATCACCGGAGAGGGCAGGGCAGAGATGCTTGCCAATGACCCGGCCGTCCAAAAAGCCTATCTGGGTGGGGCTGCCGACAAGGCCACGCATCGCCGCCTTGACGAAGGTGGTTCACGCCGTTCAGCGCGGTTCACGCCGGCCGCGGCCCGTGCTGGTCTTGGCGCAAGTGGTCTTGGCGCAAGTGATCTTGTGGCGCGCGCCTCACGTATTCAGAGCGATCATATCGAAACCGAGCGTCACCGTGGTTTGGCAAGCGAGATACGGACAAAGGGCCAGGCCCAAGGCCACGAACGGCTCCAGACGCACAGCAGGGAGCGCATCATCATGTCAGATCAGGCCAGCGAAATAAGCCAGCAGGCTGCCGACTATGCCAATCGCGCCAGCGCCATACTCAAGGCCCATGTGGCTGAGCAACGGGACGCATGGGCATCGGACGGTATACCGGCGATTGAAAAGCCGAAGAAACCCAAGAAACTAAAGAAATCCAAAAAAGACAAGAAGTCGAAAAAGAAGGCTCGGAAATCCAAAAAATAGGCAGTTTCCAGCGACAAACCACAACCCCAAGTGAGGTCACAATGGCAAAGCGGCAAGAGAGAATGTATATCGGTGGCGAATGGACAACCACGGTTGACACGTTTCCAGACTACAACCCATCGGATGGTTCTGTCTGGGCCAATATGCCCGATGCAGGTGTTGCAGAAACACGGGCGGCCATCGAGGCTGCACATGCGGCTTTTCCCGAATGGGCAGCCATGCCGTTCAACAAGCGCTCACACCTGATGATCAAGGCCGGCGAAATATTCGAAAGCCGCCGGGCTGAAATTGCCGAAGTAATCCAGAATGAAGGTGGCGGCTGGTTTGGCAAGGCCATGTTCGAAACCGGCTATACGGCAGAAATATTTCCCGCAGCGGCGGCTGCGAATTATGATTCCATTGGCGAGGTGCTGCCTTCAGAATATGGCAAGCTCTCCATGGCGGTTCGCAGGCCCATGGGCGTGGTCTCGGTGATCAGCCCGTGGAATTTTCCGTTGATCCTTTCGGCGCGCGGTTTCCTGTTCCCGCTGGTCGCCGGCAATACCATTGTCTTGAAACCCTCCGAGGACACGCCTTATCTCGGTGGCTTGCTGTTTGCAGAGGTGTTTGAGGAGGCTGGATTGCCCAAGGGTGTTCTCAATGTCATCACTTGCAGCCGGGACAATGTTGCCGCAGTTGGCGACGAACTGATCGAAAATCCGCATGTCAAAGGCGTGTCCTTTACCGGCTCAACGCCGGTTGGCCGGCTGATTGCGGCCAAGGCGGGTGCACATCTGAAAAAATGCTGCGTGGAACTGGGCGGCAAGAATTCGATGATCATTTGTGATGATGCCGATCTTGAACGGTCGGCGCAGGCGGCCAATTTTGGTGCCTTCATGCATCAGGGCCAGATTTGCATGTCCGTCGAACGCGTCATCGTGCATGAAAAAATCTATGACAAGTTCGTCAAACAGTTTCTGGAGCGTGTACGCAAATTGAAAGTCGGCAGCACGACCGAAAAGGAAAATGTGCTTGGCCCGGTGATCAATGATCGCGCCGCCGATCGCCTGCAGGCACAGTTCGACGATGCGAAGGCCAAGGGCGCAAAGGTGCTCGTTGGTGGCGAAATTGACGGGCGCTACGTCTCTCCGACCGTGTTTTCAGGTGTGACGCCAGACATGCTGATGTATCAGCAGGAATCCTTTGGTCCCGTCTGCTCCATCTTCAAGGCCAGGAATGATGAGGAAGCCATCCGTATCGCCAATGACAGCGAATACGGCCTGACGGCAGGCGTCATGACCGAGGACGAAGGGCGCGGACTGGCCATTGTCAACCAGCTCGACACCGGCAATTGCCACGTCAATTGTTCACCGGTCAACGACGAGCCCCATGTTCCGTTTGGCGGGTTCAAGGCGTCAGGTTCAGGCAAGCATGGCGGACGCTGGTCGATGGAGACCTTCACGGAAACCCGTTGGATCACCATGGAACGCGGCGGCCGGGGTTTCCCGCCGGTATTCTGATGTTGCGGTGAGAACTGCTGTCAGTGCAAAAAAAACATGGATCACCTGATGGAGCGACTGCTGTTGGCTTCTTCGGGTGATCACTGAGGGTCGATCAGCAATCACATTGTTTGCTATGCAGTGGGCAATCTCGATCCGGGTTTCAGATCCCTGTCGGTCCAAGGGTTCACATGAAAGTCAGACATGCTCTAACCCTGCTTTGAGCTGTCAAGCAGGGTTCTCAATCCATCTGCCAGGCCATCTATGCTGATCGTGTGTTTCACCGGCTCTCCCGACATGGTGTAAATGGTTGCCGTTGCACCGGTGGTATGCAAAAGCGTGTCGATGAAATCGCCGGCAAGTCTTGCCCTGGCCTCGCAAAACCCATCATCGCAAAGATAATAGGGCAAAGTGATCGGTTTTTCGGTGCCAGCGTCAAGGCGTATTCCGCGGTTGATCAATACGCCCGTTGTCGCGCGCCAGGCTGAAGCGAAATTCATGCTTTGATCAAGCGTGATTTTCCATGAAAAGACGACTTTTCCGCTGATTTTATTGACAACCTGATAAATGATGGAGCATCGCAATCCTCCACTCGCATCCAGTTCGCAATTGTGAATCCAGTCGCCGATCGCCTTTCCCTGCAGCATGGGAATGGCATCCACAGCCAAAGGTGCAGCCGCTTCGACAGGTTTTGCCCTTTTGGCCTGTATCTCGTCCGGGTCGACTGAGAAGAATTCCCGGATTCGATCTGTCGGCAGCCATTCGCCAGGACGCCACCCGGCGGGGATTTCATTTTTCACGCTGGCTATAAAGGCATTCCGGTCACTGGCCGGAACGATAAAGGCCGCAGCTATGGCAAGGAAAGCAGCGCCGATAAACAGAATGAGGAAAATGAAACGCATCTTTACTCTTCATCAAGTCGGATGGAACGGGGTTAAATCGGATAGAACGGTGTCAGGTCAGATTGGACTGGGTCAGGTTATACAGAACGGGCAAATTATTGCGCGTGCTGATATATTCTTCAAGTGTGTGCAGCTTGATTAAGGTCCAGCATGCTGCAAGGTCAAACTGATGCTGGGCAAATCAGTCAGGAAACGCCCACACATTCTTTCAAAACCACGCGCAGCTTTAAGGTTGCAAATGTCGCGTTGCAATGCCTTTTAGCAACTTGTGCGCCCATTTCCCTTTTTTTGCTCGTGCAGGCTCCTTTTTTTTCCTTAAGTTCTTGTAGTGGATTGATTTTCGAAGCATGATTCGCAATGAATCGAAAATGACACCAAGAGAGCAGATAGACGTTTGCTCCTGGAATCAGGGGATTTTGCGTGAAACTGTGCCGACTGCAAAAACGAGATGATGGTTTTCATCTCGTATCTCCTGCCATTTCGATGATTGGGCGTTCCGGTGCTGTTTTCCAAGGCGGATCAGTTTCTGCAGCGGCGTTGGTCGCAATTTCCAGCCTGCTTTATGTTCTCCCTTCGGCCCATGCCGCCTGTACTGTTTCCAGCAGCACCTATGATTGTTCCGGCGACGAAGCCGGTGGCTTTGAGGTCAATGCCCGGGATTACGATCCCGACATCGCAACGCTGAATGTGGATGGGCTGACGACAACCATCGGCGGCGTTGGCATTACGCTTGATGGCGATGGTGGCAAAGGCGATGAGGGCAAAAGCAAAATAGGCAAGGGAGATAGCGGCAAGGATGGGCACGCCGGACTGGACCTGGAGCTTAATTATCAGGACGGGAATTGGGGCGTAAGCACATCAGCGAACAACGCTGAAGGCATTTCCGTGACTGCCAAGGGTGGTGATGGCGGCAAAGGTGGTAAGGGTGAAGATGATGTCGTTGATCCTGTCGATACTGAAGGTGGCAAGGGCGGCCAGGGTGGGGCCGGAGGCAATATCGTCGTCACAAGTCGTGCACAGATCAGCACCAGTGGAGATGTTTCTCATGGTATTGTTGCGGTCAGTGATGGTGGTGACGGTGGCAATGGCGGAAATGCGGAGGACGCATTCAGGTCTGTTGGCGGTAATGGCGGAGCCGGCAATGTTGCCGGTACCATCACGATAACCAACAATGGTGCCACAATTACGACCACTGGATCCCAGGCGCAGGGCATATACGCTCAAAGCCTTGGCGGTGCCGGTGGTAATGGTGGTTCCGGCCATGGAGCCATTGGCAGTGGTGGTGGAGGAGCGAACGCGGGAACGTCTGCGGCAGTCTCGGTTACCAGCAACGGCATTATCGAGACTTATGGCTCCGGCGCAGGCGGCATTCTTGCGCAGAGTATCGGCGGTTTCGCTGGCGAAGGTGGTGGTGATGTGGCGCTGTTTTCCTTTGGCGCGAGTGAGCAAAGCGGAGGTAACGCGTCGACTGTAACGGTTGATAACAATGGCGCAATAACAACACACAGCACCTATGCATCTGCAATTACGGCACAGAGCATGGGCGGCGGCGGCGGCAGCGGCAATACTTCTGGCGGTCTTGTTTCGCTTGGTGGCAGTGGTTCTGCCGGGGGTGATGCTGACAGGGTGACTGTAATCAATAGCGCCACCCTGCGGACGCTGGATGACAATTCCTTCGGCATTCTTGCGCAGAGTATCGGCGGTGGTGGTGGTGATGCCGGTCTTTCCCTTGGGCTCGTCAGCATCGGAGCAGGGGGCGGCACCGGTGGTGCTGGAGGCGAAGTCGCAGTGACCAGCAGTGGCGAAATATTGACGGCTGGTAGTTCTTCGGACGGCTTGTTCGCCCAAAGCGGCGGCGGCGGTGGCGGCCACGGTGGCACGTCCGGCGGCATTATTACGTCCATCGGCGGTAGCGGCGGCAATGGCGGCAACGGCAATAGTGTTCAGGTGACCAACAGTGATGACATCACAACGGTTGGCGATCATTCAAACGGAATTTTTGCGCAAAGCTATGGCGGTGGTGGCGGCAAAGGCGGCAATTCTGTCGATGTTGGTCTCTTTGAAAGTATAGCCATCGGTGGCTCTGGTGAGAATGGCGGCAGTGGTGGTGCCGTGCAGGTTAACCCGCTAGCCGATGCTTCAAGCAGTTCTGTGGCAGTGCAAACCAGCGGTGATCATTCCGCCGGTGTTTTTGCCCAGAGTCTTGGCGGCGGGGGTGGCAAGGGTGGCTGGACTGTTTCTGCAAGCGCCGGTTTCGTCGCAGATGCCAGCATTGGTGTTGGCGGCGGCGGCGGTGACGGTGGAAACGGCAGTGCAGTCGGCCTTCGTTTCAATGGAGCAGTATCAACCGAAGGCGACCACAGCGACGGAATTCTTGCTCAGAGTGTCGGCGGCGGCGGCGGCCTTGGCGGTTTCGATATCGCTTTTGGCGGATCATCAACGGGGGCTCTGACGGCAAGTGTCGGCGGCGGCGGCGGCGGCGGCGGCAATGCGGGTGCGGTAACACTCGTGAATTGGGCAGATGTCTCGACGCAGGGAATTCATTCCTCTGGTGTCGTGGCTGAAAGTGTCGGTGGCGGCGGTGGTCATGGTGGCTTTACCATCAGCGTTGCAGCGTCGACAAATGCCAGCTTTGATGTGGGTGTCGGCGGCAGCGGTGGTAGCGGCGGATACTCTGATGGTGTCAATCTGACTTCGACGGGCAACGTGACAACTGCTGGTTTGCATTCGACCGCTGTTTTTGCACAGAGTGTCGGCGGCGGCGGTGGTAACGGCGGCTTCAGCATCGGCCTTTCTGCCTCCGAGAATTTCAATATGACCGCCAGCGTCGGCGGCGGCAGTGGGAGTGGCGATAATGCCGGTTCTGTAACGGTGGATTCGACCGGAACACTGCTGACTTCCAGCGACCATTCAAGTGGATTGCTTGCGCAGAGCGTCGGCGGCGGTGGCGGCAATGGTGGCTTTGCGCTCTCCTTGACGGCGAGCAGTTCGGCATCAGCAGATGTATCCCTGAGCATTGGCGGCGATGGGAGCAGTGGCGGCCAGGGCGGCACCGTTGTCGCCAACAATAGCGGCAATATCACAACGTCTGGCAGTCATTCGACAGGGCTTCTGGCGCAAAGTCAGGGCGGCGGCGGCGGTAATGGCGGTTTCAGCATATCCGGCACGCTGGTTCTGGGCGATGGTGCGGGAATACCGATCAGCATTGGCGGCGGTGCCGGTTCGGGTGAAACGGCATCCGGTGTAACGGTGACCAATGAGGGTGTGATCAGAACTTCCGGCGAACTGGCTGGCGGCATTGTGGCTCAGAGTGTTGGCGGCGGCGGCGGCAATGGCGGGTTCAGCGCCTCATCCGGTGTGGTCGGCGGCGCCGGGGGCAATGTGAGCTTGAGCATTGGCGGCAGCGGCGGGACTGGTGCGAGTGCCGGAATAGTGACACTGACCAATACGGGCGATGTTTACACCGTTGGCAACAATGCGGCTGGTGTCATTGGTCAGAGTGTCGGGGGCGGCGGCGGCAATGGCGGGTTCAGCGCTGCTTTCGATGCCGCAGAAAGTGCCAATCTGGCGGTTACAGTCGGCGGTAGTGGCGGCGAGGGAAACAACGGTGCTGACGTCACCGTCGCAAATTCAGGGTATGTGCAGACCCAGGGAAGCCTGTCCTATGGTGTTCAGGCCCAGAGTGTCGGCGGCGGCGGCGGCAATGGCGGGTTCAGCCTGTCCGGTTCGTTTTCCGAGGGCTCGAATATCAATGTCACAGTCGGGGGATCCGGCGATGGCGGCGGCAATGGTGGTGCCGTAAATCTGACGCAAGGCGGCGCCATCCTGACGACCGGTTCCGGCTCCCATGCGGTTCTGGCTCAAAGTGTCGGCAAGAGCGGTGGCGCTGGCGGGTTCGCAGGCTCGATTTCAGTGTCTCTGGATGATGGTGCCGATATCGGGGTTTCGGTCGGCGGCGGCGGCGGCGATGGCGGCACGGCCGGTGCCGTAACCGTCGATACCAGCGGCAGCTCCATCATCACACAAGGCGATAGTGCTTCGGGCATCTATGCGCTCAGCCAGGGTGGCGGCGGTGGTGACGGCGGATATGCCTTTACGGGAGACCTGGGAACAGGTGAGGAAACCGTCAATATCGGCGTGACGATCGGTGGTGGTGCCGGTAATGCCGGAACCAGTGGCAGTGTGACTGTCGCCAATGCCAGTGCTGTGACGACAAGGGGCGACAATTCCCATGCAATCCATGCACAAAGTACGGGTGGCAGCGGTGGAACGGGCGGCATGGCGATCACGGCCAATCTCAGCTTGAATACGTCGGCAGATGGTTCGGGTAATCTGGGTGTTTCCGTTGGCGGCGGCGGGGGAAGCGGCAATACGTCCGGGGCGGTGGCACTCACCACCAATACCGGCGACCTGAAGACCTCCGGATACAAGTCCCGCGGCATTTTTGCAAAGAGCATCGGCGGCGGCGGTGGCGAAGGCGGACTCTCCTTCTCAGGTGATATTTCGGGCAGCGCGAGCGCCAAACAGATCAACGTATCGATTGGTGGTGCTGGTGGCAGCGGCAACGATGCCGATACGGTTGTCGTGACAAATCATGGGGCCATCGAGACCGGCGGACATTACAGTGAAGCGATCTTTGCGCATAGCGTGGGCGGCGGCGGCGGTACAGGTGGCCTGTCGGCGGTTGGCGCATTGTCGCGCGAAGGGCAAGGAACAAACCTGAACGTTGGCGTGGCCATTGGCGGCTCCGGCGGCGCGGCGGGTGATGGCGAGGCGGTCACCGTTACCAACAGCGGCAGCATTGATACTTATGGCGTGGCTTCCACCGGCATCGAGGTTCAGAGTATTGGCGGTGGTGGCGGAAAGGGCGGGTCGAGTTTTTCCGGCATTGCCGGCCTGAGCCAGAGCGGTACAGCTGACAAGCGCGCGCTCAACGTTGAAATCAGTATCGGTGGGGCAGGCGGATCGGCTGGCAACGCCAAAGAGGCTACGGTTTATAATTCCGGTGCCATTCATACGCGTGACGGCAGTGCAAAGGGTATATCGGCGCAAAGCATCGGCGGCGGTGGTGGGGCAGGCGGCGCGGCGGATGCTTTCTCCATGCTCGTTGGGCGATGCGTCACTTGCGGTCAGAGTGCGCCGGACAGCGGAACCAAGTCTCTCACCCTAAATGTGTCCGTTGGTGGCGCTGGCGGCGGCGGCGGCAACGCAGACACTGTCTACGTCCAGAATCAAAATACGATCATTACAGAGGGCGCTGCATCTGACGGCATCTTTGCGCATAGTATTGGCGGCGGCGGCGGTGAAGGTGGCACAGGTACTGTTGGGTCTGTTCCACTGGTCGGCCTTAGTGGTGCCATCATCGCAGACGGGCTCATTCTGCTTAACCCGGCTGCGGCGCTCAAGGTGTGGACCAATGTCTCAGTCGCCATTGGCGGATCGGGTGGTACCACCGGTGATGGCGGAAGAGTCGATGTCGACAATGAGGGTACGATTGTCACACTGGGCGACCAGTCGACAGGTATCTACGCCCAGAGTATCGGCGGTGGCGGTGGCCGTGGTGGTGCGACTTCAGGTACCGCATTTTCGATTGCCGCGCTTGGCGCAAAGGGCGCATCGGGTGGCAATTCGGATATGGTGACGGTCAATCATTCGGGCGATATCCTGACATCGGGTTCTGCCTCCATGGGCATATTTGCGCAGTCTATCGGCGGCGGTGGCGGCCATGGCGGTGATATCAGCCAGAACCTTTTCTGGCCGGGTGTAAACATCGGAATCGGCCTTGATACCTCTCTGGGTGGCGGTGCGGGTGGCAATGGTGCTGATGTTGCGGTGACCAGTGCCGGTCTTATCCTGACGACCGGAGCAGGCGGAACGGGTATCTTCGCCCAAAGCGTCGGCGGCGGCGGCGGCGTGGCCGGTACGGCCGGATACAATGCGGGTACGTTTTTCTCGGGTACCAACGGGGATTCCGGCGACGCGGGAACCGTTAACATCGAGCACTCGGGAGACATCTATACGACCGGGGCCGGGGCGGCAGGCATATTTGCCCAAAGCGGCAGCGGCAAGGAAGATGAGGACACCGGCGATGATATCGCACAGGGCGCGACGGGAACCGGCAAGGCGGTATCCGTTACAGTGCACGGACGTGTGGACACATTGGGAGAAAATTCGAGCGGCATCATCGCGCAGAGCATTGGCGTGAACAATAACAGCGCCATTACCGTAACACTCACGGACAATGCGGTCGTCGTGGGTGGTCTGGACACAGATGCAGCGGGCACAGACAGCAATCCGGTCGGCATTCGACTACTGGACGGTGCTGACAATGTGATCAACAATAGTGGCATCGTCACGACTCGGCAGGATTATCTGGGCACCGCCATTCTGACGGAAACAACAACGGCCAACAGCACCACCATCAATGACAGCCTGCACAATTATGGCACCGTGACCGGTTCCATCTATCTGGCAGGCGTCAGCAATGCGGTGACCAATTACGATGGCGGGACGTTGAATATGGGCTCGAACATCAATATCGGATCGGGCAATACTTTAACCAACTACGGTGTCATATCGCCAGGAAACAAGGATCGGATTTACACTTCAACCCTCACCGGAAATTTTGTGCAGGAGGGAACGGGTACTTATGAAGTCGATGTTGATTTCCAGGTGGCGGATGCCAATCCGGGACCGGGTGTTCCGGGTGAGGCTGATCTGTTTCACATAACCGGCGATGCAGATATTGATGGGGTTGTCGTCGTCAATTCGGTTAATGGAGCCTATGTGGAGCCGGATGTTTCCGGCAAGGTTCTGATCATGACAACAGCTGGAGATCATGGCACACCGACACTGGTTGCGGCTGACACGGAAGTGGCGAATTACGAAATCACCTATGACACGACAACAACCGATAATGTCTATCTGGAATGGGTCGTCAATTTTTCTCCTGATGGTCTTGATCACAACGAAACGGATGCGGCCAACTATATAACGGCAGCCATTGCAGCGGGAAATTCCGACGGAATTACGCCGATTATCAACGCGTTGCTGGAAGCGCCGGATATTGAAACATTACGCAATGAATATGATCAGCTGACGCCTGAACCCTATATCGGCAATGAACTGGCTAGTGTTTTGAGCAATCAGCAATTTGCCAGATCGATGCTGAATTGCCAGAATCCGGACGAGGCACAACGTGAAGAAGGGTGTCGCTGGTTCAAGGCGGGTGTTCATCAATTGACCCGGGATGAGAGTTTTCAAGATCTTGGTTATGTCGAGCGGGCCTTCAATATTCAGGCTGGCATAGGCGGCGCGTTTGCTGACAATCAGGGAGCCTCTGTTGGTATTTCCTATGACCGCAGCCAGATCGATACGCAGGACCTTGCTTCCAGCAGCGGCCACCGTCTACAGGGGGGATTGGCACTGAGCAGCTTCAATGACGGGGTCTCTTTCGAGATAGCAGCCGTCGGTGGTGCAGCCATTTATGATGTCGAACGCTACCTCACGCTGACAGATACGCCAATGACGGCCGAGGGCAGGCAGAAAATGTATTTCGGTGGCGGACAGGTGCGGCTTGCCCATCAGGCAAAGATGGGCGCTTTGAGCATCGGGCCCATGGTTGAGGCCTGGGGCGGCTATT
The DNA here is from genome assembly GCA_029233925.1 of Rhizobiaceae bacterium. Taxonomy (GTDB): domain Bacteria; phylum Pseudomonadota; class Alphaproteobacteria; order Rhizobiales; family Rhizobiaceae; genus Hoeflea_A. Next base: position 90,764 of record JARGOX010000007.1, read on the forward strand.
TCCGCAACGATTCATTGTCGGAAAGTGGTGCAGGTGGCGCCAGTCTTGATGTCGAATCCAAGGACGACTATTTTGCTGCCGTTCGGCCGGCGCTTACACTCGCAGCGGAATCCAGCACGCAGTCAGGGACGAAAGTCAGGGCATTTGTACAGGGCGGGATGACCTATTTCATCACGGGTACCGAGGATAATGGCACGAGCCTCACCGCAACCATGCAAGGCGAGGGCAGCAACGTCCCCGGCTTTACGGTGTCGAGTTCACTGGCGGAAATCTATTATGATGGTACTGTCGGCCTCGACTGGGTCGGTCCGGGTGGTTCCGCCTTCCGCATTAGTGGCGCTGCACAATATGCCGAGGAGTTCCTGACCTATGGCGGCGATGTCAATCTGGTTGTGCCGTTCTGACAGGCGGCTATTGCTGAGCGATTTCATCTTGCTTCAGGCCCGTCAGTATCAAGGTTTTGAAAAACAGCTTCTCACATGCTTTAAACAGCTTCTCACATGCTTTGAAGTGCGCGCTTTCACATGCACATCCTGCGCGTGAAGACATTGACGACGCAGAAGAGCGCACGGGAGAGTTTCGACAAACAATCCCATGCGCATTATTGTTCCTGGGTTATTCTTTCATATCCATCGCGTAAATCTGCAAGAAGCAGTTTGCTCAGGCAGTGCGTTTCAATCGACGCATCGACAGAAGAAAGAACCTACAGCCAATGGCAGCGGGCTGTGTAAATCTGACCCCTGGAATTCCTGTATTGGCAATTTCCACCACCTGTGGTGGCCAGATATGTGCCGAAACCGCCGATCGCTGCGCCGACAACTGCGCCACCGACGCCACCTGTGGCTATAGCGCCGATTGCGGCACCTGCACCAGCACCGGAGACAGTCTTTTCAGCTGTTGTGCATGCTGCCAGTGGTGCGACTGCGAGAAGTACAATAAGCAATTTTTTCATAGAATCATTCCTGCGTTTGGCGTCCACTATGCAAATATAAATGGACTTGGCCGGGTCGTTTTCTTTTCATGGTTGCATGTCGTCACTTGGCCGAATGCATGCGATCAACAGTATCGTAATTCCCCATCATGCGGTCAAGCCATCAAAAACAAGGAAATGGAACCGTATGAAAGTGTAACGCAGAGCGTCCGGGAAGGTTCCCTAAAAACCAATCTGCCGGGCCGGATAGTCAAACAATAGTTGAAGATCGGGCCATTTTTCAAAGACCGAAATGATGTGTGTGTTGAAACCACGGTCAAGGTGTCCTGCCTCCCACAGGGCCTTTCCGTCCAGTGTGATGACTGGATCAAATACCATCCAGCAGATTTCACCGGGACTGTAGGCCCCGCAGGTATGAAAATGCAGGATGCGCGGATTTGGAAAAGCAGAGTTTGACCAGCGGTCGGGATTGTCATCTGCCGCGGCGGCGTAACGGCACGCTGGGTGCAGCCCCGAATGCCAGGAATCCACATACATTGGATCGATACCAAATTTCTCGGCGATACGACTATAGTGTTCTTCAACGGCGCTGACCGTTGCGGGAGCACCTTCAAAGCTATTGATGCGGTTGCCGTCCATATACGCCCATACGGTGTCGCGAAGTGGAATGCTGGCGGGCGAATAGGACCGCGATCCCGTTGGGGTGAGATGCCGGGTCAAAGCCACTTTGCCAGAAAAGCCTGCTGCCATGACGGGTTTGTAGATACCCATGGGGAAGCGCTTTATCGTGACATCCACCGCTTTTGCAGGGGCAATGACCGGATGTCCGGAAAGATCCGTACCATTGGGGCAGCCTATGTGAATTTCCGCAGCTGAATCCATGGTATCATTGAGCGCATCTTTCAGGTCGACAAAAGCGGCATAGGGAAAATGTCCGTAGGCAGAGCCAAGCATCTCTGCATCCAGCGCGTAGGACATGATGGCAGGTTTTGCGGCCCCACCGGGCGAAAACCGGTTCTGGTCTCCGAGGCGGGCAAAAAAGATGGTTTGATCATGCGCGGCGATTGCATCAAGGATTTCAGGCGGGAGGGCGCCGGTTTGCGACGGTCCCTGAACTTCCAGCATGGTGACTGCAAGTCCGAGTTTTCTTGCCCTTGCGGCAACTGCCTGAGGTGCTTCGCGGTCATACCAGCCAAGTGCGGGATCTTCATGGACGATCAGCAGCCTGTCGCCTGCATGAACGCCTGCGCAATTAATCAGGAGGTTATCTGCACCTTTGTCAGGGTCTTGCCGGTAGATGTCATCCATTGGTTCTGGTCCGCCCCTGTATGCAATCGGTTGCTCAGCGCCCCGCCGCCTGAACGGACAAAAAGCGAAAAGTCTGTGTCAGGACCTCCTTGAAGCCATGACGCAATTCTGCGTCGAGGCTGAGTGAATCGCCTGCGCGCAGATGAATATCCCGATCGCCATACAGATAGATTGCTTCTCCCTCGAGCCCATAGATGAAGAGGCAACCGTGTCCATTATAAATCGGTGGGCGTGAATCGTCTTTTCTGTCGAGGGTTACCATCAGAGCTTCGAATTCAAGACCCGGTCGGCGATGGAAACCAAGAGCGGTAAAATCGTGGGAATGTTTGCCGGCCACTCTGGTCGAGACCAGTCCTTTGCCGGCGACCACATGGGTGATGTCGGCTGTTGCGGTTCCTGTTTCGCGAAGCAGGCTGCCAATTGGCACGTCAAGGGCATTGGCCAGTGCTTCAAGCGTGGACAGGGAAGGCGAGACCTGGCCGTTCTCGATCCGCGAGATCATGGCTGCTGACACACCTGAACGGGTGGCGAGGTCACGGGCTGTCAGCCGGTTTGTTTCCCGCAGGGCACGCAAGGCCTTGCCGACGGCCTTGTCCAGACCGCCATCCGAATTGGATTTGCTTTGTTCGATCTGATCGGTCACAGGTTTGCCCGCTGTTGCCTGATGCTCAATTGTTGTTCCTGGCCCGATAGGCGAATGCCTTTTCAAATCGCCAGTCGAGATAGTCGCCGCAGGATATGGGCTGTTCCTTCAAGGGGCAGTCTGGTCCAAATATGTCACGCGGGTCAATCATCGTCTGTGGTTCCGGATCATAGGCGAGAACCAGTGAAAGGCGTTCTTTACCCGATGTGTTAATGACACGGTGAGGGGTGGAACGGTAGGCGCCATTGGTCCAGCGTGCCAGCAGATCGGCGACATTGACCACAAGGGTTCCGGAAATGGGCGGTGCGGCAACCCAGTCGCCGTTCAGTGACTGAACCTGAAGACCACCAACGGCATCCTGACACAGGACGGTCAGTACGCCAAAATCCGTATGGGGCCCAACCCCGAACTGGGCGCCGTTTGTCGCCTGTTGCGGCGGATAGTAAACATAGGAGGCACGGCTCAGCGGTGCTGCGCTGGATTTCAGGAACGTATTTTCCGGCAGATCAAGGCCGAGGGCGAATCCACGCATCAGGTGGTGAGCCACCCCTTGGGCCTGGTTGAAATAATCCATCGATACCGATTGCATCTCGGGAATGAAGGAAGGCCAGCGGTTTTCACCGCGCAGCGAGTGATCGTCCGGTGCCTTGCCTGTCGCGCTCTCATAGCCCCAAAGAAAGCTCTCCTTGAGATCCGCCGGGGCACCGTCCTGCATTCTGGCACCGCCCATGGAGAGAAAACCGCGATGGGTGCCCTGCATGGAGATCTGCTGTTTGTCTTCTGCGGGGCAGCGGAAAAAACGCATGGCAGCATTGCGGGCAGCATCAATAGCATCCTCTGAAATGCCATGGTTTGAAACATAGATGAAGCCGACATCCTGGCTGGCACGATGCAGTTTTCTGGCCACGCCGATCGGGTCGGAACCATCCCGCAGGGGGCCAATATCGATGATCGGGATCAAATCCTGATCAACCGGGTTGATAGCGGCATCTGACACGTGTTTTCCTCCATCACGATTAGGTGCATATTATGCAACAAATTTACTATTATGCAATATCGTCGGATGCGCTATCCTTGTAGAAACCCACAATGTCACCATCGGTGGTCACGCCGAGGCCGTTCAGGCATCGATTGACGTAATTGAAATATCCGATGATCTGATTGGCTTCGAGAATCTGGCCGTCATCAAAGCCGGCCTCGCGCAATTGCACAACATCCTGCTCGACCATGTCGCCGGGCTGAAGTGTCAGTTTATGCGCATAGTGCATCATCGCAGCTTCCGCACCCTCGAACACCATATCCGGCAGGTCGAGACGCAAGGCCTGTTCGATGGCATCGGCGCGCTGATCATCGTCAATCAGATGACGGGCATTGGCCCAGTGATTGGCAAAGGAATAGGCGCAATCGTTCAGCAGTGACACATAGGAGGAAATGGTCTCCTGCAGCCACAGGGGCAAAGTATTGGCATCATCGTGGAGCGCTGCACGATAGAGTATGACATGTCCGCGCATTGTATTGGGACGATGCGAATGCACCCGCATGACATTATCAACCGTGCCATGGGGTGTGCGCGCCATGGCAAGTGCCTCCAGCAGGTCACTGTCGGCATTTTCATCATCGATCATGCTAATCCAGGCTGACATGTTTCCTCCGAGTGTTGTTGTGCGTTCAAGGTGCCGTTCAACTGCCTTCATCGGTGCGCATCCGCCGCTCCAGCCAGCGTACACCGGCCGATACAATCAGGATGAGCACCAGGTATTCGACAATCAGGATCGTGTAGATTTCCAGCGAGCGATATTCCGTCACAACCAGTTCGTTGGCCCGGCGCGTCAGTTCCTGCATGCCGATGACCGAGACCAGTGAAGACATTTTCAGCATATAGACCAGTTGGTTTCCGAGCGCGGGCAGTATGCGCTTGATGGCCTGCGGCAGAATGATAAAGCGCATTGTGTCGGTGTAACTCAGTGATATGGATCGCGCCGCCTCATATTGGCCCCGATGGATCGACTGTATGCCGGCGCGGAAAATTTCTGCCTGAAATGCACTGTCCGACAGCGCGAGGGCCAGCACTCCGGCCCAGAATACACCAATCTGTATGTCGGCGATTTGCGGAAGGCCGTAATAGACCCACAGGATCATCACCAGGATGGGGATCGCCCGGATACATTCAACATAGGTTCTGTTGAAAAGTTTGAGGGCGCGGTTTTCCGAAAGGCCCGGCAGCGCCACAAGCAGACCGACAACAACGGAAATCATAATGGCTGTCACTGAGAGCAGCAAAGTGTATTTCAATCCGCCGATGAGAAACAGCAGATTGTTCATGCCGCTCTTGGTCATCGGAGAGACCACATACCAACCCCAATTGTTGGAGCATCCGCTGAGCAGAACCGCAATTAATGAGAGTGCCAGCATTTTGAAAAGAGTGCGGTGATGTCCGGCCAGGCGCATGGTGATTCTCCAGGTGGCAGGGAGCAGCATCAATGCCCCAAAATCTGTTGCAAAAACCTTTGGCAGCGTTCGGTTCGCGGATTGCCGAAGAATGTTTCAGGATTAGCGGATTCAACAATCTCACCGGCGTCCATGAACATCATCGTATCGGCGACCCGCTTGGCAAAGCCCATTTCGTGGGTAACGCAAACCATGGTCATTCCGCTTTCAGCCAGTTCGGTCATGACATCGAGAACTTCGGAGATCATTTCCGGATCAAGGGCTGAAGTCGGTTCGTCAAACAGCATGATGCGCGGTTCCATGCACAAAGAGCGTGCTATGGCCACGCGCTGTTGTTGCCCGCCGGACAGCTGGGAGGGATATTTGTCTGCCTGTTCGGGAATATGCACCCGTTCAAGATAGAGTTCGGCGCGTTCGCGGGCTTGCGCCTTCGTCATCTTGCGTGCGCGTTGCGGCCCGATCATCAGGTTTTCAAGAACGGTCAGGTGCGGAAAAAGATTGAACTGCTGGAAGACCATGCCGACTTCCTGCCGCACCGCGCGGATGTTCTTTTCGTCATCGTCAAGTTCAGTGCCGTCAACGATGATGCGACCTGACTGGTGGCGTTCCAGCCGGTTGATACAGCGGATCATGGTTGATTTTCCCGATCCGGAAGGACCGCAGACAACCAGTTTTTCACCCGGCAGGACAGCCAGATTGATATCCTTCAGTGCCTGGAAATCCTCGAACCATTTGTTGACATCGATGAGTTCGATAATGGGGGCTGTCCGCCCGGCAGAACGCGCATCGCTGGCAGGGTCCGTCACGGATGAGCTCCTCCTTCGTATATGACGAAGCTTATATTGCGTTGCGCCCAAAGTGCGCCCTGCAATCGCTCCATGATCGTTCCACGGCCTGGTTTGCCTGCCAAGGGCGGCAAAATCGCTTATTATTGTTGACTTTCCTGACTATCATTGAGTTTATTGTGGTGCAACAAATTTATCCGATTGCAATTCCTGGGATAATTCGAAAAACTCAAATTGCGCTTTCCAGAGGGGCGCTGAAAAGGAAGGAAGACAGATGAGATTTGTGAAAACATGCCTGATTGCACTTGTGCTTGTGGCGGGTGCATCAGCTGCACATGCGCAGTCCGCACTACAGGAAATACTCAGTGATGGGGTTTTGAAAGTCGGCACGACCGGCGACTGGAACCCGATGACCATGCGGGATCCGGCAAGCAACAGCTACAAGGGTTATGATATCGATGTGATGACCGAACTCGCCAAGGATCTGGGCGTTGAAGTCGAATTTGTGCCAACCGACTGGAAAACCCTGGTCAATGGTGTCGTTGCCAAGAAATATCACATGACCGGGTCCGCATCGATTTCGCCTGGGCGGGCAAAGGCTGCCGGTTACTCCAACAGTTATTTCTCGCTTGCCACCGTGCCGCTGATTCTGGCTGAAAACGCCGACAAGTTCAAAGACTGGAGCGATCTCGACAAGCCGGAAGTTACCGTCGCGGCGACACTTGGCACAACGCAGGAAAAGCAGGTCAAAGAGTTTTTTCCCAATGCCAAACACCAGATTGTGGAAGCCCCGGCGCGTGACTTTCAAGAAGTGCTTTCCGGGCGCGCAGACGCCCATATAACATCAAATGTGGAGGCCTATAAGCTGGTGGCAAAATATCCGCAGATGATGGTTGTCACGGTGTCTGCTCCGAAGGCGCCAACACCGATCGCCATGCTGCTGCCGCAGGACGATCAGATCTGGATCAACTATGTCAATACCTGGATCAGTCTGAAAAAGGAGGGCGGCTTTTTTGACGCGCTGGCTGTCAAGTGGCAGCTGTCAAACTGAAGGCATGCTAATCTAAAAGCACAGTTCGAAACCCGGGTTTGACGTCAAAGTCGCATTGGGGTTTCGCTCTTCACGCATGGATGTTTCAGGACCGCCTGACTGGCGGTCCTTTTTCGGGGAAAGCTGATGATCCGGCTCTATTCAATTCCGCCCAGCCTTTACAGCGCCAAAACGCGTATCGTGCTGAGGGCCAAGGGACTTGCGTGGGAAGATGTTCCGCCGCCGGGTGGCTATGCCAGCGACGTCTACAAACAGATCGTACCGTCCGGTACCTTGCCGGCGATTGATCATGACGGTTTTCTGCTGGCCGATTCCGAAGCGATCAACGAATACCTCAATGAACTGGTACCTGAACCGGCATTATGGCCCGAAGGTCTGCAGGCACGTGCGCAGGCCCGGTTCCTTTCACGGTTTCACGATACACGTCTGGAGCCCTCTGTGCGCACCCTGTTTGCCCATGTCGATCCGGCCAGGCGTGATCCGGTGGTGGTTGAGACGCAGACCCTGCTCATTGCGGAGCGGCTTGCCCAATTGGCGCGCATTTCCAGCCCGTCGCCTCTGATGACGGGGGAACAGCTCAGTCTGGCCGATTGTGGTTATGCCATTACCTTGTGCGTTCTGGACCTGTTGAACAGTGGAATGAATCTGGGCATCACACTTCCACCATCCCTTTTGGATTACAGCAAGGCTTTGCGCACAGAGCCGAATGTTGCCGCAGAGCTGGCTCAGTATGAACCGGCCATGGCGTTATGGCTGGAATCGGAACTTGGAAGCCTTCCATGAGGCTGGATCTTTCCACCTGGCAGGAAGTCGAGCATTATCTGGACGAACGGGACGGCATTTTTTTGCCGACTGGTTCCATTGAGCAGCATGGTCCGATCGGGCTGATTGGCACTGACAGTCTTTGTGCACAGGATATTGCCACAGGCGCGGGGGAACTGATCGGCGCAATGGTTGCTCCAACCATTCAATATACACCGGCACCCTTCAACATGAGTTTTCCCGGCACAGTGTCGCTATCGGCAGAGACCTTTGGCCGCGTGGTTGATGAGGTTGTCGATGGGCTGATGCACCACGGGTTTCGCCATATCTATGTGCTCAACGGGCACGGCGCCAATCTGGAGCCGCTTCGCAATGTGCTGGCCGACAGGGCCGAATGCTGCCGGATCAAAAGCTGGTGGGACTTTGCACCGGTCAATGTCCTGCGTCGCAAATGGTACGGGGACTGGGAAGGCATGCACGCAACCCCATCTGAAGTTGCAATCACCCAGGCACGCCATCGCGTGGTGCTCCATGAGATGCTCGATCTCCCGGAAAGATTGTCCGCTGTCTATATGGCCGAGCATGCAGGAGACCGGCATGGATCGGCAGAAGAGCACAGGGCGCGGTTTCCCGACGGACGTGTCGGTTCACATTCCTCGCTTGCAACGCCTGAACAGGGCAGAGAGCTTTATGAGACAGCCTGCCAATCGGTCGCTGAAGATTTTGCTCAGTTTGTTGCCGGACAGACCATTTCCTGAGCCGACACTGTCGCCACATTGCCGATTTCAGCTTTTTCATACCTTTCAAACAGATCGCCGAAACGCGCCACCATTTTCTCCTGAGGCTGATTTTTGAGGCTTTTCAACAGGTAAGGGAGGGGCGTACGTGGAAAGATATTCTTCCAATCGGATGTTTGCTAAAATAAAGCGGTTGAATACAGTAAAAATTCAACCGGATTAAACTAAAGTGGCTTGCGTACAAGGAATAAACCGGATTAAAAGAACATACGTTCATTTATTTTAGATGGGCGTCAAAATTGAAAGCGCATGCGCTTTGCCGGTGGATTGAGGGTCTGCCGGTTTTGGGAGGAGAGTTTTGGAAAATGCCATCGACGGGCAGCAATGCCGGCCGTGAGCCGGTGACTTTTCCGCAGTGTCTGCTGTTGAATGCCAACCGCTTTGCTGATCGCGTAGCCATGCGTCACAAGGATCTGGGCGTATGGCAAAGCTGGACATGGGCACAGCAGCTTGAAGAGGTGCGCGCATTCTCGCTGGGTCTTCAGGATCTGGGCATCGGCCAGGGTGACAAAATTGCCATTGTCGGCAGCAACCGGCCGAGGCTCTATTGGGCCTTTTGCGCCGTGCAGGCTCTGAAGGCCATTCCCGTTCCTGTCTATTCCGATGCCGTTGCCGAAGAAATGGCCTATGTGTTGAACCACTCGGGCGTGCAGCTGGCGATTGTGCAGGATCAGGAGCAGGTTGACAAAATCCTTTCCTTTTCGGAGGAAATCCCGGCCCTTAAGGACGTGATCTATGATGAGCCGCGCGGATTGCGCGATTATGATCACGGCCATTTGCGCGACTATTCGGATGTCATGGCGCTGGGGCAGGCAAGTCTCAGCGCAAATAGCCAGCGCGCGCAGCAATGGGCCGATGCGATCAATGCCTCGGATGGGCAGGAAACATCCGTATTCCTTTATACGTCCGGTACAACGGGGCGTTCAAAGGGTGTCATTCTGACCGCGGCAAATTCCGTCAAGGCCGCTCGGGATACCGCCAATTTCGATCATCTTACTGTCGATGACAATGTGCTGGCCTATCTGCCGCTGGCCTGGGTTGGTGACCATTATCTCAATTATGCGCAAGGCTATGTATCCGGTCTGTGCATGGCCTGTCCCGAGAGTGCTGATACCGTGCAAAATGACCTGCGCGAGATCGGCCCGACATTCTATTTTGCGCCGCCGCGGGTGTTCGAGGGCCTTTTGACCAATGTGATGATCCGCATGGAAGATGCCAGCGCGATCAAGAAATCCATGTTCCACACGTTCCTGGCCGTCGCGAAGAAACATGGCGAAGCCATTCTGGAAGGTCGCCCCGTGCCGTTTTTGGGACGCGTGGCCTATGCGCTGGGAAATTTCTTCGTTTACGGTCCTTTGAAGGACACTTTGGGTTTCACAAACATCCGGACAGCCTACACAGCTGGTGAAGCCATCGGGCCGGACCTTTTTTCCTTTTTTCGCTCGCTGGGCATCAACCTCAAGCAGCTCTATGGCCAGACGGAAGCTTTCCTCTATGTGACCGCACAGAAGGATGGTGAAATTCGCGCCGATACGGTCGGCAAGGCGGCCCCCGATGTGGTGCTTCGCATTTCGGAAGATGGCGAAGTGCAGTTCAAATCTCCTGGCATGTTTGTCGGTTATTATGGTGATGATGAAAAGACCAGGGAAACCCTGACCGAAGACGGGTTTGTCAAAACCGGTGACGCAGGCATTTTCGACAGCCATGGCGACCTGAAAATCATCGACCGCGCCAAGGATGTCGGCAAGCTGACTGACGGGTCGCTTTTCGCGCCGAAGTACATCGAAAACAAGCTGAAATTCTTTCCCAATATTCGCGAAGCCGTGGCGCTGGGTGATGGTCGCGAATTCTGCACCGTGCTGCTGAATATCGATCTGACAGCTGTTGGCAATTGGGCGGAGCGCAACAATATTTCCTATGCGTCCTATCAGGAACTCGCCAATCTGCCGCAGGTTCTGGATATGATGATGGCGCATGTGGAGCAGGTGAATCGCGACCTGGCGGGTGAAGAACTGGTCGCCGGCTCGCAGATTGCCCGCTTCCTGGTTCTGCACAAGGAACTGGATGCCGATGACGGTGAGCTGACGCGAACCCAGAAGGTGCGCCGCAGTTTCATTGCCGAGCGCTATAGCCCGCTGATCGGAGCACTTTATGACGGTTCAACGGAAAAATTTGTCAATACGGAAGTCACCTATGAGGACGGACGAAAGGGCAGTATTTCGGCAACTGTGCAGATCAGGGACGTCAAGACAAACCGGCCCATCAAGGCGCACAAGGAGGCGGCTGAATGAACCAGCCTTCCATTCAGTCCGGCATACAGGCCGGCGTTCGGGCCGATGACGGGATCGAAAAGGGCGGCCTGCTTTTGCAGGTTGACAATATCTCCCTGTCCTTTGGCGGTGTGAAAGCCATTTCCAATATTTCGTTCGACGTCAAAAAGGGCGAAATTCGCGCCATTATCGGCCCCAATGGGGCTGGTAAAACCTCGATGCTCAATGTCATCAACGGCTTCTATCACCCACAGGAAGGAAAAATTACCTTTCGCGGCAAAGAGCGCATTTCCATGCGGCCCCATGAGGCCGTCGGGCAGGGGATTGCCCGCACCTTCCAGAACGTTGCGCTGTTCAAAGGCATGTCGACCCTCGACAACATCATGACGGGGCGTTCGGAACTGATGAAAAAGAACATGTTCTGGCAAATGCTGTGGCATGGACCGGCGCTGAGTGAAGAGGTTGAACACCGCACCCGGGTCGAGGACATCATCGATTTTCTGGAAATCCAGCACATTCGCCGCACCCCCGTGGGCAATCTGCCCTATGGGCTGCAAAAGCGCGTGGAACTTGGCCGGGCGCTTGCGATGGAGCCGTCCCTGCTGCTGCTGGACGAGCCGATGGCCGGCATGAACCTGGAAGAAAAAGAAGACATGAGCCGTTTTATCATTGAGGTGAACCAGCAGTTCGGTACGACCATTGCCCTTATCGAGCATGACATGGGAGTGGTCATGGACCTTTCGGACAGGATCGTTGTTCTCGATTACGGCAAGAAAATTGCAGACGGCGCGCCTGAAGAGGTCAGGAACAATCAGGATGTCATTGATGCCTATCTTGGCGTACCGCACTAGAACGGGATAAACAGATGGACGTTTTGCACAAAATACTCGTTGCACCATTTATCGATATGGTCGCAGCCCCGGATTTTTTCATGCAGGTTTTGTGGGAAGGGCTTGTTTCAGGGGTGCTTTACGCCCTGATCGCACTGGGTTTCGTGCTGATTTACAAGTCATCGCGCATTTTCAATTTTGCCCAGGGGATCATGGTGGTCTTTGCCGCGCTGACACTGGTCGGACTGCACGAAAAGGGTGTACCGGCATTGCTTGCTGTACCCTTGACGCTTGTCGTCATGTTTGTGCTGGCTGTTGCGATTGAGCGCGTCGTTCTGCGCCCGCTGGTCAACCAGCCGGACGTCATCCTGTTCATGGCAACGATCGGAATCACGCTCTTTCTGATCGGTTTCGGCGAGATGATTTTCGGCGGCGAAAACAAGGTCATGATCACTGAACAATTGATGATCCCGACCGGCGCTTTCACCTTTGAGCCCTTTGGCGGGTTCCTGCTGATTGAGCAAAAAGACCTGACTGCGGTCGTCGGTGCGGGCATTCTGGTGCTTGTGCTGCTGGTGTTTCTCAATCGCTCGAAAATGGGGCGCGCCATACGCGCTCTTGGCGATGATCATCAGGCGGCGCTGTCCGTCGGTATTTCATTGTCGACGATCTGGGTTCTGGTCTGGTTCATTGCAGGCATCATTGCGCTTGCGACCGGCATTGTCTGGGGCGCGCGCGCCGGTGTGTCGTTTGCATTGGAAGTGATTGCCTTCAAGGCTTTGCCGGTCCTGATGCTGGGCGGGCTGGAATCGGTGACCGGCGCCATCGTTGGCGGTCTGGCCATTGGCGTTCTGGAAAAGCTTTTTGAAATCTATTGGGGGCAACCGCTGATGGGCGGGAACACGGAAACATGGTTCGCCTTTGTTTTTGCCCTGATCATACTGTTGTTCCGGCCGCAAGGGCTGTTCGGCGAAAAAATCATCGAACGCGTTTAATGCTCTGATTGGACCCAAGATATGCTTTATCGAATTACCGGCCAGTTCAAAACCAATTACCGCAGCGACTATGCGCTTTTCCCTGTGCGTCAGGACATGTTCCTGCTGGCCGTGATCCTGTTTTTTGCTTGGGTCGTCTTTCCGTTGATGGCCAGTGAATTCGCGTTTCAGACCTTGCTTATTCCCGTTTTGATCTATGCACTGGCGGCACTGGGACTGAACATATTGACCGGCTATGCGGGGCAATTGTCACTGGGGACCGGTGCATTCATGGGCGTTGGCGCCTATGCCTGCTACAAGCTGGTTACGATTTTCCCGGATTTGAACCTGATGCTGGCCATTGGATTTTCGGGCCTGTTTTCGGCCGCCATAGGTTTGGCGTTCGGCTTGCCATCGCTGCGTATCAAGGGCTTCTATCTGGCCATCGCCACATTGGCAGCCCAGTTCTTTCTGGTCTGGCTGTTCGAGAAGTGGTCCTGGCTTTACAATTACAATGCGTCCGGTGCAATTCAGGTTCCCACGATCGACATGTTCGGAATTACCGTGGCAGGGCCGACGGCTTCATCCATGGTGCAATATTATTTTGTCCTGTTCATTGTCTCGGTCATAACCCTACTGGCCATCAATATTACCCGCGGACGTATCGGCCGGATGTGGAAAGCGGTTCGCGACATGGATATTGCTGCCGAACTGGTTGGCATCAATCTGCTGCGGGCGAAATTGATCGCCTTTGGTGTTTCGTCATATATTGTCGGTGTTTCAGGTGCGCTGTTCGTGTTTTTGTGGCGCGGTGCGGCCGAACCAAACCTCTTTGACATTCCACTGTCATTCAGAATTCTGTTTATCGCCATTATTGGCGGACTGGGATCTATTCTGGGCAATTTTCTCGGCGCCATCCTGATCATCGCGCTTCCGGTTATCCTGAATATCATTCCGGAAGCCTTTGGCGTGGAAGTTGATTCTTCCCTGCTGGAGCATATCAACATCATGATCATCGGAGCGCTGATCATTGCCGTGCTGATTATCGAGCCGCATGGATTGGCCAGGATCTGGGCGGTCATCCGGGAGAAGCTGATCATATGGCCATTCCCGCATTGAGGATAAAATGTGCCGCATGATGGCATGCTGCCGTACCAATTCGGGGTGAGTTCGCCCGATCCAACAGGAAAAACGAACATATGGAGGAGAAACTATGAAGTATCGTGTCAAAACTGCGCTGCTTGGCGCTGCGCTGGGACTTGGAACTATCCTGGCGGTGCCTCTGGCGTCGGCGCAGGAAAGCATCTACGCGCCAAACCTGTCTTATCGTACCGGTCCGTTTGCAGCCACCGGGATTCCTTTGATGAATGGTCAGCGCGATTATATCATGATGCTCAATGAGCGTGATGGTGGCGTCAATGGCGTGAAGATCGACTTCGACGAATGTGAGACCGGTTACAGCACCGAAAAGGGTGTTGAGTGCTACGAGAAGACCAAGTCGAAAGCGGTCGTAACGCAGCCCTGGTCAACAGGTATTACCCTGCAGGTTCTGCCAAAGACCAATGTCGACAAAATTCCGATTCTTGCGCCCGGTTACGGCTTTTCGCCGATGTCCGACGGCAAGGTGTTTCAGTGGGCCTTCAATCCGCCGGCATCCTATTGGGATGGCGCATCGATGATGCTCAACCATATTTCCGGTGGTGATCTGGACAGCCTCAAGGGCAAGAAGGTTGCTCTTCTGCATCTCGATCATCCCTTCGGCAAGGAACCCATTCCCCTGTTTGAAACGCTGGCCGCAAAACACGGTTTTGAGTTTCTTCCGATTCCGGTCGGCTTGAAGGAAATGCAGAACCAGTCATCCCAGTGGCTGCAGGTGCGTCGTGAAAAACCCGATTACGTCCTGATGTGGGGCTGGGGTGCGATGAATGCCGGTGCCATTACTGAAGCCATCAAAACCCGCTATCCGATGGATCAGTTCATTGGCATCTGGTGGTCCGGCCATGATGGTGACCTTCAGGCTGTTGGTGAAAAGGGCAAGGGTTACAAGTCCATCTCGTGGAGTGTCCCTATGAATGACGCTCCCGTTATGGCTGACGTCAAGAAATACGTTGTTGATGCCGGCAAATCGCTGCTCGACAAGCCCGAAGACATGGACACTGTTTTCTACCAGCGTGGTCTACTCATCTCGATGATTCTGGTGGAAGGCATTCGCTCTGCACAGAACGAGTTCGATACGAAGGTTGTCACCGCCGAGCAGCTTCGCTGGGGCCTCGAAAACCTGAAAATCGACGATGCCAGAATTGCTGAACTCGGCATGACCGGCATGATTGCGCCGTTCTCAACGAGTTGCGCTGACCATACGGGCCATTCGGGTGCCTGGATGCTGGAATGGGACGGCACAAAGTTTGTGACTGCTTCCGACATGTTGACCGCTGACCAGTCCGTCATCAAGCCGCTTGAAGCAGCCAAGGCTGCTGAATATGCAACGGCCAATGCACCATGGCCGGTCAACGAAGACTGCAAAATGTAGCAAACCAAAACCTTTCTCTCCCGGCATTTGCCGGGAGGGGATTCCCAGCCGTCAAAACCACCTATGCCCATCCTTGCCGCACAGAAAGGTTATCGCCGATGACACAGGCCCCGACCCCAACCAATGAGACCAAAGCTGCGGGTTCGATTCTGTCGGT
This sequence comes from Rhizobiaceae bacterium, assembly GCA_029233925.1. Classification (GTDB taxonomy): domain Bacteria; phylum Pseudomonadota; class Alphaproteobacteria; order Rhizobiales; family Rhizobiaceae; genus Hoeflea_A. Next base: position 106,250 of record JARGOX010000007.1, read on the forward strand.
CAACAATATTGAGGTGATTTACGATCACGTCATTCTGGTCCTCAAGGGTGTGTCGCTGAATGTGGAAAAAGGCGGCATTGTTGCTCTTCTGGGCGCCAATGGTGCCGGTAAGACAACAACACTGAAGGCGATTTCGAACCTGCTTCATGCGGAGCGTGGCGAGGTTACCAAGGGAACGATCCTGTTTGAAGGCAATGAGGTTCAGTCCCTGTCGCCCAATGAATTGGTTCGCAGAGGTTGCATTCAGGTCATGGAGGGCCGCCGCTGTTTTGGCCATCTGACCATTGAAGACAATCTTCTGGCCGGAAGCTACACGCGGCGCGATGGCAATGCGGCCATCAAACGCGACCTGGAACTGGTCTATGAATATTTTCCGCGGCTGCGTGAACGGCGTAGCAGCCAGGCAGGCTATACGTCCGGCGGCGAGCAGCAGATGACGGCAATCGGCCGGGCATTGATGTCCAAACCGAAAATGATCCTGCTTGATGAGCCCTCGATGGGGCTGGCGCCGCAATTGCAGGAAGAGATTTTTGAAATCGTGCGCAAGCTGAATGAGCAGGAAGGCGTGTCTTTCCTGCTGGCCGAACAGAACACCAATATCGCCCTGCGCTATGCGACCTATGGATATATTCTGGAGTCCGGCAGGATTGTGCTCGATGGCGTTGCTGCCGACCTTCGGGAGAATGAAGACGTCAAGGAATTCTATCTCGGCGTTGGCGGCGAGGGCCGTCGATCCTTCCGTGATGTCAAGCACTACAAGCGCCGCAAAAGATGGCTGGCCTGACTGGCTGCATGAACATTGATCGTTTGATGGGTGCAGGATTGCGCAAGAAGCGTGCTTGACGCTGCCGTTATTGTCGTTAAATTGAACGTACGTTCATTTCTTGGATTCGGTGGGAGTTGATCCGTGTCTGTTAGGCCAGTGTGGGAATAGGGGATAGCCCGGTGTCACCGGGATTTTCGTGATTGATAATGGCACGCAAAGTAGGTTCAGTTGGCGCCGAAACGGCTGACAGGGTTCGCCTGGCAGCACTGTCGCTGTTTGCACGTTATGGCTATGCCGCGGTTTCGATGCGGCAGATCGGTCGCGAGATCGGCCTGCAGGCTGGTGCCATTTACAATCATTTTCCGACCAAACAGCACCTGCTGCGTGGTTTGCTGGTGGAGCACATGGAGCGTTTGCTGGCGACATGGGAATGCGCCCGTGATGAAAGCCTGCCGCCGCGTGAAGCATTGATTGCCTTTGTCCGTTTTCATATTCGCTATCATATGCAGTGTGGACCAGAGGTTTTCATTTCCTACATGGAGCTTCGTAATCTGGAAGAGCATAATTTTTTCGAAGTCGAGGAATTACGCCGTCGCTACGAAATGAATCTGCGAAATATTCTGGCAAATGGTCGCGCCGATGGCGTGTTTTCCATCAGCGACCCACCCGTCGCGACCATGGGCATCATCGCCATGCTGACCGGTATCACCAATTGGTACAAGGAGCATGGACGGCTTTCGCTGGAACAGATTGAAGAATTGTATATAGGCATGATTGTCGGCGCTGTTGGCATGAAGGAGATTTGAGCGATGTTTTCCACCGGCATGAATTTTGGACTTGGCGACGACGTGGATCAATTGCGTGAAACCGTTCGGCGGTTTTCGCAGGACAGGATTGCGCCGCTGGCTGGTCAGATTGACGAAAGCAACCAGTTTCCGATGCATCTGTGGCAGGAAATGGGGGCGCTCGGCCTGCTGGGCATGACGGCCAATCCGGATTTCGGCGGCACCGGAATGGGCTATCTGGCGCATGCCGTGGCGATGGAAGAGATTTCACGTGCCTCCGCATCGGTCGGCCTTTCCTATGGGGCGCATTCCAACCTTTGCGTCAATCAGATCAATCGCTGGGGAACGGACGAACAGAAGCAGAAATATCTACCGAAGCTGTGTTCCGGCGAGGATGTGGGTGCGCTTGCCATGTCGGAGCCGGGTGCGGGTTCGGATGTCGTGTCGATGCGGTTGCGGGCCGAGAAGCGCAATGATCGTTTTGTCCTCAACGGCAACAAGATGTGGATTACCAATGGACCGGATGCCAATACGCTGGTGGTCTATGCAAAGACCGACATGGAAGCCGGATCGCGCGGCATTACCGCCTTTTTGATCGAGAGAACCATGGCCGGTTTCTCGACCGCACAAAAGCTCGACAAGTTGGGCATGCGCGGTTCCAATACCTGCGAGCTGGTGTTTGAAGATTGTGAAGTGCCCTATGGCAATATTCTCGGCGAAGAAGGCCAGGGTACCCGCATATTGATGTCTGGTCTCGACTATGAGCGGGTTGTTCTTGCCGGCGGACCGATCGGCATCATGGCCGCCGCTCTGGATATCGTCGTGCCCTATGTGCATGATCGCAAACAATTTGGTACGCCGATCGGCGAATTTCAGCTGATGCAGGGCAAGCTGGCCGACATGTACACGACGATGAATGCCTGTCGCGCCTATGTTTATTCCGTGGCATCGGCCTGTGATCGCGGTGAAACCACCCGCAAAGACGCCGCCGGGTGTATTCTATACGCTGCCGAAAAGGCAACGCAGGTTGCGCTTGAAGCCATACAGGCGTTGGGTGGCAATGGTTACATCAACGAATATGGTACCGGCCGGTTGCTGCGTGATGCAAAACTCTATGAAATCGGTGCGGGGACATCAGAGATACGGCGGATGTTGATCGGCCGTGAAATGTTCGCCGAAACCGCCTGATAACAGCAGCAACAGATGAACCGGAACCCATATCCATGACCGTTCTTTCCTCCAAGATCATGCCGACTTCACAGGGGTTTCGCGACAACAGCGCATCCATGAAGGATATGTTGAGCAAGATGGGCGAGGTTGCCAGCGCTGTTGAAAAAGGCGGTGCCGACCATGCCCGCGAGCGCCATGTGGGGCGCGGCAAGTTGCTGCCGCGCGAGCGCGTTCGGCGGCTGCTCGATGATAATTCGCCTTTTCTCGAGATCGGCCAGTTTGCGGCCTATGGCATGTATGGAGGCGATATTTCCAGCGCCGGACTGATCGCCGGCATCGGCCGGGTGTCCGGCCGCGATGTAATGATCCTGTGCAATGATGCGACCGTCAAAGGCGGGACCTATTACCCGCTGACGGTAAAAAAGCATCTGCGTGCGCAGGAAATCGCCATGGAGAACCGGCTGCCCTGTGTCTATCTGGTCGATAGCGGCGGCGCCAATCTGCCCAATCAGGACGAAGTCTTTCCCGACCGTGATCATTTCGGTCGCATATTTTACAATCAGGCCAATATGTCGGCGATGGGGCTGTCGCAGATTGCCGTGGTGATGGGGTCATGTACCGCCGGTGGCGCCTATGTGCCGGCGATGTCTGACGAGACCATCATCGTGCGCGATCAGGGCACCATCTTTCTTGCCGGACCACCGCTGGTCAAGGCTGCAACCGGTGAGATCGTCACGGCTGAGGATCTGGGCGGCGGTGATGTTCATACACGGCTGTCGGGCGTTGCAGACCATCTTGCCAATGACGATGCACATGCGCTGATTCTGGCCCGAAGAGCGGTTGCCAATCTCAATATACAAAGGCAGAGGCATGCCGATATTCAAACGCCGGAGGAGCCGCTCTATGACCCCGCTGAAATTGTCGGCATAGTGCCGCCTGACCTGAAGACGCCCTACGATATCAGGGAAGTGATCGCCAGGGTCGTTGACGGCTCGCGCTTTGATGAATTCAAGGCACGCTATGGTCCGACCCTGGTGTGTGGTTTTGCACATGTGCATGGCATGCCGGTCGGCATCATTGGCAACAATGGCGTGTTGTTTTCGGAAAGTGCCGTCAAGGGCGCGCATTTTGTGGAACTGTGCTCGCAGCGCAAGATACCGCTGGTATTTCTCCAGAACATTACCGGCTTCATGGTGGGGCGGAAATATGAGGCAGGCGGGATTGCCAAGGACGGCGCCAAACTGGTGACAGCCGTTGCCACCACCTCCGTGCCGAAAATCACCATTCTTGTCGGCGGCTCGTTCGGTGCGGGCAATTATGGAATGTGCGGTCGGTCCTATGGCCCGCGGTTCCTGTGGACGTGGCCCAACAGCCGCATATCGGTGATGGGGGGCGAGCAGGCTGCCGGTGTGCTTGCCAGCGTCAAACGTGATGGCATTGAACGCAAGGGCGGACAGTGGAGCCTCGATGAGGAACTGGCTTTCAAACAACCCATCATCGATCAGTTTGATGAGCAGGGGCATCCGCTTTATGCATCAGCGCGCCTTTGGGACGACGGAATCATAGACCCGCGCAAGACGCGCGATGTTCTTGGGTTGTCCCTGTCGGTTGCGCTGAATGCTCCGATCGCTGAAACAAAATTCGGCCTGTTCCGGATGTAATTGGGAGACCATCATGTTCAAAAAGATCCTGATTGCAAATCGCGGCGAGATCGCTTGCCGCATTATCAAAACCGCGCGTCGAATGGGTATCACAACGGTCGCGGTCTTTTCCGATGCCGACCGCAATGCACTGCATGTGGAGATGGCCGATGAGGCGGTCCGTATTGGTGCTGCTCTGGTCGCAGAGAGCTATCTGAAAGGGGACCGCCTGATCGAAGCCGCATTGGCGAGCGGTGCAGACGCCATTCATCCAGGCTATGGTTTCCTGTCGGAGAATCCCGATTTTGTTGAAGCCGTGGAGGCCGCCGGTCTGACCTTCATCGGGCCATCCGTGCAGGCCATTCGCGCCATGGGTCTCAAGGATGCCGCCAAGACTCTGATGGAAAAGGCAAAGGTTCCCGTGGTGCCGGGCTATCATGGCGAAGCGCAGGAACTGGTTGTTCTGGCTGGCAAGGCCAATGAAATAGGCTTTCCAGTGCTGATCAAGGCGCGGGCTGGAGGCGGTGGCAAGGGCATGCGCCTGGTGCATGATGCGAAGGATTTTGCCGAGGCGCTTTCAGCCGCAAAACGCGAGGGAAAGGCCTCCTTCGGTGATGATCGTGTGCTGGTTGAGAAATTCATTCCGTCGCCGAGGCATATAGAAATCCAGGTCTTTGGCGATGATCATGGAAATGCCATTCATCTGTTTGAGCGAGATTGTTCATTGCAGCGTCGGCATCAAAAGGTGATTGAGGAAGCGCCAGCGCCCGGCATGCATGAAGAGATGCGGCAAGCCATGGGAGAGGCAGCCGTCAAGGCCGCCAAAGCCATTGGTTATAGCGGTGCGGGTACGATCGAGTTTATCGTCGATGGGACGGATGGCCTTCAGCCCAACCGGTTCTACTTCATGGAAATGAATACACGGCTTCAGGTAGAGCATCCGGTGACCGAGATGATCACCGGGCTGGATCTGGTCGAGTGGCAATTGCGCGTGGCAGCCGGTGAGGTCCTGCCATTGAAACAGGAAGACGTCAGCATCGACGGATGGGCCTTCGAGGCGCGGGTCTATGCAGAGGATTCCCAGAAGGGGTTTCTGCCGGCAACCGGAACACTGAGCCATTTGCGATTTCCGGAGCAATTTGTCCGGGTCGATTCAGGTGTTCGCGAGGGTGATACGATCACACCCTTTTATGATCCGATGATTGCCAAACTTGTGGTCCATGGCCCTGATCGCGCAACCGCGCTTGGCCGCATGGAAGCGGCATTGGCACAGACCGAAATCGTGGGTGTGACGACCAATATCGCTTTTCTGGAAGCTTTGTGTCGGCAGGCTGATTTTGCGCGCGGCGATGTTGATACCGGGCTGATTGACCGGAATTTGGAGCAGTTGAATACAAGGGAACTCACCCCCGATCTGTTTATTGCCGTCGCGGCAATTGCCAGTTTGAAACCGGGGCGTTTTTCAGGGTCACAGGATCCCTTTGACACACTGGGTATATGGTCCCACTGGGCTGCACCGAAGCGGGTTGTGCACCTTGCCAGTGGCGAGGACTTTCATGAACTGGCCGTAACGCGCCTTTCCAGGACACAATGGAGTGTAACGGCTTATCGCGATGTAGGCAGCACCCTGGCACCGGTTTTCATGGAATTGCTGTCGAGCGCCAACGATGTCATGCGGGTCGATATCAATGGCACATTGCTCAATATTCGCTACCTGCGTGATCGACAGACCCTGACCCTCATCTGTCAGGGAAAGGCTTATGCCTTCGCGCTGCCCGATATTTCAACTGCCGATATGGAAGCAGAGGATATGGGTGACCGCATTGTTGCACCCATGCCCGGCGTCATCAAACAGATCAATGTCAAGGTTGGCCAATCCGTCAGCAGAGATATGCCCCTTGCCATCATGGAAGCCATGAAAATGGAGATGACGCTTGCAGCGCCCCGTGATGGGGTGATTGCCGAGGTTCTTGTTGCTGAGGGTGATCAGGTGACAGACGGTGATTTGCTCCTTTCGCTGGAGCCGGTTGAGGAGTGAATCGACTGTCGGTTGTCGCGTTCGCTTGCGCTCCTACAGATATCACAGGTTGCATTTTGTTAAGTTTTGCGTAATATTGTGAGTGTATCGTATGTATACAGACTAAATTCCTCCCTAGACTCAGGCTGCTTCTTTAGCAGCCTTTTTTTTGTTTAAAAACAACGATTTATAGAATTTCTTTTGGTGGCAGGTGAGCTCTTTCAGGGCGTTTTTCTGCTCAGGTGATTCGTTTTTTTACATGAGTTGCCTTATTTTTGAACGGAATTCAGAGTATTTTTGGTAGTTTAACGCAACCGCCGGTGCAATCATTTGTGTTTTCCGGAAGCGTTTCTGTATTTCCAGGCTTGCCACATTCCAATCTCTTAAAACTGCCTTGATCTATTTGAAAACCGGATTTTGTCTTTCACATTATGTACACCTGTTTTGCCGGAACAAGCTATGTTATCGGATAAGGCAGTCGGGAACAGTTGATCGGAGTGGATGAGATGAGCAATGCCGATATGGTGCAACCGGAAGTGGTTCTTTCTTTCTGGTTTGATGAATTGAAGCCCGAAGACTGGTTCAAGAAAAACCTCTCTCTGGATAAGGATATTGCCCGGCGTTTCGCTTCAACGCATCTTGCCCTTGCGGGAAATATCCCTGATGTGTGGCGCGCCTCGGCAGATAATGTGCTGGCACTGGTGATTGTCTTGGACCAATTTCCGCGCAACATATATCGTGGGACGCCATTGGCCTTTGCCACGGATGGTCTGGCTCTTAAAGAGGCCCGGTCCGCAATCGGGGCCAATCTCGATCAATTGGTCGATGAAAAGCAACGCCAGTTTTACTATATGCCGTTTGAACATTCAGAATCGCTCAATGACCAGCAAAGAGCCGTGGAGTTGTTCACCAGCCTGGGTAATGCGGAATTGCTGAAATATGCGCATATGCATCATGAGGTCATTGCCGAATTTGGTCGATTTCCGCATCGCAACCCGATTTTGGGGCGTGAAAGCACACCTGAGGAGGTTGCCTATCTGGCGAAACCCGGGGCCGGCTTTTAAATCGTCATCGTTTCGGCCCACATGGTTTTCATCAGGTTTCGACTTACCCGGGAAGGGGCAACACCGCATTGCCTGCTGTCAAACCACTGTCTTTCGTTGTATCAATCATGTCCTTTGTAGCGGAGAAAAATCCGGTGAAGTCTACCCTGTTGCGTATGATCGTGTTGTGCTGTCTGGTTGCCGGAGTTGCATTCAGTCTGCCCGCTATCGTCATGGCCCAGACCAATTCAGCGGCAACATTGTATCCGGGGGCGGCTGATGGCATCTCGGCGGCCCGTGTGGCGCTCAACAGAGCCACCGCAGGTTTCGAGGAAATCAGAAAACCCGACACACTGGTCCGGTATGATGATTCAAGACTTGTCAAATTGCAGCAGCAACTTGAAGACCTTGATGCGGCAATGGACAAGATCAACCGGGATTTGCTGCCGCGTCTTGAAAACCTGAAAACGCGTGAAGCCAATCTGGGGACGCCTCCAGCCGAAGGAGCGGTTGCAGAGCCGCAAGTTCTGGCGGATGAACGCAGCGCTCTTGCATCAGAGAGTGCGATTATCAATGCCTATCTGGGTGAGGCCGACGCAATAGCGAGTGAAGCCTCGAAGCTTGCTCAGACAATTTCGGAGTACCGTCGGGAACTATTCAGGCAAACTCTCTTGGGGCGTGTTGACCTGTCCAGAGGTGACATTGACACTGTTCGAAAGGCCTTTGTCCTTGAATTGGCGGATATAAACTCAAGGGTTGCCAATTGGATCGGGTTTACCTGGCAGTATAAGCGCAGCGCGCTGCTTTCGGCACTTTTTCTTTCGTTCCTGCTGGGCATTTTGTTTTTTGTCGGGACCTACCGGCTGTTCTCGCGTTTTATGCATTATGATCGCAATGAAGAACATCCAACCCAGTTCAGCAAACACACATTGGCGTTCTGGTGGACATTCCTGCCGACAATAAGCCTGCTCATATTCTGCCTGTTTGTAACCTTTTTTCTGAACAATTTCGGCGTTATGCGCGCTGATATTGCGCTGCTACTGTCGGCATTTTTGCAATTCGTTGTCATCCTGTTTTTTGCGGGCCGTCTGGCAACCGCTGTGCTTCAGCCCTCTGCACCGAACTGGCGGCTTGTACCTGTAACGAATTCGGGTGCGCGGGTACTCTGGTGGCTGATCATGGCCATGGCACTGGTGAATGCCGCTGACTATCAAGCCGGAAGCATTAGCGATGTGCTCGACTCGCCGTTGATCCTGTCAGTGGCCAAAAGTCTGGTGGCGACTGTAATAATTGGCGTCATTTTTCTGGTGCTTTCGTTTGGACGCCCGCTGATTGCCAATGGCGTGTCTGATGGCGGGAACGGCTCGCCGGACAATTCAGAGCCGGCTGGGGCGCGTGCCTGGCCGCGCAGTATCAGAATCCCACTTTTGGTGCTTGGAACAGCCTTCATCGTGTTGCCGTTTTTCGGGTATGTCGGTCTGGCGCGCTTTGCGGCCACCCAGGTGATCGTACTGGGTGGATTGCTGGTGGCCATGTATATCGGTTTTCTGTCCGCACAGGCTGTCTCCGAACCATCGGCTTTTGCCGGCTCTCGTATGGGGCAGTTTCTTTCCCAACGCTTTGGATTTGGAGCAGTGGTCATCGAACAGTTCGGACTGTTGGCCGGGCTGTGCATCTATCTTTTTGTGATCGTTTTCGGCGTTCCTGTCGTCTTCCTGGTGTGGGGGTATCAACCCAGAGATATCCAGAACTGGTTTGCCAACACATTCAGTGAGATCACCATTGGAAGTGTGACCATATCGCTGTCGGGTATTCTGCTCGGTATCGTCTTGTTTGTCGTCGGGTATTTCGTCACCCGCTGGTTTCAACGTTGGCTGGATGAAAACATCATGCAGCGTGGCAGGCTTGAGGATGGTCTGCGCAATTCGATCCGCATCGGCATCGGTTACGTCGGTATCGCCATTGCTGCCGTCATAGGCGCGTCGGTAGCCGGCCTGAACCTGTCAAATCTGGCGCTTGTGGCAGGCGCATTGTCACTTGGTATCGGCTTTGGCCTGCAGAATATTGTCAATAATTTCGTCTCCGGTCTCATTCTGCTTGCCGAACGCCCCTTCAAGGTCGGTGACTGGGTAGTGACCGGTTCCACGCAGGGTTTCGTGCGCCATATATCCGTGCGGGCGACCGAAATCGAAACGTTCCAGCGCCAGTCTGTCATTGTTCCCAATTCGGAATTCATCAATACGCCAGTCGGAAACTGGACGCACAGCAATACGCTTGGCCGTACCGAAATTGCCGTGGGTGTTTCCTATGATTCTGATCCACGACAGGTGATTTCGATTCTGGAGGAAATTGGTGCGACCAATGAATCCGTCCTGCACAATCCGGCCCCGACAGTGGTCTTTACCGGGTTCGGTGCTTCATCTCTTGATTTTGAGCTGCGCGTTTTTGTCAGTGATGTCCTGTCTGGTGTGGTTGTTGGTTCAGACCTGAGATTGCAGATTTTTGAACGCTTCAAGAAAGAGGGAATCGAAATTCCGTTTCCCCAGTCAGATGTGCATCTCAAGTTGCCCGATGACGGCAAAGAGACGATGGTGCAGGCAGCCAAGCAGCGCATGCAATCCAAAGCGCGTTCTGACAAGTCCCTGACCGATACAGAATTTTCCGCAAATGATGTGGAACCAGACGATTGATTCCGGTCTTTCAGGTCGATTGATCGTACTGCCGTTTGCAAGAACGGGTTAACCATCTGAGCAGGTCAGGCTTGCATTTTTCAGGTTCTTGCCCGGTCTTCACCGGATAGGAAGAAACGTCAGATATCATCCCGCTTGTTTTGAACAAACGGATGATTGTCATGAGCATGAGCAGCGACGCTCACAATATAGCGCTATGCGTTGATCTTGATGGAACCTTGCTGACAACGGATTCCCTGTGGGAAAGCCTTGTCGCGCTGGTGCTTCGCAATCCCTTTATACTGTTTTCCGTCCTTTCCTGGATGGTGCAGGGCAAGGCCCGTTTGAAGCTGGAAGTGGCGGCGCGCAGCAATCGGGCTCCTTCCTCCTGGCCCTACAGGCAGGAAGTTCTCGATCTGATCAGGCTGGAAAAGGCAAATGGCCGGAAGGTCGTTTTGGCAACGGGCGCACCTGCATTGGTTGCCCAGGGTATTGCGGAGCATCTCGGCCTGTTTGACGTGGTCCTGCACAGCACGCAGGACAGTAATCTGACGGCAACAGCCAAGAAAAATGCGCTGGTCGAAATGTTTGGTGAGCAGGGGTTTGATTATATCGGTAACAGCCGTGATGATATTTGCATATTCGAGGTGGCGCGACAGGCCATTGTCGTGGCGCCTGACCCGGTGGCACAGCGATGGCAAAATGCGCATGGCGCAAAACTGCTGGTGCCGCCTCCATCGGGCTTTAAAACGATGCTCAAGACCATGCGCATCCATCAATGGCTAAAAAACACGCTACTTGTGGTTCCGCTGATTCTTCACCATCAGATGTTCAATGTCGGCCTGATCATCGAGGTGGTCATTGCCTTCTTCTCATTTTCCTTTGCGGCCTCATTTGTCTATATTCTGAATGATCTATCAGACCTGAAAAATGACCGTTTGCACAAGCGAAAGAAAGAGCGGCCTTTGGCGAGTGGCCGCATGCAGATACCGACGGGCATTTGGCTCGGAGCGGCCTTGCTGCTGGTTTCCTTATCCCTTTCACTCTTCCTGCCGCTCATCTATTTTGTTGTTCTGCTTGTCTATATCGCCGCGACCACTGCCTATTCATTCTACCTGAAGCAGAAGCTTCTGGTTGACGTCTTCACGCTTGCCGGCCTGTTTACCTTGCGCATTATCGCCGGTGGTGCAGCGATCAACCTGGATCTGTCTTTCTGGCTGCTGGCTTTTTCACTCTTCTTCTTTCTGTCGCTTGCCCTGGTCAAACGTTATGTAGAATTGCAGGAAATGACCGGGGCGGCCGGTTCCACAGAGTTGGGGCGCGGTTATTTCACCGAAGACTTTGAGATGATCGGTCAGGCGGGCATTTCTTCGGCTTTCGGTGCGGCTTTGGTTCTGGCGCTCTATGTTAACAGTGAGGAAGTGCAGGAGATGTACCAGACACCGCTGCTGCTGTGGCCGCTATGTCCGATGATCCTCTATATGCTGTTGCGCATATGGATGCTGGCGCGCCGGGGCCATATGGATGATGATCCCGTGGTCTTCATCCTGCGCGACTGGCGCAGCCAGATGATTGCAGTGGTGGGTGCCTTACTGCTCGCTCTTGGCACGATGATAACGCTATGAGTTACGACAGCTGGGGCAGAAATGTGGTTGCCCACAGGTCAGCGCGTCCGGCTTGCACAATCAACCGTGAAGTGCTTGAAAGCGGCCCCGGCTGGCTGCCCTTTGGCAATGGACGGTCCTATGGTGACAGTTGTCACAATTCTGCCGGGTGTCTCATAGACAGCAGGGCTGATGCGCAGATCCTTTCCTTTGATGATGAGACGAGTGAATTGACCTGTGAAGCAGGTGTGCTGCTGAGCGATATTCTCAAATTCGCAATTCCACGAGGTTATTTTCTGCCGGTGACGCCGGGCACGCAATTTGTCACGGTGGCCGGCGCCATCGCCAATGATGTTCACGGCAAGAACCACCACGTGCGCGGCTCATTCGGCCGTCATGTGTGCCAATTGCACTTGATGCGGAGCGACGCCCCGACCGCCGTGTGTTCGCCCACCTCCAATGCCGCGCTGTTTGCCGCAACCATTGGCGGCATGGGGCTGACCGGGCTGATGACACAGGCGACGATCCGACTGATGAAGGTGGGATCTGCCAATATCAATCAACGCACCTGGCGCTTCGATCACATAGACGACTATTTTGCCGGAAGCGCCGCCTTTGACGACGCTCATGAATACGCTGTTGCGTGGATTGATCAGCTTGCGACGGGCAAAAACACCGGACGCGGTATCCTGATGGGGGCCGATCATCAGGACGGTTCCCGGGGACCGGGCAAATATTCATCCGGGAAAAAACTGTCTGTGCCGTTTACGCCCCCATTCAACCTGGTCAATCATGTGACTATGGCAGCGTTCAACGCTTACTATTTCCACCGGGAAAAGCCGGGTGAACACGTGCGCCCGGTATCCTGGCAAAGCTACTTCTATCCGCTGGATGCCATTGGCGGCTGGAACCGGCTTTATGGACCAAAGGGTCTCTTCCAGCATCAAAGTGTCTACCCGGTGGAAACCGGGCACGAGACGACCATCAGATTAATGGAGTGCGCGCGATCCCATGGTCATGCGTCCTTTCTGACCGTTCTCAAACGTTTTGGCACGCCAATTTCACCCGGCCTTTTTTCGTTTGCGCGGGCGGGCTATACGCTGACCCTCGATTTTGCCAATCAGGGGCAGCGAACGCTTCGACTGCTTGATGCGCTTGACGACATTGTGGTGGCTGCGGGAGGCGCGATCAATCCTTACAAGGATGCCCGCATGAGCGCGGATACATTCGAGGCTTCTTTCCCGAAATGGGCGGAACTGGAGCGTTTTCGTGATCCGGTCATCATGTCCGATTTCTGGCGACGCACGGCGATGAGATTATCCCCTGGCCCGGCATAGCAGGGTTCGTAGCCGGTCCAATGGCCTTGCCCGAGGGCAGCAGAGAGCGTTGGCAATAACTTTTTTACCCTGTAGATTCACGAAATCTAACAATTTGGCTGTTAGCACTACACGCAGTTGGGGGATGTGATGAATTACATACCATTCATATTGTTTACAGTACTGACAAATGCAGCGGCGCAATTGCTGCTCAAACAGGGCATGTTGAGCCTTGGACCCCTTGAACATGTGGGTCAGAACATTCTGTTCAAGATCCTGCTGATACTATTCAATCCATGGGTTTTTGCGGGGCTGACGACATTTGTCATCTCCATGGCTTCCCACCTTTATGTTCTGTCCAAGGTGGAACTCTCATTTGCCTATCCGTTCCTCAGCCTGGCTTACGTGGCCGTGGCCCTGTTTGCCTATTTTCTTTTCAAGGAAGACCTGAACGCCTGGCGCATTGCCGGCATTGCTTTCATCTGCGTGGGAACGGTTCTGATTGCACAGTCCGGACGAATTGATCCGCGTGAAATTGCTGCAAGGGATCAGGACAGAACTTCCAACATCAGTGAGCTTGACACATGAAGCATATTCTCTTTGGTGGTGACGGGTTTGTCGGGCGGCATCTGGCGGCCCGCCTTGTTGCAGATGGCGAAGACGTCATCATCTGTGACATTGTACAAAGCGATTTGCCCCATTATGCAAACTGCCGGTTCATCGCGCTGGATGTCACCGACAAGGAGCAGTTCAGCGGGGTCGAAATCGGCGCTGACGACATGGTCTATAATCTGTCGGCCAAAATGCTGTCGCCCATACAGATACGCTCCAGGCGGCACGACTTTTTCTGGCCGGTCAATTATCATGGCACTGAGCACATCATCGAAAAGATGGCTTCCAGCAATGCGAGCAGGCTGGTGCATTATACCACCGACATGATCTACGGTCATACATTCAGCTATCCGCAAACGGAGGATCATCCGGCCAATCCGCTGGGTGAATATGGTCTTTCCAAATACAAGACGGAAGAGCTTGCGGAGCAATGGCGCGGCAGGGGTATGAATATCAGCCTGTTCCGGCCCCGTCTGATCATCGGTCCGGGCCGTCTTGGCATCCTTTCAAAACTGTTCAAGCTGGTCGATTACAATCTGCCTGTGCCGATGATCGGGTCAGGCCGAAACCCCTATCAGTTCATTTCCGTATTTGATTGTGCCGAGGCCGCCAGACTGGCCTGGAAAGCCGATGTGCCGAACGAAGCCTTCAATCTCGGATCGGACAATCCTCCGCCGGTACGCAAATTGCTGGGTGATCTGATCAAACATGCCGGGTCACGGTCCCTTGTGCTGCCGACGCCTGCCTGGGCGGTCAAGCGCACGCTGGATCTGTTTGACCTGGTCAACCTGCCGATTATGGATCCCGAGCAATATCTCATTGCTGACGAGATGTGCATACTCGATTGCAGCAAGGCCAAAAAACTGTTGGGCTGGAGCGCCCAATACCGTGACGAAGACATGCTGATGGCGGCTTATGATGAATATCGTGCCGGGCTTGCGGCCGCTTCGAAATAGCGTTTTTCGCAGGAAATAGGCCTGTTTTTTAAGAAAGAACATACGCAAGACAAGGGCAGATTCATGAATATCCCAAATGAAATCAAGAAGCCGAACCTGCTCAGCGTCGAGGATGCAAAGGCCCTCGACCTGCCGCTTATGACGGAATATTTCAAGAAATACCTCAATCCTGGTCAATTGCATTTCATGAAGCTTTTGGGCTTCAACAAGATCAGGATAGAGCGCGCCGAAGGCATGTATTATATCGACCAGAATGATCGCCAGATCCTGGATTTTTTTGGCGGGTTCGGTTCTCTGGCCTTCGGGCATAATCACCCTAAAATTCTGGCAGCCCGCATCGCCTTTCAGAACGAAAAGCGCCATGAAATTGCCATGGCCTTCCTGTCGCAATATGCCGCCGCACTGGCCAAAAACCTTGCAGAAATATCCCCCGGCCATCTCGATATGGTGTTCCTTGGCTCATCGGGATCGGAAGCCATGGAAGCGGCCGTCAAGGTTGCCGAGCGTGCTGCGGGGCCTGGACGCAGCAAGATCGTCTATGCAGAAAACTCCTTCCACGGAAAAACCAAGGGCGTTTTATCCATCACGGATTCGCCGCTATACCGCGGCCAGTTCCGCCTGGTTGATGATACCGTTCGCGTGCCCTTTGGCGATATAGAGGCGATCCGCCATGCGTTTGAGGCAGATCCGGAAATCGGCGTGATCGTGCTGGAAACGATCCAGGGCGGCGGCGGCATTGTCACTGCACCACCGGAATTCTGGCAGCAATTGCGCGCTCTGTGCGATAAGCACAAGGTCCTTTGGGTCGCTGATGAAGTGCAGTGTGGCATGGGCCGTTCCGGCAGGTTCTATGCTTTTGAACATGCCGGGGTCGTGCCCGATGTGACTGCTCTGGCGAAATCCCTTGGTGGGGGCAAAAGCGCCGTCGGTGCGATGATTGCCAGCCGTGATGTCTATATGAAAGCCTATGGCAAGCCGAACACCGCGCTCATTCATGGTCCAGCAACCTTTGGCGGCATTGGCGAGGCCTGCATCACAGCAATTGAGGCCTTGAACCTACTGTATGACGAGGGTCTGATCGCCAATTCGGCGCAACAGGGCGCCTATTTGCTGGACAGGCTGAAGGGCCTTCAGGCCAAATATCCCAAGATCATCAAGGACGTTCGTGGCCAGGGGCTGATGGTTGGCCTGGAGTTTCACGATTTCAGTCAGACATTGCCGGCATTGCTGCGCTCGATCATCTCCGTCCTTGATGAAAAGCTCAAGGGTTCGCTTTCAGGCTTTGTCGGTGCACTGATGCTGCGCGACTACGACATCCTGGTTGCCTTCACCGAATACAACCGCAATGTCATTCGGCTGGAGCCACCATTGATTTGCCAAAGCGCTGATGTGGATCGATTTGTTGATGCTCTTGATGATCTTCTGTCCAGAGGCATTGTCGGCATCGTCAAGGATTTCCTGGCAAGTCAGGTCAAACAATGAGGATCCAGGGATGACCAGCTGATCGCTCACTCTATCTTCTGATATCCAGCTGAATGTCCGTCGTGTCCTGCGCCGCTTCGCGGATGTAAGCATCAAAGCACGGCGTCAGCCGGATTTTCCGGTGATTGGAGAGGGCTTCGCGGTAGATATCAAAGGATTGGATCAATCCTGGTGTTCTGGGACACAATGTATCCAAAATGAGGTCAGCGTCTTCCACCGACTTGCGGGTCCGGACATCCATTGCAAAAAGGGTGCGGCCTGCAACGGCGCCTATGGCCACATATTTTGGCGCATCCCTGTTCATCAGAGCCGGGATGATATTGGTGAAATCTGTCGTGAAGATCGTGTTGAAATGCACATTGTTTACAGCCTCATAGGCTCGGATCGCATCAATGGCCTTGTCGTTCATCTGTAGCCACATGATCTGAAAATCTGGTTCCGAATAGAGCAGGAAGGAGGGGATTTGCCCAAGCCTTGCAAGGTGCTCATCTGCTTTGATCTGTTCGGCATAATAGTGTTGCATGATGTCGGCGCGGTCGAGGAACATCGGCTTGGTTGATACAAGGCCGAGTGTCGACAGGTTCGTTGATTCCACTTGTGTGGAGCCGAGCGCAGTGGCGAAAGTTCTGCCTGCCTTTTGCAGCACACCTATTGTGGTGGGAAAACAGCAGGCGGCGATCAGCACCAGCAACAGCATCCGTGATCGTACTGGCCGTTGGCCGTTGCGGGTCCAGGCGATGAGCAGTCCTGGCCAGATCAACAGGAATGCCTGGCTGCCGGTGTTCTGTGTTTCAAAGAACAATCCGGCAAGCAGCAAGATGCCAAGCCACAGCCAATCCCTGTCAAAAATCAAGGCGAAGCGGTCGAGGCTCCGTGATGAACCAAAGGCACCCAGGGACTTCATCCATTCACGCCAGTCAGCGGCCAGCAGTAACAGCACTGTCACGCCACCGGCGACAATCGTGTTGAAATTTTCAGAAATAGCCGTGAGCAGATTTGGCAACAGCGTATTGCTGTTGCTGCTGGCCAGGAGAAATATCTCCGTGACATAGGTCAGCGTCAATCCTGATGCCAATTGGATGAGGCCCAGAACCAGCAAAAACACAAATGCGGTTGAAAGTATCACGGGAACAGCAATCAAGCCGCAAGCCACCGCGTAGGCCAGGATAAGGCCGCCGCTGATAAAGGCCGTTATCTTTACCAGAAACAGTGCCAGTGTGAGGACGGACAATATCGCCGTCATGTGGGTTCTGTCTCTTACAAACAGCACGGTTGTTGCAAGGACATAGAGCAATTGCGCGCCATGGCGGTTGTAGATGCCAAAACCGTCGACGCCGGGATAGGGAAAAAGGCTCAAGGTATTGAAGGGCAGGGCAGCAAAGAACGCAAAGGGAACCAGTAAGGCAAAGGCAAGCGTCCGGGATCGTGGGGCCACATCTGCGAGAAGCAAGGCCATGGCCGGTACCGTGACAATGAGGCACGACCATTGGGCCAGCAGAAGCGGCTGACCGGAGGGAAACATGCGTTCCATCAGGGCATAGAGGTAATAGCCAAGGGGGCCGACGGGCGGGAAAAAATCCACGTTGGGTATCTGACCATTGGCAATGCGATGGGCTGCATCGACATACAGGTATGTGTCCCAATACATGGGGCCGATGGGAAGCACCCACGGCAGGCCCGCCAGCAATGCCAGCAGGGCAACAAACAACACCAGCCACAGGTTTGGGTTTTTCAGCACAGAATTCAGGGAGCTGTTGCCTGAATTGCGCACCGTTTCCAAGCGTGGGTTCATAGTCTGGTATCCATTGTGGTGATTTACTGCCAATTTATCAGGGCGGGACAAAATAAAGGTAAACAATGGAATGGGTGTGCGGAGGGAAAGTCGCGAGCCGTTTTTTGCATGTCGCAAACAGGCGGTAAAGGCTGGTTCGCTGGCGTCATAGTTGCCGCATGGACGATGCGGGCGCTGCAGGCACAGGATGTGTCTGTGCATCTGACGTCCATGAGAGATTCAACGTTTGTTGTTGCTGATGGCAATGGCTCATTTTATGACGTTTCTGGTGCTTAACTCATGTGTCCGCGTGGCGGGCCTCAAAAAGGGCAATAGCGATGAAGAGCAGCGCGCGCGCAGTTGTGATTGGTGGAGGCGTTGTCGGCGTCTCGACATTGTACCATCTTGCCAAAAAGGGCTGGGATGATGTTGTCCTGCTGGAACGCAAGGAATTGACGTCCGGCTCCACCTGGCATGCAGCCGGTCTTTTGCCGCTGTTCAACATGAGTTACTCGGTCGGCCAGATCCATAAATATTCGGTGCGTTTCTATCAGGAACTGGCTGAAGAAACCGGCATGGATACAGGCTTTCGCAAGGTCACCAATGTGCGGCTGGCACGCACCCAGGAACGGCTTGACGAATATGAATATTACATGGGTGTGGCAGAAACCATTGGCATCGATGTTGAGCGTCTGACGCCCGAACAGATCAAGGAAAAATGGCCCTATGTGAATACGGAGGGTCTGCTGGGCGCCATTTGTCATCCGGAAGACGGATATATTCAACCCGCCGACCTGACACAGGCATTGGCCAAGGCAGCCCGCGATCGCGGCGCGACGATCCATCGTTATACGACGGTTGAAGCCATTGAACAGCTTGATGACGGTCAGTGGCTGGTGAAGACCGACAAGGGCGATATTACCTGTGAACACGTCATTTCGTGCAGCGGAAATTTTGCGCGCAAGACCGGCGCCATGGTTGGTCTTGATGTTCCGGTGATTCCTGTGGAGCATCAATATATCGTCACGGAGGCCCATCCCGAGATACAGAAATTCCGCAAGGAAGGCGGCGCGGAACTCTGCGTGCTGCGCGAGTCGGATTCCTCTTGGTACATGCGCGAAGAGGCCGGCGGCCTGCTGCTCGGTCCCTATGAGAAGGGCGCACCGTGCTGTTATGTCGACGGGCCATCGGATGATTCCGAATATGAATTGTTCCAGGAAGATCTCGAACGGCTGATGCCGCATATCGAGACGGCCATCGAGCGGGTGCCCTATTTTGGCGAGGCCGGAATCAAGAAGGTCTACAATGGTGCTATTGCCTATACGCCGGACGGCTCACCGATCATCGGGCCCGCGCCCGGCCGCAAGAATTTCTGGCTGAATGAGGGCCATTCGTTTGGCGTGACGGCTGCCGGTGGTGCGGGCTGGCAACTGGCCGAATGGATCGTCGATGGGGAGCCAACCATTGACATGATGGGCGTTGATCCGCGTCGATACGGTCCCTATGCGACTGCGGGTTATCTGCAGGAAAAGAACGAAGAAGCCTACGCCAACGTGTTCACGGTTCATTACCCTGATGAAGAGCGCGAAGCGGCCCGCCCATTGAAGAGGACCCCCTGCTATGATCGGATGAAGAATCTCGGCGCCATCTTCGGCTCTGTCTATGGTTGGGAGCGGCCGAACTGGTTTGCACCGCAGGGTTACAGCCTGGACGTCGACAGCATGGACAAGCCGGATGTGCTGATGAACCGCAATCATCCCGAATCTGATGAGAACAACAGAATCCAGGAACTCTGGTCATTCCGGCGATCGAATTACTTTGAGCATGTGGGCAATGAAGTCAAAAATGTCCATGAGAATGTCGGGCTGCTGGACATGTCGGCCTTCGCAAAAATGGAGGTTTCCGGGCCGGGTGCCCGTGACTGGCTGGAATCCATATTGGCCAATTCGATACCGAAAAAGCGTGGACGCATCGCATTGGCCCATCTGCTGACCAAATATGGCGGGGTCCGCTCGGAATTTACCGTCTATGAGTGGGCCCCTGATCGTTTTTATCTGGTTTCAGCCGGTGCTTTTGAGGCCCACGACCATGATATTCTGCGCAAGCTGGCGCCGACTGATGGTTCGGTGCGACTGAATGCTTTGACCGAACGGTTGGGTGTTCTTGTACTGGCGGGGCCGCGTTCGCGGGATGTGCTTGGCAAGTTGACGCGCACCAGCCTGGAGAACGCCGATTTTTCCTGGCTGTCTGGAAAGCAGATCAATGTGGGGCCTGCGACGGCCCATGCCCTGCGGGTAAATTTCGTTGGAGAACTCGGCTGGGAACTGCATCACCCGATCGAGCAGCAGAACACGATTTTTGATCTGTTGATGGAGGCTGGCGCTGAGTTCGGCATCAAGCCTTTCGGTATCCGGGCGATGACGGCGATGGCCATTGAAAAATCCTACCGCCTCATTCCGCGCGAATTGTCGATTGAATACAATGCTTTCGAATCCGGTCTGGACCGTTTCGTAAAACCCAACAAGGGCGAATTCATTGGTCGTGACGCCGTGGTCAAGGCGCGTGAAGACGGGTTGAACTGGAATTTCGTTACCATGGAAGTCCATGATGTGACGGACGCAGATGCGCGCGGCAGCGAGGCCATTTATCAAAATGGTGAACTGGTAGGACGGGCAACCCATGGCGGTTTCGGATGGCGGCTTGGTAAATCTCTGGCCCTGGCCATGGTCAGGCCGCAGCTCAACACTGTGGGAGCAGAATTTCAGATCAAGATCCTGGGGCAGCTCTACCGCGCGACCATCATCGAGGAAAGCCCGTTTGACACAGAGAATGTTGCGCTGAGAGCATAGGAAAAGGCAAAGCTGCGGGAGCCCATGTCTTCCCGGGATCACATGTCTTCAAGGATTATCGTTTGAAGTCAATGGGCTTTTTCAGGCTGCCGTCTGCAGCAATTGCTTGCGGTCGGCGCGCTCCTGCTGTGGGGAGCGACCGTAGAGTTCGCGATAACATTTCGAAAAATGTGATGCTGATACAAAACCGCAGGCCACAGCCACTTCCACGACGGGCATGGATGACTGGATCAGCAGATGGCGGGCGCGGTCCAGTCTGATTTCCAGATAATAGCGGGCCGGGGAACGCCCCATTTCCTGACGGAACAAACGTTCAATCTGGCGGCGCGAAAGGCCTGCAAAGTCGGCGATTTCCAGCAGAGAAAGCGGTTCGGAAAGATTGCTCTCCATCAACTCAATAATGGACAGAACCTTGGTGTTCTGTACGCCGAGACGTGCCCGCAGAGGCAGGCGCTGGCGGTCATGCGGGCTGCGAACCCGGTCAGTCAGCGCTTGCTCGCAAACACGGTTGACCAGATTGTCATCATGGTCCTGTCCAATCAGATTGAGCATCATATCCAGCGCTGCCGTGCCACCGGCGCAGGTGTAAATATTGCCATCCGATTCGTAGAGATCTGCATAGACGTCGACCAGTGGAAACTTTTCCGAGAATCCGGGAAGGTCTTCCCAGTGGATGGCGCAGCGTTTGCCTGACAAGAGGCCGGCAGCGGCCAGCACATAGGCGCCGGTGCACAGTCCGCCGACGGATATATTGCGATTGTGCACCTCTCGCAGCCAGGCATGCAGTGATTTCTGCGCATGGGATTCAACATTCATGCCTGAGCATACAAAGACCATTGAAGGCCGGTTCTCACCCGACAGGTTACGGCGCTCTTCTTCAAGCGAAGTGGTGACGGACACCTCGACACCATTGGAGGCGGTGACCGGTTGCCCATCAAAGGACGCAAGGCGCCATTTATATGCCTTGTAGCCAAGCATTCTGTTGGCAATTCTCAGTGGTTCAATGGCAGTGGCAAAGGCGATGAGTGAAAAATCGGGGACGAGGTAAAATACGAACGATCGCAAAGTCAGTGATATGTTGTTGTCCATCGCGATTCAGTCCCGAACATGATGCAGGTTCAATATCCCGCCCGGTTTGCATATGGCTGTGCGAACCGACCGGCAATTCGTCAAGACGCCTGACGGATTGCATGCGTGTTTGCGACATATCAATTTTCTTGAAATTGCAGCTCCACCCACATGCAATGTTGTCATTGCGACATTGACTCTACACGCTCAGTGCCTGCTGTGAAGTGGAAATCAACAGTCGTAGCGGATTTTGCACGGCGCGTTGAGAGCCTTTGTCTGTCAGGGGTCGACCAGCGTGTGGTGGCACACGCCGGTCTGTTCTCACTCATTGCCGCTGGCGCAGCTGTTTTCCAATTCGTAGCGGCCAGGCCAACCGATATCATGCTGCATTTCGGTCGACAGCTTGGCTATTTCCCGCTTGGCCTGCCGATGCTGTTTTGCGCATAGCCGGCGCTCTCGCCTCGCCACAATGGCGTCAACAATGCCTGAGATAGCTCTGGTCAACAGGGCGCTGATCGTTACACCATGACTGGCTTCGATGATCATGCCGGAAAGCACAGAGTTTTTCTTGTCGTGTCGGTTTAACATTTTCAGGTTCCTTCTTGATGAGCGAAGTTTCGAAATTGAAACTGCGGTGTTCTTCAATGAAGGTCGCGACCCTTGATATTGACTATGGTGAAATTCTCTGGTTCAATCAAACGAATAGAAATTAATCTATCGTTCAGAAAAATTGAAGTGATATCATGAATGCTCCCCTGAACCACCCCGTACCCTTGCTGGAACTTGATGTTTTGCGCACCTTCGTGGCCATCGCCGACACGGGAAGCTTTACAGTTGCTGCCGGGCTGGTGTTTCGCACACCTTCGGCCGTATCCATGCAGATCAAAAAGCTGGAAGAGATATTGGGCCGTCCGGTCTTCAAGCGTGATGCGCGTTCGGTCTCGCTGACCAATGACGGGACTGTTCTGCTGGGCTATGCAAAACGTCTGTTGTCCCTGAACCGGGAAGCCGTATCGAAATTCGTTGCCCCGGATATTTCAGGGGTTGTTCGTCTGGGGGCACCCGACGATGTCGGTGAGCGCATTTTGCCAGCAGTGCTCAGGCGTTTTGCCAAAACGCACCCTTCCATCGCCGTTGACGTGGTGATTGATCAAAGCGCATCATTGACCAAGCGCATGGAGGAACGAAGTCTGGATATCACATTGCTGACCTGCCAGACGTCCGGCATCCCCAAAGGGGGGGAATTGTTGCTGACCGAGGATCTCGTGTGGGCAGGTGCAAAAGGCGGGACGGCGCATCTTCGAACACCATTGCCCGTTTCCATGTGGGAGGAGGGGTGCGCCTGGCGTTCCGGTTCCGTGGAGGCACTCAATGAACGCGGTATCGCCTATAGAATTGCCTATATGAGTGCGCATACGGCCGGCCAGAGGGCAGCAATCCTGTCGGATCTGGCAATCGCTCCCTTGCCCTGTTCCTTTGTGGGGGATGATCTGGTCGCGCTCGGCGAGGACGATGGCCTGCCGCCGATCGGCACCTATTCACTGGGCATGATGGTGCGGCCCGATGCCGACGCTCCGGTCTGTGCGGCAGCCGATCATATCCGTGCGACATTCGATGCATTCGCCCAAACCGGACAACTCAGGGATTAGGATTTTCCGCGTACTCTATCCACGGGGGCGTCGGCCCTCGCGGCGACGGCGCACGGGGCCCGCGCCACCGGATGAATCCGTCGGTGCTGACCGAGCTGGTAGCGTGACGACTTTGTTCAGATTGGGAAACTGATCGACCTTGTTGGGCAGGGCCATTGCATAGACGAAATGTTCCTGAAACTTTGGTTCGAGCGCCGTTTCGATTTTTTCAATCGCGGTGACGGTCTGCTCGATTTCGCGGCGATAGTCACGGTTCAGCAGAGCCATGCGTGCGCCGGTCCCTGCGGCATTGCCCACAGCCTTGACCTTTTCCAGTTCACAGTCGGGAACAAGGCCGAGAACCATGGCATATTTGGGGTCGATGAATGACCCGAAGGCTCCGGCCAGACCGATCCGATCGACATGGTCGATTTGCAGCTTGTCCATCAGCAGCTTGATGCCGGCATAGAGTGCCGCCTTGGCCAGTTGGATCGCCCGCACGTCGGTCTGGGTGATGGTCAGCGGGTTTTCTCCTTCTCGCAGGACGTAGGAATAGGTACGGCCTTGTCTGACGATACGGTTTGTTCTGGCCGCCATTGCACCATCAATGACACCATCTTCGGTTATGATGCCTGCCAGATACATCTCGGCGATCACTTCAATGATACCCGAACCACAAACACCTGTGACGCCCGTTGCGGCGGACAGATCGGCAAAACCGGCTTCGTCGGACCAGGGCTCGGTGCCGATAATCCGGAAGCGCGGCTCAAGCGTCAACGGGTCAATACGCACCCGTTCAATGGCTCCGGGGGCGGCCCGCTGCCCGCAGGAGATTTCCGCACCCTCGAAGGCAGGGCCGGTGGGCGACGATGCAGCCACAACGCGTTGCTGGTTGCCAAGGACGATTTCCGCATTGGTCCCGATGTCGACAAGCAGCATCATCTCGTCCTGGCGGTGGGGGCCTTCACTGAGTGTGGCAGCGGCGGCGTCTGCGCCGACATGGCCGGCAATGCAGGGGAGCATATAGACCCTTGTGCCCGGATTGAGCGCCAGATGAAGATCGGACGCCCAACTGTGCACGGCGCCGGAAACGGCCAGCGCAAAGGGGGCTCCACCCAATTCAGTCGGATCAATTCCCAAAAACAGGTGGTGCATGATGGGGTTGCCGACAAAGACGGTATCAAGAATATCCAGTGGATCGACGCCCGATTCCGTACATACTTCCGAAATCAGGTCGTTCAAGGCGTTGCGAACGGCCTTTGTCATGGCTTCACAACCATCCGGATTCATCATCACATAGGAGACACGGCTCATCAGATCCTCGCCAAAGCGGATCTGCGGATTGGATGTGCCGGCCGAGGCAATGGTCAATCCCGACAACAAGGACGACAGATGCAGGGCGATGGTCGTGGAGCCGATGTCACAGGCAATGCCATAGGCCTCGTTCTTCAAGCCAGGATAAAGGGCAATCAGGGATGGTCGTGCCGTCACCATGTCACGGTGAATCGCAGCCGTCACGGTCCAGTTTCCGGCGCGCAGGATTTTCTGTACGCGTGGCAGGATGTGCTGGTCGACGATAATGTCGGTAAAACCCCAATCGTGCTCCAGTGCCTGCTTGAGGCGGTCCAGGTCACCAAGCGGCTTGTGCATGTCGGGTTCTTCAACCTCGACATAACACATCTGAATGGCAGGGTTTCTGGCAATGAGCCTGGTATCTGCAGCCTTGCGGACAATCTGGGCGTTGACCTGAACGTCCTGGGGCACGTCAACGACAAGATCGCCTTCGATCATCGCAGAACAGGAAAGCCGCCGCCCGGCCTTCAGGTCGCGTTTTTCAGCGTAGCGTATTTCCTTGGCGCCGAATTCGGAGATATGGCTGTTTGCCGAAACGATACCATGTTTGGCAAAATTGCCTTCCTGGATCTCGATCTGGCAGCGGCCGCAAATGCCGCGGCCACCGCAGACACTCTCGACATAGACACCAAGCTGGCGTGCCGCTTCAAGGAGATGAGTTCCCTTTTTGAAACGGCCACGCCTGCCCGAAGGCATAAACAGGACCAAAGGATCCTTGTTCTTCACATCCTTCTGATCCACACCAGTCTTCCTTCAGGTTGCGCTGTCACGTGCATGAACAGGCGCAAATTGCTCATCAAACGCGTGCACTGCGACCGCCACGGCGGCGTCCGCCGGTCGAGGCAGCCACAGCCTCGGCAGCCGATGAAGGTGCGGTTCCGTTGGAAGGCTTGTAGTCGCGGTAGGTTCTGATCCAGCTTTGGCAATTGGCATCGGTGGCATTGAGAACATTGGCCCCGTGCACCATTTCCATTTCCTGCGGTCTGCAGGGGTTCATGATTGCCGAGGTCATTCCGGAAGCAATGACCATGGGAATAAAGGCGGCATTGATGGCATGCCTGTGGGGCAGGCCGAAAGAGATGTTTGACAGGCCGCAGGTCGTGTTGACCCCCAGTTCCTCGCGAAGTCGGCGCACCAGCTTGAACACCTGAAGGCCCGCAGTCCCCATGGCGCCGATGGGCATGACGAGCGGATCGACAATAATGTCTTCCGGCTTGATGCCATAATCAGCAGCGTGCTCGACTATTCTTTTGGCGACGGCAAAGCGCACATCAGGATCTTCCGAAATGCCGGTTTCATCATTGGAGATCGCCACGACCGGTACATTGTATTTCTTGACCAGGGGCAAAATGGCTTCAAGCTTTTCCAGCTCGCCAGTCACCGAATTGATAAGCGGACGGCCTTTGGCGACGCGCAATCCGGCTTCGATGGCTGCGGTAACGGAAGAATCAATGGACAGCGGCACATCGACAATGCCCTGCACAATTTCGAGAGTCTTGATCATCAACGCCGGTTCTGTCGCATTGGGATCAACCGCCGTCACACCTGCATTGACGTCAAGCATGGTGGCACCGGCGGCAACTTGCGCCAGCGCGTCGGCTATGACCGTATCAAAATTCCCCGCTTGCATTTCCGCAGCCAGCTTCTTGCGCCCTGTCGGGTTGATGCGTTCGCCAATGACGCAGAAAGGCTGGTCGAAACCAATAATGATTTCCTTGGTCGCAGAAGCGACAATAGTGCGGGTCATCAGGTGATCCTCAACTCTTATTATTTGTGACAGAAGGATATAAAGATGTCTTTATATCCCATGATCCGCGATGTTCAAGCCATTCAGCCGTTTTTTTCAATCCGCCGAAGGCAAAAACATGGATCTGGCGGATCGGTGTGGTGACATTGGTGCGCACATGTTCCTCGATCGGCCCGACAACTGTTTCCGGCGAGTGTGAGGTTGCAAGCGTTGTCAGGGATAGCGCATTCTTCTTGAGAAACGAGATGGAATTGCCGACGCCGCACATGGCTGCAAATTTGATCAAGGTGGTGATTTTTGCCGGACCGGCAACGCCGAGATGAACAGGCAGGTCGATGCCATGGGATTTCAGTCCATCCGCCCACGAGATGAATTTCTGCGCATCAAACCCGAACTGGGTGACGATGCGCAATTTGGCGCCGCTGCGCTCGGCAAAGGCCTTCTTCAGTCGCAAGGCCTGCAGTGCGACTTCTTCGGAAAAATCCGGGCTTCCTTCCGGATGACCGGCAATGCCGATCTTGTTGATGCCGTATTTGTCAAAATATCCGGTTTCCAGGACTTCCATGGTGGAGGAGAACTCTCCTGCCTGACGTTCGAGTCCGCCGCCGATGATCAGGACATTGCGCACGCCGGCCTCTTCAGCCATCATTTTGATGCGCTCTTCCAGAGCATGTTTCGTGGTCAAACGGCGGGAGGCAAAATGCGGCACTGGTTCATAGCCGAGATCACGCAACCTGCCGGCTGCCTTGACCAGGGTTTCGTTGCTGTCTGTGCCGATGTCCGTCACATAAACACTGGTTCCCTGAGGGAAGAGGCCCGGCAGATCGGATGATTCAACCGCCTGTTTGGGCGCCACCTCAATGGAGGCTGCTATCCTGTCGCGATGGTGTGACGATATTTCAACCACTTTGCTCATTCTCATTTACCCTTCCGCCTGCCTGGATCAATTCTTTCAAATGTTCTTTCGTGAACGTTTCTTCCAGTGTCGCTGCTGCCTTGTCCGCTTCGGATTCCAGATCGTCGGAAACCGTTTCGGGCGATCCTCTTCTCCACTCAGCGAGGTAGTCGTCTGTCTCGTGAGCGCCTGAACGCATAGCACACATATCGATGGCTTCTGTAA
Source organism: Rhizobiaceae bacterium (assembly GCA_029233925.1). Lineage (GTDB taxonomy): Bacteria > Pseudomonadota > Alphaproteobacteria > Rhizobiales > Rhizobiaceae > Hoeflea_A. The sequence goes on from JARGOX010000007.1 coordinate 133,846, forward strand.
AGCGCAGCGATAACTCGCGTTTGGCGGTAGCACGGCCTTTCTTGACGATGACCTGTGCAGGTATGTCCCGCCAGTAAACGATAATCAGGTTGGCCATGGTCAGTCTCCTCGGTTGCCAAGATGCAGAATATCAGTTGACGCCGCTGGCTGTGCGACGACGTTCTTTACGCTTAAAAACGACGCGTTCTGTTTTCAACCTCGATATGCCAACAATGTTGGATATACAGGCCAACTGAACGCTCGGAGGCACGGCTGGGCTTTGGCGCGCCAGTATTTCCTGGCCACCTACCAGATGCCGCGCATGATACCTGTACGTATATAGAACCAGACAGGCGGATAATACCATTGTTTTGACGGAAGGTTGACCGTGACAATTTTTTGTTTGCCCTGCAAAATGTCGGCTACGGCACGAATGCAGATCTGGCGGGAATGGGCAGCCATGATCATGGCGTAAGTGGCAATTGTATCGGCCGGTGAGGGTGTCATGCGTGCCTGATAGAGAACCGCGCCGGTGTCGACACCTTCATCAACACGGTGAACCGTCGTGCCGAAATTCTCCACGTCATTGTTGACCAGCGCCCAGTAGCCTCCCATCATGCCGCGGTATTTGGGGTTGATACCGGCATGATAATTGATGATCGGCGCATGGATTGCTGCAAGCGTCTTTGGTCTCAGCATGCGGCAGCCGACCAGCACGATGACGTTAGGTTTTTCCTCGGCAATGATCCTGGTACATTCTGCGTCATTCGCCGATGACACAGAAATAATCCGTTGATCCGCGCCCGGCGCCGTCTGCAGTTCGAATTCATCAATGATCTGGGCCTCGCGCTTTGTGGCAAAGCGCTTGCCAAGGCGAGATGCGACCATGGTTGCCAATTGCCCGGCCGTGTTGACATAGCCGACCTTTCGGGCGCGCCTCTTCAACATTTCTGCTTTGGATTCCGGATTCTCCTCAATCACAGTGATCGGACCGAAATGCTCTGAAAGCGCATTGAATATGACCCAAGGGTAGGGGCCACCAGCGGTAATTGCCACGATTTTGGTCTGTCCATCTGACCGCTCCCGCGATTGGTCGCGCCCGGGCCTTGCGTTTACGCTTTACAAAACAGCTGCAAAAAGTGCTTTGGTCAAAAACAGGATGAGGGCAACGATCACGGCTGAAAATATCCCAATTATGGTGCCTATACCGAGGCAATTGCCATCCTGTTCCGTGTGCGAAAGGCCGATTATTGCAAGCGCAAAGGCCGGCAGCCAGTTGCCCAGCGGTATGGGGATAACGACGATGATCGCCAGAAACAAAATGTAGATTCCGAAAATGCGCTCCCATATCGGTTTGCGCAGTGGCCAGTTTCTCGGGCGGATCCAGGCCTCCATCCATTTCAGCCAGGGGTCACAGCGGTGAATGACCTTTTCCAGCGTTTTTTTCCGGATGGAATAATTGGCCAGGCGTTGCGGCAGCCAGATCTTGTGGCGCCCCGAAACGATTTGCCAAGCTACGAAAAGCAGGGGAAGCCCCAGAACAAGCGTCGCGCCGGGCGGTAGTGGAATAAGGTTCGGGATCGCAAAGACCAGCAAAAATGCGCCAAAGGAGCGTTCATCAAGAGCTTCAGAGATCTCGCGCAAGGTGATCTGGGGCCCGGCTTTCCTGACGATCTCACTGAGAAGATCGGAAAGGCTCTCCGGATGAACGGGACCATCTGCCGAAACCTCTGGAATCATTGGATTTGCGGGCATGTCACTCACCGTGAATCCCCTCTGGCGTTGCACGCAAAACCTGTTTCGACGCGGAAACAGACAGCAACGAAATGTCAATGGAATAAGTCAGGTTCTGTCCGTATCGATCCCTGTATCAGGACGCCTTGTGCTTGTGAACTCTGCGCCTGACGACAGGAAATTGACCCCCGTTTTCAATAAGTCTCCCAACGATACCATGTGGGATGTTTACAAGGATTTAGCAAGGACTGAATATGTCATCTGTTTCGGCCGTCGGCAATGCGTCGGCGCTGACGATAGGCGCGTCTCCATCAGGCAGAAACAATGGCTCCAGTCAGGTCACCATAGCCGGTGAAGCGGTAGACATATTCCAATCCAAGGAATTGTGCTGCTTCCCTGGCTTTTTGTTGAAGTTCCTGATCCTCGGATTGAGACAGATAGATGAGCTTGCGATAATTGCCAAAATACATGTCGCGCAATTCCGGGTGCTTTTTCAGGCCCAGTGGCTCGATGACAAAAACATCGAATTGCCGTGCTAGGAAATCGGTGAGGAAAAAGGCGTCCAGATCATCCTCCCACTTTGCGAATTGCTCATTCCCGGCAAAGAAAGAGTAGCAATGAGGGCCAGCGATGCGTTCAACGCCTTCTTCCTTGCACAGTTTGTCCAGCATGCCGCCTGTGCCACAATCGGCATAGGCGATGTAGATGCGCGGAAACCCCTCGTCACGGGCCTGGTGGATGGCCTGTTGGACGCCGGGCACAATTCGATCGGGATAATTGTGCCAATGGGCGGGAAGGCAGGCAAGATCTATGTGCGACAGGCCATTTGCTTCACATATCGACAGAATTTCGCGGGCAATGGCACCACAGGCAATGACGCGCACCCTGGAAGTATCAGCAATCTGCTCTGCATTCTCGTTCATGGTGATGTTTCAAGCCGGGCAATTTTGGATGCTAACCTGCATTGGCCATGGAATTGTGCTTGCGCTGGATGAATGTCCTTGCCGTTTCCACAGCAACCGCCGCATCCCGGCAATAGGCGTCAGCGCCGACAGCCATGCCAAATTCTTCGTTCAGTGGTGCGCCGCCAACCAGCACGATGTGGTCATCGCGAATGCCCTTTTCCTTCAGTGTGTCGATAACCACCTTCATATAGGGCATGGTTGTCGTCAACAGGGCGGACATGCCGATGATATCGGGCTGGTGCTCTTCGATGGCATTGAGATAGTTTTCGACCGGATTGTTGATGCCGATATCAATGACTTCAAAGCCGGCACCTTCCATCATCATGCCGACCAGGTTCTTGCCGATATCGTGGATATCGCCCTTGACCGTTCCAATCACCATTTTTCCGAGCTTCGGGGCGCCGGTCTCTGCAAGCAATGGACGCAGAATAAACATTCCGGCTTTCATTGCGCCGGCTGAAAGCAGCACTTCCGGCACGAAGAGAATGCCATCACGGAAATCCTCGCCGACAATGCGCATGCCTTCGACAAGCGCCTTGGTCAAGACATCATAGGGCGTCCATTTGCGCTCCAGAAGGATGTTTGTTCCTTCTTCGATTTCTTCTTTCAGGCCGTCATAGAGATCATCATGCATCTGCTGCACAAGTTCATCATCGGACAGTTCGGATAGAATGATTTCGTCATCGGACATCGGCGTTTCCTCGATGCTGGCAATTGTTGCGCGTATGAACCACGTATGTGCTTATCTTGACAAGAGTTATGATGCAAAGAATTCAGATGTGACTTCTCAAAAACGACGCGGGGTGATTTGAAAAGCGACGATAAAAATCCCCCTGAAAGCGCCACTATCCTGTCGTCTGTCGCCATAGCGCCATGGCTTGGCGCATTGAGAAAGGCAGTTGCCGCAGGGTCGTCTAGCATGAACCGACACTTTTGGTGATGCAATGCGCTGGCCGCGCGAGAGGGTAGCACAATGGAAATGGAAAAAACGGCGACAGAAGGCTCTGCAGGTCGGCGCGGGCGTGGTGCCTCGGGAGGCGCTGCTGCGCGCAGGGCGTCACGCAGCGGCGGCGGCCCGGGTCAGCAACAATTCTATATCAACCGCAAGATTGGCGAATACGAAGTTCTTGATGAGGAAGGTCTGGCGCTGATCGAAGCCAATGCCGATATTCTGCTGGAAGAAATTGGCATTGAATTTCGCGACGATGCGGAAGCGCTGGACATGTGGCGCAAGGCCGGGGCTGATGTGCGCGGCGAACGGGTGCATTTTCCCAAGGGACTTTGCCGCAGCCTGTTGAAAACGGCGCCCTCCGTTTTCACCCAGCACGCACGCAATCCGGAACGCTCCGTGCAGATCGGCGGCAAGGCGGCCGTTTTTGCGCCAGTCTATGGTCCGCCCTTCGTGCGCGATCTCAACGGTGAGCGGCGCTATGCGACCATTCAGGATTTCGAGAATTTCGTCAAAATGGCCTATATGGCCCCGTCGATACACCATTCGGGCGGCACGCTGTGTGAGCCGGTTGATATACCGGTCAACAAGCGGCACCTGGATATGGTCTATGCCCATATGCTCTATTCTGACAAACCGTTCATGGGATCTGTTACCGCGCCGGAGCGGGCGCAGGATACGGTTGATATGTGCAAGATTCTCTTCGGTGCGGAATTTGTTGATCAGCACTGCGTCGTTATCAATCTGATCAATGCCAATTCACCCATGGTTTTTGATGATACCATGCTTGGTGCGGCGAAGATCTATGCGCGCAACAACCAGGCCTGCATCATCTCGCCCTTTATTCTTGCCGGTGCCATGAGCCCGGTCACAATTGCCGGGACGCTGACCCAGATTCTGGCCGAAGTGCTAGCAGGCGCTGCCTTTACCCAACTCGTGCGACCCGGAGCGCCGGTTCTGTTCGGTACGTTTGCCGCATCGATTTCCATGCAATCGGGCGCGCCCACCTTCGGCACGCCTGAACCGTCGCTTGTTTCCTACGGCGCTGCACAATTGGCAAGGCGGCTTGGTTTGCCTTTCCGTACTGGCGGGTCGCTCTGCGGATCCAAGGTTCCTGATGCGCAGGCAGCCCATGAAAGCAGCAGCACCTTGAACATGACATTGCTGGCCGGAACAAATTTTGTCCTGCATTCCGCCGGCTGGCTGGAAGGCGGTCTCGTGTCGTCCTATGAAAAATTCATGATCGACGTGGATCAACTGGGCATGATGCAGAAAATGGCGGAAGGCATTGATCTTTCGGAGAAAGCCCAGGCCATGGATGCCATCCGGGAAGTAGGGCCGGGCAGTCACTATCTTGGTTGCGCCCATACCCAGGCCAATTTCCAGACCGCTTTCTACCGCTCGTCGCTGGCCGACAACAATTCCTATGAGCAATGGCAAATCGAGGGTGAAAAAAGAATTGAGGCGCGCGCCAATGATCTGTGCCGCAAATGGCTGGATTCCTACCAGGCGCCGCATCTGGATGAGGGCATCAATGATCAGCTCAGGGAATTCATCGTGCGCAAGAAGGAGTCCATGCCGGACGCTTTCACCTGAAAGAAGCCCGAAGACGGCCGGGCTATAGTGGCCGATATGATTGACCGGGACGTTTGGCGTTCTGCGTTTCGCGATGACCCGAAATGAGCAAGGCAGGTGATACACTGGCAGGTGATGCACTGGCAGGTGATGCACTGGCAGGTGATGCACTGGCAGGTGATGCACGGGCAGGTGATGCACGGGCTGGCGATACTGTCTACGGACAAATCGAAAGGGCGCTGGAACCGCACGGATTGATCCTCCGCGGTGGTCTGCATTTGATTGAGTCGGAGACGCTGGAGCAGGCCGCCGGGGCGCATCCGGCTTTTCGAACGATCATTCTGGTTGGGCATGTCGGGTCCTCTTTCTGGCCGGCGTTCGATTCGTTTCGGAAAGATCACCAGGGGCCCGATCCGCTCGATGCCTGGTCCAGATCCGTGGCGGAGCCGATAGCCGATCGTTTCGGCTGCAACGCGCTCTATCCGTTTGAAAAACCCTGGCTGCCGTTTCAAAGCTGGATCAAGGCAGTCGAAGGGTTGCAACCGTCACCCCTTGGAATCTTGATCCATCCGCAATTTGGGCTGTGGCACGGCTACCGTGCCGCCTTTGGCTTCGAGCAGACCGTCGCGGTGCCACCGCCAGAAACGTTGCCTCATGCCTGTGACACATGCTGTGACAAGCCGTGCCTTTCGACCTGTCCGGTGGATGCAGTGCGTGCGCAAAGGTTTGACCTGCAGGGCTGCAGGCGCCATCTGGCCGGTCCGGAAGGGCAGGCGGGATGCTTGCAGTCGGGATGTCTGGCGCGCAATGCCTGTCCTGTTGGCGCTGGCTACCGGTACAATGCCGATCAGATGCGCTTTCACATGCAGGCGCTGGAATTGCCAGCTGGAAAGGCCTGAATGCATAGGTCTGAATGGCTAGGTCTGAATGGGCCGAAATGCGCTCATTGCGCAATGGAGCCGTCTACTGCAGGTCGAGGTCACCAATTTCCGTCAGGATCGTGTGCAGCATCTTTGCCTTTTCGCTGCCAATCCTGCGGAAAATTTCATCGTCCTCGATTTGTACCTGCTCTCTGATCTGGTGGATTCTTTTGAGACCCAACTCGGTCAGCACAAGATTGACCTGCCGATGATCCCGATTGGCGATGCGGCGATGGACGATCCCGTCGGACACCATGCGATCAACCAGTTTTGTCAGCGTCGGCGGGTTCATCAAAACCACTTCGGCCAGATCACCCATGGTGAAATCGGTTTCGGTTTCCAGTATTTCCATGATGCGCCAGGCCTCGACCTGTACGCCAAATTCTTTCAAACGCCTGGTCAAAGAGGTATGGATCTTGCGGTGTGCTGTCGCCAATGAATAGGAGATATAGGACTGGACTGTGTATTTGCTCTGCATGGTATTCCATTCTCATCGACGGAGTCAGATTTGAATTTAGTTGACTTGGAAAGTGTTTTCAATGCAATTTACTTTTTATGACGGTCACATCTGATAAAACATTGCTTGTGCCCCTTTCACCCGCTGCCCGCATTATTCCAAGCGAGCTGAGAGATTTCCACGATGGCTTGGCGACTCTTCCGGGAACGACATTTCGCATCGGGCTGCTCATACCCATGTGCGGCTCGGCTGGCATATGGGCACCCTCATGCATTTCGAGCGCCCAGGTTGCCGTTGCCCAGCTCAATGAATCCAATGGAATTTGCGGCCGACCTGTTGAACTGATCATGATTGATTCAGCGCTTGAGGCATCAACACCAGTTGAAGAGGTGATCAATTCACTCATTCAGATCCGGGCCATCGATGCGATTGTCGGTATGCATATCAGTGCAGTGCGGCAGAACCTGAGCAAGATCGTCAAGCAGCGCGTCCCCTATATTTACACACCGCTTTATGAGGGAGGTGAAAACACCAAGGGTATTTTTGCAATCGGCGATACGCCGGAACAGCAGCTTGGACCCGCGCTTGAATATCTGCAATCGGCGCATCGCATCAAGAATTGGGCCTTCATCGGAAACGATTATGTCTGGCCCAGAGCATCCAACTCCTATGCAAAAAAGAAGCTTCAGGATCTGGGTGTCAACATCGAATACGAGAAGTATCTGCCGTTCGGTCTGAACGACATGTCGGATATTGTCGAGGAACTGCGGCAAACGGATGCGCAGGCGGTGCTGATTTCACTGGTTGGCCAGGATGCCATTACCTTCAATCGGGCCTTTGGCAGCACGCAGATGCATGAACGGATGATACGCCTGTCCTGTGCGATAGAAGAAAATGCACTTCTGGCAAGCGGTGCTGAAAATCTGCATGAACTTTATTCCGCATCATCCTATTTCGGGTCTCTCAACACCGATGCCAATGCGCTTTTCAGGGAACGGTATTACGGTTTTCACGGTGAAACAGCGCCGGTTTTAAATGCCCTGGGGCAGTCGACCTATGAAGGTGTTCAATTTCTGGCAGGCCTGATGGAATCCCATGAACAGGACTGGAAAACCAAAGACAGCACCTGCTTGAACAGCATCGAATTTTCAAGTGTTCGCCGGGCGACCTCTGGTGACGGCAGCGCGCCAAAAGCACCCATCTATCTGGCCAAGGCGGATGGCGTTGTATTCAAGATCGTTAAAAAACTATAATAAATTCAATAGATTGACTAAATTATTTGATTTGGAAAATAATTTACTTGAATTGGAAAATAAATTCCTCCACAAATTGACTCAGAAAAAAGCCGCGTAAGACGGCTGAATATTTGGTGTCATATCGCTCTGGAGGGTCGCCTTGACTTGGGTTGTTTCAATAGCCTTGCTGGTTATACTTTTGCTGTTGGGCATCTGGTTTCTTCAGAAATTTTACGTCAAGGCCACACTGAATTCGGCGCTCGTTCGCACCGGATTGGGGGGGATGCGCATTGTGCTGGATGGCGGATGCATATCATTGCCCATCATACATCAGACACAGCGCGTGATGATGGGGGCGATATCATTTCCGTCATCACGCCTGGGGCGCGAAGCACTTTTGACTGGCGATCAGCTTCGCGCCGACATTACCATGGAATTCGAGTTCAAAGTGATGGCGACACCGCAGGGTGTGGCGGCCGCGGCGCAGTCTCTTGGATCAAGGATAGAGCGCGGCGGAGAAGCGATCGAAGGGGTGCTCTCCGGACCGTTGATCGGCGCCATGCAGAATGCCGCAGCGACCAGGACACTTGCCGAAATACACCATGATCGGGCTGGCTTCACGAAAGAGGTCGAAACGGCAATCACGGCCAAAGCAGAGCAATTTGGGCTGACACTGGTTTCCGCATCCTTGTTGCGGGTGGATCAAAGTGATGTGTCGCAGTTCGATGAGAAAAACACCTTTGATGCGCAGGGAATGCGTCGCCACGCCGAATTGATTTCAGAACAGCGTCGCGAACGGGTTCGCATCGAGACGGAAACCGAGATTGCGGTTCGCCAACAGGGGCTGGAAAAACACCAGCGGCAATTGGAAATTCAGCGCACCGAGCGTGAATCAAGCATCGCCCAGCAGGAAATATTTGATCGACTGGAAGCCGAAGCACAGGCAAAAACCAGAGAGGCCAAGTCGCAATCCGAGTTGCGGGCGGAAACGGCCAGAATCGACGCGGAACAGAAAATTCAGGAAGCGAAGGTCGCCAATGACACGGCTCTGCGTCGCTCCGAGATGTCAGCCATTCTCTCGCTGGAAGAAACCAAGATCGAGAATGAGACCCGGTTGGCAAGCCTGCGGACTGCCGAATTCGGGACCCAGGCCGCCGAAGAGGCAGCGCGAGCCCAGGTTCTTCTGGCGGCCGAAGATGTTCAGGCGCAAAAAGAGCGTGCCATTGCCAAGCGCGAATATGAGACGGCGCAACTGCGGCTGCAAAAAGATATCGATCTAAGCACCTCACGAACAAAAAGTGACGCTGAAACTCTGGCGACCAGAACCCAGTCAGAAGCCAATGCCGCCAAGACAATGGCCGAAGCCGAACTTGTCAAAGCCAAAGCGGAGGCAGATGGCCGCGCAGCCCATATCATTGCTGAAAATTCTATGAGTGAAGCGCTGATCCGCAAACTGCTGGAGGAGCGGCGTCTCGACCGCATGCCGGAAATCATGACGCAGATGATGAAGCCGGTCGAAAAGATCGACTCCATCAGAATCAATCAAATCAGCGGATTGGGTGGCCAAAACGCCACCAACGCGGAAGGTGGCGCAGAAGGCGCCTTTGGTGCCGCGATGGATCAGATCCTGGGTATGGCCGTACGGTTGCCCGCGATGAAACAGATGGGTGAGAAAATCGGTCTGGATTTCGATGCCAATCTGGCTGGCCGAACGGCCGACTATGCCAATCGCCTCAAGGCAAAGGACGACAAGAAATAGAGGCATGCCAACAAACATGGCAGCAAGCCATGTGCAGGGGAAAACCATGACAATTAGCAGAAGAAAATTTGTTGCTGCCGGTGCCGCATTGACCGGCTCCATGTTGCTGCCACGTGTGGCAATGGCAGCCGATACCATCAAGCTTGGGTCCATCTTGGACACATCGGGTATTTTTGACGCCTATGGCAAGCCGATGAATATGGCCATGCGGCTGGCTGTCGATCAGATCAATGCGAATGGCGGGCTTTTGGGCAAGCAGGTGGAGGTCGTATCCTACGATACCCAGTCTGACATGGCCCTGTACTCGCAATATGCGCAGCAACTGACACGTCAGGACAAGGTTGATGTGGTGCATGGCGGCATCCTGTCCGCTTCGCGCGAAGCCATTCGTCAGACCATGCATAAGACAAAGACATTGTATTTCTACAACGTGCTGTATGAAGGCGGTGTATGTGACCGCAATATCTTCATCAATGGCGTGACGCCGGCCCAGCAGGTGGAAGCTCTGGTTCCCTATGCCATGGGTAAATCGGGCAAGAAGGTCTATATCCTGGCTGCAGACTACAATTATGGGCATATCACGGCAAAATGGATCCAGAAGTTCGTTGCCGACAACGGTGGTGAAACCGTCGGCGTGGATTTCTTCCCGCTGGATGTGGCCGATTTCGGATCGACAATTGCCAAGATCCAGACCGTGGGCCCGGATCTCGTCATTGCGCCTCTGGTTGGCGGTGCGCATCTTTCATTCTTCCGCCAATGGGCCGCAGCCGGCATGAAAGACAAAATTGCGCTGGCTTCAACAACGCTTGGTGTTGGCAATGAACACAAGGTCCTGACCGCTGAAGAGGGCAATGGGATCATGGTTGCCTATAATTACAGTCAGGAACTGGACACACCTGCAAACAATGCTTTCAAGAAGAGCTGGGCCGATGCAAATGGCGGTGACCAGAGCATGCACGAAATTGCCGTATCCAATTATCAGGGTGTCCTGACCTGGGCCGAAGGCGTGCGCAAGGCAGGGTCACTTGACAGGGATGCCGTCATAGAAGCGCTTGAAACCGGCGTTTCGATTGATGGACCAGCAGGCAAGATCACGGTTGATCCGAAAACCCATCATGCAGTGCTGGATGTTCATCTGATGGAATTTCAGGATCAGGGCATGCGGGTCGTCGAAACCCTGCCTCAGCGTCAGCCCATCGATACCCAGGCGGTCTGTGATCTGCAGGCCAATCCGAACGACAACAAACAATACGAGATCGAGATCTGATCCGCTCAGGATTTGCACCGGGAGGGCAGCGCCATTGCTGCCCTCCTTTTCACCCCTGTGCGGGTGAATGAATTCGGATTTTCCAATTTTGTGAGACCGCATGGATCTGTCTTTCGTCATACTTGTTGAAATCTTCTACGCTGTCGCCTCACTTGCGCTGATCAGTGCTGGATTGGCCGTGGTGTTCGGGATGATGAAAGTCATCAATCTGGCGCATGGTGAATTCATGATGATGGGTGGCTATGCCACTATCACCGCGGTACATCTGGGCGTGAATGTCTTTGTCGCCATGCTCATCATCGCGCCGCTGATTGTCGGCCTGATCGGCCTGGTGGTGGAACGGCTCGTCATCAGGCATCTCTATGGACGCCTGGTGGATACCATGCTCGCCACCTGGGGTCTCAGCCTGTTTTTCATCGGCATGGCCACCATGATCTTCGGCAATACGACGACGAGCATCACGACACCGATCACCGGTTTCGCCGTTGGCGATTATCAGATCAATGGCTACAATTTTTTCATAATCTTTGTGTCTGCCGTGCTTCTGATCAGCATGTATGTGTTGCTGAAAACAACCCGAATTGGCCTGATCGCGCGCGGAACCATGCAACGTTCCGATATGGCGGCGGCCCTGGGTTACAGTCCTGATCGCATCTATATGGCGACATTTTTCTGTGGTTCGGCGCTGTCGGGCCTGGCTGGCGCGGTGCTGGCCCCTCTGGTCGGACTGGTGCCCACCTCTGGTGGCGCCTATATCGCCAAAGCCTTCATAACGGTCATTGCCGGCGGGCCGTCACTGATTGTCGGCCTGATAAGCAGCTCGAGCCTTTTTGGTGTGGTCAACCAGATATTCACCTTCGGCATTTCGCCGGTGTTTGGTGATGTCGCCCTGTTGATTGCCGCCGTCATCCTGCTGCGGCTGCTCCCACAGGGTGTCACCGGCAAATTCTTCAAGGGGAAAATGTGATGAGCCGCTCATGGGGCAGGCAGGATGCTGCAACCATTGTCGCAGCCCTTGTCCTGATCTGGCTGATGCCGTTGCTGATCAGTACCTATACACTGACGGTACTCGTCATTTACGGAATGCTCGCATTGAGTCTCGGCCTGATCTGGGGATTCGGTGGGATTCTGTGCTTCGGGCAGGCGGCCTTTTTCGGCCTCGGGGCCTATACCTATGCCATTGCTGCGATCAATGTCGGTGAAAGCACGCTGCCGATGATCCTCGCCGTTATCGTGCCGGCACTCTTTGCCGCGCTTTTGGGCGCCATGATGTTCTGCGGTCGTCTGACCGATGTCTATCTGGGAGTGATCACGCTGGTCGTGACACTTATCCTGTTCAAATTCGTCAACTCTTCGGCCGGACCGCAATATGTCATCGGAGAAGCGCGGCTTGGCGGTTTCAACGGCATACCGGGGTTTCACACCTTGAACATACCCGGTCAGCCCGATGAATATATCTGGGGCGATGCGCTGTATTATGTCTGTGCCGTTGCCCTTCTGGCCGTCTATTTCCTTGTGACGTGGTTATTGCGGTCATCCTTCGGGCGCATTGCCATTGGTATCCGGGAGAATGAAACGCGCGTATCGCTGATGGGCTATGATGTGCGGGCCCGAAAGACCATTCTGTTTGCCATCGGCGCCGCCATTGCAGGCCTTGCCGGTGCCTTGTTTGCCAATTGGGGCGAAATCGTTACGCCAGGACTTTTCAGTCTAGGCCAGTCTGCCGAGATCATCATATGGTGCATCGTGGGCGGGCTTGGAACACGGTTGGGGCCCATCATCGGTGCCGCAGGTCTTGCCTATCTGAAATTCCTGCTGGGACAGCAGTCCCTGATCGACAACACATTGATCATGGGCATCATCCTTGTGCTCTTCGTGCTGTTTTTGCCGAAAGGCATCGTTCCGGCCGTCGCATCCCTTTGGAAAGCAAGCTTTGGCCGCAGGTCGGGCCGAAAACCCGCAGGGCGTCGGCATATGCGCAGGGTGGACAGCGCCAATGGCTGAAACCGTGCTGGAAACAACAGGTCTGACAATGCGCTTTGGCGGTGTTGTTGCGACAGACAATGTCAATTTTTCTCTCAAGGCTGGAGAATTGCGCTGTCTCATCGGTCCCAATGGGGCTGGCAAATCGACATTCTTCAAATGCATCATCGGATTGCTGACGCCCAGTGAGGGGCAGGTCTTCATGCGCAATCAGGAAACAACCGGCTGGCATCCCCATGAGGTCGCCTCGCTTGGCGTCGGCATCAAGACACAGGTGCCCAATGTCATGGATGGGCTGACTGTCGTTGAAAACATCTGGATGGCAGCACGCCGGTTCATGCCCTCAAAGGAGGCTTCTGACAAAGCCCAGGACGTCATCGAGAGACTGGCTTTGGGGTCGATTGCAAAGGCCGAGCTTGGCCGGTTGGCCCACGGAGAGAGGCAGCGGGTCGAGCTTGGGCTGGTTGTGGCCGCCGATCCCTGGCTGGTGCTGCTGGATGAACCGGCCGCTGGCATGACGGCGGGAGATGTGGACCGCATGAGCGCCATCATCGATGAGATGACGCGCACGGCCGCAGTGGTGATTGTTGAACACGACATGCAGTTCATTCGTTCGATCGCAACAACCGTCACGGTTTTCCATCAGGGCGCCATCCTGATGGAAGACCATGTGGACAAGGTCATGGCCGACCCCATCGTGCGCAATGTCTATCTGGGAAAGAAGGCATGATGACACACGATGAACCATCAATCCTGCTCAACATCAAAGGCCTATCCGGCGGCTACGGCAAGGTGCCTGTCCTCTATGGCATCGATATCAGTGTTGCGGAAAATGAAGTTGTCGGCATTCTGGGCCACAATGGAATGGGCAAATCCACCCTGTTGAAAACAGCAATGGGTTTCCTGCCCGCAAGTTCCGGAACGATACGGTTTCATGGCACCGAGATGACCCGCATGCCTCCCAGTGAGCGTGCCGGAATGGGTATGGGCTATGTCCCGCAGGGGCGCGGCATCTTTCCCCAGTTGAGCGTGCGCGACAATCTGCGCTTTGCCTGGCACGATTATTCCGGCGCCAGCGAGGAGGAAGTGATGGATACGGTTCTTGCCGATTTTCCGCGCCTCGTTCCACTGCTTGACCGTGAGGGCGGTGCGCTTTCGGGCGGTGAACAGCAATTGCTGGCGCTGGCCCGGTGCCTGATGGGCGATCCTGAATTTCTGTTGCTTGACGAGCCGACAGAAGGCATTCAGCCATCGATCATCGAGGAGATGTCGGAAACGCTGTTGAAACTGCGTCAGGAAAGGGGACTGGCAATCCTTCTGGTTGAGCAGAATTTCGACTTTATCGCCGACCTTTCAGACCGGGTGCTGGTGCTGGAACGGGGACGTATTACCGGTGAACTCGAGCGATCAGACCTTTCCGACCAGGCCAAGATAGACCAGTTTCTCGGATTCGGCGCAGCCCGCTCTACGCGGGGCAACGCTTCTGTCAAACTGACAGATGCCCCGACCCGTCGCGCGGCTTCACAGCAGCCCCATGCATCCATTCCATCGGGCATGAAAGCTGCCGACGCAATGCCTTCTCGCCTTCAACCCGCGGTGACCAATATGACCATCAAACGCCCGACACTTTCCCAGATGCGCGGCATGGCAGAGCGCTTCGGCATGAGCTTGAGCGATGCCGAGCTTGCCGAGTACAGCCAGATCATCGAGCCCTATATTCAGGCCTACGACCGGCTGGACGCGATGCCGGACAATCTGCCGGAGGTGCGCTATCCAAGATCACCGGGATACCATCCTGATGCGACGGAAAACCCCCTCAATGCCTGGTATGTGAAAACCGAGGTCAAGGGTGCCATGGATGGTCCCTTGCGCGGAAAGAGAATTGTTCTCAAGGACACCGTTTGCCTGGCCGGTGTGCCGATGATGAATGGCTCATCGATCATGGAAGGGTATACGCCGGAAATCGACGCCACCATTGTGACCCGCATGCTGGATGCAGGCGCCATCATCGTCGGCAAGGCCCATTGTGAGGATTTCTGCCTTTCCGGCGGGTCACACACCAACGCCAAGGGCCCGGTACACAACCCCTGGAAGCGCGGCTTCATGGCGGGCGGCTCGTCGAGTGGTTCGGCTGCGCTTGTGGCCGCCGATGAAGTCGATATGGCCATTGCCGGAGATCAGGGCGGGTCCATTCGCATTCCCTCTTCCAATTGTGGTGTATACGGCATGAAAGCCACCCATGGTCTTGTGCCCTATACCGGCATCATGCCGGTTGAGCAGACCATTGATCATGTCGGCCCGCTTACCAAGACCGTGGCCGACAATGCGTTGTTGCTTGAGATTCTTGCCGGTGAAGATGGTCTCGATCCGCGCCAGTACAAACCCAGGACCTTCCGCTACACCGAGGCTTTGGGCAGGGGAGCCCATGGACTGAAAATCGGCATCCTGAAGGAGGGATTTCACCGGCCCGAGAGCGAAGCGGATGTGGATCAGAAAGTGCTGGCGGCGGCTGACCGTTTTCGTGAGCTTGGCGCGCGGGTCGACGAGATCTCCGTCCCTGAACATAATCTGGCGGTGGATTGCTGGACTGCCATCACGGTTGAAGGCCTGCAGGACATGATGATGCATGGAAATTCGGCCGGCACGAATTACCGCGGTCTTTTCCTGCCGTCGATGAGTGACCATATGGCGCAATGGCGAAACCGGGCAGACGAGCTCAGCCATTCCTTGAAAACCTGCATGTTTCTGGGAGAATATTTCCAGGATCAATACCGCGGACGTTTTTATGGAAAGGCACAAAACCTGATGCGAAAGGTCAATGAGCGCTATGCGGCTGCTTTGCGGAATTATGATCTTCTGTTGATGCCAACCGTTCCCATGAAGCCTCAGGAAATTCCGCCGGCGGATTGTTCCATCAGCCTTTATGTGCAACGTGCATTTGAAATGATTGGCAATACGGCGCCCTTCAATGGCGGTCTACCGGCAATGAATGTGCCTTGCGGCCTGAGTGAAGGATTGCCGATCGGCATGATGCTGGTGGGCCCCAATTACGGTGAGATGAAGATCTATCAGGCAGCCCATGCATTTGAACAAAGTGGTGACTGGCGGGCCATGTGAGGGAGTGATTGATGTCAATTTTGGATGAAAGTCTGGCTTCAAAGATACGCGCATCCGGCAGGTCAAAAGTCCATGTGGCGGATGCAATGGGTGCACCTGAAGGTCATGTTTCATACGTCAAGGGAAATACCGAAAGCCCTTTGCGTTACATGACCATTCCACAACTGCTGCGTGAGGCGGTTGCCCGTTTCGGTCCCCGCGATGCGCTGGTTTTTACCGATACGGGCGAACGTTACAGCTATTATGATTTTGACCGTGATATCGACGCGCTGGCGTCCGGTTTTCTGGCCATGGGCCTGCAAAAGGGCGACCGCATCGGCATCTGGTCACCCAACCGGCTTGAATGGGTGCTGACACAATTTGCTTCGGCGCGCATCGGCCTGATCATGGTGAACATCAATCCGGCCTATCGATTGTCCGAGGTTGAGTATGCCTTGAACAAAGTGGGATGCAAGGCTCTGATACTTGCACGAGCTTTCAAGTCTTCCGACTATCTGGGCATGATCAGACAATTGGCTCCTGAATTGGAGACATGCCAGGCGGGCAGGCTGAATGCGGCAAAATTCCCGACCCTGAAAAGCATCGTCGTCATGGGCAGCGATGCCGGTCCCGGGACTTTCACATTCGATGAGGTCAAGAATCTTGGTGGCCCGGCGCAACAGCTGCGTTTGCAGTTGATTGATGGAACCTTGAATCCGGATGATCCGATCAATATCCAGTTCACGTCAGGGACCACGGGAACGCCCAAAGGCGCGACGCTTTCGCACTATAATATCGTCAACAACGCGCGCTTCGTGACAGACAGGATCAATCTGACGGAAGCCGATCGCCTGTGTATTCCTGTGCCGCTTTACCATTGTTTCGGCATGGTGATGGGTGTTCTGGGCGCGGTCAGCAAGGGCGCTGCAATGATCTTTCCGGGAGAGGCATTCGAACCGAAAGCGACACTGAATGCACTGACATCAGAGCGCTGCACAGCCGTCTATGGCGTGCCGACCATGTTTGTTGCCATGCTGCAGGAGATGGAGGCGCAGTCCTATGACCTTGGATCACTGCGTACCGGTGTCATGGCCGGCGCACCCTGTCCGATCAATGTCATGGAGCGGGTGAACCGCCAGATGAACATGAAGGAGGTGACGATCTGCTATGGCATGACCGAGACATCTCCGGTGTCATTTCAGAGTTTTGTCGATGATCCCATCGAGAAGAGATGCGCCACTGTCGGGCGGGTGCATCCTCATCTTGAGGTGAAAATCGTCGATCAGGAGGGGAAGATCGTCCCCATCGGCGCTCAGGGTGAACTGTGCACGCGTGGCTATTCCGTCATGAAGGGCTATTGGCAAGAGGATGAGCGCACCCGCGAGACCATTGTCGATGGCTGGATGCAAACGGGCGATCTTGCCACCGTCGATGAAGGGGGCTTCTGTTCCATCGTCGGGCGCGTCAAGGATATGATTATTCGCGGCGGTGAGAACATTTATCCGCGTGAAATTGAGGAATATCTGTTCCGTCATCCGCAAGTCAGCGAGGTGCAGGTCTTCGGTGTCCCGGATGAAAAATTCGGCGAAGCGGTCTGTGCCTGGGTGGTCGCAAAACCAGGTGAGGGGGTCACTGAGGAGGCGATCCGGCAATTCTGTCAGGGACAGATTGCCCACTACAAAATTCCCGCACACATACGCATTGTCGACGAAATCCCCATGACGATCACCGGCAAGC
Organism: Rhizobiaceae bacterium; assembly: GCA_029233925.1. Classification (GTDB taxonomy): domain Bacteria; phylum Pseudomonadota; class Alphaproteobacteria; order Rhizobiales; family Rhizobiaceae; genus Hoeflea_A. Next base: position 151,502 of record JARGOX010000007.1, read on the forward strand.
CGCAGAAATTCGTCATGCGCGATCAGATGAGCGAACTTCTAAGTACCTCCTGATGGGCTGTTGTCCCGCGGTCGCAATTGAAAGTCTGACTGCCGTTAGATCAGAGCTGTCTGCGGCTGCGGCGCTCGCGTCTGGGCTGGGCATCACCGGCTGCGGCTGTCTTGTTGCGCATGGGGCCGATCTTTTCGACGATGTCGTCGACACTTGGCCTGGCAGCCTTGCTGTGCGTATCAATCGCCGAACGCATGGCGCGCAAATGATCGCAGGATGTGCCGCAGCAACCGCCGATGATGGTTGCGCCGGCATCAATGGCCAGTCTGGTATATTCGGCCATCAAAGGCGGAGTGCCGGAATAAAAAATCTCCGAGCCGCGAAACTCGGGGATGCCGCAATTGCCCTTGACGATAATCACCTCGTTGGGTGTCGCGCTGCTCATGTCCAGCAGGGAAGACAGGATGTCGGATGCGCCCACGCCGCAATTTGCGCCGAATGCCGTGGGTGCTTCGTCAAGGCCATCGGAGAGCAGATGGATGTTTTTGGGATCAAGGCCCATCATCGTCTTGCCGGCCGTATCGAAGGAGCAGGTAAAAGTGTAGGGCATGCCACAGCTGATGGCCGCTTGTGCCGCCGCGCGCACTTCATCGGGGGCTGACATGGTCTCGATCCAGGCAATATCAGCGCCGCCTGCCTTGAGCCCTTCGATTTGTTCAACAAAAGCGGCAACAGCGACATCGTAGGTCATCGCACCCAGTGGTACCAGCAATTCACCCGTTGGCCCCACTGAACCGGCAACGATGATGCGCCGGTCTGAAGCGTCGACGACCTGCCGGGCAATTTCTGCCGCGCGTTTGTTAAGTTCAAACACGCGTTCCTGCGCATTGTGAAGCTTGAGGCGCTGGCGCGTGCCACCGAAGCTGTTTGTCAAAATGATATCAGAACCCGCATCGACGAAATCCTGATGCAGTTTGATGATTTTTTCCGGCTGGCTCTCGTTCCACAATTCCGGTGCTTCACCGGCCTCCAGGCCCATGGCGAACAGATTTGTTCCCGTAGCCCCATCGGCGAGTAGAACACCCTTTTCGGCGATCAGTTCGGTGAGGGCATTCGTCATGCCTGATAAAGTTGCCATGGATGTTTCCTGCAATGGATGCGTTGCTTGTCGATATAAAGATATCTTTATGTCATTGCAATGCGGAAACGTGTTTCTCTCTTGAAATCGACTTTCGTTAAGACAAAAAAACAGGCGACTTGCGCCGCCTGTCCAATTCGTTATCGCAGCAGAACTATTCGGCTGCGACAGGATCATCATGGCTGATGGGTGTCACCATCGAAGAGATGACAGCCTGTATATCCAGCGAACCAAGCATCTTGCCCTGCGCATCGACGACATGGGCCATTGAACTGTTGCCATCCGTCATGATTTTCGCCGCCTTTTCAAGCGTTGTGCCAATCTTGATGGCCGGACCTTCCCGGTTTTCCAGGCCAACGGACGTATCCATGATTGTCTGAACGAGAACCACGCGACCGCGGTTCACCTCCCGGACAAAGCTGGATATGTATTCGTCTGCCGGATTGAGGACGATGTGCTGGCCAGTTCCCTGCTGAACCACTTCGCCATCCCGCAGGATAGCAATCTTGTCGCCAAGCCGCAGCGCCTCATCCAGGTCATGGGTGATGAAGACAACGGTTTTCTTGATTTCCTTCTGGAGGCCCAGAAGGACGCTTTGCATATCCATGCGGATCAAGGGATCAAGCGCAGAAAAGGCTTCGTCCATCAAGAGGATGGGGGCATCATTGGTCAGTGCACGGGCAAGGCCGACCCGTTGCTGCATGCCGCCCGAAAGCTGGTTAGGATAATTGCTTTCAAATCCCGTCAAACCAACGCGATCAATCCAGCGCTGCGCCCGTTCGAGCTGTTCGGAACGCGATACGCCCTGTACTTCCAGGCCATAGACCGTGTTGTCCATGACTGTCCTGTGTGGCAGCAGGGCGAATTTCTGGAAAACCATGGCCGTTTCATGACGGCGAAATTCCTGCAACTGGGCAGGGTTCATCTGGCACACATCGACGTCACCGACAAGAACTTCTCCGGCAGTCGGATCGATCAACCGGTTGATATGCCGGATGAGCGTCGACTTGCCGGAACCGGACAGGCCCATGACGACCTGAATGCCACCGGCCGGCATATCGATGTTGATGTCCTTGAGACCAAGAACATGCCCGTGCTTGTCGTTCAATTCGGTTTTGGTCATCCCCTGTTTGACCAGGTCTATGTATTTCTCGGGGTCCTTGCCGAATATCTTGTAGAGATTGCGAACGGATATTCCTGGACTTGCTTTATCATCAACCATGGACAACCTCCTGGTATTTCTGCAGACGTTTGCCGTAGGCCTGACTTGTTCTGTCAAAAATGATCGCAATGCCGACAATGGCCAGGCCATTGAACAATCCGAGTGAGAAATACTGGTTGTTGATGGCCTGCAGCACCGGTTGGCCGAGACCTCTGACGCCAATCATCGATGCAACAACAACCATCGCCAAAGCCATCATGATGGTCTGGTTGATACCAGCCATCATGGTCGGCAGCGCCAGCGGCATCTGAACGTTCTTGAGCCGCTGCCAGCTTGACGAACCAAAGGCATCAGCAGCCTCAAGGACATCCTTGTCAACCAGCCGTATTCCAAGATTGGTCAACCGGATGATCGGTGGGATGGCATAGATCACCACAGCAATGAGGCCGGGAACTTTGCCGATGCCCAGCAGCATGACCACCGGGATGAGGTATACGAAACTTGGCATGGTCTGCATGACATCCAGTATCGGATTGACAACAGATTGGAGCCGGTCAGACCGGGACATGGCAATTCCGATCGGAATGCCCACGACAATGGAAAGAACAGTACAGACGAAAATCATCGAAATGGTTTGCATCGTGTCTTCCCACATATCGAAATATCCGATCAGCAGGAGTGTGATAACCGTTCCTATGACGATTCGCTTGTTGCGGCTGGCGACCCAGGTGATCACTGCGATCAAGAGAATGATCAGCGGCCAGGGCGTGTCGAGCATAAACCTCTCGGACCAGATCAAGAACTGCTTCAAGGGTTCAAATGCATTTTCGATATAGACGCCATATTCACGCGTGAAGCCGCGGAAACCGCTATCGATGCCCTTCTTCAGTGCCCGAAGTGATTCTATATCCATACTTGGAAAATTATACAGCCATTCCATTCTTTACGTGCTCCCCTTTGCGGCCCGTCAGTCCCGTTCTTATTGTTAAAAAGCCTGGCAATGAATTTGCCAGGCTTCGTTTTGTCAGCTTTTTCTAAAGTGATGCTTTCACTTTTTCCGCAACTTCAGGGGTCACCCATTTGGTCCAGATGGCCTCATGGTTTTCGAGGAAATAGCGTGCGCCATCTTCTCCAGTTGCCTGATTATCGGTCATCCACGAAAGCAGAGAATTGACCGTTGCATTGTCCCAGGCACGGTTTGCCAGGTAGTCATAGGCAGGGCCGCCGGCTTTCTTGAACCGATCGGTTACAATCGTGTAAACCTCGGATTTTGACCATGCATTGGGCTTCGGATCCGCACAGTCCAGAACAGCTGTGCAGCGATCCCACTCTGTTTTGTCATGTTTGACACCGGCATCAAGCTTGAACATCTTGTATTTGCCAAGAATGTTTGTGGGTGCCCAATAGTAGCCAAGCCAGCCCGCATCGCGGGAAAAGGCTTTGGCAATGGATCCGTCAAGACCGGCTGCCGAGCCGGTGTCGATCAGATTGAAGCCTTTTTCTTCAGCACCATAGGCCTTGAAAAGGTTCGCTGTCAGAATCTGGCAGTTCCAGCCCGATGGACAATTGTAAACCGCACCCTTTGAATCGTCTTCAGGCGCCGGGAACAGTTCAGGATGCATCAGGGCATCGTCGATCGTTTTGATTTCCGGATGGGCATCCGCCACATATTGCGGGATCCACCAGCCTTCGACACCGCCATCTGACAGCGATTCAGCAGCGATGTGCAACCGGCCTTCTGCGACAGCTGCCTCGAGGGGTTCGCGTACGGCATTGATCCAGAGTTCCGGTGCGACATCCGGAGCGCCCTTTTCATTCATTGAAGTGAATGTCGGCATTGTGTCGCCGGAAACGAGTTCCGCCTTGCAGCCATAGCCTTCTGACAGAATGATCTGGTCCACATTGGCCAGGACCTCAGCAGACTGCCAGTTCATCTGGGCAATCGTGACGTCACCACAGTCCTCAGCGGACGCGGCATTGGCTATGAACATCATTCCCGTGGCAAGCAACGACGAAGCGATAAGCTTCTTCATGGTATGAATTCTCCCGATATTGCAGTGCAATTGTTGAAGATGAACCATTGCCCCACTGCAAGGCAACAGGTCCTGTTATGAAGACATCAGAGCAGCATCGATTTGCCGATCCTTTGTCATTCCCCGTCCGGCCAACGAAGGCCGTTGAGGTATAAAAGTGCAACAACATGACATGCATTTGTCATTTTGCGACCTGACGCAAGCTTAGGACGTTTGATCATTGGGCGAAAGGGGTAATTCCGCACTGCGGCAAAAAACAATTTTGCGAAAAACACAATTTTCTACAGCAATTGGTGCGAAAAAAGCGGGATTGTGAAAAAATGGATGACTGTTCCAAATGCGACACTGCAATTTTATCTTATGGAAAAAACCGGGAGATGCGACGCCGAATTGACGCAATCGGGCTGGTATTTTGCTGGTCAAGCGGTTTATATCCGGCGGTGTGTTCATGCTCAATGGGCACTGAGGGAAGGATCAAATGATGAATCAGCATGTCAAGGCCAAGCGCCGTGATCGCGGACCAAAGGGGCGCGCTCTGGAAGATGTGGCACTTGCTGAAGTGCAGGGCCTCCTCCAGGGGCTTGACCTGCGCCGGGACCTGCTGATCGAGTTTTTACACCGAATTCAAGATACCTATGGTTGCCTGTCCGCAGCCCATATCCGCGCGCTGGGTGAATTGATGCGCCTGCCGCAGGCTGAGATATACGAGGTTGCTTCCTTCTATCATCATTTCGATGTGGTGCGTGAAGGCGAAGAGGCACCGCCACCGCTGACCATCAGGGTATGCGAAAGTCTTCCCTGCATGCTGGCCGGGTCAGAGGCGCTGATAGCGGCCCTCGAGACGGAGGGCGGTGCAAGCCTCATGCGTATCGTGCGTGCGCCATGCATGGGCCGCTGCGCTGCGGCGCCGGCCGTCAGATTGGGAAACCGTGAAGTGGATCACGCCTCACCACAGGAGGTGCTGTCCCTGGCGCGCGACGGCGGCTTTGATGTTGTGGTGCCTGATTATATCAATCTCCATGCCTATCAGGAATACGGCGGCTATGTGCAGCTTGAACGGGTGAGATCCGGTGAGATCCACACGGACGAATTGCCTGAAGCGCTGTCTGATGCCGGCTTGCGTGGCCTTGGTGGTGCCGGCTTTCCGGCAGGAAAAAAATGGGGTTTCGTAAAGGCCCATGCCGGACCGCGCCTGATGACCATCAATGGTGACGAGGGGGAGCCGGGTACCTTCAAGGACCGCTATCTGCTTGAGAGCGATCCCCATCGCACACTGGAAGGCGCGCTGATCGCTGCCCATGCTGTAGAAGCGGAACGTATCTATTTTTACATGCGCGATGAGTACCCGGCCGTCTTGCAAATCCTGCGCACCGAAATCGATGCCCTTGAGGCTTCCGGTCTGATCGAGCCTGGTTTTATTGAACTGCGACGCGGTGCCGGTGCCTATATATGCGGCGAAGAAAGCGCGATGATTGAAAGCATTGAAGGCAAGCGCGGCCTTCCACGCAATCGACCGCCCTATATTGCCGAAGTCGGACTGTTCGGTCGCCCCACGCTCAATCACAATGTCGAAACACTGTGGTGGATTCGCGATATCGTGGAAAATGGACCCGAATGGTTCGCGGCTCAGGGAAAGCCCGGGCACACGGGGCCAAGAAACTGGTCTGTTTCGGGGCGCGTCAAAAATCCGGGTCTGGTCCTTGCTCCGACCGGCGTGACGATCCGGGAACTGATCGACGACTATTGTGGCGGCATGGCGGATGGTCACACATTCAAGGCCTATCTACCCGGTGGGGCCTCGGGCGGCATTCTTCCTGCCCATATGGACGATATTCCACTTGATTTTGGCGGCAGGCTTGCCGAGCTGGGCAGTTTTGTCGGCTCCCATGCCGTGGTGGTCCTTTCTGATCAGGACAACGTGAGAGAAGCGACGCTCAATCTTTTGAAGTTTTTCAAGGAGGAAAGCTGCGGCCAGTGTACGCCGTGCCGGTCAGGCACAGAAAAAATGGTTGCCATGTTGGAAAAGGATGGTCCGCTCGATGAAACGGCCATGCGCGATCTGGAAGATGTGATGCGGGATGCATCGATCTGTGGCCTTGGTCAGGCGGCTCCAAATCCGGTCAATCACCTGTTGGTCCACTTCAGGGATGATCTTTGACAAATGCCAATGCATTTTGTGAACCGTTATCGGACAAGCGCTCGATCTTTATCTTGGACGGTTTCATTAGCAGGCGATCACAACGCGCATGCCTTGCCTTGCGGGCAAAGTATTAAAGAGGTTGCGGACACATGACGGATATCAGTTTCAGTCTCGATGGAAAAACGGTCAAGGCCTGCGCGGATGAGAGCATCTGGGATGTGGCGAAGCGACAGGGAACCAAGATTCCGCATCTTTGTCATGTAGACAAGCCCGGATACCGAGCCGACGGCAATTGCCGCGCCTGCATGGTTGAAATCGATGGTGAACGCACCCTGGCTGCTTCGTGCATCCGCAAACCGCAGGAAGGCATGGTCGTGCAGACCGACTCCAAGCGGGCGGAGAAATCCCGGCAGATGGTTTTTGAATTGCTTGCCAGCGATATGCGCCCTCGCGAGGAAACACCTGACAATCAGTCGGTCTTCTGGAACTGGGCGGGTTCCATGGGCATTGACGGCTCCAGCCGTTTTCAATCCAAATTCGAGCATGAGGGCATGGACCGTGGTCATGACGTTACCAATCCGGCCATTGCTGTCAATCTCGACGCCTGCATCACCTGCGGCGCCTGCGTTCGCGCCTGCCGCGAGGTTCAGGTCAATGATGTGATCGGCATGGCCGGACGGGGCAGCCATTCGGTGCCGGTTTTCGATATCCATGATCCAATGGGACTTTCGACCTGTGTGAGTTGCGGCGAATGCGTGCAGGCCTGCCCGACCGGCGCGCTCTATGAGAAGACACTGATGAACGCGGAAAATACCACGCGCGCCATCCAGTCATTCGACAAGGTCGTCGACAGCGTCTGTCCGTTCTGCGGCGTTGGCTGTCAGACCAGTGTTGCCGTCAAGGACAACCGTATCGTGCAGGTGGATGGACGCAATGGTCCGGCCAATGAAAACCGGATGTGCGTCAAGGGACGTTTTGGCTTTGATTATGTGCATTCCCCTGATCGGTTGACCAAGCCGCTGATCCGCCGCGATGATGCGCCCAAGGCAGGCGAAATGGATCTGCGTCATGTTGATCCGCTGACGATATACCGGGAAGCCACATGGGAAGAGGCGATGGCGAAGGCGGCGTCCGGCTTCAAGTCTGTCCTCAAGCGTGACGGCGGCAGCGCGCTGGCCGGGTTCGGTTCGGCCAAGGGGTCCAACGAAGAGGCCTATCTTTTCCAGAAACTGATCCGCCAGGGCTTTGGTACAAACAATGTGGATCATTGCACGCGGCTTTGTCATGCTTCATCAGTGGCAGCGCTGATGGAAGGTGTTGGCTCGGGCGCTGTATCGGCGCCGTTCACCGACGCCATGAAAGCCGATTGCATCATTGTCATCGGTGCACGCCCGACAACCAACCATCCGGTCGCCGCGACCTATCTCAAACAGGCTGCCAAACTGGGCAAGACGCTGATTGTCATTGATCCAAGGCGGCAGGACCTGATGCGTCATGCGACGCATTCTCTGCAATTTACGCCCGGCTCTGACGTGGCCATGCTCAATGCATTTCTCAATGTGATCATCACCGAAAATCTCTATGACCAGCAATATGTTCAGGCCAATGTTTCCGGCTTTGCAGCGTTGAAGGAAAAAGTCAGAGAATTCACGCCGGAGGCAATGGCCGAGGTCTGCGGGATCGATGCGCAAACGCTGCGCACCGTTGCAAGAACCTATGCACAGTCGGAACGGTCAATCATTTTCTGGGGGATGGGCATTTCGCAGCATACCCATGGAACGGACAATGCGCGCTGCCTGATCGCCATGGCGCTGACAACCGGGCAGGTGGGTCGCCCCGGCACCGGGCTGCATCCGTTGCGTGGTCAAAACAACGTGCAGGGTGCGTCGGACGCCGGGCTGATCCCGATGTTCATGCCTGACTACAGGTCTGTCGAAACTGCCAACATCAGGGAAGAGTTTGAAGACCTGTGGGGCCGTCCGCTGGATCCGGTCAAGGGTTTGACGGTTGTCGAGATCATTGACGCAATCCATGCCGATCAAATCAGGGGCATGTATATCATGGGTGAAAATCCGGCGATGTCGGATCCTGATCAGATCCATGCGCGGGGCGCCCTGGCAAAACTGGAACATCTTGTGGTTCAGGATATTTTTCTGACGGAAACCGCCTGGCATGCGGATGTGGTCCTGCCGGCATCGGCCCATGCGGAGAAACTTGGCACATTTACCAATACCAACCGTCAGGTTCAGATCGGTCGCCCGGCGCTGGATCCTCCGGGCCAGGCCCGTCAGGATTGGGAGCTGATTTGCGAACTGGCCCAAGCGATCGGACTTGAATGGAATTATAGCCATATATCCGATGTCTACGCGGAAATGATGGTGGTCATGCCGTCGCTGACGAATATCTCCTTTGATCGCATTGAGCGTGAAGAGTCTGTGACCTATCCGGCAGACACAGCCGATAAACCTGGCAATGAAGTGCTTTTTGCACAGGGGTTTCCGACGGCGGACCGACGCGGAAAAATCGTGCCGACGGATTTGCTGCCGCCCGATGAAGTTCCCGATGCGGATTATCCGCTGGTCCTCACAACCGGGCGGCTCTTGGAGCATTGGCACACGGGCGCGATGACCCGGCGCTCGGAAGTTCTGGATGCGCTTGAGCCCCAGGGTATTGCTGCGATGAACCCTTACGAAATCGAACGGCAGCGTCTGGTGGCCGGACAGATCGTCTCTGTTGAAACCCGCAGGGGAACCGTCGATGCCATCCTGCGTGCCGACAGGGAGGTTGCCGATGGCATGATTTTCATGCCCTTCTGCTTCAACGAGAGCCCAGCCAACCGCCTGACGAACCCGAAACTCGATCCATTCGGGAAAATCCCGGAATTCAAATATTGCGCGGCGAAAATAGAAGGGCGCGAATAGCCGCTCTTCACAGGCCGTCAGATGTGTACAAACGGATGGTTTTGCCGCCGGTCAGCCTATTTTCGGCAGGCAGTGAAAATTTTGCGGAACCAATTGCCGGTTCAAACATTGATTTGACATGAAACGCGCAACGACAGTGTTGCGGTCTTATGAAAGGTGAATGACATGAACTGGGATATTGTTGAAGGCAAATGGAGTCAATTCAAGGGCAAGGCAAAGGAACAGTGGGGCGAACTCACCAATGACGATCTTGACGTCGTTGCCGGCAAAAAAGATCAGTTGGCCGGCAAGATTCAGGAGCGCTACGGCAAGACCAAAGACGAAGCCGAACGCGAAGTCAACAAGTGGTCTGACTCCCTCTGATTGAACTTGATTGAACGCGAAAAACCTGTCCGATTGGGCAGGTTTTTTGCGTTTGGGGCAATGGGGCTGACAATATGGTTACAGGCTTTGATCGCTGATCGGCCAGAGCGCTTCCAACACCATGCGATTGGTAAGCTGCGCAGCCTGTGATATTTTGCCGCGATAAAATCGGGAAAAATTGCCTTTGATCCCCACAGATACTGAGATTGCGGGCTGGCATTTGGTGCTGAAAACATGTAGCTGTTTAATAAATTGAACGCAAATTAAGGCCATGTTTAGCCCGTAAATGGGACCGGCCAACTGCTGAAGGAAATGGTCCATTGGAAAATTCACAGGTATCAGCCCGGAAAGATCAGGCAATTGCACGCGGTGTGGGAATGATGACGCAGGTCTATGTGGACCGGGCGGAAAATTCCGAGATATGGGACATTGAGGGACGCAGATTTATCGATTTCGCTTCAGGCATTGCTGTGGTGAATACGGGCCACCGCCACCCCAAAGTCATTGAAGCGGTCAAAAACCAGCTCGATCGGTTTACCCATACCTGCCATCAGGTTGTCCCCTATGAAAACTATGTCGGTCTTGCCGAGCGGCTGAATGCCATCGTTCCGGGTGATTTCGAAAAGAAGACGGTTTTTGTGACAACGGGCGCAGAAGCCGTTGAGAATGCCGTCAAGATCGCCCGTGCCGCCACCGGCCGCAACGCGCTGATCTCTTTTTCTGGAGGCTTCCATGGCCGCACGTTCATGGGGATGTCGCTGACCGGCAAGGTCGCGCCCTACAAGCTTGGTTTCGGTTCCATGTCGGCTGATGTATTCCACGCGCCCTTTCCGGTGCCGCTGCATGGTATAACAACCGAGCAGTCGCTTGCCGCGCTGGAAACACTTTTCAAGGCCGATGTCGATCCTTCACGGGTTGCTGGGATCATTGTCGAACCGGTCCAGGGCGAGGGCGGTTTTTACGATGCGCCGCGCGATTTCATGCGGAAGCTTCGCGCCGTTTGCGACAAACACGGCATCCTCCTCATCGCCGATGAGGTGCAGACTGGATTTGCCCGTACAGGCAAGATGTTTGCCATGGACCATTATGACGTCGCTGCCGATATCACCACGATGGCAAAGAGCCTTGCAGGTGGATTTCCCCTGGCCGCTGTCACTGGACGGGCGGAGATCATGGATGCGCCGATGCCTGGCGGTCTTGGCGGCACCTATGGCGGCAACCCTCTGGGGATAGCCGCTGCCCACGCCGTGCTTGATGTCATTGAAGAAGAGCAGCTTTGTGACCGGGCCAATACATTGGGCTCACACCTCAAGCAGCGCCTTGAAAGCCTGCGTGGGGATATACCGGAGATAGTCGATATTCGCGGTCTCGGTTTCATGAATGCAGTTGAGTTCAATCAGCCCGGAACTGATATTCCGAATGCCGATTTCGCCAATGGCGTGCGCGCCAATGCCCTGAAACGCGGATTGATCCTTCTGACCTGCGGCGTTTATGGCAATGTCATTCGCTTCCTGGCGCCGATCACTGTTCAGGACAATGTCTTCAGTGAGGCACTCGATATTCTTGAAGCCTCCATCCGTGCGATGAAGGATGGGAACTAGAAAGTCGGTGGCGTACAGGCACTGACGACGACGCAGGGCGCTTCCCCCAGGTTTCGAAACCGGTGGGGAATGCGGCTGTCGAATATATAGGCATCGCCCGGGCCCAGCATCTGGGTTTTCTCGCCGACACTGAGCTCTATCTCCCCGGAAATGATAATGCCGGCCTCTTCGGCTTCATGGGCATAGAGTTCGGTGCCCGTATCTGCTCCCGGCGCGTAGGTTTCATGCAGCATCTGCAAGGTGTGGCGCGAAGCGTCGCCCACCTGGCGCAAGGAAAGGAAGGATGCCGCATCATCATCAATGCGGAAAACGCGTACGGGGTTTATTTCCCGCAACTCTGTCGATTTGAAAAAAACCTTGTCCTGATGCGGGTACTCCATACTGAAGAATTCCGAGAAGGTCATCGGTATGGCGTCCAGTATTCTTTTCAGCGATGCAACGGAGGGATTGGTCTGGCCCTGCTCAATCATCGAAATCAAGCCATTTGTCACGCCTGATTTTGAAGCCAGCTGCCGCTGGGACAAGCCATTTGCTTTCCGCAGGTATTTCAGTCTCTCTCCAACTTCCATATCCTGTCTTTCCATTTGGCACAGAAGCAGCGCCGGTGGATGGCTCCAGCGCACTGTGGTTGATTTTCGAGACGTTCCCGTCGACACACCTAATACAAGAATGCGTTGATGTCTAATTTCAGCCAGAGCGCGTATCTTGATCAATATAATAAACACTGCTAGCATTCCGTGCAAATGATGCTAATTTGCACCTTTGGAGCCTGCCGTCTTGTGGGGGCAACATCAAACAAGCAACTTCAGGGCATCGTTCGGGAGGACGTATTATAGGATATTGGACAATCCGCTTGATTGCCCCTTTGATTGCCAAGATGCCAGCGCATCCGTCAAATTCCAGTATCAGAGCCTGGAAAATAACCGGTCGCACAAATAGGGGCTATGCTGATTGTGCTGCGCACATGTTGGTTCGTGGGGAATATCTGAAAAAGACCATTGATAGCTGCGTTTGCCTGAATTCGATGACCTTCCAGAACCGGCATGATTTACCTTGGGTCGGATCAAACATCTATGGAGCCCGCTTCAAACGGCATATTTGCCAGTTGCTACTTGGTGGCAATGGTCTAGAAAGCGACAAGATCCAACTTGTTTGAAAGATTGATACGATGACACCATTCGCAATAGCCGGCATTCAGATGCATGTGGCCGCTCTCCAATCCAATGTGGAAGGGATGCGGCACCGGCTTGATGTGCTGATGGCGCGTTTCCCATGGACGCAAATGGTGTTGTTCAGCGAACTTGCCCCTTTCGGCCCGCTGCATAAATTTGCGCGGCCTTTTGAAAATGATGCCATCGCGGTTTTTCGTGAAGATGCCAAACGGCACAATATCTGGCTGATTCCCGGGTCGATGTTCGAACAGGCAGAAAACGGCAAGATCTACAACACATCCGTGGTGATCAATCCACAGGGTGAAATCGTTGCCAAATATCGCAAGATGTTTCCCTTCAGGCCCTATGAAATTGAAATCGAGGGTGGGACTGAATTCTGTGTATTCGATGTACCAGGCATCGGACGGTTTGGTCTGTCGATCTGTTATGACATGTGGATTCCCGAGACCACCCGTCAACTGACCAGCATGGGTGTGGAGGTGCTGTTGCATCCCGTCCTGACCGGTACAACCGACAGGGACGCGGAAATTGCCATTGCACGTGCAACCGCTGCTCAGTTCCAGTGTTACGTATTCGATGTCAATGGATTGTCATCGGGTGGTGTGGGAAGGTCCTGCGTGATCGACCCGTCGGCGACCATTGTCTATCAGGCCGCAGGGCAGGAAGAGATGTTTCCGATCGAGATCGATCTGGAGCAGGTTCGCCGTCAACGTGAAACCGGCATGAAGGGACTGGGGCAGGTGCTGAAGAGTTTCCGCGACCGTTCCGCCGAATTTCCGGTCTACGACCGGAACAGTGGCACGGATGCCTATCTTTATACACTCGGAAAACTTGAAATGCCGCAACAGAACAGCCGGGCCGGATTGAGCACAAGCCATATTGCCGAACCTGCTGCCCTGCTGCCAATTGAACCGGAAATCGGCGGGATTCCGCCAATTGTTGGAAAGACGGTAAGCGGCTGACAGCACAGTAGACCATCCGAGCATCTCAGTCTGGATTGATCGCTGATAGTCACCGCTTGCTCTGCAAAGAAAAGGGCGATGACATATGAAATCGATGAGCGACCATTACAGTGCGGTGCAATTGCGAACCGACCGCTGGAACGCCCTGCAGCAGGCAACGGCAACATTGGTACGTGAGCCTTCCGGCAGGCCCGCAATCGCAAGTGTCAAACGGATTGGCGAGCTCTTCGAGGCGCTTGAAGTCATTGAGCCCTATTGGGCGTTTCCGGGTTTGGCGGCCTTTGATGCAATGCGCCGGCAATTTGAACACAAGAACTATGATGATCTGAATTTCTCGGTCCGCCGTGCAACCCGGGCGTTGGCCTCCGGTGCCTACCGGAGGCGCACGATTCCCCTTGATCGTGATGATTCCGAAACGGAAGAAAACGAAGATGAGGCCATGCTCTCGCCAGAGGCGAGGGCTCTGAGCAAACCCTATTTTGAAGTATTGATCGTCGATGGTGTTTCCGATCAACAGGCGCGCTGGATGCGCTCCAATATGCATGACATGCGACGCACCGAGGACGGCTTTATCTATGAGGCCGTCGTCGTTCCCAGCCTGGAAGACGCGCTGATCGGCATCCTTTTCAATCACAATATCCAGGCCGTGGTTGTCCGGCCGGGTTTGACCCTCAAATCGAAAAATGAATTGCCGATCCTCAAGCGTTATCTCAACCGTGTGGGCGATGACGAGGATGTTGATGCTCTGAAACCGGAAGAATACGGGCCGGAACTGTGCCGTCTGATTGCAAAAGTACGCCCGGAGCTTGATGCCTACCTGATCACCGACAGATCCGTGGAGGACATTGCAGGCATGGATCTCGGCCTGTGCCGCCGTGTCTTCTACAATCAGGAAGATTTTCTGGAATTGCACCTCAACATTCTCAGAGGGGTTCAGGCGCGCTACAAGACGCCTTTTTTCTCTGCACTGAAGGAATATTCCAAACAGCCCACCGGTGTTTTCCATGCCATGCCGATCAGCCGCGGCAAATCCATATCGCGCTCTCACTGGATTCAGGACATGGGTGCGTTCTACGGACCCAATATTTTCCTGGCGGAAACCTCGGCAACCTCGGGTGGACTGGACAGTCTGCTTGAGCCGCATGGCCCGATCAAGGAAGCCCAGGAACTTGCATCACGGGCCTTCGGGTCCCGGCAGACATTCTTCGCAACCAATGGCACATCAACTTGCAACAAGATTGTTGTCCAGGCCCTGGTGCGGCCCGGCGACATCGTGCTGGTCGACCGCGATTGTCACAAGTCCCATCACTATGGAATGGTCTTGTCGGGCGCTCAGGTTGTCTATCTTGATAGCTACCCGCTGAATGAGTACTCGATGTATGGCGCTGTGCCGCTGCGGGAGATCAAGCATCAATTGCTCGCGCTCAAGGCTGCAGGCAAACTGCACCGGGTGCGCATGCTGCTGCTGACCAACTGCACGTTCGACGGTATTGTCTATAATGTCGAACGGATCATGGAAGAGTGTCTGGCGATCAAGCCTGATCTGGTTTTCCTCTGGGATGAGGCATGGTTTGCATTCGCCCGCTTCGGGCCTACCTATCGCCAGCGCACGGCGATGAACGCCGCCGCGAACCTGCGGGCCAAGCTGCGCACCCCCGCAGCAGCGAAAGCCTGGGAGGCGCAATGCGAGAAAATCGATGCGGATGACCATGAGGCGCTGCTGAACACCCGTCTTGTGCCACCGCCCCATGCCCGTGTCAGGGTCTACGCGACGCAATCGACGCATAAAACGCTGACGTCATTGCGCCAGGGCTCGATGATCCACGTCAATGACCAGGACTTCAAGGGCGAGGTGGAGCAGAGTTTCCACGAAGCCTATATGACGCATACGTCCACGTCGCCAAACTATCAGATCATCGCCTCGCTTGATGTGGGCAGGCGACAGGTGGAACTGGAAGGTTTCGAATTCGTCCAGCGCCAGGTGGAGGCGGCCATGTCCATGCGACGGGCCATTTCCACGCATCCGCTTCTTGTCAAATATTTCAAGGTTCTGACGGCCGGCGACATGATCCCCGAATCCTACCGCGAAAGCGGCGTCACTTCCTACTATGACCCTGATCAGGGCTGGACCGATATCTGGGAGTGCTGGGCCAGAGATGAATTCGTTCTGGATGCGACCCGTGTCACTGTGGCGGTCGGAGATACCGGCTGGGACGGTGATACGTTCAAAACCCAGATCCTGATGGACAAATACGGTATCCAGATCAACAAGACATCGCGCAACACGGTCCTGTTCATGACCAATATCGGAACCACGCGGTCATCGGTTGCCTATCTCATCGAGGTCCTGGTCGAAATCGCCAAGGAGCTTGACGAGCTTTATGACGATGCGTCCCGGATGGAGCGCCTGAGCTTTGAACGCCGGGTCAAGAACCTGATGGTGGACTTTCCACCGCTGCCGGATTTCAGTCGTTTCCACCCGGCATTCCGTGCCGATGACATAACGCCTGAAGGCGATATACGGACGGCATTTTTCCTGAGTTATGACGAAAACAATTGTGATTATCTGGACCTTAATGGAAGTGTGATTGATGCCATAGAAAGCGGACGTGAGGTTGTCTCTGCGTCCTTCATCATTCCCTATCCGCCAGGGTTTCCGATCCTCGTTCCAGGGCAGGTGGTCAGCCGCGAAATCCTGGCATTCATGAGAGCTTTGGATGTCAGCGAGATTCACGGATACCGGCCGGATCTGGGCTTGCGTGTCTTTACGGAAGAGGCGCTGCAAAAACTTCTAAAACAAAACGACAAACTTGCTGCAGAATAAAAGGGAGAACAAAATGGTGAACACGACCACGACTGAAAAACCCAAACGCGCGTCCGGAGCTTTGCAAAACATTTCGGAAATACGCCGGTATTTCCATCGAAATGAAAACCCGATCTATTTTGTATCCGCCACCAATTTCAATCTGCTTGGCATTGATGAATGGTGCAAGAATTTCAAATATATTTCCTATATCGACACCTATGACGGGCGTCACCCCAATGTCTTCTGCCCCAGCGAACAACCGCACGCGGAATTCCAGTCGATCGAGGATATCAACAATTACTTGCTGCAGCACAAGGAAGTCATTGACCTGATCAAAAGGCGCGGTGGAAAGCCACACTTCGTTTTCCTGATGTTCAACGAGGAAACGGAGCGCCTTGTCGAAGAACTGGGAGGCAAGGTCTGGTTTCCAAAAGCTGCGCTTCGCACGCGCTGCGACAACAAGATCGAAACGGTCCGCATTGGCGACAAGGCCGGCGTGCCATCGGTTCCCAACACGCTTTCCGAAATCAAGGACTACGCACATCTGAAGGAGGTCTGTGAAAAGGCCGGTATCGGACATGATGTGGTTCTGCAGTCGGCGTTCGGCGATTCAGGACATACGACGTTTTTCATCAACTCGGAGGCGGACTTCCGCCAGCACGAGCACGAGATCGTCGGAGAAGGCGAAATCAAGGTGATGAAACGCATCAATTGCCGTGGTTCAGCCATCGAAGCCTGCGCCACCTCGCAGGGAACGATTGTCGGGCCGCTGATGACCGAACTGGTCGGCTTCAAGGAGCTGACCCCTTATCGGGGCGGCTGGTGCGGGAACGAAATCTTTGCCACTGCTTTCGCGAAAAAAACCCGGCAGAAGGCGCGCGAGCTGACTTTCAAATTTGGCGAGCAGCTTCGCAAGGAAGGCTATCGTGGTTATTTCGAACTGGATTTTCTGATTGATCAGAAAACCGGTGAGATCTGGCTGGGCGAGCTCAATCCGCGCATCACCGGAGCCAGTTCCATGACCAATCATGCGGCTTTTGCGCATGCCGATGCACCCTTGTTTCTGTTCCACCTGCTGGAGTTCTCCGGCAAGAAATTCACTCTGGATGTTGAGGAATTGAACAATCGCTGGGCTAATCCAAGCATGATTGACGACTGGTCGCAGATGGTGATCAAACATACCAAGGACAGCGTGGATATCATTACCGAGGCGCCGCAGACGGGCATATACAAGATGCTTGAAGACGGTCGTGTCGTGTTTGACCGGTTCGACTACCACAGACGGGCGGTTGAGAGTGAAAACGAAGCGTTTTTCCTGCGGATCGTCAATTCCGGTGATTATCGCTATGAAGGGGCCGACCTTGGCATTCTCGTCACCCGCGGCCGTTCAATGACGGACAAGTTTCAACTGACCGAACGATCCAAGAAATGGATACACGGCATCAAATCCAGTTTTGAAGCCCGTCCTCTGGACGTTGCGAGTGCCGGACCGGCCCTGGCTGAACCCGCATTCAAGATACTCTGACATTATGCCAGTCAGCGTCTGGCGTGCGATATCGGAAGATCTACCCGGCCCCAAATGGGCCGGGCTTTTCCGCGAATACTGGCCGGACTATCAGCGATGGTGGTTGCGCGAGGGTGAAAACGCCCGCCCGACCTATGGTGAAAGCCGTCGCGCGCTGCAGCGCCACATGCCTGAAATCGTCGGGCTCTATGATCAGCTTTGCGAATTGGCAGGGGGCGGCGATCATGCGGCGCGGTTCCTGAGTTTCTATTGTCCTCCTGCCTACCTGTCCGGTTGCTCGCAGGCAATCTGGCCGGGTGCCGAGCCAGTTCTTGTGCGCAATTACGACTACAATCCCGATGCTTTTGACAGCCTGATCCTGCGTACATCATGGCAGGGTCGTGAGGTCATGGGTGTCAGTGACGGGCTCTGGGGGCTTGTTGATGGTGTCAACGATGCCGGACTCGCCATTTCACTGACCTTTGGCGGGCGCCGGATTGTCGGAGAGGGGTTTGGGGTGCCGCTCATTCTTCGCTATGTTCTGCAAACCTGCGAGACGACGGATCAAGCCGAGGAGGCGCTGCGCCGTCTGCCGACGCATATGAGTTACAATGTCACTGTCCTTGATGCCAAACGTAAATATCTGACGGCCATGATGGCGCCTGACCGTCCCGCGGTCATTACCCATGCTGCGGTTGCGACCAATCATCAGGAAACGGTTGAATGGGTGCATCATGCACGCTTCACAGCGACAGTGGAGCGGGAACGGTTTCTTCTACAGCGTTTGACATTGCATGTGGACCCGGAAGAAAAATTCATCGGGGCTTTTCTCAAGCCGCCACTCTACTCGACTGCCTATTCTGAAGGTTTCGGGACGCTTTATACGGCTGTGTACAAGCCCAGGCAGGGTCGTATGGATATACACTGGCCCGGGGTTGTCTGGCCATTCAGCTTCAAGCAATTTCAGGAAGGCCTTCGCAAGGTTCACACGCCGGAAGCCAAGAGAACGGACCTCCCGTTAAAACGCTGACAAAGATGGAAGAACCGGATTTACTCAGTGTAACCCAGCGAACTCAGTCGAATCTTGATATCACGCCGCTCGGCAGCATCAAAATTCCGCTGTTCCTGATTGTGCTCTTCGAACAATCTCCTGAATGTCGCCCTTGACCGTTTGAGGAGTTGGTTGCACGTTTTCTGCGCGGGTGACTCCAGCAGGGTTTGTTCGATCAGTCTTGCATATTTCTGAGAGATCTCGACATGTTGCTGTTCATGCCTCTCCACATGTTTGCTGAGGCCCTGAAAACCGGACTGGGTGCCACTGTCCGCCTGATCAAGCTGTGACCAGCGCGGCAGGGTCACTGTTATATCCAGCAACACGACCACGGATTCTGCGCTGCATTGACCATTTTGCCGTTTGGTTTTGATTTTTGGCGTCATGCGCGTTTCTGTGGTGCCGATAGCGTGACCATTTTGCGGTCCGCGACGGGCAATGCCATCATTGATCTGTTGCGCCGTCGTCCCCGGTACGGTGTAATAGACGGTCGTCAGACCGGAATTCGTGCTGGTACAGGCCGTCAGCGCAAGAAAACCCGCCACCATAAGCGGGATCTTCAGTCTCCCTGTGGCAAAGAGGGCTGCTTGCCTTGGGTCTGTGCGCATTGAACAGCTGGTTCCAGGTTCGGATTTGATCAGATGTGTGTGGGCGAAGTTTGCGGAAAAATTGCGCCCGATTCAACAAGGCAGCGATCAAAATGAGTGGAATCTCGCGTTTTATTGCAGCTTGTGGCTGTGATGGCACACTACAGCGCAGAGAAATTGAAATAGGGGCGATAGGATAGCGGTCACTCTGGCGACGGCTGGACATGCATTTGCCGTGATCGATCTGTTTGCGGACAAATTTGGTCTTGCGGCATCGGCGCGCATTGCAAATTGCGTCCACGTCGATTGGCCCGTGCTGATCCCGCAATGCCAATAGAGCATGTCTTGCTTTCATTGAACCACTCTGTTCGTGATCCAGTGCGTCGATCCGCCAGGAAGGCGGTAAAGAGCGATGCTCTCGCATCGGTCGAGACGCCAGACAAAACGGGTGACGCAGCGGGCGGCCACTGCTCGCGACCCCTTCGGGCCAGCTGCTTTTTTTTCGCCACTATCTACGTCGTTTCGCTTGCCCGTACCTTAAGGTACACGCTTCGCGAACCAACTTGATCCTGACCAAAAAACAACTGGCAGAGCGGTTCAATGAAAGCAAGACAGGCTCTAGCCAGCGTGCCATTCAAAATATGGCAGAAAATTGGAAAATTCATGTTTGATTAATGCCTCAATAACTGTCCGGTAACTATATTCCCATAGAACAGTTTTGCGGCGGGGGACACCGTCGACCATTCCGGATCAGGTATTGCGTACCGGAGTGCCAGCGATCTTCGTGTGTATCTTCGAAGAGGTTTATGTATCAAAACCTCGCCGCGCCCGGGTTTACCTGGAGCGCGGTTATCGCCGTTCAATTGGGGTCTGGAGATCGCTTTTTTCAGACTGAACTGTAATTCAGAATCACATTAACGCAAAACATATCACCGCTGTATCCAGCTGATGATATGTTGCAGTTTCAGGTTATTGCAAAGGTCCGATGACATGCCACGTTCACGTCCATCATGGGCGCGGCTTTGCGAGGGGCCATTAGCCTGCTGATGAAGTCCGGATCAGAGCGATTGCTGAAGAGAACAGACCGCGGCTCATGGATCGTGTCCGGGTATTGTTTTCAATGAGGCCGTTCCATGCAATCTGCACGCCGTCGTTTTTGTTGAAGATATACAACATTGCTATGGTCCTTAGATTTCGTGTTTGGGCACCCATTGTGCATGTCAGCGATATAGGCTTCCTATTTACAAAACAAAAGCTCCAAGACCGCCGTTCGATATCGAATTTGCGCCACGCGCCGTGACGGTTACAGGCACCAGTGAAACCCGCAGGTTTTCATTCTCTTCCGGCCATTGGGCTTTTGTCATGCTGGCAGGACTTTGACGGTCTGTTGCCGCTTGTCGTTTTTTGGATTGTCATGACCAAAAGCGTTTCACAGTTTCGGCAAAGTACTTTAGTCAGACGTCCATGACACAGGCAATCATGCTTCAGGGAACAGGATCGGACGTCGGGAAAACCGTTCTGGTGGCTGGACTTTGCCGGCTGGCAGCCAATCGCGGCCTCAAGGTGCGCCCTTTCAAGCCACAAAACATGTCCAACAATGCAGCCGTCGCTGATGATGGCGGGGAGATCGGCCGAGCGCAGTGGCTTCAGGCGCTGGCATGCCGGGTGCCCACTTCGGTTCACATGAACCCGGTGCTGCTGAAGCCACAGTCAAATACAGGGTCGCAGATTATTGTTCAGGGTCAGCTCTGGGGACAGGCCGCCGGGCGCGATTATCAGCGCCTGAAGCCCCAATTGATGGGGGCTGTCATGGAAAGTTGGGAGCTTGTCAGCCGCGACGCAGACCTGGTCATTGTCGAGGGAGCCGGATCTCCAGCGGAAATCAACCTTCGAAAAAGCGACATTGCCAACATGGGGTTTGCCACCAGGGCAAATGTGCCCGTCATTCTCGTTGGTGACATTGACCGGGGTGGCGTGATTGCATCGCTGGTAGGCACACATGCGATTCTTGCTGAGGAGGACCGCAGGATGATCTGTGGCTATCTCATCAACAAGTTTCGCGGTGATGTATCGTTGTTTGATGAGGGAATCAGCCTGATTGAGAGCTATACGGGCTGGCCGTGTATGGGGGTTATCCCCTGGCTGGCCGACGCCCGCCGGCTGCCGGCGGAAGATTCCGTCGTTCTCGAACGCGCCATCGACGGCCGGAGCAGGGCGCTGAAAATTGCTGTGCCGGTTCTGGACCGGATTGCCAATTTTGACGATCTTGATCCGCTGGCAGCCGATAATAGTGTCGAAATTGTCATGGTGCATCCAGGTGACAGGCTGCCTGCTGATGCGGGGCTGGTGATCATTCCCGGGTCAAAGTCGACCATATCGGATCTGACCAGTTTCAGGTCCCACGGTTGGGATCAGGATCTAGAAGCACATGTGCGTCGCGGCGGACACGTCATGGGTATTTGCGGCGGTTTTCAGATGCTCGGACGCAAGGTCAGTGATCCAGACGGGATCGAAGGGAATGCTCGTGATGTTGCGGGGCTGGGCCTGCTGAACATTGAAACCATTATGGAATCAGCGAAAACCGTGCGAAATGTCAATGCGCATTGTCTTGCTTTCGGTGTAGATGTGACGGGTTATGAAATTCATCTTGGTAAGACTCAGGGGCCAGATTGCAGTCGACCATTCAGCAGGATTGACGGTCACGCCGATGGCGCGATCTCTCCTGACGGAAGGATCATTGGAACCTATCTGCATGGCGTGTTTTCCAATGATGTTTTCCGGCAACGTTACTTGCAGACATTTGGAATTGATGGATCTGTTGCCAATTACCGTGAGGACGTGGATCAGGCGCTGGATCGGATTGCAAAGAGGCTGGATGCGTTGATTGGCCCCGAATTTCCGGGGATCAATCAATTGAAAAACGGATAGGCTGGGGCTGGGAGTGGTAAGCGCTGTTGTCTCACTGTCATTGCTGTTAACAATTGGTTAACCATAAATCCTCTTTGGCCGCACTAAATTAGTAAAATATACGGGTTTTTTCGTCGGGTCATGTAATTAGGTTCGCGAATCCTATATAGGTAGTATTGGCTCAATATTGCAGTCTCAATACTGGCTTGCGAATATATCATCTTTGTCTGATAGGAGTCTCGACGTGTCCAAATTGGTTGTAAACAAAATTGCGAAATAGGCTATTCCCAGAAAATTATCGGCTGGACGGTTTTGGCTCCAGCGGGCAGCCGCACGCGTCATTTCCTGACCTGTCCCATTTTGGGGTCATGTGTTCATGCTGGCGCGCAATCGTTGTGCGATCGCTATTGCTCAGTATTCTCATCGTCATTTTCACACAATTGGTAAATGCCTATTTCGTTGAGACTTTTGTGGGTGGTGATCGTATTGAGGATGCCATCGTAACTTTCAAGATCACCTGTGTCGTTGCCATTCCATTCAGCCTTTTTGTGTTTCTGCTGAATGCTCGTTCTGATGTCGCCGCCAACTATTTTCGCCTCCTGTCGCGCACCGACCACCTTACCGGACTGCTCAACCGGCGGGCCTTTATGGATGCGCTCCAAGACAGTTCCAAAAAAGAAGTGAGTGCAAAGGGTAGTCGGGCGTTGCTTGTCATCGACCTGGATCATTTCAAACAGGTCAATGACGCCTACGGTCATGATGCCGGTGATGCGGTTCTGCATCAGATTGCCCACCTGTTTCACTCCAGCCTGCGTGAGAGGGATGTCGTGGCACGGTTGGGCGGCGAAGAATTCGCGATCGCACTGAGCCGCAGTAGCGCTCGAGAAACGTGGGATGTTGCGCAGCGCCTGTGCGAGGCAGTGGAGCAGAATATTTTTGAATACGAAGGACAGGAAATACGTCTGACGATCAGTATTGGTATTGTTCGCTATGATGTTGACGGAAATCTTGAGACAATCATGCGACAGGCGGACCTGCTGACTTATCAGTCGAAGAAAGATGGTCGCAATCGCATCAGTTACATCGAAGAGCAGTTCGGCTTGCAGATCGCCGCTTGAAGTCGGGGCCAATGGTCTGCGAGAGCAATCAAGTGGAGCGATCTCACCCCAGCCGGGGTCAAAAGGTAATTACCTAACTCACGGATAGAACAATCGGCAGCGGGCGTGTTGCGCCGACATTGTTTTTAGCGATTGGTTAACTTCATTTGGTTCCACCAGTGTCCATTGCTTGATTTGGCGTGAGAATATTAATCGGATATCCTGTATTTTTTTTCTGTTACTATCTATATGGGTTCTATTATCGGTAAAATTCCGGTGAAGTACTGATACGGGAACGCGTTGTGGCCGCTTGCCAGATGCAGTTCCCGGGGTGAACACAGTTGGAAACAGAATTGCGAAATAGGGTATTTCAATCGAACTATCAGATCGGTACTTCCGATTCGGCCGGCAAGCGTGACGGGGCTTACCCTGACTTGTCCTATATTGCTGTCGCCAGGACGCGCTGGCGAACAATTATCGCCCGGTCGCTTTGGCTGACACTCGCCATCATTATTTTTGCTCAATTGGTGAATGCCTATTTCGTTGACACGCTGGTTGCTGATGATCGTCTGTATGATGCCTTGATGACCTTGCAAACGACCTTCATCGTTGCCCTGCCGTTCAGTATTTTCTGTTCTCTCCTTCAGGTTCGCACTGATGTTGCCGCTGACTATTTCCGCCTATTGTCGCGCACTGACCACCTGACTGGGCTGCTCAACAGACGCGCCTTTATCGATGCATTGGAAGATAGTAAAAAATCTGTTGCGGATGAAAAGGCCAGCGGCGCGCTCTTTGTCATCGATCTGGACCATTTCAAGCAGGTCAACGACGATTACGGACATGACGCCGGTGATGCAGTTCTGTGCCAGGTTTCCGATTTGTTTCGGTCGAATTTGCGTGCCGATGACGTGGTGGCCCGTCTGGGCGGAGAAGAATTTGTCATCGCATTGAGCCGCGGCACTGCACGCGAAACCTGGAATGTTGCACAGCGATTGCGCGAGGCGGTCGAGCAGAATGCATTTGAATATGATGGACAGGAAATGCGATTGACCATCAGTCTGGGCATTGTGCGTTACAATTTTGATGAAAATCTGGAATCCGCGATGCGTCAGGCCGACCTTCTGACCTATCAGTCGAAAAAAGACGGCCGCAATCGCATCAGCTGCAATGAAGGCCAATTCGGTTTGCAGCCTGCTGTTTAGCTCCGGTTGCATTGATCATAAAAGCTCGGACGACCACTGTTTCGCAACCAAACCTGTCTGTGCCGCTTTCAAGATTGACAGTCATGGCCTGCAGGGCCTATCACTCTAGCCACGAATGGTCCGCCAGGGCAAAGCCTGAAGGATCAAAAGGGAATGCGACGGGTGGACCCAATTCGGGCGCTTTGATCGCAGCCGACCCCGCGACTGTAGAGCGGATTGGCAACCTCGACCACTGGAGAGAAGGTCTTTCGATCACTTGAAAGACGAATATCTTCAGTGGAAAGCCACTGAAGTGGCGGTGTAATGAATCCGGCTGGACGCCTCTAGAAATCTGCGAATCGTCCGCCTTTACATCGTGCAATCTTCGGGAAGGTGAGGGGAAGCCGGACCGGCCTTTGGCCGGTCAATCCGCGAGCCAGGAAACCTGCCATTCGTGAAGGGCACTTCTGCCCGTACTGCATGGGATTTTCCCGAGCCAAACACGGAGGTTGCTATGGCTGTTCAAACTCTATCCACGACCGTTTCATTAAGCGGTGCACAACGTATGACAACCATGCTCAGCGCGCTGCTGCTTGGCGTATTCCTGATTTATGGAGTCGGACTGGCCAATTCGGCCGCCGTCCATAATACGGCCCATGATACCCGACATTCCTACGGGTTTCCCTGCCACTAAGGATTAGCTGCCATGATCATTCGTTATTTGCTTGCCGCAATTGTGGCAGGCCTGATTTCTGGTGTTCTGATGACAGGGGCGCAGGAAATCAAGGTCATTCCGCTTATTCTTCACGCAGAACAATATGAAGCAGGTGTTGTGGGACATGACCACAGCGCTATCAAAGCCTTGCCCGGCCTGTCGCAACTCGCAGAACACTTCAATCCCGTTGCCGAGGCGCACGCCCATGGTGGTGCGGAAGAGGCCAGCGGTCTGTTGTTTGGCCTGAGTCGTCTTGGCGGCACATTGATGGCCAATCTCGTGACCGGAGCCGGATTCGGGCTGCTTCTGCTGGCCGCCACCCTGTTGACCGGCACCAATATCACGCTGAAAACCGGTGTGCTGTGGGGGGCTGCCGGATGGCTTGTCTTCCAGTTCCTGCCGGCCATCGGTTTGCCGCCGGAATTGCCGGGATCTCCATCTGCGGTCCTGCAGGACAGGCAGTTGTGGTGGATGGTTACTGTCTTTGTTTCAGCTTTGGGGCTTTATTGTCTGATTCTGCGTGATGCGAGTTGGGAGAAGGCATTGGGTGTGCTTCTGATCGCTGCTCCACACCTGTATGGCGCGCCCGTACCCGACGATATCGCCAGTGATGTGCCTGCCTATCTCGCAGCCGAATTTGTTGTCGCCGCGCTGGCAACGACAGCGTTTTTCTGGATTGTACTCGGGCTTTTGCTGGGTGGCGCACTCGATCGCCTTGGGCGCACCTGAAGTTGCGCCTCTTGCCAAGTGGAACAACGCTGGTTCTGGGCGGTGCACGTTCCGGCAAGTCCGCCTTTGCAGAAGGATTGATTGAGGACGCCGACCTGCGGCCGGTTTATATTGCGACAGGCCGTGCCTTCGATGGCGAAATGAAAGAGCGTATTCGCCATCATCAGGATCGCAGAGGCGGCGCCTGGAAGACAGTCGAGGCGCCGCTGGAACTCATCGAGGCGCTTGCAGCCGAAGCAGGCAGTGACTGCGCTCTGCTGGTTGATTGTCTGACACTATGGCTGACCAATCTGATGATGGACAACAGGGATATTGATGCCGAATCCAGGGCGCTGGCCAGGTTTTTGAAGGAAAGCGAAGGAACAGTCGTGCTCGTCTCCAATGAAGTGGGGATGGGTATTGTTCCGGAAAATCGGATGGCACGCGAATTTCGCGATTACGCCGGGCGTCTGCATCAGATGATCGCTGCAGGTGCAGATGAGGTCTATCTTGTGGCGGCCGGATTACCACTTAAAATGAAAGGTTGAGGTTTTCACCATGCAGGGACAAAAAATTCCGGCGACAATCATAACCGGCTTCCTCGGTGCCGGAAAAACCACATTGATCCGCAATATGCTGAGTTCCGCGAATGGGCGCCGCATTGCACTGATCGTCAACGAGTTTGGCGATCTGGGTGTTGACGGTGACGTTCTGAAGGGATGCGGCGCCGAAAATTGCACCGAAGACGACATAATCGAACTGACCAATGGTTGCATCTGCTGCACAGTTGCGGATGATTTTATTCCAACCATGGAAAAATTGCTCGACCGCGCTGAGCGCCCCGATCACATTGTCATTGAAACATCCGGTCTTGCCTTGCCGCAGCCACTGGTCGCGGCCTTCAACTGGCCGAACATCAAGACACAGGTTACGGTCGACGGGGTGATTACCGTCGTCGACAGCGCGGCGGTCGCCGCCGGACGTTTTGCCCATGATCATGAGCGGCTGGATGAACAACGTCAGGCCGATGATGCACTGGATCATGACAGTCCGTTGGAAGAATTGTTTGAGGACCAGTTGATGGCAGCTGACCTGATCATTCTGAACAAGGCCGACCTGCTTGATGATGCGGGGATCGAGGCCGTGCGGGTGGATGTGGCGGGACGCACCAGCAGGCAGCCTTCCATGGTGATTTCGCGCCAGGGGCATGTTTCGGCAAAGCTGCTTCTGGGATTGGGCATCGGTTCGGAAAACGACATTGCCAACCGCAAGTCCCATCATGAAATGGAACATGAGGCTGGTGAAGATCATGACCATGATGAATTCGAGAGTTTTGTTGTCGAGGCGGGAGCGATCAAAAATCAGGTTGATTTCACCGTAACACTTGGGGGCATTATCTCCGATCATGACATTTTGCGTCTGAAGGGTTTTGCCAATGTCCCGGGCAAGCCGATGCGCCTTGTCATACAGGCCGTCGGCAGCCGCATTGATTGTTATTTCGACCGTCCATGGGGACCGGACGAACAGCGCGATACACGGCTGGTGGTGATCGGGCTGCATGATATTGACCAGGCCGGCATCGCTGCAGCGATCCGGCAGGCGGCAGAACAGGGCTGAACCGATCATGCATCTGCTGCTGGCCCAGAAAGGTTCCATTGCCGATAGCGAAGAGGCTGTCGATCTGGGGCAGTCCGCCGGCGATCTTCTGGTCCTGAGCGCAGCGGATACCGAGCTTGCCAGCCTCGCTTTGGCGCAGCGCGCCATCGGCGAGACGGCACCGAGCCTGCGGCTGGCCAGTCTGATGCAACTCAAGCACCCCATGTCGGTGGATACCTATGTGGAGCGGACCGCCCGAGGCGCAAAGCTCATCGTGGTCAGGGCGCTGGGCGGGGCGAGCTATTTCGCCTATGCGCTTGAAGCGCTGCATGCGGCGGCAAAAAAACACGGGATAGCCATGGCAGTGGTGCCAGGCGACGACAAACCCGATCCGGGGCTGCAGCAGTTTTGCACCTTGCCGGCACCGGATGTCACGGCGCTGTGGCATTATCTCATAGAGGGCGGCGCTGACAACACGATCTCGTTTCTGCGTTATTGCCATGCGCTTCTGGGCAAGACTGAGAAACCACCCCGTGCATCACCATTGCTGAAAGCCGGCCTTTGGTGGCCCGGCATGACCAACCCGCGCCTTGAAGACATTGTCCCGATAGGTACGACAAAACCCGTTGCAGTCATCTGTTTTTACCGGGCTCTTGTTCAAAGTGGACAGACGCAGCCGGTGCTTGCGCTGCTGGAAGCTCTGCAGGGAGAGGGCATGCAACCACTTCCCGTGTTCGTGTCCAGCCTGAAGGATCCGGTCAGCGTTGCGACGATCGAAAGTCTTTTTGAACATTGCCCGCCCGATGTCGTCATCAACGCCACCGGATTTGCAGTTTCTTCGCCCGGCGGTGAACGCAAACACACGGCGTTGGAATCAACCGGTGCGGTTGTTCTGCAGGCTGTTTTCTCCGGCTCGACACGCGCGGCCTGGGAGGAGTCGGCGCAGGGGCTGACGGCCCGTGATCTGGCGATGAATGTGGCTCTTCCCGAAGTCGATGGTCGCATCCTCAGCCGGGCCGTCTCATTCAAATCGGCGGCGTTTTTTGATGAAACGGTCGAGGCCAATATTGTCACCCATGAGCCGCAGTCGGATCGTGTCGCCTTTACTGCGCGCCTTGCTGCAGCCTGGGCGCGTTTACGCCGGATGCCGAGTAGCAGGCGCAAAGTCGCGCTGATCCTGGCCAATTACCCCAATCGCGATGGTCGGCTTGGCAATGGTGTGGGGCTTGATACGCCGGCGGGCACGATCGAGGTTCTGAACGCCCTGTTGCGTCAGGGCTATGGCGTTGAAACCATACCCGATGACGGTGACCAGCTGATCCATTATCTGATGGCGGGCCCGACCAATGCGGCGGTGGATGCGCGGGAAATACGCGAGACAATCAGCCTTGAAGCCTATCAGCATTTTTTCCAGACCCTGCCGGAGGCCGTGCGCGATGCGGTGATGCAGAAATGGGGCACTCCCGAAGATGATCCCTATTTTGTTGAACTTGCCGAGGCCGGCAAGGTGCTGGCGCTGCCGCTTGCCCGTTTTGGTAATGTGATGATCGGAATTCAGCCGGCGCGTGGCTACAACATTGATCCCAAGCAGTCCTATCATTCACCCGATCTGGTGCCGCCACACGGGTATTTTGCCTTCTATGCCTTTTTGCGGGAGCATTTTGGCGCCGATGCGATCATTCATATGGGCAAACACGGAAACCTTGAATGGCTGCCGGGCAAAGCGCTGGCCCTGTCGCAGGAATGTTTTCCGGAAGCGATTCTTGGCGCCGTGCCGCATCTCTATCCGTTCATCGTCAATGATCCGGGAGAGGGCACGCAGGCCAAGCGCCGCACCAGCGCCGTCATCATCGATCACCTGACACCGCCGCTGACAAGAGCCGAAAGCTACGGGCCCCTGAAGGACCTGGAAGCTCTGGTGGATGAATATTATGAGGCGGCGGGCAGTGACCCGCGCCGTCTGCGCCTGCTCAAGGGCCAGATCCTGGAGCTCATTCGCGATATCGGTCTTGATACGGATGCGGGCATTGCTACCGGTGACAGTGATGATGCTGCATTGGAAAAACTCGATGCCTATCTGTGTGACCTCAAGGAGATGCAGATCCGGGATGGCCTGCATATTTTCGGCAAATCACCGGAAGGAAACCTGCTGGCCGATCTGGTCTGTGCGCTGGCCCGGGTACCGCGCGGCACTGGCGAAGGCATGGATGCCAGCCTGCAGCGGGCCATGGCCAATGACCTGAAGCTTGGTTTTGATCCGCTGGATTGTCCCATGGCGCAGGTTTGGGACGGACCGAGGCCGGATGTCCTGCAGCAGGTTTCGGATGATCTGTGGCGCACGGCAGGCGATACGGTCGAGCGTTTGGAACTGGCAGCCATCGAATTTGTATCCGGCCAGCTTGCGTGTCCGCAACATCTGAAACAAACCCTTCAGGTTCTGGCCGGTATCAAGGAACGCATCATCCCATCGGTTGAGCGATGTGGTCCTGCCGAGATCGACGGCCTGCTGATGGGGCTTTCCGGTCGCTTTGTCGAACCCGGACCCTCCGGTGCGCCGACCCGCGGGCGCGTTGATGTTCTGCCCACGGGGCGCAATTTCTACTCGGTCGACAGCAGAAGTGTGCCGACACCGGCTGCCTGGGAACTGGGCCGGAAATCTGCAGAAATGCTGATCGCCCGTTATACGCAGGACCACGGTGATTGGCCGACCTCATTCGGGCTGACCGCCTGGGGCACATCCAACATGCGCACCGGCGGTGACGATATTGCCCAGGCTCTGGCCCTGATCGGGGCAAAACCGGTCTGGGACAATGCATCGCGCCGGGTCACCGGCTATGAAATCATTCCGATTGCACTGCTTGGCCGGCCACGGGTGGATGTCACCCTGCGTATTTCCGGTTTTTTCCGCGATGCATTCCCCGATCAGATCCTGTTGATTGACCGGGCTATCCGTGCGGTCGGCGCCCTGGATGAAGATGCCGACGATAACCCCATTGCCGCGCGCATGCGCAATGAGCGACAACGGCTGGTTGATGGTGGCATGGAGGCTGGGGCAGCTGAAGAGCGCGCCGGTTTTCGCGTCTTCGGTTCAAAGCCGGGCGCCTATGGTGCAGGCCTGCAGGCGCTGATTGACGAAGGTGGCTGGCAGACACAGGGTGATCTGGCCGAAGCCTATCTCGTTTGGGGCAGTTATGCCTATGGCGCGAAGGCGCAGGGCAGGGCGGAAAAGGGCCTGCTGGAGACGCGTCTCAAAACGCTTGAGGCCGTCGTGCAAAATCAGGACAATCGTGAACACGATCTGCTCGACAGCGATGATTATTATCAGTTTGAAGGTGGCATGACGGCGGCTGTCGAAACCTTGACCGGGGCCCGTCCGGCGATTTATCACAATGATCATTCGCGTCCGGAAAAACCGGTGATCAGAACGCTGGACGAGGAGATCGCCCGTGTTGTTCGCGGCCGGGTTGTCAATCCCAAATGGATCAGCGGTGTCATGCGTCACGGCTATAAAGGCGCTTTTGAAATGGCTGCCACGGTTGATTATCTCTTTGCCTTCTCAGCCACCACAGGTGCCGTGACGGACCATCATTTTGAAAGCGTCTATCAGGCCTTCCTGCTTGATGACACAGTGCGCGACTTCATTGCCGAGCACAATGCGCCGGCGCTTCGCGAGATTGCTGCCAGACTGGAGGAGGCCATCATCCGCGGCCTTTGGACACCCCGCTCCAATTCGGCCCGTTTTGAATTGCATGCATTGGCAAAGGACGCCGGTGTGCCCTAATATTGAACCTGCCGCAGGAGGCGGGCGTTCTTCCCATTCCATCCACAAGGGATCAGACCATGGCTGAAAAATCCGACAAGTTGAAAAACCTCACCGAAGCGGAATTGAATGCGCGCCACGCCGACAAGATGCGCAAGAAGAAGGTTGCCCGCGACAAGATCATTGCCACCAAGACCATCGAAAAGGGTCTGACCATCGTCCATACGGGCAAGGGAAAAGGCAAGTCCACGGCGGCTTTTGGCATGGCCTTTCGTGCCATCGGCAACGGCTTGAAGGTTGGTGTCGTCCAATTTGTGAAGGGCAAGTGGGGAACCGGCGAACGCAAGGTGCTGGAAGCCTTTCCGGATCAGGTAACATTGGCGACAATGGGAGAAGGCTTTACCTGGGAGACGCAGGATCGCCAGCGTGACATTGAGGCTGCCCAACAGGCCTGGGAAAAGGCGAGAGAGATGATCCTCGACGATGAGCATGACATGGTGCTGTGCGACGAACTCAATATCGTGTTGCGCTATGACTACCTGGACGTCGCTGACATTATCGAGACGCTGAAAAACAAGCCGCCGATGAAACATGTGATCATCACTGGCCGCAACGCAAAAGAAGAACTGATCGAATTTGCCGACCTGGTCACCGAAATGGAAATGATCAAGCACCCGTTTCGCTCAGGGGTCAAAGCGCAGATCGGCATTGAATTCTAGGCATGCTGTCAGCGCCTGTCGGTTCGCCGGACCATGGGGACCCGGGCGCGCACCATCTACTTCAACTAAAATAGTATAGGCACGTTTAAGGCTATGCGCCGGAAGTTTTGTTGATAGACTGAACTGGTTTGATCCTTGGGGCTTGGTCCCTGGGGCTTGATCCCTGGGGCTTGACCCTTGGGTCTTGATCCCTGGATCCTGATCCCTGGGGCAAGCAACGAGGTTGTACTATTAGCAACGCGAACCAAAGGCCATGTGTTTTATGCCTATGACGATACCTCCGATTTTTGATGGCCACAATGATGTGCTGCTGCGTCTGCAAATGGCGGGCGGGCTGAAGGCAGCCGAAACCTTTATCTCGGGACGCGACGGTCAGGTTGATCTGCCGAAAGCCGTTGCTGGTGGTTTTGGCGGCGGTTTTTTTGCGATTTATGTTCCATCGCCAACAGACCAGGCCTTCAAGATGGAGGAAATGTCGAAGCCGCAATATGAATTGGCGCTGCCTCGGCAGATACCTGAATCCGTTGCACTCGGTGTCGTGATGCAGCAGGCGGCAATCCTCAACAGGCTTGAGGAACTGGGCGCCGTGACAATCTGCACAACCGCGTCGCAGATCAATGATTGCCTCCAGGCAGGCAAATTGGCGGCGCTCATGCATATTGAGGGCGCCGAGGCCATTGATCCCGATTTTCACGCTCTGGATGTATTGTATCGCGCCGGGCTTCGATCCATCGGCCCGGTCTGGAGCAGGCCGACCATCTTCGGACATGGCGTCCCGTTTCGCTTTCCCAGCTCTCCCGATATAGGGCCGGGGCTCAGTGAGCACGGGGTGAGGCTGGTCGCCCAATGCAACAAGTTGGGCATCTTGCTGGATCTGTCGCATCTCAATGAGGCGGGTTTCTGGGATATTGCGCGGCTCAGCGACAAACCGCTGGTTGCCACCCATTCCAACTGTCATGCGATCTGTCCCCATTCGCGCAACCTGACAGACAAGCAATTGGCGGCCATTGCTGAAAGCGATGGCATGGTCGGCCTGAATTTCGCGGCGGCGTTTCTGCGTGATGACGGGCGGATGCTGACAGATATTCCTCTGGATCAAATGCTGCGCCACCTGGATCATCTGATCGAACATCTGGGCGAAGACAGGGTCGGCATGGGCTCTGATTTTGACGGTGCAAAAATCCCGGACGCGATTTCCAGCGTGGCCGGACTTCCAAATTTGCGCCAGGCAATGCGTGACCATGGCTATAATGATCAACTCATCGAAAAGTTGTGCTACAAGAACTGGCTGCGGGTTCTGGAAAAAACCTGGGGTGAATAACGCCCCCGCAAGGCAAGGCTTAAGAAACGAAAAAGAGGAACACACCCATGAGACATATTACAAAACTGATTGCTGGCACCGCCATTGGTCTGACGATGGCAATGGGGACGCTGCCGGTTTACGCCGAAACACCGGCGAACATGCTTGTCATAGCCAACCGGATTGATGACATTATCACGCTGGACCCTGCTGAATCCTTTGAATTTGCCGGCAGTGATGTCAGTCGCAACGTTTATGGCAAGCTGGTCAATTTCGATCCGCTCAATCTTGATGCAGGCTATGAGCCCGACCTGGCGGAGAGCTGGGTGGTGTCGGAAGACGGCAAGACCATCACATTCACCATGCGCGAAGGCGTGAAATTCCATTCCGGCAATCCGGTCACCGCCGAAGATGCCGAATTTTCGCTGCGCCGCGCGGTTACGCTCAACAAGACTCCTTCGTTCATTCTCACCCAATTCGGTTTTACCGCTGAGAATGTCAACGATGTCATTGTTGCAGACGGCAACACCCTGAGCATTACGACCGACAAGAAATATGCGACATCCTTTGTGCTCAACTGCCTGGCATCGGTTATCGGCGGGATCGTCGACAAGAAGACCGTCATGGCCAATGAGGCCGACGGTGACCTCGGCAACAATTGGCTGAAAACCAATTCGGCCGGCTCCGGCGCCTACAGGGTGGTCAGCTGGAAGCCAAATGAATCGGTAACGCTGAGCGCCAATGAAGACTTCTACAAGGGCGCGCCTGCCATGAAGCGGGTGATTGTGCGCCATATTCAGGAAAGCGCCACCCAGCGCCTGCTGCTGGAAAAGGGAGATATCGATGTTGCGCGCAATCTCAATCCGGAGGACGTTGCCGGGATAAGCGGGAAGGAAGGTATCGCGATCGACAACGAATTGCGCGGTCGCCTGATGTATTTTTCGCTGAACCAGAAACATCCCGAACTCGCCAAGCCGCAGGTGCGTCAGGCGCTCAAATACCTTGCTGACTACGAGGGTATGCAAAACAGCTTTCTGAATGGCCAGTACACCATCCATCAGGCCTTTCTGCCGCGTACCTATCTGGGCGCAATCGACGACAAACCGTTCAGTCTCGACATCGAGAAGGCAAAGGCCATGCTGGCCGAAGCCGGCGTTTCGGACCTGGAAATCGAAGTCGGCGTGCGCGAAGCTCAGGAGCGCGTGGAAATTGCCCAGTCCCTGCAGAATACATTCGCTCAGGTCGGCATCAAGCTGAACATCACCGTTGGCACGGCCAAGCAGATCCTGACGCGTTATCGCGCACGGGAACTGGATATGTACCTGGGTGCCTGGGGACCGGATTATCCCGATCCGCAAACAAATGCCGGCACATTTGCCTATAATCCGGACAATTCGGATGAAGCCAAGGCAACAGGCTTGCTGGCCTATCGCAATGCCTGGGATCCGGGCGACATGAACCAGCAGGTCGAAGCGGCTGTGGTTGAAGCTGACCGGGACGTGCGCCGCAAAATGTATGAAGACATGCAGCGTGAGCACCAGATGAAGTCACCATTTGCGGTCATGTTCCAGAAAATCGAGCAGACAGGTCGGGCCGAGGCCGTCAAGAACCTGAACCTCGGGGGTGCCGTGACTGCGGTCGCCTATTGGCCGGTGACCAAGTAGTCAGTCCGCCATGTCAGTGACAATACAATCCGAAAATGGGCGGCGTGCGTCGCCCATTTTTTCCGTCGTGGCAACCATTGCCAAAACGTTGGGCACCATTGCCATCACCATGCTCGGGTTGCTGTTCATCACCTTCGTGATTGGCCGCATCATGCCGATTGATCCGCTCATTTCCATTCTGGGAGAGCGGGCGAGCAAGGAGATGTATGAGGCGACCTATATCAAGCTGGGACTCGACAAACCGCTTGTCGTCCAGTTTTTCTACTACCTTTGGGATGTGGTGCGCGGTGATTTCGGCGTGTCGCGCCTGACGGCGCGTCCCGTGGTTGATGACATCATCCGGGTCTTCCCCGCGACGCTTGAATTGGCCACAATCGGCACCTTTATCGGTGTGTTCGTGGGCATCCCGCTGGGCGTCGTCGCCGCCGTGAAGCGCGGCACCTGGATCGACCAGACGGCCCGGGTGATTGCCCTGGTTGGCTATTCCATGCCGATCTTCTGGCTGGGGCTGGTCGGGCTGCTTGTCTTCTACGGTATTTTGGGCTGGGTCGGTGGCCCCGGCCGGGTCGGCATCTTCTATGTTGATATTGTGCCAACCGTCACGGGACTCATTCTGGTTGACAGTATGCTCGACGGCCAATGGGACGTGTTTCGGGACGCCGTCAGCCACATCATTCTGCCAGCCTCGCTGCTGGGCTATTATTCTCTTGCCTATATCAGCCGGATGACCCGCTCTTTCATGCTGGAGCAGATGAACGCCGAATATGTCACCACGGCACGGGTCAAGGGCCTGTCGGAATGGGCGGTCGTATGGCGTCATGCCTTTGGCAATATCAAGGTGCCGCTGATTACGGTTGTGGCGCTGAGCTATGCCGGTCTGCTGGAGGGCTCGGTGCTGACGGAAATCATCTTCTCCTGGCCGGGGATCGGCTCCTATATCACGACTGCATTGCTTTCGGCTGATATGAACGCGGTTCTGGGTGGTACGGTTGTTGTCGGCCTTGTGTTTGTCTGCCTGAATATCTTTTCGGACATGCTGTACAAATTTTTTGATCCGAGGGCGCGATGAGCAACGCAGAACTTGGCAGCGGCGAGAAGCAGAACCTGCGCGATTGGCTGCGCACCGAGACGCCCACATCGCGGCGTCACGCCAGGATTGCCTCTCTTTACCAGGGATGGTTGACCTTGAAAGCCAACAAGCTGGCAATGATCGGCCTGTTCATTCTGGTTTTTCTGGTTCTTGTCGCGATTTTTGCACCGCTGCTTGCGCCGGCTGATCCTTTTGAACAGGACCTTGCCAACCGGCTACAGCCGCTATGGGGTGAGGGCCATCTGCTCGGCACCGATTCACTGGGCCGGGATATTTTAAGCCGGTTGATTTACGGGGCGCGCATCACGCTTTACATCGTCACGCTGGTGGCGATGATTGCGCCGATTGTCGGCCTCTTCGTAGGCACGGTGGCCGGTTATGCCGGCGGCTGGGTCGATACGATCCTGATGCGCGTCACCGATATATTTCTCGCATTTCCGCGTCTGGTTCTGGCGCTGGCCTTTGTGGCGGCGCTGGGTGCGGGCATTGAAAATGCGGTTATTGCCATTTCACTGACCGCCTGGCCGCCCTATGCGCGCATCGCCCGGGCGGAAACCCTGACCATTCGCGGCTCCGATTATATCAGCGCCGTAAAATTGCAGGGGGCCGGTCCCCTGCGCATCATTGTCAAACACATCTGGCCACTGTGCATGTCTTCCATCATCGTTCGCGTGACACTGGACATGGCCGGCATCATCCTGGCCGCTGCCGGGCTGGGGTTTCTTGGTATGGGTGCACAGCCGCCTTCGCCCGAATGGGGCGCCATGATTTCAGAGGGGCGGAAATTCCTGCTCGACTATTGGTGGGTGGCCACGGTGCCGGGCCTTGCCATTTTCACCGTCAGCCTTGGCTTCAACCTGTTGGGTGATGGTCTGCGCGATGTACTTGACCCGAAGGATGCAGGCGATGCTTGAACAGCAAGACAAGCTGCTGGATGTCCAGAACCTCTGGGTCAAATTTCCCACGCGCAATGGCGTTTTTGATGCGGTGCGCGGTATTTCCTTTTCCCTGGGCAAGGAGCGGTTGGGCATTGTCGGCGAATCGGGATCCGGCAAGTCCATGACGGGGCGGGCCATCCTGCGGCTGATACGCAAGCCCGGCATTGTCACCGCAGACAGGATCATGCTGCATGACAAGGATCTCATGGCCATGTCGGAGCGCGAGATGCGCAAAGTGCGCGGTCAGCGCATATCCATGATCATGCAGGACCCGAAATTCTCCCTCAACCCGGTGATGCCGGTTGGTGAGCAGATCATGGAAGCCTACGCCGCGCATGCGACCGCCTCGAAAGCCGACGTGAAACGCAAGGCGCTGGACATGCTGGAAGCGGTTTCGATCCGTGACCCCGAACGGGTATTCCGTGCTTATCCGCACGAAATGTCCGGGGGCATGGGCCAGCGGATCATGATTGCCATGATGCTGATTCCGGACCCGGAAATCCTTATCGCGGACGAACCGACCTCGGCGCTGGATGTCTCCGTGCAGACACAGGTGCTGTCGATCATGGACCGGCTGGTGCAGGAACGCGGCATGGGGCTGATCTTCATCTCTCACGACCTCAATCTCGTCTCCTCCTTCTGTGACCGCGTTTTGATCATGTATGCCGGGCGCATTGTCGAGACTTGCCGGGCCGACAAGTTGCATGAGGCCCGTCATCCCTACACAAGAGGGTTGCTCAATTCCCTTCCGCGTCTCACCGAGCCGAAGGAACGGCTGGACGTGCTCAAGCGTGACCCGGCCTGGCGCGAGGCGCAAAGCGTGAGCGGTGCGTCATGAGCGGATTGGGAATAAGCCATCTTGATGTCTGGTTCGGCTCCGGGCATGACCGGGTCGATGCGGTCAAAGATGTGTCCTTTCGCGTTGATAGCGGCGCATCCTTCGGTCTGGTGGGCGAGAGCGGATCGGGCAAATCGACCATTTTGCGCGCACTGACGGGGCTGGTGCCCAATTGGTCAGGCGAAATGATTGTGGCAGGCGAAAAGCTTGCAAGGAAACGCACCGCGCAGTTCTACAAGAAAGTGCAAATGGTCTTTCAGGACCCCTATGCCTCTCTTCACCCGCGCCATACGGTCGATCAGGTGTTGAGTGAGACGCTGTACCTGCATGGATTTGACGCGATTGATCAGCGCATTGTGAAACTCCTCGATGATGTTGGCCTGGGGCCGTCTTTCCGGTTCCGCTATCCGCACCAATTGTCCGGCGGGCAGCGGCAGCGGGTCGCCATCGCCCGGGCGCTGGCTCCGGAGCCGGAAATCCTGTTGCTGGATGAGCCGACCTCGGCGCTTGATGTCTCCGTTCAGGCCGAGATCCTCAATCTTCTCGTCGACCTGCGCATGGCCCGCAAGCTGACCTATGTGATGGTTTCGCACGATCTGGCGGTTGTCGGGCACATGTGTGAGCGCATCGCGGTGATGCAACTGGGCGAGATCGTTGAAATCATGAGCGTGGCGGACATGCGCGCCATGAAGACAAGCCATCCCTATACCAAACACCTGTTGGAAAGTTCGCTTGGTTACAAGCGGGTTGAAAACATCGCCTAGCAGCTTTGCCCGGTTTCCGCAGTTCGCTCCCCCACCGGATGTCAGGCGCCATCCACTGATCGTCTGGCGTGACCATCTGAAATCGTCTGCTGTCGTGTCTGGTAAGCTTTTCGCCGCGTTTGTGTTTGACGTTGCCGGATGGTTTGCCTAGAACGGGATCAGCGTGAGACGGCGCCCGAATTCAGCGGGCTGCGAGAAATTCCGGTGCGACCGACCCATACAGGGGGTTCAATTCCGGAGCTGTCCAGACCGGAATGGCGAATTTCATTCGCCGCGGCGTTTCGTGCACGACACTGCCAGCCGGAGTATTCCAGATGACGCGCATTTTTGTTTTTTTATCAGCCACGTTCCTGTTCCTTAACGGTGCTTTTGCCCATGGCGGACATGTCGGCGAACTTGCCGGTCATGCCCATTGGGTGGGTGTGGCCGCAACCGTTGGCGCAGCAGCGCTGGCAGCACTGATCGCCAAGGCTGCCAAGGGCACGGAAAAACCCCAGGAAGACGAAGAGGTCTGTGACGGTGACGCCGAAGAGCAGGCTGAAGGAGCGACGGTTTGAACATTCCAGAAAAACTCGGGATCATGGTGTGTGGCCACGGCAGCCGCAACCAGAATGCGGCGCTTGAGTTTGCCAAGGTGGCAAAAGGGCTGAAGGAACGCCATCCGGAGACGCCGGTTGAATATGGTTATCTGGAGTTCTGCAACCCGGTGATCAATGAGGGACTTGATCGCCTGCGCGCGCAGGGCGTGACACGGGTGCTTGCTGTTCCGGGCATGTTGTTTGCCGCAGGGCATGCCAAGAATGATATTCCTACCGTTCTGAACACCTATCAGGCGCAACACCCGCAGATGCGGATTGATTATGGCCGTGAACTTGGTGTCGACATGAAAATGATCAGGGCTGCTGGCGCCCGTATCCAGCAGGCTCTGGATACGGCCAATAGTGTTGATGGCGATGTTCCGCTGCATGAGACGCTTCTCATGGTGGTCGGTCGCGGATCCTCAGACCCGGATGCCAATTCCAATGTGTCTAAAGTCACCCGCATTCTATGGGAAGGCATGGGATTTGGCTGGGCTGAAACCTGCTATTCGGGCGTAACCTTTCCGCTGGTCGAACCCGGACTGCATCATGCGGTAAAACTCGGATACCGCCGTATCGTGGTTTTTCCGTATTTTCTGTTTACCGGCGTTCTGGTCAAGCGCATCTACAGCTACACCGACCAGGTGGCCGAAAAATATCCCGATATCGAATTCATCAAGGCCGGCTACCTGAACGATCACCATCTGGTGCTTGATACATTTGACGACCGGGTGGAAGAAACCCGTGCCGGGCGGGCGGTGATGAACTGCCAGATGTGCAAGTATCGCGAACAGGTGCTGGGTTTTGAAGCTGAAATAGGTCTGCCGCAGGAAAGCCACCACCATCATGTCGAGGGAATCGGCGGGGGACTGGAGAATTGTCCCTGCAAAGGCGATTGCGATGCCTCCTGCCGCGAAGAGGCATTCTGCAAGGCACACGATCTACCCTGGACGCCGCTTCACGATCACAGCCATGATCATGATCATGACCACGGGCACGATCACCCGCATGACCACGGGCACGAAAAAGATCAGGGGCCCGATCATGGACATGCGCATGCCCATCATCCCTATCCACAGGCCGATCATCCCCATGGTCCTGTTTCCATGAAGAAGCGTCCAACTTGAACCACGGCACGACGCATTACATTCGCGATGCAGCGGAGATTTACCGCCAAAGCTTCGAGACGATACGGCGGGAGGCTGATCTGTCACGCTTTTCAGGCGGCCAGAAGGATATTGCCATCCGGCTTGTCCATGCCTGTGGCATGGTTGATATCGTCGACGATCTGGTCATTTCGGATGACGCCGTCGAAGCCGGACGCCAGGCATTGGCCAAAGCAAGACCGATCATCTGTGACGTGGAAATGGTCCGGCGCGGGATCATCAGGCGATTGTTGCCCAAGGACCTGCCCGTTCTTTGTGAGATATCAAGCGAAGCCACTGCGCAATTGGCGCGGGCGCATGCAACAACCCGTTCGGCTGCGGCCATGGAGGTGCTTTGCGAAGAGATGGCCGGTGGCATCGTTGTCATTGGCAATGCGCCAACGGCCTTGTTTCACCTGCTGGAAATGATGGATCGCGGTTTGGCGTCACCAGCGCTGATCATCGGTATTCCGGTGGGGTTTGTCGGCGCGGTCGAGGCCAAGGACGCACTGATTGCAGATTCCCGCGGAGTGCCCTTTATCGCCGTTCGTGGGCGCAGGGGAGGCAGCGCCATGGCTGCTGCCGCCGTCAATGCCATTGCAGGAGAATTAAGAGCGTGAGTGAAGACAATAAAAAGATATGGCTGACCATACTGGGCATTGGCGATGACGGAATTCAGTCGCTGACACCGCCGGCACTTGCCTTGATGAAGGCAGCCAAGACGCTGGTCGCGCCGGAGCGTGTGCTGGAAAACCTCGATCTTGCTTCGCTCGGAATGGCCGATTGTGAAGTGGTTCCCTGGACCATGGGCGTCGGGCCGACGATCGAGTTTCTCAAGGAGCGGCGTGGCAAGGCCGTGACCATCCTGGCCACCGGAGACCCGATGCATTTCGGTATCGGGGCCACCATGCGCCGCATGGTCGAGAGCGATGAGATGCTGGTCATTCCGTCGCCGAGCGGCTTTTCCCTGGCTGCAGCACGAATGGGTTGGGGGCTCAGCGACGTGTCTTGCATCTCCCTGCATGGCCGCGCAGTTGCCGGTCTGCAATCGCATGTTCTGCCCGGCAACCGGATTCTTTCGCTCACCTCGGTGGCGCGCACCGTGCATGAAGTGGCGCGCGCCTTGTGCGAACGCGGCTATGGCGGTTCCCTGCTAACAGTGCTTGAACACATGGGTGGCAAGGCGGAGCGGACAGTCCATGCAAGGGCGAATGAGATTGAACCCTTTGACCCCGATCACAACCAATTTGCCGATTTCAATGTGCTGGCGATCGAATGTGTCCCGGATGAGGGAGCCGCCATCCTGGCCCGGGTTCCGGGGTTGCCGGATGACGCCTTTGTTCATGACGGGCAAATGACCAAGCGGGAAGTCCGCGCTGTGACCCTGGCGAGCCTGCAGCCCTGTCCGCAAGCGCTTCTATGGGATGTCGGTGCGGGATGTGGTTCGGTTTCCATTGAATGGATGCGCTCTGCGCCGGGTGCCAAGGCCATTGCCATCGAAATGCAGGCGGAGCGCCGGGCGATGATGGCTCAAAATGCCACGGTGCTGGGAACGCCGCGCCTGAAGATCATTGAAGGTCAGGCACCGCAAGCCTGTCAGGATATTGCTGCGCCCGATGCCGTTTTCATCGGCGGTGGTTTGGGACATGAGGGTGTCTTTGAAACGTGCTGGCAGGCTTTGAAGCCCGGTGGCCGGCTTGTTGCAAATGCGGTGACACTTGAAAATGAGGCGCGGTTGCTGGACTTGCATGCCCGGATGGGCGGACATCTGATCCGCCTGTCGGTCGCCAGCGTTCAGGCCATTGGGCAATACCACGGCTGGAAGCCGGCCATGCCGGTGACGCAATGGAGCCTGCACAAACCCTGGGGCGGTGCATGACGGGCAAACTCTACGGACTTGGCGTGGGGCCGGGTGATCCTGAATTGCTGACCTTGAAGGCGCATCGATTGCTGCGATCCTGTCCGGTGGTTGCCTATCCTGCTCCCGATAGCGGCGCGAGTTTTGCCCGCCAGATTGTCCGCGAGTATCTTGATGCGCGACAGATCGAATATCCCATTGTTGTGCCGATGCGGGTTGAGCGGTTTCCGGCCCAGGAGGTCTATGATGCGGCAGCGCGCGACATTGGAGACTATCTGACCGCCGGACAGGATGTCGCCGTGCTGTGTGAGGGCGATCCGTTTTTCTATGGGTCCTTCATGTATCTCTATGAACGTCTGGCCGGTGAATTTGACTGCGAGATCATACCAGGCGTGTCGTCCATGATGGCCGGGGCGGCGGCGCTCAAACGCCCGCTGGCGGCGCGCAATGACGTGCTGAGTGTTGTACCGGGACCCTTGCCGGATGACGTGATCGCCGCGAGGCTCGAACAGGCGGACGCCATTGCCATCATCAAGATCGGACGCCATTTTGCACGCATCAAATCCCTGTTGCAAAAACATGATCTGGTGGCCTGTGCCGGCTATCTGGAACGTATTTCTCTTGCCGATGAACGCATTATGCCGTTGGGCGAGGCGGAGGGGGATGCACCCTATTTTTCGATGATCCTGATTTACAAGGGATCGGAGAACTGGGTTGCCGGATTGCCGGTGGAAACAAGCGGTTCTCGACGTGATACCGCGCAGGCAACGCCCGCAAGCAAACAGGATTGTTGAAATGAAACCTGCAATCATCGTTCTCAGCGAGGCGGCAATGCCCCTGGCGGGTAAAATCGCCAAAGCACTTGGTGGACGCATTCATGGCGCGCGATCTCGGGTGACGCAGGCCGATGAAGTGTTCGAAAGTGCCGCAGATCACATTGGCCAATTGTTCAGGACTGGACATCCCGTCATCGGACTGATGGCCAGTGGCGCGCTGATCCGCCTGCTTGCGCCGCATCTGGCGGATAAATCTCTTGAGCCACCGGTGATTGCCGTGTCGGAGGATGCCACGAGCGTTGTTCCATTGCTCGGTGGTCATCACGGTGCCAATGATCTGGCGCGTCAAATTGCAGCCCTGATTGATGGTCACGCCGCCATAACAACGGCGGGCGACCTGCGTTTCAAGGTGGCGCTGGATGCACCGCCGGAAGGTTATGTGCTGACCAATCCAAAAGTGGCCAAAGCCGTCATGGCTGAACTTGTTGCGGGTGGCAAAGCGGTTTTTTCCGGCAAGGCCGACTGGATCACGCGGTCAGCCATTCCCATGGCAGCAGATGGTGCGGTCAAATTGACCGTGAGTGATCAATTGTCGGAGCCGGCAGAGCTGGAACTGGTCTATGCGCCCCAAACGCTTTGCCTCGGCATGGGATGCGAGCGCGGAACTGCGCCACAGGAGGCGATCGAGCTGGCGCAGCAGGTGCTGACTGAAGCAGACCTTTGTCCTGCTGCATTGAGCGGCGTTTACTCGATTGACGTGAAAGCCGACGAGGCAGCTATTCACGCCGTTGCGGATCATTTCGGGGTGGCTGCCCGGTTTTTTGATGCGGCAACGCTCGAAGCGCTTTCTGATCGGCTTGAGAACCCTTCCGATGTGGTGTTTGCC
The DNA here is from genome assembly GCA_029233925.1 of Rhizobiaceae bacterium. Lineage (GTDB taxonomy): Bacteria > Pseudomonadota > Alphaproteobacteria > Rhizobiales > Rhizobiaceae > Hoeflea_A. The sequence goes on from JARGOX010000007.1 coordinate 195,453, forward strand.
GAGGTCGGCTGTCATGGCGTGGCTGAAGGCGCGGCATTGGCCGCTGGTGGGGCCTCCGCAAGCCTCATCGTTGCAAAACGCAAATCCAGACGGGTCACCTGCGCCATCGCCAGGGCAGCAGAACCGGTCAAAGCCGCTCAATGCGGGCGTGCACGCGGCACATTGTACATTGTCGGCATTGGCCCGGGCGCAGAGGCATGGCGCTCTCCCGAAGTCTCGTCGATGGTTTCCCGTTCAAGCGACCTGGTGGGTTACACGCTCTATCTGGATCTCCTCGAACAGCTCGCGGATGGCAAGATCCGCCATGATTTTGATCTGGGCAAGGAAGAGGCGCGCGTTCATCACGCCATGGAACTGGCCGGGCAGGGCCGCACGGTCTCACTGGTTTGTTCGGGGGATGCGGGCATCTATGCCATGGCAACCCTGGCCTTTGAACTTCTCGACAAGGGGCAGTCCAGTCAGGCGCATGAGAACGGTCTGAGCGACGCGGCGCGACGCATTGAACTGGTCGTCTCGCCCGGAATCTCCGCCCTGCAGGCCGCTGCCGCGCGGGTCGGTGCGCCGCTGGGCCATGATTTCTGTACCATTTCGCTGTCGGATCTGCTGACGCCATGGCCGGATATTCAAAAACGTGTCAAGGCAGCCGGAGAAGGCGATTTTGTCATTGCCTTTTACAACCCGGTTTCGAAACGCCGCAGGACACAATTGGCCTACGCTCGTGATGAATTGCTGAAATATCGGCCATTCGGCACGCCCGTGGTGCTTGCGACAAATCTTGGGCGCGACGGTGAGCGCATCCGTACGGTGCCGCTTGGTGACCTGCAGGTGGATGATGTGGACATGCTGACGGTTGTCATTGTCGGTTCTTCCCAGAGCCGCACAGTGATATCGGGCGATGGCAAGAGCTGGGTCTACACACCGCGCGGCTATGCCGCCAAGGCCGATAGCGTGATTGATGAAAAGGAAACAGCGATATGACGGTCTATTTCATTGGTGCTGGCCCTGGAGCCGCTGACCTGATCACCGTGCGTGGCCTGCGTCTGGTTGAGCGATGCCCGGTGTGTCTTTATGCGGGCTCCCTTGTGCCGGAGGAAATTGTCTCGGCTGCCCCTGAGGGCGCCGTGGTGATGGATACGGCGCCAATGCATCTTGATCTCATCATTGGAGAAATGGAAAAAGCGCATCTTGAGGGCAAGGATGTGGCGCGCGTGCATTCCGGCGATCCGTCGATCTACGGCGCTGTTGCCGAACAGATGCGGCGTCTTGAAGTGCTCGGCATCGATTATGAAGTGGTCCCAGGCGTGCCCGCCTTTGCCGGTGTTGCAGCCCGGCTGAAAATGGAACTGACCCTGCCGGAAATTGCCCAGACGATCATCATCACGCGCACCGGCATGAAGGCGTCTTCCATGCCGGAAGGCGAGCAACTGGAGATTCTCGGCCAATCGAAGGCAACGCTGGCCATTCACCTGTCGATCCGAAATCTGGATTATGTGCGCGATTCCCTTGTGCCCCACTACGGCGAGGATTGCCCGGTAGTGATTGCTTATCGCGCCACCTGGCCCGATGAACTCTATATCCGCACCACGCTTTGCGAAATGAAACAGGAGGTGCGAAAGGCCAAGCTGACACGCACTGCCCTGATCATGGTTGGACCGGTACTGGGCAAAGTGCAGTTTCGCGACTCGGCACTCTATGATGCCGACTATTCTCATGTGCTGCGCAATGCCGGCAAAAAGAAAAAGCGCGTTGCCGTTTAAGCGATGGCGGTCAGTACACTTTCAACCGTGTTGAAGGCGCCTTCCGCTTCTGCGGTGGGGCGGTCGATCATGATGATTGGGATGGACAATCGGCGCGCTGCCAGAATTTTGGCATATGCACCGTCGCCGCCGGAGTTGCGGCAGACGATGTGGCTGACCTTGCCGTCGCGCAGCAGGCGTTCTTCGGCTGCGGGATCTGCGGAGGGTTTGCCGATGATCAGTTCAAACGATGTGAACGCAAGTGGTTCATCCGGGCGATCGACCATCCTTATGATGAAATGCACATCAGGGCGCGCGGTGAAGGCCGCGATATATTGGCGCCCCAGTGCCAGCAGGACACGGCTGGATGGCGGAATGGCCTGGCAGGCCTGCTGCAGCGCCTTTACGACGATCCAGCGATCACCGGGCTCCTGTGGCCAGGCAGGACGTTGCAGGACAAGAAGGCGGGTGCCCGAAATCTCAGCAGCGCGTGCCGCATTGGCCGATATCGTTTCGGCAAAGGGGTGGGTCGCATCGACGAGCACATCAATGGCTTCCTCGCGCAGAAATGTGGCCAGGCTTTCGGCGCCGCCAAAGCCTCCGATACGGATTTCACCGCTGGTGCGTCGCGGGTCTAGCGTCCGTCCGGCGAGAGACGTAATGACCCGATATCGGGCAAGATTCTCAAGCCTTTCGGCAAGTTCGCTTGCCTCTCCGGTTCCGCCGAGAATCAGCACGGATTTACGGATATCGGGCAAGAATGTTTCCCTTCCGATCGACCACGATGATATCGACAGAAACTTCGGCGTCACGCAGGGTGCCTTTGGCCGCCTCGCATGCCATGCGGGCGATGATGGGAGCAATGTCGATGTTCAGTTCCTGAGTCATTTGAAGGACTTCCAGGGCGGTGTTCGCAGATTGAATCCGCTGCTTCAATGCGCTGTTCATGTCTGCCGCAGGGATGATATCGGCCAGAAAATTCATGTCGACCTGACTGCGGCTGGAATGAAGGTCCATGGCGCCCTGGGCGAGCTTGACGAGCTTGGCAAAACCACCGGCAATCGTCAGCCTCTCGACGGGATGTCGGCGCAGGTATTTGAGCAGGCCGCCGGCGAAATCACCCATATCCAGAAGCGCAATGTCCGGCAGATTGTAAATCTTTTGAGCCGCGGTCTCCGAGGTCGATCCTGTGGCGCCCAGCACATGGTTCAATCCGGCGGCCCTTGCCACGTCAATGCCGCGATGGATGGAGTGAATCCAGGCGGAACAGGAGAAGGGTTGCACAATACCGGTTGTGCCCAGCACCGACAGTCCGCCGACAATGCCCAGTCTGGGGTTCCAGGTCTTCAGGGCGATGGCATCGCCACCGGGAATGGAAATGGTGATTTCCACATCGGCAGGCAAACCGTATTCGCTGCAGATCTCGTTGACGACATCTTCCATCATGGTGCGCGGAACCGGATTGATTGCCGGTTCGCCAACGCCGACCGGCAATCCGGCCAGGGTGACCATGCCCACGCCGTCTCCGGCGGCGAAACGTATCCCGCTGCCCGGCGCGAGCGGTTGCACCGTCGATATGATGGTTGCACCATGGGTGACATCCGGGTCGTCACCGGCATCCTTGACGATCCCTGCAGAGGCATAGCCATCTCCCAGCGACTCATAGGTCAGGGAAAAGGCCGGCTGCTGGCCTTTTGGCAGCGTAATGGTGACCGGATCAGGGAATGTGCCGGTGATCAGAGCCGTCAGCGCCGATTTGGTTGCAGCCGTGGCGCAGGCGCCGGTGGTCCAGCCCCGGCGCAAGGGCGCGGGTTGGGGCACGGGCGCTGTATCAGACTCGATTGTGTCTGGCTTGAATGCGTCTGGCTTGGATTCGTCTGGCTTTTCCGTCATGCTGAACTTATAGGCGAGGGAAAGTGCAAGCGAAAGACATCACTGGAGTTGCTTTATGGCGGATGAACTGTTTGAAGGCCTTCCCGCCATGCAGCCCGGAAGCGTGTGGCTTGTCGGCGCAGGGCCGGGTGATCCCGGCCTGCTGACGATGCATGCCGTCAATGCGATCAGGCAGGCCGATGTCGTCGTCCATGACGCCCTGGTCAACGCCAATTGCCTGAAACTGGTGAAACCCGGCGCCGTGCTCGAATATGCCGGCAAACGCGGCGGCAAACCATCGGCCAAACAGGGCGACATTTCACTGCGTCTGGTTGAACTTGCCAAACAGGGCAAGAAAGTATTGCGGCTGAAGGGTGGGGATCCATTTGTCTTCGGGCGCGGTGGTGAGGAAGCCCTCATGCTGGTCAGGCACAACATTCCGTTCCGGGTGGTTCCGGGCATTACAGCAGGTATCGGCGGCCTGGCCTATGCGGGAATTCCGGTGACACACCGTGATGTCAATCACATCGTAACCTTTTTGACCGGACATGATTCCAACGGAATCGTGCCGGACAGAATTGACTGGCCCAGTATCGCCAAGGGCTCACCTGTGATTGTCATGTATATGGCGATGAAACACATAGCCACCATAACGCAGCGGCTGATCGAGGCAGGGCGCAAGCCGCAGGAGCCTGTCGCCATAGTCTGCAATGCTACGACCGAACAGCAGCAGGTTCTGGTCACCAGCCTTGCCAATGCCGAAAAGGACCTGATCGTTGCAGGTCTGTCACCCCCGGCCATTGTTGTGGTCGGTGATGTGGTTTCATTGCGCCAGACACTCGACTGGATGCCTCCCGTCAATGTGTCGATCGCTGCGTCAGATGTTTGAAAGGCCCGTATATTGAAAGGTCCTAATAAATGAGTGGATTTCTCATCGCTTCGCCCATGTCGGGATCCGGCAAGACCACCTTTACGCTGGGGCTGTTGCGGGCCATGACCCGGCGGGGAATGAAGGTGGCGCCAGGCAAGGCAGGCCCCGACTATATTGATCCTGCCTTTCACGCGGCGGCCAGTGGTCAGGTCTGCCTGAATTTTGATCCATGGGGCATGCGTCCTGAACTGCTGTTGGCCAATGCCGGACTAGCGACGGGTGGCGAACGCCTGCTGGTGGTGGAGGCCATGATGGGCCTGTTTGACGGTGCTGCGGACGGATCGGGCACAGCGGCCGATCTGGCGGAACTTTTGAACCTGCCGGTCATTTTTGTCGTCAATTGCGCGAAAATGTCTCAATCCGTTGCGGCCTTGGTGCAGGGTTTCAGCGCCTTCAATCCCAATGTGTTGATTGCCGGGGTCATTCTCAACAATGTTGCAAGCCCTCGCCATGAGGCCATGCTGCGCGCGGCGCTGGACAAGATCCGCATGGACGTCCTGGGTGTCCTTTATCGCGATGATCAACTGATTCTGCCTGAGCGCCATCTTGGTTTGGTGCAGGCTAATGAACATCAGGGGTTGGAGGCCTTCATCAACAGGGCAGCGGACCTTGTTGAAGGGCAATGTGATCTTGAAAAAATCGTCAGCGCCGCACGGTCACTCTGGCCGTTTGAAACGCAGTCCAATATTCAACGATTGCCGCCGCCAGGTCAGCGACTGAGCGTTGCCCGTGATGTTGCCTTTTCATTTGCCTATGAACATCTCCTGATGGGTTGGCACAGGCGCGGTGCGCAAATATCCTTCTTTTCGCCCCTTGCCAATGAAGGTCCGGCTGCCGATTGTGACGCCATCTACCTGCCGGGTGGCTATCCGGAACTGCATGCCGGAACATTGGCGGGTGCCGATCAGTTTCGCGCGGCGATGATTGCGGCAGCGGACCGTCAGGTCCCCATCTATGGTGAGTGCGGTGGCTACATGGTTCTGGGCGATGGGCTGATCGATGATGCCGGCGATGCGCATGCCATGCTCGGATTGCTGCCGCTGACGACCAGTTTTGCGAACCGCAAGCTGCATCTGGGGTACCGTCGCATTTCGCCGATCCAGCCGTTTTTCTGGCCGCAGCAGCTGAACGCGCATGAATTTCACTATGCATCCATAGTCTCGGAAGGGGATGCGGCCCCGCTGTTTTCAGTTGAAGATGCGCTGGGCAATGATCTTGGTTCGGCCGGTATGCAACGCGGTTCCGTTGCGGGATCATTCATGCATGTCATCGATCTGGCGCAATCGGTGTGGCAATCGGTTTGATGATGCCCAAGGTTTCAACGATTGAGCATGGCGGTGGGCTGACGAGGGCCTGCGCCCTTTATGGTGGTCAGCCGGGGGAGTGGCTTGACCTTTCAACCGGCATCAATCCCGTACCGGTCCCCGTGCCGCAGATAGCGCAGGACATCTGGTGTCGCCTGCCGGATGAAAGTCTGATGGAAAGGGCGAGCCTTGGCGCTGCCAAAGCCTATGGGGCAGCGCCCGGCATCATGCCGTTACCGGTGGCCGGAATCCAGTGCGTGATTCCCTTGCTGCCGCAGCTGTTTGATGGACCAGTGGCGATTTTGGGGCCGACCTATGAAGAATATCGGCTGCGTTTTGCGCAGGCAGGTTGTGCAGTCGATGTGATCAGCGATATCGGGGAGATTGCTGCCCATCACAAATTGGCGGTGATCGTCAATCCCAACAATCCGGATGGACGGGTGGTTGCACCAGAGACTGTGCTGTCGCTGGTGCTGAACATGCGTGAGCGGGGCGGGTTGGTTATCGTCGATGAGGCCTTTGCCGACATGCGGCCGGAGGTCAGCGTTTGCGCGCTGGCTGGTCAACATGAAAACCTCATCGTGCTTCGGTCCTTCGGGAAGTTCTACGGACTTGCCGGGATTCGGCTGGGTTTTGTGGTGGCGGCGCCCGACATTCTATGCCGTATTCGCGATGCGCAGGGGCCCTGGGCTGTTTCCGGCCCGTCTCTGGAGATCGCTCGTGCGCTTCTTTCCGATGGGGCAGCCGCTGCTGAGATTGCCCGGCAGATAGTGCCGCGGCGGCAGGCATTGGGCGAGGTCCTGTCAGATGCAGGGCTTAAAGTGCTGGGTGGAACAGACCTCTTTGCCCTTGTCGAGGATGATCGTGCTGCCGCTATTTTCCAGGCCCTTTGCAAAAGCCACATTCTGACACGCCCCTTCAGCTATGCGCCGCAGTGGCTGCGGTTCGGCCTTTGTCCTGACAGCACATCCGAGGCGCGTTTGCGCCTGGCACTGAGAAATCATTTTGATTGTTAATCGCATCAGCGAGGCGATATCGGCTTGGAACATAATCTGCTGATACTGGCATTTGCACTTCTGCTTGACCTTTTCGTCGGAGATCCGGATTGGCTCTGGCGGCGGCTGGCCCATCCGGTGGTTTGGTTTGGCCGGCTGATCGGGCTTGCCGACCATCTTGCGAACAGGCCGGGTGACAGCGACGCAAGGCAAAAGCGCAATGGTGTTATTGCCATCCTTTTATTGCTGCTTGTCAGTGCTTTGGTTGGGCTTTTCCTGTCAAAAATATTCATGGTGCTTAAATTTCCCGGTGCATTGCTGGAGATCGCGCTGGTTGCCGTCCTGCTTGCCCAAAAAAGCCTCGCCGACCATGTCAGCCGGGTTGCATCCGGCCTGCGCCAGGGCGGCCTTCCAGGCGGCAGGCAAGCGGTCGCAATGATTGTCGGGCGCGATCCGCAAAGTCTGGATGACGGCGGCATCTGCCGGGCGGCAATCGAAAGCCTGGCGGAGAATTTTTCCGATGGGGTGGTTGCGCCGGCGTTCTGGTTTGCTCTGTTCGGATTGCCCGGACTGCTGGCCTACAAGATGCTCAATACGGCCGATTCCATGATCGGTCACAAAAACGAAAAATATGGCTGCTTCGGCTGGGCTTCAGCCAGGCTTGATGACCTCGTCAACTGGCTTCCCGCCCGTCTTTCAGCAGCTTTGTTGGCCCTGTCGGCTTTGCTGAAATTTGGCAGGCACAGTGCCAGTCGCGCTTTTAATATGGCACGCCGTGATGCCGGGCTGCATCGTTCCCCCAATGCCGGTTGGCCGGAGAGCGCCATGGCAGGGGCTCTTGGTCTGGCACTTGCCGGAGAACGTATTTACGCGGGTGTGAGTGTGCGCGAACCGATGCTGAACAGCGCTGGAAAACGTCAGGCGACAGCCGGTGATATCGACCGGGCAATCGGTGTTTTTTACGGTGCCTGCTGGATGCTCGTGAGCCTGGCAATCGCTATTTTTCTTGGTCTGTGGCTCATTGGTTGATATTGCTCTGGCGAACTGACCAAATCGTTTATTAGCAAAAGCGCAGGTAACCATAAGTTATATAAGCACTTTTCGTAAAGGAATTCATGTCTATACTGATACCCGATTGGGCATCGTGGGATTTCTTTGTTCCGCAATGCGCATGCGCGATTTTCGTGGGGTGAAACATACGACGGGACTGACTGGTTGCTTTCCAGGGTTCCAGCTCGGAGGGAAAATGAAAAAAATATTCATTGCATTGCTGTTAAGTCTTGTCTTTGTTCCATTGGGTTCATGGGCGGCAAAAGCCACGACATTGACGGCCCGGATCGACATTTCCAACCAGACCATGGTGGTGACCCATCATGGGCGGGTCAAATACCGCTGGAAGGTGTCGACTGGCCGCAACGGCTACTATACGCCAACGGGTTCCTACAGCCCGAAATGGTTGTCAAAAAACCATCGATCGCGCAAATACAACAATGCGCCGATGCCCTATGCGATCTTTTTCCGCGGTGGTTATGCCGTCCATGGAACAACAGATCTCAAACGTCTGGGGCGAAGGGCATCACATGGTTGCGTGCGTCTTGATCCAAACCATGCCGCAAAGCTGTTTTCGCTGGTAAAGCGTGAAGGTTTCAAGAACACAAAGATCATCATCAGGCAGTAGATGCTTTGATCTGACAGCGGATAATTCCGTGGCGGCCACCTGTGGCCGCTACTACCCGATCGGCTCCTTGTCTGCAGGCCCTAAAGGGTGTGTTTGATATTCCAGCGATCATGGAACCACATCCATTGTCCTGGATATTCACGCACCCAGCTTTCAACCTTGTCATTGAGCAGTTGAGCGGTGGCGGTCATGTCGACATGACCGCTTTCATCGCGCGGGATGGTGATGGCCGGTTCGATTTCCAACCGGAAGCGTCCACCGGGCAATCGAATGGACCGTGCCGGGAAAACGTCACAATCGTAGTTGCGGGCAAGTTTCGCCAGAAGCGGATTGGTGTGGACTTTCAGACCAAAAAACTGGGTTTTGCGACCCTTGTGAAATTTCTGATCCACTAGCAGACCAACGCCCTTGCCAGCCTCCAGAACACCGGCCAGATTCCACGCAGCGCCTGCCTTTGACGGGACAAGGCGGCCCATATGGGTGCGTCGTGCCGACAGCAGACGTTTGGCGATATAGGGATTGTTTGGCGGCCGGAACATGGCTGTTACATTGAGACCGTATTTTGCGGCGACAATGGGCAGCAGTTCGAAATTTCCGCTATGCGCCGTGAAGACGATAAAGGGACGGGGGTTTTCAATCAGGTCATGGAACCGCTCGGCCCCAAGCACCTCAATCAGTCCATTGCCGTCCTCGTCGATATCATTGTCGATCATTTCATCAACAAAAATATATTCAGCCATCAAACGGGCCATGTTGCCCCACATATCCAGAGCGATGGCTTCACGCTCCGCCAGGGGTTTTTCCGGGAAAGCCCTCTCAAGATTGCGCAGCACCAGCTTGTGGCGGGCGGTTTTCGGGCCAATCCTATAGGCCATTTTTTCGGTAAAACGAATGGCCTTGCGCGCAGGTAACAATCTGAGCAAAGCCAGAACTGCAAACACCACCTGTGCGACGATCCAGTTTTTTGTCTTGTAAATGCGGATGGCTATTCGCGTTGTAAAAAGGTTCACGCGTCAATCCATATTCAGTATGATTTTTCCAAAGACCTTGCGGCCTTCCATACGTTCCAGAGCCTGGTCGATATCCGTCAGTTCCACTTGCGTGTCGATGACCGGCTGGACGAGGCCGCGTGCCATTTTCTGCATGGCATCGGCCATGTTTTCCATGCGACATCCGAAAGAACCGATCAGCCGCAATTGCTGTTGGAACAGCTGCATCAGGTTCATGGAGGTTGAAACACCGGATGTTGAGCCGCAGGTGACCAGACGGCCGCCGCGTTTCATGCACAACATGGAGCCAGCCCAGGTGTCCGCGCCGACATGTTCAAAAACAACGTCGACGCCCTTTTTGCGGGTCAATTTGCGAACGACGCCTTCAAAGCGGTCCTCGCGGTAGTTGATGACGTGATCGGCTCCCAGCGCCTTGGCTTTTTCGATTTTGTCGTCCGAGCCAACGGTGGTGTAGACCGTGCAACCGTGTTTCTTGGCCAGTTGAATGGCAGCCGATCCTATGCCGGATCCACCGGCATGGATCAGGATGGCCTCACCGGGCTCCAGCTTGGCATTGTCAAACAGCATGTGTTCCACCGTGCCAAATGTGACAGGCGCCAATGCTGCACCAATGGCGTCAACACCGGGAGGGGCGGGCACAAGCAATCGGGCCGGGACATTGATCCTTTCCTGGGCAAAACCGTCGAGATGGAAGCCATAGACACCCGAAACATGTTCACAAAGGTTGTCGCGGCCTTCACGGCAGGGACGGCACAGTCCACAGGTCTTTGCACCGTAGATCGACACCAGTTGACCCGGCAGCACGCTTGAGACGCCGGGGCCAATGGCTTCGACTTCACCTGAGGCTTCGGCGCCTATGACCAGGGGCAGTTTGCGTTTGGCAAAAGCCATGCCACGCCAACCCCATACGTCGATATGGTTGAGCGCGACGGCCCTGATCCGCAAAGTGACCTCTCCAAAGGAAGGTGCCGATGGCGGTGGAATGTCCACCACCTGCAGGTTACGGTCTTCAATGAGCTGCAGTGCGCGCATGTCTGTGCTGTGTCCTTGGTGTTGGCGGTATTGAACCAAAATTTCTAAACAGCCGTTTAGGCCGGTTCTGCCGTCATGACAAGGCATGCATTCTGTCCGCCGAATCCAAAGGAGTTCGACAGAACCGATGTGACGTTGTGATCGCGTTTGACATTCGGCACCACATCCATCTCGATTGCCGGGTCCGGATTTTCGTAATTGATGGTCGGCGGGACGGTGCCGGTGGCAATGGTGAGCAGCGAAAATATGGCTTCAACAGCGCCAGCGGCTGTCAATGTATGGCCAATCATGGATTTGTTGGAGGAGACCGGGATATTCGGCAGGTGGTCGCCAAATACGGTTGACAGGGATTGGTATTCCATCTTGTCATTTTCAGGCGTCGATGTGCCATGGGCGTTGATATAGCTGATGCCCGTTTCATCCAGACCGGCATCACTGAGCGCTGCCTGGATTGTTGCTATCGCCGGGCCGCCATCGGGAGAAGAGCGGGTGCGGTGGAAGTGGTCGGCCTTCTCACCATATCCCTTGAGGATACCCAGAACGCGCGCGCCGCGGCCGATTGCGCTTTCCAGAGATTCAAGAACCAGCGCGGCGCCGCCTTCGGCGATGACAAATCCATCGCGATCCTTGGTGAAAGGCTTTGAGGCTTTTTCCGGCTGGTCATTCTGTGTCGATAGCGCTGACAGCAGAGAAAACCGGATCAGGGATTCTGCGTTGACGGAGCCGTCCGTGGCAACGGTCAGCGCCCGGTCGGTTCGGCCCTGGCGGATGGCATCCACGCCCAATTGTATGGCAGTGGCGCCAGATGCACAGGCGGTTGACAGCGTCACGGGCAGCCCGCGTGTGCCATAGGTGTCTGCAAGGCGTTCAGCAACCGTGCCGAAGAGTGCGGAACGGGTGAACGATTCATGCGGTTTTTTACGCAGGGTCGCGAGGATGCCGTCATAGGCGTTTTCCTCACTGGCACCCAGTCCGGCTTCGTCTGCCAGTTCAAAGCGCTGCGACCACTCGCATTCCACCGGTGGTGCGGCGACGAAAAGCGGACCGTTGAAATCGCCATCGATGGACGCCTGGGCCATGGCCTCGCGTGTGGCTGCATCAGCGAAAGCAAATGACAGTTCACCGGAGATAATAGGCGCATTCATGAAATCGACTGTGCCGGAAATACGCGTCGCCAAAGCATCGGTGGGAAAGCGCGTGATGGCATGGATGCCGGAGGTGCCGCTGGTCAATGCACGCCAGTTGTCCTCCTTGCCCTGGCCAAGGGAGGTTACAATTCCCATGCCGGTCACGGCAATCAGCGGACGACCAAGATGGTCCCGGTAAGCGCGTTTTGTCATATCAGTTTTCCATTCCGGACATTCAATCGGCTTTCAGAACAGCCAGGCCTTCACCATGAACAAAACCGACAGCCGTGACCAGAGCACTGGATGCTGCCTCCGGCATGATTGCTTCGTGATTCTGGTCAAATTGCGGTAGAATTGCTTCGCTTTTCAGCGCAAGGGCAGCCAGCGCGATGCCGATGGGAAATTGCGCTTCCATGGTATGGCCGGTCAATCCGCCATAGCCGCGCAATGCGGCATTCGGCCAGTTCTTTGCGATCGTGGCCTTCTCGCGGTTTAACAGTTCGTGGCGGCCGGAGGCCCCCGACATGATCAGCAGATCAGATCCGTCAGACAGCTCGGCGTGTTTCGCCATGTCTTCAATGCGTGTTTCCAATGCACCCTCATCCCGTGAGCCGCGGTTGCCTTCAACCGCAGTGACGACGGCATAGATCGTTGCATTTCTGGCCTCTGCATGGGCCCGTGATTCAAGAACCAGGAAAGCAGAAGCCGAACCCGTAATGATGCCTCCGCCGACATGGTCACGCGACCATAGCGGCTGCCAGTCACCCTGGGCGAGAGATCGTATGCCCTCATAGAGAATATGCATGTCGGGACGCTCGGCATTGTAGGCGCCGCCGACAAGTGCATGGGTCGACTGACCGGAGCGGATGCGCTCATAGGCCGTGGAAACAGCCGAAATGCCGGCGCTTTCCTCACCCATGAATGTCTTGGAGGAACCTGTTACCTTGTGGACGATGGAAATATTGCCGGCCAGAAGATTGGAAAGTTGTGCAAGAAACAGGGTAGGGCGCAGTTCCGTGGTCAGCTTTTCGTTCAGAAGAACCTCGCGGTCATTGCGGGTGGCAGCTTCATTGAGGATCAAAGTGTCGACCGAAATGTCTCTTTCGCCGCCACCGGCAGCCACGATCATGTCCATGGTTGCGCAGGCGTCGGGATCTTCTTTCAGACCGGCGTCGTCCAGTGCCAGTCCCGCCGTGAAAACACCCAGGCGCTGCCAGTTTTCCATCTGCCGCTGGTCACCGCGCCGCGGAATCTGTGTCGACCAGTCGATTTGCGGCATGGGATGAACCGGATAGGGGGCAAAGCGATCCCTGTCGATGACAGGTGCAGGTGCCTGTTTGCCATTGAGAAGTTCTTCATGGGCCAGCCGACCGACACCATGGCAACTGACGATACCGATGCCGGTTATGACAACGTCTGTTGGGCTCTTGCTCATTGTCTCGATTCCTAGATGTCGCGTTGTGCGGACAGGGCTTCGAATAGCCCGACTTCAGTGGCGCGCGATCTGATGATTGCGGGCAGGCCGCTGGTGTCGAGATCCGCACCGGCATCGAATGCTGCCGTTCGAAATTTAAGTTGTCCGTCGCAAATCTTCCTGCCCTGGCTCCGGATGCGCGCTTTTGTCACTGCAAATCCCGAACCATCATGCTCCAGATCGACTTCGATATCCAAAACGGTTTCCGGTTTGACGAAGGTGCGCATCTTGGCGCTGTCCACCGACATCAGGAATGGCATTGCGGCAAAATCATTCAGTGCCAATAGCAAAAAACCACTGGCCTGCGCCATGGTTTCGATCAACAGAACACCCGGCACCAGCGGCAGTCCTGGAAAATGCCCTTCAAACACCGGGCTGTTTTTCGGAACCGTTGATGTGGCGACGAGCTTCCCCGCCTGGAGATCAGCACGCTCCACACGATCAATCATCTGAAAATATTCAAGGTGCATCAATCACCTGTCTTGCGCCTGTTTGTTATGGGATCCGGCGCTGCAAATTCAGCCCTTGGCTGCTTTCAGTTCATCAATTTTCGCGCAGAGATTTTTGAGAACAAAATACTCTTCGGTTGCAACCTTGCCGTCATTGACCTCTTGCGTCCACTGTTCCAGTGGAATCTTGATGCCGAATTCCTTGTCGATGGCAAATACGATGTCAAGAAAATCGAGGCTGTCGATGCCCAGATCGTCAATCGTATGGCTTTCGGGTGTAATGGTTTCCCGATCGATTTCGCTTGTCTCAGCGATAATGTCGGCGACTTTGTCGAATGTGGCAGACACGTTTATATCCTTGTGTTTCGTCTGGTTTGGGTGAGCTATAGGAAAATACGATGCAAAAGCCAATGGGCTGTAGAGTGTTTCTTGGTTGAATACCATGATGGATTGCCAAATCGCCGGGATGAGCGGGCATTGCAACCAGGCTTCTGCCATTGTTCCGGTTGGTATTGTGTACTATTTGCGCCAATGCGTGTGTCTCATACAAGGGAAATCAACAAAATGTCGAATGTCACCAAGGAACGGGTCCTCAAACAGCTTGAGGGTGTCAGTCATGAAGCCATTGGTGGTGACATCGTCAGCAAGGGCATGGTTTCGGACATTTTCATTGCCGATGGGAAGGTGTTCTTCTCCATCACAGTGCCTGCAGCACTGGCCCAAAAGCTTGAGCCGTTGCGGCAAGCGGCAGAAGAATCAGTCAAGTCAATCGAGGGCGTCAAAGGCGCAATGGTGGCGCTGACAGCCGAGAAGAAGGCCGGTGCCGGTGAAAATGCCGCAGCCGGCGGGCCACCGCCCAGGCCGCAGCCAAAGACTGCCCAGCCGAGTGCTCAGCCCAACGCTCAGCCGCAACAGCCGGCAAAGGCTGGTGTTCCAGGTGTTGGCGCCATCATCGCGGTTGCATCGGGCAAGGGTGGTGTCGGCAAATCGACGACGGCCGTCAATCTTGCACTCGGTCTGCAGTCGATTGGCCTCAAGGTCGGCATGCTGGATGCCGACATCTATGGTCCCTCAATTCCGCGGCTGCTCAATGTGACCGGACGCCCGGAGGAAATCGGCGGACGCAAGCTCAAACCGAAGGAAGCCTATGGGCTGAAGGTCATGTCCATGGGATTCCTGGTGGACGAAGACACGCCGATGATCTGGCGTGGTCCGATGGTTGTTTCCGCCCTGACGCAAATGTTGCGGGAAGTCGACTGGGGCACGCTTGACGTGATCGTGGTCGATATGCCGCCGGGCACTGGCGATGTGCAGCTGACCATGGCGCAGAAGGTTCCGCTGGCCGGCGCCGTCATCGTCTCCACACCACAGGACCTGGCGCTGATTGATGCGCGCAAGGGTCTCAACATGTTCAGGAAGGTGGATGTGCCTTTGTTGGGTGTCATCGAGAACATGAGCTATTTCCTCTGTCCTTCCTGCGGTGAGCGGTCCGATATTTTTGGTCATGGCGGCGCGCGTGACGAGGCCGCAAAGATCAATGTTCCGTTCCTCGGGGAGGTGCCCCTGCATATGGATATTCGCAAGAATTCCGATGCCGGCACGCCGGTCGTCGTCTCCCAGCCTGACGGGCCGCACGCGCAGATCTATCGTGACATCGCCCTCAAGGTTCGCGATCAGATCATGGACAGCCAGCAGAAACTGGAAGCCTCCACGCCGCGCATCGTCTTCGAATAGGCATCTGCCTATCCAGGCATGGTCGCATTCGACGCCTGTTCCGGGTTCACACCTGGCGCAGCGCCTGCGCGTGTCTTGTGCCCATGGGAATGCGTTAAAATTGACCAGATGATAAAAAATTTGACCTTGTGAGAAAATCAGGCCATTCTGACCTCAACGAATGGGAACAATGCCGCATAAAGGGGTGCCATCGAGCATCTGGCGGCTGACAATGTAAGGAGGTCTGAATGTCGACACAGGCAACACGCGACATAAAGGGCGGACGGCTTGATCCGTCGGACTATGCTGAAAATTTCTCGGATATTCATCCACCCCTCAGTCGCCACGAAGCGCTGGTGGAAGCTGATCGCTGCTATTTTTGCTATGATGCACCCTGCATGACGGCCTGTCCGACAAGCATTGATGTGCCGCTTTTCATTCGGCAGATTTCCGCCGATAATCCGAAAGGCTCGGCAAAGACCATCTTCGAGCAGAATATCCTTGGCGGCATGTGCGCCCGTGTGTGCCCGACCGAGACCCTTTGCGAGCAGGCTTGCGTGCGCGAGGCGGCGGAAGGAAAACCGGTCAAGATCGGTCAATTGCAGCGTTATGCAACTGACCACCTGATGCGCGAATTCAAGGAACATCCATTTCAAAGAGCAGCATCCACCGGCAAGCGGGTTGCCGTTGTCGGGGCAGGGCCTGCAGGTCTTTCCTGTGCCCACCGGCTTGCCATGCATGGTCATGATGTGACGGTGTTCGAAGCCCGTGAAAAGGCCGGTGGCCTTAGCGAATACGGTATTGCGGCTTACAAATCCGTTGACGATTTTGCCCAGAAAGAGCTTCAGTTCATTCTGGATATCGGCGGCATCACCATCGAGAACAACAAGAAGCTCGGCGCCGAGATCACGGTCAGCGGGCTTGCTGCCGACTATGATGCGGTTTTTCTGGGAATCGGTCTTGGCAATGTCAATGCGCTTGGACTTGAGGGCGAAGAGGCGGACGGTTGCGTGGATGCGGTTGATTATATCGCACGGCTGCGCCAGGCCACGGATCTTTCAACCATGCCGATTGGCCGCCATGTGGTTGTCATTGGCGGCGGCATGACCGCCATTGATGTCGCCACCCAGGCAAAACTTCTGGGGGCCGAGGAGGTAACGATTGCCTATCGCCGCGGCAAGGACGGCATGAATGCCAGCGATTATGAGCAGGAACTGGCGCAGACCCATGGCGTGACCATCCGTCACTGGCTGCAGCCGAAGGCACTGGTGCTGGCGGACAATGGATCGATTGCCGGCATTGAGCTGGAATATACCAGTCAGGCCAATGGAACACTTGCCGGAACCGGGGAGACGACGACGCTTGTTGCCGATCAGGTGTTCAAGGCCATTGGTCAGCAGTTTGACGGACATCCACTGGCAGGCAGCGGTATCGATCTTGACCGTGGACGAATCAGAACAAATGACGAGCGCAAGACCAGTCTTGCCAATGTGTGGGCCGGTGGCGATTGCGTGCGAAGCGGCGAGGACCTGACGGTGGTCTCCGTGGAAGACGGCAAGGTCGCCGCTGAATCCATTCATGCAACGCTGACAGCTTAGGACCGGGAGAGTATTATGGCAGATATCTCAACGAATTTTCTTGGAATCAAATCGCCTAATCCATTCTGGCTGGCCTCGGCTCCGCCAACGGACAAGGCCTATAACGTCGAACGGGCCTTTGAAGCGGGTTGGGGCGGCGTTGTCTGGAAGACATTGGGCGAGGCCGGTCCGCCGGTTGTCAATGTCAATGGACCACGTTACGGCGCCATCTACGGGCCGGACCGTCGTTTGCTCGGGCTGAACAATATCGAATTGATTACCGATCGTGATCTGGAGATCAATCTGAAGGAAATCACCGAGGTCAAGAAACGCTGGCCGGATCGCGCGATGATTGTTTCGCTGATGGTGCCCTGTGAAGAGGAATCATGGAAATCCATTTTGTTGCGGGTCAATGAGACCGGCGCTGATGGTATCGAGCTGAATTTCGGCTGTCCGCACGGCATGAGCGAACGCGGCATGGGGGCGGCTGTCGGCCAGGTGCCCGAATATATCGAAATGGTGTCGCGCTGGTGCAAGCAATATACCGACCTGCCGGTGATCGTGAAGCTGACGCCGAATATTACCGATGTACGCTATCCGGCGCGCGCTGCGCGAAAGGGCGGTGCGGACGCTGTTTCGCTGATCAATACGATCAACTCGATTGTCGCTGTTGATCTGGACAATCTTGCCCCGGTCCCGACCATTGATGGCAAGGGCTCTCACGGCGGTTACTGTGGCCCGGCGGTCAAGCCGATCGCGCTGAACATGGTGGCTGAAATTGCCCGGGATGTGGAAACCCACGGCCTGCCGATTTCCGGCATCGGCGGCATCAACACCTGGCGGGACGCAGCCGAATTCATCGCGCTTGGTTGTGGCACTGTGCAGGTCTGTACGGCGGCCATGACCTATGGTTTCAAGATCGTTCAGGAAATGACCGAAGGCCTGTCCGACTGGATGGATGAAAAGGGCTATCAGTCCCTGGAGGATTTCCAGGGCAAGGCCGTTCCCAATGTTTCGGACTGGCAATATCTCAATCTGAACTATGTGACAAAAGCGCGGATTGATCAGGATTCCTGCATCAAGTGTGGCCGGTGTCACATCGCCTGTGAGGACACGTCGCATCAGGCGATTACCAATATGGTTGATGGCGCACGCATGTTTGAAGTGATTGACGAGGAATGCGTCGGCTGCAACCTGTGTGTAAGTGTTTGCCCGGTGGAAGACTGTATCACCATGGAAACCATCAGTGGTGTTGATCCGCGCACCGGCAAGACCATTGATCCCGACTATGCCAATTGGACAACGCATCCAAACAATCCGATGGCTGTGAAGGTCGCTGCCGAATAAAACCAGAATGTGACCCAATCCCTGGCCGAGGTTTCGGCCGGGGATTGACCAAAATGGCTATTGACCCGGCGTGCTCTTGACGAACCGTGTGCGTGGTGCCAATGCACTGATGCCGATAGGAAACGGCCATGAGGGGGCGTTGGATGTCTGATCGAAGCGGTGCTTTGCCGCTCTTGCCAACAGGTCTTGCGAGCGGCATGGAAAAGCTGCGCGGACATCTGGCGATGATCCTGTTTGCCGCCTTGATATCCCTGTCGTTCTCCCTTGGCTCACTGGCAGCGCCGCATATCGGTCCGGCTGCCCTCAATGCCATGCGCTTCTTTATTGCGACAATGGTGATGGGATTGGTGGTTTTTGCGCTCTATCGCCGCATTCCGCTGCCCAGGGCGCAGGCCTGGCGCTTCGGTGTGCTTGGTTCCTTGATGGCCATCTATTTTGTCACCATGTTCATGGCATTGGGCATGACCACCCCTATATCCACAGGAGCGGTGTTTACCTTGATCCCGTTGATGAGCGCCGGTTTCGGGTTTCTGTTTCTGCGCCAGACCGTGCGTCCCATCGTTCTCATCAGCCTGTTGATTGCCGGATGTGGTTCAATCTGGGTGATCTTTCGGGGCGATCTCGCGGCCATGTTGTCGTTTGATATCGGAGCGGGTGAGATTATCTTTTTCTTTGGCTGCGCCTGCCATGCAGCCTATGCGCCGCTGATCAAGAAACTGAACCGGGATGAGCCGGTCATGTTGACGACCTATTGGACGACGGTTGCCACCTGCATTGTCATTTCGGTTTACGGCGCAAGGGAAATTGTCGCGACGGACTGGCTGTCGTTGCCCGTGGTTGCCTGGGCGTCCATTGGTTATCTTGCCATTTTCACCTCTGCCATCACGTTCTTTCTGGTGCAATATGCATCGATGCGACTGCCGGCCGCCAAGGTGCTTTCCTATGGCTATCTGATACCGGGGTTTATTATTCTCAATGAAGGATTTCTCGGGCACGGATGGGTAAGCTTTGCCGTCTTTGCAGGGGCCATTGTAACCGTTTTGGGATTGATCGTGGTGGCTTTCGCCCCGGATGTTTAATCGGGTCTGGACAGATATTGTCTTCAAATTCTGGAAGAAATGAAAAGGGTGCATGATGGAACTAAGACAGCTTGGTGATAACGGACCAAAGGTCGGCGCGATCGGCCTTGGATGCATGAGTTTTGCCGGCTTTTATGGCATGGCCAGCGAAGAGGAATCACACAAAACGCTGGCAAAGGCCCTGGATCTGGGCGTCACGCATCTGGATACGGCCGAACGATATGGGGATGGTAAATCGGAAGAGATCATCGGACGTTTCATCAAGGATCATCCCAACCGGTTCACCATTGCCACCAAGGGCGGCATTCTGACGCAACCGGTGCGCGCTTTCGACAATTCCGAAGCCGGTCTGCGCCGTGCCCTGGAAGGCTCGCTCAAGCGCCTTGGCGTCGACCATGTCGACCTTTACTACGTCCACCGGCGTGAGCAGGAACGGCCGATTGAGGAGGTGACCGAAACCATGGCTGCCTTCGTGAAGGAAGGCAAAATCGGCGGAATCGGATTTTCCGAGATTTCCCCTTCGTCGTTGCGCCGCGCAGCCTCCGTTCATCCCATCCGTGCGGTGCAGAGCGAGTATTCGCTGTGGTCACGCATGCCGGAGATCGGTCTGATACGGGCCTGCAGGGAACTCGGCACGGCCTTTGTGGCCTTTTCACCGCTTGGCCGCGGTATATTCAACGAAAAATTCCTCGATACGGCAGCTCTTGGACCGATGGATTTCCGCCGGGTGAACCCCCGCTTCGAAGAACCCAATTTCACGCTCAATTGCGAAGCCATCGCGAGGTTCAATGATTATGCCCGCAGTCAGGGGATGACATCCGCAACCATGGCGCTGGCCTGGGTGCTGCATCAGGCGCCGCATATCATTGCCATACCGGGAACCCGCTCACCCGAACACCTGGAGCAGGATGCGGCGGGCGGTTCGGTCAAGTTGACTGAGGCACAATGCTGGGAGATAGACCGCCTGCTGCCGCCCGGTTTTGCCCATGGCGACCGCTATTCCTACACCCAGTTGCAGGGTGTCGAGCGTTATTGCTGAGAAAACTAACGCGGCATGATCCCGTTGAGCAGGATGGTCAGAATGCTGTCGGCAGCCTTGTCGAAGAAATCCGCTTTGGCGGTTTCTTCCGGCAGGATGGCGCGGACCTGCACGTCGAAATCGGCATAGTGCTGGGTCGTTGCCCAGATCATGAAGATGAGATGATAGGGATCCACCGGGGCAAGCTTGCCTGCGGCGATCCAGTCCGCGATGACGCCGGCCTTTTCGTCGACCAGCCTTTTCAGGTTGGATTTGAGGAATTTTTGAATGGAAGGTGCGCCATGCAGGATTTCATTGGCGAAAAGCTGTGATCTTTCAGGTTGCTGCGCGGACATCTTGAGTTTTTGAATCGTGTATTTTCGCAATTCCTCGACCGGGTCTCCTGCCGGATCGATATCCTTGAAGGGGGCCAGCCAGTCTTCCAGGGTCTTTTCCAGGACGGTGACGTAAATGTCGTCCTTGCGCGGGAAATAATATAGCAGGTTGGGTTTCGACATGCCTGCTTTTTCGGCAATCTGGTCAATTGTTGAACCGCGAAACCCATAGGCGGAAAAGACCTCGAGAGCGGCATCAAGAATGATGCTCCGATTGATTCCCTGAATGCGTGTTTGCTTGTTACTGTTTCCGGTCATAAATTGTTAGTTTCATTGTTGTTAATGGCCTGAAGGTTGCTCATCGCGGGTGACAAGCCATGCTACAGCTTTGCGCCGGGTGCAAGCCCTCTATAATCCTGCTTGTGCCCAAAAATTGGTCTTGACCGTCTCGGGTCGCTCTTCTAGCCTACATTTTGACCATTCAGTCAAGTTTTTGCAATTGCTCTGGTTGGCGGCCCGACAATTGACTAGTCTTCAGGCTCGCCTGTCCAGTGAGAGGTTTCCGGTATGAATGCCCCCGTTACGACAAACAATCTAGACGCGTTCTGGATGCCCTTTACGGCCAATCGCCAGTTCAAGA
Source organism: Rhizobiaceae bacterium (assembly GCA_029233925.1). Lineage (GTDB taxonomy): Bacteria > Pseudomonadota > Alphaproteobacteria > Rhizobiales > Rhizobiaceae > Hoeflea_A. The sequence continues at coordinate 216,770 of JARGOX010000007.1, forward strand.
AAAACCCCCGGATGTTTGTGGGCGCTGACCGCATGCATTACACCACCTCTGATGGACGCCAGGTTCTGGACGGCACCGCCGGCCTTTGGTGCGTCAATGCCGGTCACAATCGGCCAAGGATTGTCGAGGCCATTCAAAAGCAGGCCGCTGAGCTGGACTATGCGCCGGCGTTCCAGATGGGCCATCACAAGGCGTTTGAGCTGGCTTCAAAACTGGTGCAATTGACGCCGCCCGGCCTTGATCACGTCATGTACACCAATTCGGGTTCGGAATCGGTTGAAACGGCATTGAAGACCGCCATTGCCTACCACCGGGTCAAGGGCGACGGTTCGCGCTTCCGGCTGATCGGCCGCGAACGCGGCTATCATGGCGTCAATTTTGGCGGCATATCGGTGGGCGGTATTGTTCCCAACCGCAAGATGTTCGGCACATTGCTGACCGGTGTGGATCATATGCGCCATACGCATGATCTGGCGCGCAACGCCTTTACCCGCGAAGTGCCGGAACACGGCGTCGAACTGGCCGATGATCTGGAGCGTATCGTTGCCCTGCATGATGCCTCGACCATTGCTGCCGTTATCGTCGAGCCTGTGGCCGGCTCCACCGGCGTGCTGCTGCCGCCCAAGGGCTATCTGCAGAAGCTGCGCTCGATTTGCGACAAACACGGCATTCTGCTGATTTTTGATGAGGTCATCACCGGCTTTGGTCGCCTTGGAACACCTTTTGCACCGGACTATTTCGGTGTTGTTCCCGACATCATGATCACCGCCAAGGGATTGACCAATGGGGTGATTCCGATGGGCGCGGTGTTTGTGACCAATGAAATTCATGATGCCTTCATGAACGGCCCGGAACACATGATCGAGTTTTTCCACGGCTATACCTATTCCGGCAACCCGATGGCCTGCGCCACCGCTCTGGCGACGCTTGAGACCTATCGGGAAGAGGGGCTGTTGACCCGCGGTGCGGAATTGTCGTCCTATTGGGAGGATGCGCTGCATTCCCTCAAGGGGCTGCCGCATGTGATTGATGTGCGCAACATCGGCCTGATCGGCGCCATCGAACTGGAGCCGATTGCAGGCGAGCCGACCAAGCGCGCATTTGCGGCGTTTCTGGATGCCTATGAAAAGGGCTTGCTGATCCGGACAACGGGGGACATCATTGCGCTGTCGCCACCGCTGATTATCGAGAAGCAAGAGATTGACTTCATCGTCGACAAACTTCGTGACGTTTTGACATCGCTGAACTGATATTGACAAATACCAAGCAAGGAGCACACCGATGACGCTAACTGGAAACATGAGGATCAACGGTGATCGCCTGTGGGATGCCATCATGGACATGGCAAAGATCGGCCCCGGCGTGCGCGGCGGCAACAATCGTCAGACAGTGACGGATGACGATGCCACGGGGCGGGCGCTGTTTCAAAAGTGGTGCGAAGACGCCGGCATGACCATGGGCGTCGACCAGATGGGCAATATGTTCTTTCGCCGCGAGGGAACCGATCCCGATGCTCTGCCGGTCTATGTGGGTAGTCATCTGGACACCCAGCCGACCGGCGGAAAATATGACGGCGTTTTGGGTGTGCTGGGCGGGCTTGAAATTATCCGCACCCTCAATGACCTGAACGTCAAAACCAGACACCCCATCGTTGTGGTCAACTGGACCAATGAGGAAGGCACGCGCTTTGCCCCGGCGATGCTGGGCTCGGGTGTTTTTGCCGGCATGCATGACCTGCAATGGGCCTATGACCGCGAAGACGCCGAAGGCAAGAAATTCGGTGACGAACTGGTGCGGATTGGCTGGCGCGGCGACGAGGAAGTGGGCGCCCGCAAGATTCACGCAATGTTTGAACTTCATATTGAGCAGGGACCCATCCTGGAGGCCGAAAACAAGGAAATTGGCGTGGTAACCCACGGCCAGGGACTTTGGTGGCTGCAGGTCACGCTGACGGGCAAGGACAGCCATACGGGCTCGACCCCCATGTCGATGCGCAAGAATGCCGGTCTCGGCATGGCCCGGATTACCGAACTTGTGCATGAAATCGCCATGGCCAACCAGCCCGAAGCGGTTGGCGCCATCGGCCATTGCGATGTCTATCCCAATTCTCGCAACGTGATCCCGGGAAAGGTGGTTTTCACCATCGATTTCCGCACCCCGCATCAGGACATTCTGGACGGTATGAAAGCGCGGCTGGAAGCCGAAGCGCCGAAAATCGCCAAGGATCTGGGGCTTGGCATCGAAATCGAAGCCGTCGGGCATTTTGACCCGGTCACCTTCGACGAAACCTGTGTGGCGGCGGTCCGCAATGCCGCCGAAAGCCTTGGCTATTCGCATCGCGACATCATTTCCGGCGCCGGGCATGATGCCTGCTGGGTCAACCGTCTGGCGCCGACAGCCATGGTCATGTGCCCCTGTGTGGATGGGCTCAGCCATAATGAAGACGAAGAGATCTCGCCCGCATGGGCGACAGCGGGAACCGACGTGTTGTTTCACGCCGTCGTGGAAACCGCTGAAATCGTAGAATAGGCCTTGGAGGGCAACATGAGCAGCACGATTATCAAGGGCGGCACAATCGTGACCGCCGATCTGACCTATAGCGCGGATGTCAAGATCGAGCATGGCATCATCACCGAAATCGGGCCGGATCTTTCCGGTGATACAGTGCTGGATGCGGCGGGTTGTTTCGTAATGCCGGGCGGCATTGATCCCCATACCCATCTGGAAATGCCCTTCATGGGAACCTATTCCACCGATGATTTCGAAAGCGGCACACGCGCAGCGCTTGCTGGCGGCACGACAATGGTCGTCGATTTCGCCCTGCCGTCGCCCGGTCAGTCGCTGCTTGAAGCGATCCAGATGTGGGACAACAAGTCCACCCGCGCCAATTGCGACTATTCCTTCCACATGGCGATCACCTGGTGGGGGGAACAGGTCTTCAATGAAATGGAGACGGTTGTGCGCGAAAAGGGCATCAATACGTTCAAGCATTTCATGGCCTACAAGGGCGCGCTCATGGTAGATGATGATGAGATGTTCTCATCCTTCCAGCGTTGTGCGGAATTGGGCGCCTTGCCGCTGGTGCATGCGGAAAACGGCGATGTCGTTGCCCAGTTGCAGGCGAAACTGTTGGCCGAAGGCAACAATGGACCGGAGGCACATGCCTATTCCCGTCCTGCCGAAGTGGAAGGCGAGGCCACCAACCGCGCCATCATGATTGCCGATATGGCCGGCGTTCCGCTCTATGTGGTGCACACATCCTCGGAACAGGCGCATGAAGCCATTCGCCGCGCCCGTCAAAACGGCATCCGTGTCTATGGCGAGCCGCTGATCCAGCATCTCACCTTGGACGACAGCGAATATCAAAACTCCGATTGGGACCATTCGGCCCGCCGCGTCATGTCGCCGCCGTTCCGCAACAAGAAGCATCAGGACTCGCTTTGGGCCGGGCTGGCGTCCGGTTCGCTGCAGGTCGTGGCGACGGATCATTGCGCCTTCTCGACGGAACAGAAACGCTACGGCGTCGGCGATTTCACCAAGATTCCCAACGGCACCGGCGGTCTGGAAGACCGCATGCCTATGTTGTGGACCTATGGTGTCGCAACCGGCCGTCTGACGATGAACGAATTTGTCGCGGTCACCTCAACCAATATCGCCAAGATATTGAATGTCTATCCGAAAAAGGGCGCCATCCTGGTTGGCGCCGATGCCGATATCGTGGTCTGGGATCCGACGCTGGAAAAGACCATCAGCGCCACCGGCCAGCAATCGGCCATCGACTACAATGTCTTTGAAGGCAAGCAGGTCAAGGGCCTGCCGCGTTTCACGCTCAGCCGTGGCCACGTGGCTATCGAAGAGGGTGCCATCAAGACGCGGGAAGGGCACGGCGAATTTGTCAAACGCGCGCCGTTCCAGGCCGTCAACAAGGCACTGTCGCAGTGGAAAGACGTCACGGCCCCCCGCAAGGTGCAGCGCACCGGCATTCCGGCAAGTGGGGTGTAATGCATGGCATTGACGTTTTCCTCCAGCGCTGACCCGATCCGTGGCGGGGGATTGACCGCATGAGTGTGGTCATTGAAGCCAAGGGCCTGGATCTGACATTCGGCACCGGTGAAGGTGCGGTCCATGCATTGGCCGATATCGACCTGTCGATCGAGAGCGGCGAATTTGTCTCTCTCATCGGGCCGTCGGGCTGTGGCAAGACCACGCTTCTGCGGGTGATTGCGGATCTTGAAAAGCCCACCGGCGGCACGATTTCGGTCAATGGCGTTTCGCCGGAGGCGGCGCGTCTGGCCCGTGCCTATGGCTATGTGTTCCAGGCCGCTGCTCTCTATCCGTGGCGTACCATTGCCGGCAATATTTCCCTGCCATTGGAAGTGATGGGGATGTCGAAAGCCGACCGCCAGCAACGTATCGCAAAGAACATGGAACTGGTGAACCTGACGGGTTTCGAGAAGAAATTTCCCTGGCAATTGTCCGGCGGCATGCAGCAGCGCGCCTCCATCGCGCGGGCGCTGTCGTTTGATCCCGACATGCTGTTGATGGATGAGCCCTTCGGCGCGCTGGATGAAATCGTCCGTGATCATCTCAATGAGCAATTGCTGAAGCTGTGGGCCCAGACGAAAAAGACGGTCGTCTTCGTGACGCATTCGATACCCGAGGCCGTCTTCCTGTCGACACGCATTGTCGTCATGAGCCCGCGACCGGGCCGGATCCACGAGGTGATCGACTGCGATCTGGGCGACGACCGGCCGCTGGATATCAGGGAGACCCCGAAATTTCTGGAAATCGCCCATCGCGTGCGCGAGGGGCTGCGGTTGGGGCATTCCTATGAAGATTGATGATTGCTGGCCTATGAAGATTGATGATCGCTGGCCAATGTTCACATTCAAACGAAAGGCCGTTTGATGCTGGAACGACGCGGATTCTCGGCTCTCCTCTATGACCGGATCGTGCCCATCGGCGTCGTCGTGGCCGTCATCATCGTGCTGTGGTACGGGTTTGCCGTTCTGCTCAATGCGCAATTCGAGCGTGACCAGGCGGCGCGTGCCAAGACAGAAATCACCACCTCTCAGCTGATCGAACGCACCCTGTCGCAGGACCGGCCATTGCTGCCGGCGCCGCATCAGGTGGTCAGCGAAATCTGGGACACGACGGTGATGAAGAAGATCACCTCGAAACGCAGTCTCGTCTATCATGGATGGATTACGCTTTCCTCCACCTTGCTGGGCTTTTTGATGGGCACGGTGCTGGGCATCTCGCTGGCCGTGGCGATTGTCCATTCGAAGGTGCTGGATCGCAGCCTGATGCCGTGGATCATCGTCAGCCAGACGGTGCCCATCCTGGCGATCGCCCCGGTGATCATCGTGGTGCTCAACGCCATTGGCATATCCGGGCTGTTTCCAAAGGCGCTGATCTCGACCTATCTGTCCTTCTTTCCGGTCGCCGTCGGCATGGTCAAGGGATTGCGGTCACCCGATGTCATGCATCTGGACCTGATGCGCACCTATAATTCCAGCGCAGCGCAGGTCTTCTGGAAATTGCGCTGGCCGGCCTCGGTGCCCTTTCTCTTCACTTCGATGAAGGTTGCCGTGGCGATCTCACTTGTCGGCGCGATTGTCGGTGAGATGCCCACCGGCGCCGTCGCCGGGCTGGGGGCGCGTCTGCTTTCGGGTTCCTACTACGGTCAGACCATCCAGATTTGGTCGGCACTGTTTTCCGCAGCCGTGCTTGCCGCCCTTCTGGTGATGCTGGTTGATCTGGCCTCGCGCATCGTGCTGCGGCGTATGGGGATGGCGCAATGAACACGCAAATCCTGGCCATTGCCGTTGCCTTTTGGCTTGTCGCCTGGCTGGTCAATACCTGGCTTGTCGGCCTGAGGCCGGCCAATGGGCTTGTCGCAAAGGCCATCAACCTGATGATCCCGCTGTTGTTCGGTGTCGCCCTGCTGGTGCTCTGGGAAGGGGTGATCAAGGGGTTCGATGTCTCCAAGGTGCTGATGCCGGCCCCCTCGATGGTCTGGGCGCGCATCACCGCGTCTGTCGACATCCTGTGGGCCGACTTCTATCAGACCTACATGAAGGCCGTGCTTGCCGGCTATGCCATGGGTTGCGGATCGGGCTTTGTCGCCGCGGTGATCGTTGATCGCGTGCCGTTCCTGCGCAAGGGTCTCTTGCCGATCGGCAATCTTGTTGCTGCATTGCCGGTGGTGGGCATTGCGCCTATCATGATTATGTGGTTCGGTTTCGACTGGCAATCAAAGGCAGCGGTTGTTGTCGTGATGACGTTCTTCCCCATGCTGGTCAATACGGTGGCAGGCCTGACAGCCAGCGGGAACATGGAACGCGATCTGATGAGAACCTATGCCTCGAATTACTGGCAGACGCTTGTCAAACTCAGGATACCGGCGGCCATGCCGTTTATATTCAATGCACTCAAGATCAATTCAACTTTGGCCCTGATCGGCGCAATCGTTGCCGAGTTCTTCGGTACTCCGATTGTCGGCATGGGCTTTAGAATTTCAACCGAGGTCGGTCGCATGAACATCGACATGGTCTGGGCTGAAATCTTTGTCGCGGCACTTGCCGGATCACTGTCCTACGGACTGCTGGCCCTGCTTGAGCGTGCTGTAACTTTCTGGCATCCGTCCTATAGATGATGAGACAATAACAATCACGGCGGTGCCGCAACCAGAGGAGTAACGACTATGAAAAAACTGTTATCTTTGAGCCTTGGCCTTGCAATGGGCCTTACAACGGGTGCCGCAATGGCCAAGGACAACCTTGTCCTGCAGCTCAAATGGGTCACCCAGGCGCAGTTCGCCGGCTATTACGTGGCCAAGGAAAAGGGCTTTTATGATGCTGTTGACCTTGATGTCGAAATCAAGCCCGGCGGCCCGGATATTGCTCCGGCACAGGTGATTGCCGGTGGCGGCGCCGATGTGGTCATCGACTGGATGCCTTCTGCCCTGGCTTCGCGCGAAAAGGGCTTGCCCATCGTCAATATCGCCCAGCCTTTCAAGGAATCGGGCATGATGCTGACCTGCCTGAAGGAAAGCGGCATCAAGACACCGGAAGATTTCCGTGGCCGTACCCTGGGCGTGTGGTTCTACGGCAATGAATATCCGTTCCTGTCGTGGATGAGCCATCTGGGCATTCCGACCGACGGTTCTGCCGAAGGCGTCAAGGTTCTCAAGCAGGGCTTCAATGTTGATCCGCTGCTGCAGAAACAGGCCGACTGCATTTCCACCATGACCTACAATGAATATTGGCAGATCATTGATGCGGGCATTTCCGCCGATGAGCTGATCACCTTCAAATATCAGGATCAGGGCGTCGCAACCCTCGAAGACGGCATCTACGTGATGGAAGCCGATCTGGAAGATCCCAAGAAGGTCGACATGTATCGCCGCTTCGTCAAGGCTTCGATGCAGGGTTGGAAATATGCTGAAACCAACCAGGAAGAAGCCGCCAATATCGTCCTGGAAAATGACGAGACGGGAGCCCAGACCGAAAAGCACCAGGTCCGCATGATGGGCGAAATCGCCAAGCTAACAGCCGGTTCCGACGGTTCGCTCGACATGACCGACTACGAACGCACGGTCAAATCCCTGCTGTCCGGCGGATCAGACCCGGTCATCTCGAAAGAGCCGGAAGGCGCCACCACGGACGTGATCACCAAGGACAACATGTAAGTCCATCGTCGATCATGATTGAAGAGAAGAGAGAAGGGGCCGTGTGGCCCCTTTTTTTTGTGGTGAGGGGGAGGGGGCGTGTAACAGAGAAGGGGCTTCAGTGAAGACGCCGCCTATGCGCCGTTGAGGCGGGCCGAAACAAAAGGCGACCTTTCGGCGACACAGATTGGCTGAAGAGGCTGGAGAGGCAAACAGGACGGGTACTTGTAGCGCTAAAGAGAGGCAGGAAGTCAAAAAGGGATTAAGTAAACTGTCACCGTAATGTAAATGTGGGGTCAAAACACCGCTTACGTCTTAATGGACATCCAACTCAAAGCAACCAACGGCCTGTTTCGAAACCATTCCGGACGCTCAGGTGTCGCGTGCGTTGCTCGTCTGCTCAAGCTCATGTTTCGGTGTCTTTAGTCGAAATGAAAAATGGCGGAATAAGAATTAGCTAAAAGCAACCCTATCAATTTGGCGAATGATGAAATCTGCGCTGATGACACGCCCGTATCGTGATCGCTCCCCACCGCGAACCACGATGCCAAGCCATTTTACTCGAAAAATGCGATTATCTCGAACAACCTCGAATAGAGGAGAGCCGCTCATACCGTCTTCAATAAATCTATCTTCCGCGACAGTTCGAAACAAATAGACGCCTTCCGATGTTGTCTTATCGACTAGCTCTACAAAACTCGATACAACTACCAAGTCTACTTCGCCCATGTAGTAATCTACGTTCTGCAATCTGGTCGGGTAGCCCAAATTTAGAGCAATTTTCCCGACTGAACTAGCTACCCCACTGTTTTGGCTAATCTCGAAAAACTGAGAAGTAAGCGGTCGGTGTGGGTATTTTTCGGGCTCAAATTCATAGACAACAAAATCGAAGCTGTCTTCACGGCTGTCTTGGTCGGCGCTTTCGATAATCCACATCCGGCTTGGGGTGATCACCGACTGCCCTGGATCGCACACGATCCCAAGTTGGCCATCTGTTCCAAGCTTTCGCTGATGATCGGTCGAGATAACGAAATATCGCCCACGATGCTGTATTCCCGTCGCGCTGCCAAGGTGCTGAAACTGATAAATTTCGTCTTCGTTACAATTGACGAAACGCTGGGCGTAGCGACCAAGGTGCTTTTGGAGCTCTTTCGGGCGAACCCAAAGGGGACCAACTTGGATTGCTGTTTCCAGAGCGTATCCAGTAATTCCGAGATGTTTGAGTAAGTTGAAATCACCTTGCACAGTAAGTTCCCGTTGAGCCGCATAAATGAAACCCATACTTCTTGAACTGCGACAACAGCTATTTTCGCATACATCCTGAGCGGTCGCTACTTATTAATTGTGGCCATCGATGCAGGTCGCAGCATGCGATACTTCGGGCTCGAAGCGCTCCTTTTACGGTGACAGTTTACTCAATCCCTTAATTATGCCATAGGCTTGCATGGCTCGTATCGCTCGCCTTGTCGTTCCCGGACTGCCGCATCATGTCACCCAACGGGGCAACAGGCGTGGCCAGGTGTTTTTTGAAGAAGCCGACTATGCGCCTATCTGGATATGCTGGCCGAGAGTGCCGAGCGCGCCCGATGCGCGGTCTGGGCCTACTGCCTGATGCCAAACCATGTTCATATCATTCTGGTGCCGTCCGAGGCAGATGGCCTGCGGCGGACCTTTGCCGATCTGCATCGCCGCTATACCGGCTATGTCAATGCACGAGCACGAACCACAGGGCATCTTTGGCAGGGATGCTATGGATCGGTGGATGAAACGCATCTGTTCCACGCCATCCGTTATGTCACGCTCAACCCAGTGCGGGCAGGATTGGTCAAACGGGCGGAAGACTGGGCATGGTCAAGCGCCCGCGCCCATCTGGCGGGCGATGACAATGGTTTTGTAAAGGTGGCGCCCGTGCTGGAGCGTGTGGGTGATTTCGCCCAGTTCCTGGGTAAACCCTTCGATGAAGATGCCGCTTATGCGCCGTTGCGGCGGGCCGAAACAATCGGTCGGCCTTTCGGCGACACGGATTGGCTGAAGAGGCTGGAGAAGCAGACGGGCCGTGTTCTCATGGCGCAAAAGAGGGGCAGGAAGTCAAATGGAGGGATTGAGTAACCTGTCACCGCAACTAAATGATAGGTGCATCCTTCGCAAATGAAACGACACTGGTATCTGTACCAATTGCCGCCCAACATTAGCGTGGTTTGCATATCCTCCAGCAAGGCCATCGATATTTAAAAAGTTAGAGAGCGTGGTTGAAATCCCACTTGTAACGCTAAGAGCACCATCAACGTCATTGATCACTCCGCTCCGGTCTGATCCTGCCTTTTGATCAGTCACTGGCAACCCATTACTTATATTTTAATTTTATATTTTATATATTTAGCTATTACGGCAACAAATAATACGTATGCTATATTCAATGAAGAATAAATAAATAGCAACGCGATCATACCCAAATAATTAACAGGAATAGCCGCACCTCGACTTGATTGCGGATTTTCATACACAGTAGGGTGTGCGTAAACAAAATATATAACCAATATATATAAAAATATCATTATAATATATTTATTGTATTTAAAGTGTTTATTATTAATACCATTTAAAGTAATTTTTAATATTAATACTGTCGATAAAGGTAGTGTAAGTAGAAATCCAATAATTGACAAAATTATTGCATATTTATTAAAAAAAGCAGCATAACTCGATCCGTATATTTCTGACAAAAAAATGTAATCCTCACGGAACTTAGGGATGTATTCAATTAGCTCATCATCAGCAATAAACGAAAATAGGGATGGATCTATTATATAAAAAAATGTGAAGGAAGCCATGATGCAGGGGGCAGCAAAAAGGCATAATGAAAACCAAAAAAATACAGTTGGCTCATTCATTTTATCGATAATTGGAATATAATTTTTTGCATAAAATCCTTTATACATATATTAAAACCCATTGTTATTTGTGTTTTGACGATTTAATTTATAATTTGATTTATTCAATTTGAAATCAACATTTAGTTGATGTTGTTTTGTATGTGCCCATTTAAATATGGTGACGGTTTGTTGAGTCACTTCATTATGCCAGAAGTTTTGCACGGTTCGTATTGCTTGCATTGTCGTCTCCGACTACCACATCATGTTACCCAGCGATGCATCCGGCGGGGGCAGGTGTTTTTTGAAGAAGCCGACCATGCCCTCTATCTGGATATGCTGGTCGCCCGTGCAGCGCCCGCCCGGTGCGAGGTTTGGGCCTATTTAATTACGGTGACAGTTTACTAAATCCCTTAATTATGCCATAAGCTTGCATGGCTCGTATCGCACGAATAATCGTCCCGGACTGCCGCATCATGTCACCCAGCGGGGCAATAGGCGGGGGCAGGTGTTTTTTGAAGAAGCCGACTATGCGCTGTACCTTGATATGCTGGCCGCGCGTGCAGAGCGCGCCCGATGCGCGGTTTGGGCCTATTGCCTGATGCCAAACCATGTTCATATCATTCTTGTTCCGTCCGGGGAAGATGGCCTGCGCCGGACCTTTGCCGATCTGCAACGCCGCTATACCGGCTATGTCAATGTACGAGCACGAACCACAGGGCATCTTTGGCAGGGACGCTATGGATCGGTGGATGAAGCGCATCTGTTCCACGCCATCCGTTATGTCACGCTCAACCCAGTGCGGGCGGGATTGGTCAAACGCGCCGAAGAATGGGCATGGTCAAGCGCCCGCGCCCATCTTGCTGGTGATGACAATGGCGTTGTAAAGGTGGCGACCGTGCTGGAGCGTGTGGGTGATTTCGCTCATTACCTGGATGAACCGTTCGATGAAGATGCCGCCTATGCGTCCTTGAGGCGGGCCGAAACAATCGGTCGGCCTGTCGGCGACACGGATTGGCTGAAGATGCTTGAGAAGCAAACGGGACGGGTTCTCATGCCGCAAAAGAGGGGCAGGAGGCCGAACAAAGAGATCAAGCAGGTGTCTGCGTAATACAACCCATCCGGTCTGTCATCCGGCGCCATGCGTCAAGGCAAGGCGCCGGTTTTTGGCTACGAGGGCTTAGCCGACGGTCTCGCCGTCTTCACGCCAGACCTGGATCACGGAAGAGCGCGGCTTGCCTTCGCCGTCAGGCCAGGAACCGCCCGGGTGCTGGATGCCGACAAAGGCCACCTTGCGGTCGGTCGACCAGCACAGGCCGGTGACTTCGCAGCCGTAGGGGCCGGTCAGGAAGCGGGCGATTTCGCCGGTTTCGGTGTTGCCCAGCAGCATCTGGTTATTGCCCTGACCTTCGAACTCTCCCTCGTTCGAGTAGTTGCCGTCGGTCTGGATCCACAGCCCGCCCTTGCTGTCGAAAATCATGCCGTCGGGCGAGTTGAACATGTTACCCGGTGTGACGTTGTCGGACCCGGAATATTCGTTGTTATAGACCTCGGGGTTGCCCGCCATCACATAGAGATCCCAGGTGAAGCCGGTTGCCCCGTGGTCTTCGCCTTCGGGACGCCAGCGCACGATCTGGCCGAAGTTGTTGGTCTCACGCGTGTTGGGCGCGTTGGGCGCCATCGAGTCGCCACCGGAGTTGACCGCATCCGCACCCCGGCGCGAGTTGTTTGTCAGAGCGCAATAGGCCTCGGTCTTGACCGGGTTCACGGCGATCCACTCGGGGCGGTCCATGGTGGTCGCGCCCACGTGCGAGCCGGCCATGCGGGCATGAACCAGCAGGTCGGTGATTTCCATGCCGGTTGTTTCCGACGTCAGGGCCAGCCATTCACCGGACATGTCGTCCTTGAACTTGGCGACATACAGCGTGCCGTCCGACAGCAGGCCATCGGTCGGCTGGCCTACTGCCCAGGTGCCGTTCGAGACGTATTTGTACATGAACTCGCCACGCTCATCGTCGCCCATGTAGACCACGATACGGCCATCAACGGCCTGGGTCATGGCGGCGTTCTCGTGCTTGAAGCGGCCCAGTGCGGTGTGCTTGACCGGAGTGCTGTCCGGGTTGGCCGGGTCGATTTCGACGATCCAGCCGTGGCGGTGCGGCTCGTTCGGCTCTTTCGAGATGTCGAAGCGTTCGTCGAACTTTTCGTAGGCGTAGCGGCCTTCGCCGCCGATGCCGTAGCGCGAGAAACCGGCGGGCAGTTGGATCGGTTTCTGGTCCTGCATGGCTTCGGTCGTGCCGAAGTAGCCGTTGAAGTTCTCTTCACAGGTCAGGTAGGTGCCCCAGAGCGTCTTGCCCGAGCCACAGTTGTTCAGCGTGCCGAGCGGCGACATGCCTTCGGGATCGGCATTGGTCTTGACCAGCTCGGCGCCCGCAACGGGGCCGTCCATGGTCATCTTGGTGTTGTGGTCGATGCGGCGGTTCAGCGGGCTGTCCTTGACCACGGCATAGCCTTCGCCATTGTCGGCGATTTCCATCACGGTCACGCCCTGGAGGTTCTGCAACAAGCGCACTTCGTCGGCGGAGCGGGGCACGCCTTCGCTGGCGGCGGGCAGGTTGATCTTGGGGTTCACGTATTCCGAGTTCACGGCGATGACCTGCTTGCCGTCCACGGCGAACAGTTCCATGCCGTCGGTATTCTCACCGAACACCTTGTTCGACATCGCGACTGCAACGCCGGTTTCCGGCGAATAGGCGCCGTCGGCCTCGGACCACAGCGCGTCCCCCCAGCGCACGACCGACTTCCACTGGTAGCCGTCAGGCACGTGGATGTCGAAATCGGTCGCCGTCGGGATCGGTTCGAACGGGAAGGCGGCGGCCTGGGCCCTGGCCGAGGTGGCCGAGGTCAGCGCACCCGCGCCAAAGACCATCGCGCCGGAGCCAAAGGCGACGATGCCCTTCAGCATACCACGGCGGGATATGGCCGATTCAACGACACGGTCGAATTCGTTTTCGGCGGGGCGGGGGTCCTTGAGCTCGTCGAATTCATCCCACGAAAGGTCGACTGTTTTCTTGATATCCATAGTGCGCTCCCTGGCTCTGGAAAAGCTGAGTACCGGCAATCCGGCATCCGATTGAAGCCGCATTACTCTGGTCTTTTGACATGCATGTGACAATTGTCCAAAAATACGGTGACAGTTTACTCAATCCCTTAATTATGTCAAAGTCAGGCATGGCTCGTATTGCTCGCCTTGTCGTTCCCGGACTGCCGCATCTTGTCACCCAGCGGGGCAACAGGCGCGGGCAGGTGTTTTTTGAAGAAGCCGACTATGCGCTCTATCTGGATATGCTGGCCGAGAGTGCTGCGCGGGCCCGGTGCGAGGTTTGGGCCTATTGCCTGATGCCAAACCATGTTCATATCATTCTGGTGCCGTCCGAGGCCGATGGCCTGCGGCGGACCTTTGCCGATCTGCATCGCCGCTATACCGGCTATGTCAATGCGCGAGCACGAACCACAGGGCATCTGTGGCAGGGGCGTTATGGATCGGTGGTCATGGATGAAACGCATCTGTTCCACGCCATCCGCTATGTCACGCTCAATCCCGTGCGGGCAGGGCTGGTCAAACGCGCTGAAGACTGGGCATGGTCAAGCGCCCGCGCCCATCTGGCGGGCGATGACAATGGCGTTGTAAATGTGGCGCCCGTGCTGGAGCGTGTGGGTGATTTCGCTCATTACCTGGATGAACCGTTCGATGAAGATGCCGCCTATGCGTCCTTGAGGCGGGCCGAAACAATCGGTCGGCCTGTCGGCGACACAGATTGGTTAAAGACGCTGGAGAGGCAAACAGGTCGGGTTCTTGTGGCGCGAAAGAGAGGCAGGAAGTCAAATAAAAGGATTGAGTAAACTGTTATCTATGGACGCCCCTCTGATTGCAAGTGTTTTTTGACGTTTTTGACAAGGTGGGTTTGCAGTCATCTATCCGGCCTTTGTGGCGCGGTTTTCAACAACCGCTGGCCCTGATGGAATCCGAGGATCAACGCCCAAGCACCGTAACGAGCTCAAGGCTCTGACAGTTTATCGGGTTTGGCTGATCCCGGTTACCCTGGTTTGCCATCACATCAAGTTACCCTCGCAATCAAACTGAACCAACTTTGTTGTATTCGTTTACGCTACGCGCCGCTTACCGCTGCGCTATGGATCATTGCATCGTTTTGCGGCAGCACCCGATAGGTTTGTTCCCTGCGAAGCATGGCCCAAACAACCCGTGCCGTCTTGTTGGCCATCGCCACCAGAACGACATTGGTTGGTCTGCGTGCAAGCAAGGCCTGCACCCAGCCAGACCGCTCCTGCTTGCGGGCTCTGGTCCAACGCAGAACAGCACGCGCGCCGTGGACCAGCAATCGCCTGAGATACCTGTCTCCGCGCTTAGATATGCGCCCCAGCCGGTCCTTGCCGCCGCTTGAATTCTGTTTGGGAACGAGACCAAGCCAGGCAGCCAGTTGCCGGCCTGATTGGAACTGCGATGCATCACCGATCGTTGCAACAAGCGCTGTCGCGGTGATCAATCCAATTCCAGGGATAGTTTCCAGCCGGCAACTTGCTTCATTCGTGCGATGCCAGGCCTTCAGCTTCTTTTCAAGAGCACCAATGCGAACCTCAACGGCGCGCATCTGCTCAATCAAAAGCAGAAGCGTTTCACGTGCCAAATCTGGAATGCGTTTGTCTTTACGATCTTCAATGATCTCTATCAGCTTGCCGATGTTGCAGGCGCCGACTGAAGTGATGATGCCAAACTCGCCGCAATGACCGCGCAACGCATTAATCAGCATGGTGCGCTGGCGAACCAGCAGATCACGTGCCCTGTGCAGACTTAAAACCGCCTGCTGCTCGGCGCTTTTGATCGGGGCAAACCGCATGGTTGGCCGCATCGCGGCTTCACAGATCGCCTCGGCATCCGTTGCATCATTCTTGTTGGTCTTGACGAAAGGTTTGACATATTGCGGCGGGATCAACCGCACCTCGTGGCCCATTGTCTATTGTAGGGAGATCCTGTAATGAACGTGCCCAATGATGCGCACTCGAACAGGCCTCCATGGCAACCAGGCACGGCGGCAACTTTATGAAGAATTTAACCACCTGAGCGCGCCGCAACTTTTTGCGCAGAGCGGCTGGCCATCTCGATCAGCACAATGAATCTGAAAAGCCGACTTTGCCAGATCCAACCCGATTGTTGTAATATTTGACATGTGGACGCCTCCTCTACTGTTTTGCTTTGACACAACCCAGTATGGCTCATTTTGAAGTCGTTGGGGGCGTCCATACCAACTACCGTAATTCAACTACCGTTATTGAAATAGAACTCTTTGCATTATGGTGGGTGATCGTGCCCGCACAATTTATGCGGGCACTCGATTAGGCGAGCCGAGGCAATCGCAAGCGGTGGATTTATTCGACAGGCTTCAAGCGTTTCAAGCCATCTTCCTTATTCTTTTGTCGAGACTGCATCAGAGGAGCGGCTTTACCAGCATTTTCCGCTTTGACTTTCTCACGCACGCGGGGGTCCGGAAGTTCCCCCTGATCCGGCAGTTCGATACATGTCCAGTTAGGGTCTGTTTCGCAGGGCCAACCACTAGCAAAGCTGGGTGTCCCGAGTAGAGAGGTCATCAGTAGGATGGCGGCATATGCGAGTTTAGTATGTTTCACGCTTGAGACTCCATTTGAAATTTGCAGATGACTATTCATAGATGACTTTCAATGAACTGCGGATGAACGCAAAACGAGATCGAAGAACTAATGCATTTCAGGCTCTGTGCGCAAATACGATTTAATGACGGTGACAGGTTACTCAATCCCCACATTGTGACATTAGTCTAGCATGGCTCGTATCACCCGCCTTGTCGTTCCCGGCCTTCCGCATCATGACACACAGCGCTGGCAGGTGCTTTTTGAAGATTCCGATTATGCACTCTATCTGGATATGCTGACCGCGCGTGCAGCGCGTACCCGATGCGCGACCTGGGCCTTGTGCCAGATGCCGAACCATGTTCCTATCATTCTGGTGCCGTCTGAGTCCGATGGTCAGCGGCGCTAGACCGCACCGTCAATGTAAGGGCGCGGACCACGGGACATCTCTGGCAGGGACGCTATGGATCGGTGGTCATGGACGAAACGCATCTGTTCAATGCCATCCGCTATGTCACGCTCAATCCTGTGCGGGCGGGGTTGGTCAAACATGCCATGGCTTTGGTGATGGGACTGGGTATGGTCAAGCGCCGGAGCCCACCTGGCAGGCGATGACAATGGCTTTGTAAAGGTAGCGCCCGTTCTGGAGCGTGTGGGTGATTTCGCGCCGTTCCCGGGTAACCGCTTTGAAGAAGATGCCGCCTATGCGTCCTTGAGGCGGGTCGAAACAATCGGCCGGCCTGTCGGCGACACAGATTGGTTGAGGATGCTGGAGAAGCAGACTGGCCGGGTTCTTATGGTGCAAAAAAGGCAGGAAGCCGAGTAAAGGGATTGAGTAAACGGTCGCCGTAATACCGCCGTAGTACTGCCAAATGGTGGTGAATTTGCAATGCGCCGGCCTCATCACAAAAACACCCGGAACTCCCAGAAGCATCGAAATCCTCATCAAGCCAAAATGGCTGCCAATCCTGAAAAAGCAAAACTGCAAACCATCAAATTCTCGGTGAAACGCTATCAGGCTCTACGATGATAAATTGTTGCTCTACATAGAGTGAATAGCCCTTGGATTTGCAGACGCCTTGTTCCCTAAAAATGAAGACAAGAAGACGATCATGGATCATCCCGGATTTACAGAAGACTTCAAGATTGATGCGGTCAGGCAGATCACAGAACGGGGCTGTACCGTTTTTGATGTTTCGCAGCGATTGGGCGTCAGTACCCACTCCCTTTACGCTTGGGTGAAGCGGTATTCATCGTCCGCTGAAGAGACTGCAAAAGACGACCAATTAGCCGAGATCAGACGGCTGAAGCAGGAGCTGGCGCGCATAACGGCGGGGCGTACTGCCCATCACGCGCTTGAAGGCGGTGCTGAACGCGCTTTCCGATTCATACCCGATCGTGCGGGCGACCATACCAACGGGCTCGCCACGCGACAGGCAGCGTCCGGCGAGCAGCATTCGCCAGCGAGTGAGATATTCGATCGGTCCTTCACCGACCAATTGCCCAAATCGCGCCGCGAAACTGGATCGCGACATGCCGACGTCGAGGGCAAGTGATTGCACCGTCCAACGCCGCGCCGGCTCTCGATGGATCGCCGTAATTGCCGCCCCGACCCGCTTGTCAGAGAGCGCAGACAGCCAGCCAACGCCCTTGCCCTCGCCCAAGTGAAGGCGCAACGCTTGGATAAAAATCAATTGGGCGAGGTGCTGTGCGATCAGGACGCTTCCCGGTTGGGAAACGGCCAGTTCTTGTCGCATCCGATCAAAGGCCCAGCGTAGCGTCATACGGTCAGTCTCGCTTCGAAGATGGACAATCGGCGGCAGCAGCCCGAGCAGCATCTCTGCCAGCGGCCCGATGAACTGGAAATGGCTGCCGAGCACCGTGACCCCACTGCCGCCGTTCAATTTGACCACCGTGCCTTCGGGGGAGCCTACAAAATGATGCCGCCAATCGTCGGCTGGCAGGTTCAGATCGCTTGCGATTTGGAACGGCCAACCGTGTGGCAGCAAGAAACAGTCGCCTTCCTCAAGGAGCAGAGGCGCGCCCGCGCCTTCCACCGCGATCCAGCACCTGCCTGTCGTCAGGGCGTAGCACTTGATCCCCTCCTCATAGGCACCGAAACGGATCGACCAATCGCCGCCCGCCTCAAAGCCACCGACACGGTAACTTCTTGGCTGCAGCATCGCGAGGACATCGGATAGTGGATCCATGTTTGGACGTTCTCCAAAGAAAACAAGATAATATCGCATAGATCATCCGACAGCAATCGTCCATGATCTATTCCGAATGAACGGGCATGTTGCCCCGGCACGAGATCAAGGAAGAGCGACAATGACCTTTCAGATAATGGCGTACATCATGACGGGAGCTGCTTGCCTTCTGGGGCTGCGCTTCATCTTCGCTGGGGGCGGCGTGCTCAAGGAGTGGGGCATTGAGATAACCGCTGGCGCGCTTATTCTATTTCGCCGGCTTGGCGTGTACTATCTCGGCCTTGCCCTCATGTTTTTCCTGGGACGCAATGCGCCTCCCTCGGACATCCGGTCGGCGGTGTGTCTGGTCATGGGCGGAACGGCCATCTTGCTGGCGTGTCTTGGGCTATCCGAATTTCTGGCGCGACGTGCCAGTGCAGGCATCTTTCGTTCGGTCGTCGCGGAGGCGGTGCTTGGTGCAGGTTTTATCTGGGTATGGTGGCTCGGATGATGCGCATGACGCGTTTTACGCCGCCCACTGATTTCAAAGCCGAGCAAATTGAGAAGAACCCGTCATGAAGCGCATTCAGTATTTCAAGTATGGCAGCCCCGAAGAGCTTTCGCTCGCCGATGTGGATCAGCCGAAACCGGGACGCGGTCAGATTCTGGTTCACGTCAAGGCCGCATCAGTCAACCCGATGGACTGGAAGATTCGGAGCGGCGAAATGAAAATGATGTCCGGTTCGCACTTTCCGCGTGGCCTGGGCCATGATTTCGCTGGCATTGTCGAATCCGTGGGCCCCGACGTCGATCAATTCAGGCGGGGGGATGAGGTCTTCGGCGCTACCACTATTCGGCAAGCTGGCGCTTTCGCGGAATATGTCGTAGCGGACACAAAAACCGTTGGACTAAAGCCGTCCAATGTCCCTTTCGAGCAGGCGGCGACCATGACTGTTGTCGGTTCAGCAGCCTGGCTCGGACTCATCGCAAAGGCGAAACTGAGAGCTGGGCAATCCGTCCTGATCACTGGGTGTCTGGGAGGCGTGGGGCGTTCGGCAGTGCAGATCGCACGCATGCAAGGCGCAATCGTCACCGGCAGTTGTGGTGCATCTGGACGTGACGAAGCTCAAGCGCTGGGCGTGCGCGAGGTTAACGACTACCGCGCCTTCGACATTGGGTCATATCGACGCCGGTTCAATGTCGTTTTTGATACCGCAGGTGCGCTATCGCTGCGCCAGTGTGGGGCAATGCTCAAGAAGGGTGGCATGTCACTGCACATCGTCCCCACGCCCGCCAAGATGATCGGCTGCCTGCTTTCATCGCGACATCACCTCGTGTTCGCCAATCCAACCCCGGAAAGCTTCGCGGGCATCACCGAAGCGCTTGAGCAAGGCATACTCGTACCTGCGATCGGTCGCGTCGTACCGCTGTCAGAGGCGATTCCGGCCCTTGTTGAGCTCGAAAAAAGGGGCGTCCCGAAGGGATAGCTGGTGGTCGTTCCCGGGGGGCGGCCTGTGCACGACAGCATGTCCTGAACGCGCGTCAAAGCCAACCAAAGTAAGTCCATGATGGCGGCTATGGCTTTGGTCCAGCGAATAAGAAACTATGGCAGCTTCCAGCCAGGAGAGCTATGACTGAATCTGGTGTTTTGAGGGTTTGAAGGTTGGCGGCGTATCTGGTTGTTTTGTTGTTGTGAGACAGCAACACAACCGAAGGAGATACACCACCATGGAAACGACTAACATTGTTGACTTTGCACGTCGAGACGGGATGACGGACGCGTTGACGGATTTGCTGAGAACGGGAGCGCAGCAATTGATCGCGACAGCCGCTGAGGCCGAACTTGAAGGCAATCTATCTGGCGCAATTTGCCGGCTTACGCACACAGACAGGTCATACGGCTGTGGTACGCAATGGACATCATCCGGCCCGGCCATTGTAATCCGGCATTGGCCCTATGAGCGTGCGGATACCAAAGGTCCGCTCAAAGGACGGCACACCGGTGATATTTCGCTCGGCCCTGGTGCCACCCTGTGTGCATAGAACCAAGACGTTGGAAGCGGCCTTGCCCTGGCTTTACCTCAACGGGATATCCAGTGGTGAAAAGGCTAAATTGACCGACACGGTGATGCAACTGGAGGTACGTTTTGACTGCTCTTCATTTTGCGCACATGCCAGGCATATGGTCAAAAAAATTGACAACGGAGAAGGCTGAATTGCATTCATGGAGACGCCGAGGTTCTCGCAGTGCAAATGGCAGGGATTGAGTTGTTCAGTTCTCGTTCATCTTGTCCAAATTAATACCTAAGTGTCGAATATGAGATGTTTTATAAAATAGGAAAATCACAATGTTAAAAAAAGCAAAAATCATCGGCTCCGCGATTGTTGCTGCTGGTTTGTTTCTGCCAACACAGGTTTTAGCCGATCAGATGCAGGCCAAGGGAAGCATCTCCATCGAAAAACCGGAAAAATCCATGGACGGAGGATATTGGCCAACTCCGGGTCCTGCGCTTGTTGTAGACCCAGCTAAGAAAACTTGCGCTACCGGAGATAAAAAGTGTTCAAACCGCAAGGCAGGTGAAAAAAATTAGAACAATCAGAAAGAACGGCGACCCGAATGCCAATCGTTATGATTTTCATTTTGTAATTACTTGGGCAGTTTAAAAAATCACTTAATTATGTCATTTGTCTTGCATGGCGCGTATCGCGCGCGTTGTCATTCCCGGTTTTCCGAATCATGTCACCCGGCGGGGTAACAGGCGTGGGCAGGTGTTTTCTGAAGAGTCCGACTATGCGCTCTATCTGGATATGCGGGCCGCGCGTGCAGCGTGCGCCCGATGCGCGATCTGGATCTGGTGCCTGATACCAAACCATATCCCTATCATTCTGGTTCCGTCTGAGGGGGATGGCCTTCGCCGGACCTTTGCCGATCTGCATCGCCGCTATACGGGCTATGTCAATGCACAAGCACGTATCATGGGGCATCCTTGGCAGGGACGCTATGGATCCGTGGTTATGGATGAAACGCACCTGTAGAATGACATCCGCCATGTCAAGCTCAATCCAATGCGGGCGGAATTGGTCAAGCGCGTCATGGTGGGGCTTGGGACCAGGCCTGGTCGAGTGCCCGCGCCCATCTGGCTGGTGACCATGCTGGAGCGTGTGGGTGATTTCGCCCAGTTCCTGGGCGAACCGTCCGATGAAGAGGCTGGAGAAGCAGACGGGCCGCGTTCGCATGCTGCAAAAGAGGGGCAGGAAGCCGAATAATGGGCTTGCGTAAACTATCAACGAAATCAAGAGTTCCCAAAATTTATCACCAAAATAATAGGCAATACATTCTGATCGTGGATGAGATTGCGCTTGTCGTCACCCTTGGGGGTGATTGCCGAGAATCTCTAAATCCTTATCAATTGTCGTCACTCGGCATCAAAATGGATTGGGGATTAAAGGTGAGGCATTCAGGAAAAACATACCGGCAAATAGGACTGGGTTTAGTGACAGGTTTGATGCTGACCGGCTGCCAGTCCACGTCCAGCGACGTGACATCGAATGCGGCGAATGGGCAGAACGCCGCGTCCGAAGAATTTGACGCAAACGCAAAGCCAAATTCCTTTGCTCCTGCAGATGCAGCATCTGTTCGAACGCCAGCAGGAAAATGTGCGATTGAATTGGCGGGCGGTCCGCCGGCAAAACCTGCAAAGGGCGCCGATTTTGCCAAGAATGCCGTTGGCAAAAACCTTGCGCGAAATGTCGGGCGCAACATTCTTGGCAATGTCATTGGTGGCGGCGCCATTGGCGCAACGGTTGCCAGCCAGGTGGTGCGGACAGAGCAGGACATGGGTGGAAAGTGGATGGCAACAGATGGCTCCAATAATTGCGGCTGTGAAATTCGAATTCGCACTGGCGCAGGTGTCATTGCACAAGGCTTTGGCCGGACCAGTGGCTACAAACTGCGTGACGCCAAGGGGGGCAGTATGAGCAATCTTTCATGCTCAAACCCGCAATTGGCGAGTGTCAAACGCTTTGCTTTAGGCTACAGTTTTACAGGTTATGACGCCACGCTCGCCATTGAAGGCAAAAATGGCGCGCCAGTGGCAAAACTGAAACGTGACGGCATCAACTATTTTTCGGGAAACCTGGCAGACGGGACGCCTGTTACAATTTGGCGACGCGGCGGTTGAGGGCTTACGAAGCATATGATGGCAAGCCGTAGAAGACTCGACTTGATCTGACAGTTTGCCGTTTGTTGGCGGTATCTGTCAGGTCAAATTTGAACTTCAACAAGTGAGCTCAGCTTCGAGCCGCGTCCAAAATGGCTTTGTAACAAACCTCAGCATGGGCTAAGTGCATCGTTCCCGCGCCATTCTCAACCGTAAGCACGGGATCGCCTCTGTGTTGAGCGACATATTCGAGAACAAAATCAAGTCGCATGATTGGATCTTTAGTGCCATGAACCCAATGCACCGGGCAGGACAAGTTCAGCAAATCACCACTCCAATCGGCCATGGCCGCTGCACCGTCGTGAACGATTGCTTTTGGCCCCTGTTCAATCATATGCAAAATACCAGCTTCGCAAATAAGATAAATTTTCGGATCATCGAGTAGGTTTTGGTCGATGGGTGAATTTGACAGCAAATGATGCAAATAGGGCTTTATGCCCTTTCTAAGCTCGTTGGCTATGCCTATGCGGATCATGGTTTCAATCAATCGCGGCGTGTATTTCACACCCATCGCGGCGATACGCGTTTGCAGACCCATACCTTCAAGATGTCTTTTCTCATCAATGGGTATGCCGGCCCCAATCATCACCATATTCTTTGTCCGCCGACCGAGAGCATTTGCAATTCTGCAGGCATGGCTTACCCCGCCCTGATGGGCAACCACCGTAACAGGCCCTTCTGTTTTGGCCGCCAGGAGCGCCAAAGCGTCTTTGATCACTGTGTCATCAAAATCCTTCCAGCTTCCAGGCGGATCAGTGCGCCCAAAACTTGGCCGAGATGGTGCGATAACTTTAAGCCCGTCTTCCTTGAAAGCCGTAATCATATCTGGCGGGAAAAAAGGTCCATGCACCAAGCCGTGAACAAAAAGTACAGTCCTTCCCCTGTCATCACCATGAATTCCATAACTTATTTTACGTCCGTCCTTATTCGTAAAAATCCGGTCTGGCTTTGCGAAATCGGGCGGCTTGTCACCGCCTTGAAACAGCTTCTCTCCGCCCGGGTCGACCAGCAGTCCATAAGTCGTCGCAAGAACCATCAAATCGGAGACTTTTGTGCATCCAGATTTTCGCAAGATTGATTTGGCTTGCGCTTTGATCGTCTCCACACTGCGCCCGCGCTCCGCAGCGATTTCGGCTTGCGTTTTTCCGTTCAGAAGAGCTGCAAGAACGGTCGTTTCTGAATCGGCAAGCTGAAACATTGACTGGCAAAAACCAAGGGCATTGGGTGTCCAGTTGAAATGAGCAATTGATACGGCCAGCCCCCTTGCCTGATTGGCTGCATTTCCTTCAGGATTAATCCATACGCCGCATTTTGCCAGACTCGCTGCACTTGCTTCGCTTCTTTTTATCCGACAAATCTCGTTGCTAAAACCAGAAGAAGTCGCCCGTTCCGCCAACATTTTTAATTGATTGAGTGAGGTTTTTTCCAGCTTCAGTTCTTTGAAAACGCACGGAAATCGTTGACCAAAAAACTCAGCAGCCAAATGATTTCCTTCACATATCCAAGTGTCTGTGTTTATGAGAAGAGCGATCAGGTTTGGCCTGTTGAGATTGGTCGCATGAGAACGGTTTTCAAGTTCTCGTTCACGCATCAGATGTTCAATACGATTGAGGTGACTTGCCAATGTGGCATCATTCGCAAAGTTGGCGCTTTTGATGTCGGCGATGGATAAATCGTCCCAACTTTTGAAGTAAAAATTGTGCGCGGCCTTCATCAACTCATGGAAATTGTCAGGCTGAAATGGGGCTTCATATGCCTTGTCGAGCAGATACAAAAGGCGCTCGGATTGAGTGGCTTCCGCAGAAATGGTTTTCAAATTCATTACATCGCCACCTAGCGGTCAGTGCAGGTAAACGCACAACCTGTTCTTTATTGTCGCTTTCAAACTCTACACGGATACTTCAACGAGGTCTTTAACCCTGAAGGGTCATAGGAAATGAAATACAGCTTGCTATTCTCATTCACCGATCCAGCGGTACACACTGTCTGGCAGGATACTATAATTTAAAGTGCCGCCCAGCGATTGTTGTGCGATTTTTCGCCAGAACAGTTGATGCATAAATATCTGCATGTTCAGACGGCACTGTCCAAGCCCCGGCAGACTGAAGAATGCTGAATCCAATGGAAATGTCCTGCGCGTCCCGAAATATCGGCAATCCTCCCATTTTTTACGGGCTCATCGGGTAGAATTCATGCCGCCATTTTGAATTTCCGGAACGGATTGGTTCCACCGATCCCCATATTCGGTCTTTCATGGCTGTGTGTCCGTTTCCAACGCGCGGTGTAATCCTGCAGATCCTGGATTGTTTCAAAAAGAGTGCGACCCAACCCTTCCTGGCGAACGGTTCGGATATAGCGCTCAATGCAAGCGTTCTGATGAGGCTTTCCGGGTTGAATGTGCATGATGGTGATGGGTCGTTTTTGCGCCCATGACAACAATGTGTCACTGCCCTGTGCCGGGCCATTATCAACCGAATTGCATCCGACTTGCCGCGCCGTTCGATGGTCTGGTTGGGGGAGCGAACAACGCGCTCGGCTGGCGGTCAGTAATCCACTTCAATGCCAAGTCCTTCGCGGTTGAAATCATCCGGCACGTTGCGTGTGCGGAGTGAGCGCCCATTGGCAAGCTGGTCGGCCATGCAGTCCATGGACCATGTCCGATTGGAATGCTTCGGCACGGCCAGTGGTTCCGGCTTGTCGCGTTTCAACCGTTTGCGGGATCTGATCCGCAGGTTCAGCTCCATTGCGCAATAGATACGGAACGGGAACGCCATTTTCTGCCTGGTCCAATATCCTTATGATCTGCGCGTCGCTGAAAGGTGATTTCTTCATCTGAATTCTCTCCTAAATCTTCCTGAGAAAATTCTACTTACAAAGCCGTCCAAAATCATGGGCATTACCCCCGGGGCCATCGTCGCGGGCCGGATGCCCTGAAGTCTCGGATTGTTGTCGGGATACTGGCCGAAGGTGCGACGGTGAACGGCGTGGCACAGCGCCAAGACCTTCGGCCCAATTATCTGTCGGAGTTGCTGAAGATGCGGGAGAAGCGGACGGGACGGACTCTCATGGCGCGAAAGAGGGGCGATAAGCCAAAAAAGGGATTAAGTAAACTGTACCGCACCGCAATATAGCTAAATCAGCTCCGCGATGCCGCCAAATACCGGCGCTGTCTTTTGAAGCGTTTGAACACCTTCAACATTGTATAGATTTGCAATTTCTTCCACACATACCATTTTACACGGTGTCTGAAAGCTGCCTTGTCGATCGCCGTGACCATCTGTTGCTGGCGGTTTTTATTGACGGCTGCTTCTTGCAAACTGATCCAGTCCGAATGGGATGATGGGCCTGAAATGGTTATTTTGCCTTTGCCCAGATCCTGCCGACGGTAAGTCGGCGATGCATCGAACGTCTGGAAAATATCCAGGGCATAAAGAACAAATGTACATTTGTTGCAGATACCGCAACTGCCCTCTTCTGAGCCATCACAAACCTGGAGGTTCTGCAGCACAACAGTCTCCCCCAAAAGCCTTTCGAACTTGGCTGCTCGGGCAATCAGACCGTGGTGGACAGTTCTGGCGTCTTGTGTGGCAAACAGCGGATCCAGCAATGGGTGCGAGCCCCAGGGCCTGGAAAATGAGGTCTCATCTCCCGACGCGGCAATCAATTGCTCTTCGATTTGATGGGCGAGCATATGTCGGACGCCGGCCAGCAGCGCGCCGTGGTATTCACTCCAGCCAATCAGTCGGTCGGAAACCTCGCGGATATTTGTTTCAACAATAATTGGATCAAGCGCATAGTGTGCGGATACGGCGTTGGCAATGTTTCGCAATCTTTTGGAGGAGGGCGATTGGGGCTTTGCACCATTTGCTCCGATGATCGTGACAAGTGTATCGAGCTGATCGATTTCAGTGGCAAGCGAGTAGGACGAATCTATTCCTCCCGAAAAGAACAGGCCTCGGCCCCTGTTTGATGGATAATCCTCGCGCGCCGTCTCGGCATGAATGGAGACAGCTTTGCAATTTGGATTCCAGGAAATGATTTGAGATTGTATTTTTTCGGCATTGCCCAGCAATTGCGGGTCGACAGGACGGGTGATGATCAAATCAGCACCCAATTCGACCGCCGGTAGCAATCCAAGGCAAAAAAGGACATTACCGGACCTGTGAAGTGGGGTGTCTTCGGTTTCAAAGTAGACTTTTTTCGTCAATCCGGAGCCGAATTTGAAATCAACAACGACGCGAAACGGATCGGAACAATCCTCGTCAAATGTTACTGTGAGGGGCGGAACATTCATGGATTGCTCCTGGTTGGTCTCGCAGCCGTTCGGTGCCAGCCGTTCGGTGCAGTCCATATCGATCTTTTGGCCCTGTTCACACTGTCCACGTGATGTTCAACCTGTCCAATCCGCGAAACGAACTGTTGGAGATCCAGCGAACACCTGCCGGATCCGCATCGATAGTCCTCCAGTGGCGCAGCGCCGTTGACAACAATGTATTGGCTTCCAGCAAAGCCAAACTATCCCCCAGGCATCGATGAACACCAACGCCAAAAGCGATATGCTTGTTGTCGCTCCGGAAAGGGTCAAATTTGTCCGGATCGTCGAAATGGCGGGGATCGCGGTTTGCCGCTCCCAACAGCAATACCAGCATTTCCCCCTCTGGAATCTGCTTGCCTTCCAGTTCAATCGGAAAAGTGTTTGTCCGGCAGATTTTTTGAACCGGGCTCTGGTGACGCAAAGCCTCATTGACAACATTTGCTGTCAAATGCGGACTGGATTTGAGTTGCTGCCAGATCCCGGGGTTCTGAGACAGGATGAAAAACATGTTTGTCAGCAGATGAACAGTGGTTTCGTGGCCTGAAAACGCCAGCATTGCCAAATTTGCCGCCACCTCATCCTTCGGGAATGTTTCCACATAGGCGCCAAGCTCGTTTTGAGCAATGGAATGACGCCATGACCGGTTTTCTATAATCGACAGGAAATAGGCATGCATGTCATCAAGCAGCGACATTTCTTCATGTGACAGTTGATTGAGCCCAACATCAAAACCGCGTTTCAGGCTATTGGACCATTGGGCAATCAAATGCCGGTCGCACTCGGGAATTGATAGAATTTTGCAGATTACAGAGATCGGCAATCGTTTCGCCACCTGGCTTACGAATTCGCATGACCCACCGCCTTGCCCAACGCTTTGTTCAGTGATGAGTTGGTCACAAACGGACTCAATCAATCCTCTCAGACCCTTCAGGGATAGACCGCGGGTCAATCGCATCAGCATGCGCCGCACAAGCGTATGTCTGGGAGGGTCCAAAAACAACAGCCAATTGGAAAAGGAGGGAATGATACCTGCAACGCCCGGGTTCAAGCGCTTCTGCAAATCGCGTTCGCTTGGTGAAGACTGGGTGCAGTTCTTGTTCAGCAATACGGCATTGACGCTATCATAGTCCGAGACATACCAATCTCCCCAATCACTATGCCACACCGGATGGCGGCTGCGCAGCTTGTGAAAAAGCGGGTAAGGATCAAAATCCGGTGGTTGCTCACCTGCCTTGAGGAAGCCAAATTCACTGGCTGCCGGGTTGTGGTCCAGTATATTCATAGAGACGTTTTATCCAATCCGGAAATGAAATAGCGCCGCAACCCAAGCCTGATATTGTTTTCATGAAGCTCCCCAAGGCACAGCAATTCGTCTCCCAACATGTAGTTTCGATTTCTGCTGAGAAAATAGCTGACGTCTGGTCTATTGATGTCTTTTGCCGGAATTTTTGCCAGTTCGGGACTGACCATGTTTTTTGTGCCGGCGTAGCTTATCAGCCCGGTATCAGGCTCGAAGTGATCTGTGAAGTAGTGATTTCCGATGGATTTGGCCAGCAAATGATCATCACAATCCCTGTCGTTTTTTTCCCAGTGTGGCAAGAAATTCTTGAAAAACAGGGACATGAAACGATAGGTCCTGTGACCCTTTGATGTCAGCAGCCAAAACAACCTGGTTTGGGGTTCCATTGACCAGATTGTTCCTGCAAAGCGCATCCAGGTAATCGGCAAGGCCATGTGGCCCCAGGCCGCCGGGTCAACAATCGTATCCCCGGAAAAAAGCAGACGCACAGGTCTGTTTTCAAACTGATATCGCCAGACAACGGCGGTTGAAAATCCGCGAAACAGGCCGCCTGGGTCGTAAACAAGGATGACATGAGATTTCTGAGCCAAATCGTTCCAGAAATGTTCAGTGTCAACATTTTGGTAATTTGCCTTGAAAAGGGCCAGCATTTGCGCCTTCAAGGACGCCGTCAGATCCTTCACTTCGACGCATGTGCCTTTATATGTCTGCGAAGGTTCTTTAATCACGAATCACCAATTCCTAGGACAATACTGAGCCAAATTCCCTAATATTCTGCAGGTCTCTCAGGGTGCGAAGGAGGGGCAGGGTGCCCATGAAAAGCAACCAGACAAACTGTCTGGGAAGGCGCTGGTTTCTGCCAATCTACAAGATCCAGCGGCTGAGGTAAGGTTCGACAACGGGTCTCAATTGACGGTTTCCAAATGGTAGCTGGACAAATCCAGTCGCAAAGCCTTCGCTCGCTGCACGCGGCAATTCCTCCGGGGACCACTGGGAATGAACCACAATAGGCAGGTCCGGATCGCGTTGCCTTGCACGCCGTTTCCAGTCCACCAAAGGAACGTTCAAATAATCTGGGTTGATCACCGCAAGCGCGTATCTTTTGCGTTCTATGGCGGACAGCATCGCCTCGCAATCAGAGACAATGTTCACATCGACTGCATGCCAAAGCTGTATCCTTCGTCTTATTCCTTTGGCAATAATGTCTCCACCCGTATTGTCTCGGCCCAAGATCAAAACCATAGGCGCGCGTGCCTGCGCCACAGATGGCATTGCGGCAACCATGGCCAGAGAGCCAGCGCCTTTCAGGATCGTGCGGCGGTTCAATTCAGTCATCGATTAGTCCTCCGTGCAAAGAACCTTTGACCGTCGGCGTTCAAGTCCCATTGTTAGGCATCTTGACGATTGTTTGCAAGCAACGTTTGCCCCCCAGGCGGAGGCAAATGGAGCGGCTCTGCTTTGCCGTTTGCGCTCCCTCATACGCGCCTTCGACACCCTGGCCTCCGCAAACTCACGGGGCAGGGCTACACGACGCGTTTCCTGAGCACACCCATCGATGAAGTGGCCGTCCATGCGCCATTCAAAGGGGCCAAAACAATCGGCCGGCCTGCGGCGGCGCTGGTTGGCTGGCGCGATGCTATTGGAATAGGTCAACCGGCCGAGCAAAAATTCCGATAATCTGCAGAATAGTCCGGGGTTACTGCGGTTGACGTACAGGCAGAAGACCATCGGCCAGCGCACAGGCCGCCTTGATCAGTTTTTCAGTGTTCCTCTCGAGCATTGGAACGTCCTGTGTCGCCAGCCATTGATTCAGGATGCCGACGAAACAGGCGTAGATGAAATCGGTGAGTTCCTGTATCGGGGCCTCGTCTTGCGGTCCGACATCGCAGGACTGGAGAAGCGAGTCGAAGTAGAGCGTTTTGATTTCATGCTCCTTTTCGCCGGCCAGATGTTCTGCATGGTGTACGCGCAGCACATAAAGCGTCATTTCCTGCAGAACCAGTTGTTCTGCGTGGGCGCCCTCGATTTCGCTCCAGATGAACCAGAGAAGGTCGCCAATGCGCTCATGCAGATTCTGCGGCTGTGCGAACCTCTTGGCGAGTGTTTCTCGATAACCTGAGGCCAGGGCCTCCATGGCGCTGAAGATGATCTCTTCCTTGGCATGAAAGTGATAGTGCAGTGTCGCAACATTGACGCCCGCTGCTTCGGCGATCTTGCGTGTTGTGACATTGTGCACGCCTTCCGAGATCATCACTTTCAAAGCAGCGCTTATGATTTGTTCCCGGCGGCCCTGGCTGTTGGGCCGGGCCTGACTCTTGACGATGATGTTTTTTCGCATGGCGCTCATATTGCAGCGTTCAGCAGGCAAATCAAGCGCTCTGATGATGCTCGCCGATTCCTGCCCGCCTCATGTTTTCCAGGTTTGCGCCGTATGGCGTCTCCGCAATGCGCGCTATCCAGACGGCCAGGAATGGCGGCTTTGCAGGGTTTTTCAGGCGTTTTTTGTTTTCATAGGACAGCCTGTTGACCAATTGCAAAAATTAATCATATGATTTGGTCAATTGATTGAAGCATGTTTTGAAGTCAGTCAATTCATAGGAGTTCAAGGCCGCATTTTGCGGCTGTTTTTTCGTTGCCTGTTGACGCGGGCATCGTATTATCGGGAGGGATAAATGATCAAGAATTTGCGCATTTCCGCGTTTGTGATGTCCATCAGTTCGACATTGTTGATCGCCGATCTGGCTGTGGCGCAGGAGCAAGTGGCGCTTCTGCCGCCGGAGCTCATTGAAGCGACCTCGCCAAACATGACCCCTGAGGGAAAGTTCAAGAAAGCCCCGCCGTGGAAAATTGGCATGTCCTTCGTTGGTGTGGGCAATACCTGGATCGTTCAGATGATCGAGGAGACAAAGCTGGAGGCAGCCGGCAATCCCGACATCCGCGAGTTTATCTTTACCGAGGCGAACTGGCAGCCAGCCAAGCAGGTTGCCGATCTTGAGGACCTGATAGCACAGAAGATCGATGCCCTGATCGTCGCACCTCTGGCGCCGGCGCTTGTCAAGGACCAGGTTGCCAAGGCCCTGGAAGCCGGCATTCCGGTCATCAACTTTGGTACCGGGGGCGACATTTTGACCACGACCGTCGAGGTCATGGGTGGTGGCGAACGATTTGGTGAAGTCGGCGGCAAATTCCTCAAGGAGAAGCTGGGCGGAAAAGGTGTCGTCTGGGCGCTCCGCGGTATTGCCGGCGTTGCCGAAGAGCAGCAGCGCTACGACGGCTTTCTGAAGGGTATCGCGGGATCGGAAATTACCATCGGCGCCGAAGTCTACGGGGACTGGAACTACGCGAAGGGCAAGCAGATTTGCGAAAACCTAGTTCTTTCGGGCCAGCCGGTCGACGGGATCTGGTTCTCGGGCGCCGACATGACCAGAGCCTGTATCGATGTCTTTACCGAAGTCGGCAAGCCGCTGGTGCCGATGACAGGCGAGTCCAATAATGGCTTCCTGCGCGCATGGAAAACTGCAGGCGTCGATGGCGCTGCGCCCATCTTCACACCTGGTCTTGGACCTGCAACAGTGCGCGCCGCGGTCGCTTTGCTTGAAGGCAAGTCCCTGCATACGCACTACTATTCTTCGCCTGCGCCGATCGAGAACGCGAACTTCGACAGCTACTACCGTCCGGAGTTGAACGACGCCTTCTGGGTTACATCGACCCTGCCGGAGGAAAAGATCCAGGACATGTTCAAAAAGTGATCTGCACTCGCAGTCAAGAGCTCCTGTCTCGCGCACTGCGCGGGGCAGGAGGCTGTCCAACGGAAGCGGATCTCCCACATGATTTCATTTGACAAGGTCACAAAGCGTTTTGGTTCGAACCTGGCGCTTTGTGAGATTTCCTTCGATTGCGCCGCCGGTTCGGTTCACGCCGTCACCGGCGAAAACGGAGCGGGGAAATCGACATTGATGAATCTTCTTGCGGGGATATTCCCTGCAGACGGTGGCGAAATCAGGTTGCGCGGCGAGCCTATCGCGCCAGAGCGGCCAAGCGAAGCGCGCCGTCTTGGCATCTCGACGATTTTTCAGGAACTGACCCTATTGCCAAATCTTACAATCGCCGAGAATCTGTTTCTCGGTCGCGAACCGATGCGCGGCGCCATGGTCAACCGGCGTCTGATGCAAGAGCGGGCGCGGGAGATAATGGCCAGACTCGGCAGTTCGCTCGACGTGGATACCTATTGTGGCGATATTTCGCTTGCCGATCAGCATTTGGTCGAAATAGCAAAGGGTGTTTCGGTCGATGCGGACGTTTACATATTTGACGAGCCGACGGCTGCCTTGAATGCGCCTGAAGTCGAAAAACTGGGCGCGTTGCTTGAGTCTCTCAAGGCGGCAGGCAAGCTGGTTTTCTATGTAAGCCACCGGCTCGACGAAATTTTCCGGTTTTGCGACCGGGTAAGCGTGCTCAAGGATGGCAGACACGTCGAGACCCGCGCGACGTTGTCGCTGACCAGGGATGAATTGGTTTCCCTGATGGTGGGTCGCGTACTTTCGCAGTTCTTTCCGGCGCGGCCAACGCCCGCGGAGTCTGCGCCGGTCGAACTCGGGGTCCGGGACCTGCAGGTCGTGGAGGCTGGACCGAAGGTTTCGCTTGCTCTGCGCGCAGGTGAGATTGTCGGACTTGCCGGGCTCGAAGGACAAGGTCAGCGCAGCATCATTCGCGCGCTCGCCGGCCTGCATCCGTCAATGGCCGGTGAGGTTACAAAGAATGTTGCTGGTGAAATGAAGCTGCTGAAGCTGTCGGTGGTCGAAACCGTGATGGCGGGCATCGGTTTCGTCCCGGAGGATCGCAAGACCGAAGGGCTCTACCTGCCACTTTCGATAAACCAGAATATTGCGCTGGGAATGTTGCCCCGTTTGTCGATCTGGAAAATTGCCCCGACGGGTCGCAACCTGATCGCCGACTTGATGTTGAGGATGAATGTCCGATCCACGAGCGCGGGCCAGGAAGTTGGCCAGCTGTCGGGTGGCAACCAGCAAAAGGTGATGATCGGCCGATGGCTTGCTGCAGGGATCAATGTGCTGCTGCTTGAAGAGCCGACACGCGGAGTCGACGTGGGAGCAAAGACGGAAATCTATGGGCTGTTGCGCGATTTCGCGCACCGGGGCGGTGCGGTCCTCGTCGTTTCAAGCGAACTGCTGGAATTGCTGGGGTTGTGCGATCGCATCCTGGTTGTACGGCAAAATGAAATTGTGGCTGAACTCGAAGGTGCTGGCACCAGCGAAGAAGAAGTCATGCAGTATGCCTTGACCGGGCATGCCAAACATTCACAGGCAAGCCCATGTTTGAATTAATACAAAAGTCACGCCGCTCGGGTCTGTCGCTGATTGTCCTGGCATTACCGATCACTCTGTTCATTCTTCTTTGCCTTTCTTCGAGCACCTTCACGCGCTTTGAGAACCTCGCCAATGTAAACAGCCAGATTGCGGCCTTGTTGATAGCCTCGCTGGGGCAGGGGCTGGTGGCGATTTCCGGGGGTATCGACCTTTCTGTTGGCGCCGTCATGGGCCTCACAAGCGCGATCCTTGTAACTGTCGATCCCGCCCTTGCGGTGCCTTTGGCGCTCGCGGTGGGGGTCGTCGTGGGGCTGGTCAACGGATTCGGCGTGACCCTGTTCAATGTCCATCCGCTTGTCATGTCATTGGCGACGATGACTGTCGTCCAAGGCATGGCGCTGGCAGTCCATCCAATCCCGGGGGGCACTGTGCCTGCATTTCTGAGAACCATGGCGGTTTCCCGGTTTGCCGGAATGCCAGCCGCATTTTTCTGGTGCGTGGGTGCAATCGTGTTCGCCTGGTTCTTGCTGAATCTGTCACGGTTCGGTCTTCGAACATACGCCGTTGGCGCAAACCCGATCAGCGCCGGTCGCAACGGCATCGCCGTCATCCGGCACAAGGTTCTTTGTTTCGTTCTATGTTCCCTGTCTGCCGTTATTGCAGGTATCTTCCTGTCGGCACGCGTGGGAGCCGGCGATGCGACGATGGGTGCATCCTATTCGCTGGATACGGTCACAGCGATGGCG
Source organism: Rhizobiaceae bacterium (assembly GCA_029233925.1). Lineage (GTDB taxonomy): Bacteria > Pseudomonadota > Alphaproteobacteria > Rhizobiales > Rhizobiaceae > Hoeflea_A. Next base: position 251,091 of record JARGOX010000007.1, read on the forward strand.
CTGGGCGGCGTGCAACTGGCTGGGGGCACCGGCAGCGTCCTGGGTGTTGTGGCCGGTGTCCTTACATTGGGCCTGATCTCGAATGGCATGAACCTCATGGGCATTTCACCTTTTCTGCGTGCCGCACTGACTGGCGTGCTTTTGCTGGCGGCGATTGGATTTCAGCGCCGGGAAACGATTGGCGCATGACCCGCAGCACCACTTCCCAAACAATGGCTATAGGGCACATGTTGCAAGTCTCAGGCCGGGTGATCCTGTCGCTCCCGTTTGCCTATGCTGGTACCGTCATTCTGTTGATCGCGGCCTATTTCATGCGTCCGGCGCTTCTGTCGCCTTTTTTGCTGTTGCTCATAGCCAGACAGGCCGCGCCCCTGGGTGTCGCCGTGCTCGGCCAGTCCTTGTGCATGAGGGTGCTGTCGATCGACCTGTCGATCGGCGGGGTCGTCGTGGGGGTTAGCTATATTCTGACCAGCGGTCTCCTGCCGTTCCCGGATCCGGTTCTGCTGCTGATAGCCATTGTCTTCGGCATCGCGGTGGGGCTGCTGAACGCTTTCTTCATCACACGGCTTCGGGCTTCTTCGGTGATGGTGACTCTGGCCGTCACCCTGATCATCACCGGCATCGCCGTCGCTTTCAGTCAACTGCGCTCGCCGGGTGACGCGCCCCAAATTCTGCGGGATCTCGTCCGTATCAAGATCGGCATCGTACCCCTGGCGCTTTTGATCTGGGTTGCGCTGCTGATACCGATTGCGCTTTTCCTGCGCAAATCGGTGTTCGGTCGCTACATCGATGCGATCGGGGCCAATCCCCGGGCAGCCTGGGTTTCGGGCATTCCCTATGTCCGGGTCGTCACGGTGGTTCACGTGATGTCGAGCCTCTTCGCGGTCTTGTCGGGCTTTCTGCTGATCGGTTTCGTTGGTGTCGGCAGTATGGATCTCGGCCGGGATCTTGCGCTCAACTCACTGGCCGCCGTTATTCTGGGTGGTGTCACCTTTGGTCAAGGCAAGGGCGGCGTTTTCGGTCCGACAGTGGCTGCGCTGATGCTGACATTCAGCTTCAACCTCCTCACCAGTCTCGGCCTCGGCGAACCGGCAAAACTGATGATGCAGGGGCTGGTCATCGGCGTTGCCGCAGCCGCCTATTCCGTACAACGCAAGACCTGAGACATGAATTATCATTCCCCAGATTGATGAAGGTATATAAAATGGCTGATGTATTGAAAGGGGCTGAGCCCTTCCGTATCGAAAGCGAAGGCAAACCTGCCGTTCTGGTCCTGCACGGTTTTACCGGTTCGACCCAAAGCATGCGCTATATGGGAGAGGAACTGCACCGCAGGTTCGGGTTTTCGGTCTATGGTCCAAGGCTGAAGGGCCACGGCACTTCGCCGGACGATTTTGCGACAACTGGCTACCTCGACTGGCTTCGATCTGCCGAAGATGCGCTGCACGCACTGTCTGGTGGAAAGAAAAAAGTTTTCGTCACCGGCCTTTCGATGGGGGGCACCATTTGTCTCAATCTTGCTGCCAGATTCCCGGATATTGTCGCCGGCCTGGTGTCGGTCAATGGGTGTGGCGGCAAAATGGGTGCCGAGATCTCGGAACTGATCAGCTCCCGCGACGCTCCTGACCGTATTCCGGGCATCGGATCCGATATCAAGGCCGAAGGCGTTGTGGAACTGGCCTATCAGGAGGTTCCGGTCACTTGCCTGCGCGATGCGAATACACTGATGGGCGCGACGGGAAATCTGCTTCACAAGGTCACATGCCCGACATTGGTCATCCAGTCACGCGACGACCATGTTCTTCCGCCGGCCAATGGCCCGTTGATTGTGCAAAACGTCGGATCAACAGATGTCCGGCTGATATGGCTCGAAGATTCCTATCACGTAGCGACACTGGACAACGACAAGGATCTGATCGTCGAGCGCACCGGCAGGTTCATCTCGGAGATCGCCGAATTATCGGAAATGAATTTGTGACTGGGGCAGTCCTTCGCGCAGGGCCCGCCAGCGACGGGCAGGACGGCTATCGCCAGGTCGCCATCGAAATGGCGCCGTAACGGTGATTTTCTGCCCTGATGGTTTTACAGGGTTTGCGTTTAACAATTGCCATCTCGTTGAAACATTTTCCTGCCAGCAACATCAAGATCCATACCAACTACCGCAATTGCCATCGGCAATCGCCTTCGACAAAGGCAGGCAAGTTTCCTACCTTGCAGGAAAAGGCGCTCGTTTCGTCAAATCGAGAGCATTCAACGGCTGAGGTACCGATTGACAACGGGTTTGAGCTGACGGATCCCAAATGGTTGCTGCAGAAATTCAGTCGCGAAGCCTTCGCTTGCTGCACGCGGCAAATCCTCCCGGCAAAAATGGGAATGGAACACAATAGGCAGGTCCGGATCGCGTTGCCTTGCACGCCGTTTCCAGTCCACCAAAGGCGTGTTCAAATAACTTGGGTTGAACATCGCAAGCGCGTATTTTTTGCGTTCGATGGCGGACAGCATTGCCTCGCAATCAGAGACGATGTCCACATCGACCGCAGGCCATGTCTGTATAAATCCTTTTGTTGCTCTGGCGATAATTTCTCCACCCCAATCGTCGTTGTAAAAGATCAAAACCGAAGGTGCGCGTGCCTGCGCCATAGGCGGCATCGTGGCAACCATGACCAGAGTGCCAGCGCCTTTCAGGATCGTGCGGCGGTTCGGTTCTGACATTGATTGTCCTCCGTGCAAAGAACGTTTGGCCGGGATCTTTCAAGCCAGAATGCTAGAAATAATTTAGATTGGTTGCAAGCAAGGGTTGGAGGCTTTCGCCAACGACGACAAGAGGGGATGCCTAAATTCAACAGCGAGCTGGCCGGCCAGTTTTCGCGCTCCGGCATTTTGTGTTTGTGGAGGCTTGCGCTTGTGGTGGGTTGTTACCACAAGCGCAACAGGTCTGAAACGCGTCCAAGATCATCAATCTTTGGGTTTACAGGCGCGCGGCCGGTGCAATGGTCGCTTCGCAAACACCAAAGCCAATGCCCGCGAATCCCTGCTTCTCACATCGCCCGGTCAAAATGACCCGATCACCATCCTCCAGGAATGAGCGCTTTTCACCTGATGTCAGGGTGAGGGGGGTGGAGCCATTTAGTGTCTTTTCCAAAAGGCTTCCCAATTCCTGTGGCGTTTGCCCGGACAGTGTGCCCGAACCACACAATTCGCCAACAGTGAGGTTGCTTCCATTGCTGGTCAGATGCGCCAGCATCTGTCCAATACTCCAGTAAAGCGCCTTGCTGGAACTGGTGGCGCAAATGGTTTCGGGCGCGTTATGTTCGGAACGCATTTTTGAACTCGCCAGCGAGACTTCAGTGTGAATATCCACGCCACCCCATTGTTGATCGGAAAGCGATGTCAGATGCGGCAACAGGTCTGCATCTTGCTGGTCCCTTGGAGCGACGGCTTGCCGGAAGGGCAGAAGTGCCTCACTGGTGATAATCCAGGGTGACACCGAAGTGGCAAAGCTTTTTGCCAAAAAGGGACCAAGCGGCTGATACTCCCAGGCCTGAATATCGCGAGCCGACCAATCATTGAGCAAGGATACGCCAAAGACGTGGTTCCAACCGTCATCGACCGTCAGCGGTGCGCCCTTGGCACTCGGTTGGCCGATGTAGAAACCCAATTCAACTTCATAGTCGAGACGTTCCGACGGGGCAAATATCGGCGGAGAATCCGGTTTTTTCAACTGTCCATTTGGTCTTTGAATGGAACCGCGCCCGATCTGTACGGAAGGTGCGCGGCCGTTGTAGGCGACGGGCAAATGTTCATAGTTCGGCAAGAGCGGCGCCGTGGGGCGAAAGATCGCGCCGGCATTGCGTGCGTGGTTCTTGGACGCAAAGAAATCAGTAAAATTGGGAATGACGACCGGCAATCCAAATTCCACATCCGTTGCCGGGTAGAGATGTTTTGCAACCTCCACCTGGTGCGGCGAATCCTGATGCAGAAAGGACCACAGCGCTTTGCGCAAAGCGCTCCAGGCATCGGGTCCCAGTTCCATCAATCCATTGAGAACCGGAGCCGCGCAGCTTTCAAACACGGCGCGATCTGCGGGCGCGCCAAGCGCGGCCAGTGCCGAGATGTCCAGAACGCAGTCACCAATTGCTGTGCAAACCCGCATCGGGCCTTTATCGCCATTCGGTCGAAAGACACCAAAGGGCAAATTCTGGATGGGGAAATCGCAGTCCGGGACATTGGCGGTTTCCACCCAGCTTTTGGCATGCGGATCGTGGGTTTCATTGAGTGCAGGCTTCATAGGTGCCGGCCCCCGTCAACCACGATGCGTGTACCGGTGGCTGTGCGCAGATGCAAGACACAGGCCAGGATGGCGTCCGCGACATCTTCGGGCTCAACAACTTTCCTCAGCGGCGTGGCCTGTGCACCTTTTTCCAGTGCGTCTCTGCCGCGTCCGGCGACAAAATCTGTCGCAACTGCTGCCGGAGAAACGCACAAAAAGCGAACTTCCGGACCAAAAGCCCGGGCAAAGGACATAGTCATCGTGTCAAGCGCTGCCTTGGCCGCGCAATAGGCCATATTGCTACCGGATCCGGTGAATGCGGAGATCGACGAGACGTTGACGACAACGGCGTCACCGGTTGCTTGCATCAATGGCAAAAAGCGTCTGGTCACCGAGAATGGTCCGCCAGCGTTCAATTGAAGCAACTGATTGAACAAGGCTTCATCCAGTGTATCGAGATCCTTGTGGGCGATAGGCTGGGTGGCCCCTGCAGAATTGATCAGAATATCCAGCTTGCCAAATTGATTTTCGATTTCCGTTGCAGCCTGTGCCACGGAGGCGGGATCGCCAATATCCAGCTTTAGAGAAATGTGTCCAACCCCGGACAGGGACGCGACCACTGCCGTCGCGCGCTCCTGGCTTGAATGAAAGCCGACTGCGATTGTTGCACCTTGTTCAGCAAGTGCCCGCGCTGCGGCGGCCCCTATGCCGTTACTTCCCCCTGTCACCAGAGCAACTTTTCCATCAAGACTGTATCTATTCATGTTTTTCCCTTTGCTTTGCCGCATTCCTATCACCTGGATGGCCTGTTTGCTGCCACAGCGAATTGGGACAAACAGGGGCCTAGTTGCAAGGAAACAGCGATGTGCAGTGCATGATTGAACTACATAAAGGCGCGCATGAGCTCATTCTGGCTGGTGATACCCATGCGCTCATAGGCGCGCTTGCGATAGGTCAGAACGGTATTGATGCTGACGCCGAGCTCCAGGGCTATTCCCTCGGAGGTGAGGCCGCGGGCAATCTGCGCACAGACCTGTGTTTCGCGGGGCGTCAGGCATGGGATTTTGGAGCGCAAAAGATGCTCAAAATCGGGGGCGTTTCGGCTTCCTGCCATGGGCAGATCATCGGCGTGTCGCTGCGCCAGGGAAAGCAAGACCTGGGACGATTCAAATAATTTTTCGATGGACGACTCGGAAAAGAATTTCCCCCGCACATAGACATTCAGCCGTGGCCGGCTTTCGGCCGGACCATCCGATTGACCAAAAATTGTCAATCGGCTTCCAAGTCCCACGCTCGTGTAACATTCGTTGCGGTAATCATTCGCCGGAATATCACCGGCCAGCGTGTAGACCCCTGCGAGGTGGCCATCGTCGATTGCCTCCATCTGGTTAATGGGATCGAGGTGCCAATATTGCTCCGTATATCGCTTGGCGCAATCCTCTGCGTCGCGATTCTGGCCAATGCTTTGGGCATATATGCCCTCGGGTTTTCGGCCTGCGTTGAACTTGAATATCGACACGTGCTGGCACTCGCAAATTGCGTGTATCAGCGCGAAAAAGCGATCAGTGAAGTTCGGTCGTCCAATGCTTTCGATCAAACTGGACAAGTCCGTTGGGGTGGGCCAGGCGGCAGCCACATTGCGATCTCCAAATACCCTCATCACTCTCCCCTTGCAGTTGGATATAGGAATTTATATTTTTTTATTGTATACCAAATTGCATGCAGTATCATATACGAAAGATCGAGCGACTTGCAAGAGATTGACTCGGCCGTTCAAGCGCCAGCCAAATTGCGAATATGCGCCTGGGCTGAGTTGTCGCGCCAGAAACTGGCGCGCTGAAAACGGGACGAAAACGAATGGCCAATACACAGAACAGGGGGCGATCCCAGGCGGTTTATGAACATCTGCGGGGCGCCATCGTATCGGGTGCCTTGCGCCCGAACGAACCCCTTGTTGAAGCCGAGATCAGTGAACGGCTGAATGTCAGTCGCACCCCGGTACGCGAAAGCCTGCAGCGGCTTGCGACGGAAGAATTGATCGTGCCCAGACGGCGCGGTTGGGCGGTGCGTGAATATTCGCCGCAAGATGCGCAAAACCTTGCTGAAATTCGTGTTGCCCTTGAAGGCTATGCTGCATTTCTTGCGGCAGAACGTGCTGACAGTGCGCATATCGAACGGCTTCAGGCGATCCATGAAACACGATTGACACTCAATCCGGACCAGGAAGAAGAACGGGTGCGCACCAATCTCGCGTTTCACAATGCGGTCATTGAGGCGGCAAACAACCCCAGTCTTCATGGCGCCATACGCGCCAGCACCCGGTTCTATTTCAATCGTCCGATAGCGCATGAAACCCCTGAGGTGCTGATGCGCCTGGGAAACAAGGACCATGCCGTCATTCTTCAGGCAATCCGGTCGCGCAAGCCAAAGGAAGCTGAAGAGGCCATGCGCCACCACCTGAATCGCACTTACAAAATGATGGAGCGTATCAATTTCGGCACAGCTTAAAGCGCTTCGGTTCTGCCGTTTCAACGGGGATGGGAATGTCACATGGGCAGGCGACAGACAGCTTGCGCGAAACCAAGTGATAAATCCTCTGTCACCAAACAGATCGTAACCAAACAGATCGTACCCCAAACAGATCGTACCAATGACAATTCTTGTCGGATATTAGTGGAAGACAGACATTTGGCCCAGGAAATTCGTCACGCAAAACAGCCAGGCAACACAGATCGCTGGTTGCCACGTTTACAGTTCTACATTGTCTTCACCCGCCGTGTGCGGGTCACAGATGATCCCTTTGCCGACATCAAGGATGATCTGCCTGCGCATCTCGACTGGATCAGGGAGCAGGAAGAAAAGGGCGTTCTGTTCATGGCTGGTCCCTTCCGCGATGACATCTATTGGGAAGGTGACGGCATGTTCATCTTCAAAGTGGCTTCTGCGGAAATCGCGGCGGAAATTGCCGCAACATGTCCGCTGCATAAATCGGGCAAGCGCACCTTTGAGGTCACGCCGTGGCAGTTCAACGAGGGGCAAATAACGCTTTCTGTAAAGCAGGCGGCACAAGAATTCACCTGGTCGTAGCCGACATAAGGCGCGCCACACAATCAAAACAACTGGAGGAAATGCTATGAGAAGACTGATTTCATCAACGTTTTTAGCGGGTGCGATGCTTGCGAGTCTTGGCGCTGTCGCCAACGCGCAGGAAGTCAAATTGCGTATGTCAAACTGGATTGCAAGTCAGGCGCATCCCATTTCCATTGCATTGCACGAGTGGGCTGACAAGGTTGAGAAGGACTCGGACGGGCGCATTCAGATTGATGTGGATGGCGCGCCGATCGGCGGTGCCAAAGGACAGTATGACTTGGTACGCAATGGTGCGACCGACATCGGCTGGGGGCTGCTGTCACTGACACCGGGTCGCTTCGAGCTATCGCAGGTCATCGAGCTTCCCTTTCTGTCACCCAGTGGGGAAAAGGGCAGTGTCGCTGCGACACGTGTTTACAACGAGTATTTTGCCGAGAAAGAATTCAACGACACCAAACTCCTGGCAATTCATGTTCATGGCCCCGGCCATTTGCATACAAAGGGCCCCGTCAATAAACGTGCAGACATGAGTGGTCTGAAAATCCGCACGGTTGGCGGTGGCGTGCCCTGGGTTGAAGCTCTTGGCGCGACCCCGGTCGTTCAGCCTGCGTCCGAATCACATGAATCGCTGGCGCGCGGCATCACCGACGGCATTCTATTTCCATGGCAGGCAATTCAGGCCTACCGGCTCGAAGAGTTGGTCACACACCATCTGACTGTCGACAAAGGACTCTACACGGTTTCATTCTTCTTTGCCATGAACAGCGACAAATACAATAGCCTTCCAGATGATCTCAAGGCTGTCATTGACGCCAACTCCGGTGAAGAAACGGCCGCATTCATGGGCCGCGCCTGGGATGCAGCCGACGCAAGGGCACTCGATGTTCTTTCCAAAGATCCTGCCCACGAAATCACCGAGATTTCCCCATCGGAACTGGCGGAGTGGACAAAACAATCCGAGCCGATTGTCGGTGCCTGGAAAAGCAAGGCGGAAGCGGCGGGTATTGATGTTGACGCGGTGTTTGCGACAATCTCTGACGCCACCAACTAACACGGAAGCAAAGTTTCAATCATGGAACATACATTGCTTGCCAGGATCAAAGTTCGCGCAACCCGTTGGGTTGCGCGAATTGGGATGATCGCTCTGGCTACCTTGGCTTTGGTCACATTTGTCGATGTTGTCGGGCGCTATGTGTTCAATCACCCATTGCCCGGTGGCATCGAAATTTCTTCATCCTTGATGGCGATACTGATTTTTTCGTCATTCGTTGTTGCAACTGATCATGACGAGCACGTGCGGGTCGATCTACTGGTTGACAGCATATCGTCGCGAGCGAGAACAATTCTGCTACGATTGGCAGCTGCATTGACTGCGGTCGTTGCCCTGTTGTTTGCCTATGCCATTGGCACGAGCGGTTTACATCAATTCGAAACAGGGGAAGTTACGCCGGTCCTGCGTGTGCCAATCTACCCCGTGACCCTGGCGGCCGGTTTCATCGCAGTCGTTTTTTTCCTGATCGCGGTGTGGATGTTGTTTGCACGACGCAAGCCTCACGCAACAGACCATGTCACGCCTGCCGAGTAGGCCTGCGACACTCTTCCCCTTTTGCCTGAAAGCTTATTCATGGGTAACGAAATTATTACAGTCTTGGTGATTGGCGGCTTGCTGGGCTTCATGGTGCTTGGTGTGCCTATCGGTGTTTCGATGGCCCTGTCCGGATTTTTCGGAATCGTTGCCATTGTTGGTCTCAATGGAACAATGGCCGTTCTTTCGGATGTGATCACGGAGACGGCATTCAGCTATCATCTCAGCATCATTCCGCTGTTTATTCTGATGGGCAATCTGGCCAGCCGCAGTGGTCTCTCCAGGGAACTCTATCAGGGTTGCGCCGTGCTCTTCGGCGGCGTGCGCGGCGGGCTTGGCATGGCCACAATAGGCGCTTGCGGGTGTTTTGCCGCTGTTTCGGGCTCATCCCTGGCGACAGCCACCTCAATGGGGCAAGTCGCCATTCCCGAAATGAAGCGCTTCAACTACAGCGACCGACTGGCGACGGGCGTTGTGGCCGCAGGTGGGACGATCGGCGTTCTTATTCCGCCGAGCATCATCCTCGTTCTATATGGCATCCTGACCGAGACCAGCATCACCGACCTGTTCATCGCAGCCCTCATTCCGGGCCTGCTGCAAGTCATGATCTACATGATCACCATTTCGGTTCTTGTTCGATTGCGCCCCGAGGATGGCCCAGCCGGTGAGAAAACCACCCTTAGGCAAAAATTTCTTGCCATCCCCAGTGTTGCCGGAATGCTCGTCCTGTTTACAGTGGTGATCGGCGGGATTTATCTCGGCGTCTTCACACCGACAGAAGCAGCAGGCATTGGCGCTATCATAGCACTCTTGCTTGGCGTTTTCAGGCGTCAGCTCGGCTTCAAAGCCATCGTGGACGCGCTGTTTTCGACGCTCAAGACAAGCGGCATGGTGTTTCTGATACTCGCCGGTGCGACCATTCTGGTAAACTTTTTCGTGTTCAGCCGTGCAAATCTGATGATTGCAGACTGGGTTATCGGCCTCGACTACCCGCCACTGATGATCCTCCTGATCATCCTCGGGATTTATCTGGTGCTGGGATGTTTCCTGGATTCAATTGGCATGGTTCTGCTGACCATCCCTGTTGTCTTTCCGATCATCATGCAGCTTGGATATGATCCGGTGTGGTTCGGCATTATGGTTGTGGTCGTTGTTGAAACCGGCATGATTACCCCGCCGATGGGGATCAATGTCTTTGCCATCAAAGGCATAGCGCCCAAGGTGCCGATTGCGTCTATTTTTGCCGGCGTTGCGCCGTTCTGGGCAGCAGACATGTTCAGGATCGCCCTGCTTATCGCCTTCCCGGCACTGGCGCTTTACCTCGTTGGCTAGATGTAAACATTTGACTTTACAGAACGCGGCGCCTTCCAGGTGGCGTAAGACAAATTCGGTCCAGTCGGGGCCGGGGGTCTTGGTGCAGCCGGGTTGTTGAAGACCAGCCAGAGGGACACGACTGATGGCCAAGGATACGATGAATCCGCGTATCCTTGTTGAGGCCAATACTGACTTGCCGCATGATGTTCGGCTTTGCCGCCAGGAGACTGATGGCGCTGGAAGTGGGGGCGGTGTCCAGCGTCGTCTACGGCGAGAAGATCGGGCTTCGGTTGACCGAGCGCAACGCTCATTGCGACCGCGTTTAGGAAACAGGGGCTGATCTCGTCGCGTCCTGCATCCGCACACTCCGGATGGCCAACGGTTTTACCTGCTCCTGAAGCGGTTTGTCCTGGATGTGAACCATATTAACAACAAACCGCCCCGGCCAATGCGCAGTGGAATGGGCATGGATGCCCTCCATGGTAACCCTCCGGCGATCCCGCTCTGCTGATAGCCGTTAAGAAGGGCGATGGAGAGTACGACTTGATGATATGATATTCGCTGTTGAGCATCAGGCCGTGCGTTGCGGGCCGCCAAACCCTGGGTGGACTCCATTGAGGTAGGCGAGAATTTCTTCGGTGCGTTGTGGGTTACCTTTGATATTTGAAAGCGTTTCTAGCGTGGGATCACGCAGCAGCGCTGGAATACCGTGGCAGCGAAGCCCATAACTAGCGTGTTCCCTGGCACCTTCGACCAGCCCGCCAAGTTTGCTTATGGGCGATAGGTCACCGACCTGCGTCTTAGACACATCGAGGTCTCGGAGCTCTTTGAGACCTGAGATGGCCGAGAGACTTTCGACTTGTGTACCTGCAATACGCAATGATTGCAGTTCGAACAGTTCTTTGATGGGAGATAGGTCGGAAATTCGGCTAAAACCTATCCCGAGACTCTCTAGATGTGGCAGTCCAGCTAGCGGCGCCAGGTCGATGATCTGCACGCCACCGAGTGCTAGTCTTTGCAGATTCACTAAGCCTGCGATGGGAGCGATATCGGTTACTTTCGTTCGATTGAACACGAGCACCCGAAGGTTTTGCAAAGAAGTGAGTGGCCGCAGGTCACTGACTTTTGCACCACTGAACCAAAGCTGACGCAATTCTAAGAGGGACGCCAGCGGTGCAAGGTCGGTGATTGGGGAATTCAAGTGGCCATCGAGATAAAGTTCCTGAAGATCAGTGAGTGGTTCAAGAACTGAGATGTCTGAAACCCACGTACCGCTCAATTTGAGTCTTTTTAATCCACTGATCGACTGGATCGTGGGAGGGATCTCCCTGAGTGCTCGCAGAGGACCCTTACTATAATATGTAGAAGTTGACACTTGATCTGACAGTTTGCCGTTTTGGTGACGGTGATCTGT
>JARGOX010000029.1 GCA_029233925.1 Rhizobiaceae bacterium
TCATCAGCCTGCCCGCTGCGGCAAACTGATATTCCCTCCGGCCAAAACCCGGAGATGCCGTGGATGTAATAAGCTACACCACGCCACGGGACACGATCTTTGGCAGACAATTCAGAAGCCCCAGAATAACTTGTAATGGTTTTTCTTCCTGTCTAACATGTCACGATCAATGCATTGAGATGCTGAACTTGACGCGACCGGTTCAAGCCGCAATATCCCGCCAGAGTTTCAGCATTCTCTTTCAAGACACGGCGGGGGCCTGTGTCCTGGGGGTTCTTTCGACAATAAATCCGCGTTGGCCTTGGACGGCCCAACTGCAGAGTCAAGGTAAAATCGGTCTATCAGACGGAGCCGATGCGTTCCGTTCAGTGCAATGCCTGCCTTTGAAGCCTTTGATGCCTATGGCCTCTATACGACTGCCGAATACGTGTTGCGCCCGGATACCGGGCATATTTTGAATTGAGCTGGCTTCGGTCGCCTGGACACCGCGTTACTGGAGAGAATGATACCCATGACGTTTCTTGAATTGCCAATCAGAAAACGCGCCACCTCCCTGATCATCGCCATCGCGCTCGTGGCGACAGGCATGGTCCAGTCGGCTTTCGCCCAAAACACGCAAACGATCTACGCAAATACCAATGGCTGGATTGTTCGCTCGGAGAGCGAGAACGGATCCTTCCTTGGTTGTTATGCAGAAGGTATCAACACCAACGCTCAGGCGGGATTCGGATCAATCTTGCGGATTGCCATGACCGGCGACCAACAATGGTATCTTGCGACAGACTTTGAAGTCCAGTCCAGTCAACACACGACGATTGTTTTGGATCGCAGCCAATTTCAAACCGAATTCCGCTCCAATGGCTCAGGTTGGTCAATCGCGCAAATGAGTTCCGACCTGAGACATGCAATTGCCGCCGGCAGTCAGATCAATCTGTATCTGGATCCGGAGGGACCGCAGTTCTCGCTGAGTGGTTCCGGCGCGGCGCTGAACATGGTCTCGCAATGTCGCGCCAGTCAGGGCAGCCAGCTGCAGAGGCCTGTGGCCCAGCAGCCGTCCGGCCCTTCGGTCATAAAGGCGCCCCAGAAAGTGACCGGTTGCACAGATGGCGGTGCCCGATTGCCCGCGACCGGCCTGTGCCAGGACGAAGCCACACGCCTGATAAACGCTGTTGGCGGCTTTGAACTCACTTATGATCCTGCTCGTTGCACAGCTGCGATCAATGAAACAGTCATCGTTGATCAATTTTTACTCTATTCGGCCATGCGCTGTGACGGGGTCACGTCCAAACTGGACTTTGCCGGTGGCGCAAGATTTTCGAGCCTGGAAATTTCCGCATCTGCAATGAACGGCGCAAGCGCCAATGGCATCCCGGTGGTGACCATTGGTGGCCTGCACGACAATGATGCTGCAGCCACCATTTTTGATTATGTGGCAGACGTGATGGAACCAGGCGATGCCCGCGGCACATGTTATGTACAGTCAGGCAGGGACTACGGCTATCCCAATGACTCCTACGTCGTCAACGACCAACCTTACAAACCAAACGCGGAACAATTCGAACTGGGCGCCAGATGTGGCAAATGGGGCTACTTTGATGATGCGCACAGTTTTTGGCGCGCCTTTGGTGGCTACACCTGGTTTTTCGACTTTGGCCAAGATCCGGTTGAATTTGACACGCAATCATTCACGCTCATTGAAAAAGACGCAAATGGCAGCTGGCGCGTTGTTCAATAGCTTTCCTGACCAATGGCAGGGCAAGAACGGTGTTCGCAAGCCCTGACGTCTGCAACCATGTGCAATCCAAACCTGGCATGCGAGGGGCAAACCTGGCATGCGGGCAAACCTGGCATGCGGGCAGCCCCCTCTGCCCGCGCATCGATCTTTGGGATAAGTCTGGCACGGCTCCGGTTGTCGTGTATCTCAGGATACAAGCCTTCAACGGATCGGTTTTCATGCCCGCTGATTTTTGCGCGCGATCTGGTTCAGCCCGGTAGTCGGGCGATCACTGATTGGCAATTGGGACGCCCAGCAGAGGTCACCGCGCGCGATCCCCATATCGCGCAAGTCTCTGTCACCCATCGAAGCCAATTCACGTATATGGCGCATATCCTGATGGCGTTGCACGCGTTGCTTGATGATATTGCCAATGTGGTTGAACAACCTGCCGAGGGCATCCTCGAGCAGTATGGAAATATGGGCCCGTCTGTGTGTCATCGTATTCATTGCCATCTCCTGTGGTTTTGACGGCGCTTTGAATATGCGTCGCCTGGCATCAGTTTCGATGTTCACAGGATAGGTCGCTGGCGTTTCAACCGGATTTCATGCCGCCGGTTGAATTGTTTCTTTTGTATCCTCGCGAGCATTCAAACAATATAAATATTTTAGCAATTTCAATGGGATACAATAAAAAAAGGCAATTTGACGTTACCGGATTGAAACATTGACCGGAAACCACATTGAATGACGGCGGCAGGACCTGTCTGTCCCACCGCCGCCATGGATCGATTTTTCGGGCCTACGATCAAGTCGGGTCGCCCCGGCCATCGCAGTCCTCAAGCACTGCTGACCTAGTCTTCGACGCTCATGCACAGGTATTTGATCTCCAGGAACTCCTCGATCCCGTATTTTGATCCCTCGCGTCCAAGGCCGGATGATTTGACGCCACCAAAGGGCGCTTCCGCTGTGGAGATAAGACCGGTGTTGATACCGACCATACCGCACTCGAGCCCTTCGGCGACCTTCCAGACCCGACTGAGGTCGCGGCTGTAGAAATAGCCCGCCAGACCGAATTCCGTGTCATTGGCCAGAGTGATCGCCTCGTCAACCGTGTCAAAGGCAATGATGGGCGCAACGGGGCCAAAGGTTTCCTCGTTGAGGATTTTCATTCCCGGTTTCACGTCGATCAGAACGGTCGGCTCATAGAAGTTGCCGCCCTCATTGGAGCGGTGGCCACCTGTCAATATCCGGGCGCCCTGTGAGACCGCGTCCTGAACGTGATCTTCAACCTTTTCCAAACCGGCAGCGTCAATCATCGGGCCGATGTTGACGCCTTCCTGGGCGCCATTGCCGACCTTCAAGGCGGCTGTAGCCGTTGCCAGCTTGGAGGAAAACGCCTCCAGAACGCCGCGCTGCACATAGATGCGGTTGGCGCAAACGCAGGTCTGGCCGGAATTTCTGTATTTGGCGATCAAGGCACCTTCGACAGCCTTGTCGAGATTGGCATCATCGAAAACGATGAAGGGTGCATTGCCGCCCAGTTCAAGCGACAGTTTCTTGATGTCATGGGCGCATTGCTTCATCAGGATGCGGCCAACTTCGGTCGATCCCGTGAACGTCAGTTTGCGAACCTTCGCATTGGTGCACAGCTCCATGCCCATACCCCTGGAGTCCGAGCCGGTGACAATGCTGAAAACACCTTTGGGTATCCCTGCTCTCTCACCCAGCACGGCCATGGCCAGCGCCGACAGCGGTGTCTTCTCTGCTGGCCGACCAACAAAGGTACAGCCCGACGCAAGCGCTGGCGCGACCTTGCGCGCGATCATCGCATTGGGGAAGTTCCAGGGTGTGATCGAGCCGACAACCCCAATGGGCTGTTTGAGCACGATGATGCGCTTGTCTCCTTGGTGACCGGGAATGACATCACCGTAAATACGGCGGCCTTCCTCGGCAAACCACTGAATAAAGCTTGCGCCATATGCGATTTCGCCGCGCGCTTCTGCAAGAGGCTTGCCCATTTCAGCTGTCAGGATCTGCGCCAGATCTTCGGTGTTGTCGAGCATCAGCTGCTGCCATGCGAGCAGGATGGTGCAGCGTTCTTTCGCGGTCTTCGCAGCCCATTCCTTCTGTGCCTCATAGGCTGCATCAATCGCAACTCGCACTTCATCGGCGCCCAGGTCTGCGACCCGGGTCAGCTCTTCGCCGGTGGCCGGATTGGTAACCGGATAGGTGCGCGATCCCGCCTTCCATTCACCAGCCACATAGGCCCGGTGTTCCATCAGGCTTTTATCCGACAGTTTGATACTCATGGTATTTCCTTTTCACATTGAATTACAAAATCAGTAGGCGGCGCGGTATATGGCCAATGCATCCGCCTCGGTCACTTCCCGGGGGTTATTGACCAGCAACCTGCTCTGGTTCATGGCGTCCGATGCCAAACGTGGCAAGAAGTCTTCTGGAATATCCATAGCACGCAGGTTCTGCTGCAGACCACACTCCGCAGACAATTCGGCCAACCGATCACAAAAAGCCGCAGCCCGTTCCTGGCCTTCCAATCTCATCAGCTCGGGAAAGGCAAAGGGTGCCAGTTCCGTGTAGGGCTGCGGGTCAGTCACTGCGTTGAAGCGCAACACATGAGGAAGAACCAGCGCATTTGAAAGACCGTGCGGGATGTGGAAATGTCCACCAAGCGGATAGGCAAGTGCGTGCACGGCCGCCACGGGTGAATTTGCAAAGGCCTGGCCCGCCAGCATGGACCCCAGGAGCATCTCGGAGCGCGCAACAATGTCATCGCCCTGATGAACAGCCTTGAGAACCGAGCGTCCCATCAGGGTGAGCGCCTGTGTCGCCAGCATGCGCGACAGGGGGTTGTTGTTGGCGCTGCCCGACGCATAGGATTCAATGGCATGCACCATGGCGTCAATGCCGGTCGCAGCGGTAATATGGGGCGGCAGACCGAGGGTCAGTTCCGGATCCAGCAGTGCGACATCGGGCAGGATGACAGGCGATACCACACCCATCTTTTCATTTGTGCCGGTGGTGACAATGGAAATCGGTGTCACTTCAGACCCGGTACCTGCCGTGGTCGGCACCAGGATAAGCGGCAGACGCGGGCCTTTGACATTGCCGATGCCATACATGGTCTTCAGCGTTTCCTGCCCCAGGGCCAGCACCGAAACCAGCTTGGCCACATCCAGGGACGAGCCGCCGCCCAGTCCGATGACACCATCAATTGAGGCTGCTTTGGCCTTGTCTACGGCGGCAAGGATGACCTCCTCGGGAGGATCGGCCTGCACGTCACTAAACATCTCAACGGTCACACCGGCTGCTTCCAGTACGCCAACAGCCCGCTCGACAATTCCGGTCGTCATCATGCCCGGATCGGTAATCAGCATCACCCGTTCACCGATCTGGGTGCGGGCCAGTTCACCAAGCTTGCTCAGTTGTCCCGCACCAAACTGGATACTTTTCGACGTGTTGAAGATGAAAGGTGTCACATTATTCTCCTTGATTTCATAAAAGTGCTCAGCTTCCGAAGCTGAATGCGACAAGAACAACCAGAATGAATGCCAATGCACCGGTAACAACCAGTTTGCGCAATCTCTCGCCTTCGACCCGTGTTTGGTCGTGATGGAGGGTTCTTGGCGGTTCATAGGCTGGAATATCCATCAGGTATGGGCTGGCCATCTCCATTTTGTAAGACAGAAACCATATCAGTCCCACGCCCAGCGCCCAAAACAACAGGGCCCATGCCCAGATCGACGGCATGCCTACCGACCATGCGCCACCAGAGGCATCAACGGTCCCGAAGGCAAAATTGCCAAAAACCAGCCCCGGTCCGACAGCCAGAAAAATCCACGCCAGGGCAACCGACCAGGCTGCTGCGCCCAGGACCCTCGCCCGTGGCCCCATGCGAAGGGTGCTTTGCACAAAACGGCGTGCTTCCTGCGCTTCGGCGCCAAAGGCATTGCGGTTGGTAATCGCCGATATGATCAGGAAGGCCGCAATGTTTGCGGCCATGCCCCAGGCGGCCGAATGGATGGTCCATGGCCACCGGCCCCAGGGCAGTTCGAGACCGAGGAAGGACAGAACTTCATAGCCCATTGTTTCGGTTAGCAGCACACCGGCAATACCGAAACCAACCCCCACGGTCGCTGCAGCCGGCGTGATCCAACGCAGCCATGTAATGCCCAGCAGCGGTGTCCAGAGCTGGAATGCCAACGGCAGGGCCAAGGCGCCGAGGGCGGACAGGGTCACGGGCGTCAGCGATTGCATCAAGACAGAAACGAGTGCCAGCAAGGCAATGACGATCCGGGTCAGATTGACCGTGGCCACCCGTGACAGACTGCTGTGAAAATAGGGTTTGTAGATATGGCGCACCAGGCCCTCGCCCGCCGTCAGCAAACCCAGTCCGGCAAGCAATTGAACACCTGCAACAGCGCCCAGAAACAGCCACGCCATGAACCAGGGTGAAGCGGCCTGAAGCTGCGCAAGCATGCCGCCAAGCGACAATTGCGGATTGATCAGGCCGGCCGTGCCAATAATTGCCATACCGAAAGCAATGATGCCGCCGACAATGCCGGCCATCACCCAGGTCTGGCCAGCGGCAAAGCCGTTGGCATTGCGTGTCGAAAGAACAATTTTGGCCGCCAGCGGGCTGGCCTGGAACCCCATGAATGCCATCGCAACACTCAAACTGGTCAGTGCCGTTTCCGCATGTCCCATGACCACGTCACGCCCAAGTCCGGCTGAAAACCGGATGACACCGGCAACCTGGAACAATCCGCCACCGTCCGGGCTTTGCGCCAATGTCTGCAAACCGGCGTTCAATGCAGCAAAACCTCCGCTGCTCATCAGCGCAAATCCGGCCAGGCCAACAATTGCCGTGAAGGCAAGAACGGATTGGATGACACCGAAATAGCCAATAGCGCGCATGCCGCCGATACCGACATAGGCAAACAGCACGACGCCAAGAAAGAAGCTGGCAACCAGCGGCGAAATCATCCCGCCGCTCAGCATCCAGATCAGTTCCGACAAGGCCCGCAATTGTAAACCAGCGAAGCCGACGGCAAAGACAACAGCCACCACCACCGATACGACGACGAGGAATTTGCTGTCGAAATAGCTGCGAAAAAGTTCCGCCTGAGACGACAGGCGCAAACGCTGACCAACAAACCACATCCGCTTGAAAAACAGCACACCCGGTAGAGCCAGCACGATCCCCGCCTGCAAAACGCCTGGTTGGGCAAAGCCCCGAGCAGCTATCTCCGCGCTGCCGCCCAGCAAAAACCAGCCCGACAGACTGGCCGCAGCAAGCGTCAGGGCGGAAATCCAGGGAGATAGTGAATGACCGGCGGAAAAATAGGTCTCGTGATTGCCGTTCTCACGTGCAGCGACGCGTGTCCAGAACAGCATGACTGCAACATAGAAAAGGGCATACAACGGCAGCCAGACGAGGTTTCCGGCATTGATCATCGACCTGAGTCCTCACTCACCGCAGTCTTCACATGGAAACGCGAGAAGGCGCCACGCAGACCATGGCGGGTCGACAGATAGGCAATGAAGCCAACGATCAGGATCGAAAACAGGGTCAGACCTGAGTAATAGTCGACCATTGACATGCTTCCGGAGAGCACCCCGGCGATGAAAGTAAACGTCAAGACGCCGAAGGCGCCGATGCCAAGCACGGTCTCACCGGGTCTGAAGCCCTGCTGAAACAGGAAATTGACAATGATATGGGCAACAAATGCGGCCACGATGAGTGCAGTCCCCAGGAGGCAGACAAAATAGGAATCACGCGTAAAACCCTCGAGCAGAAATGCAAGTCCGGCAAAACCGAGTACGGCCCAGATTGAAAAGACGAGCAGGTCGCGTTCTGTATTCAGCGTCGACATGGCGGGGTCTCCGGTGGATCAGGCCACCCGGGAGCCTGGGCTCCCGGGTAATGCACATTATTTGTCGCTTTTGCTTTTGCCCGATTTGCTCTTTGCTTCCGCTTCAGGCGCATTGGGTTCGGAATAGACCACCTTGGAAAGGTCCTGCAGCGTGTGCGAGCGATGGATCGAGTCACCGCTCATGCCGATTTCACCCAGCAACTGGTCTACGAAAGGGGCTTGCGAGCGATAGCGCAATGCCGATGAGACCACCTGATCGGCCAGATTTCCGTCTCGTGGGCCCGAGCCGTCGAGTCCGGAACCGTCGCCGTCTCCATTGCCGCCATGGCTGGCTTTGCCAGAGAGACCGGGAAGCCCATCGACGTGCAGGATCTTGATACCCTCGATTTTCTTCATGGGTTTGACGCTTTCACGGATGATGGCCGGTAGATTCTCGACCAATGCCTTGTGCAGGGCACTCTTCCTGCTTGCGTCAGAACGCATGTTTTCGGCGGCGTTGAGTTTTTCCTTGCCATCGGCTTCCACGCGATAGCGTTCTTCCAGTGCCGACACGGCAATCCGGTCTGCATCGGCGCGATCCTTCGCGGCGGTTTTTTCTGCGCTGGCAAGGATATTGATCTTGGTGGCTTCGGATTCGGCTGCCTTTGCCGCTTCGATCAATTCAATCGACTTCTGGCGATTGGCTATTTCCGTATCGCGAATGGTCTGGACCCGTTCCTGGGCCTCAACCATCTTGGCACGGGCATCTTCAGCACTGGCTTGCGCTTCCGAACGTTCCTTGGACTTTGCGGAAATGGCGATTTCACGTGCCTGCTCGTCGAGTTCGAGCATTTCCCGGCGCTTGATCTCCAACCGTTCGATCTCGCGTTCCATGTCGATCCGCGTGCGTTCGACGGCTTCGCGTTCCTTCAGTTTGATCGACTCGATCTCGCGCTCGCGGCCAGCCGTTTCCGTGGCGATTTCAGAGCGGCGCTGTGCACGCTGAATGGCAACTTCGGCCTCATGGTCAAGACGCGCATATTCCGTATCACGCTGAATCTCGAGTGACCGCTTTTCGGCCTCGAGGTTCTTGGTGCGAATGGCAATCTGCGTGTCTTTCTCAATGTCGTTGCGCTTTTTCTTGCGGCTTTCGATCTGTTCGGTCAGAATCGTCAGGCCTTCGGCGTCAAATGTGTTTGACGGATCGAACAGCTTGATATCGGTCTGGTCGAGGGACGTCAGGGACACCGATTCCAATTCGAGACCATCAAGCGCAAGGCTTTCGGCGACCTCTTTCTTGACTTCCTTGACGAATTCCTGGCGGTGCTCATGGATATGCTCCAGGGTCATCTTGGCCGCGGCGCCGCCCATGGCGTCAACAAACCGGCCCTGGATCAGGTCCTTGAGCTGGTCTGCCTTCATGGTGCGGTTGCCGAGCGAGCGTGCTGCAGTGGCCACCGCTTCGATGTCGGGCGCAACCCGGACATAGAATTCCACCGTCAATTCAACCCGCATACGGTCCTGGGTAATCAGGGATTTTTCACGCGCCCTTGTCACTTCCAGACGCAGCGTGTTCATATTGACTTCGGTCAGATCATGCAGGATCGGCAACACCAGAGCGCCGCCACCCATGACGACCTTTTCCCCGCCAAAGCCGGTCCGCACGAAGGAGACATCCTTGGTCGAGCGGCGGTATAGCCAATGCAACAGATAAGCGCATACGGCAATTACGATCGCGGCCAGGATGATAATGGCAATTATGTCTGCACCCATCATTGGAGTGTCCCTTTACTATTCGTCTGATTGGCGGGCTTGCGAAAGGCGCACATGATTTCAGGCATTGTCAGGCCTTTCACTGTCCAGAACGGCGGTTGCCAGAAGGGCAAGACCGAACGCCATGCGATTGAGGAAATCGGCCAGGTTGTAAGCGACGCTCAATGCGCCGCTGTCCACGTAGCCGCCGAAGGAGGTAATGAAATTGCCCAGCGGATAGATTGCCCAGCCAACGGTCACAATAAGGCGCAGCCAGAAATAGCCCCGCTGCACAGGTTCACGCGAGGATCCGCGAATGGTTTCATCCATCTGGCCGAAGAACAGTTCACCCAGAATATACAGCCAGAACACCAGTCCGATAAGGAAGGCGAGCGTGGCGTGCATCAATCCCGCCTCGCCCAGATAGCGCACGAAGACCATCAGCACAGAGACGACCACCAGCCGCCAGAACAGACCGATGCTCAACCGTCCGGCCTGATTGGCCATGAAGTAGAGCGCCAGAATCTGCAATGGCATGGATATGGTCCAGCCGACATAATGATAGACGATGGGCACGTTGCCAGCCGTCGCCCAGGCCGTTCGGGCCTCAAACATGGCACCAACGCCGACCAGAGCGGCCACGGCACACAAGGCCACGGCAATTTTCCAGCCGCGTGCAACCCAGGCAGATCCCAACAACAGCAGTACCGATGTCGCGACCAGTCCGTAAAGAGCCACTGAATAGCTTGCGGCGGCCAGATCGGTGGTTTCGAACACTGCCATATTATGCTCTCCCTTCGATTGAATATCTGTGTGTCATTGCTCAGGCTTTCTCATATCTGTGTCCGTATGTGCGGGGAACGAGCGTAAAGCGCGACCATGGGTAAAATCAGTAGGCCAAAAATGAATTGCTGCCATTCGAACTCAAGGCCGATGCCAATGAGAAATGACGACAAAACCTGCAGGACCAGAACACCGATAACCGTAAAGCCGTATCCGCCCTGTCCGCCCAGCAGCGACGTTCCACCGACCACGACCGCAGCCAGTGTGAGGAACAGATATTGGTCACCAACTCCGATGAAGCCACCGCCGCTCCAGCCAAGCAACAGACTGCCGGTGAGCGCAGCGAAAAAGCCTGATATCGCATACATCGTCACCCAGTATTTCAGCTCCGAGATCATCACGCGCTTTGCTGATGTACGGTTGACGCCCAATGCGTAGAGATAGCGGCCATAGACGGTGTAGCGCATGCCGATGGTGAGGATCAGTATGATCAACCCCCAGATCGCGATGACCGGCGGGAACGGCATTCCAAAGGTGACGCCGTTCATGGCCGCCAGATTTGACAGCCATCCGGGCACCGTGCCGAACACATTGCCGCCGTAAGCCGTTCCGATCGATGTCAGGATTTGTACGCCACCCGATATCGCAAACCCCGTCCCCAGGGTAACAATCAATGCCTGCCCCTGAAGCCGATAGCTCAAAAGGCCATTGATGACACCCAGTGCAACACCGATTGTCAGCACCAGAATGACCGCCAGCCAGGGTGGAACACCCAGACTGATAAGATAGAGCAGGCCGACATTGGCAGCCCCTATGATAAACGGTATCGACAGGTCGAGACCACCCAGAAGCGCTACCAAAGTCTGCCCGACAGAAGCAATGCCCAGAAACGCGGCAAAGAGCAGCATCGACTTGATGTTCATCGTCGAGGCAAAGCCTTCAATGTTCATCGCACCAATGGAAAACAGCCCCGAAAGCACCATGACTCCAATGAATGCTGATCGGTTTTCCTGAAATTGACGCCCCAACGTACGGGTGAGAACGACGATGCTGAGCAGGATCAGCAAGGAAATCACGTTCCAGATATTGAAGAAATTTTCGATGGCCAGTGACAGAACCAGGAACACCAACAGGATTGCCACGAGACCGATCAGCGCCGGACGAAACTGCAACCAGACCCGCCTGATCTCGCTCGGCCCCTCATCCGTCTGCGGCGCCTGACTGACAAATTGACCCAGCACATAGCGCCAGCCCCAGACAAATGCCGCCAAGGTGGCAATGGCCGAGAGGATGATGAATTGTACCGATGTGCCTTGAGCAAAGCCGAAGACGACACCAATGACCGTCAGGATGATGCCGACGACAAGGCCTATGATATTGGCCGACAGGCTGAGCGAAGGTGTGGGAGGCAACATCATTCAGCCTCCACGCTGACAGGCGGCGCATTCGGGCTGCCCGGATAGCGCATCATATAGGCACCGAGCACCACCAGCGCCAGAATAACGACGGCCACGACCGGAGCCAGACTGCGCCTGTCCGATTGGGAGAAGGCCACCCGCAGGAAAACCGCAATAACAACCATCAGAAGGATGAACAGGATCACCGGTGCAGCGGCGGCACGCATGGCGCTTTCCTGCTGGTTGGGCGCTGCCATTTCGAGCGGAGCGACATAGATTTGTTCCCGGTCGATCGGCGTAAGCATTTGCGACGACGCCACCGTTTGATCTGCGCCCGTCTCGGGTTGAACCTGCCCCTGGGACTGATAATCGAACGTCGCATGCAGAATCACACTGAGCGCAACGACCGACAGGGCGACGAAATACAGCAGCGGCGAAAAATTGCGCAGATGTCTCTGGATGAATGGAATGATCAGTGTCAACAGCAAGGACACGACAAGGATCGTTCCATAGGCCAGGTTGGTGACGAAGCTCTGCACCGCACCAAAGTTGAAAGTCGCCAGCACGAAGGTGATCAAATAGAGATTGATGGCGCCCAGGAACGAGCCAAACACCCCACCGCGCCCACCGGCCAGAGATGCACCGCCAAGCACAAGCGCCGTCACCGCAATCAGCGTGTAGGTTGTTCCCTGCGAGGGATCGCCTGATGATATCAGCGCCGTGAAGGCAATGGCTGCAAGGCCGGCAAAACAACCGGAAATGAGATGTGCGCCAATCCGCACCACGAAAATGGGAACACCGCTGGTATAGGCAGCCCGTTCGTCCGATCCCATCAGGCGCAGGTGGGTGAAGAATGCGGTCTGGGTAAACAGCATCCAGCCCACCGACGCCAGCACCAGAATCAACAGCACGGGTGAGAAAATAGAGGTACCAAGCCCCCAATCAGCCATCCATTGCGGCGCAACGCCACCAGGGCGCGGCAGGATAACCAGATTAAGGCCGGACAGGGCGAGATAGCCGGAAAGAGAAACGATGATCGGCTGCACCCTCACATAAATCACAATCAGGGCAAAGAGCAGCTGATAGGCCGCACCGACTGCAATCGCATAGGCAAAGACCGCAAGCGGACTTTCCAGCACACCGGCGCCATGCAGTTGGATCAGCGTGACATTGACAAATCCGATCAGCGGCCCGACAGAAAGATCAACCGTCCCGCGCCCCGCGATCACCACGGCCATCAGCGCATAGGTGGCAAGGATCAGCGGTGTCGCGACGATGACCGCGCTGCCGATCCCTGCACTGGTGATCAGGCTTGGAGAACGCAGCACGGCCAGGCCGAGCAGCAGGAAAAACAGGCTGATCGGCACCAGCAGGAACGGATAGGAACGCCCGCCCTGAGATGGTGCTGCGTCGGATACGGTTGTAGCCTCGCTCACCGGGTCACCTGTCGTGGTTGCATCGTATCGTGATCAAATTCGACGATCTTGATCGGCTTGCCTTCGGCCTTTACACCTTGGGTACGTTTATCCGGATCGATGCGAACCGTCTTGATCTCGACCGTCCGGACCGGCGCCTGCGTGTGTGTGGCGGGCTTTAATGCATCAGGCACGACAACGTTCACCCGCACGCCATCTGCTGATGCGGAAACACCAGTCGATGCAGCGGCGGCCTGGCTGGGCAGCAGTCCGTATTCGGTCGTCAGACCCTGTCCGCCGGTCTGTCCGAACATGGCCTCGAGAATGGTTTTCGGATCCAGTTGTCGACCATCAAATGCATCAAAAGGGGCGCCATCGCGAAACACGATAACCCGGGTCGCAAACCCCATGAACTCTTCGAGCTCAGAGGACATGTAGACGACGGATTTGCCTTCCTGGGCATATTCCTTGAGGTGTTTGTAAAGCTCCGCCTTGGCGCCGACATCAATGCCGCGGGCCGGGTCATTGAGAACAATGACATCGGGCCGCATGGCAAATCCGCGCCCGATCAATACTTTTTGCTGGTTTCCACCCGACAGAGAGGTGATCTTGTCATCGCGCATGCCGAACTTGATCATCAGGTTTTCGGTTTCGCGTTTGAAGATCGATCCCAAGGTTACGCGATCAATAATGCCCAGAATTCCGCCACGCTTCTTCTCGCGATAGAGCGGCATGACCATGTTTTCGAAGATCGACAGCGAGGCGAAGATGCCTTCGCGCTTTCGGTCGCCCGATACATAAGTGATGTTTTGTGAGACGGCCTCGGCCAAATTGCGCACAGGCTGCATTTCACCATGGCTGTCCCGGATCTGAATCACGCCATGTTCGGCCTGTTGAACTCCTGCCAGCACCCGAACAAAACCGTCCTGTCCCTGCCCGTCGAGTCCGGCTACACCAACAATTTCACCGCGACGCAACTCGAAATCGAACTGCTTTCCATCCGGCCAGACGGCCAGGTCATTGGCCCGCAGGGCAACACTATTGTCGTGCGGCTGCGGCGCCAGGTGGGGGTGGTGGGCATCGCCCTGGTCTTCACCTGTCATCAGGGCAAGCAGGTTTTTCTCGGTGATGTCCTGCGTTTCCAGTACGCCAACGTCGCGCCCGTCGCGCAACACGGTGGCGCGGTCGGATATGCGGATCAATTCGGCAATCCGGTGCGTCACGATCAGCACAGTGGTTCCGCCGTCGCGAAGATCGCGCATCTTGGCGAACAGCCGCTCGGTACTGTCGAAGTCGAGTGCGGCGGAGCTTTCATCAAGGATCAGTATCTTCGGTTCGCTCAAAAGCGCCCGCGCAATGGTGATCCATTGCTTGAGACCAAGGGGTAGCGTTCCCACCAGGGTGAACGGATCGACTACTTCGCCGGACAGTTCACGCATCAGTTCGGCTGCCCGCTGGACTTTGCGTTCGTGCGACAGCTTTTTGGTAAAGAGGGAATCGGCTCCCATGAAAATATTGTCGACAACCGAGCTTTCATCGGCAACCAGGACCTCCTGGTAGACGGTGGATATGCCCAGCGCCCGGCTTTCCGCCGGTGTCGACGGTGTTTCGCCCAGAATCGAGACCGACCCGCTATCGATCGGAAGAATGCCCGAGACAACCTTTGCCATGGTGCTCTTGCCGCAACCATTGCCCCCGACAATGGCATGAATCTCCCCCGCGCGAGCAGAAAAGCTTGCACCGTCAAGCGCGCGCGTCGGCCCGAAATACTTCTTCACATTGCGCACAACGATCGTGTCACGATCCGGCACA
Organism: Rhizobiaceae bacterium; assembly: GCA_029233925.1. GTDB lineage: Bacteria > Pseudomonadota > Alphaproteobacteria > Rhizobiales > Rhizobiaceae > Hoeflea_A. Next base: position 14,750 of record JARGOX010000029.1, read on the forward strand.
TCTGCTGTGATATCAGTGGGTTGAAGGGACATTATGGTTCCGGCATCAATACATGAAAGGAAACGGGGCCATCACAAGGATGGCCCCACGCCATTGTTATTTTGCGACGTATTTTTTTGGATCGGCAGGCTTCAGGAAGAAGTCGTCCAGATATTCCGATGAACCGCCCCAACGATCAGCGCCGACAGCAAGCCAGTCGGGTGTGGTCAGGCTGCAGTCTTCAGCCATGACCTTTGCCAGATCGTCATAGGACATCTTGATCGGGTCAACGAGAATGGACTGGATCTTTGGTCCCTGTCCCTGCAGCGTCCGCATCATGATGTTCCAGATCAGCTGCATTTCATCAGCTGGTGGCCAGACCTGATAGGATGCATTGATATAATCGGGATTCTGGCGCCAGTAGCACAGGGCTCCAAGTTCGCCACCGATCGCCACGGGCACGTCACCGCGACCAGACTGCTGGACCGCCCGCAGAACACCCATTTCGGCTGCAGACTGAACCACAATCGCATCGAGCTTGCCTGGATGGGTTGCGAGCCATTTCTGCACTTCGCCCTGGGCAACCTGGTCCGTCCACATGCCGGCAATCGAGCCAACAACCTTGACGTCCGGTGCAGACGCAAGACCAGCCTTCACACCACGGTCCTGGCTATCAGAACCGGATGTACCCGGAATGCCTTCGACGACCAGCACATTACCCTTGCCACCGATCTGCTCGGCCATGTTCTTGCCGATTTCAAATCCGGCAACCTGATAGTTGACCGAGGAATTGATCGAATAGGGTGATGTCAGGTACCCGGTCAACGAGAACACAGGCACGCCCTTGTCAGCTGCATATTGCACAGTCTGATTCAATGCGGTTGGATTGGAGCAGCACACGATGATGGCATCGACGCCCTGATCGACCAACTGACGCATCTGCTGGATCTGGGTGGAATCATTGAGGTTTGACTGGGTGATGACAACTTCATCAAGCAGACCGAGTTCTTTCCATTCTGGAATAATGACGTTCTGCAATTCGTTCATCGCGCCCGCGCGCCAGGTGTTGCCGGCGTAGGAACTGGCGTAACCGATTTTCCATGGTGGCGGGTTCTTGGCGACAAAATCCCGCCAGGCACTGGGGCCAACCGGCTGTGCTGGATCCAGCATATCGGGGTTGTAAAGCCGGGCTGCAACATCCGGGTTGATTTCATCGACACCCTCGGCCTGAACCCCGATGACGCTAAGCGCCAACAGTCCTGCCGCCAGCGCGAACTTGCTGATCAGTTTCATAAGATACGTCTCCTCTGTCGTGTTTAAAGACACTTGCCTCCCAAGGAACACTCCGTGGTTGGTACTTTGTGGACATGCATTGCAATGCGCTTCGCAATTCCTCTGCTGTCCCTATCGTCCGTCCGATACAATCGCGACTGGTCGCGCAGGCGGATCAATCATAAAAATCGTATGGCGCCTTTTGAAAGGTCTCCCAATTGTCCGGATCATGGCCAGTCACCAGCATCGCATTCGTATCATCGGCAATGCGTCGCAGCTTGGCGACGGAATTGGCCGCATCGCTTGAAGACACAACAAGGCCAGGCAAGGCCTTGTTGTTCCAGTGGTCGAGCGTATAGGCGGCATCAATCGTCAACAGCACCGGCCCGGTATTGGGCAATGTGATCAGAAAGGACATGTGACCGGTGGAATGGCCTGGCGTGAAGATGGTGCGGATGGTGCCATCACCAAAAAGATCGAAATTGTCGGCATATTCTCCGCCGAGGAATTTCCAGTCGAGGCCGGGTCGATCAAAATCGGCCCTGATATAGGCACCCTCGGCAAACCATTGCGGATTGAAGGCGTAATCATATTCTGCCCGCTGGACGATATGCTGTGCTTTGGGAAAGCGGCCTATCGCCCCTGTATGATCCAGATGAAGATGCGACTGCAACACGTAACGCACGGCGTTCGGCTCGACACCGACGAGACGACACTGATCAACGCAATTGTCTGCGATATTCATGACCGGATCATAGGCATCGACAACGGCGCCCCAATGCCCGCGCTTGTCGATAGCGGCTTCCACGGCGTTTCCGCCGTCGATTACCACATTGCCCATCGGATGTTTGATCAGAAACCATGGGACCGGGATCTCGAAATCATCGTCTCCCTGGTTCATCTTGATATATTTGACTTTGGTGCGCAAAGTTCCGGTCTGGAACATGTGCAATTCGATGCCTGAGGAGCGGCGGGTGCGGCGCGCCGGATTGGGCGCTTTATTGCTGAAGACTGGCCGCGGCGCCAGATTGCTGACGCCAGATTTCGACGAAACCGCAGCGCTTTCGACTTCCACCTGCTGGCCTTTATCATCGAATTCTACGATCTTCATGAATTTAACCCTTGGTTTCTGTCTTGCAGATTTTCGTTCACGCAGGCGCTGATGACGCAGTCTTGTTCTCAATGATGTGGAGCGCTTCCTTCAGATAAACGGCAAACAGCGGATAGTTTTCCGACATTGGAAAATGGCCGATATCTTCCATCTCTATATAGATGCCGCCAGGGATCTGCCGGGCAGTGTTCTCGGTCGCATCAGGAGGTGTCAGATAGTCATAGGTACCGGTCATCATGATCACGGGACAACGTCGCGTGTCGATATTGCCCAACTGTCCGCGCATGTCGTGGTCGACCGAGTAGAAATGCAGGTCGCCCTTGAACACTTCGGCGCCCTGTGTGTAGTAATGCCAGGTCTGCCAACGGTCCATTTCTGGACTTTGCGGCGCCATCAGATCCCACACGCCTGAGGCGCAGACCTGTGCAGCATTCGCATGGGGATGCCGCCACAGGTCGAGAAAAAACCCCGGTGCATGTTCGGCAGCTTCAACGGGAATCACAGCCCGGAATTTGTCGGGATGGTGCAGCGCCAGTTGCAGCGCCACATTGCCGCCAAAGGATGACCCCATGAAGATCGGCCGCTCAAGTTCCAGTGCCTCGCAGAAAATGGTGATGAAATTCATGAAATGCTCGGCGGTCAGAAGATACTCTTCTTTCCACCATTCACGGTTCGTCGGCGGATCCGACTTGCCGTGACGCGCCAGATCATAGGCGATAACGTCGTAATTGGCCGTGATCTCCGGATCTTCAAGCAACCCGCGCCACTGGTGATTGTGACAACCCGCCGTGTGTTGACAAACGAGAGGCACACCTGTGCCATTGCGCAGGTAGAAGACCTTGTATTCGTAACCGTCGACGTCGATGGTAACGTATCGACCGACTACCGGTGAGTGCTTGGCCATACCGGACTCCATGAAATTTCAGAAATGTCTGGGTGCTTAGACGAGAGGGATGCCGCGCTCATACCGGCACACCGACCTTGCGCAGAAGTTCGAACTGGACAGTGAAATTGCGCAGATTTTGCATCAGCGCAAGCGTATTGCCTTCGATCTTCAGATCACGGCGAAAACTCGCCGACCAGATGCCGTGAAACATCGGAGCCGGGATCGGCCGGGCAAATTCACGCCAGGTCTGCGGGCTGGCACGCAGGGCAAAATCATAGGCGTCCATGGGTGCGGGGTCGACATTGATGCGATAGACCTTGCCATCGATCATCTCGACGATGACTTTGGCCGTCCCCATGTCCCACAGATAGGTACATGTGAAATATTTGGCCATTGCCCCTATCGTCTGGTCACGATCCGACGCTTCGCTGAACCGTACGGCCCAGTCTCTCACGCTCATCACCATAGAATTTCTCCCCGAAGCCACACTGCAATTTCCCGGAAGCCCTCCGGTGACCCACAGTGTGATCTGTACAGAACACGTTCGATACAACATGCATTGAAGGCAGTTCAATATACTGAACACATTTCCGTAGACAGAACCTTAATCATTGGGTTAGATATCTGTCAAGAAAAACATAGATTCAGACTTCGGAATCCGGGAGAATTCATGAAGCAGGAAGATGCCAAATCGAAATTGGTACCAGCACTTGAACGCGGAACGCGAATCCTTGATCTGATTGCTCGTTCAAAGAGTTATCCGAGCCTGTCAGAGATTGCGCGGGAAATTGGTATCCCCAAGAGCAGTGCCCATACCCTGTGCAACACGTTGATCCAGCTTGAATTGCTGATACGCCGACCTGATCAGACGTTCCAGCTGGGTCCGCATGTCATGCGGTGGTCAAATGCCTTTACCCAGCAATCGGATGTGGCCACGGAATTTGCCGCCATGTGGGATCAGGAAACAGAATTCCCAGGCGCCACCATCACACTGTCCGTCCTTGATGGCGCGGAAGTGGTCTATATTGCCGCGCGCAACTCGGTCGTCAGCCACTCGCTGATCGATTTCAAGGCGGGAATGCGCCTCCCTGCAGCGTTCACTGCTACCGGCAAGGCATTTCTCAGTCATATGAGCGATTTTGAAGTGCGACGTATTTTTGCCAATGGCCTGCCTGAGCAACGCACACCCCATAGCGTTGCGTCTTTGGACGAACTCATTTCCGATCTGCAGTCCATCCGCAAGAATGGATATTCTTTTGACGACCAGCAAGTGGCCGAAGGCATCGTCTGCTACGGCGCCTCGGTCCTGGATTCGCGCAACAAGCCGATGGCCGGCATTGCCGTCAGCGTGCAGGCAGAGCAGGTTTCCGAAGCTGAAAAGAAACGGATCATATCCAATGTACAGCGCATGGCAGCGCGGCTGTCGGTGCGGATGGGTGCCGATATGAAAAGGTCTGCATAGGCAACATCAGACCCCGCCTATTCCTGCGCTGGATGAGTCACTGGCCGGTACTGGCAGTCGACCATGCCGATCGTCTCTAATGCGCCTCCGGATCGAAGATATAGCCGATACCGCGGACCGTTTTGATGATCAGCGGCTTTTCCGGATTGACCTCCACCTTGCGCCTTATCCTTGATATGCGAATATCGATGCTTCTGTCGAAGGGATCCCAGGAACGATCATGGGCCTGCTCCAGCAATTGGTCGCGTGTCAGGGCCCTTCCCCGATTTTCCGCAAAAACCTTCAGCAGACTGAATTCCATGGCCGTCAGCGGCACTTCAACACCCTCATTGTTCATCAGTTTGGCAGCTTCGATATCCAGCAGGAATTCACCGAACCGGGCTGATGCGGTTTTGGACCTTTCGCCGGTTCGGCCCTGCCCGTCATTGTGACGGCGCAGAACCGATTTGATGCGCGCTTCGAGTTCGCGCAAATCAACCGGTTTTCCCAGATAGTCATCCGCCCCCATTTCCAGGCCGATGATCCGGTCAACCACTTCACCGGCCGCCGTCAACATGATGACAGGCGTTTGATTGTCGACACGAAGCGACCTAAGGACAGACAGGCCGTCTTCACCCGGCATGTTGATATCCAGAATGATCAGTCCGATTTTTTTTGTTTCCAGAACCTCTCGCAACTGCTTGCCGCTGGAAGCCATGGAAACCATGAATCCGCGTTTCTTGAGATATTCCTGCAGCATTTCGCAGACATCGCGTTCGTCATCGCAAACCAGAATGCGCACGTCGCCGTTTTCCATTATTGTTCCCCCTGTTGCTGGCTGAGCAGCCCCTCAACCAATTGCCTGAGATCCGCCGGAGAAACCGGTTTTTCCAGATACGGTCGTTTTGATTCCTTCAGCAGGTGCTGTGATGCCGATCCCATCGTGTCTCCCGTCATGAATGCCAGCTTTTCAAGCAGGTCCGGGTAATCACACCGGATGGAATCATAAATTCCCCTTCCATCCACACCGGGCATGTTCAGGTCACTCAAAACAACATCGTAGCTGTTCTTTTTCAGCAGATTGAGGGCTTCAACACCGGTATTGACGACGTCAACATGATAGCCCTGTTTGGCAAGAATCATCGATGCCAATTCGCCCACTTCCACCTCATCATCAACGATCAGAATAGCGACATGGCCAGGCACCCGCACGGCCTTGGAGGTGGTTTGGTCTGCAGATTCGGTCGCCGAGGTCACCGGCAATCTGATTCCGAACCGACTGCCATTCCTGTGGTCTGGATCAAGCCATATCTGACCTCCATGGGACAGGATGATACGATGACAAAAGGCCAGACCGATGCCGGTGCCATCGCCCACATCCTTGGTGGTGAAAAACGGTTCGAAAATCCGCGCCCTGATATTATCAGCAATGCCGGGACCATTATCGGTCACGAATATCTTGATATAGTCACCCTCAGGGGTGGTTACGGTCGATACATCGATACGGTCGCCGACGCCGGCTTTGGTGATCGCATGTTCGGCATTGATAATCAGATTGATCAGCACCTGGGTAATCTGGTCGGCATCGGCAAGAATGCACGGAAGCTCCCCATCCAACACGCTGACGATCTCCAGCGCATCGCTGGTATGCCCGTAACCGGCCACGTCAACGGCCGTCTTGACGACGGCATTGATATCCGTGACTTCCATTTTCGTCGGTTGCTGGCGGGCCATTGCCAGAAAGGTCTTGACGATTTTTGCGCATCTTTCGGCCGCATCGCTGATTTTCTCGATCCGCTTGTGGATCTGTGGATCCTCGACATCTTCAAGCAGCATCATCGAATGACCAACGACAATGGTCAGTGGATTGTTGAGTTCGTGGGCCACGCCGGCCAGAAGCTCCCCCAGGGCCGACATTTTTTCATTCTGATAGAGAAGCTCGCGCTGATGTTCCAACTCGTCCTGCATGATCAGATCGTCAGTCAGGTCGCGGGTATTCGACACGATTACCTCCTGCCCCTGAAAGGAGATAAGGCGGGAAGAGACGGCGCCCCAGAATTTTTTGCCTGTGCCGTTCCTGAATTCAGCCCTGCGGTTTTTGACCCAGCCTTTTTCCCGCAATTCCCGGATGTATTTTTCACGCTCGGCAGGGTCGGCATAATAGGACTTGGAACTGTCGACCGAACCAAAAAGGGCAGTGGATTCCGGGCTGACAAACAGCAATCTTCCAGTCTCCGCATCGGTCATCTGGATGGGTACGGGACAGGCCTCCAGCACCTGACGGATCAAAGCATTGGCCTCCACCTGTGTGGTCAGGTCAATTGTCGTGGAGACAACCACATCCTCGCCCTTGAATTCCGTTATGCGTCCCGAGATGGATGCAGGAAATTGCCGACCGGCCGCATTGACGAGGGTAACGCGATAATCATCAATGCCACCGTCGGCCAGCAGCGCGGTCAGATAGTCGACGCGTTCCTCCGGAATGATGAAATATTCCTTGGCGAATTTTTTGTCGCCAAGCAGCTTGCGGGCGGCTTTGGAACGATAGATGACAGCACCATCGCTCATGCGCACCATGACGACGCTGGCCGGGTTGGATTCCAGTACGGTGGTAAAAAGCAATTCGCTGTCGCGTTCAACGGTCTCGGCCTGTTTGCGCAGCGTATTATCGGTTCCGGTGACGGCAAACCCGCCGGATTTTGTCGGATGCAGGGAAACCAGATAGCTTCTGCCGTCGCCAATTTCGAGTTCCAGATCCTGCACATGGTCCAAAGTGTCGGAGAAATAGGCGGGAACCCATTCCTCCTTCTGGCCTGCGACATGAAAATGCATGCCGCGCCGCCCTGCCTCGCGCAGCAGGATTTCCCAGTCGAGGCCGGGTTGCAACAACCCGGCGATGGGCCGGTTCATTTCCCTGTAGCGCCGGTTGAACAGAACCAGACAATTGTCCTCGTCAAAAAGCGCAAAGGCCTCCGCCAGGGATTCAATCGCATCGCGCAAAAGCGCATGGCCCTTGTCGTCGTCATCCCGATTGTTGTGTCTGGGCATAGGTTTTCCAAACTCTGACAGGAACCCGGCATCGGTCTTTCGTGCCTGCATCAGGGCCATTTTCAGCTGCGCGAAAACACACAACGCAGCCCCCACGCAATTTCAATCAATACTATCCTATGAACGTTTCAATCGGTTTTCAATCATCGCCCGATTTGTTTCAATTGTTTCAAATGGCGGCCTGTCCTGCCGATCCATGCCCCATCCGCAACCTGATCCAACTCCCGGCAGACCTTGCTCCGTGGCACTCATGGCTGTGGCAAAAACCAGAAAATTCCAACCGAAACAATTGAAACCCGAAGGGCTGGGCTGCGGCATCAGACTGAAACATGGCCCCCCTAGAACCGCATTCGTCGCAAGACACAAACACATCAGCAACAGCAACCAGAGACACAACAAAGGAACAGAACAATGACAACCAATGTAATGGAAAAACCCGCAAAAACAGCCATGAATGGCGTGGATGTCCCGACCCTTCTGGCAACCATCGGTGCCGTAAAAGGGGCGCGTGAATTGGCAAAATTCACATTCCGCGCCAAGGGAAACTGGGTCAACGGCACCCACAGCCGCGTCGGCGTGAAAGACTATTTTGGCGCCGGTGGCGAGCAGCAACGCACCCAGACATTGACGGTGGACGCAGACCATACGACGGTCCTGTGCGGAACCGACAAGGGACCGACACCGCCTGAACTCCTGCTGATGGCACTTTCCGCCTGCATTACAGCCGGCATCGGCAATATCGCTTCGGCGCGCCAGATCGAGATCAATTCCATCGAGGCCCACGTTGAAGGTGACATAGATGTCCAGGGCATTCTCGGTCTCGACGATCAGGTGCGCAATGGTTTCAATGACATCCGCGCAACATTCGCCATCAGCGGCAACGCCAGTGATGAGCAGCTGCGTGCAATTGTTGAACAGTCCATCGCCCGCTCGGCAGTCTACGACATGCTGACCAATGGGGCACCGGTCAACATAGTGACCAAGGTCGCCTGAACCAATGTGAAGGCGGACGCTTTCAGCGTCCGCCTCAATCCATTCCTATCATTTACGGAGAAATGTCGTGTCTTCTCGCACAGACGTCATCATCATTGGGGCCGGTCAGGCCGGTCTGGCCATGAGCCGCTGCCTGACTGAAATGGGCATCGACCATGTCCTGCTCGAGCGCGGTCAGGTCGGCGAACGCTGGCGGTCCGAAAGATGGGATTCGCTGCGCCTTCTGACACCAAACTGGATGACCCGGCTGCCGCATTGCCCCAGCCATGGTCAGAATCCGCAAGGCTTCATGCGAAGCAGGCATTTCGTGCAGTTTCTGGAGGACTATCGCCTGTCTTTTGCCGCACCTGTGCAGTCGCAAACCCGTGTAGTTTCCGTCACATTGCAGGGCAATGGTTACCTGGTCGAGACGGATCGGGGCGATTGGCAGGCCAGGTCCGTCATCATTGCAACCGGCACCTGCGACAGACCCTTCATATCGCAGATGGCCGGCCATCTGTCAGAGCACATTCACCAGATCACACCGGGCCAATACCGCCGGGCCAATCTGCTGCCGGTCGGCAAGGTACTGGTTGTTGGCGCCTCGGCGACAGGCATTCAGCTGGCCGAAGAAATTCATCGCTCGGGGCGCGACGTCACCATTGCCGTCGGGCGCCATGTGCCCGTACCACGCCACTACCGTGGCCGCGACATCATGGAATGGCTCGACCTGTGCGGTTTCCTCAGGGATCTGCGCAAGAGCGACGCTGACCCGCACGCAATGATCCGCCAGCCTTCCTTGCAGCTGATCGGCAACCTGGAGGGCCGCTCCATTGATCTCCAGCTGCTTCAGCAACAGGGCGTGAGGATCGTCGGACGCGCCACAGGCGCCAGTGAGGATGCCATGCAATTTGCAATGGACATCAAAGCTGAATGCAGGGCGGCTCGTGAGCGCCGAAACCGCCTTTTGGCGCGCATTGATGCCTATGTGGCAAGTAACGACATTAACGCGCCAGAGGAAGCGGATGCCCGAAGGGCAGCCACCCCCGTTGCCAGGCCAGTCGGAACAATCAATCTGAGACAGGAGGGCATCCGCACAATTGTCTGGGCGACCGGATATCGGCGCGAATACCCCTGGCTGAAAGTGCCGGTGGTCAGCAGTTTGGGTGAAATCGAAAACCATGGCGGAGAGACACCCTCGCCGGGTCTCTTCACACTCGGTCTGCCCTTCATGCGTCATCGGGCATCGACCTTCATTGATGGCGTGGGTCGCGATGCTGAATATCTGGCAACCCGGATCGCCGCGCATGTGCATCAAGCGGCGCCAAGGGCTTCGTTTGCAGCGCTGGCCGCACTGGCCGCATGAGAATATGAGAGAGAGGCTGAATCAATGAGCGTCTTTATACCAAAAGGCTTTGCCAGGATGCAGGATCTGCTGAGCGAAGGTTGTTGCCTGATTACCGGCAAGTCCGATCGCGCCCTGCGCATTGGCCTGCTGAACCTGATGCCGGAGAAAAAAATTGCCGAGCGGCAATTTGCCCGCATGCTCAGCGCCAGCCCGCTTGACACACAATTGCTGCCGTTGAAATTGGCTTCACACGCACCACGTCATTGTGAAACGGCCTACATGGACAATGTCTACCAACTGGCAACAGGGGAAAAGGTCGCCAGCCTTGATGGCCTGATCATCACCGGCGCGCCGGTCGAGCATCTGGACTTTGCCGAAGTCGATTACTGGCGTGAACTGTCGGGCCTGCTGGATAGCCTGAAGGTCTTGGATGTACAAACATTGTTCATTTGCTGGGCGGCACAGGCGGCGCTCTATCGCTATTACGGGATTGCCAAGCATCGGCTTGCCCAAAAGGCCTTCGGCGTATTCCCGCAATATGTCTTTGAACCCGGCTGCGATCTTGTGGCCGGCATCGACAGAAAATTCCCGACGCCGGTTTCCCGGCACACAACAACACATACAATGGATATCCTGCAGCACAGGCCCCTGCGTCTGGTTGCCGGTTCGCACCAGTCCGGCCCTGCCCTCATTGATGATCGCGATACCAACAGCACCTATATGTTCAATCATCTGGAATATGAGTCTGATACGCTGCAGCAGGAATATCTTCGGGATCTGCGCAAGCAGGACGCGATGGTCGCGCAGCCAGACAAAAAAAGGCTTGCACCTCCCGCCAGCATCGACGAACGATCGTGGGAGCCATCAGCCCGGCGGTTTTTCGTAAACTGGCTGGCACGCATGGGCGACAGGAATGAGCGTAGAAAAACCAGAGCGCCCAGTCTTGAAACGGCGGCCTGATGGACGTGCTCAACGATTGAATTGTTGACACCCATTTTAAGACCGCGTTTGATTGCAAACCTGTTGCTATGGTCTGATTCAGCCATTTATCCCGTCGGAAGGGTTCCGGTATGATGTCCGAAAGAACATTGTTTGAAAAATATGGCGGCTTTTCCAAAGTCAGCAAAATCGTCATGGCCTTTTATGACACATTGCTGGACAGCGATGATATCGGCCCGTTTTTTGATGACATAGACATGTCCAGGATGGTCGACCACCAGACCAAATTCATCTCGTCGGTGCTTGGTGGTCCGGCATCCTACAGCGACAATCAGCTCCGTCAGTTCCATACGCACCTGAAAATCGAGGATGCGCATTTCAATGAGCTGAAAACGGTTCTGGAAGCAACGCTGGTGGACCACGGATTTGATCCGGACGACATATTGGCGGTTATGCAAGCCATTGAAACCCGTCGAAATCTGGTTGTGGGGTAGCATCATGTCAATCGAGGCCATCAACGAACAGCTTCTGCGTGCCATCGGTGTGGGCGTTGCCCTGCTCGATCGCAAGACGCTGAAATTCAATTTTCACAATGACACATTCGAGGAATGGTTCGGAAACCCGGATGAAACCACCACGCTGCAGGACATGTTTGCCGAACTGGATATCGACGAACTCAATGCGGGCCTGAGAGAAAACCGCCGCTTTACCACGGAAACGAAATTCAAGAAAAAGCGCCGCACCATGGTCATTGCGCTGGATTTCACCGCCGCCCATGAGAAGCAGCGGGAAATTGCCGTGCTCGTCTGTCAGAACATCACCCGCATTCGCGAACTGGAATCGATGATAGATTCCTATTCCACCATGGTGGAACGCAATACCAGGGAGATAAAGCGCGAAAAGGAACAGGTGGAAAAACTGCTGCTCAACCTGATGCCGCGATCCGTCTATGAAGAATACAAGACCTTTGGCGTCGTCACGCCGCAGCTCTATGACCCGGTTTCCGTTCTCATGCTTGATTTCATAGGGTTTTCCGAAAAGGTCACAACTCTTGATCCGGGTGTCACCGTCACCGAGCTCAACGATATCTACAGCGCATTTGACCGGATCGGCGAGCAATTCGGTTGCGAACGGATCAAGACCGTTGGCGATGCCTATGTCACTGTGGCGGGCGTTCCCGACCCGACGCCCGACCACGCAAAGTCCGTCGCCAATGCGGCCATTCGGTTTGTGCGCTACCTGGAGCGCCGCAATGCCAGCCATCCCCATCAATGGCAATGCCGCATCGGTCTGGCAACCGGATCGGTGATCGGGTCCGTCGTCGGAATCCAGAAATATGTCTACGACATTTTCGGCCCGGCCGTTCATCTGGCAACACAATTGCAGAATTTCTCCAGTCCGATGGAGATCAGCGTACAGGACGAAATGGCCCGCTCCCTGAATGATCTGTTCGAAATGACCGATCAGGGCGCCAGAATGATACCGGGCTTTTCCGAACAGCCGGTCTGGCGCCTGCTCGACAATCGCAAAACGCCTGCAGGTCGCGCCGTTTAAATCCGGCAGGGCCGGCGCCTGTTTTCACCGGCCACCATGGCTGGTTCAGATCGCAGCCTCTGGGCTATTTCAAAGACAACCCTCAGCCCAACTCCTGCTCCATTCGGCATGCAACAGGTGTAAGCCGCGATCAGGCGATGGCGGCCCGCTGGGCGCGATTTCGCGATTTGACGAGGATCAGTCCCATAATGCCGATATTGAGGAAATTGAAGGCGATGCCGTTGAGGAACGCGGCCTGATAGGAGCCGGTGACATCATAGATCCAGCCTGACATCCAGCCACCGAGCGCCATGCCGACAATGGTGGACATGATGACCAGCCCCACCCGGGCGCCGGCCTCTTTGGCAGGCAGATATTCACGAACGATGATGGCATAGCTCGGAACGATGCCGCCCTGCGACAGGCCGAAGACGAGGCTGACGACATAGAGCGAGGCCAGGCCGTCAAAGGGCAGATACAAAAACAAGGCGATGCATTGCAACGTCGAGCCGATCAGCAGCGTCATGACACCGCCAAGGCGGTCGGCGATCAGGCCGGATATCAGCCGCGAGACGACGCCCCCCATCAGCATCAGCGATAGCATTTCCGCGCCGACCGCCGGGCCGTAGCCAAGATCGGAGCAAAGCGAAACGATATGGACCTGCGGCATCGACATGGCGACGCAGCAACCGATACCGGCCAGCGCCAACAGCCATTGCAGGGTGCGCGGAGAGAAACTGACCGCGCGCGCATTGGTCCGCGACATGGTGTCGGCGTGCACGGAGGCCGCTTCCGGAATACGGCGCTTGAGCATCAAGGCAAGCGGCACCATCAAAGCCACGGTCAGCGCCGCCAGCACGTAATAGACAGAACGCCAGCCGTAATCGGCCAGGATACCGCTGAGCAGGATCGGCCAGATGGCGCCGGACAGATAATTGCCGCTGGCGGCCACAGCCACGGCAATGCCGCGACGCTTGATGAACCAGTGCGAAATGTCGGCAATCAGCGGGCCGAAACTTGCCGCGGTGCCGAAGCCGATGATGAATTGCACGGCGGCAAGCATGATCACCGATGTACTGACGCCGGCCAGCACATATCCAAAGGCGATGGCGAGCGCCGAGCAGATCAGCGCAGTGGTGATGCCGAAGCGATCAACGATACGTCCGGTGATCAGATTGCCAAGCGCAAAGCCGACCATGGTCAGCGTATAGGGCAGCGACGCATCGGCGCGGGCAACGCCGAACTCAGCCTGCACGTCCGGCATGATGATGATGACAGCCCACATTCCAACATTGCCGATCATGGCAATGAGGAGCGTGATGAGAAGGCGCAGCCAGGAATAGCGGCTGTCAAGAATATCGGATCCGTTCATGGCTGCGACCATATGGAGCGCATGATCGACTGTACAGCCGGATTCAGACGGGCAGTGCAGATTTTCCGTATGTTGGCTTTTACAGGGTCGAAGACCGGACGGTCGACACAAACTTACCTTTCGTCGGACAAATCATAATTCGCTTCATAGGTCGCATGAAACATAGCCATAGGCGTTATGATTGAATCACAGATATCCCCGGATTTTTGCACACATGAAGGCCACGCGTTACAGTGTCATTTCACATTTGATGTGCTTTTGAAAAAACCCACGAAACTGAATTTCAAATATTTGGCAACCAAAACCGTGACAAAAATGCCGAACATGTTTCCAGCGGTAAACATTATCGGAACAATCATTATTCCGAACGAATTTACAGGCACACCAAATCGGTCAGAACTGCCGGCATCATTGTAGGGAGTTGGAATCACAAAAATACCAACCAAGACGACAAACAGGACAAGAAAAATGCCCAATTCGGTAAAATAATCATGCTTTTCTACGGGCTTCCCATTAATAAAAACAGCTAGGAAGATAGCAAATACCGACGTAAATGATGTAACAATCAATATAAAGGTGGAAACGACGACGTAATCAAAGAAATATTTTGCATAAGATTCTCCATACATAGCTTTCAGAAATGCAAAATCCACATGAAATTTCTCAATACCACTCATTATAACAATAATTTTTGTGTAGTTGAAATATGTTGGATTTACCAGGTAGAAAACCGCAAATACGTACAAAGTGATGGGAGGAAAAAACTGTGCCACCTTGTAAGTCAACGCAACCAACGGCTCTTTATCCGGGTACATGATGATATAACGTTTGATTGCCGGTCTGTTGAAAAACACTCGCAGCTTCCTTCGAAGAAATTTCTATAGTCTGTTTGCGCTCCGTTCAAAATAACCTTTATTACAGTGATCGCATGCAAATTCCCCTTTGGTGCAATTGCTGCACATCCTTTGCGCCTTGAAAACCCGTCCCTTTTACTTTTCCAGCATCCTTGCTCAATCTGTGTTGCTAACAGGCTGGCCAATTGTATCGGCTGGTCTCAACGCCGCACAAGCCGCATTCGTATCGACTGCTTTGCCCAAGTGAACAAAGTTACCCCCCCATGCCACGTTTTCCATAGCCCGCCAGCACTCAGACAAGTAGCAGATAGGGGAAGCCGCCGGCCGGCGATCCCTTTTTCTGCCTGATTTCAATCCCGGTCCGTCCAGGCCGTTGCATCGATGTCGAGATCGGGGAATTTTGCCGGATCGAAGACCGGGCGATCGACGCCGGCTTTCAGTTGCCGGCGGAAATCCTTGAGCACCCGCAGGGCAAACGGGAACAGCATGGCGAGGGCCAGAAGATTGACCATGGCCAGAATGCCCATCATCGGATCAGAGAAGGAAAAGACCGATGTCGCACCGGGTGCGACAGCACCCAGCATAATAACGAAGGCCGTGCACGAACAGATGATGATCGTGTCGATGAACACTGAGAAAGACTGGGTGTTTGACATAGGCCTTGGCGCTCCCATGCCGCAACTAATTGTCTTCAGTAACATGGATAATCATAAATGCATTTTTCCTATATTTATGTCAGGGCAATCGAATATAAAACGGTCGACACCTCCTGAAATAAGACAAGAGTATCTTCATTTGAAATATAATAGCTATAATAAATGACGAAATGTAAAATATGAAAAATATATTAGTAAAAATAAAAATGTAAAAAACTGAGAAATGATAAAATTGTATCTTGACCACCGCAGTGATTTCTCCTTTGTTCCAAATATTTTGTGAATAAATCCAAAAAACCAATAAGTGCCCTTTGCACTAAAAACATATCCTCTTTTTTTGACAGGAACTCCGTTACAGTCGTAGTATAGTTCGCGAAAAAAATCATATGCGCCAATTTTGAGCGTCATTAGAAATAAAAATAACATAAACGATGACCGATTATTTTCTACGTATTCTAACATTCACACCCCAATTGCGAGAATTTTTGCATGTTTATGTTTTGGAGACGGTCCTTTTGTTCGATAACGCGGGATCTCGTCACCATCCGAATGGCCAGATGAAAAATAACACAAATAAATCAGGTCACAACCATAGGTCACTTGCGGCAAAGAAACCCACCAGTCGGGCGTTCGATCTGGGTGCATTTTTCGTATTCTTAAATCAGGAACGTGATACTCTGGTCGACCCGACATTCCTACAAGAGCTGAGACCTACAAGAGCTGAGAAAGCCGCGCCGCAATTTGTGGTATTTGCCCATGGTGACACCCCACAAACGCTCACTACATGTCAAACATTGTCACTGCCTCTGGCTGCGCGAGCCCAACGATAACGCACTTATGCCCTGGCTCCGGCGCACCCAATATATAGAAATACGGCTGACCTATCCAGTTTTCAATGAAGCTTCGAACCACGCATGACACATTCGTCCAGACGCCAGCCGCGTAGCTTATTGTCTTTGATAAATTGACCTATTTTGTCAGAGCAGAAGTAGTGATGAACCAACCCACCCACCCCTCTCCAAAGATGATATCCACGCACTGCGTCAGTTCTTAAGACGGGCCTACCAAACGGGGAGATAACCAATCGGGCGTTTTTGTCCGCTTCGACTCCATAGCCCGAATTGAACTTCGTTTCCTCATAGACCACCGCATCCACCTCTAGTGTGATCAGAACAAGATAGTAGATTCCAAAAGAAGCAGATCCATCTGCGCTTTTGACCTCAAGCGGTATGAACTCATGCACGCCCGGCTCAAGCTTCTCGATCAACGCCTTCATCGGTGGATAAACGATCTTGAAGCCCATGTCCCACGCAAACAATTCCGGCAGGGGGTCCAGACGATGCAATATGGTCGGCGGCTCCACAAGCAGCGTTCGAGGAATTTCGTCCTTCTGTGCCTGACTGACAGGCTGGTTGTTGAGAAACGGTCGCATTTTTGCCATCGGGAAATCGGGATAAAACCTCCTCGCGACAGCATCCTTGTCTACGTCAGTTCCGCGGATCAGATATGGCATTTTTACTCCCCATCAATGTGACCGACGGTCAATCGACCTGCTCCCCAGTGGCTTTTCCTTGGGTAAATTTGCGGACCAAACACCAACAAAGGCCATCCTGAAACCTGCCTGAATATTGGGTTCCATACAATGCCCAACAGCCAGACATCGGCCATGCACTGCTTGGTATGGGGATGGTGGATTGGATGCAATTCAGCTTGTTCACGATCCCTTTTGATGTTTTGACTGTAAACCAAACATCGGGCCAAAGGTTCTGTTCCCGGATTGATTACGCAAGAACATGACTTTCTCGTGAAAATCCATTCTGAGTAAATATGCGGGAAATCATGAGCATTCCTGCAAGTCTGGTGTGGTCCGGCAATATCGGATTCATCGAACGCCACCGGCAAAACCAGTGCTGGAGGTCAATACACCTGCAGTCTGTCTCAAAACGCTCAGCCCAGAGGGGCTGTGATATGAGGTTTTACCAATTTGGTCAGAGTGGCATCGTCGCGAACCAACAACGTGCTGGCAGGGCACCCGAACCCTGCAACCAAGGCATAGGCATTTTCTGCAAGTGGGTTGAACTTTTCCTGCCATCAGCAAGAAGGCCTGATGCAAAGCGCCTCTGGGTATCCAGACCCACCCATTCCAACAGCACGAAGGCAAACCACGCCACGTCCGGCAAGGAACCGCCAACCGGCGGCTCCCCTGCCTTACCTCAATCCCGGTCCGTCCAGGCCGTTGCATCGATATCGAGATCGGGGAATTGCGCCGGATCGAAGACCGGGCGGTCGACACCGGCTTTCAATTGCCGGCGGAAATCCTTGAGCACCCGCAGGGCAATCGGGAACAACATGGCGAGGGCCAGAAGATTGACCATGGCCAGAATACCCATCATCGGATCCGAGAAGGAAAAGACCGATGACGCACCGGGCGCGACAGCACCCAGAAACACGATACCCATGATCGCAATACGCAATATATGCAGGGCAAGCGGGTTTTCCGTCATGAACGTCAGGGCGTTTTCTCCCAGATAATAATTGTACATGATGGAACTGAAGGAAAACAGCAGGATCGCTGCGGTGAGGAAATATTTCGCCCATTCCCCGACATGGGAAACCATTGATTGCTGCGTCAGCACGACACCGTCAATGCCTTCGGCGCCGGGCACATAGACATCCCCCAGCAAAATAACGAAGGCCGTGCACGAACAGATGATGATCGTGTCAATGAACACCGAGAAAGACTGGGTAATCCCCTGGCTAACCGGGTGTTTGACATAGGCGGTGGCGGCGACGTTGGGCGCCGAACCGAGACCGGCCTCATTGGAGAACAGACCGCGGCGCAGCCCCTGGGCAATGGCGGCCCCCATGCCGCCGGACACGGCTTCTTCAAAGCCGAAGGCATTGGCGACAATGGACCACAGAACCCCCGGAAGATCGGTAATATTGAGCACGATCACCAGCAGCGCCATCCCCATATAGCCCAGCGCCATGATCGGGATGATCACATCGGCAACCTTGGCAATGCGGATAATGCCGCCATAAACGATGATGCCCGTGGCCAGGGCCAGTGCAACGCCGGTAACCAGCCGGCTGATGCCCATGCTGTCCTGCACGGCGCCGGCGACCGTATTGCCCTGAAACGCATTGAAGCCGATGGCGAAGGATGCAATCAGACAGATCGCATAGACAACGGCGAGCCAGCGATATTCCTTGCCAAGGCCGTGGATGATGGCGCGTGCCGGACCACCGCGAAAACCGCCGCCCGGTTCGGAGCGCTTGTAGACCTGCGCCAAAGTGGCTTCCACCATGGCCGAGCACATGCCGATCAGGGCAATGGCCCACATCCAGAAAACGGCGCCCGGGCCGCCAAGCGTAATGGCGACGGCCACGCCGGCAATATTGCCACCGCCGACACGGCCGCCGACGGAAACGAGTAAAGCTTCTCTGGCGCTGATCTTGTTCGGATCGTGGGTCTGGCCCTTGCCGGTCAGAACCCGGAACATCCTGCCGAAATAGCGGAACTGCGCGAAGCCACTCAAAATGGTGAAGAACACGCCAAGGACAACGAGGAAGGGAATGAGCGCCCAGCCCCAGGTGAGATCATTGATCAGTCCGAATATGGAATCAAGAAAGGCCAAGTCGGTGCTCCCTTACGGTTGAAACAACACAAAGGCCGAGACCGGCCCCCTGCATCCAAAAAAATCGTAACAGAACAAGTGTTCAATCATCAAGCAATCATGCATGTTTTACGTGTATAATTTAAACTATACGTTTAGTGGGTGTTTTTCGCTCAAGGGGGCCAACGGCAATATATGAGAGCGGCTATCGTCTCGGCGATCACTCTTCCTTCAGCGCATGGGCGATCTGGTCGCGGATCGGCTTGATCAGATAGGACAGGATCGTGCGGTCACGGGTCTTGATCAGCGCTTCCACCGGCATGCCAGGAACCAGGGTCTGATTGGCGATCTTGCCCATTTCACCTTCGTTCAGTCGCAGGCGTGCGGTGAAATACAGCATGCCCGTGACCTCATCGCGGGTGGTTTCGGCTGAAACGCTGAGAACCTCGCCCTGCAGTTCCGGCGTCGTGCGCTGATTGAGTCCGGGCAACCTTATGGTCGCGGCCTGAGCGACATGGACCTGGTCCACATCCTTGGGGTCGAGTCGCGTTTCAATGACCAATGGGTCGCCCTGCGGCACAATCTTCAGGATCGGCTCTGCCGGGCTGAGGACCCCGCCCCTGGTGTGCACATTGAGTTGGTGCACGATGCCGTCTCGCGGCGCGCGGATGTCCATCCGCGTCAATTGATCCTGTGCCGCGACCTTCTGTTCGCTGAGACGATGGATTTCGCTGCGTGTATCATAAAGCTGCTGCAGGATCTGGGCGCGATAATCCTCTTCAAGCTGCATGATCTGCACCCGCCGTTCACTGATCGCCATGCCGGTGCGCGCCGTCTCGGTCAGCAATGCGCCGTGTTCGCCGGTCAGCCTTGTTTTGTCCCGCTGCACGGACAGCACCCGGTTTGCCGAAACGAATTGCCGCTCAAGCAGGTTTTCCAGCCCGGTCAATTCAGAGACGATGAGGCCGATTTCTTCACTTTTCGCCGTGGTTTGCACCTTCAGACCATCCCCCTGGCTCTCTAGCTGCCTGATCTGTTCGCGCAGCTGATCCACCCGGCCCGCCAGACCGCCAGTCCGGGCGGCCATCAGCCGCCGCTGGCTGTCCAGCATGCTCCGAATGTCCGGTTGGTCGGATTGCGCCGCCAAATCAGCAGGAAATCTGATCGTCTGCAAACCATCCCGCTCGGCAACAAGCCGCGCTTCGGTCGCCATCAATTCGTTCAGCTGTTTGCTTACGACGGCTAGATTGGCGCTGGTCGTTGCATCATCCAGACGCACCAGCAGGTCGCCTGGCTTGACATGGTCGCCGTCGCGAACCCTTATCTCGGCGACAATGCCCCCTTCCTTGTGTTTGACCGTCTTGACATTGCCTTCCACCACAAGAGAACCCGGGGCAATGATGGCGCCGGAAATCTGCATCCAGGCAGCCCAGCCGACAAGAAACGCCAGAAGCCCACAGAGGAACAGGCCCGCCCCCCATAAATGCCTGCGAATGCTCGATGCGAGAATGTCCTCTGTCGTGTTCATTGCACAGCCACCAGCGGTGTCGGAACCGGCGCCAGAACCTTCTTGAGCACCTGATCCTTGGGGCCAAAAGCCTGCGCCCGCCCGTCCTTCATGAAAAGAAGCATATCAACGGCATTCAGCGCACTCGGCCGGTGGGCGATGATGACGACAATGGACCCGGCCGCCCGCAACGCCTGGATGGCGCGCGTCAGCGCCGCCTCACCATCCGCATCGAGATTGGAGTTTGGTTCATCCAGCACCACCAGAAACGGCGATCCGTAAAGGGCCCTTGCCAGGGCGATGCGCTGCATCTGCCCCCCGGACAATGTATTGCCGCTGGGGCCTATCCTGGTGTCATATCCATCCGGCAGGGCGGTGATCAGTTCATGGGCATCGGCCAGGCCTGCCGCTTCGATAATCGCCTCACTGGAGGCTTCCCGGTCGAAACGGGCGATATTCTGCGCGACGGTTCCGGCAAAGAGCTGGATGTCCTGCGGCAGGTAGCCGATGAACCTGCCCTGTCTCTCCGGCGCCCATTGAAACAGATCGGCACTGTCGAAACGCATGGCGCCACGCAAAACCGGATAGACGCCGACCAGGGTGCGCGCCAGAGTCGTCTTGCCGGCGCCCGATGGCCCTATGACGCCGAGACCATCACCGGCATTCAGCGTAAAACTGACATTTTGCAGCACCGGGTTGCCCACCGGGCCGGACACAAGGTTTTCTGCTGACAGGTTCTTGACGGGAATGGGCAGTTCCATGCGTTGCGGCTCCGCCGGTGCGTTTTCGACGATCTCCCTGAGGCGTCGGAAACCCTGACGGGCGGCAACAAATCCGCGCCATTGGCCAACAGCCTGCTCGACCGGAGACAGGGCCCGCGATGTCAGTATGGAGGCGGCAATCATCACGCCGGGTGTGATTTCCTGTTTGATGGCCAGCCAGGCACCGGCACCCAGAATGGCCGATTGCAACATGAACCGGAAAGATTTGATGAGCGTGCCAAACAGGCTGGTGCGATCTGCGGCGGCGCGCTGGCTGGACAGGAATGTCTCGTTGAAGTCGCCCCAGATATCTTTCAAGGTCGCCATCATCCCCATGGCGGTTATGGCCTCGGCATTGCGCCTGCCCTGCTCCACCAGAGCCGCGCGAAAAACCGCCTGCCGGTTGGCTTCTGCAGCCGGCTTGCGCGAGACCATTTCATTCAGTCCGATCAGAATACAAATGACAATTGCCCCGCCGGTGGCCAGCAGGCCCAGCACGGGATGAAACAGAAAAATCACCCCCAGATAGATCGGCATCCATGGAATATCGAAGATTGCGGCCGGTCCGGGCCCGACCAGAAATTGCCGCACCGTTTCCAGATCCCGCACCGGATCAAGCCGCTCGGCCTTTGCGCCCAGTTGGATAGGCAGACCGACGGAACATTCATAACTTGCACCGGACAATTGCGCATCCAGCCGCTGGCCGATGCGCAACAGGACGCGTGCGCGAATGCCTTCCAGCAACCCATAAAACACATAGAGACCAATGGTCATGCCGGCCAGGACGACAAGCGTGGGCACAGACCCGCTGCCCAGCACCCGGTCATAGACCTGCAGCATGAAAAGCGGCCCGGTCAGCATCAGCAGGTTGATTGGCAGGCCCAGCAGGGCAATGCCTGCAAAGGCCGAGCGCAGGACACGAAGGGATTTATCGATCAGTGTGGATTTGCCGTGGTTCTTTGCCTTCATGTCCTGCCCCCTGATGATCACGGTCGTCTGCCCGCGACCCGTCGTCCGCCCTGCAGATCTGCAAGTGACACCCACATTAGGAACCCATCGTGAAACAAGCGTGATTTCAGGATTCACACCAAACGCAACGGAGGCGCGATCGCCAAATTCAAACTGGCGGTAAAGGTTTGATCTGACTCAGCAAAACGTCTCTTGGGAACTGCGGCGACGAAAGGCAGGCCAATGGGGGACAGGAGACCAGTCGTTGGTTGCGCTCAGGGACCATTCGAACTGTGGCACTGAAAAACACCTCCGGGCGCTGGTGCGCCGGGATGTATCGGGCGTTCACGCTACCGGGAATAGGACGTTGACCTGGCCGGTTCCGGAAGACGGGAAATAGTCGGTCACGATTTCACATTGACCCGCGTATTTGTCCCAGCCCAGTGCACCATAGAGCATGGCGGTGTCATGCATTGACCCTTCGCCGCTGCAATGCCTGGCATAGTCACTCAGCATTTTGAGGAAAGTGGCGTGATCGCCGTTTTGCCACATCTCGAGCACGCGCAGATCCATCTGCCGGTTGAATTCCGAAGAGATCGTGAAGGTGCCGTTGTTCGGAGCATATTCCTTGTTCGACCAGATCTTGTGGCTGAGCGATCCCGAAGCGACCAGCAGAACCTTGCTGTCGCTGGCCTCAACCGCAGCGCGGATGGCCTCGCCGATAACCCGGCTTTCGTCATGATCATGCACCGTGCACCAGGCGGCGATCGAGATCACCTCATTGCTCTTTTTGATCTTCCGTAAAACATTTCCTTGCGAATTATTGCCGCCATTTGGTGGCGAAAGATATGGCTGCCTCGACGGGAGCCTTCCAGCGTTTTACAAAGCCCCTATGCCCTTGTTCAGCGGGAAATTGAATGTAGAGGATCAAATCGCTGGACCGCCGCCAGACATGCCCGTGGCAACCAGGGTTTGGGTACGGACCTTTCACATACTCAAAACAAATGAAAATTCGGAAGCCGTCGTGAGTGAGTGTATTCTCAAACACCGGGCGACCAAATTTGTCATGGCCATATTGTACCGTTAGCCCTCGAACTGCGCATACTCAACTGCCCAAGCACGATATAGTGTAGGCGGGGACGTCAGAGGATCTGTTTGCCAACCATCAGGCAATTCAATACCGGACATGCTCAATTCTCCTCTTCAAAAAGAAACAAACACACATTCATATTGTGTGAATTCACGGGCACGCAGTGTGCAACCGCGTCCAGGACTGGGCTACATTGTCTGTAGCCTGCAGGCTTGCTCATCAGATAAGTTGTCAAAACAGGCAGTTTTGATGTTCGAAGGGTTTCTGTGAGCGACAACAATAGTACTTGTCCAGAATGGTCGAAAATCTCAGCAATGACTTCCGAAGCGTCCTCGCGACAAATATCCTTTCCCAGTACCCCCTCCTTAAACCGCAATTGACCGACATCGATTGAATCGTATCCACCTTCGGACTTGGAAGTGAGGCACACTTCCTCCCATTCCTCCCCCAGTTCCGTAAAATCAAGTGTCTCAGAGGATGCATCCCAGCGTATTTTGTCTTCCACCAAGTGAGACAGATCTTCTTTGAAGAGATTATGGTATTTACACAAAAGACCTGCATTGGAGTGCGACGGGAGCATCATCAGCAGAGCGATGAAACTATACACAAATGACTTAGACATAAGCACAAATTCCTTGACCTGACAGAGTCCTGCTGCCTGAAATTAAATCCAGGCTGTCGTTGTCCCACACATTGGCATTGGGACCGGTCAATGCCTCCATGAATTCCTTGTCCATCAGCGCAGAGGATGGGATGATATGATGGGCCTGAAAATTCACCGCATCATCGTTTTCCAGCCTAATTTTGGGCAAGAATTTAACGTCGCTAAAGCCTGTCGCACTAACCCCGGTAAAGGTTCCCGTCGCCATGTCCGGCTCTCCTGACAAGTTCAATGATTAAAAATGAAATTTAGCGATGGCTTCAATGCAATTGGGAACGATGCATGATGCATTCATCCAGACTCCAGCCACGCAGCTTGTTATCCTTGACAAATTGACCTATTTCGTCAGAGCAGAAGTAGTGACCAACCAACCCACCCGCCCCTCTCCAAAGATGATATCCACGCACTGCGTCGGTTCTTAAGACGGGCTTACCGAATCCGGAGATATTCATACGTTTGTTTTTGTCCGCTTCGCGGCCATACCCACCTCCAAAATCCGTTTCCTCATAGACCACCGCATCCACCTCTTGTGTGATCAGAACAAGATAGTAGGTTCCAAAAGAAGCCGATCCGTCTTCGCTCTTGACCTCGAGCGGGATGAACTCATGCACGCCCGGCTCAAGCTTCTCGATCAACGCCTTCATCGGCGGATAGACGGTCATGAAACCACCGCCCCCCCCCACAGTAACTCCGGCAGCGGGTCCAGACGATGGAGCAGGCCGGCCGGTTTAGCGAGCAGCGTTCGGGGAATTTCGTCCTTCTGCGCCTGACTGACAGGTTGGGCATTGAGAAACGGTCGTTTTTTTGCCATCGGAAATTCGGGAAAAAACCTACTCATGACAGCGTCCTTGTCCACGTTAGTTCCACGGATCAGATATGGCATTTTCACTCCCCATCAATGTGACCGACGGTCAATCGACCGGCTCCCCAGTGGCATAACGGTGGACAATACAGTGCCGTTCAGCGCGAAGTTGTCGTTGTCCCACAAATTGGCATCGGTCAGTGCCGCCATGAATTCAACGTCCATCAGCGCAGAGGTTGGGATGACATGATGGGCCTGAAAATTCACTGCATTACCGTTTTCCAGCCTATTTTGGGCAAGAATTTAACGTCGCTAAAGCTTGTCGCACTAACCCAAGTAACTGTTCCCGTCGCCATGTCCGGCTCTCCTGATAAATTCAATGATCAAAATGAAATTTGGCGATGGCTTCAATGCAATTCGGAACGATGCATGACACATTCATCCAGACTCCAGCCACGCAGCTTGTTATCCTTGACAAATTGACCTATTTCGTCAGAGCAGAAGTAGTGACCAACCAACCCACCCGCCCCTCTCCAAAGATGATATCCACGCACTGCGTCGGTTCTTAAGACGGGCTTACCGAATCCGGAGATATTCATACGTTTGTTTTTGTCCGCTTCGCGGCCATACCCACCTCCAAAATCCGTTTCCTCATAGACCACCGCATCCACCTCTTGTGTGATCAGAACAAGATAGTAGGTTCCAAAAGAAGCCGATCCGTCTTCGCTCTTGACCTCGAGCGGGATGAACTCATGCACGCCCGGCTCAAGCTTCTCGATCAACGCCTTCATCGGCGGATAGACGGTCATGAAACCACCGCCCCCCCCCACAGTAACTCCGGCAGCGGGTCCAGACGATGGAGCAGGCCGGCCGGTTTAGCGAGCAGCGTTCGGGGAATTTCGTCCTTCTGCGCCTGACTGACAGGTTGGGCATTGAGAAACGGTCGTTTTTTCGCCATCGGAAATTCGGGATAAAACCTACCCATGACAGCGTCCTTGTCCACGTTAGTTCCACGGATCAGATATGGCATTTTTACTCCCCATCAATGTGACCGACAGTCAATCGACCGGCTCCCCAGTGGCTTTGCGCTGGGTGCACTTGCGGTCACAACACATTCAAAAACCAATTCGAAAACGTCTAAAGTAATGTGATCAAAAATTTGCCAACTCCAAGGTGCAGAAATACTTTTTCCGGAGTCTTTGTTGATAGACTGTGTCCGCACGCCACAGAGCGTTCTGTCTTCGATTCTTCGGATTTGATGTAAACCCGTCAGGATAGGCGTACTCATCAGCATATGAGATGGTTGTAGGGTCAGCCAACTTTAATGGAATAAGCAAGGCAATACCCTTGGCAAGTCTCGTTATTGAACGAAACATTAGGCCAGAGATCCCACTACCACGGAATTTGCTGCTAAAAATGGGATTTTCGTGGGTCAAACTGCCTTGATCAAAAAAACAAGAGACCAAGAGCGTTCTTAGGAGTTTGGTCGGGGCCGGTAATATCTGTTGCATCTAAATCCACCCGATCAAACAAGCCTTGAATTCAGGACGCAGAATACCCGTCCCGCAGCAAGCAGGTTGAATAATATAATATTGGCATTTCCCTCATTAGCCGGAGAATTAATCCGACAAATGAAAACTAATCGGCGAAGCGTCGGCATGTCAACCACACAACCGTAGATTTTACACGCATCAAGGGAAAATATTGTGAAATGTCGAGCAATTCCATTAATGAGCTTGATGTGAATTGTCATCGGTTGCCCAAACGCGCCGCCGAACAAAACATTCAAATCTGACCAATTTGACCCAAGGCAATTACTTCTTCGGCCCGATGTTCTGGGGATTTGCAAAGGGTTTTCGCAGCCCAGGCTGGTTTTCGCTGCCCAGGCTGGTTCACCCAGCCCTTGGGGAATATCGAAGATTGCGGCCGGTCCGGGCCCGACCAGAAATTGCCGCACCGTTTCCAGATCCCGCACCGGATCAAGCCGCTCGGCCTTTGCGCCCAGTTGGATAGGCAGACCGACGGAACATTCATAACTTGCACCGGACAATTGCGCATCCAGCCGCTGGCCGATGCGCAACAGGACGCGTGCGCGAATGCCTTCCAGCAACCCATAAAACACATAGAGACCAATGGTCATGCCGGCCAGGACGACAAGCGTGGGCACAGACCCGCTGCCCAGCACCCGGTCATAGACCTGCAGCATGAAAAGCGGCCCGGTCAGCATCAGCAGGTTGATTGGCAGGCCCAGCAGGGCAATGCCTGCAAAGGCCGAGCGCAGGACACGAAGGGATTTATCGATCAGTGTGGATTTGCCGTGGTTCTTTGCCTTCATGTCCTGCCCCCTGATGATCACGGTCGTCTGCCCGCGACCCGTCGTCCGCCCTGCAGATCTGCAAGTGACACCCACATTAGGAACCCATCGTGAAACAAGCGTGATTTCAGGATTCACACCAAACGCAACGGAGGCGCGATCGCCAAATTCAAACTGGCGGTAAAGGTTTGATCTGACTCAGCAAAACGTCTCTTGGGAACTGCGGCGACGAAAGGCAGGCCAATGGGGGACAGGAGACCAGTCGTTGGTTGCGCTCAGGGACCATTCGAACTGTGGCACTGAAAAACACCTCCGGGCGCTGGTGCGCCGGGATGTATCGGGCGTTCACGCTACCGGGAATAGGACGTTGACCTGGCCGGTTCCGGAAGACGGGAAATAGTCGGTCACGATTTCACATTGACCCGCGTATTTGTCCCAGCCCAGTGCACCATAGAGCATGGCGGTGTCATGCATTGACCCTTCGCCGCTGCAATGCCTGGCATAGTCACTCAGCATTTTGAGGAAAGTGGCGTGATCGCCGTTTTGCCACATCTCGAGCACGCGCAGATCCATCTGCCGGTTGAATTCCGAAGAGATCGTGAAGGTGCCGTTGTTCGGAGCATATTCCTTGTTCGACCAGATCTTGTGGCTGAGCGATCCCGAAGCGACCAGCAGAACCTTGCTGTCGCTGGCCTCAACCGCAGCGCGGATGGCCTCGCCGATCACCCGGCTTTCGTCATGATCATGCACCGTGCACCAGGCGGCGATCGAGATCACTTTCATGTCATGTTCACGGCTCATGAAATGCATCGGCACCAGCGTGCCGTATTCCAGATCGAGGCTGTCGAGGTGGTGGGCCAGCGTGTGGACGCCCAGCGCGGTGGCCTTTTCTGCGATCGCATCACCCAGTTCCGGATTGCCGCGATGGGCAAAGGGCAGATCACGGATGAATTGCGGGAACTCGCTGGAGGTCAGCAACCCCTCGAACCTGTCATTTGCATTGATGTGAAAGCCGGCATTGACGATCCAGTGCGTATCACAGATCACAACGGTATCGACACCCAGCGCCTTGGCGCGACGGGCAATCTCCAGATGGCCGTCTATGGCGGCCTGGCGCTTGCCCTTTATCGGCCCTTCCTGCTCCGACATCTGCAAAGTCGGGACGTGGGTCATTTTCGCTGCGAGTACGATCTCACCCATGGTTTCCTCCTATGCTTATAGGTGGCACTTCTAACATGTGTCGCTCAGTGAGACGCGTGATATAGAGTCGCTGGCTGGTTCAGGGCCGATCGAAACAGCGGCGCGCGAAGCCAAAGTTAGCACAATCAACCGGCTGCCGCAGAAGATTCGCCCTTTAATCCCCACCGCCCTTTGGCAGATTGTACGAAAAAACAATCCATCGGTGGTGATCGGACATCTTTGAAATTACAATTGTGGGTCGGCAATTTGCGCGGATAAGCACCTTGTTGTTGGCCACTTACCCATGCGTGTGAAGGGACAGAGCCTTACGATAGGAAATGATCGCCCGAGCCGTTCTAATTGATCGGCACGCGCAACTTCAGGCTGCCGCCATAGATTTCCAGATCGTCGGCGCCGATGCCGTCATAATAGGCGTCTCCAACAAGTGAAGCGCTGCCGGGCATGCGGACGGCCAGACCGCCTTGTACACGCATGCGCAAGTCCGATGACGAGCCGTTGGCCAGTCCTGTACCAATGTCGAGGATCTCGGCCTGGTCGTAATCCCAGATGCCGGTGACACCGAAGCTGGGCTCTATTTCCGTGCCATCGCGGGTTTTATGTGCGAAACTTATCTCCGGACCAAAAGTGACGCGACCAAGGGTAATCGTCTGGCTCTGTATGTCGAAGCCGAGACTGTCGACATAGGCCTTCTGCTCCTCCTGGAAATGGATCAACGCAACATGCGGGCTGAAACGCCACTTGTCCCTCCTGAAGTCGCCGGTCAATTGGCCGCGCGCCAGAAAACGGTTGGTCGCAAATTTGTCTTCATAAAGACCAAGCGGATCAACGTGGTTGTCGGATTGGCCCCATGCGACGCGACCGTCGAAAATCAGGTTCTGGTGCAGCCGCGCGACAAGATAGGGCCCGGCCATCCAGCCGAAGCCGTCGGCTGAGGTATTGTTGCTACCGTCGGTCTCGTCCATCCAGTCGAACTGGGCGAGCATGCCGACCAGCAAGGACGGATTGATCAGATAATCCGCGCCAAGGTTGAACTGGCCGAAGGTGCTGGAACGGGTCTCATCGTCGCTGTGTGCCCAGTGGCCGGAGGCCCAGAAATCAAACGCCGGCCGCGGCGCCTTGGACTGGCCATCCGCGTCGGTTACACTAGGTCCGCCCTCTCCATAGAAGGCCAGACTGGAACCCGCAGTCTGGCGTGCGGTGGCCAGAGAACTGAGGCTGGTGGAGAATGTAGAGGTAAACCGGCTGGAATTTCCCTCAGCGGTAAAACCAAAGGGAGATGCCGACACGCCCCCGCCTCCACCAGTGAGCCGGCTGGCCAGATCAGGCTCAGCGGAGGTGATCAGGTCGGCGCGGCGCGACATGAAGTTTGAAATGACCGTCTCGGTCCTGCCGACAACAGATGTCTCATCCAATTCAACGTCGGTGGTGTCCGTCACGGTTGTGGCGCCGCCACCGGCGGTCGCGGCGTCAAGGTAACGTGCGGTCAGCGTATCGCCATTCCCGGCGTTCATCACACCATCGTTGTCCGCGCCTGCTGAAAGGGCGATGATCGTATCAAGTGTGCCTGCAAAGATGCCGGTTTCCAGGCCGGTTTCAGTCAACGTGACGGTTTCGGTTTCGCCGGTCGTGCTGGTGACGACGACATCAACGACTTCTGCCGTCGCACCATCCGCGTTCAGATCGGCGTCGGTGACATTGATCAAAACCGGCTGGCCGACTGTAACGGGCTTGGGTGCGATCGATATCTCGCCGCTGGTATGAACGGAGCCTTCTTTGGATAAGGCAAGGGCGGTGTCCATCACAATCCCAAGTCCACCGGAAAAAACCGTCGTGTCCACGTAACTTGCGGTCAGCGTGTCGCCGTTCTGCGCGTTCATCGTGCCGTCGTTGTTGGCGCCCGCTGTCACGCTGAATGTCGTGGCCAGCGTGCCGCTGTAGTCGGGTGAGTTTATGCCGGTTGCAGTCAGCGTGACGGTCTCGCTCTCGCCGTTTGTACTGGTGACGACGATATCAACGGCTTCGCGTGTTTCCTCAACCTGGACGAGGTCGTAATCCCTGAGCGTGATCGCAACCCTCTCACCGACGATGAAGGGATCAGGGCTAATTGTGATGGTACCTAACACCGAGCCAGCAGCGCAGGTGCAATCCCCATCTAGGAGAACAGGAATTGCGCCTGGAGGGCAAGTCAGGCCCGAGCAGACATCGTCAGCGCATACACCGTTGTTGGCCCCCACCGTGGTGCCGCAAGACAAGGCCAGAATGAACACCAGCCGTATGAATGCTCTATACATAAGCGCTCTCCCCAGCAGTCCAACACGCAGGATCGGTGTGACTGTTGGTGCGCCAACCGTTGGTCCGGTGGCAGGGCTGCCCGCGATCCCGACCAACAAGGCCGAAGCAGCAGGGTTGCAGAAACCCAGGGCGCCTGGCGTGGACGCCGGCACCTGACAAGACTGCACCTGACAAGTCTGCGCCAAACGCTGTTGATCCGTCATTACTCATCTTGCAGTACGCCCTATAATTGCGCTCGCGCAATCGCGCAGCTTCAATTGCATCGACACGTCAGTCAGTCAGGGTGAAAACGGCAATCAGAATTTGGCTGGCGTAAAAAAGGCCACGTCAGCGACAAACAATCAGCAAGAACCGCATCCGCCCCCCCGAGCGGTCAACTTCAAACAAATCCAAAGCGACCCGTAAGGGGTCTGATGACACCATCGAAGAAGCTCAAGACCAGTATATTAGATTGGCTATCATGCTCCACGATATATGGGAACGACAAAAAGGTCTTTGCTTAAACGGAATGAACCGCTTGATAAATTTTCCACTTGTTAACCTGCGTGTATCTGATCAGCGCGCAAACACCTGCGCAAGGACAGGGAATGTGACACGCTTTGGTGCAGGATGAAACTCAGATCAAACGATGGTGGCTGGCCTAAAATGAAGCCGCGAATTTGGCTGATGCCTGACCACCGGTCATGTCGTCACCGAAATAGCCCGTGACGTCAACATAGACCTGCATGCCGGGTGTTATATCCAGATTGATGCCCATTCCCGCGTAGGCAGCGGCTGAATCCGTATCGCCCAAGCCAACAGAATTGGTGCTGTCGAGTAAAGTCACGGCAGCCGTATCGTCGCCGGTGGATCGACGGATCTGATAGCCAAGACGGGTCGAGACAGAGCCGACGCCCATGGTCTTGCGCGCCCCCAGTTCGACACGCGCCTCCAGCAGACCAAGGGTGCGATCACCCACGCTGGCATTGGCGTTTGAGCCGGTCTCCTTGTAGCCATCAAGCCATTGGCTTGCATGGCGAAGACGCGCCGATGGCGTCAAAGACCAGCCATTCCATTCGCCTATCGCGGCGCTGACACCAACCTCCGGCGCAAAAAACCAGCCGTCATAACGCGCCTCGGCCCAGCTTTGGCCAAGCGTAAGACCGTTTGTCAATGCCAGATTATCATTGACGAAGCGCTTGCTGTCATGCGTTACACGACCGCCGGCA
Organism: Rhizobiaceae bacterium; assembly: GCA_029233925.1. GTDB lineage: Bacteria > Pseudomonadota > Alphaproteobacteria > Rhizobiales > Rhizobiaceae > Hoeflea_A. The sequence goes on from JARGOX010000029.1 coordinate 46,561, forward strand.
ACGGCCAGGTCGATGGTAAAGGCACCGAAGGACTTCTCACCATTGACACCGGCAAACAGGCCCTGCCCCTCAACCGTCTGGGAGGTCGCCCAGGCACTGTCCACGTCAAGATCGCTCATCAGATAGCCACCTGAAACACCCCATTCGAGGCCATCGGTCTGCGCACTATAGCCCAGGGCGAAACCATATTGGTCGATCTTGCGGTCCAGCGACCTGACGCTGTCGCCTTCATGTTCAAGAACGCTGGCAAAGCCGGTGGCCCAGAAGCCGCTGGTGCCGAGACCGCCGCGTGTCACCTTGGACAGCAGGCTTGTCATGTCCCCAAGGCATCAAGAGAGCCGACGAGTGCGGATGGATCGAAAGTGGCGAACTGCCTGGTGGAGGCGTTATAGAACGAGGGCACATTGCCCGTGATTGAACCAGGGTCGCCGCCAACCATCGAACCGGTCGACAGGTCCCACACCACGGGGTGAGAGGCTTCGGTCATCAGGTTGACGGTGGTGGCAGCATCGAGATTGATGCGCCCACCAATCAAACCTGCCGAAGAGAGGTTCAGTGTCATGTCACCGTTAATAATACGGATGGCGTCAGACATTTCGCTTATGATCAAACCACGATTGTAGAGTGTCGCCTCTGATGCGCCGTCGATCACGAAACCGATTGCATCAGTCCCGGCTGTTCTGATTGAGCCCGTGTTGAGGACAGACATATCAGGTGTATCACCAATGAAAATTCCGTGGGAGCCGACACCCTCGGTGGTGATTGTGCCACTGTTGATGATTGATGCACCGACAGTTTCTATTGCCATGGCGAAATCCCCCCCGGTCAGGATTGTACCGCTATTGGTGATCATTGAGCCTGTTGAAAAGACGCCTTGAATGCCAGCGGCCAATTCGCCGGCGGTTCCAATGGAGCCTGCATTCGTGATCGACGCATATTGGCTGTTAGAGTTCATGATCCCATTGGAGAAATCACCCTCGGTCTCAATGATGCCGTTGTTGGTCAGCACGGAGTTGTCCGAGGCGTCGTTAGAAATCCCGACGGCATCACCACCTGTGGTGGTGATTGAACCGTCCATCACGATCCTATTGGTGCCACCGGTTGAATGGATTGCGTGTCGATAGCCTGTGCTGGTATCGATACTGCCGTCTTTGGTCACTGTTAATGTGTCAAAGCCATCTAATACATGACCACCATTGGTATCGGTCGAAGGCGCAGACACCGTAAAATCGACCGCAAGGGCGCGTTGAGACCCCATAATTAAGAATCGACGCGGAAACAAAGGACAACCCAATTGCCAGGGTATGGAATGACTTTGACACTGATGCTGGCCTTTCGCAGCGCGCAGGACGTATCAATGGCAAGAAAACACACTGAGAATCATTTGGAGCCCCGAGCCTGCTGCACCCTAGCGCCAATTTGGGCGCGTTTAAATTTATTTCCGGCTAAGATCGAGTAGGCAGGCATAGCGCCCGATGAGCCAACAGATTTGCCGATTATACAAGACACTTGCAGAACACATATGGAACATATAGGGTATGTTCTGTATTTGTTTCGACGATTCGGGAGCCTGCAATGCTAACGCGCAAACAACATGAGCTTTTGCTCTTCATTCACGAGCGAATGAAGGAAAGCGGGATTCCGCCTTCCTTTGACGAGATGAAGGATGCGCTTGATCTGGCATCGAAGTCGGGTATTCATCGATTGATTACAGCCCTTGAGGAACGCGGCTTTATCCGCCGGCTTCCCAATCGCGCCCGCGCTCTTGAGGTCATTCGTCTTCCCGAATCCTATGTCCCGCCAAACCAGCAACGCCGCGGCTTTTCACCCAGCGTCATACAGGGAAGCCTTGGCAAACCACCAGCACCCGAACCTGTGGCGGAGCGTTCCTCCGAATGGGAGCCTGCGGAAAGCGCGGTTAGCGTGCCGATGATGGGTCGCATCGCCGCTGGTGTGCCAATTGCCGCAATACAGAACAACACACACAATGTCAGCGTACCGCCGGAAATGTTGTCTGGCGGAGAACATTACGCTCTGGAAGTGCGCGGCGATTCGATGATCGAGGCCGGCATTTTTGACGGTGACACAGTGGTGATCAAGAACACCTCCACCGCCAATCCGGGTGAAATTATCGTTGCATTTGTCGATGACGAAGAAGCCACGCTGAAACGGTTTCGCCGCAAGGGCGATTCCATTGCGCTGGAGGCAGCGAACCCGGCCTATGAAACACGCATTTTTGGCCCCGACCGGGTCAAGATCCAGGGCAAGCTGGTTGGTTTGATACGGCGTTATCACTGAACCTGCATTTCTGACGCCTGTCACTTTGTGAGCCAATCCACTGCATTGCGCTCAAAGGAACGGCTGCGCCAGTCATAGGAACGATGCACCGTCCAGGGGCGGTCCGTCTGGCCAACTGCAGACCTTACGGTCAGCGCCCGGGTTTTGCTGTCTGCATGGATTTCCAATGCGCCGCTTTGCCTCAGCATCCTGCCGGTCATCAGCATGGCGCCTGAATAACAGCGCTCCATGTTGATTTTTGCAGGCGTGATGACAATGTCAGCCCTGTCGCATGCAGCGCCAAGATAAAGCAGATCCTCGACGATCATGACCCTCTGTCCGGATCGCGTGAGACCGTTGCAATAGGCGGATTTGACACAGGTTACAGCTTTGCTGTTCCACGCGATCGCGGACACATTGTCCTCCAGGCTGCGTTCTGCGTCCGGGGCGGGCAGAATTTCAGGTTTGATCTGCGCAGCTCGCCCCAAAGCACCCTGCCATTGTTGAAAGATGAATTTCGACGGCCGCCTCCGGTTCGTGGCCAATGCATTCTCGCGTACAAAGGCGATAAGCCTGCCATCTTCCGAAACCACCAGCTCCAGATCACTTGGCCCAACGGCGATAACGGGTACAAGCAGACCAGCCAGCAGGATGGCTGCGCCCGTCAGCCGGATGGGTGTCTTCATCAGCGCCAGGATGAGAAAGCCCGTCACAAGGCTGGCAAATTGCAGACTCTGAACCCGGCCGACAACCAGCACCCCACCCAGGCCCTGAACGTATTGGGCGATTGCAATCACCCAGTCCAACCCCTGCCCCATAGCCACAAGCGGCCAATGCTCCAGCCCCAATGGCATCGCCAGCAATGCGATCAGACCAGCCGGCATCACGATGAATGTAACGATGGGCATGGCCGCCAGGTTTGCCAGCAGGCCAAGCGAAGCCACGCGGTGAAAATGATAGGTGGCGAAGGGCGCCGTGGCCAATCCAGCAACCAGTGAGGTCATGGCCAGGCCAAAAAGGAACACCACAATCAGGCGAAGCAGGCCCGACGCGGGTGCGTTGTCTACCCCCAGCCCTGCCGCCGCTGACCCGGCCTGCTGGTTCCCCAACAGGTTCCAGTGTGCATAGGTCGCTATTAGTGCAACGGTAGCGGCAAAGGACATCTGAAAACCCGGCCCCATGACGGCAGACGGCGTCACCATGATGATGATGATCGCTGCCAGTGCAACATTGCGCATTGTCAAGGCCGGTCGGTCGAGAACGACGGCAACGAGCATGATTGCCAGCATGATCCAGGCACGCTGCGTTGATATGCTGGCACCGGAAATCAACAGATAGAAGGTGGCGACCAGCAAAGCCGCTGCAGCCGCTATTTTCTTGACGGGAAAAGCCTGAACCAGCGGCGGAAAAAAGCTGAAACACACCCGCAGAAAGAAAAACAGCGTGCCGGAGACAAGCGCCATGTGAAGACCGGATATGGCAAGGACATGCGCCAGGCCGCTTTCGCGCAGTGCATCCACCGTCGCCGGGCTCATGGCGCGACGGTCAGCAACGGTCAGTGCACTGGCAAATCCTGCCGTATCACCCGACAGGACATTGCGTATGCGCCGGGTGATTTCCTCGCGTATCCGTGCCAGGTGCAGGCCAATGGTCTGTGTCATAGAGACCTGCGCCGCACCGTCCATGCTCGGCTCAGGCGCGCCGAGGAAAAACCCATAGGCACCCAGTCCGTTGAAAAAGGCGTAAAAGGCAAAATCATAGCCGCCGGGAAGCGCCGGTCCGGAGGGTGGCTGCAGGCGCGCCAGTCCGGCGATCCCATCGCCAGGACGGATCGGCTGATGGCTGCTGCGCGTGATCAGGCGAACACGCTGGGGCGGACGGCCTATTTGGGGATCCGACGTTTGGTGCAGTTCGATTGTATAGCGCCAGAGCCCCCGGTAATCGATATCGCGGGCAATCACTGTGCCACGAATGCGTGTTGTGACATCACTGTCCAGCAAGATCGTATCGCGCCGCGCTGTTTCGAGCTGCGCGGCGAGCATGGCGACAAGAAAGCCTGCGGCGAACAGGGCTGCTACGCGCAGTCTTGGTTTTTCGCTCAACAACCCAAAAGTCGTCGCGGTTGCTGCAAACAACAATGCGACTGGCAGCAGCAGAATATCGCTGTCAGCGCTGAACCAGAAGGCTGCACCCAGCGCCATTGCGACAGGAAGCCATAAAACTGCCTGCCCCTGACGTTCCTCTCTCCGCAGCGCATTGATCAGCCCTGAACCAAAGGACGCAACACCATGGCGAAACCCCGCCCCTTGCCCTGCGTCGTCGGTTCGCGCCAGCGCTGATGCACCGTCCGAACCATCATTCTGCGTGGCAGATGATGCGGACCGCCGCACTTTTGACTCTGTATCAACCAAGGAACCCATGCCCCGATAGAAGCCGCAAAAGCCATCCTACACGGCACGCAACCGATGGCAAACAGACCCGTTGGAGACGGCAGTGGTTGGCCATTGCTCTTGCGCGGGGCCCTTGCGCGGGGCCAGTTCTGTGCTACATGGCGTCATCCATTGAAACCGCCACTGTAATTTGCCAATTCAACCGGCATGACCGACACTCAGATCAAGGAAGCTCGATGTCCGGAGACGTTGTTACCCGTTTTGCCCCCTCACCCACCGGTTACCTCCATATCGGCGGTGCACGGACAGCCCTGTTCAACTGGCTTTATGCCCGCCACCACGGTGGAAAGATGTTGCTGCGCATTGAGGACACGGATCGCAGTCGCAATTCCGAAGCGGCGGTTGATGCCATTCTGGACGGCCTGAAATGGCTTGGACTGTCCTGGGATGGCGAGCCGATTTCGCAGCATTCAAGAGCAGAACGGCACCGCGAAGTGGCAGAGGAACTGGTGCGGATGGGCAAGGCCTATTATTGTTATGCGACACCGGCGGAACTTGATGCCATGCGCGATCTGGCCCGTAGCGAAGGCCGTCCGCCGCGCTATGACGGCCGCTGGCGTGACCGCGATCCTTCGGAAGCTCCGCAAGGACAGAAACCGGCCATTCGCATCAAATCACCAGACGATGGCCACACCATTGTCAATGACAAGGTTCAAGGCACAATCAGTTTTCCAAATGCTGATCTTGATGATTTCATCATTCTGCGCTCCGATGGCAATCCCACCTATATGCATGCTGTCGTGGTCGACGATCATGACATGGGCGTGACGGACATCATCCGTGGCGATGATCACCTGACCAACGCGGCGCGACAGATCATCATTTACCAGGCCATGGGATGGCCGGTTCCGCAAATGGCCCACGTGCCGTTGATTCACGGTGCTGACGGTGCCAAGCTTTCCAAGCGTCACGGCGCATTGGGTGCCGAGGCTTACCGGGCAATGGGCTATCTTCCCGAAGCGCTTTGCAACTATCTTGCGCGTCTGGGCTGGAGCCATGGTGACGATGAAATCATGTCCATGGAGCAGATGATCGAATGGTTTGATACCGCCGACGTCAACAAGGGCGCGGCGCGTTTCGACATCAAGAAGCTTGAAGCCATCAATGGCCATTATATTCGCCACGCCGATGACGAGGCGCTTGCCAAGGCGCTGATTGCCATTCTTCCGGAGATCGAAGGTGGCGATTACTATTCAAAACGGCTGAACGATCGCAATCGGGCGCAATTGGTTGCCGCTATGCCAGGCCTGAAAGAACGCGCCAAAACGCTCCTCGAACTGGCCGATGGCGCCCGTTTTCTCTTTGCCGAACGTCCTCTTGAAAACGAGCCGAAAGCAGAGAATATCCTAGCCGACGGGGGTCGCGACACCCTGAAAAAACTGCTGCCCGACCTGGAAGCGCTTGCTGACTGGACGCTGGAAGGTCTCGAAACCACAATTCGGGAATTTTCCGATCGCGAAGAGTTGAAGCTGGGCAAAGTTGCGCAACCGCTGCGCGCTGCCCTCACCGGCAGAACCACATCACCCGGTGTTTTCGACGTAATTTTTGTCTTGGGGCGCGAAGAAGCCCTTGGGCGTCTGCAGGACCAGCTTGGCTGATTTCCTGGCTCGCGTAGGCTGAATTACGCTGCAATATCAGACCGTTTGGCAGAATCGTCACACAGTTTTGCGCAATCGCTCTGGAAATACGCCAAAGGGTGATGTATTTATCATGCTGCCACCAGTTGCGTGTCTCTCAGGCGAACACGGGACGACGGGTCCTCTGAGCAAAGCAATCTGCTCAAACCCGTCACGGGGCAAAATTCGACTTACCGCAATTCACGTCCGTGAATTTCGGCAGGGCTATTTTGTTCACCGGTTGTTCCGGTGAACGGTGCACTGCACAATTACATTTTGCATACCTTGGCAGCGACGGCGAAATCGGCTAGCAACTGCGCACAGCTTATCGACCGGACTTGATTGTTTTACTCAAGTCTTGTTTTGGACAGTATTTGAAGGGAACCAATATGACAGAATCAACGGCAAAGCTCTCAGTCGACGGCAAGGACGTTGAATTGCAGGTACGCAGCGGATCGGTTGGCCCGGATGTTGTCGATATTGCCAGCCTGTATAAACAGACCGGCACCTTTACCTATGATCCCGGCTTCACCTCGACCGCCGCCTGCGAATCCGCAATCACCTATATTGATGGTGATCAGGGTATTCTGCTGCACCGAGGCTACCCGATTGACCAGCTCGCCGAACATGGCGATTTTCTGGAAATATGCTATCTGCTGCTTTATGGTGAACTGCCAACCAAGACGCAGAAAGCCGATTTCGATTATCGCGTCACCCGCCACACGATGATCCATGAGCAGATGTCACGTTTCTTCACCGGCTTTCGCCGTGATGCGCATCCGATGGCCATCATGTGCGGTGTCGTCGGAGCCCTGTCTGCCTTCTATCATGATTCCACCGATATCACCGATCCGCACCAGAGAATGGTCGCCAGCCTGCGCATGATCGCCAAAATGCCGACCATTGCGGCAATGGCCTTCAAATATCATATCGGACAGCCTTTCATCTATCCAAAGAACGATATGGATTACGCCTCCAACTTTCTGCATATGTGCTTTGCCGTGCCTTGCGAGGATTACAAGGTCAATCCTGTCCTCGCCCGTGCAATGGATCGCATCTTCATTCTGCATGCCGATCATGAGCAGAACGCCTCTACCTCAACAGTCCGTCTGGCCGGATCATCGGGCGCCAACCCGTTTGCCTGTATTGCCGCCGGCATTGCCTGCCTGTGGGGACCGGCCCATGGCGGCGCCAATGAGGCAGCATTGAACATGCTGTCAGAGATCGGCTCGGTCGAACGTATTCCCGAATTCATCGCCCGCGCCAAGGACAAGGACGATCCCTTCAGGTTGATGGGCTTTGGTCACCGGGTCTACAAGAATTACGACCCCCGTGCCAAGATCATGCAGAAGACAACCCACGAGGTTCTCAGCGAGTTGGGCATCAAGGATGACCCGATGCTTGACGTGGCCATGGAGCTGGAACGCATTGCACTGACCGATGAGTATTTCATCGAGAAGAAGCTTTACCCGAACATTGATTTCTATTCCGGCATCACGCTGAAAGCACTCGGATTTCCGACTACCATGTTTACTGTGCTTTTTGCCCTGGCACGCACGGTTGGCTGGATTGCCCAGTGGAAAGAGATGATTGAAGATCCACATCAGAAGATCGGTCGTCCCCGCCAGCTCTATACCGGTGAAACCGAGCGCGATTACGTGCCCATTTCAAGCCGCTCATAGAACCGGTTGTACAGGATTTTCGGGAAGATCGCATTATCCCGGAAAACAAGATGGCTCCCCGGATCGCTGACGCGGTTCGGGGGTTTTCGTCACCCATCGGCAGACCGGGTGACAGCGCAATGGCGAAAAGCTGTGCTTGCAAATGAGAGTCCATGCTTGGCACAAATGCTCGGTGGCAACCCCATGATGCATCGTTCTGCACGCGCGACCTGACAAAAACCACATTGTGCCTGCATATGTCCGTATTATCAGCCCCGCAAACTCGCAAAAAGCGTTGTAATCTGGCAAACTCGCGGTGTAACGAATCACCCGGGGACAGGTTTGATGCTCCGTTGGCGCATTGCGAAACCCCGCTAGAATTTAAGGCCCTTCACGCTCAATGGATGACAGCAACGATCTCTTTTCCAATCTTGGCGCCGCATTGATTCCGCCCAAACCGGTCAAGCGCACTCCGGCACCGGAACAGCAAAAAACCACCAGCATCAAGCAGATCGTTGAACGCAATACCAACCCGGAGCGTACAACAAAGGCGCTGAAGACCGCAGCCGAAAGCGACTATTCTGCCGCGGACATCGAAGTTCTCGAAGGCCTTGAGCCGGTGCGTCGACGCCCCGGCATGTATATCGGTGGTACCGATGTGGGCGCACTGCACCATCTGTTTGCCGAAGTCATCGACAATTCGATGGATGAAGCCGTCGCTGGGCATGCCAATTACATCGATGTCGAACTTGATGCGGACGGCTATCTCAGCGTCACCGACAACGGCCGTGGCATCCCGATCGACCCGCATCCCAAATTCAAGGACAAGTCGGCGCTCGAAGTCATCATGACGACCCTGCATGCGGGCGGCAAATTTGATTCCAATGTCTATGAGACATCGGGCGGTCTGCACGGTGTTGGCGTATCCGTGGTCAACGCTCTGTCCGACGATCTCATCGTCGAGGTGGCCCGCAATCGCCATCTCTACAGCCAGACATATTCCCGCGGAATTCCACAAACCGGCCTGGTTGACCTGGGTGCTGTGCAAAATCGGCGCGGCACCAAAATCCGCTTTCACCCCGACGCCGACATCTTTGGCAAAGGCGCCCGTTTCGAGCCGGCACGACTGTTCAAGATGGCACGCTCCAAGGCCTACCTTTATGGCGGTGTCGAAATACGCTGGACATGCGATCCGTCACAGTTGGACGAAAAAAGCGACATACCGGAGAAGGCAGTCTTTCATTTCCCCGGCGGCCTCAAGGACTATCTTGATGCCTCGATAGGTGGCGAGCACAAGGTCACCCGTGACATCTTTGCCGGGCGCACCGAAAAGACCGGCGGTCACGGTACCGTCGAATGGGCCGTCACCTGGTATACGGGTGACGCTTTCATCAATTCCTACTGCAACACGATCCCCACCGCCGATGGCGGAACGCATGAAGCCGGCTTTCGCCTGGCGCTGACACGCGGCCTGAAAGCCTATGCAGAGCTGACAGGCAACAAACGCGCCTCGATCATCTCGACCGATGATGTGATGATTTCTTCTGCCGCCATGTTGTCGGTGTTTGTTCGTGAACCGGAATTTGTCGGCCAGACAAAAGACAAATTGGCGACCGTCGAGGCGCAACGCATTGTCGAAAACGCCATCCGCGATCCGTTTGACCATTTTCTGGCCGCCTCGCCGCAGGAAACCGACAAGCTGCTGGAATGGGTTCTGGAACGGGCCGATGACCGGGTCCGCAGACGCAAGGAAAAGGAAGTCAGCCGCAAGACTGCCGTGCGCAAGCTCAGGCTGCCAGGCAAGCTTTCAGACTGTTCGCAAAGCAGCGCTGCAGGCGCAGAACTGTTTATCGTCGAAGGTGATTCCGCCGGTGGTTCGGCCAAACAGGCGCGTAACCGCGCCAATCAGGCGATACTGCCGTTACGCGGCAAAATTCTCAATGTCGCCAGTGCGGGCCGGGACAAACTGGGCGCCAACCAGCAGATCGCCGATCTTGTACAGGCTCTGGGTTGCGGAACACGCGCAAAATACCGCGAAGAAGACTTGCGCTATGACCGCATCATCATCATGACCGATGCGGATGTCGATGGTGCCCATATTGCTGCATTGCTCATCACGTTTTTCTATCAGGAACTCCCCGAACTGGTGACCGGCGGTCACCTTTATTTGGCAGTCCCACCCCTCTACCGGCTGACCCAGGGCGCCAAGACACTTTATGCCCGTGATGACGCGCATCGAGCCGAATTGATGGAGAGCGAATTCAAGGGCAGAGGCAAAGTGGATATCGGTCGTTTCAAAGGCCTTGGAGAGATGCTGCCTGCGCAGCTCAAGGAAACGACCATGCATCCCGACAAGCGCACGCTGCTGCGGGTCGGCATTGATATCGCAATGGAGGATGCAACGCGCAAGGCCGTTGACAATCTGATGGGCACGAAACCCGAGGCGCGCTTTCAGTTCATTCAGGAACGGGCAGAATTTGCCAAAGACCTCGATATCTGACAGGCATCCGGCGACCAGATCAGGCCGCCTCGAAAGTCATTGATGCCGCGAAATTCTTTGCCGCCTGACGACGGAAGTCGAGGTTCATTCTCTCGACCAGCATCAAAAGGTCGGCAACCAGATTCTGGTCATGGGCCTGCGTCTGGGCCTGCGCATATTGCTCCATCAGTTGCTGGGTGATTGCCATCGCATCCGCACCACCCTCTACCTGTGTCGCACGCCGCCACAAAAGGGTAGCACTGACAAATACCTCGCAAACGATGCTGTCTATACCGCCAGAGCGGTAGAGCGAATGGATGGCATTGCGTCTGCCATCAACCAGCAATCCGCGCACCCGGCTTCCTGAAACGCCGCTGATGGATGCAATGGCGGATGCAAAAAAGTCGATATTGCCGACGCACAGTGTATGCATGAGAAATGCGGGCGTCAGCTTTCCTGCAAGCCGCAGATGCTCGACCAGCGCCGGTATGTCATCGCCTGCAATATTGCCGGCCAATTGCAGCGTTGCATGCTGGCAGGCATCCTTGGTTACGGTTTTGATACGACTGTGCCCGACGATGCCGGCAACAAAACTGGATCCCGCCAGCGCCTCCCCGACTTTCATGATCAAAGCATGGCGAACATCACAGGGCAAATCGCTGCGCTCCAGCAGCCGTGAACGCAATCCGGCATCATCGCCAAAGCGCTCGGTGATTCTGCGCAGGGTGATCCTGGCGACACGGGCTGTCTCATTGTCCAGCATTTCTCCAACGGCCATTTGACCGCCGACTTCCGCCAGCGCGGCACAAACCGCAGGGTTGAGATCACGGCGCATGGCAATGGCCCGCTGAACACCGGCCCGACCATCCGCTGCCAGATCTACCAGATCCTGATCATTAAGGACCGGCGAGCAGCACACAACCAGCCCCGCCACATCCAGCTGATCGCGAGCAAGGCCATGAATGACGGAGCGTGGCGCCATGGCGCTGGTCGCAAGCGCCTCGGCCATAGCAAGCCGCACCAGCGGCGACGGGTCATCCAGCAATATCGTCATGGCAGCTTCCGCTGCCTTTGCATCTTCACGCGACAAATCGGAGATAATAAAGGCCCTGGCCAGTGCATTGGCCGCACGGGCGCGGTCACGGGCTCCCGCGGTTTCAGACCATTGCAAAAATTTCCTGACGATCATCTGATGATTCCATGGACACTGTTTGTAACAACGACCATAGAGGCAAAAGGTTTACGATCTATTCACCATGCCTGTTAACAGCTTGCGGCCAGCGCACCCCTCACCTAGTTTGCATAAAAGGGAGCAATTTATGCCAGGATTATATCTGCAGGATTTTTCACCGGGACAGGTCTTTCAACACCAGTTGCGCAGAACCATAACGGAAAGCGACAACATGTTGTTTTCCAATATGACATTGAACCCACAGCCGCTGCATATCGACTTTGATTTTGCATCGCGCACGGAATGGGGCAAGCCATTGGTCAATTCTCTGTTCACCCTTGGCCTGATGATCGGGATTTCCGTCAATGACACGACGATCGGGACGACAATCGCCAATCTGGGCATGACGGATGTTATCTTTCCGCACCCGATGTTTCATGGCGATACCTTCCATGTGGAAACGGAAGTGATTTCGGTGCGCGATTCGAAGTCCAAGAATGACCGGGGCATTGTCGAATTCGAACACCGTGGTTTCAACCAGGACAATGTGCTTGTTGCACGTTGCCGTCGCCAGGCCATGATGCGCAAAAAGGGTGAATAGACAATGAGATCCTACCTGTTCGTGCCCGGCGATTCTGAGCGGAAACTGCACAAATCGCTTTCCAGTGGCGCTGATTGCCTGCTGATCGACCTGGAAGATTCCGTATCTCTTTCGCAAAAGGACATCGCACGACAATTGACCCGTGATTTTGTCACGGAACATTCCGGGCAAGACCACAAAGCAGGCACGCCGCACATCATCGTGCGCGTCAACCCGCTTTCATCCGGGATGACAGATGATGATCTGGCAGCGGTGATTGCTGCGCGGCCGGGTGGCATTCTGCTGCCGAAATCAGAACATGGTGCCGATGTCCAGCACCTCTCTGCACTGATGGCCGTTCATGAGGCCGCAGCGGCGATCGATGAAGGCGTTACGGATATTCATGCGCTCGTGACAGAAACGGCCAGGGGCACACTGAACGCGGGCACCTATGATAATGTTTCCAAGCGCCTCAAGACGCTTTCCTGGGGTGGAGAGGATCTTTCCGCCGATGTGGGTGTTGAAACCAATCGCACCGATGAAGGACACTATACGGACCTGTTTCGATATGCCCGCACGGTCACCCTGCTGGGAGCGGCATCTGCGGGACTCGAGGCCGTTGACACGGTCTATGTCGATTTCAAGAACGTTGCCGGGCTTGAGCGGGAATGTCGCGCCGCCGTTCGCGACGGTTTCTCCGGAAAAATGGCCATTCACCCCTCTCAGGTCGAGGTGATCAACCGGATATTCACGCCAACAGAGGCTGCCCTGCAAAGGGCAAGAAGCATCATCAACCTGTTTGAACAGGCGGGTGACGATGTCGGGGTGCTCAGTCTGGATGGTCAGATGATTGACCGTCCGCATCTCAAGCAGGCCCAACGACTATTGAACAGGGCCCGCGCAGCCGGTATTGGCTGACGTGTCAGCCTTGCGCTTTGCTATCGGGGTCCTTCCATAGCGGACGAACCATTTCAAAGGTTTGTGAGCCATCGCTGTAGTCACGATAGCCAAGTCTGGCCAATGGTGCTGCCTTGGCCATGTCAATCCTGCCGTCCACGACGACCTGCGCATCGATATGAATGCCGACGACCTGACCGATGACAACAAGATCGCCTGATTTGAAGCCCGGGAGCGTCTTGGGGGTAAAAATGTCCACAACCTTGCATTCCAGCGCGGCAAAGGCTTGCCTGACATGAGGTGCCGCAATGAGCCTGCCCGGCGCGGCCTCCAGACCGGCAAAATCGAACTCGCTGACATCGGGCGGCGCATTGACCGAACTCAGGTTGATTTTTTCAGCAAGAAACCGGCTTGCCAGACTCGCTGAAAAAACACCACTTGCCTCTGCATTGGTTACCGTGTCCTTGCGTGTATTGGAGGAAAACATCACCAGCTTCGGGTTGTCGCCGATCGCATTGAAAAACGAATAGGGTGCAAGATTGTAAGTACCGTCCTGTGCGACGGTTCCAATCCAGCCAATCGGTCGCGGCGAAACAATCGCCTTGAAGGGATCATGCGCGAGACCATGTTTGTTGGTGTCGGTTTCATAGAACATGCAATTTTTCTCCGGGTAGTCCCAGCAGTGTGTAGTCCCAACAGTGTGTAGTTCCAGCAGTGTGTAGTTCCAGCAGGGCAAGGCTGAAGAATGCACGTTTTGGACAGTTGAAAACACTATTCAATCCAGGTCGTGATTTCATCAATATCGGGACGGGGTCGGTCGGTCGCCTGCATTGTTGGCGTTCCGATATAGACAAAGCCTGCCACCCGCTCGCCCTCGATGACACCCAGCAAGCCAAGCGCGTCCTGGTCATAGGCGATCCATTCGGTCAGCCAATTGGCAGCAAACCCCAGGGCATTGGCCGCCATGAAAAGGTTGAGGCACACCGCACCGGCAGACAAAACCTGTTCCCATTCGGGTATCTTGGGATGTGCTCCGGCCGTGCTGACAACGGCGATGACCGCTGGCGCGCGCAGGAATCTGACCTTTTCCTGTTCCAGCCGTTCCTCCGGCATGTCGCGATCATTGCGCAATGCGATCTGCGTCAGTTGCTCGGCGATGCGTTGGCGAGCATCGCTGCCGTAGACGATAAAGCGCCAGGGAGCGAGTTTGCCATGATCGGGTACACGTGACGCCATGAGCAGCATCTTTTGCATTGTCTGCCTGTCCGGGCCCGGTTCTGACAATGCATTGGCGGGGATCGAGCGCCGCCCCTCGAGATAGGCTTTCAAAACGTGATTCATTGCAATACCCTTGTCCTAAATGAAATTTGGCCTTGAATTTGCCATTTGCATCCGGTTCAACCGGGTAACAGGTACAAGTGGAAAATCCATGATCCTTCTGAGTCGAAAAATTACACCCCTGGCAGCTGTGCTGACAGCCGTTTTTGTGTTGTGGACACATTCGTCCGGTTCTCTGGCACAGGATACAACAAATTCCAACATCATCCTGCCGCTCAATCTGCCTGGCCTGACGCAATTTGCACCGACACAGGACGCAACTGCCTTTAGCCCACCCACCCGAATATTGCGCAATGTCGAGCTGAATGCCCAACTTGCAGAAGATTCACAGCCGCTGGAACACGGCCTTACATGGCGCGTATACAATCCTGTTCCAGACAATGAAGGCAAGTTGCCCATCCTTGCCACATCCGAGGGCGGTAAAGCCCATTTTGAATTTGAACCGGGCGAATATTTCGTTCACGTGGCTTTCGGCCTTGCCGGTGTGACCCGAAAACTGACCGTTCTGGCAGATGAGCCACTCGACAAACAGAGTTTCATACTGAACGCCGGTGGCCTGATGCTGAATGCCGTGTCGGGAAATGATGTGCGCATTGCACCGTCAAAACTGCGCTTTTCCATTTATGCCAGCGAACGCGACGAAAATGATGACCGGCAATTGGTGGTCTCCGATGTCAAACCCAATCAGATCGTCCGCCTCAACGAGGGCACCTATCACGTCATCTCCGAATATGGAGACGTTAACGCTGTCATTCGATCGGACATCAATGTCACGGCTGGCAAGTTGACCGAAGCGACCATCCTGCACCGCGCAGCCCAGATAACGCTCAAACTGGTTTCCGAGGCCGGTGGTGAAGCGATTGCCGACACCGCCTGGTCAATCACCAATTCTGCCGGTGATCTGATCAATGAGAGTGTCGGGGCTTTTCCGTCCATGGTTCTGGCAGAAGGCGACTATACGGCCATTGCCCGCCACAAGGAAAAATTGCTGCGGCGCGATTTCAATATCATTTCCGGACGCAATTATGACGTGGAAGTCTTGCTGCAATAATGAAAACGCCGCCCGGTTTTTAACAGGGCGGCGCTTTACAATCTATTGTTTAAGGACGAAGCCCTCAATCATTGCGACGAAGATCAGGCGGTGTCGCCTCATCAGTCAGGGCAAGGACTGCCTCATCCAGGGTCATTGAAACCTGATCGCGACTTCCGAGCCGCCGCATATTGACGCTGCGCTCTTCCGCTTCGCGCATACCACATACAAGAATGACCGGCACCTTGGCCACGGAATGCTCCCTGACCTTGTAGTTGATCTTCTCGTTGCGCAGATCCGTCTGGACATGCATCCCGGCCTTCTTCAGAATCTTGGCGACTTCTGTGGCGTACTCATTGGCGCCCGAGGTGATCGTCGCCACGACAACCTGAACAGGGGCGATCCACAGAGGCAGATTGCCGGCATAGTTCTCGATCAGAATGCCGAGGAAGCGCTCCATTGAGCCGCAAATGGCGCGGTGGATCATCACCGGTTGCTTCTTTTCCGAATCGCTGTCGATGTAGAAGGCACCAAAACGCTCCGGCAGATTGAAATCCACCTGTGTCGTGCCGCATTGCCATTCGCGCCCGATCGCATCGCGCAGTGTATATTCGAATTTGGGACCATAGAAGGCACCCTCACCCGGCAGAATATCGGTTTTGATCCGGCCTTCCGATTGCGCTTCAATAATCTTGAGCACATCCGACATGACAGCTTCGGCGCGATCCCAAAGCGCATCGTCACCCACCCGCTTTTCCGGACGGGTCGACAATTTGACGGTGATTTCGTCAAAACCGAAATCCGCATAGGTCGTCAAAATCAGATCATTGATCCTCAGACATTCGGCCGCCATCTGTTCATCGGTGCAGAACACATGCGCATCATCCTGAGTAAAGCCGCGCACGCGCATCAATCCATGCAGCGCCCCGGATGGTTCATAACGATGTACAGCACCGAATTCCGCCATCTTTACAGGCAGTTCACGGTAACTTCTGAGGCCATGCTTGAATATCTGTATGTGCCCGGGACAGTTCATCGGCTTGATCGCGAATACCCGATCATCCTCTGTCTGGGTGACATACATGTTTTCCCGGTACCACTCCCAATGCCCCGAGGTTTCCCACATGGCCTTGTCGAGTATCTGCGGTGCGTTCACTTCCTCATAGCCATGCTCGTCAAGCCGCCGACGCATATAGTTCACCAGCGTCTGGAACATCCGCCAGCCTTTGGCGTGCCAGAAGACGACGCCCGGACCTTCTTCCTGGAAATGGAAAAGATCCATCTCGCGGCCAAGACGGCGATGGTCACGCTTTTCGGCTTCCGCCAGCATATGCAGATAACCATCCAGCTGTGCCTGATCTGTCCATGCAGTGCCGTAAATGCGCGTCAGCATCGGATTGTTCGAATCGCCACGCCAATAGGCACCGGCCACCTTCATCAGTTTGAAAGCATTGCCGATTTGCCCGGTTGAAGCCATATGCGGCCCACGGCACATGTCGAACCAGTCTCCCTGATGGTAGATCTTGACATCATCACCTTCGGGAATGGCATCGAGCAGCTCGATCTTGTAGTCCTCGCCCATTTGGGCAAAGGCCTCCCTGGCCTTTTCACGTGACCAGACCTGGCGCGTGAAGGGCTTGTTGCGCGCAATGATTTCACGCATCTTCTTCTCGATGCGCGGAAGATCTTCAGGTGTAAAAGGTTCATCCTTGGCGAAATCGTAATAAAAACCATTCTCGATGACCGGTCCGATGGTCACCTGGGTGCCGGGGAAGAGTTCCTGAACTGCCTCAGCCATCACATGGGCCGCGTCATGACGGATCAGTTCGAGCGCACGCGGATCATCGCGTGTCAGAATTTCCACAGTGCCATTGGTCACCGGTTCAGACAAATCACGCAATTCATTGTCAATGACAATGGCGACGGCCTTCTTCGCCAATGATTTGGATATGCTCTCAGCTACGTCTCGACCGCTGGTTTCAGCGGCATATTCGCGGCTCGAGCCATCAGGAAATTTCAGAGATACACTATCAGCCAATGGTTTTACTCCTGTCCAGTCCCGCCTACGGTTGCGGGTGGTTGATCTTGGTTATGGGCGCCCAACAGACAAAGGCTCAGGTGATCCGGCATGGGCCGAGACATTCAAGTCTGTTGTGTTGGACGGCGCGGGCTTTCTAGCGTGTGAAAGCGCCCAATGCAACGTTCACATGGTGCGTCATGATGTCGATTGAAAATAACGCCAGGGCAGATACCAGTGCATGCGCATGGTCTGTCTTTCCGCAACTGGATCGAATCCATGCGTTCCACCGGGCCCGCACCGGATTACCCGAAAGAATGTCATCCAGCCTCCTGCCCACAATCCGTGCCGGGCAATGGCTTCGTAACCGTATTCGGAACAGGTTGGCAAATGCCGACAGGAGTTGCCGATAAAGCCGGAAAGCGTCAACTGATAGGCCCTGATGACGAGCATCCCGAAAAGTCTGCCCGGTGTTTTGCGGAACGGACCGCTGTAATTGCGCCCCTGTGGGACCTTTTTGGGCGCTTCCCGATGGGGCTTGTCTTCACTGCACATGGCGCGTCTCTTTACTGCACATGGTGCGACTCAGGCCGCCGCGCCGGCCGCACGTCGTTCCTCTATCTGATTGATGGCATCAACAACCGCGTCAAAGGTCAGCAAGGTGGAGGCATGGCGGGCCTTGTAGTCCCGCACCGGCTCCAGAAACTTGAGATCGGTAAAACGACCCGTCGGTGGTGGACCATTCTCCCTGAGCATCGCGATCATCTGCTCACGAACAGCACGCAACTCCCCGGTTGAAGCACCGATGATATGGCTTGCCATGATGGAAGACGAAGCCTGCCCCAAGGCACATGCTTTGACTTCATGGGCAAAGTCGCTGACCTGGTCACCGTCAAGTTTCAACCATATCGTGACGGTTGACCCACAAAGTTTTGAATGGGCACGGGCACTCGCATCCGCATCATCCATTGTCCCGACAAGGGGAATATTCCCTGCAAATTCAAGGATTTTGGCATTGTAGACGTCGTCAATCATTCACCGGCCCCGGTCAATCAGTTTGCTCACAAACCAGCAAAATTTAATTACGACACGAAGACGTCGCCATTTTGTTGGCAATTATCACTCCTATACCCTATTTTGTTATCAGGTAACACCATTGCAAGTGGTCACTTGCCGCAATGATGAGGAAACCGTGCCCATTGGGCCCCGGAACCTTGCCAAAGAACCCGTACCCGGTTAGTTCCGTGTTTCGGCCATTGGCGGATGGTCCGAATGATTAAAGCTGCATGAGCGCAGCCGCGGAGAAACAGATTATGGACGCCATTCTAAAGAATTTCCGAAATGGAATAGCCGATGGCAAGGGCCATGGCGGTGATACCAGCAATGAAAATCTGCCAACGCCGCGCCCTTCTGAAGACGAGGCCAGAGCGGCAGTTGAACTGCTGCTGCGGTGGATCGGCGATGATCCGGCCCGCGAGGGACTGCGTGACACTCCAGCGCGCGTCGCCAAGGCCTACCACGATCTGTTTTCCGGATATGACCAATCCGCCGAGGAAATCCTCGGCCGGACCTTTGAGGAAGTGTCCGGCTATGATGATCTGGTGCTGGTCAAGGATATCCCATTCTATTCGCACTGCGAGCATCACATGGTGCCGATCGTTGGCAAGGCCCATGTTGGATATCTGCCAAATGGCAAGGTCCTTGGCCTGTCCAAGATTGCCCGCGTCGTTGATATATTTGGCCGTCGTCTGCAAACCCAGGAAGCACTGACGGCGCAGATCGCCAATGCCATTGACACAACATTGAAACCTCGTGGCGTTGCAGTGATGATTGAGGCCGAACACATGTGCATGGTCATGCGCGGTGTCCAGAAACTGGGGTCAACCACGATGACATCGACCTTCACCGGTGAGTTCAAGACGATCCCCGAAGAACAGGCCCGCTTCATTTCAATGCTGCGCATGCGCAATTGATACGATGACCAGGGACCTGGATCTGTCAAACTCATTTGAAGCAGCACCACAGGATCATGTGGCTCTGGAGGAATCATCGGTTCTGACCCCGCGCTTTGATGCAAACGGACTGGTAACGGCCGTTGTGACGGATGCCGGTGACGGCACATTGCTGATGGTCGCTCACATGAACAGCGAGGCGCTGGCGTTGACGCTGTCGACCGGCATTGCGCACTATTACAGTCGCTCACGCGCTACCCTTTGGAAAAAGGGAGAAACGTCCGGCAACGTGCAAACTGTGCACGAATTGCGCACCGATTGCGATCAGGACGCGATCTGGCTCAAGGTCCATGTAGCCGGGCATGATGCAACCTGCCACACCGGTCGCAGGAGTTGTTTTTACCGCCGTATAGAACTGCAGAACGGAAAGGCGCGCCTCGTCACGGATGCAGATGCGCCCCGTTTCGATCCGGGAACCGTGTACTGACGAGCGCAATTTTCGTCGCTGCTTCAGCCCACAATAATGTGACAGACAGCGACATCGGACTGCCGCCATCCTGCCCCTTATACTTTTTGTTAAAGTGCATGCTGCATGGCAAAAATACATTGCTTGGAGCAGATCAAAGGCCCTAAATGTCTGGTCACTGTGCTTGATTGTGATTTGAAAAATTTTGTCAGCCCTACTCAGGAGATAACGGCCGTGTTGCTCAAAACCCCGCAAACGAAAATTGCTCTTGCCCTGGGTGGTGGCGCAGCACGCGGATGGGCTCATATTGGTGTGCTGCGCGCACTGGATGAGGACGGCATCGAGATCGGGATGATTGCTGGAACCTCCATTGGCGCGCTGGTTGGCGGTTGTTATCTGGCCGGAAAACTGGATGAACTGGAAGAGTTTGCTCGCAGCCTGACCATGCGGCGCATGGTCGGCTTTCTCGATTTTGTCATCGGGGGCGGCGGTCTGCTGGGTGGCATGCGCCTGAGCAAACGCATGCGCGAGCACCTGTCCGACATCCAGATAGAAGACCTGGATCGTCCCTTCACGGCTGTCGCCACGGAAATCTCCACGGGCCATGAAGTCTGGATCCATAGCGGATCACTCAGCACTGCAATCCATGCGTCCTATGCCCTGCCCGGCATATTCCAGCCGGTTGATTGCAACGGCAGAACATTGGTGGATGGCGCGCTCGTCAATCCGGTCCCGGTGTCGGTCTGTCGCGCCCATGAGGCACCATTGGTTATTGCCGTCAATCTTCACTATGATCTTTATGGACGCTCTGCAGTGGTCAAACACTCGGCCTCGAAAAAACCCCATGACCCGACTGCGCAATCGGTGCCCGACCCAAACGATCGGACAACCCGTCTCGGTGTTGCCAATGTGATGGTGGAGGCTTTCAATATCATTCAGGACAGGATTTCCCGGGCACGGCTTGCGGGTGATCCACCCGATTTGCTTCTCATGCCGCGCCTGTCGGATATCGGCCTGTCCGAATTTCACCGCGCCAACGAGGCCATTGACCGGGGATACGAAGAAACCAAATCGAAACTCAGTGAGATCCGAAGGCTTGGTGAGGTCTTGCTTTAAAAGGAAAAACCGCTCTAAAACGCAATCAACCCAATCAACAGAGCGGCTTCAGCCACCAGCACACCCACAATGATGCGCTGCCCGAATATCAGGAATGCAAGGAACCCCACAAGGGTTGCTGCAATGCGCAAGCCCATCGGCGTCGCCGCCAGAGCACCTGATGGAAACAGGATCAGCCGTGACACGACAGCGGCAACCAGCGCTGTTGCAACGGCACGCACCCAGATCAAAACGACTGAATCCTCGGCAATGCGGTTGCCCACAAGAACGCCCAGCCAGCGCCAGATATCTGTTGCCAGCCAGCCAGCGACTGCGATGAAAACAAAGGGCCACAGCGTTTCGATGGTCACGCGCGTTTCCTCGGGCAACAATCACAAATGACTAAGCAATAGGGCGTCATGGAGCCACCTTGTCCTTTCGCCACTTGTTGATCAGCCTTTCCAGCCCGAAGGCAATTGTTCCGCCGACAAGACCGGCATAGAGCAGTCCCAAATCAACGCTGACAGAGTGAAAGACAGGCCCCAGAACAAGACCGACAATCAGCGCCAGATAGACTTCCAGGCTGCGCGCCGATGACCAGATGGACGTCAGAAAATAGATTGGCGTGAGGAAGAACAGAGCACCGACAAGCAGCGCCGGCAGATAACTGACAACACTGTACAAAGTCGCGACCAAAACGATATTGGCACTGGTGAGGGTCAAAGCAAATCCGGCAAAGAAGGCGAGACGACCTTCCCGCGGCACGAGGTGAAGTCGCTCCATGGTGAAAACCCAGGCCGTCACCGCCACGAAATGCGACAACACGAGCAACAACCAGGTCGGGGTGGATTTTGTGCGAATTTCAGGTACGAACGCCGCGACCATGGGCATCAGCCGCATGGATGACAATGTGACGGCAATCGCGGCGGCGGGCAGCGAAGCGCCCGCCAGCATGGCGCCTACAAGCACCAATTGAGCCGGCAGCGCCCAGACCACGGCTGTCATGAAGACTGTTTGAGATAGAGGGATGCCGGATTCATAGGCAAAACCGCAAAACCCGACAAAGGCGCCCATCAATACAAGCGCCGGGGCCGAAAAAATGCCACGCATTCCCTTAAGGAACCAGGGCCACTGCCTGAAGGGTGAGTCTTCCATGCGGTCTTGTTAGATCGGTTCTTTAAAAGTGTGAAGTGTTTTGCGTCTGGACGATGCGAAAAGACGTTTCAACACAAAATAGAAAGATCCGATCTCGGTGGATTCCGCGACGAGCACCGAACCGCCACGTCCAAAAACAGGAATAGAAGGTTTTGAATTGCGACCGCCCTGAGATTGGGCGATCGCTACTTTGATTTGTAGAAGACTCGACTTGATCTGACACCGCTGCCTTTCCAGAGGACTGGATT
>JARGOX010000008.1:0-69055 GCA_029233925.1 Rhizobiaceae bacterium
AGATCACCGTCACCAAAACGGCAAACTGTCAGATCAAGTGTCAACTTCTACACGTAAATGCAATGTCAGGCAGAACAACCCACACCCATCGCTCAGGTGCCCTTCTCCTGCAATTCCTCAAACCTGGTTTTGATTGGAGAAAGAAGCTGCATGTCTGGTTCATCCTTCGAAGCTTCACAGGTCTCAGTGTAATGTTTGAAGAGCGACCCCATAAGGCAAAGTAAGGGGCGTGGGATTCTAACGATTTTCCACCAGCAGATGACCCGCAAAGAGGACCAGCCACTACAAACCCGGGGTTCAGTGCGAACAGCAATCGCTTGTTGAAGCGGCACTTGCTTTTCAGAATCAGAATTTCCGGGCTTGACGTTTTAGGTCGAGCGTCCTAAAAAATAGGACAAATGACCTAATATTTGAAATGGAATAGTGGCATTCGGTCTTGCTGTCTGCATATTCTCGAGGCGTCATGACCAGACCATCGAAGCAGGGCGATTGCCGCAAGAATCCTTCGCTCGATGGTGTTGATGCAAGCGTTTTTTGTGGTGGTGAAGCAACGGCATACGCGGTTTATCCAGCGGCTGGCAAAACGTCAGAATCTGCTGCCTGAATCGAGAGGGAAACGACACCATGGCCGCATCGGCAACAAGAGAGAAAATCATCGTAGCCGCTGACCGGCTTTTCTATGAGCGTGGTTTTGATATGACATCGTTTGCCGATGTGGCCGAGGTCGTCGGCATATCGCGGGGCAACTTTTACTACCATTTCAAATCCAAGGACGAGATCTTGAACGCAGTGATGGAGAGTCGGCTGAAAGACCGTCACCAGATGCTTGAGGGGTGGATCAAAGAGGGTCAGCCTGCCAAACAATGTGTCGCGAACTTTATCCATATCCTGTTGACGAACAGAAAGAAAATACGCGCCTACGGATGCCCGGTCGGAACGCTTTTTACAGAGCTCTCCAAGCTCGGCCATCCCGGTGAAGAAAGCGCCAGACATCTCTTCGACCTGTTTCGCAATTGGTTGCGTCAAAGGTTCATGGAGATGGGCCAGACCAAAGATGCCGACAGGCTAGCAATGCATATTCTGGCACGCAGTCAAGGCGTCGCAACATTGGCAAACGCCTATCCCGACGAACAGTTTCTGGAGGCCGAGGTTGACCAGATGCTCGCCTGGCTGGACGCCGTTTCGGATGCTGACATCAAACCAACCCAGAGGAGTTCTTGATGTATATCATCACACTGACACTGACTGAACTTAAGACCAAAGCAAGAGAATTTATGGAAGCCCACAACAGATGGATCACGGCGGGGTTGGAAGACGGGCTCTTCCTTGTGGTCGGTGGCCTGAAGCCACAGGGTGGCGGTGTCATCCTTGCCCGCAATGTCGATCGCAAGACGATTGAAAGGTGGGTGGCGGAAGATCCCTTCGTGCAGGAGGGGATCGTAACGCCGCGTATTCAGAACGTCTCCGTTGCGCGAACTGATCAAAGGTTTGAATTCCTGCTGGACCATTCAGGCGCGCCTGGCGCCTAAGCAACCGAGGGATTTGCCATTGCGGCAATGACGATGTGTATGTGGCGGATTACCATTCAGTTGCGGTCAGATAGGACAGGCCGCCCGCCATCGCCAAAGAATGTCAGAACCTGTCTGCCCGCAACACGAGGGCGTCAGAGATCGACACAATACCTATGTGTCGTTCGACCACGGCAAAGGCGGCTTCCAGAAGCGCATCCAGCCTTTCCGGCTTGATCAGGCAAATCACCATGACCATTCCCGCCCTGCCGACCTGGCCTTCGCGCGTCCAGGGCCCTGAGCGGCCTGATCCGCCGCGTACCGGCACCACGGTATAGCCTGTCACGCCGGCTTTGGTGAGCGCATCTGTCAGCCGCCCCTCCAGCGGTTTTTCAATCACGATCTCGATGCGTTTTGCGGTATGCGTTTGCATGTCAGCCTCCGACCGTCAGCGTGGCCAGGGCCACATACAAGGGGATTCCGAGGGTAAGATTGAAGGGGAATGTCACACCCAGGGACAGCGTCAGATATATCGCCGGGTTTGCCTCAGGCAATGCCACCCGCATCGCTGCAGGCACTGCAATATAGGATGCAGAAGCTGCCAGGACCATCAACAGCACCACACCGCCCGTAGACAGGCCGATGATCACGCCCATGGCCAGACCAATCGATGCGCCCGCCAGCGGCATGAGGATACCAAATGCCACGGCGCCCAGTCCCAGAACGTTTTTCGACTGGCGCAATCCGCGTCCGGCGACCAACCCCATGTCCAGCAGAAACAGGCACAACACGCCCTTGAAGGGCGATACAATGAACGAGGATATCTCGGCCAACCCTTTCTCGCCCGTCACCATTCCGATGACAAAGCTGCCGACAAGCAATACGATGGAGCCGTTGAGCAATATCTCCCGCATCAGTCCAGGTTCCATTGCGCGTCCCGTGCCATCGCGTGCGACCAGCCAGAGAGCGGAAAGGATGGCCGGTGCCTCCATCGCGGCGGCGACGGCGACCATGTAGCCCTCTGCATCGATGGCCTTGCCTTCAAGAACAGACGTTGCGGCCACAAAGGTTACAATGCTGATTGACCCGTAGTGTGCAGCCACTGCAGCGGCATCCAGGCGGGAGAACCCGGTCATTATTCTCAGCATGGCGAAGGCAAGAAGCGGCAAACCGAATGAAAGAATAATCCCGGCGCCAACGGCCATCAACAATGTGGCGTCCAGGCCATGAGCCGCGACCGAAGCGCCGCCCTTGAAGCCGATCGCGAACAGCAGATAGATCGACATGCCCTTGGCCACGGCCTCGGGTATCGACAAATCGGATCGCGCCAGTGCTGCAGCCAGGCCCAGCGCAAATGACAGGATGATCGGCGAACCAAGATTGGCGCCCGCAAGCGCAAGAATTTCCGACATGATGGCTCTCGCTGTTCAGGTTTGGCCTAACACAGGACGCAGTCACTGCAAATGTAAAAACCGCTGATTGGCACTGCAGGTGGGGCATCGACTGACTGATTGCTGGAATTTGCAGCCATTGCCTGTATGGGTTCGCAGGATTATTCTTCAACAGGAGCATTTTCAGGGCTAGCGTGCATTTATTCTTCCAGTCGCCATAGGCAGGTGATGCAGGCAAGGTTGGCAATCCGTCCGGGTTTCCAAAATTCTCTTTTTGAAAAGCCGACACCTGGCATGCCTGTGGTGTCTGGTCGGAACAGATGGCAAATCGAAAACCTTTGTTTTCTTATTCACTTTGACCGCGAGGTTCAGGCCCCGGGTTCGCTGGCGCTCAGCAATATGCGAACCAGGGAAGTCTGGCTGCGCACACCGATTTTGTCGAACATGCGTTGTAGGTGGGTGCGGGCAGTGTTGGTGGTAATGTTCAATATTTTTGCCGTTTTGACGATGTCATGACCTTCCACAATCAAGGCCGCCACGCGCATTTGACCCTCCGAGAGACCATAGACAGACCGTGCCACGGAAAGGCGTTTTCTCTCGGTCTCCTGATCGTTGAATGATACAAGGATCATCTGGTCGCGATGCAATACCCAAATGATGTGACAATTGTCGTCGGCATCGTCTCCCAGCACCAACGGTATGACGCCGAGGTTTCCCGCATTCGCAACGACGGATCTTCGAACATCCATGGGTGTTAGAGTGGCTGTCAATGCAAGCGTCTCGCGTAACAATCTGTCGTCTGAGCGGTTGAGCGCACGCAGAAATCCGCGACTTGTTGTCAGCGCCGGGTGATTGACGAGCCTGCTTTTCGCAGCATCGTTCATCCACAGAATGGCCGCCTTTTGATCGACGTGTATTGAAGGGCAATTGATGGTTTCCAGCATGGTATCGGCATGCCCGGCAAAAATGATCTTCCAGACATCCTGTTGTCTTTCAAATACCCGGACCTGGTGGCTCAGCCCGACGGCCACGAAAATATCGTCGGTGGTTGGTCCATATTGATCAAAGCTGGCCCAGGCCATGTCTCCATTTATGCGAATCCGCATGTTTTCACGCCGGACCAGCGCTGCAACGGTGTAATTGGGCGTTGGATGGTCTCTCATGATACGCGCAATCATCGCAGATTCCGCGTCCCACCCTTGCCGATAAACGATCTGACCACCGGCTATCGTGGCCAGGCGACTGGCGTCTTCATCGTGAACCCAATATTTGGCCCAGCGGTCGAAATCCCGCTCATAGAACGCAGCGCACTCACCCTCAATGGCCTGAATGATCCCCTGTTTTTCCCGTTCCGAACCGTTTCCCGTCATACGCTGGTCTCCACCCCCCCCCAAAAACTGATATCATAGCCAGATATCAGTTCGCGCTTCAACGCGGCTGCATTCCTGGGAAAACCCCGCCTGCTGAACGCAAGGGGGAAACAATGGTGCGAACACACACGCGCCACTCCCATGAAAAACCAAGGTCCAGCAATGCGTTCTGATTCCTGGAATAATATTCCTCTTCGACTTTCAGGTTGGCGTAGTCGGGTTGTTTGATTTGCAACCCATGGGCAACTGCGAGCAATGAATGGGTCATGGAAAACTCCTGGTTTGGCGTTTCTTGAGACAACAGGCACCCCTGTCGATGGCTCAGACTAATCCTCCACCCGTGCACGGTTTGTCATCCGATCAGATGACGGGCTGAAAAAATCTAAAAATTGTCTGGCAGTCGGATATCATAAGCACGTCTGGCCAGCGGCCGATCCGTCCTGCCAGCACCCATGTTGGCAGATCACAGGTCAGTGTTGGGCGAGGGGGCGCGCGTGACTGCATATCCGGAAAGTCTGCACCCCCGCCTTTCGCTGATTGTTCAGACACTGCAGTGCAGATTCCCCTCAGCGCGCGTTGGATGATTGGTGCAGCAATCTGGAGCGACAGACGATTGCTCTGCAGGGCTTTTGCCTCAGCGCTTTCGGGTTCTCCAGGCACCAAGGTCAGCGACCACCTTCACGGTCGCCGCAAGGACCAGCGCGCAAAGTGCCGCTTTCGACAGCGTTTCCATCGTTCCCTCAATTAGCAGCGCATGGACAATGCTCCCCAGGACGATCACCGCAGCGAGGGCCGTATGGACGCGACGCCAGGCAAGCGGACGCAGCGGCAAACGCCGACGCAATGCAGCCAGAAGAGCTGTGGTGAAAAGGGCCCACATGGCGATGACGCCCCAGGCTGAGAAAGGCGTTGGCGATGCAAAGAGCAGAGCGTCGATAACGTCAGGCGGGCTGGTGATCCACAGACCTGCAACATGGATGATAACCATCCCGACCAGAAGGCTGCCGATCCAGCGATGGGCCCGCCGCCCGCGCTGAGCCGAAAGGCCGGGCAGGTGCCCACCTGCCAAAAGCGGTTGAACCAGCAGAAGCGAAAGTGCGATAATGCCTGCAAACCCGGCCGCTATATAGGCGGGATCACGCCATGCGAGCAGCGGGCTTGCCGCCGCAGCGGCGATCGGCACGGCAACGGCCGTCGCAAGCGCGGCCCAGAGAAGGGTTTGACGGGTCCGGGAGGGCCGTTTGAGATCCACCGCAGTCAGGCCGGCTGCAGCACGAAGTCCGCGTTGAGGCTGGTGTCGCTTGCACGTGCCATGACGGGACGCAGGAAGACGGTTTCAAAATCATCATCGTCATAGGCCAGGTGCCCATGGGGTTGGCCGAAGGCGGGAACGATCTGCGGCATCTCCAGGCGAAACACCCCGTTGGCGTCCGTGAGGGTGGCGCCGTGGCTGTGCGGGTCGCGCTCGTGTCCCTCGGTCGTATGCGCCCAGATCTGGATGCGTTGACCGGCCAGCGGCGCGCCATCGCCGGCGCGGCGTACCGTGCCCGTCATCCAGAAACCACCGCCGCCGATCCGGTCGACGATTGGCGCTCCAGGGCGGTAATTGTTGCGCCCGCCTCGCATCGTGGGTGTTGCGGCAAGCCCCTGAGCGCGGGCGGGCAGGCCGGACATCCCGGTCGCCACGACAGCACCGGCAGCGGTGAGGAGGGCCCGGCGGGTGATGATGAAATCTGTCATTTGGCTTTCCCCAAATTGGCGAGTGGTTGTTCGCCGATACAACGGTCCGGGTCGTCAAACGGCGCGTCGACAAACAGCAAAATCTCGGCTCATTGGTATTATAGCGCGTTCGCACACGATCACGAAGTAGGGTTGAGGCAGGGCATGATAAAGCCTGTTCACGGCTTCGTGATCGTGCGCAATCCTTCAGATCATTCTTCCGCAGATTGCTCGTTGGTTCCTGGCATTGAACTTCTTCTTGACAGGGCAAACAGCGCGGTCGGGCTATCGTGGCCGCGCAATGTCACTTCACAGGGATTTCCGACGGTAATTTCAGATGGCATTTGAATGGCCTGCAACAGGTCGGAGGATATGACCAGATCCTTTTCCAGGCGCTTGGCTTCGCCTTCGAGCCGTGCGGAGGTGTTCATCGTGTCTCCATAATAAACGATGGATCTCTTGGTATCGCCGCACGCGCTGACGATGACCGGCCCGCCATGCAGGCTTGCGCGGATCCGGGGCCTGACGCCAAACAGGTTTTCATAGGCCTCTGCATTGGCATCCAGGACGTCCTGAATCGCAAAGAAACAACGCACACAGCGGCCTTCCCGGGCGCTTGCCTCAAACGGCCACGTGATGATCGCTTCGTCGCCAATATAAGCGTGAATTTCGCCCCCGTTTTCGGTCGGTTCAAATATGTGCCGACAGTCTGACGTCGGATGAACGTATCACACTTGATGTGTCGCCCAGAAATCTAGTCCAGAATTCTCGCCCGCAAATCTCGCCCGCAAATCTCGCCCGGAAATCTCGCAAAGAAATGTGGGATGGCAATGACGCGCAGACCGTGCCGAACCCTTTGCCATAGCAGCGAAGGGCCGCTTGCTGTCCGGTTTTTCACATCCTCGTCAGTGCTTTTGGCCCGAAAGCACCATTTTCGGGCCGTTGCAACAGTGCGCTCAGGTGACACTCGCGGCCAATTTCCTATTATTGTGAGAAAAAACTGTCGACGATCGCGATGATCACGTCCTGTTTGGCCGCGCGTTGCGCGCCACCATGCAGGCAGATGATCTCATCCCCCGGTTCTTCCCGCTTCAGAATCTCAAAGCCGCCTGGCTTGCACTGGCCCAGGAAATCGAAATGGGAGAGTGTTTCGGGCTCGATATAGGTCGCGATCTTTGGCGCAAGGGCCTTGATCAGGGCGCGGGACTCGGTGTCGAGTGTCAGGCCTGAATCCATCAGCGGCGCTCCAAAAACCAGCATCGGCGTGCTGACCTGCTTCAGACTGGATCTGGAAAAGCTCGGCGTTCCGCCAAGGTCAAACAACGCGAAGGCCTTGATCCGGGGATCGGAAAGATCGGCCTCCATTTGCGCGCGGTCTTCGGGCGTGCGCGCAACACCCCATTCGGCCAGAAGTTTGCAGGACAATTCATTTGGGACCTTGTCGCAGAAGCGCTTCAAACCTGCCGTATCATAGCGCGCGCCAGCCAGAGCCGCTGCGGTAAAACCACCCAGTGAATGACCTGCCATGAATATCCGGGCCGGATCGACCAACGCTGACAATTCGGGTGACGCCAATGCATGATCTATCACGCGGGAAATATCCTTTGGCCGTTCCCAGAGCTGACGGCGCGCGATTGGATCGCGCAAGAAAGTGGACGTGCCGGGATGATTGATTGCGGCGACAACATAGCCCCGTCTGGCCATCGCCGCCGCCAACCATGCCTGATTATAGGCATTGCCGAACAGGCCGTGGGACAGGACCACCAGCGGAAATGGCCCCTTTGTGGGTTGCGCATCCTTGACGACGGGCGTCGCCACCCAGACGGCACTGTCAAAATCATTTCGCATGGGGCCTTTGGCTTCGGTCGGAAACCATAAAAGGCCCGTCAGATCACGTTGGCCTGTTGGGGCAGGGATCGCCATCTCGCGCATGCCGGCCTGATAGGTCTGAGCGGACGCCGGTACGATACAGGCAGCAAGTGCTGCAGCAAAAATCAGCAAAAGAGGTTTCATCGTTGTCTCCGTGGTTTGGTGTTGATGCCCTCACACTTGAGCGTCAAACCAAATTGAAACAACAGTTCCTGCTGGCTATATCTGTCCTTGATCCTGATGTAGGACAGGCCCAGGCAGAAAGAGGACAGAAAGAGGACAGATGGACGACCCGACGCTCGTCAAATTTCCATTGCCGCTGCTGACAGCGCTTCTGTTCTGCGTGATTGCCGTACTGCTGTGGCGTCTAAAATTGGGCGTCAGGCGGTCAACGGCAATATTCTCCGCTCTGGCCGCTTTCTGCGCAGTTGAAGCCCTTCTGGTCGCGCTGCGGTTCGGCTATGCAATCGAAATATTGACACCCGTGCAACGCTTGCTGCCCCTGTTGCTGGGTCCCCTGATGTATCTGGGGTTTGCCGCCCTGACCGTCGGCGCCCCGACATTGCGCAGGATGATGGCCTGTCATCTGGCAGCACCCATCATCGTCCTGGCCCTGTTTCGGCTTTTTCTCGAGAATTTGCGCCCGCTCGATTGGGTCATCAGCGCCAGCTATCTGTTCTATGGCACCGCCCTGTTGCTTCTCTGGCGAAAGGGTCCAGATGTGTTGACCTATGCCCGATTGGACGTGACTCGCAGCCTGTCCAAATGGATGCTGCGCGGTGTCGGGCTTCTGGCATTTGCTCTGGTTCTGGACACCGCGATTGCCTTTGATTTTGCGCTGAACCAGGGCGCCCATGCAGCGGCACTGATCTCCTATGGAACGGTCCCGCTGATCGCCCTCCTGCTGGCTGTTCTGGTCACATTGCCGTCAATCCTGTCCGAGCCTGGCCGCAAAGCTGCTGTGATTTCCAAAGCGGACGAAACGGATAGCGAGACACTCGGCCGACTGAACGATCTCATGCGCAATGATCAGCTCTTTCTGGACCCCAATCTTACCGTTCAACGCCTCGCCAGGCGCCTTCATCTGCCTGCCCGTAATATCTCCGCCGCAGTCAATCGGGCAAAGGGCATGAATGTGTCGCAATACGTCAACACCTTTCGGCTTGCCTATGCGGCAGACCTCCTTGTGGATGAACATGACAGCGTGGCAAACATTGCGCAGAGATCCGGATTCCTGTCGCGGTCAAATTTTTATCGAGAGTTCCAGCGCGTCTATGATCAGTCGCCGACAGAATACAGGAGCAACGGATCGCCTGCCAATGGCCAGCCAGCATCGCGATGAAACTGCGATAGGCTGCCCGCCGGGGCCTATTGCACTTTGGCTTCGAACAGATAGGCGGCCAGCGCCTTCTCGACAGCAGCAGCAGATGATTGATCGTCCGCGGCAAGCGTCACCGTTACCCGCATGCCCCGCGCGCCGCCGTCCGCAACGTCGACTACAGCCTTTGGCAGCCCCAAAACATTGTGAACGAGGTCGGTCACATGCAACCTGGCCGCTTCGCAACGCAGGCTTGGCTTGTAGATTTTGCCAACAGAGGTCAAAGGCACGGTGTCGATGATGTGGATCTGTTTCGGCCATGCCGGGCGCTCATTGATCGACGCCTGCGCATGCGCGTGCAATGCTTCTTCGCTAACCGAAGAACCCTTGTGCAACTCCACGAAGCATAGGGGCAATTCGCCCGCATAGGCGTCGGGCATGCCGACTGCAGCGGCAAGCGCGACCGCCGAGTGTGTGCTCATGGCGTTTTCGATCATGGCAGGATCAATATTGTGGCCGCTTCTGATGATCAGGTCCTTTGAGCGTCCGGCGATGTAAACGCGTCCTTCCAGGTCCTTGTATCCAAGATCGCCGGAATTCAGCCAACCGTCTTCGAAGACACCTTTGTTGTGTCTGGGGTCGCGGTATCCGGGTGAAACATGTGGACCGCGTATCATCAGAACGCCGATCTCCTTCGGCTCGCAAACCTCTCCCGGACGCCCGTCAGCGTTCAGGCGCAACACCGCGACTTCGGTGTAGGGCAGGGGCCAGCCAACCGATCCAGTGGCGCCTGAGCCGCACAGCGGATCAATGCTGACCAGGCCTGAGGATTCGGTCATGCCGAGAATTTCATGGAGCGTCCGCCCGGTCACGTCCTTGAAACGGACGCCAACTGCGGGTGGCAGCAACGCCGCACCGGTGAGGCCCGCCCGCAAACAACTTATGTCATTGTCTTCCACCGGTACCTGCAGCACAGCGCCAATCGCGGTCGGCACGCCGCCGACCAATGTTGCCTTGTATTGTGCAACCAGGCGCCAAAAACCCTGCACAATTGCCGGATTGCGCAGGCCTGCAGGCGACATGACCACCAGTTCCACCCCGGCCATGAAGGCGCTCAGTCCCGCGACGATCGTACCGGCCACATGAAACAGCGGCAGCGTTGCTGTCACTACATCGTCACTCGTGTAACCGCACATGACGGCTCCCCCAAAGCCGGCGACCAGCTGGCTGCGATGCGTATGCGCAACGAGTTTGGGTACGCCGGTTGTGCCCCCCGTATGGAAATAGGCCGCAACATCATCTCCGCTGCGCGCTTCGCCAAAGACAAGATGATCATGCGGCTGTGCCATCAAGGCGGTATTGAAATCGACCACGCCTTCTTCGCGTGGCGTTCCGGGGGGAGATACACGCACAAGAATCAGACCGGGAACCTGATCGCGCAATCGCAGCGCCTTTTCCCAGATGTCGAGTTGAGGATGCGGACCAAGGGCGACAAGGATTTTCACATCCGATGCCTTGAGCAATTCTGCAATGGCGTCGGCCTGCAAGAGAAAATTGATCGGCACGGCATAACCGACCGTCTCCGCCCCCCACAGGGTCACATGGGTCTCCACCAGGGATGGGAGCATATAGGCCACACCCGGTACCGGGCCTCCCAGTTCCGAGAACATGTTGGCGGCCCCCCGGATCATGCCCAGCAACTGGCTGTAATCCACCCGTCGGGGCTGTTCGTCAGGCGCGCCAGTCATCAGCATGGAAATGGCCGTCGCATTGGGATGCCGCGTCGCGCTGGCGGTGAACACATCCAGAATACTGCGCTCCGGCAGCCTCTGTTCAAGTGTCATTTCCGCCTCGAAACGCGCGATATCTTCGCGCGTCTGGATACGTTCATCACCCAAATGTGCCATCAAGGCTTCTCCCGTTCAAAACCGGCTTGAGGACGTTGCGGCCACCTTTGCCTAACCGGCCCTGCAAGGCAATCCCAATAAGATTTGCCCCAATAAGTTGTTCCCCAGTAGTTGCTGCCCCAATAAGTTCTGGCTGTCGTTCAGCGCGACAAACCAAAGCAGTTGGCCCGCATGCAGCCAAAACATATCGGCGACGTTCACTTTTAGTTCGTTTTCAACAGTTGTATTCACAAAACTGTTTTCAATTGCATGATAGGCCCTGTGAGGTTACGTTTTGTTTTCGGGTTACGTTCGTTTTCACGCGTTTCCCCCTGAAGGAGGAAGTTCACATGAAAAAATATATCGCCGCCGGCCTCGTTGCCGCACTAATGTCAAGCGTTGCGCCTGCCAGCGCCGCCACGCAGATTGATTTCTGGCATGCCTTCACCGGCCGTCTTGGAGAGCTTCTTGATGAGCAGGTCTCCAAGTTCAACGCCTCCCAGTCTGATTACACTGTGGTCGCCACCAACAAGGGCAACTACTCCGAAACGCTGAATGCCGGTATTGCCGCATTCCGCGCCGGTGAGCAGCCCGACGTTCTCCAGGTTTTCGAAGTCGGCACTGCCACAATGATGGCCGCCGAGGGGGCGATCAAGCCGGTCTACGAAGTCATGGCGGATTCAGGCCTGCCCTTCGATCAGTCTGTCTATCTTGCCGCGGTTGCCGGGTATTACACCACCACCGACGGCCAGATGCTGTCGCTGCCCTACAACTCATCGACCCCGGTCCTCTATGTCAACAAGGACGCGCTCAAGGCCGCCGGTCTTGATCCGGAAATGGATCTGTCGACCTGGGACATGGTCGGAACGGCTCTCGATGCGCTGAAGGAATCAGGTTCCAAATGCCCGCTGACCACTGCATGGCAGAGCTGGGTGCATCTGGAAAACCTCTCCGCCTATCACAATGTTCCCTTTGCCACGAAAGAGAACGGTTTTGGCGGACTTGATACCGAACTGAGCTTCAATGGCGACGTTCAGGTCAAGCACATCGATACGCTTGGTCAGTGGGCCAAGGACGGCAAATTCATCTATTCGGGCCGTCGCAATGAAGGCGGCGCGCCATTCCGCGCTGGTGAATGTGCGCTGTTTACCGAATCCTCGGCTGGTTATGCCGGCGTGAAGAAGGAAGCCACCTTCGATTTCGCCATCCGGCCATTGCCTTATTGGAGCGATGTTGAAGGCGCGCCGCAAAACACCATCATCGGTGGCGCATCCCTGTGGGTCCTGGAGGGACAGACAGCGGAAGAATACAAGGGCGTCGCGGCGTTCTTCAACTTCCTCTCGAGCTCCGATATCCAGGCCAAATGGCATCAGGACACCGGTTACCTGCCGATCACCATGGCGGCCTATGAAGCAACCAAGGCCTCCGGTTTCTACGGTGAAAACCCCGGCACGGACATCTCCATCATCCAGATGACCGGCAAGGCGCCAACCGCCAATTCCAAGGGATTGCGTCTTGGCAACTTTGACCAGATCCGTGGCATCATCGATGAAGAACTCGAAGGTGTGTGGAATGGAGCGAAATCCGCCAAAGATGCGCTGGATTCAGCCGTCTCGCGCGGTGACGAACTGCTTCGTCGTTTTGAGCAGGCAAACCGCTAAAAGCCTTGTTTCGGCGGAGCAGTCACATGCTCCGCCGATCTTTACTTGCCGTTTGGTGATCCATGGAAAAACGCGTCGTCTTTAACAACCGCTGGCTGCCCTATCTGCTGGTCGCGCCGCAGTTGCTTGTCACATTCGTGTTTTTCTTCTGGCCGGCAGGCCAGGCGATCTATCAGTCCGCCTTCATCCCGGATCCGTTCGGTCTCAAGACCCAGTTCGTCGGGCTGGGCAATTTCGAATATCTCTTCGGCAACCGTTATTATCTGGAATCTTTTTCCACCACGGCAATCTTCTCCGTGCTGGTGACCGTATCCTCCATGTCGTTTGCCCTGTGGCTTGCGGTGCTGGCCGATCGTGTCATCAAGGGATCGAGCGCTTACAGAACCTTGCTGATCTGGCCCTATGCGGTGGCGCCCGCCATTGCCGGGGTTCTGTGGCTTTTCATGTTCAATCCGTTCACCGGCATCATCGCCTGGATGTTGTTTCAGGTTGGCTACGTGTGGAACCACAATCTCGACGGTGGCCAGGCCATGGCGCTGGTCGTGGCGGCATCGGCCTGGAAACAGATCAGCTACAATTTCCTGTTTTTTCTCGCCGGTCTGCAGGCGATCCCGAAAAGCGTCATCGAGGCCGCGGCGATCGACGGCGCCAGCTTCTGGCGCCGGTTCTGGACAATCATCTTTCCGCTGCTGTCGCCGACGACGTTTTTCCTGCTTGTGGTCAATGTCATCTATGCCTTCTTTGATACGTTCGGCGTTATTCACACCATCACGCAAGGCGGGCCGCAGCAATCGACGACGATTCTCGTCTACAAGGTTTTTGCCGATGGTTTTGTCGGTCAGGATCTTGGATCCTCGGCGGCGCAATCGGTCGTGCTACTGGTGCTGGTCGGCATACTGACCGTGGTCCAGTTCCGCTTCATTGAACGACGGGTGCATTACTGATGAGCGGCATGGTCGAAAAACGGGGATATGGAACCTGGCTGACCCACGCCGCCCTGATTGTCGGCATTGCCATCATTTGTTTCCCCATCTGGATTGCCTTTGTCGCCTCGACAGTGACCCAGGAAGAGTTGATCCGGCCACCCATGCCCTTGCTGCCGGGACCGCATTTTTTCGACAATTATCTGGAGGCCTTGCTGACCGGTGGCGTGGCGCCGGTGTGGCAGATGCTGCTCAACTCGCTGGTCATGGCGCTCGGCATCACCATCGGCAAGATCATTATTTCCTTGTTGTCGGCCTATGCCATCGTCTATTTCAAATTCCGTTTTCGGATGTTGTTTTTCTGGCTGATCTTCATGACGCTGATGCTGCCGGTCGAGGTCCGCATCGTGCCCACCTATGAAGTGGTGGCGAGCCTCGGCCTGCTCAACAGCTACACCGGGCTGATCCTGCCGCTGATTGCATCGGCAACGGCGACATTCCTGTTCCGGCAATTGTTCATGACCATTCCCGATGAGTTGACTGAAGCTGCCCGCGTCGATGGCGCCGGGCCTGTCCGCTTCTTCATCGACATCCTGCTGCCGATGTCGCGCACCAACATTGCGGCACTCTTCGTCATCCTGTTCATCTATGGCTGGAACCAGTATCTCTGGCCATTGCTGATCACCACCGATCCGTCCATGAACACGGTGATCATGGGCATCAAGCAGATGCTGCCCACCGGCGATCAGACCGTCGAATGGCCGGTGATCATGGCGACGGCCATGTTGGCGATGCTGCCGCCGGTTCTGGTGGTGGTCGGCATGCAGAAACTCTTCGTCAAAGGTCTGGTCGAAAGCGAGAAATGAGTTCCCATGGCTGAAATCAGACTTGAAGCGATCAAAAAGAACTACGGCCGCACCGAGGTCATTCACGGCATAGACGCTGAGATCAGCGATGGCGAATTCATCGTCATTGTCGGGCCGTCAGGCTGTGGCAAGTCAACGCTCCTGCGCATGGTTGCGGGCCTGGAGACGATCACCTCGGGCGACATTCACATTGGCGACCGCATTGTCAACGATCTGGAGCCGCGCGAGCGCGACATCGCCATGGTGTTTCAGAACTACGCGCTTTATCCGCACATGAGCGTCTTTGACAATATGGCCTATGGGCTGAAAATCGCCAAGGTCCCAAAGGCCGAGATCGATTCCCGGGTCCAGG
The DNA here is from genome assembly GCA_029233925.1 of Rhizobiaceae bacterium. GTDB lineage: Bacteria > Pseudomonadota > Alphaproteobacteria > Rhizobiales > Rhizobiaceae > Hoeflea_A. Next base: position 14,864 of record JARGOX010000008.1, read on the forward strand.
AAGCGGCGCGCATGCTTGAACTGGAACCCTATCTTGATCGCAAGCCACGGCAATTGTCCGGCGGCCAGCGCCAGCGCGTTGCCATGGGCCGCGCCATCGTGCGCAAACCGGCTGTCTTTCTGTTTGATGAGCCGCTCTCCAATCTCGACGCCAAGCTGCGGGTGCAGATGCGCCTGGAGATCAAGGCGCTGCAACGCAAGCTCGGCGTTACTGCCATGTATGTGACCCATGATCAGGTGGAGGCCATGACCCTGGCTGACCGGATGATTGTCATGAACGCCGGCGTGGCCGAGCAGGTGGGTGCGCCGCTGGACGTCTATGCCAATCCGGCAAGCCTGTTTGTCGCAGGCTTCATCGGTTCGCCGCCGATGAATGTTCTCAGTCATGAAATCCGGCCGGGCCGGGAAAAACTCGATCCCGGCGCAGTCATCGGCATCAGGCCCGAACACATCGATCTGGTGGCGCCCGGCGCGGGCCTGATTGATTTCGATGTCGCCTTCTGCGAACCGCTGGGTGCGGAAACGCTGGTGCACGGTGTCACTGCCGCAGGCGACAAGCTGGTAGTGCGCATTGACGGCGCGGTCACATTGCCCGCTGATGGCGTGCCCATGGGGCTGGCCATCGATCCGGCCCACATTCTCGCATTTGACGCATCAGGCCGCCGCAGCGAAGTCTGAGGCGAACGGCTTTGGCGCTGAGAGGCGCTTTGGCTACTGCCCGTTGACCAGGCCGAGGATCAGCCGCCGGACATTGCCCCCGGCGCCCATCTCCGCCTCTTCGAAGGCGCGAGTGCGGGCCTTGTAGCGGGCGAAGGCGGCCTTGAGGGGCGCCTGTATACCGTTGCGTATCTTTTTGCAGTTCGGGTCATTTGGCTGCCGGAAGCCGACGGTTGTATCAAAGATGTCCTGCGCCATGGCGGTGATATATTCGCCATGCACGGCTTCGTGGGCGCGGATGCCGGCAATGAAGGTGCGCCAGCGGGCGGCGACGTGCGGAGCCAGATTTTCCGCCGGTTTCGGAAACGTATAGGTGATGGTCAGGAATGGCCGCGCGGCAGCCAGCACGCAGTCCGTGCCGTCGCGTCTGTAGTCGCGGCCCCATTTCAGGTCAAAATCGGTTTGCGCGATGGCGCTCGCCGCGCCGCTGCGAATGCGCGGCCCGTTTGCGCCGATCGACTGGTAGAGCGCCGCGCCGGTCGTTCCCGAAATCGCGTAGGTCTTTTCGCCCTTTTTGGCGCGGATGTCGGCATGGGCAGCCGGGGTAAGGGGCGGCAGGGCGAGGAGGAGCAGGGCGGCGGCGGTTTGGAGGATGTGTTTCATTGAGTTGTGGTGGTTCTTTCCGCCCTGGTTTGCCGGATATCTTCGGGCGGCGCGAGCAGTCGTCAGAAGGATATTCATACCAGCCAACGCCGATCTTGCCGCGCTTGATAGACTGCGGTTCCGTCGCGACCTGGAGGGTCTCTTGGTCTTGACGAAGGATTTGACATATTGCGGCGGGATCAACCGCACCTTCTGGCCGAGCTCCTGCAATGAACCTGCCCAATGATGCGCCCCCGAACAAGCCGCCATGGCAACCAGGCAGGGCGGCGCCGTTGTGAAAAATTCGACCATCTGTGCCCGGCTCAATTTCTTGCGTAAGACTGGCTGGCCATCCCGATCAGCACAATGAACCTGAAAAACCGAATTTGCCAATCTCAACCCGATTGTTGTAACATTGGCCATGGACGTCTCCTCTACTGATTTGCCTTGACAAAACCCAATATGGCTCATTTTGAAGTCGTTTGGGGCGTCCATAACAACGACCGTAATCAAAGCACTTTAAACGCGCCATCTCTTCCGCCGAGGCATGGGTGTACAACGAAAACACCCGCCTTCTCACCCCGAAAAACACAAGAGCCCGATGTCACGCCATTCGTTTCGATTCAGACTCGCAGCAGCTTCGAGCCGGGCGCTTCGAAGCGCCAAGGGGAAAGTTTGTGAACTCACCGTCGGCGCGGGAGGTTTTGGTTGACTACATGCTGCTTCTTTCACAATATGATACCTGAGGTAGAATGCTCCTTCTATTTTTTTTCAAAGCGTTTCCAGCACTGATTGCATTCTGAACCAGCATCAAAAAGGCGCAGTTAACATGTCGAAACCGTCGCGGTACAAAGCGCTTTGCCTGTTTGCTTTGCTCGTTTCTTCGGTGGCCGGGGGCGTTGCCCTGGCTGACGAGTTCACGGTCAATGCGCCGACTGTCCTCCAGAACGGCGGAAACACGATCGACGGCGACGACACGCTGACAATCACCGGGCTCGGCGCGATTGCGACCAGCGCGGACTTCGAGCATGCCGTCGATTCGAATGGCGCCGCCAACACGATTGTCATCAACAACGGCGATCTCACGACGGAAGGCGCCGGCGCGGTCGGGATCTATGGCTCCGATTCCACCAATATGTGGGTGACCAACGACGGCGCCATCTCGACCACGGGAATCGACGGCAGCTACGGAATATACGTCAAGGCGCATTCCGACAACTCCACGATTATCAACAACGGCACGGTTTCCGTCCTGAGTGATTCAAGTGGCGGCATTTCCATCGAGGAATCCGGCGGCAGCGCGATCGAGAACAACGGGACGGTCACTATCACGGGAACGTGGAATTACGGCCTGTCCAGCAATTACGCCGACAACAGCACGATCACCAATGCGGGTTTGGTCGTCGCGAACGGCCAATACGTGGTGGGCATCGAAATGGGCGATTCGTCCGGCTCGACGATCACCAACAGCGGCGTGGTCCATGTCGGCGGAGACTACGCCTTTGGCATCGAGATCTGGAATTCAACCGACACCTCTGTGACCAACACCGGGACGATCAGAACCACCGGGATCTATGCTGACGGCATCTACGGCGGCGATTCGACCGGCACCATCCTGACCAACAGCGGATCGATCATCGCCGAGCAGGCTTATGCTCTTGTGCTGGATGACGGCGATACGGTGCTGAACCTTTCGACGGCGGGCTATATCGGCGGTGGTATCCGGTTCGCGCAAACCGCGACTGTCAACCTTGCCGTCGCTGCATCGAATTCCGTACTGTGGGACCTGAGCGATGGCGCGATGGTGGGCGGCGACCCGGCCCTGATCTCCGGCGACGCGCCGTGGTTCTACAATGCCGCGACGAAGCAATTCGCCACCTATGATCCTTCCGTCCTGGCTGGCGCCTTTGACGAACTTGGCGATATGACTGTGCTGCTGTCGGAGGTCCAACGGGCCAAACGCGGTGGCGGCGTCTGGGGCGCGGGCTTCGGCGGCATGGCCCGCCACGACGGCGACGGCATGGTGACGCTGGACCGCGACGTGCGGCAATTCGGCGTCGCGTTCGGCTACGCCGGCGAGGCGGGCGCGGGAACGCGCTGGGGCGTTATGGGCGGCTTCCTGCACAGCGAACTCGCGGTCGACTCTCGATGGGCGTCCTCCTACGCCGTTGATGGCAATGGCGGGTTCGTCGGGGTCACCGGAGCGCACGACATCGGCGCGATCACCGTCGACGCGGGCGTCACCGGCGGCCGGATCGGCCGCGACGCCAGCCGCTTCGTCAACGACAACACGGCGCTTACCGGCGGGCTGACGCTGGGCGAAAGCCTCGCCCGGTCCTCCTATGGAAGCTGGTTCGTCGCCCCCGAACTGGGGGTCAGCGCGACGCTTGGCTCGTCCGAGGGCTGGTCGCTGACGCCGGGCGCGCGGCTGCGCTATGCCGGCCAGTGGACGGAAGGCTTCACCGAAACCGGCTCGGCCGCCAACGCCACGGTGGATGCGCTGGCGCTGGGCCTGTTCGACGCAAGCGTGCAAGTGGCGCTGGCCCGCCGCTTCGGCTTCGGTTCGCTCTCGACCCGGCTCGGCTACCGCAGCCGACAGTCGGTTGGCGACGCGGCGACGGTGACGCTTGTCGGCGAGACCAATACGGTCGGGCTGGGCGACGTCAACAGCGAATCTGCCTATGCGGGACTGGGCCTTGATGTCCAGGTCACCCCCGGCATGCGGCTAAATCTCGATGTCAGCGGTCATTATGGCAGCACGACCACAGGCGGCCAGGCCTCCGCAAGGATCGCGGGGGCGTTCTAGGCGCGCAGGCTTAGGGACTGCAAGCCCGGCGTCCGGATAACGTATTGCGGTGATGCCGCTATCGATCCCATTGGCGTTCCCGGACTGCCGCATCTTGTCACCCAGCGGGGCAACCAGCGCGGGCAGGTGTTTTTTGAAAAGTCCGACTATGCGCTCTATCTGGAGATGCTGGCAGAGAGCGCAGCGCGCGCCCGAAGTGAAATATGGGCCTGGTGCCTGATGTCGAAGCATGTCCCTAATTGCGGTGACAGTTTACTGAATCCCTTAATTCGACCATAATTGTCTCATGGCTCGTATCGCTCGTCTTGTCATTCCCGGACTGCCGCATCATGTCACCCAGCGGGGCAACAGGCGCGGGCAGGTGTTTTTCGAGGAAGCCGACTACGCGCTCTATCTGGATATGCTGGCCGAGAGTGCTGCGCGCGCCCGGTGCGAGGTTTGGGCCTATTGCCTGATGCCAAACCATGTTCATATTATTCTGGTGCCGTCCGAGGCCGATGGCCTGCGGCGGACCTTTGCCGATCTGCATCGCCGCTATACCGGCTATGTCAATGCGCGAGCACGAACCACAGGGCATCTGTGGCAGGGGCGTTATGGATCCGTAGTGATGGATGAAACGCATCTGTTCCACGCTATCCGCTATGTCACGCTCAATCCCGTGCGGGCAGGACTGGTCAAACGCGCAGAGGAATGGCCGTGGTCGAGCGCCCGCGCTCACCTGGCAGGTCATGACAATGGCGTTGTAAAGGTGGCGCCCGTGCTGGAACGTGTCGGTGATTTACAGCAGTTCCTGGGTGAACCGACCGATGAGGATGCTGCCTATGCGTCCTTGAGGCGGGCCGAAACAATCGGCCGACCTGTCGGCGACACGGAGTGGCTAAAGATGCTGGAGAAGCAGACGGGCCGTGTTCTCCTGCCGCAAAAGAGGGGCAGGAAGCCAAATAAAGGGATTGAGTAAACTGTCACCGTAATTGTACTTTCTCTTCCTAATCTCCTCGCATTGTAACAATGTTGCCCTGTTGCGTATTCGGCTCATCTCACTTTCCGTAACTGTCATGACCCGTCGCATATTTGATTCACGTAACTAGTTATTTCCAGCTTAGCTACGTGTGTGTAGCCAGCGGAGCCATGATTTGTCCGGCTTAGCCATCAGCTGCTGCACCGCACCTCCACGCGTCGGTTTAGGGAACGCCCTGCTTCATCTGCATTGCTGGCGATAGGTTCGTCTTCGCCGTGACCGCTGGCCGAAAGGGCAGAGGCGTTCAATCCGCGTTGCACTAAGGCGGCAACGACCGCGCTTGCTCGGCGTTGAGACAGATCCCGATTGTAGTCCGCCGACCCTTCACTGGAGGAGTGACCGATGATTTCGATCATGGCGGAGCGGTCCTCGCCAAGTCCCGCAAACAGTGTATTAAGGATCGGTGTCGATTCCGGGCGAATGACATCTGAATCGAAGCCGAACCCTATTCCGTGCAGGATGGAGCCGCAGCCAAGCTTGGGCGGCTCGGGTGTCAAACATACTGGTTCGGCCGAGGTGGCATCACCATCATAGGGCTTGAACGGGGCTCCATTCGTTGACCGCAACCCCCTCAGTGCGCCGTCAGCGCCAGCAATAAGAATGAATTGCGAGGGAATGCCTGCGGCATCCTCGCCAAGTGCGCGAAGCACATTGCCCTCGACCGTGCCAGACAGCATGCTCTTACGATCATAGCAGCCAATGACCGACGGTCCTTCCTGTGCGAGCTCCATGTTGACGCCGCGCCCCTTCCAAACGCCTTCAAAACCCGTTGAAAGGCCGGATGTGCGTTGCTCTCCGTTTCCGATAAGTTCCGAGAATTCAAGGAATGTCTTTTCCTTTTGAACGTCCACGCCACCGCTGAGCCGAATTTTGACAAAGAGCACCTCTGGCTGGTCCGCTGTCAAGGTCAACTCCGTTATGTGACCTTTTTCTGTGTGTGCTGACAGCTCGGTCCGTGCCAACAGTACAAATGGCCCATCGACCGAGTTGGCAGCACCCGAGACCTCAATGAATTTCGCGAAGGTCTGAAATGGGCTTGGTGTTTCCCGAATATCAGGAACGGCAAACCGATCAAATCTGGTGAGCGCAGGAAGCGAGTAGACGATCTCAATGGCGTCGCCTTCGGTTGCTGGTTTTGGTGTCAGCCCGAAGAGGCCCGGATTCCCGTCGATCATTGAAATGGCCTGCTCTGCCCCTGTCCGCAAATCGCTCGGTCCGGTCTGGACGGATTGCGGCAAGACGCCAGCGGCGAAGGTCAGCAGATCAGGTGAGGTCACATTTTCCTGTGCCCAAGCATTTTGGCAGGACAGTGCCACAACACAAGCTGCGGCAAGCAATAATGATTTTTGCATCTAGAACTCCTTGATCTCGCATGTAGTAACCTCAATCTTACTGGTCGAAACCGACAAAATCATCAAAAAAGTTGCGCGTACCCACCGGCGGTATTGGTCGATATCCGCGGAAAACTAAATACCAACTACCGGAAAGCGATGCCAATGAACGGTAGATTTTGCCCAACCGTTGTTTTGCCTTCTGTCCGAAGACAAACCCAGCAAGATGCACAAATGGATACTTCTGTGAAGCTGCACTGCGGCGGCGGATCACTTGGCCAAGGTCTGCCTGGGGCCGAAAGTAGCGACGGACAGGGGATTCAGTTTCTCTCGTGTTGCTGATCGGCTGCTGGGGCGAGTTCTGGCGTGATGATCCAATCTCAACGGGACTGGGAAGAGGATTATCTGCGGATCGAGAGGGCAATGTGGAATCGGGGCTGTTATCTTGCGAGAGCCACGCAATAGCAACCAATCCAAATACCCATGCCGGATGGGGCGCTCAAGTTCGTGGCACGAGTATTCGGTGACAGTTTACTAAATTCCTAATTTAGACCGTAATTGTCTCATGGCTCGTATCGCTCGCCTTGTCGTTCCCGGTCTCCCGCATCATGTCACCCGGCGGGGCAACAGGCGCGGGCAGGTGTTTTTTGAAGATTCCGACTATGCGCTCTATCTGGATATGCTGACGGAGAGTGCAGCGCGCGCCCGATGCGCGATCTGGGCCTGGTGCCTGATGCCAAACCATGTCCCTATCATTCTGGTTCCGTCCGAGGCAGATGGCCTGCGCCGGACCTTTGCCGATCTGCATCGCCGTTATAGGGGCTAAATCAATGCCAGGGCGCGGACCACGGGACATCTGTGGCAGGGGCGCTATGGATCCGTAGTGATGGATGAACCGCATCTGTTCCACGCCATCCGCTATGTCACGCTCAATCCCGTGCGGGCAGGACTGGTCAAACGCGCAGAGGAATGGGCATGGTCGAGTGCCCATGCTCACCTGGCAGGTCATGACAATGGCGTTGTAAAGGTGGCGCCCGTGCTGGAGCGTGTCGGTGATTTTTCCCAGTTCTTGGGTGAACCCTTTGATGAAGATGCCGCCTATGCGCCGTTGCGGCGGGCCGAAACAATCGGTCGGCCTGTCGGCGATACGGATTGGCTGAAGATGCTGGAGAGGCAGACAGGACGGGTTCTCATGCCGCAAAAGAGGGGCAGGAAGCCGAATAAAGGGATTGAGTAAACTGTCACCGTAATTGGATTGGCTGAAGATGCTGGAGAAGCAAACGGGCCGGGTTCTCATGGCGCAAAAGAGGGGCAGGAAGCTGAATAAAGGGATTAGCTGAACCGTCACCGTGATTCTCGTCGCCGTAATTCGTAATCGAAGTTATTTGTTCGAGTGCAGGTCAAAATTCTCCCGCTCATAAATTGTATTAAACTGATGGAAAAATAGGAACTCGGCAAAGTATTCAGCTGCGCTGTGCGCGGGGATACCGCGATATTTGCTGATATGGATTTGAAATTTTCTCTTTAAATTATCTATCTCTGATGACTTCCAATTTTGTTTCCCAGACACCGGTACATGAGTAATGACTACAGAATGACTGAAAGATGACGAAGTTATAGTTTTTGTAAAAAACTTAATGCTGATTTTGGGAACAAATGGACGACTGGCTGCAACTTCATCAGGGAACATGTAAAAATCAAAACGGTCGCCGACATCTTCACTTTTCGCAATCGCAAAAATCTGAGAATAGTCTTCGGCGAACTCGCGAGGGTGAACAGCATCGTCGAATTTCTGATAATAGTAATATTTCGCGCTTTGGTAAGCAATTTTATGAAGTATTTCAGTGCGATATTGGCTTTGCTTTTTTGCAACAGTTTTTCGACTTATACCTCGAATACTTGCACTCGATCTTGCGCAACGTTCCCTTAGGTAGTCACGCCGAATTTCCTTTTGCTGTTGCTCGGTTAATCTCGATTTTCGGTACTTCATGGCGATTAGATAATGCAAAAAATATCTTAAGTATGCCAGTCAGATTTTGGTTTGAAAAAACTGAAAAAAGTCAACCATCTGATATTAAACAATAATTTCTATAATCGCATCCCGCAGCTTGTGGATAACCTGTGCATTGAGCCAGATGGCTATAAAAAATCGGCAGGAGCTGGAAGATACTTGTTCTTGCGGACTCAACCGCCAGAAGGACATTAGATGAAACAACAACCAAAAATATTATACCCTGCTGAGGCTACGGAATCTTCCAAGCTCTCGAAATCGTACCTGAGCAAACTCTGTTGTTTATGTGCTGCAAGTCCGTTGTTGAAAACTGATCAGCAACTCGATTATTGCAATGAACAATTATGCACGTTGCTCTTGCCACTTGAAAGCAAAGTTGAGAGCGAATGACTACCACCAGAGAAAGCACAAAAATGCCTCGGTCACTGTTGGCGCAGCGCCGAGGCTTATCTGAAAACCGACCCAATTAGACATTAGGAGATCACCAGAATGATCATATTACCGCCTTGCGCATTCACGCGCAATTCATTTCCGCCGTCCTTCTTTGACTGGGTAGAGCTCGAATACACTGTTTTTTTGCCTCTTCAGCTAGTAACAAATCGGCTGGAGAAGCTAATAGAGCGACCTCTGATTGCACCCAATACATGCCCCGTTGCAAATGGGATCACCTGTGTGGGGGAACACCATGACCAGTAAGTATTTCTTCACTAAAGACAATAGCACCACAACAATCGCGCTAAGCGGGCGAAATGCATGGGCCTTGTCCCAATTGATTAAGGCAGGCAAAACCGGATGCACACCCATATCTCGCCCAGCGCCGCGGTGGAGTGCGTACGTTCACAATCTACGTTCTGTAGGCTTTTGTATTGAAACCATACACGAGCCACATGCAGGCCCGTTTCCTGGCACACATGCCCGGTATGTGTTGCGTTCCAATGTTAGGGCAAAGTTGAACGTCTAATAGCAGTTGGGGGAGCCAGCGACGTTGGCTTCTCCAATCTGGAACGCAGGATAGAATTGCGCAGCAACAGCTTACTCGAACCACGGTGACGGCTTACTATTCTAAATCTCTAAATCAATATAATTATCTCATAGTTTGTATCGCCCGCATTGTAGTTCTTGGGCTGCCGCATAAAGTCAGCCAGCGTGCCGGAGCCCACTCCCCCCACTCTCCTACCGAAGCGCAGCCTCAATATTCCCGCCATCCACTGTCAGCACGCCCGCCGTTGTGCGTTCCGCCATCACCAGGCTGAGGAAGGCGCTGGCGACGTGGTCTGCTGTGACTTCCTGTTTGAGCAGGTTGCCGGACATGTAGTCGCTCTCGCTGATGCCGCGGGCCTTGGAGCGGCTGGCGATCATGTCGTTGCTGAGCAGGCCGGAGCGGATGCGGTCGGCGTTGACGGCGCTGGAGCGCACGCCGATCTTGCCGTATTCAAGCGCATATTGCCGCGACAGGAACAGGGTTGCCGCCTTCGGCAGGCCGTAGGCGCCGAAATTCGCGCCGGGGTTGATCGCCTGTTTCGAGGTGTTGAACAGCAGGACCCCACCGGTCTGTTGTAGCTTGAACAGCCGCACGGCATTTTGCGCGACGCTCTGGTGGGCAAAGAAATTCAGCTCGAAACTCTTGCGCAAAAGCGCATCGTCCAGCGTGCCGATTTCGCCCTGCCAGGCAGCACCCGCATTGGAGATGACGATATCGACCCCGCCAAATGCCTCTGCGGCCGCGTCGAAGGCGGCGCGCACGCTGGCCGGATCGGTGACGTCACAGGAAACGCCCAGCGAACCATTGCCGATGGATTTGGCGACGGCTGCGGCTGCCGCTTCATCCAGATCAGCCACCACGACATGGGCGCCGGTTTCGGCCAGCAGCCTGGCGGTAGCCGCGCCGATGGCGCCGGCGCCGCCGGTGACCACCGCCACCTGTCCGGTCAGCGGCAGGATCTTGCGGCTTTTCAGCTTGGCCTGTTCGAGGGACCAATATTCCAGCTTGAACAATTCTTCTGCCGACAGCGGATGGAAACGTCCGATGCTTTCGGCCTCGGTGACGGTTTTCATCCAGACTTCGGCAACATCGCCGGAAATGCTCGCCGTCTTGGCGGTGCGGCCAAAGCCGAAGACGCCAAGACCGGGCACGATGGCCATGCGGGGCATGGGATCGAGCATGGTACGTTCGATATCGTCGGCGGCGTTGCAGCGCTCGAAATAGGCCTGGTATTTTTCCATATAGGCGTGGATGGCGGCGCGCGCCGCCTCGGCCCATGCGTCAATGCCGTCCGCCGGGCAGGGCGGCAGGATCACCGGCCAGTTCTTGACGTGCAGGGTCAGGTCCGGGGTGGTGACGCCGCGCAGGCCATAATCTTCCAGGTCCACGCCATTGATGAAGTTCAGGACATTGTCGGATGTGCGGAAATCGCTGACGTAGCGGTTGAAATGGCCTTCACCCAGGGCCTCGGCAATGGCGCCGCGCAGGATGGGCGCCAGATCGCGGGCGCTGGCCGGATTGGCCGGCAGGTCCGTGCGTTGCGCGAATGTGTTGACGCCATTTGCGGCAATGTGGTTTTCCGCTTCGGTGACAGCATTGATCATCCGCTCATAGGCTTCGCGCGCGCTGGCGCCGAAGGTGAAGATGCCGTGTTTGTCGAGGATCAGACCCTCGACGGAAGGATCGCGGTCATAGACTTCGCCGGCCACTTTCGCCAGTTCGAAGCCCGGCGGGATATAGGGCACAAAGCCCATGCGGGTGCCGTAAACCTGTTTGATCAGCGCCTCGGAATTTTCCTGATCGACCAGAGCAAGGACGGCTGTCGAATGGGTGTGATCGACGAACTTATGCGGCAGGAAGGCATGCAGCAATGTCTCGACCGACGGGTTGGGGGAGGCGGGATCCATCAGATTGGAGCGCTGCAGCGCCACCATGTCCTCGTCGCTGAGAGCATCGAGGTTGCGTGCCTTGAGCAGGGTCTCGAGCTTGACGGCGGGCAGACCCTGCGGTTCGATGACCGACATGTCCCAGCCGCTGCCCTTGACGCACAGAACATCCCATTCTTCGCCGAGAATATCCTTGCTGCGGGTTTTGACGGAGGTATTGCCGCCGCCATGCAGGACCAATTGCGGATCACCGCCCAGAAGGCGGGTTGTATAGACACGCAGCGCCAGATCTTCGGAAATATTGTTCTTGCCATAGCGCGCGACGGTCGCTGCGGCTTCGGTGTCATTCCAGAGATTTTTCATTGCATGCCTCATATGATGGATAGTGGCCGCCTGTCGGCCCGCGGACAGATTGTTTTTAGTGGAAGTCTTGTTTTCTGACAATAGTCATATTTATCTGACAAAGGTCAAAAAATCACGCCCTTGCGCAGGATGAAGCAGCCAAAGGGGCGTTTCTCGCTGGTGGCCACCACCGCGAAGGCGCGCGCGGCCTGCTGGTAGAACATCTGGCGTTCCAGCGAGCCGACGTTGGCGCCATCCGGCATGGCCGCCCGGATGATGTCAAAGGTCTCGTGATGCACGGCGCCCATCTCCTGCGGCGCACCATCGATTTCCATGCGCAGGGCGCAGGTCTCGGTGAAATGGTCGAGCGGCATGAGTTCGGTGATGATCTGTGCGGCCTGCGGCGATGAGAAGCCGGGCAAGCGGATCGGTTCCTGCATATTTGTTGTTTCCGCAATGGAGGCGGCAGGGAAATTGGCGTCGACAATCACCAATTCATCGCCATGGCCCATGGAAAGCAGGCAATGGATGAGATCTGGCGTGACCAGTGGATTAATACCTTTAAGCATGGAATGTGCCTTTGCTGTTCGTTGCGTCATTTGACTCTGTGCAACATCGTGGGGTTACTTTACATCTGCACTGCAGTTGGTTCCAGATACAATGGGCCAGCTGCAACGGGCAAGACAAAGAGCCGGGTAGCGGGAGAGGCAGACTTTGGGTCAGGACAAAAAGAAGGCGCGGCGTCGCTACAGGCCGGATGAACCGGTGGAAGACACGCTGCTGCGCGCCGCATGGCTCTATTATTACGAAAACCGCAACCAGAATGAAATCGCCGAGGAATTCGGCGTGTCCCGCGCCACGGTGGTCAATTACCTGCAGCAGGCCCGCGAGCGCGGTCTTGTCGAGATCCGCCTTGATTCCGCTGCCTTCAACCGCCAGCGCATTTCCGTTGAACTGTGCCGCAAATACGGCCTGCAGGAATCCGTCGTCATTCCGGGAACGGAAATTTCGCTGACCGGCGTTGCCGTCGGCGCGGCGCGGCGTTTGCCCGATCTGCTGGCGCCTGGCGACATTCTGGGTGTCGCCTGGGGCATGACAATCTTCAAACTGTCGGAAAGCCTGACGCCGCGCATCATCGACAATATGACCGTCGTGCAGATGGTTGGCTCGATGGCCAGTCCCTACGTCTTTGCGGCGGAAAGCTGCTCGACCAATATTGCCCACAAGCTGGGCGCCCGGGTCGCCAATTTTTATGCGCCGGCGCTGCTGTCGTCGACGCAGGCCGCGCATTTGTTGAAGCAGGAGCCGATCATCCGCTCGCAATTTGACTTGCTGGGCAGGATCAACAAGGCGCTGTTTGCCGTCGGGTCCTGCGAAGACAATAGCCATGTGGTCGAAAGCGGCATCGCTTCGCTTGCCGATCTGGAGGATTACAAGGCGCGCGGTGCGGTCGGCGTCATATGCGGGCGATTTATCGATGCCCGGGGCGAGCATATCGTCGGCCCGCTGGATGACCGGATGATCGGCATCACCCCGGATGCCCTGCGGGGCCTGTCGGTCGGCATGCTGGTGTCCAACGGGTTTGACAAGGTTGCCGGCATGCATGCGGCCATGCTGGGCGGCTATGTCACCCACCTTGTCACCGATGCGCCGACGGCCCAGGCATTGCTCAATTTCGATCCCTGAAAACATGATAAATCCGGGGCCGGCTGATCTTGATCAGGCAGCCCTGAATCAGACGGCCCTGACTTTATTCTGGCCCTTGGCCATTTCGGGGAACAATTTGGCCAGACCCGCCTGGCTTGCGCTGCAAACGCCGCGTTCCGTGATCAGTCCGGTCACCAGCCTGGATGGTGTGACATCAAAGGCAAAATTGGCGACCGGCGTTGTCTCGGGGCAGATGAGCACCTTGGTTTCAACGCCGTTCGCATCTTTTCCGGCCATCCAGGAAACCTCGCGGCCGTCGCGTTCCTCGATCGGAATTTCACGCACACCGTCATTGATCGTCCAGTCAACGGTCGAGGAGGGCAGCGCCACATAAAACGGCACGCCGTTGTCGCGTGCCGCCAGGGCTTTCAGATAGGTGCCGATCTTGTTGCAGACATCGCCGCTGGCGGTGGTCCTGTCGGTGCCGACAATGCACATATCCACTTTGCCATGCTGCATCAGGTGGCCGCCGGCATTGTCGACGATCAATGTGTGATCGACGCCATGACGTCCAAGCTCCCAGGAGGTCAGCGAGGCACCCTGGTTGCGCGGTCGTGTTTCATCCACCCACACATGCACCTCTATTCCCAGATCATGGGCCTGATAGATTGGTGAGGTGGCGGTGCCCCAATCGACAGTCGCCAGCCAGCCGGCGTTGCAATGGGTCAATATATTGACTGCTTCACCCGGTTCCTTGCGCGCCGCTATGGCCTTGATGAGTTCGAGCCCGTGGCTGCCGATGGCGTGGTTGACGGCGACATCGGCGTCACACAGCGTGGCCGCCAGCGCCCAGGCCGCATCGGCCCTTTGTTCGCTCGGCAGGGGCTGCAATAGACGCACCGTTTCATCCAGCGCCCATTTCAGGTTGATGGCTGTCGGGCGTGTGGCGTGCAGAACCGCATAGGCCTTCATCAGGCTCTCGTCGCTGGCATCCTGCCGCATGGCAATGGCCATACCGTAGGCGGCGGTGGCGCCGATCAGCGGTGCACCGCGCACCCACATGTCGGCAATGGCCGTTGCCGCGTCGTCCAGGCTTTTCAGCTGGCGGGTGACAAAACTGTGCGGCAAGCGGGTCTGGTCGATGATGCCGACGGTGCGTCCATCGGCCTCCGCCCAGATGGAACGGTAGGGTTTGCCATCGATCTTCATAGGGTTACTCCCCGGTTCTTGATGGACCGAGCCAGATCGCAGAGCTGGCCGATGGATGAAAACTGGTGGCGAGAGACCAGCAATTCGCGGCCCATGGCAAGGGCATTGGCCTCGCATCTTGCGCGCTGGTCCGGATCCTCGATGGACTCCATGTCCTCGACATGGGCAAGGCCCACCAGACGGCGGATCATCTTGGTTCCGGCAAAGCCCACCGTGTCGACAAACAGGCTCCGCAAGGTCCGGGTCAGGGCCTGCTCGGACCCCATGGCATCGTCCTGGTCTTCAAACAGGCTGCGCGGAAACAAGATGCCCGTGCGTTCGCTATGCCACAATTCGCGGAACCGGGCTTCAAAGGTGGCCCAGGTGTCAATGGCGGTTTGCAGCAGCCATTTCTGATAGGCGTCGCGGTCACCGGCCTGCTGGGCGTGGCCGGCTTGCGAGAAATAGGCAAGGAAGTAATTGGCAAACAGCGCGCCCGTGTCAAACCCCATGGGTCCGTAGAAGGAAAACTCCGGGTCGATCACCCGTGTATCGGCCTGGTTGACCATCACCGAACCGCTGTGAAAATCCGCATGCAGCAGCGATTGGGTGCAGGTGGTGAAGCGCTCCTTCATTACCTGCACGGCCACTTTGACATCGCGGTCCTGGCGCAATGTCTGAACCAGACGATCCAGCTGCGGGCTCGTCCACTGGTTCAGTTCCGCTTCCTGATAGGGCTCTGTAAAGACCAGGCTTTCGGTGATGTCACACAGCGCGACATTGTCTGAATAAAGCGCTACATCGGCTTTCTTGCGCGCGGTATCCATATGCAGGTCGGAGGTGCGGAACAATGTTTCGGCCAGGAACAGGCCCAGATCATTGGCCAATCTGGGATAGGCAATGCCTTGAATGAAGCCTTTGCGCAGTATGATATGGTCTGACAGATATTCCATTGCGATCAACGCATTGGCTTCGTCATAGGCATAGATCTCAGGCACCCGGGCGCCATCTGAACTGGCAGCGGCCTGGCGCGTCAGCGTGTGATATTCGAAATAGGACCTTTTCAGCGGCAACGGCCAGGATTCGCCGATCAGCCGGACGTAGGGCAATGCCTGTTTGATGATCAGCGAACCGGCAGGGCCCTCGACGATGAAGACGAGGTTCAGATTGCCATCACCGACTTCCACTGTCTTGAGTTGGTCCGGCGCGCCGCCAACCCTTGCAGCAAGCAAGGCATCGCTGGCAATATAGTTCTTGATGGTCTCAACCGTAAATGCTTCGTAACCCTCTGGCGTTTCTATGGCCATTGCCTCTCCCGATCCCTTTATCCGCTTTTCTGTCTACCCATTGCACAATCATAAAGGGCTTGTGCGCAGCGCGGAAATCATATTTTGTTCCATCCATAAAAACATCAATTTGAATTATGTCAAGATATATTGACTTTTGCCAGTTTGGCTGTAACGTCGGCCTCTGGGAGTGAAAAATGAGTGCATCACCATTGCATCAGACTGCCGCCCACCCAGTGTTGCAGCCCAAAGGGGGGTTGCAACCCCAGGGGGTGTTGAAACTCGAGGGGGTGGAGAAATCCTTCGGCGCCAACAAGGTGCTGCAGGGTGTCGACCTGTCGATATCCGCCGGCGAGATCGTGGTTCTGATGGGGGCCAATGGTGCGGGAAAATCCACCCTGGTCAAAATCATCGCCGGTGTGCATGATGCCGATACCGGCAGCATCGCGCTTGACGGCGTCGCCTTCAATCCCTCCTCACCGGCAGAAGCAATCCGCTCCGGTGTCTGTATCGTCCATCAGTCGATCAATGATGGTGTCGCGCCCGATCTCAGTGTCGCCCAGAACCTTTTGCTCGACCGTTTGTGCAACGGCGAAACCGGATTTTTCTTCACCCCCGGCAAAGCACGCAAAGAGGCGCAGACCATTGCGGCGACGCTTGAACTGGATCTTGATCTCGACCGGCCGGTGCGTGAACTCAATCTTGCCGACCGCCAACTGGTATCCATATCGCGGGCCCTGGCGCAAAACCCCAAATTGCTGATCCTCGACGAGCCGACATCCTCCCTGTCGCAGCGCGAGGCCGAACGCCTCTTCACCATCGTCGAAGGTCTGCGGGCAAGCGGCGTGGCCATTCTGTATATCTCCCACCGCATGTCGGATATCCGCCGCCTGGCAGACCGGATCATTGCCCTGCGGGACGGCAGGATAACCGGCACATTCGAAAAGCCGCTGAACTATGAGGCCGCTGTCAACGCCATGCTGGGCCACGGCCTTCTGGCCACCCGCAATCAGGCAGGCGAACGGGGCGAGCATCTGTTCGAGGCACGCGATATTGTCTTGAAAAACGGCAGCGCACCCTTCTCCTTTGCGCTGGCGCGCGGTGAAATTGTCGCTCTGACCGGATTGGTCGGAACAGGAAAAAGCGAACTGGCCGAATGCATGTTCGGTGTCAGAAAGCCTCTGGCTGGCGCATTCGAACTGCTCGGCCAAACCTATGATCCGGCAAACCCCGGCGAGGCCATTACGCAGGGCGTGTTCATGACGGCAAAGGACCGGGCCAATTCCTCCATCATCCCTGGCTTCAATATTTCCGGCAATCTCTCCTTGCCCTTCCTGACCAGTTTTTCGACCGCCGGAACGCTCAACCGGCTACGCGAGAACCAGTCGGCGCGCACCATGATCGACCAGTTGGATGTTGTCTGCCAGTCCGAACAGGATATGCTTTCCGCCCTTTCGGGAGGCAATCAGCAAAAGGTCGTCATCGCCCGCTGGCTGTCCCAGCCCAGCCGGGTGCTGGTGCTCGACGAGCCTTTCCAGGGCGTTGATATCAGGGCGCGCGGCGATATCGGTCGCAAATTGCGCGAGACGGCGCAGGAGCGCGCCACACTCATTCTCACCGCCGAGCTTGACGAGGCTCTGGAGGTGGCAGACCGTATTCTGGTCATGAGCAATCACACGATCGTCGGCGAACATCGCACAGCCGATCTGGACATGGACGCACTTCTGGCGCAGATATCCGGCGCATCCGTCATCGCACAACAGGCAGCATCCATCAGTGATGCCGCACACGGGAATTGAACAATGGCAAACACTGCAAAGGCACAAACACGCTTCAGGGATCTGGCCATTCGCTATGGCTTCCTGGTGTTGCTGCTGGTCATTGTCATCTTCTTCACGGTGATGGAACCGGCATTCATGTCGCTGCGCTCCATGGTGTTCATCTTTCAGTCCGTTTCGATCACCGCTGTGCTTGCCCTCGGCGTGACCGCAACGCTTGTGGTGGACGGGTTCGACCTTTCCATCGGTTCCGTGGCGGCGTCATCGATGATGGCTGCGTCCTACGCGATGGTTGTCTGGGGTCTGGGCTCGGTCGAGGCGGTGGCCCTGTGCCTGCTGCTGGGTCTGGGTGTCGGTCTGTTCAACGGCCTGCTGGTGGTGGTGGCGCGCGTTCCGGACCTGCTGGCGACGCTCGGCACCATGTTCCTGCTGCTTGGCCTGCAGCTCATTCCAACCGCCGGTCGCTCCATTGCCAAGGGCATGATGATGCCCGACGGCTCGACATCAACCGGTGAATTTGACAAGTCCTTCCTGTTTTTGGGCAGGCACCGGCTGTGGGACATTGTGCCGGTCTCCGTCATCATCATGCTGGTGCTGGCGCTGGTCATCTGGTTCTTTCTCGAATTCACCCGCTGGGGCAGGGTCATGTATGCGATCGGCAGCAATGAACTGGCCAGCCGCCTGGCCGGTGCGCCGGTCAGCCGCTACAAGATTGCCGCCTATATGATCTCCGGCGTCTCCGCATCGATCGGCGGCATTCTGCTTGCCGCACGGGTCGGCAGGGGCGATGTCAGTTCGGGCAACAACCTGCTTCTGGATGCGGTGGCCGCCGCCCTGATCGGCTTTGCCGTTCTGGGTGTTGCCAAGCCGAATGCCTTCGGAACGCTGGTTGGTGCGCTGTTTGTCGGTGTTCTTCTGCAGGGACTGACCATGATGAACGCGCCCTATTATGCGCAGGATTTCGTCAAGGGCAGCGTGCTGGTCGTGGCCCTCGTATTCACTTTCAGCCTCACAAGGGCTGCTCGTCGCTGACGCGGTTTTCGCGTCGGATTTTGCCTGCCGGAAGCCTCATGCTCCGGTTCACTCACAGTGGGAGGATACAAAATGCTAAACAGGATAACCCGGCGTATGATCGTCAAACTGGGACTTGCCGCCATGGCGACGACCGGACTTGGTTTTGCCGCCCAGGCGGCAGACATGCCCAAACCATTCGACAAGCCCGGTGACGTCAAGATCGCGCTGGTGCGCTATCTTTCAACCGGTGACTTCTTTCAGGCCTATCTGTCCGGTGTCGAACGTCAGTCCGCTGCGCTTGGCGTGGACCTGCGCATCTTCGATTCACGCCAGGATGCAGCCCTGCAGGCCGACATGGTCGATCAGGCCATTGCTCTGGGTGTGGACGGCATCGTTGTTCAGCATGGCCTGACGGAAGCCATGTCCGAGGCCGTGCAACGCGCCGTCGATGCCGGCATCAAGGTGGTGGCTTTCGATGTGAATGTCGGAAACCCGGCCGTGCCGCAGATCGAGCAGAGCGACCAGCTTCTGGCGCAGCTCGCCCTCGAACAGGCGATTAAGGACAATGGTGAAAGCTTCACCGCCGGTTACGTCTATGTGGCCGGTATCGCACCTCTGGATCGCCGCGATGAAAAATGGCGGGAATTCAAGGAAAAATATCCCGGCATCAATGAAGTGGCCCAGTTCGGGACGCTCGACAATCCGATCGCAAACTCGGTCGCCAACCAGGCCTCTGCCGTGTTGCGCGCCAATCCGACCATCAATGTGATGTTCGCTCCCTATGACGAATTTGCCAAGGGTGTGAAGATTGCCGTTGATGAGGCGGGTCTCAACAATGACGTCAAGATCTACAGCGCCGACGTCTCTTCGTCCGATATTCAGGCGATGCGTGAAGGCGACAGCGCCTGGGTTGCCACGGCTGCCACCAATCCGGCGGTTGTCGGCGAGGTATCCGTGCGTGCTCTTGCCATGTTGCTGGCAGGTGAAGATCCAGGCCACAATGTCATCGTGCCGCCAACCTTGATCACGCGTGACATGCTGATGGAACTCGACATCGAAAACATGGAACAGCTTTCGGCCAAACTGCCGCAGTTCGCCCATGCCGATGTTGCCGTTGCCGACTGGATGCCATTGCCGAGCCGCTGAGTTCGGCTTGAACACCACACTGCAGATCATTTCACAGATGTCTGGTCTGCAGTTGAGAGAAGAGGGTGGCGCTGGCGTCACCCTTTTTTTGTTTCCGTTCTATGCTATGGGACATTAAAGCCCGATGGAATACGAGAGCCTGCCTGATGAAATTGCCGTTTGCTTGCCGCATTTTTCTGATCATCTGTCTTAGCCTCGGCGTGAGCGCGGCCCGGCCCGTCATGGCGCAACAGGCTTCTGCGGCAATTCCCAATTACTGGGACCCGCGCGAGCGGATTATCGTTCCGGATCTGTCGCCGCGCACCCGCATACGCTTTTTGACCACGCATGATTTTCCACCCTTCAACTTCATTGACCAGCACAGCCGGGTATCGGGTTTTCACGTCGATCTGGCGCGGGAAATCTGTGATGAACTGGGCGTGGCGGCAAAATGCCAGGTCCAGATTCTGCCATGGGATGAACTGTCGGCGGCCATGCAGACCGGGCAGGGCGAAGCCATCATCGCCGGCCTTGGCATGAGCGAGACAAGCCGCAAGGATTATCTCTTCACACGGCCGTTTCTAAAATTTCCGGCGCGGTTTGTCCGGATGAAAACCACTGCGATTGAGGGAGAAGATGCAACGGCCCTGGCCGACAAGAAGGTCGGTGTTCTTGCCAATTCGACCCACGCGGCAATGTTGCGCGCCTATTTCCCGGACATTCAATCGGTCACATTTGACCGACCCGACTGGCTCTATGACGCAATGAAGTCCGGCGACGTCGATGCCATTTTCGGCGATGGCGTACAATTGTCTTTCTGGCTGACGAGCAAGGGGGCGAAAGACTGCTGTGCCTATTTCGATGGTCCCTATTTCGCCCCGTCATTCCTCGGCGAAGGCCTGTCGATCGCGGTGCGGCGCGACAGTCCTGATCTGGTCGAGGCCTTTGATCATGCGCTGCTGGAAATCAGCAAGGACGGCCGCATGCGCGAATTGTACTTCCGCTATTTTCCCAATGGATTGTACTGAGCGGATTTTACCGGCGAAAGGGCAACATCAGGGCCCATGCCAGGCGTGAAGGCGCCTTGTCACGATATTCCTTCAGGCCGATCTCCATGCCCTCATGACCAAGTCTTGGCTGCGCCCAATAGGTCTTGAACAGCCGGTCCCAGAAGGGAAAATTGAAACCGTAATTGGTATCGGTTTCCCTGTGGTCGCTGGAATGGTGGACCCGGTGCATATCAGGCGTCACCAGCACCAGCCGCAGCACCCGGTCAAGCCCCAGTGGCAGGCGGGCATTGGAATGGTTGAACATGGCGGTGCCATTGAGCACGATCTCGAAAATAAGAACAGCCACGGCCGGTGGGCCCAGACACACAATGATCAGCGCTTTCCAGAGCATGGAAAGGACGATTTCAAGCGGGTGAAAGCGCAGCGCTGTGGTCACGTCAAAACCCGTGTCGCAATGGTGCATGCGGTGAATGCGCCACAACAGGGGTATCTTGTGGCTGGCGACATGTTCCAGCCAGACGGAGAAATCCAGAATGACAAAAGCAATGATTCCGGCAATCCAGACCGGAACGTCAAGATAGGCGAACAATCCATAGCCCTGCTCGCTGGCCCATAGGGCCGTGCCGACGGCTGCCAGGGGAAAGATCACCCGAAGGGCGATGGATGAAATCACCACCATCGACAAATTGGTGAACCATCGGCGCGCCTTCAGGGCGCCGATGACTTCGTCGCGCTGCAGGCGTGGCCCCAGAAGTTCGAACAGGGCCATCGACAGAAAAATGACAGCGAAGGCCAGCAACCGCACCAGGGGTTCAGACAGGCCAAACAGCTCCATTCATGATCTCCGGTTGATAAGTCTAGTGGGTGCGATAGCGCGCCATGGCGCCACGTTCGATGGCTGCGCATGTCAATTTGTCGAGGCCCAACCTGTCACGCAGCAGTTGCAGCAGTCGAAGCTCTTCCTGCTCCACATGCAGATCGGCAGCGGCAATCTCCACGGCCAGCGCGTAAGCCGTATCGTAGAGATTATGCGGCAATGCGTCATGCACAATCAGAAGGACGGTATCAAGACCATCCTGTTCGCTCAAAATGGCCCCGCAATCCTTCGATACCCGCAGCAGTCTTTCCTCATTGAAGTCGTTGAAAATAGGCACGGTACGCGTGATATTTCCGATCTGCCCCAATTCGGCATCGGTCATGCTTCTGTCAACGGCGGACATTGTAACCATGATATAAATGAGTGCGTCCTGAATTGTGATCGGAGATGACATGCAAGGTCCTTCTGCATCTGCTTGCGAATATGATTGCACCTAAACTAGGAACCGGCGGGAGCGAGCGCAAGGCCGTTGTTTCGCATGGCTGTGACAAAACCAAGGCAGGCCGACGATATATGCGCTGCAACATTGACCTTGAACCGCCTTCGGCATAGGTTCCGCGCGCCGCTGAGGGTGTAAATTTCTGCGGCAAAACCGACCAACCATGTTAAATGGCCCGATGATGATCGCCGGGTAAAAGAGTTCCAGCCAATCTGGCTGAGCAGTCCATTGCCGACTGTGCACAATCGTGAAAGTGAAATGATGCGTACGAACCGTCCGACCGAGCTCGATCTTGATGAAGATATGATGGCGGCAGCGGCGCAGGCGAAAGCCTGGCCGTTCGAAGAGGCACGCAAAATCATCAAACGCTATGAAAATAGCGGCTTTCCCGATGTTGTGCTGTTCGAAACCGGATACGGCCCCTCCGGGCTCCCGCATATCGGCACATTCGGCGAGGTTGCGCGCACCTCCATGGTGCGCCATGCTTTCCGCGTCCTGACCGGCGACAGCGTCAAGACAAAGATCCTGTGCTTTTCCGATGATATGGACGGATTGCGCAAGGTGCCGACCAATCTGCCGAACCAGGAAATGCTGCAGGAGCATCTGGGCAAGCCGCTCAGCCGTATTCCTGACCCCTTTTCCAATGAATATCCCTCCTTTGGCGCTGCCAACAATGCCCGTCTGAGGGTCTTCCTTGATCGCTTCGGCTTTGATTACGAGTTCGCCTCGGCAACCGATTATTATACGCAAGGGCGCTTCGACGAAGCCCTGTTGCGCATGCTGGCTGTCTATGACGATGTGATGAAGATCATTCTTCCCACCCTTGGCGAGGAGCGTCGCCAGACCTATTCGCCCTTCCTGCCTGTGTGCAAGCGCACCGGCAAGGTTCTGCAGGTGCCGATGATTGCCCGTGATGCAGAGGCCGGCACCATCACCTACCTTGATCCGGAAACCGGTGAAGCGGTGGAAACCGGCGTGACGGGCGGCCAGGTCAAGTGCCAGTGGAAGGCCGATT
The DNA here is from genome assembly GCA_029233925.1 of Rhizobiaceae bacterium. GTDB lineage: Bacteria > Pseudomonadota > Alphaproteobacteria > Rhizobiales > Rhizobiaceae > Hoeflea_A. The sequence goes on from JARGOX010000008.1 coordinate 37,917, forward strand.
GGGCGCTGCGCTGGTTTGCCCTTGGCGTCGACTACGAAATGGCCGGCAAGGACCTGATTGACAGTGTCACCCTGTCTTCAAAGGTCTGCCGGGCGCTTGGCGGGCGTGCACCGGAAGGTTTCAATTACGAGCTGTTTCTTGATGAAAACGGCCAGAAGATTTCAAAGTCGAAAGGCAACGGCCTGACGATCAACGATTGGCTGGCCTATGCATCGGAGGAAAGCCTCAGCCTCTACATGTTCCAGAAGCCCAAGACGGCCAAGAAGCTGTATTTCGATGTGATTCCCAAGGCTGTCGATGAATATTATACATTCCTGTCGGCCTATCAGCGCCAGGACTGGAAAAACCGTTTGGGCAACCCGGTCTGGCACATGCATGACGGCAATCCGCCCAATATTGAAAATCCGGTGCCTTTCGCCATGCTGCTCAATCTTGTCAGCGCCTCCAATGCCGAAAACAGCGATGTTCTGTGGGGGTATATTTCCCGCTACGCGCCCGGTGTGACGCAGCAGACGCATCCCGAGCTGGATGAACTGGTTGGCTATGCAATTCGTTACTTCAATGATTTCGTCAAACCCAACAAGGTTTTCCGTGCGGCTGATCCGGTCGAACGCGAGGCGCTTGCAGCCTTTGACCAGAAACTTGCCGAACTGCCTGATGATGCCGATGGTTCGATGATTCAGGACGCACTGCTGGACGTGGCCCGGGAAATCGAGCGCTATCAGGATCTGAAAAAGACCAGCCCGCAAGGCGGTCCGGGCGTTTCGGTTGCCGTTTTCCAGATGCTTTATCAGGTGCTTTTGGGCCAGGAGCGCGGTCCGCGTTTTGGCTCCTTCGTTGCGCTCTACGGCATCAGGGAGACCCGTGCGCTCATTGCGAAGGCTCTGGCGGATCAACTGACACGGGATTGAGGCTGACGGACAGTTCTGCCTGGCTGTCAGGCAGATCAGGCCTGGGACCGCGCGGGTCGTCGCCATAGAGGCCCTTGCCGGCCTCACGTGCGGCCTGCGCGACTTCAGCATAGGCGCTGCCTTCGATGGCGCGCGCCCAACCGCTGCCGGCAAGCCAGGCAGCGGGGTCCTCTTTGCCCACCTCACAGGAGGCCGTGATCACATCGCTCCATTTAGCCGCTGGCACAGTGCAATTCATTGAGCGTCCGCGCAGGAAGTTGCGAAAGGCCGTGCGTGCGATGATGCCGCAGGGCCAGGGTGAGCCGGAGGGGCTTTCACAGGTCTCGCCGGTCTCGACAACCTCAAGGCCTTCCAGCTGCAACACGGCCTTTCCATAGGTCACCCGCCCGGCGGCAGTCACCACAGGGCGATGCAGCAAGGTTCTGCGCGGTCCCGTCTGTTTTGGCGGCTTCGGTGTCAACGCCTTGCGCGGTGGCAGGCGTTCCAGCGCCGCCGTATGTTTTGCAAAGGGTTGGGCAAACAGTTTGGGGGCAATGGGGCGCGGGGCGTTTATGACGGGTGCTGGCCCCTGTGCCGGCTGTGGTGCCGGCTCGGCTATCGGTGCCGCGACTTTTGCTTCCGCCTCTGAAGATCGAGGGCGGCTTTCAACGGGGATAGTGTCGTCAGGGACAAATTGATAAAGGATCACGGCTGCAATCACCAGCGCGAGCAGGCTCAAAAGTGATCGGCGCATGTTCTGGTTTTCCCCCCTGTCGTTTCTGCGTTGAGCCACAACAACCACAATACAATGGATTGTCTTTCAAATGGCGTTAAACGTCAAACAACATGCGCATCAGGAAGCCGGACAATAAAAAGCCGCCAGCGAGGGCGGCTTTGATGGCACAGAGACGATTTCCCGGATGGGAGCGGTCTCAGTTGGGGCGGCGATGGCCCAGAACAACTGCGTTGATGTCGCCACGGAAAATGCCGAGATCGGAAAGTTCGCGGTCCGACATGCGGCTCAGTTCGTCACAGGCGCGGCGCTGGGCGGCGCGGCTTTTGAATAGGTTCATAATAGACATGGTAGCTCTCTTCTTTTTCTTGAATACAGCGTTCTCCGCTGTTGTTTTCTTGTGAACCGTATATGGGAGCAAACCACCCAATAGAGCAGTGATAAAAACGCAAGGGTGCCCTGCATTTCCGCAATGGTCAGGGTTGCCGGAACCGCATGAGTCTATCTGTGAAAGAAAGCCGGATACTCTATTGACTGGCCCACACAATGCGGCCGATCCACTCGACCTCGCTTCTCTTGAAGCTCCGGTCGGGATGGTCGGGATTGAGCGATGACAGCGCGATTATCTTCGCATCCATATGGCGAAGCACCTTCGCCATGATCTCGCCCTCGCAGGTTATGACAACCACACGGTCGCCCTTTCTGACCGGGGATTCCGGGTCGACAATCAAGGTGTCGCCATTGCGATAAAGCGGCTGCATGGATTCGCCCTGTACCTTCAGCGCATAGGCGTGCCGGGTTGTGGCCGCAGGCAATTCCACCATGTCCCAGCCATGGCCTGTCGGATAGCCGCCATCATCAAAATAGCCGCCGCTGCCGGCCTGGGCGAACCCCAGCAACGGAACCTGTTGTGAGGCCCGTTGTGAGGCCTGTGTGCCTTGCGTGTTTTCAATGCGCTCAATGGGCGATCCGGCAAGGCCGGCAAAGTCCTGGAGCGAACATTGGGTGGCGTTCAGGACCCGGGAGAGGGACTCCGTGGACGGCCAGCGCAACCGGCCGTCTGCTCTCTGGCGCTTTGATCTGTTGAAGGAGGTCGGGTCGAGGCCTGCCAGACGGGCCAAGGCGGAGGCTGAAACCCCATTGTGTTCAGCCAGCGCGTCAATGGCCGACCATATTTGCGCGTGCGATAACAAGGGCTGTCCTCAACGGAATGATTCCCGACCTTCTACAGCGGATCGTCGTCAAATTGAAGTCTTGGCGCCTGTTCCCCCGTCACCTGTTCCCCAGGCACCTGTCAGGGCCCTGTCAGGCCTTATAGGGTTTGCGCCCGGTTTTCAGCGCATGTTCGAGCAGCTCGAGCCTGTCCTGACCCCAGAAGACCTCTCCGTTGAGCACATAGGCCGGAACACCAATTGCATCTGCGGCAATGGCCTCTTCGGAGTTTCTTTCTCTTGTGGCCACAACATCCGGTGATGCAGCACGCGCCAGAATATCGGCGGCGTCAAAACCGCAATCCTTCAAAAGGCCGGCAATGACATTGCTGTCGGAAAGATCCCTGTCTTCAGCCCAAACACCTGCAAACACCTTTTGCATATAGGCCGCCGGATCCTTGCCCGCTTCGACAAGCGCGATGACCGCCTGATCGGCAAGACTGACGTCGACCGGGAAATGTTTGGGGGCAAGGTTGATCGGCAATTCACGCAGTTCTGCAAAACGCTGCAATTCAAGCAATCTGTAGCGTTGTCGCACCGGTGGACGCTTTGCCGGCGGGACAGCGCCCGACACGGCCCACAGTGACATGAGGTTGACCGGCTTGTAGTTCAATTCCACGTCGTGCCGCGCGGCAAGTGCCAGCAACGCCTGATGTCCGAGATAGACAAATGGCGAGCCGCCAAAGAAATAATAATCAACGACAGCCATGTTCAATTCCCTGTTTTCGGCCCCTGTTTTCGGCCCCTGCCTGATGCTCTGACACATTGCGGGCATCGGCAGACTTTTTTCCAGCAAAAAAAACGGACCTCGCGGCCCGTTTTATTCTTGAGCTTTCGCTCAGGCTGCCTGGCCGATGTTTTCTCCGGCACCGAAGCGTCCGTAGAAAGTCTCGCCGTTCTTGGCCATGTCCCTGAGCAGCGGGGTCGGTTTGAAGTGGTCGCCGTGCTTGAGAGCCAAAGCATCGCACATGGTGACAAACTCCCTGGCGCCGATACCGTCGATATAGGACAGGGCACCGCCGGTATAGGGTGCAAAGCCGAAGCCGAGGATCGAGCCGACATCGGCTTCCCGCGGATCGGTCACAATGCCTTCTTCCATGGTTCTGGCTGCTTCCAGAGCGATGGTGGCAAGAAAGCGTGTCTTGACTTCTTCGACGTCAATATCATCAGCATTCTGCTGCGGATAAAGATCCTTCAATCCCGGCCAGATGTGCTTTTTGGCGGGTTTATCCGGATAGTCATAGAAGCCCTTGCCATTCTTGCGTCCAAGCCGTCCGTGGTCGTCGACCATTGTGTCGATCAATTTGACATGGCGCGGATCCACGGCGCTTTCGCCCAGATCGGCAATGGTCGCACGATTGACCTTCTGGGAAAGATCGATGGCCACTTCGTCATTGAGCGCCAGCGGCCCGACCGGCATGCCGGCCATTTTGGCAATGTTTTCGATCATCACCGGCGGGATGCCTTCGACGACCATGCTGTAGGCTTCGGTCATGTAGCGCATGACACAGCGATTGACGTAGAAGCCGCGTGTGTCATTGACGACAATCGGCGTCTTCTTGATGGCCTGCACATAGTCCAGGGCAACGGCAAGCGCCTTGTCTGCGGTCTTTTCACCCATGATGATTTCAACAAGCATCATCCGGTCAACCGGAGAGAAGAAATGGATGCCGACAAAATCATCCGGTCGCTTGGAGTTTTCCGCAAGACCGGTAATGGGCAGGGTAGACGTGTTGGAAGCAAAAACCGCACCCGGTTTCAACACCGCTTCGGTTGCTTCGGTGACGATCTTCTTGATGCCACGATCCTCAAAGACCGCTTCGATGACAAGCTCTGCGCCCTCCAGAGCGTTGTAATCAGAAGATGGCGTGATCAGCGCCAGAAGCTGGTCCGCCTGTTCCTGGCTCATCCGGCCCTTTTTCACGGCTGCAGTGACGAGGTCCAGCGAATGCGCCTTGCCCTTGTCGGCTGCTTCCTGGTCCCGATCAATCAGAACCACCGGTATGCCGGCTTTCGCGGTGGAATAGGCAATGCCGGCACCCATGAAACCGGCGCCAATGACACCGACCTTGGTAAATTTGGTCTTTTCCACACCGGCCGGACGACGTGCGCCCTTGCCGAGTTCCTGCAAGGAAACAAACAGCGAGCGCACCATCGCATAGGCTTCAGGTGTCTGCAGAATCTCGGTGAAATACCGCTGTTCGATACGCAGACCCGTATCGAAGGGCACCTGCAGGCCTTCAAACACACATTTCAGAATGGCGAAGGCCGCCGGATAATTGCCATAGCTCTGCTTGCGCAAGGTGGCTGAAACGGCTGGCCAAAGCTGTGCGCCCTGCGGGCTCCAGACAGGGCCGCCCGGCAGTTTGAAGCCTTTGACATCCCACGGCTGAACCGGTTTCAATCCGTCACGTATCATCTGTTTGGCTGTTTCGATCAGCTTTTCAGGTGCCGCAATCTCGTGAATGAGGCCCATGGATTTGGCTTTTTTCGGGGTGAGATTCTGACCGGTGGTCATCATCATCAGGGCTTCCTGCTGACCGGTGAGCCGCGGAACACGCTGGGTGCCGCCGGCGCCTGGAAAGATGCCGACCTTGACTTCGGGCAGGGCCATCTTGACCGACCCGCTGTCGGCTGCAACACGGCCATGGCAGGCCAGCGACATTTCAAAGGCACCGCCCATGCATACGCCATTGATCGCTGAAACCCAGGGTTTGCCGCTGGTTTCAAGCTTGCGGAAAAGGCCCGACATGCGTCCCACCTGATCAAACAGGATACGGGCTGCGCCTTCGGGGTTATTGGCCTTTTCCTCATGGATGCGGGCAAACATTGCATTGAGCATGGTCAGGTCAGCGCCGCCGGAAAAGGTCGCTTTTCCGGACGTGATGACGGCGCCCTTGATGGCATCATCGGCCACCACGGCGTCAATGATCGTATCCAGTTCGACCATCACCTCTTCGGTGAAGACATTCATCGACTTGTCGGGCATGTCCCAGGTGACGAGGGCGATACCGTCGGAGTCGGTTTCTACGGTGAAATTTTGATAGGTCATGTTTTTCTCCCTGGCCCTAGACGCGTTCGATGATGGTTGCAGTGCCCATGCCTGCACCGATGCACAGCGTGACCAGAGCAACGTTCAGATCGCGGCGCTCGAGTTCATCCAGCACGGTGCCAAGGATCATGGCGCCGGTGGCGCCAAGCGGGTGTCCCATGGCAATGGCGCCGCCATTGACGTTCATCTTGTCATGCGGAACGTCCAGCGCCTGCATGTAGCGCAGAACCACCGAAGCGAAAGCCTCATTCAGTTCGAACAGATCGATGTCATCTATGGTCATATTGGCGCGTTTGAGCAGCTTGCGCGTCACATCCACCGGACCGGTCAGCATCAATGCCGGATCGGAACCGATATTGGAAAAGGCGCGAATTTTCGCCCGTGGCTTGAGGTCCATGACCTTGCCGCCTTCGGCCGAACCCAGAAGGATGGCCGCAGCACCATCGACGATACCTGACGAATTGCCGGCATGATGCACGTGGTTGATCGTTTCAATCTCCGGATGGGCCTGAATGCCCACGGCATTGAAACCGCCCATTTCTCCGATCATCCCGAAAGATGCGTTCAGCGAAGCAAGGCTCTGCATATTGGTTTCGGGACGCATATGTTCATCGCGGTCGAGAATGGTCAGGCCGTTCTGATCATTGACGGCAATGACCGATTTCTTGAAATAGCCCTTTTCCCAGGAATTGGCTGCACGCTTCTGGCTTTCCACCGCATAGGCATCCACGTCGTCGCGCGAGAAACCGTATTTCGTCGCGATCAGATCGGCGGAGACACCCTGTGGCATGAAATAGGAAGGCATGTTGACCGATGGATCCATGAACCAGGCGCCGCCCGACATGCCAAGACCAACGCGTGACATGGATTCCACACCGCCGGCGATGACGATATCGTCAGCGCCCTGGCTGATTTTGGCGGCGGCCATGTTGACCGCATCAAGGCCTGAAGCGCAGAAGCGGTTGATCTGGATACCAGGGGCCTGGGTCGCATAGCCGGCTTCAAATATCGACGCCCGGGCAATGTCACCACCGGCTTCCATCACCGGGTCGACGCAGCCGAAGACCACATCATCAACACCGGATGTGTCCAGTTCATTGCGATCGCGAAGCGCTTCAAGAACCTTCGCCCCGAGGCGTACGGAAGGAACCTCATGCAGGCTACCGTCCTTCTTGCCGCGCCCGCGTGGGGTGCGCACATGGTCATATATAAAGGCATCAGCCATCGTTGTGTCTCCTTGTAACGTCAGGGGCCTAAAGGCTCCGTGCAATAACCAGTTTCATGATTTCGTTGGTGCCGCCATAGATGCGCTGGACACGCGCATCGCGGAACATGCGGGCGATCGGATATTCATTCATGTAGCCGTAGCCTCCGTGCAATTGCAGGCATTCATCCATCACCTTGCACTGCAGGTCTGTCAGCAAGTATTTTGCCATGGACGCGGTCACGGTCGTCAACGCACCCTTGAGGTGTTGCTCGACGCAATGATTGACAAAGATGCGGGCCATGGTGGCTTCGGATTTCAGTTCTGCCAGTTTGAACTGGGTGTTCTGGAAATCCAGAACGGTTTTTCCAAAGGCCTTGCGTTCGCGCACATAGTCGATGGTCAGGGCCAATGCGCGTTCAATCATGGCAATCGCCTGATTGGCGATCAACAGACGTTCCTGCGGCAGTTCCGTCATCAACTGGACAAATCCAAGGCCTTCTTCGGCGCCCAGCAGATTGGATGTCGGAATGCGCACATCGTTGAAAAACAGTTCCGATGTATCATTGGCCTTCAGGCCGATCTTGTCGAGGTTGCGACCGCGCTCAAAGCCCTCGACCTGTTCGGTTTCGACAACCATCAACGACGTGCCTTTTGCCCCGGCCGATGGGTCGGTCTTGGTCACGACAATGATCAGATTGGCATTCTGGCCATTGGTGATGAATGTCTTGGAGCCGTTGATGACATAGTGATTGCCATCCTTGCGGGCACTGGTCTTGACGCCCTGCAGATCGGAGCCGGCACCCGGCTCGCTCATGGCGATGGCGCCGATCATCTCGCCGCTGGCGAGCTTTGGCAGCCATTTTTGTTTTTGCTCTTCAGAGCCATGGTTGAGGATATAGGGTGCGACAATGGCATTGTGCAAAGCGATGCCGAAACCGTCGACACCGATATGGCCGATCGCTTCGGCAATAATGGCCTCATGGGCGTAGGTGCCACCTGCGCCACCGTATTCTTCGGGAACGGATGCGCAAAGCAACCCGGCAGCGCCGGCCTTTTCCCAGGCTTCGCGGTCGACAATTTCCTGTTTCTCGTAGCGCTCGTAATGGGGCGCGATTTCGTTTTCCATGAAGCGGTTGGCCATGTCTTCCAGCATGGTCAGGTCATCGCTCATCCACTCCGGACGCGGCACATCGAGTACCTGTGAGGCCAGTACCTGTGAGGCCAGTACTTGTGAGGGAGGGGTCGCCATTTGCTGTTCTCCGCTGGAGGGCCCGATTGAGGCCCTCAGTTCATCCTATGTATGTGGGAAGAGGAAGCCGGGCTGCAAGCCCGGCAGTCCTTAAAAAGCAGCGGCTTCGAGTGCCATTGTGGAATCGGCGCCCACTTCGATGCGCTGACGGCGCAGAGCTGTTTCAGGCATCAGACGCTCCATGAAGAAACGAGCGGTAATCAGCTTGTTGTTGTAGTAGTCAGCGTCGTCGCCGGCAGCGGCATCAAGTTTGCTCTGGGCGATCTTCGCCATCTGCGCCCACATGTAACCAAGGGCCACGATCCCGAAGAGATGCATGTAGTCGGTGGAGCCGGCTCCTGCATTGTCAGGATTTTTCATGCCGTTCTGCATGAACCACATGGTGGAAGCCTGCAGATCGTTCAGGCCTTTCTTGAGCTGCTTGGTAAAGGTCGACATTTTCTCGTCGTCGCGGTTGGCCTCACAGAAATCACCGACTTCCTTGAAATAGGCCATGACAGCCCTGCCGCCATTGGCGCCGAGTTTGCGGCCAACCAGATCAAGCGCCTGAATGCCATTGGCGCCTTCATAAAGCATGGCGATACGTGAATCGCGCACGTATTGGCTCATGCCCCATTCTTCTATATAGCCGTGCCCGCCGAACATCTGCTGTGCCGCAACAGTATTGTCGAACCCCTTGTCTGTCAGCACGCCCTTGAGGATGGGTGTCATCAATCCCAGCACATCATCTGCGGCCTGACGATCTTCTTCCGAGTCTGCACGATGCTTGAGATCCGATTGCAATGCCGTCCACAGGATCAGCGCGCGGCTGCCTTCATTGAAGGCACGGATGGTCATCAGGGTGCGGCGGACATCGGGATGCACGATGATCGGATCGGCTTTCTTCTCCGGTTCCTTGGGGCCGGTCAGCGCCCGACCCTGAATGCGTTCACGTGCATAGTCAGCGGCATTTTGAGCGGCGATTTCCGATTGGCACAGGCCCTGCAGACCAACGCCGAGCCGGGCCTCATTCATCATGACGAACATGGCTCTGAGGCCCTTGTTTTCCTCACCGATCAGGTAACCGGTGGCTTCGTCATAATTCATCACACAGGTCGCATTCCCATGGATGCCCATTTTTTCTTCAATGGAACCGCAGGAAACGCCATTGGCCTCGCCAGTTGTTCCATTGTCATCGACCAGCAGCTTGGGAACAATGAAAAGCGAAATACCCTTGACGCCTTCAGGCGCGCCTTCAATGCGGGCGAGCACAAGATGCACGATATTGTCAGACATGTCGTGTTCGCCAGCCGAGATGAAAATCTTCTGCCCGGAAATCTTGTAGCTGCCGTCGTCCTGAGGTGCAGCCTTGGTGCGCAGCAGCCCCAGGTCCGTACCGCAATGGGGTTCCGTCAGGTTCATGGTGCCCGTCCAGGCGCCATCAATCATGTTTGGAAGCCACTTGGCCTTCTGTTCGTCGCTGCCATGCTCCGAGATCGCCGCAATGGCGCCCTGGGTCAGGCCTGGATACATCATCAGCGCCATATTGGCGGCGGACAGATATTCTCCTATGGCCGTATGAAGAACCAGAGGAAGCCCCTGGCCACCATATTCCGGGCTGGCCGAAAGACCCATCCAGCCACCCTGACGGTATTGCTGATAGGCTTCCTTGAAACCCTTTGGCGTCGTCACAGTGCCATCGTCATGTCTGACGCAGCCTTCCTGATCGCCGCTCAGATTGAGCGGCAATAGAATTTCCTCGGCCATTTTGGCGCCTTCATTGAGAATGGCTTCAACCACATCAGGCGTTGCATCGGCAAAACCTGGAAGGTTGTTGTAGCGTTCATAACCAAGGACATCGTTGAGGATAAACAGCGTGTCTTGAACCGGGGCCTTGTAGCTGGGCATGGGCGTTCTCTTGTCTGATCCATTGGAATTGGTAGGTGATTGACGTTTCATACAATTAATTGACGTTTGCGTAAACGTCAAAATTTGTCGCAGTGAGAAATTGTGCTTACGAAATCCGCACCCTGACAGATGTATAGGTATCGGATTTCGCTGTTTGCAACGATCAAACGTTCATTTCGTTGCCATGGCTGATGCACACGTCAATGGTGCATTGCCTAAAAATATGCAGGTAAAAACCACCCCCAAATGGCGTCTTTTCAGCTTTAATCACGCTTATTATTAAGAATTTAACAAAAAATGGCATGGGTTAACGGGTTGTTTACCACGTTTCTGGAATGTGGTGTTGCGATGGCAGACCCTGATTCTAAGGTTTTCGTTTCAGATGGAATGGTTTCGCGACCGGATAGTCTACACGCCTGGCGCGCAACGTTCCGGCCAATGCCAGAGATTAGGGAAAACATGCCCATTCTTTTTTATCGATGCGGATGAAATGATGAATAGATCGAGAAATCCGAATAACTGGTCCGACACGCGGCAGTCCTCTTCTGTGGATGCGCTCAACCAGTCGATTGCCGAGCTTGAGGCGCGGGTCCAGGGATTGAATGCCCGAAACCGGCGTCCTGCACCGCGCACGGAATTTTCGTCAGCCGAGCCTGACCGCGCCATGCGTCAGCGTTTGCTGGATCAGGAGCGCTTCAGCCAGCATCAACCACCGCAGATGCGCCAGGAAAGCAGACCCGATCCAAGATGGGACCCAAGACTGGACCCAAGGTTGGACCCCAGGGGAGATCCGAGATTAGACCCCAGAAGCGACCCCAGAGGCGGTCCAAGAGTTGATCAAAGACTGGAACAGAGATATGCGCCGCAACGGCCTGTAGAATATGCGTCCAGAGCGCCCGCGCGTGAGCCCATCCCAAGCCCTGCGCCCCGCGCAGCGATGCGTGAGCCGATGCCGAACCCGTCAACGCGCGATACCAGCAACGCCATGCGGGAAATCGCAGACGCCGTTGCCTCGCTTCGCAACGATTTGCGCCGGGACGTGGGTGAAATAAAAACCATGACCAGTTCGGCGGCCATGCCGTCCGATATCAAGGCGGACCTGGCAAGGATTGCCGAACAGATAAATTCCTTCGACAACAGCCGTTCGGACATCGCGGCAAACGGCATTCAAAATGAGCTGGAAGAATTGCGCACCATGGTCAACGAACTGGCGCGCGAAGATAGCATGCGCCGGCTTGAAACCAGATGGGATGGATTTGAAGAGCGCATCTCTGATCTTGACTCAGCGTCGATCCGCGACGAATTGATCACGCTTTCCTACCGACTGGATGATATCAAATCATCGATTGGGTTGCTGCCTTCTGCATTGCCGCTGCATGCGCTCGAAGACAAGATCAAGATGCTCGTGACGGCCATTGACGCCATGTCCCGTCAGCCGAGCGCCGCCGATCCTGAACTGACCCGTCAATTTGCCATACTGGATGACCGGCTGGATGAAATCAGTCGGGCCATCGTGGCCAACAGCGTGGCACAGCCATCAGGCATGGACACGGCCGCTGTCGCCCGGCTGGAAAACCGGCTTGATTCTCTTGTCGATCACATCGGGCAGCTTGGCCAATCAGACGCCGATGGCGAACTCTCCATGCGCATGGAGGCATTGGCCAGCCGTGTTGAGGATCTGGCCAACCAGGAAGCCTATGGTGCACTGATGGAGCGGCTTGATCTGCTCTCGCATTCGCTGGCCGAACAGGCCGCAACCTCTGATCCACGCGTGATATCCCAACTGGAAGATCTTTCCAGAAAGGTCGAGGGGCTTGATCTCGAGATGGCGAATGGCCCTCTTGGCGACCAGCTCAAGGATCTGGCGCACCGTATCGACAGTATAAACAGCGACCTGACGGCCACAAACGGCAATCAGGATATGTTGTATGTCCGCCTTGAAGATCTTGCCGACCGGGTTCAGGAAAGCACATCACGGCCAAGCGTAGTGGATTTCAGTCCCCTGGAAGCCCGTCTGGCTGACATAGCTGCGCGACTGGATGAATCCCAGGCGCCGCAATATGGCAATGATGAATCCATCCGCAGCCTGGAGGACCAGGTTGCCGGCCTTTCTCAACTGCTGAGCAATTCAGGCGGTTCATCCGCGCAATATGACAATGTCACGGCAGAGTTGGAACCGCGCCTGGCGGCGATTGAGGGCCACTTGTCCAACAGCAAGGCGGACAGCCAGGATATCGTCATCGAGGCTGCGCGGCAGGCCGCGGAAGCCGCCATCGCTTCCTATCGGCAAAGTGGCGTACCGGCCGCTGATATGGCGACCATCGAGTCGCTGGTTGGCGACTTGCGATCACTTGAGAATCTCAGCCGTAAAAGCGAAGAGCGAAGCGCCCGTACCATTGACGCTGTTCACGATACCCTGCTGAAAATTGCCAGCCGGCTTGAAACGCTGGAAGCCACGCCGCGGCGTTCAGAAAGACAAGACGTCGCGGATTACGCCCATGAAGAAGCACAATTTGGTGGCGCGCCCCATGCGGCCTCTGCTGTCTACACGCGGCGAGAGGAAGCCCATGCCGGTGACTATGGGGACGGGTTTGCACCTGATGTCCACCATGATCTGCCAAAGCGCGAGAATGCACCCTCCGGAGATTCGCTGCTGAAGGGGCTGAAAAAACGCATATCCGGCAAACGTGCCGACACGGCTGAAAGTCCGCGGCAGAACGGTCTGCAAAATGTGAATCCGTCGCCATCAATCGATCCGGTCGCAGATATAGACCCGGAAACGGCTAATATCCCCATGGAGCCAGGATCAGGTTCACCTGATATCAAGCGCATAATGGCAAAGGTGCGTGAAGCGCAGCAAATGGCAGACCAGGATCGCCCGCAGCCTGCTGAACCGGAAAAATCCGATTTTATTGCCGCAGCACGTCGCGCAGCACGGGCCGCAGCAACTGAAGCTGGTGAAATCGAAAAACCTGTTGCCGACGAACAAAAAGCCTCCTCATCTCTGACGCAGTCGGTGGTCCGTCGCCGCAAGCCACTTCTCATGGCTGCCGGAGCTATTTTGCTAGCAGTCCTGTCCTATCCTCTGATTGCCGGTTTCCTCGCCAATGACGAGGAGCCCGTGCGAACAGTCTCGCTTGATGTGCCAGCCGTCACCGTGCCTGCAACGCAACCGGTTACAGAGCCTCTGGCCGATGCAAATGACAACCTTCCGCAAGTGCGCATTGGAAGAAGTGAAGAAGCTGACGTCTCCGCCATAGCCGGCAACACGGATCCGGCGCCCCAGAAAATTATTTCCTCCGATGCCTCGGTGCAGCCAAATCAGGGCTTTCAGCCTGCCCAATCCGAAGCACCGACGCAAACAGCATCCCTGGCACAAGACGGCGGCTCATCGGTTCAGGCCATTGAAATGCCTCCCGAATCTGCCGGTCCGGTTGAGCTGCGTGAAGCCGCTGCCAATGGAGACGGTCTTGCCCTCTTCGAGATTGGCGCACGTTATACCGACGGTCGTGGCGTTCCCACCGATCTGTCCGAGGCAGCCAAATGGTACAGATTGTCAGCGGATACGGGCTTTGCGCCTGCCCAGTACAGACTTGCCAATTTCTATGAAAAAGGCACCGGGGTTGATCGCGATATAGACCAGGCGCTGACCTGGTACCAGATGGCCGCTGAACAGGGCAATGCAAGCGCCATGCACAATCTGGCTGTGCTTTATGCGATGGGTCGTGATGGCGTTTCAGATTATGATTCAGCCGGAAACTGGTTCACCCGTGCAGCCGATCTGGGTGTCAAGGACAGCCAGTTCAATCTGGCCATACTTCATGCACGCGGCAACGGTGTCGCGCAGGATCTGGAAGATTCCTACAAATGGTTCGCAATTGCGGCGAAATCCGGAGACAAGGACGCCGCCAGAAAACGCGATGAAGTGGCCGCTGCCCTGCGACCGGAGCAGCTGCAGAGCGCCCGTGCAAAAGTGGAAAGCTGGAGCCCGGCGGTTCTGGTGGAATCGGCCAATTCAACACAAATACCAGCCGAATGGCGCGGTGTTGAAACCCGCACCGCTTCAGTCGACATGAAAAAGGCGATCAGAAATATTCAAGGCATCCTGACGAAAAACGGTTTTGATACCGGCGGCACGGATGGAATCATGGGCAATCGCACAATCGCTGCGATCAAGGAGTTCCAGACGTCGGTTGGTCTTGAGCCGACCGGTGAAGTCAATGATGCTCTTGTGAAGGAACTTCTGGCACGCAACAATTAGCGTTTCGGAGAGGATTTGATGCGATTTCCTATCGGACAATCAATCATTTTGTGCTCAAAGATGTTCTTGTTGCATTGGTATTTTAGCTGACCTGCGGAACAATCAGACCGGACCCGGTGTCTTGTGATTTGCCCTCGGTTGCGATGATTGACACAGGGAAACTTAAAGCGCATGACACAGGGGAATGTTGAAGACATTCAGTCCGTAAAATTTCCGCAATCTTTCTCGGTCTGACATGAGCATCTATCTGCCCATAGCAGAAATTTCGGTGAATGCCTTTATCATTCTGGGCATGGGTGCCGCCGTGGGATTCCTGTCGGGCATGTTCGGCGTTGGTGGCGGATTCCTTATCACGCCTTTGCTCATTTTCTACAACATACCGCCCGCTGTCGCTGTTGCGACCGGTGCAAACCAGGTGGTTGCTTCATCCTTTTCCGGGGCCTTGTCGCATTTTCGTCGCGGCACTGTGGATATCAAACTGGGCCTGATCCTGTTATCCGGGGGGCTGGTCGGTGCCTCCGTCGGCATCTACCTTTTCGTGCTGTTGCGCAGCCTTGGACAGCTGGACCTGATCATCTCGCTTTTCTATGTGATCTTTTTGAGCGTTGTCGGCGGTTTGATGCTGATTGAATCCATCAATTCTCTCAGAAGGGCTGCAGCCAACAAACCCACGTCATTTCGCAAGCCCGGCCAGCACAATTGGGTGCACCGGCTGCCTTTCAAAATGCGCTTCAAGCGATCCAAGATCTATCTCAGCGCCATTCCCGTCGTCGGTCTGGGGTTTGGCATTGGCGTGCTGACCTCGATCATGGGTGTTGGCGGGGGCTTTATCATGGTGCCGGCGATGATCTATCTGCTGCGCATCCCCACCAATGTCGTGATCGGTACGTCGCTTTTCCAGATTATCTTCGTCACCGCCTTCACCACCATCGTCCAGGCAACCACAAACCAGTCGGTCGATATATTTCTGGGTGGCATGTTGATGGTTGCCGGCGTGGTTGGCGCGCAATACGGGGTGCGCGTCGGCCAGAAGCTGCGCGGCGACCAGCTCAGAGCGCTGCTGGCGCTGCTGGTTTTGGCAGTCGGTGTGCGGCTGGCGCTTGATCTGGCGCTGACGCCCGACGAATTCTATTCAGTCATCACGACGAAGGAGGGCTTTTGATGCGATTGTCCTCCTCGGCGCCGGTGAAATGCTTGACGGCCTTCTTTGCGCTGCTGTGGAGCGGCAATCTTGAAGCTGCCGACGAGCAGCTGGATATCGGCATATCCACCAATGAGATTGCCATAACCTCGGATTTTGCCGGTGCCGACCTGACTGTATTCGGCGCGCTGGACAATGCGGATCAGTTTTTGCTGCAGATTGGCCAATATGATGTGATCGTCGCACTTGAGGGGCCGGAGAGAAAAACAATCGTGCGCAAGAAGGATCGGTTCTTCGGAATCTGGATCAACCGCTATTCCATGGACTTCCAGCCCGCGCCGGCGTCCTATTCCATATCCAGCACAGTTCCGATTGATCGTATTGCCAAACAGATTGATCTGAGTGGGCGCACAATTGGCATTGAACATATCCACCTTAATGCATCGGGCAGTATCGGGGACGGCGCCCGGGTCGCGGAATTTCGCAATGCCCTGCTGCGGCTCAGGGTCGCCAGTGGCCTGTACCAGAGTGAACCCGTCGGCGTTGAATTTGTCAGCTCCAGCCTTTTTCGCGCCACACTCAGATTGCCTGCCAATATCCCGGTGGGACGACACAAGCTGCGCGCCTTCCTGTTCAAGAACAATGAATATGTGATGGAACGTCAATTGTCGCTGCGGGTCGTCAAGACGGGGGCCGAGCAGTTCATCTTTGAACTCGCCCACAAACACGCTTTCCTCTATGGAGTCCTGGCCGTGGCCCTGGCCATGTTCACCGGCTGGCTGGCCAGTGTCATGTTCCGCCGAGACTAGAATAGATCAACCGCGGGCAATGTATATTTGAAGTTCGTTCAACGTCAGTTGCACAGAACTGCCAAATTCAGATTCAGGCAAATTCAGATTCAGGCAAAATCCTATTCAGGTAAAATCAGGTTCAGGCTGTCAGCCGGTTGAAGGCAACAGAATAGATTCTGTCCTGCCCGAGAAGATGCGCAACCAGCTGCTGCTGGTCGAACAGGCCTTTGAAAGCCGGGTGTCGAAGATTGAGGCCACCGGTGGTGACGCCGAAGGCAGGCATGATGAGACGTGTGCCATCCGTTGCGAAACAGGGGCGGCGGACACCCTTGCCGCGACGCACCACACGCGCGGAGGGGTGCAGGTGTCCTGCAACTTCTCCCGGTTCGTGCGAACCATTGCCCAGCGGTTCATGACGGAAACAGAGCCCGTCCAGGTAGAGTTCGCTGACACAGTCCCCCTCCAGGCCATGAGGGCGGTCGGGATCATGGTTGCCAATGATCCAGAACCAATTGCGGTTGGCAACAAGGGTGCTCAATTGATCCCGGCACTCCCGCGTTAAACCGGCAGCGCCGTCGCGATCATGAAAGCTGTCGCCCAGGCTGATCACATTGACGGGTTGGTAGCGCTGCATGACCGCATTGAGCAGCTTCAACGTTTGGCTCGTGTCATAGGGAGGAAGCAGCAGGCCGCGCCGCGCAAAGGCGGCGCCCTTTTCCAGGTGCAGATCCGATACGATCAGGGTCTGCGAAGAAGGCAGATAAAGGGCGCCAAGCGGATCGCAGACAGCCTGCGTGCCACACAGTTCAAACTCGGCCGTGCGGATCAACGCATCGGCAATCAACGCCTGACTGGCGCTTGCCCTGTTCATTGCAGGATCATTCCCTTGCATCTCATCGTTTGGCCCAATCCATCGCTACCCCATCGCCTGACTGACAATTTCATCGGCGGCTTCGGCCAGAATATCGTCATGCGCCTCGCCGGAAACCGGCTCCCTGCCGATTTCAAGCATGACGGGCACGGCAAGCGGCGATATCTGGTCGAGGCGCTTCAAAATGATCCGGCCTTTGATTCGTGACAGCATATCGGCAAGTCTTCGAATATCCAGCAAACCATTGGCCGCATCGTCGCGTGTGGCCTGTAGCAGAATATGGTCGGGCTCATGGCTGCGCAGCACGTCATAGATGAGATCGGCCGAAACGGTCACCTGCCGTCCGGTTTTTTCCTTGCCCGGATGCCGCCGCTCTATCAAACCGGCAATGATGGCGCAATTGCGGAAAGTCCGCTTGAGCATCCAGGATTCCGCCAGCCATGCTTCCAGGTCATCACCCAGCATGTCTTCGTCGAAAAGCGCGGCCAGTGAGAGTTCGCCGCGCTGGATCATCAGCCCCATGTCGCGCAAACCCCATACCGCCAGGGCGTAATCCGTGGCGACAAAGCCCAGTGGGCGGGCCCGCGACCGCTCCAGCCTGCGGGTCAGCAACATGCCGAGCGTCTGATGGGCCAGCCGTCCTTCAAACGGATACATGATCATGTAAAACCGGTCTTCGTGGGGGAAGGTTTCTATCAGCAGATCGCCATGCGACGGCAGGACGGATTTCAGCTTCTGTATTTCCAGCCATTCGCGAACCTGGGTCGGCAAGACATGCCAGGTCTCCGGGTCCGCGAGCATGCTGCGCACCTGTTCGGCCAGATAGGTCGAGAGCGGAAATTTACCCCCCGCATAGGCGGGGATTTTCGGACTGGCACTGGCCGCCTTGGACACGATGCATTCATTTTCGCGAATGCCTTCAAACCGCAGCACCTTTCCGGCAAACAGAAAGCTGTCTCCCGGCGCCAGCATTTCAACAAAGGATTCTTCGACTTTGCCCAAGACAGCGCCGCCGCGCACATTGCTGCCTTTGCCGCTGTGGCGTGTCAGACGGACTCGCAATTCCGGCGCTTCAACAATGGTTCCGATATTCAGGCGATACTGCTGGGCAATCTGTGGGTTGCTGACCCGCCACAAATTGTCTTTGGTCAGCCGGATACGTGCGTAACGATCATAGGTTCGCAACGCATATCCACCCGTTGCAACGAAGGCCAGAACACGGTCGAACGTCTCGCGTTGCATCGCCGCATAGGGCGCAGCAGAACGTATTTCGGCATAAAGATCATCCGCCTGGAAAGATGCTGCGCAGGCCATGCCCAGAATATGTTGCGCCAGCACATCCAGGGTTCCCTCGCCAATCGGTGGTGTATCCTGGGCCCCTAGATAATTGGCATCCAGTGCGGCCTGGCATTCCAGAACTTCAAATCGGTTTGCAGGTACAAGGATAGCGAGGCTCGGCTCATCCATCCGGTGATTGGAACGACCGATGCGCTGTGCCAGACGGCTTGCACCCTTGGGAGCCCCCACGTGGACCACCAGATCGATATCGCCCCAGTCGATACCCAGATCCAAAGTTGACGTCGCGACCACGGCGCGCAGACGATTGTCAGCCATGGCCGCTTCCACCTTGCGACGCTGACTGGCGTCCAGAGAACCATGATGCAGGGCGATCGGCAGATTGTCGTCATTGATCCGCCACAGCGCCTGAAACAGCATTTCGGCCTGGCTTCGTGTGTTGACGAAAAGCAGTGTGGTCCGGTGTTGCTTGATGGCTTCATAGACATCCGCCATGGCATAGCGCGCAGAATGGCCGGACCAAGGCACCCGTTCTTGCGTTTCCAGAATGGTGATATGCGGTTTGGCCCCGCCCTCTATCACGATCCGCTCCGACAGCACCGGGCGGGCAGCATCATGCTGCGGCATCAGCCACGCCTGCAAGGCCTCTGGGTCCGCAACCGTTGCAGAGAGCCCGATGGTCTGCAGCCTCGGGCAATGCTTGCGCAGCCGCGCCAGACCAAGTGAAAGCAGGTGCCCGCGCTTGGAGGTGACCAGAGAGTGGAGTTCATCTAGGATGACATATTTCAGGCCATCAAAAAGCAGGTCCGCCTCCCGGCTGGCGATCAGCAGAGCGATCTGCTCGGGCGTGGTCAGCAGGATATCCGGCGGATTGAGTTTCTGGCGCTGCCGCTTGGACTGCGGTGTGTCGCCGGTTCGCGTTTCAATGCGTACCGCCAGATCCATCTCGGCAACCGGGGTGGCCAGATTGCGTTCGATATCGACGGCAAGCGCCTTCAATGGCGAAATGTAGAGCGTGTGTATGCCCCGCCGTGCCGATGAAAGCGCCGCACCCGGGCGACGTTTTACCTCGTTCAGCGATATGTCGATCAGCGAAGGCAGGAAACCCGCCAGCGTCTTGCCCGCACCCGTCGGGGCGATCAGCAATGACGATCGACCTGACTGCGCCAGCCCCAGCAATTCAAGCTGATGCGGCCGGGGTTGCCATCCACGCTGCCTGAACCAGCTGGCAAACGGCTCTTGCAGGCGTGGTCCACGCTGGTTTGGTTCTGGCATGTTTTGAGAATCATCGCTCACACCGCAAGGTTAAACGAAGTGCGGTGCGGGACAAATGACTTTGTTGAAACACCGGGTTGAAAAACAGGGTTGAAACACAGGCAGGCAAGGCCTTTTGAAAGACCATCACGCATCTGGTTGAACCTGAAGGCATTAGCGACTACCTATTGCGCAAGCACAATATGGAGTACCGCCGCATGTCCGGCAAACTGACCCGTTTTTTGGGTGACACACCTGGTCGCACCATCGTCAAACTGATCGTGATTTCCTTCATTGTCGGCGCGGTGATGAACGCCTTCAACTGGTATCCGGTTGACGTTATTTTTGCGGTTCGCGACTTTCTGGTCAATGTCTGGAACCTGGGCTTTGCAGCGCTGGGGCGTTTTGGCGACTACCTGCTTTTGGGCGCGGCCATTGTGATTCCGGCATTCATTATTTTGCGTATCCTGAGCTATCGCAACTGAAACCGATGGGCTGCCCGATGAAGCCGATCCGGCCTGCACCATGATATCGACCGGCCTTGAACAAAGGCCGTTCACCGTCACGCACCGGATGGTTCTTTCGATCGCTGTGCCGATGACCTTTGCCTATCTCACGACGCCGCTTTTGGGTTTTGTGGATATGGCCGTTATCGGCCAATTGGGCGTTCCGGCCCTGATTGGCGGTCTGTCCGTTGGCGCTATTATTCTGGATCTCGTTTTTACGACCTTCAATTTTTTGCGCGCCGCCACAACAGGGCTGGTGGCTCAGGCCTTTGGCCGGGGCGATGAAACAGAAGAGCAGGCGGTGTTCTGGCGCTCACTGATGATTGGCCTTGCCAGTGGCCTCGCCATTATCGTTCTTTCACCGCTTGTCCTGCGCCTTGGCCTGTGGGTGATGGCACCGGGAGAGAGTGTCCTGGAAGCTACGCAAATCTATTTCACCATCCGGATTTTGTCGGCTCCCGCCAGTCTTGCCAATTATGCTGTGCTTGGTTTTGTCCTGGGACGCGGTCAGGGTGTTGCAGGGCTTTTATTGCAGACATTGATCAATGGCATCAATATAGGTCTGTCCATCTGGCTGGGACTCGTTCTCGGCTGGGGCATTGCGGGTGTCGCCTGGGCCACGGTGACGGGTGAACTTGTCGGGATGATTATCGGTCTGTCCTATGTCTACAGCCGCTTCGACAGAGCGCGCCAGCCAAGCTGGAAGCGGGTGTTTGAAAAGTCTGCGGTCATGAAGCTGATGTCGCTCAATCGCGATATCATGATCCGGTCCTTCGCACTGCTGATCGCCTTCGCGCTGTTTGTGCGCCAGGGTGCGCAATTTGGGCCGGTGACGCTTGCCGCCAATGCCGTTTTGATGAATTTTTTCATGGTTGCAGGCTATTATCTCGACGGATTTGCCAATGCTGCAGAGCAATTGGCCGGCCGTGCCATTGGTGCAAACCATCGACCGGCCTTTGAGCGGGCAGTGCGCCTGAGCCTGTTCTGGGGCATAGGCCTTGCTGGGCTGACGACGCTGTTCTTTCTTATCTTTGGCAGTGCCGTCGTGGATTTTATTACAACGTCTGAAGACGTGCGCATGGCATCACGGCACTATCTTGTCTGGGCCGCGTTTACAGCCTTGGCTGGTGTTTTGGCCTTCGAAATGGACGGTGTTTTCATTGGCGCCACCTGGTCGCGCGACATGCGCAACATGATGCTGTTGTCGCTGGTGATTTATGTGCTGCTGATCCTGTTGCTTGTTCCCCTTTGGGGGAACCATGGCCTTTGGGTTGCATTGCTGGCCTTCCTTGGCCTGCGGGGTCTTACGCTTTACGCCCTTTTGCCAAGGCGCACCGACCAATATTTTGGACCGGTCAGCCATCCATGAAACAGCCTACGCGGGGATCGGCTTTGCTGCCCATTCATCCAGTTTTCTGTCTCGCAATTGGCTGATGCTGCTTGCACCCTGACGCGCCACAAGTGTGGAAAGCTCTTTCAAAATACATCGAACCAGACCGGGACCTTGATAGATGAATCCTGTATAAAGCTGAAGAATATCTGCTCCTGCGCATATTTTTTCGAGCGCAGTTTCGGCGCAATCGATGCCGCCGACACCCACCAATGTCATATCGGGTCCCACCAGCTTGCGCATTTTTGCCAGAACAATTGTCGAGCGCTCGAACAATGGCTTGCCGGAAAGGCCACCGGCCTCGTTGCTGGCCGGTTCATCGCGCAATGAGCTGCGCGCCATTGTTGTGTTGGAGATGATCAGACCATCCATTGCGTGCCGATTGAGTTCCTCTGCAATCTCTTCAAGCTCGCCTATGGTCAGGTCAGGCGCTATCTTGAGGAATATCGGTTTGTGTTTCTTGCCCGCTTCGCGCTGCATTTTGCGCGCTGCCATGACAGCATCCAGCAATGGTCCCAGGCTGTCGCGCGATTGAAGGCCGCGCAGGCCAGGCGTGTTCGGAGAGGAGATATTGATCGTCAGATAATCGGCGTGGTCATAAAAAACATTCAGGCCCAAAGTGTAATCGGCAACGCGATCGGCCGAATCCTTGTTGGCCCCGATGTTGATGCCAATCGGGCCGATCTGCGGGTTTTCAAATTTTTCCAACCGCGTCAGCAGGGCCTGATGGCCCTGATTGTTGAAGCCAAGGCGGTTTATGACGCCCTGATTGGCCGGAAGCCTGAAAATACGCGGTTTGGGATTGCCTGCCTGTGGTTTTGGCGTGACCGACCCTATCTCGGTAAAGCCGAATCCCAGACGCAGGATTTCACCGGGCACTTCGCCATTCTTGTCGTAGCCGGCAGCCAGTCCGATCGGATTTGGAAATGAAAGTCCTGCCGTTTGCACGGCCAGGTTCTTGTCATAGGCGGCGCGGCAGGAAGGCAACAGTCCTGATTTGAGTGCCAGAATGGACAGATGGTGCGCAGACTCGGGCTCCAGAGTGAAGAGCGCGCTTCTACCAAGCGTGCTGAATATGGTCATTTTCAAACCAGATCAGGCAGAATGTGCTTGTTGTTATCGTCGAGCATCAATGGTTTGGACCAGACAACGGCGCTGAGTGGCAGAGGACCGTAAAGATGCGGGAACAAGGCGCCACCGCGAGATTCCTCATAGAGCAGCGCGTTGCCAAGGCGTGCGCCATCCACCGCAACCAGCACAAGGTCGGGCTGCCCGGCAAAATGCAACGCAGCTGTCTGTGCAACCTGATCACCCGTGGAAAAATGGATGTATCCATCCTTGACGTCGATGGGCGCGCCCTTGAAGACGCCGGTTTTTTCTGCCTGTCGCCAAAGGGGCTCTTCGGCTATTTTGTAGATGATGTGTGGCATGATACTTCCAGTGCTAGATGTTAGGGCCTTTTCCATACACGATGGAATCAAAATGGCCGCAATGGAATCCGGCGGTAATCGCATTTTCGGCGTGATCGCCTGATATGAAATCATTTCGATTGTGAAAATCATCGGACAGGGTGCGTATGAACCAGTTTATACAAATATTTGTTGGCGGAACAATCGGCCTTCTCCTCCTGTGTGGCGCCAGCCAGGCAGAGGCTCAGGAAAATCGCTTTGTGATGGAGTCGGTCGGCGAGGCTGCGGGGAGCGGATTTGTCCGCCTTGATACCCACACCGGCGAAATATCGATTTGCAAACTTTCGGACGGCCAGCTGATTTGCCGTATGGCGGCGGATGAACGGCGCGCGCTGGAAGATCAGATCGATTTGCTTGAAGAAAAGCTTGCCAGACTTGAAGGCCCTTTGAATGAGCGACCAGGCGCGCGCTACAAGAACTTGCCCTCCGACGATGAAATCGATCAGTCTTTCGGCGTTATGGAAAAGCTGATGCGGCGTTTTTTTGATCTCGTCGAAGATCTGGAAAACGAAACCGACAAAAAATAAGCGCAATATTTTCGATGCTCTGAACTTTGGTCACACTGCTCTGATCGCTTTTGCTTGGTCAGAGCATTTTGTCGTGTTGCTGCCGGGTAGGCTGGACAGGGCTGCGCCTGCGGCGGATAGCCGACATCAAGCTATCGTTCCGGTTGGAGCGTCCGGGCAGCCTGCTATTTTCTGATCACATAGACCTTTCGAGAGGCCCTGATGAGGATTCAATGCGTGCACATAGTGGTCAAAAATTCTTCAACCGGGTAATACCGTTGTAATCAGTGGCAAATCAGGTTTAATTTGCAGGTGGGAACGAACAATCTTTTCGCAATGGAATGGTCTGTCGCATGAATGAATGCGTTGGGGATTGCGTTGGAATATTCTGAGCCACCAGATGCGCCGAAGGGCAAGGGAATGTTTTTCAGGCCTGTTAAGCCTCTGGGGAGGGGGCGAACAAATTGTCAAGAACAATCATTATTGCAGATGACCACCCGCTGTTTCGTGGCGCCATGCGGCAGGCTTTGGCCGGAATTGAAGATGGACTGAAGATCATCGAGGCTGGTGATTTTGGTGCCGCTCGCAATGCAGCCGGTGATAATCCGGAGGCGGATTTGATGCTGCTGGACCTGACCATGCCTGGTGTCAGCGGTCTTTCGGGGCTGATTTCCTTGCGTGCCGAATATGTCAGCCTTCCTGTCGTCATAGTCTCGGCATCCGATGACCAGACCACGATCAGACGTGCCATCGATCTTGGTGCCTCCGGGTTTTTGTCAAAATCTGCCAGTATCGATGAAATTCGTGATGGCATCAAAGCCGTCCTGGCTGGAGAAGTCTGGATGCCTCGCGGGTTTGAATTCGGCCCCGAACAGGATGCAGAGATTGCTGAATTGATCAGGCGCCTGCAAACACTGACGCCTCAACAAAGCCGGGTTCTTGGCATGCTTGCCGAGGGGCTCCTTAACAAGCAGATCGCCTATGAACTCAGTGTTTCCGAGGCCACAATCAAGGCGCATGTATCCGCTGTCCTGCAAAAACTGGCCGTGGACAGTCGTACCCAGGCTGTCATTCAGCTGGCAAAAATCGGCGCAGAGATGCTGGATAGGGAAAACGGTTCACTCAGCTGACCGTTTTCAGCAGCATTATTCGGCGGCGGATTTTCGCGCAATGGCGATCTGGTTGAGAAATGCCCTGAGGGCCGCTGGTTTCAAAGGTTTGTTGAAGATCGATATCGAATGCTCTTCTGCCTTGTTGCGCACATCAAGGCTCCGGTCCGCAGTGACCAGAACAGCTGGAATATTGTCGCGCCAGTGCTGACGAATTTTCAAAATGGCCTCGATGCCGTTGCCGTCGTCCAGATGATAATCTGCGATGATGGCATCTGGCGGGCGGGAGCTATTGGCAAGAAACGTCTCAAGACCATCAAGCGATCCGGCACAGAATACCGCACAGCTCCATCCGCCCAGAAGTATTCGAAGTCCGTCCAGGATTGTTGGTTCGTTGTCGATGCACAGGACGGACAGGCCGTCCAGTGTCAGCGACGCAGGAACGATCGGCTGATTGCCGCTTGTCAGTTGAACACGTTTGATATTGGTCTCGACGGGGATCTCGACCCTGAAATCCGTGCCTTTTCCCATTTTGGACGTGAGTATGACCGGGTGATCGAGAACGCGGGCGATCCGATCGACAATCGATAGGCCCAAACCCAGGCCTGAGGCGTTTCGGGCGCCATCATCAAGTCGGATAAATTCCCCGAATACCTTTTCAAAGCTGCTGTCGGGAATTCCGATTCCCGTGTCGACCACCTGAACCAGAACCATATCGCCCCTGTGGCGTACACCCACAAGGACGCGGCCTCTGGGTGTGTATTTGATTGCATTCGAGACAAGGTTCTGTATCAGCCGGCGCAACAAATTTGGATCGCTGCGGACAAGAGCTGATGTTGGCATGACCCGCATTTGCAGTTTGTTTTCCGCAGCAATGGGAGCGAAATCCGTTTCGATGCGGCGCAGCACATCGTTGAGTGGGAAGCTGGAGATCTGCGGTTTCATGGTGCCTGTATCCAGCCGCGAGATGTCGAGCACAGCACCCAATATGGATTCCACCGATTCCAGTGAGGAATCGATATTGCGCACCAGGTCGCGATTATCGGATTCACCCAGCCGCTCAACCAGCGATGACGAGTAGAGGCGCGCAGCATTAAGCGGCTGAATGATGTCATGGCCGGCTGCGGCCAAAAAACGTGTCTTGCCGATATTGGCTTCTTCCGCTCGCGATTGCGCCTCGGCCAGTTCACCATTCACCCGAACCAGTTCAGCCGTGCGGGTGGCAACGCGTTGTTCAAGCGTCTCATTGGCCTGGGTCAGCGCTTCGGCAGAAGAAACCCGCTCGGTGATATCCGCATAGGTGGTGACGACACCGCCGTCAGGCATGGGATTCGATCGAATTTCAATGATACGGCCCGACTCAGCAAGCATTAGCGTCCAAGACCTGTCCATGGTCAGAAAATTGTCAATTGTGGACTTCACCTGGCTGGGCTGGACATCACCACGCTCGACCAGGATCTTGACGATCTCTTCAAGTGCCACGCCCACCTGCCCGACGGATTCAGGCAAATCCAGCAGGGATCGAAAGCGGCGGTTCCACACGCTCAGTCGGTTTGTCCTGTCGAACACGGTGATTCCCTGATCCATCTGACCCAGCGCCGTTTGCAGCAGATCACGATTATACAGCAGCGCTTCGGATGCTTCATCGAGAAGCCGTGCCGTATCGGATGATGTATCTTCCTTTTGGAACAGCAAGGAAAGCACCAGCCGAGCCGATGCCGATCCGATGGCGCTTCCCAGCAATTGTTCGGAGTAGCGCACCAGATCCATATCGGCCTGGGAACTTGGTTCGAGCCAGCGTCCGCGTGTCGTCTCATAGGTGTGGAAAGAACGTTCTGTACGTTCCGCACCCAGATATTTGGTGATCGCCTGTTTGAGCTGTTTGATGGTTATACTGGTCTGCCAATCATTGCTGGCTGGCCTGATTATCGAACGTTGGGGGATGAAGACGCCAGCCTGCATTCGCTCCAGAGGCTTTGCCGGTCGGCTGAGCGATCCGGCAACAAACATCGCCAGATTGGCGCCGAGGCTGAGGATCACGCTGTTGACGAAGGGGTCCGCTTTGCTGCCTGAAAAGGCATCCGTAAAGGGCAGCAGAAAGCTCAGGAAACTGGCGGCAATGGCCGAGTTGTCGGGGCCGCCGAAACTCGGCACAAAAAGCAGATAGGTCCAGACGAACATGCCGCTGGACAATCCCGCGATTGCTCCGCGTGCATTGGCCCGTTTCCATATGAGGCCTCCCAGCAGCGCTGGGGCAAATTGTGCAATGGCGGCAAATGACAAAAGGCCGATGGATGCGAGACCTGCATCGATATTGGCTGATCGATAATAGGCATACCCCAGAAGCATGACGCAGAAAATGGACGTCCGCCGGATGATCAGGATCGTGCCGGTAAAGTCGCCCAGGTCTCCGCCGCGTCGGATGATATTCTGACGCAGCAAAACCGGCATGACAATATCATTGGATATCATGATGGCAACGGCGACCGACGCAACGATAACCATGGCGGTAGCTGCTGAAAAACCGCCGATGAATGTCGCCAGTGACAACCAGGGAATATCATGAGCCAACGGCAGGAGAAGCACGAATTGATCGCCGGTTCCGGTTCCCTGAAAAGTCAGAAGACCCGCAACCGCAATCGGAATCACAAAAAGATTGATGGCGATCAGATAGAGTGGAAACAGAAATCTGGCGGTGCGCAATTCGCTTTCGGTACGGTTTTCCACAACTGTTACGTGAAATTGTCTTGGCAGCACAATAATAGCAAAAGCCGACAGCAGGATCAGTACAAACCAGCGGGCAGGGGCCGTTTCATAGCTCATGGCCGCGACAACTGTTTCGCTCTGGCTTGCCTTTTCAAACAGATCGGCCGGGCCGTCAAAAAGAAAGAAGGTGGCGAACAGGCCAACTGCGGTAAAGGCAAGCAGCTTGACCAGTGATTCCGTTGCCACTGCGAGAATCAGTCCGTTCTGGTGTTCTGTCGCATCCGCATGACGTGTTCCAAATATCACCGCAAAGCCGGCAAGAAGCAGCGCCACGATCAGTGAAATATCGGTCAGAAAAAACGAGCCGAACCGGGAATCGAACGGTGTATCGGCCATGACGATGGTGACCGACGAGGAAACGGCTTTCAACTGCAGGGCGATGTAAGGAATTGTACCGATAACCGCAATAAGGGCGACGATCCCCGCAACTGTGGGGTTTTTACCGTAGCGTGCGGCAATAAAATCGGCGATGGAGGTCAGCTTTTCCTCTTTCGCCAGAGTAACGATGCGGCGAATGACCGGCATGCCGATGGTAAAGACCAGGATCGGCCCGATATAGATTGCAAGAAACTCAAAGCCGCGTTGTGCCGCCAGTCCAACTCCGCCGAAATAGGTCCAGGAGGTACAATAGACTGCCAGGCTCAATGCATAGATCAAGGGCCGGCCCTTGCCGGCATCGCGCTTGTTTGCAGACCGGCGGTCGCCAAAACTTGCGATTGCAAACAGCAATAGCAGATAGAGCAATGCCGAAGTGACGATAACCCAACCTACCAACATGAAGTCGAAAATCCTCCTTTTACGGTTTCATGCGCTTGCGACCATAGCTGCAAAGAGCATTCAGGCAAATGGGGCCAAAGTTGCATCATGCAGAAGAACAGTTCATGCGCAAACCCCGGGAAAGGCTTGGTTCCGCTTTAATGGCGCTTTTATTTGAAAAAGATTAGTATAGGGGCCGCGCCACTTGAAATAAACGTTCAATATGAAAACAAAGGGAACGAAAATGCTAAACGAATTTAAGGAATTCATTGCCAAGGGCAATGTCATGGATCTGGCTGTCGGTGTTATCATCGGCGGCGCATTTGGTCTTATTGTCAAGTCTCTGACCGATGATCTCATCATGCCGATTGTCGGTGCCATTTTCGGCGGCTTTGATTTTTCCGACTACTTTATTGGCCTGAGCAGTGCGGTCACTGCCGACACACTGGAAGCCGCCCGCGAGCAGGGTGCGGTTCTGGCCTATGGTAGTTTTCTGACTGTCGCCATCAATTTCATCATTCTGGCCTGGATCATTTTCCTGATGGTCAAAGGTGTCAACAACCTTCGCCGCAAGGAAGAAGCAGCGCCCGCAGCGCCTGCTGCACCGCCAGCCGATGTTCAACTGCTGACAGAAATTCGTGATCTTCTGAAGAAGTAATTTCCGCATTGGCTGTGCTGGCGATCAATGCGCATCATCACAGTCGGTGGAAACTTAAACGAATTTGATGTGATTTCTCCAGCCGGCAAGGCTATGTAGTTTTTCTGGCTGGAGAATATGTATGACACTCCTTGATGATCTGAGTCCTCGCGCACGCAGCGTACCCGAGAGCGGCATCATTGCCCTGATCAACCATGGCAGGTTGAAACAGGGGCTCATCCCGCTGTGGGTCGGCGAGGGTGATCTCCCGACGCCCGATTTCATTTCGCAAGCCACGGTTCAGTCTTTGCACAGAGGCGAAACCTTCTATACGTGGCAACGCGGAATTCCAGACCTGCGTCAGGCCCTGGCTGACTATTATACGCGCCATTTTGGTGGTCGCCATGAGCCCGACAGCATGTTTGTAACCGGTTCCGGCATGCAGGCCATCAGGCTTGCCATCGAGGCAATCTGTAGTCCCGGCGATGAAGTGGCGTTCCTTTCGCCTGCCTGGCCGAATATATCGGCTGCGCTCGAGATTTCCGGTTCGCACCCGGTGCCCGTAACGCTTGATTTTGGGCAGCAGGGCTGGATGCTCGACATGGATCGGCTTGCCATGGCCATTGGCCCCAAAACCCGGGCATTGTTCATCAATACGCCCTCAAATCCGACCGGCTGGGCGGCAAGTCTGGATGAATTGCGCGCCATTCTGGATCTTGCACGAAATGCCAATATCTGGATCATCGCTGACGAGATCTATGCGCGCTACTACTATGAGGGCCATCGCGCGCCGTCGTTTCTCGACGTCATGGAAGACGGTGACAGGATCATGTTCGTCAATTCGTTTTCCAAGAACTGGTCCATGACCGGTTGGCGGGCCGG
Source organism: Rhizobiaceae bacterium (assembly GCA_029233925.1). Lineage (GTDB taxonomy): Bacteria > Pseudomonadota > Alphaproteobacteria > Rhizobiales > Rhizobiaceae > Hoeflea_A. Next base: position 67,781 of record JARGOX010000008.1, read on the forward strand.
CTGGATCAAGGCGCCGGCAGAACTGGGCCAGGTCATTGAAAACCTGATACAATATTCAACATCCGGCGTGCCGCAATTTATGCAGCAGGGTGCTGTTGCGGCGCTGCAACAGGGCGATTTCCATGTGGAGGAACAAAAGGAGCGCGCCCGCGCGGCCCGTGATGTCCTGTGTGACGCTTTGAACGCAACCGGCCGGGTCCGTTTGGCAAAGCCAGACGGCGCATTCTATGCCTTCTTTTCAATCGATGGGCTGGAGGATTCCCATGCCGCCGCCTTGCGGATCGTCGACGAAGCCAATGTCGGCCTGGCTCCGGGATCCGGGTTTTGTACCGGAGGCGACGCATTCCTGCGCGCCTGTTTCCTCAGGCGGATCGATCATGTCGAAGAGGCCGCGGATCGCCTGGTACGGTTCATTTCAGAGCTGTAAGTGACGATCCACCAGCTTCGTCAGAGTGATTGCGATCAGAGCGCTGTGGCTTTTCAGGTACCCAACTGCGCCCTGGCGTCAGTCACCTTCACCCGTGATCGTAAGGCCGAGAACTCGCCAACTCTGCATGCCGCCGCGATAGTAGAAAATGCGTTCGGCCGGATAGCCTGCGGCGATCATTGCGCGAATGGCGGTCGGTGACTGGCCGCACCACAGACCGTTGCAGAACAGGGCCACGCGCTTGGCATTGGCGCAGTCCCAGCCGTCGAAATCCGGCTCACAGCCAAGTTCGGTCAACCGGTCGCTCACCTGTGTATAGGGCAGACTGATCGCACCGGGAATTGATCCGCCCTGAAACCAGTCGACCGTGCGGCTGTCGACGACCAACGCGTCCGGTTCCTGGAGCATTTCGATCAGTTCAACTTCTCCGATTGTCGTCACGCCTTCCGCCGGGGAAATCGGTTGGATGCAGAATGGCGGGCAGGCGCGTGAAGTCCTCGCGAATTCGCCCGTAATTTCGTGGTTCTGATCCTGAATGCGTCGAATTTCTATTGGTCCGTCAGGCGATTCCACCGTCACGCTCTTCATCTCTTTGGTGATCCCGACCTTCAACTCATCGGCCACGCCCGTTCCGCCGAGCGCCACCAGAGCAATGCCAACAGCGATAAAATATCTGATCATGGTGTTCTCCTGAAACTGGGCAGCCTATAGCAGGTTCCCGTTATGCTGCGGGGTGCCCCATCGACAGTTCTGATGCGCAAGTCAGGCAGGCCAGTCGTCGACTTTATCGCGCTCGGATTTGCCCATACGGCCTAATCCGGCACGCATGCCAGCAGCTGGTCTTTGAA
>JARGOX010000008.1:69155-254249 GCA_029233925.1 Rhizobiaceae bacterium
AGGACCCCAGTTTTGAAAGGACCCCAGTTTTGAAAGGACCCCAGTTTTGAAAGGACCCCAGTTTTGAAAGGATCCCAGTTTTGAAAGGATCCCAGTTTTGAAAGGATCCATGTGATGACTGAAGCTCTATCCGCCGGATTTGGGTACGGTCAGATTGACGATGCGATCAGAGCGAACAGGATCTTCATTCTTGCCGGATGCAAATGGAATACCGAGCGTATCCCAAACTTCCTGCAGGGCGCTGCAAAGCTCTGAAATCAACTGGTCTTTGTGGTAGGGCGTTGGCGTGATTCGCAAGCGCTCTGTACCGCGCGGCACTGTGGGATAGTTGATGGGCTGAATGTAGATGCCATGAACGTCCATAAGACGATCGGCTGCTTTCTTGCACAGTTCGGGGTCTCCCACCAGCAATGGCACGATATGTGTCTCGGAGGGCATCACCGGAAATCCTGCTGCGCCCAGCGCCTGTTTTGTCGCCTGTGCCTGCCGCTGATGCGCTTCGCGCTCCGTCTGTGACTGCTTGAGGTGGCGAATGGACGTCGTTGCAGCTGCGGCTATGGAGGGTGGCAGGGCCGTGGTGAAAATGAACCCCGGCGCATAGGAACGCACGGCGTCAATCACGGCCCGCGGACCGGTGATATAGCCGCCCAGTGCACCAAAAGCCTTGGCAAGTGTTCCTTCTATAATGTCGATACGGTCCGCCAAACCATCACGATCCGTGATGCCGCCGCCGCGCGCGCCATACATGCCAACGGCATGCACTTCGTCAATATAGGTCATCGCGCCATATTTTTCAGCCAGATCGGCGATCGCTTCGATCGGTGCAATATCGCCATCCATGGAATAAACCGATTCAAAAACAATCAGTTTCGCCCGGTGTGGTTCTGCCGCGCGAAGCAATTCTTCAAGATGGGCCAGATCATTGTGCCGGAAGATTTTTTTCTCGCATCCAGAGCGACTGACACCCTCGATCATCGAGGAATGATTGAGTTCGTCCGAAAGAATCAGGCAGTCGGGAAGCAGTTTGGCGATGGTGGAAATCGACGCTTCATTGGATATGAAACCGGACGTGAAAACCAGCGCGGCTTCCTTGTTGTGGAGATCGGCAAGTTCGAGTTCGAGCTCCACCAATGGATGGTTGGTGCCTGAAATATTGCGCGTTCCACCGGCGCCGGACCCCATTTTCGTCGCTGCATTACACAATGCCGCTATGACGTCTTCATTCTGCCCCATGCCCAGGTAGTCGTTGGAACACCACACGGTCACTTCACGTGCAGCGCCGCCGGAACGATGAATGGCCTGCGGGAATTTTCCCACAATACGTTCCAGGTTCGCAAAGACGCGATAGCGCTTTTCGGCATGCAGCTGGTCGACTGCTTCCTGAAAAATACTGCGATAGTCCATTGAATACACACTCCAATTCGCAAAGCAGGGACATTGCCCGTGCAAGATTTCGGACAGCACCCCAACCGATGGGTATTGACTGCAATAGCCTACAGCTCCTCTCGGTCAGTCCTATCAGACTTTAGATGGAGTCTAAACAGGAAATTATGACGCAGGCTTGACTCAGATCAACCAACTGGACCGGCACCGACCGCAAGGGGGTGATTGGGAAGACTAAAATATAAACCAAAGTATAATGAACCAAAGTCTCATACACGAATGGATTATTGCGACTTCTGCTGTTGTGATTAGCATTCGGCCATGTTCCATCAGAGGATATGGAGCACGCGACCAGCGACATTCGGGAGGAATTCAATGTCCAGATTAATCATGACACGGCGTGGCTTGCTTAAAGCAGGCGCAGCGTCCGGTGTTGCACTAGCAGCACCAATGAGCTTCGTACGCGGAGCCTATGCTGAAGATTTCTGCAATATGCCCACCGGTAGTACAGTCACACTGGGCTTTAACGTGCCGCAGTCAGGTGCCTATGCCGATGAAGGCGCAGACGAACTGCGTGCTTATCAGCTTGCCGTCAAACACCTCAATGGTGAAGGCGATGGCGGAATGCTCGGTACATTCTCGTCAAAAGCGCTCAAGGGTAATGGTATCCTTGGAAAGAAAGTTGCCTATGTGACAGGCGATACCCAGACCAAATCCGATGCGGCCCGTGCGTCGGCCAAGCGGATGATCGAAAAAGACGGCGCCATCATGATCACTGGTGGTTCATCGTCTGGTGTGGCAGTTGCCGTGCAGGGTCTGTGTCAGGAAACCGGCGTCATTTTCATGGCCGGCCTGACCCACTCCAACGATACGACCGGCAAGGACAAGAAACGTTATGGTTTCCGCCATTTCTTCAATGCCTACCAGTCAGGTCTGGCATTGGGACCAATCCTTGGTGAACAATTCGGTGCGGATCGCCGCGCCTATCACCTGACAGCCGATTATACCTGGGGCTGGACACAGGAAGAATCCATCAAGAATGCTACGGAAGGTCTTGGCTGGGAAACAGTCAATGCGGTACGCACACCATTGGGTGCCGGTGACTTCTCGCAGTATCTCACGCCTGTTTTGAACTCCGGTGCAGATGTGCTGATCCTGAACCACTACGGCAAGGACATGGTGAATTCACTGACGCAGGCCGTTCAGTTCGGCATGCGCGCCAAGCAGGTCAATGGCAAGAACTTCGAAATCGTTGTTCCGTTGTTCTCGCGTCTGATGGCTCAGGGAGCCGGCGAAAACATCAAGGGCATTTTGGGAACCACAAACTGGAACTGGTCGCTGGAAGACGATGCATCGAAGGCCTTTGTCAAATCCTTCGGTCAGGAATACGGCTTCCCGCCATCTCAGGCAGCCCATACATGCTATGTCCAGACCTTGCTTTATGCTGACGCTTGCGAACGTGCGGGAACATTCTCTCCGCCGCAGGTCATTGCTGCACTTGAAGGCTTTGAGTTTGACGGCATGGGCAACGGCAAAACGCTCTACCGTGCTGAAGACCATCAGTGCATGAAGGATGTTCTTGTGGTGCGCGGCAACGAAAACCCGACGTCGCAGTTCGACCTTCTGGATGTTGTCAAGATTGTACCGCGTGACCAGGTCACCTATGACCCGGCCATCTTCGGTGGTGATCTTGGACCGGCAGATGCCAAATCGTGCTAGCAACCCCTTGCTAGTTTAGCTTGCTATTGCTGATCGGCCTCGTAAAGTGGCCGGTCAGCAGCGATAGTTGAAAAGTGGTAAACGGTTTTCGGGCCAATAGATCAATACAACAGTGAACCCGAGCAATAAACGCGGTGCCGATATTGCACCTGTTGCTTGAACACAGCGTTGACAACGGGGCGCTTCGCAATATGGATGCGATCTTTCTTCAATTTTTGAACGGCCTGGACAAGGGTGGAGCCTACGCGTTGATCGCATTGGGTCTGACGCTCGTGTTCGGGACATTGGGTGTGGTCAATTTCGCCCATGGTGCCCTGTTTATGCTGGGTGCTTTTTGCGCGGTGACGTTCAACAAGTTGCTCAGTCTTGAACTTGTGGTTCTCGACGAGACCAAAACAACGGCCTGGGGAACGGCGCTGGAAGTGCGTACGGCCTATATTGAGAACTGGTTCGGAGATTTCGGCACCACGATCCTCGATTACTCCGTGCCCATATCCATTATTGTTGCTATTCCCGTCATGCTTCTGATCGGCATTGCCATGGAGCGTGGCCTGATCAAATATTTCTACAAACGTCCCCATGCGGACCAGATTCTCGTGACATTTGGCATGGCCATTGTGATACAGGAAATCATCAAACATTATTTCGGTGCCAATCCCATTCCTCAGAGCGCGCCGGATATTGTGTCTGGCAGCGCCAATATTGGGCTCTGGCTCGGTCTGGGGGACAATGTTGTCTATCCCTGGTGGCGGCTTGTTTACTTCGCATTCTCCGCATTCATCATCGCGGCGGTCTTTGCATTCCTGCAATTTACCACCTATGGCATGGTTGTGCGTGCTGGCATGCGCGACAGCGAGACAGTCGGCCTCCTTGGTATCAATATAGAGAAACGCTTTACCGTCGTCTTCGGCCTTGCCGCCGTTGTGGCCGGTCTTGCCGGGGTCATGTATACGCCCATATTGCCGCCCGACTATCACATGGGCATGGACTTTCTCGTGCTGTCCTTTGTGGTTGTGGTTGTCGGTGGCATGGGCTCGCTGCCCGGTGCAGTTCTGGCCGGGTTCATGCTCGGTATCCTGCAGTCCTTTGCATCCATGAATGAAATCACGAGCCTGTTTCCGGGGATCGACCAGATTATTATCTATCTGGTGGCGGTCGTGATCCTGTTGACCATGCCGCGCGGCCTGCTGGGGCGCGAAGGCGTAATGGAAGAGTAAAACAGATGAAACAGCTACTCTCCAAAGAACCCTTCGCCCTGCTTCTTTTTTCTGCAGTCATTCTGACGATGCCCATCTGGCTGGCCCCGCTGGGCGCAAATTACCCGGATTTGCTGCAGAAATTTGCCATCTATGCCATCTTTGCAATGGGCTTCAACATTCTGTTCGGCCTGACCGGCTACCTCTCATTCGGCCATGCCGCCTTTTTGGGCGTTGGTTCCTATGCGGCCGTGTGGTCTTTCAAGCTCTTTACGATGAATGTCTTGCCGGCTGTCCTGTTCGGCACCGCCTTTGCCGGAGGGGTCGCCCTGTTGATCGGCTTTGTCTGTCTGCGGCGATCGGGGATCTATTTCTCCATTCTGACCTTGGCCTTTGCGCAAATGTTCTACAATCTTGCCTATTCGGTCATGACCCCGATCACCAATGGTGAAACAGGTCTGCAACTGACCTTGCAGGATCCGCGCATCATCGACCGGGCACTGGCCCCTGCGGGGCAGGGGCTGCCGTCGACCGAACTGTTCGGACTGTCCATGAGTGGCTATTCAGGCTTTTATTTTTGCGCCACCATGCTGATCATATGTTTCTTCATTTCCAGGCGTATCTTCAAGTCGCCCTTCGGGTTGACGCTGCTCGGCATCAAATCCAACCAGACACGCATGAACTATACCGGCTTCAATACCCGTCCCTATACACTCACCGCCTTTGTCATTTCCGGCATGTTCGCAGGACTGGCAGGCTCCTTGCTTGCGGTCACGGATCCGCTGGCCGGTGCTGAACGGATGCAATGGACGGCATCCGGCGAGGTTGTGCTGATGACCATTCTGGGTGGCGTCGGAACCTTGATCGGGCCGATGCTCGGTGCCTGGATCATCAAATATTTCGAAAACATCTTTTCCTCCTTCAATGATGATGCCTTGCAGCAGGTCTATTCCTTCCTGCCTGAGGGATTGCGCAATATGGCGGTGGATCTATCAAGCCTGTTTGTCGGCGAAGGCTGGCATCTGACATTGGGTGTGCTCTTCATGCTGATCGTGATCTTCCTGCCAGGAGGTCTGATGGAGGGCTGGCGGCGTATTGTCCGGCGTTTTCGTGGTGGCGGCGGGGGCGAAGGTGAATCGGCACCGGCTGCAACCGCTCAACCGGCAGAATAGGGAAGCGCATCATGAAAAACAGTGTTCTACACGTAGCCGATGTGCACAAGAGCTTCGGCGGGTTGCATGCCCTCAGTGATGTTGACCTCAATGTTGAGGAAGGCACCACCCATGCCATCATCGGTCCAAATGGTGCAGGCAAGTCGACCTTGCTCAATGTCTGTGTCGGGCGCATCAAGCCGGACAAGGGACATGTGGTTTTTGACGGCACGGTTCTGGATTCGCGCACACCCTATGAGATCAACCAGCTGGGCGTGTCCCGGGTCTTTCAGACGCCGGAAATATTTCCGGATTTGAGCCTTTTGGAAAACGTCATGATCCCGGCCTTTGCCCGAAGGGATGGTGCATTCAGAATGCGTCTCTTCGCCAAATTGAGCAAGGAAGCGGAATTGCGCGATGAGGCCGAACATGTTCTGGCGGATATGGGCCTGGTCGAAATGAAGGATCGTGAAGCGGCCTCGCTGTCACGCGGCGACAAGCGGCGGCTGGAGTTGGCGATGTGCCTGATACAGCATCCCAAGCTGCTTCTGCTTGACGAGCCCACGGCAGGCATGGCCCGCCATGATACAAATCGAACCGTTGACCTTTTGAAGACCATCAAGGCACGTGGTATGACGAAAGTGATCATCGAACATGATATGCATGTGGTGTTCTCGCTGGCAGACAAGATCTCGGTTCTGGCTCAGGGCCGGATCATAGCATCGGGAACGCCGGACGAAATCAAAGGCAACAAGAAAGTACAGGAAGCGTATCTTGGCGGAGAGCAATGACATGCTGACAAATACAGATCCAAGCAACCTGCAAAATGAAAAAGCAGCCTTGGCGCAGCCCGTGGCGGGCAAGCCGTTTTTCAGCGTACAAGACATTCACGCCTACTACGGTGAATCCTATATCGTCCAGGGAATATCATTGGAGTTGAACGAGGGTGAGATTTTGGCACTGCTGGGCCGCAATGGTGCCGGCAAAACCTCAACGCTTCGCGCGATCGCCCGGGTCGATGATCCTGCGCTGAAACGCGGTGAGATCTATCTCGGCGGCGAAAGCCTGCATGACAAGAAGGCCTATCAGGCAGCGCAGATGGGTGTTCAGCTTGTACCCGAAGATCGGCGGATCATCGGCGGTTTGACAGTTGAGGAAAATCTGGTCCTGGCGCAGGTTGCCGAGCCGCGCGGCTGGGAGTTGGAACGCATTTACGAACATTTTCCGCGTCTTGCCGAGCGCCGTTCGCAAATGGGCACCACTTTGTCGGGTGGTGAGCAGCAGATGCTGGCGGTTGCCCGGGCACTGGCCCGCGATATCAAGCTGCTTTTGCTGGATGAGCCCTATGAGGGGCTGGCGCCGGTTATTGTTCAGGAAATCGAGAAAATTGTCAGGCAGATCAAGGAAATCGGAATCACCACGATCATTGTCGAGCAAAATGCCGTTGCCGCACTGAAACTGGCCGACAAGGCTGTCATCGTCGATATGGGCGAGATTGCCTATTCGGGGTCAGCGCAGGATGTGCTTAACAACGAAGATCTGCGCAATGAATATCTGGCGATCTGAAACACACCGGACGCGATAGCAATATTCCTTTTTGCCTTTTTGCTGAACTGCCCGAGCGCCGCACCCGAAAGGGTGCGGCGCTTTTTTCATTCATAGCCTCGTGCTTGCCGGAAGCGATCAAATGCGACTGCAATTATGATGAAGGAGCCAACGAAAGTACCTTGCCAGAACGTGCTTATACCAAGCAGGATCAGGCTGTTGCGAATAACTTCAATGAGCAGTGCGCCGATAACGGCGCCGAAGGCTGTTCCGACACCACCTGCCAGGTTGGCGCCGCCGATAACGGAAGCTGCGATGACCGACAGCTCCATGGACTGGCCGAGATTGGTGGTGACGCCACCCAGCCAGCCAACTTCGAGTATACCGGCGATGCCGGCCATGAGGGCCGAGAACATATAGACACTCACTTTCACACGACTGACAGGAATGCCTGTCAGCACGGCAGCCTGCTCATTGCCGCCGATGGCAAACAGATGCTGCCCCCAGCGCAGCCATCGAAAGGCAAATGATGTGAATGCGGCAAGGATGAGCAGGATGATCAAGGGGTGCGGCAAACCGAAGGTGGAGCCTCCGCCCAACCAAAGCAGAAAATCATGATCGGGACCGAACTGGTAAATCATCTTGTTATTGGACAACACCATGGCAAGGCTTCGTGCGATCGACAGCATACCCAGCGTCACCACAAATGACGGCATCTTGGCATAGGCAATCAACACACCGTTTACGGCCCCGACAACAAGGGAAACGCCAAGCGCCAGAAGACAACCGGCCCAAAAGGGCATTCCAGATGCCATTGTGACGCTGACCGTCATGGCGGAGATAACCAAAGTCGATCCCACTGACAGATCAATTCCGCCCGATGCGATCACTGCCGTCATGCCGAGAGCCACGATGCCGATAAAGGCAAAATTCCGGGTGACGTTGAACAGATTGCGTTCCGTGGCGAACGTATCCGTCATGAGGGTCAAGGCGATGCATGCCAGCAACGCCGCAACGAAGACCCAGAATGTTTGCTGGCTGGCAATACGCGAAATGAAACTGCGGTGTTCGGAATTATTGATGGCGTCTGAGAGGCTTGAGTTTGACATTTCAGTGGTTCCTTATGCGCTTCAGGCCGCTTCGATAGCGCCGGTAATCAGACCCGTGACTTCTTCCGGTGATGAATCCGATGCGTTTTTGCTGGCGACCAATTGTCCTCGCCGAAGCACAATGACCTTGTCCGCGACTTCGAAGACATCGGGCATGCGATGGCTGATCAGGACAACTGCAATGCCTTGTTCACTCAATTGCCTGATAAGATTGAGCACTTCGGCAACCTGCCGCACAGATATGGCCGCCGTCGGTTCGTCCATGAGCACGATTCTCGCGTCAGTCAAAAGTGCCCGCGCGATCGCCACGGCCTGCCGCTGTCCGCCAGACATCCGTTTGACAAGGTCGCGCGGTCGGGTTTCGGATTTCAGCCGCGCGAAGAGTTCAACCGCACGGTTCTGCATGTGTTTGTAGTCAACGATCTGAAACGGCCCGAACTGCCGCGTAGGCTCACGTCCCAGAAACACGTTTGAAGCAGCCGACAGATTGTTGCAAATTGCCAAATCCTGATAGACGACCTCTATTCCCGCCCGCTGCGCGTCCAGGGGCTTGTGAAAATTGACAGTCTGACCGGAGATCAGGACTTCGCCCGACGACGGTGCAAAATTGCCCGCGATCACTTTCACCAAAGTCGATTTGCCGGCGCCATTATCACCCATCAGACCAACAACCTCACCCGGTTCGACTGTCAGCGAAACGCCATTGAGCGCCTGAATGGCACCATAATTCTTGGAAATATTTTTTAGCTCGAGTACGCTCATCTCACCTCCTCCCACGTGCCGGTTTACCCGGCTTAGTGTTGTCGTTCAAAATCCCGAAACGTTTAACCAGCCTTATGCTGACGCCGCAGCGCTCCTCTGTGACTTGTAACCAACACTATCATGAACGCCCTGCCTTTCATGATCCGGACCATCACATCCTGGCCTCGTCTTTTTGTAAAAGATTCATTGCCTGAGCAGCGCTTTTGCGGGCACGGAAGGCTGAAAATTGCTGGTCAGCCATGACGCCAAGCAGAATGACCGTGCCCATGACCGCAAAATTGAGAGACGATGGAATACCGAGCAGATTGACGAGGTTTTGCAACTCCTGCAGCAGCACCGCACCAAGGACCACCCCGATGATCGAACCCTCGCCACCGCGCAAGGAAAAGCCGCCCAGGACAGCCGCTGCTATGGCGTAAAGCTCATAAAAATTGCCATGGGAGGATGGCTGCACCGACTTCGTGAACATTGCAAAATAAATGGCCGCTATAGCAGCCAGCACAGAACAGATGACGTATGCGGAAATTGTCACGGCGTCGGTACGTATGCCGGAGAAACGGGCCGCTTCCTCATTCTTGCCCACGGCATACAGATGGCGTCCGAACACAGACTGGTGCAGCACCATCCACATGACAATAGCGACCACGATCATGGCAACAAATGAATGGGGCACGCCGAACGACCTACCGATTGTAAGCCATTCCAGGTCGGGGAAGGACGCTCCGAAAGGAAACCCTGCCGTCGATTCAGCTGTATAGCCGCGGGCTATTCCGCGATAGATCAGCAAACCGCACAAGGTCACGACAAATGGCTGCATCTTGAACCTGGTTATCAGCAGCCCGTGCCCCAATCCGATAATCGCGCCGAGTAATATTATTATCAGCACGGCCAGCGGCCAGGGCACCCCGAACTTGCCAACCATGTCAACAAATACAACACCAAGCAATGCGATGACGGAACCGACGGAAAGATCAATTCCACCGGTCATGATCACAAAACCCTGCCCAATGGCAAAGAGCCCGAACAAACCGATCAGATTCGCCGTGTTTCCCAGATTGATGGGTGACAGGAACAGGGGATTGCGCAGGTAAACGACGGTGCCAACGGCAATGATCAAAATGGCCAGGCCCAGATCTTTCTTGTGCATGATTCAGACCTCCTCCAGGACCTTGCCGACGGCAAGGGTCAAGATATTTCGCTCGGAAAACTGGCTGCGTTGCAATTCGCCCGTGACCATGCCTTCTTTCATCACCACTATTCTGTCCGACACACCGATCACTTCCTCCATATCGCTGGAAATCATCATGACCCCCACACCATCGTCGGCAAGTGCGCGCATCAATTTGTAAATTTCCGACTTGGCGCCCACGTCGATGCCGCGTGTAGGTTCGTCAAAAATGATCACTTTGGGATTCATCGACAACCACTTCGCCAGCACGACTTTTTGCTGGTTTCCGCCAGACATTTCCTGCGTGGCCCTGCGTACATCCGGCGTTTTTATGGCCAGTTGCTTTCTTTGTTCTTCGGCGACCGCGATCTGACGAGCATGCGAGACCACGCCGCGTTTTGCAAAAGTCTGGAGACTTGCCATCGTGACATTCTCCACCGTGCCGAATTCAAGGATCAGACCATTGCGCTTGCGATCTTCAGGAACAAGGTAAAGCCCCTCGTCAATCGCCTCGGATGGAAACCGCGCAGCAAGCACGGTTTCGCCAATCAATACGTCTCCACCCAGCTTGCCGCCAACACCAAAAACCGCTTCTGCAAGTTCAGTTCGTCCCGCACCTATCAAACCGGCAACACCCAGAATTTCACCAACCCGCACATCGAGTGTCGCTGTGTGGGCCGGATTTGCAGCCGTTCTGAAGTCCCTGATTGCCAGAATTGGTTTGCCCGGCGTTTGGGCAGGGGGCGTATAAAGCGATTTCAGATCCCGCCCGATCATCATGTGGATCATGGCGTTGTGAGAAATTTCCGCGCGCGCCAAATGGCCAGCGTTCAATCCGTCGCGCAGAACAACCACCCTGTCGGCACTTTCTTCGATCTCACTGAGACGGTGCGAGATGAAAATCACCGAAATTCCATGCGCCTTCAGATCGGCTATGACTTTCATAAGCATTGTCGTTTCGGACAGTGTCAGGCTGGAGGTTGGCTCGTCCATGATAACAAGACGTGCATCCACCGACAAAGCCTTGGCGATCTCGAGCAATTGTCTCTCGGCCAGTGAAAGCTCAAGTACAAGCGTGGTGGGTTTGAAATGGGCTCCAACCTTCTCCAGCAGGGGCTGAACCAGTCGGTTCATGCTTTTTCTGTCCAGGAACGGCAGACTCCCGCGTCTTCTCTCGCGCCCCAGAAATATGTTTGCAGCAACATCTAGATTGTCAAAAACATTGAGTTCTTGATGAACAAAGGCAATTCCCGCCGCCTGGGACTCAATAACCGAAAGGCGGTCAAATTCTCTGCCTTCGAGAATGATTTTTCCGGATGTGGGTGCGATCACACCACCGAGAATCTTCATCAAAGTGGATTTACCGGCGCCATTTTCGCCGATCAGACCAACAACTTCTCCAGCCCGAACACGCAAAGACACGTCTTGCAAGGCGGCAACACCGGGATAGACTTTCGTCACTCCCTCAAGCCGAAGATCAAGCTCTGGCGAAACGTTCATTTTGCCGAGTTCCTCACGATTCATGCCGCGGACCCACCCTCATCCACTGAAGACGAGCGGACAACACGTGCCCGCTCGTATGACTGACATTGGAGAAAGAAATTATCCGCCTATGCGTTTCTTGAGAACTGCTTCGAATTCATCGACATTTGACTGATCGATAATGACGGTAGGCACAATGATCAGGCCATCTGCCGGAATTTCAGACTTGTCACCCTGGAGATACTTGGCCATCAGGTGCATACCACGATAACCCCACTGATATGGATCCTGAACGACAGTGCCGGAGAAACTTCCCTGACCCACGGCGCCCAGAGTGATGGGATCTTCGTCGAATGCGATCACCGAAACCTTCCCCAGCCTGCCGGCAGCCTGAAGTGCTTCATAGATTTTTGGTGGATTATACGAGTAGAAGCCAACCATGCAGTCGATCTCAGGCATCGAAGCCAAGACGTCATCGACATTTGAACGCGCCCGGGCGAAGTCGACGTCGTCACCACGAACATCAATCAGTTCGATGCTCGAACCTTCGACTGCCTTGCGGAAACCGGCAATACGCTCAATGGCGTTGTCAGCACCCAGAAATCCCACAAAGCCCATGCATTTGCCACCATTGGGCAGGGCCTTCAAGGCAATTTCACCGGCCTGGATGCCTGCCAGCGTATTGGACGAACCCAGATAGGCGATTCGATTGCTGTCCGGGGCATCGCTGTCAGTCGTGAAAAGTGGAACCTGAGCGGCAATACGGTTGAAAGCGTCAACCGAGTTCTTTGGATCAGCGGAAGAAATCATGATTGCATCGGTGCCGGCGGCGACCAGATCATCCATGAGTGCGTTCTGCAACGCTGCTGATCCTTGCGCCGGATAGCGGAACTGGAGTTCATAATCCGGCAATTCAGCCTGAGCTGCGGCAACACCGGCTTCAGCCAATTTCCAGAAATCCGATGCAGCATTGACCACAAAAGCCAATTTCTGCTTTTCCTGCGCCATTGCCCCACTTGCAAGAAGCGCGGACAGACCAATCACTGTGAGTGTGCGGCTTAGTTTCATTTTATCCTCCCAAAACAATTGTGCGTTTATATTTAAGTCACCGCATAAGCGGATAATCATTAATAATATCATTAATAGAAATTAATCAAGCCCCAATAGGTGCAAGGCGGTACACCTGCTCAGCGGCGTTTCATATATCCACCCAACCACCCATGCGCTCGCTTTCGAAAATCGCATCCAGTACACGCATAGATTTAATAGCGTCATCAATGCCATAGGGCAGGGGGCGCTTGTTCAGAACAGCTTGTGCAATGGCTTCTGCCTGTTCCGCATACTGATCGCAGGCCGCAATGATTTCCCGCCGCGCCAGGCTGGAATCAAGGCTTTCGCCTCCATCCACAATCAGTGCTGTTGCCTGCCCCTGCGGTGCATTGAAGGGGATCGCCATTTCGGCGCGACCTTTGGTGCCGAACAGGTTGAGCGTCTGGTATGGAACAAGCTGCGTTGACACGACAAAGGATAATTGCCGACCGCCACCGAAATCTGCAATCACACTCGTCTGTCGGTCGGTAGCAAATTCCACGTCGCGATCGATCAGTGATACAAGGCGCTGCGGCTCGGCATCGAAGAAAAACCGGCCGGCGACGACCGGGTAGCAGCCAATATCCATGATGGCGCCGCCACCATTTTCCATGCGGTTTCGAATGTCGGATGGATTTGAGTTGAAATAGCTGAATGCAGCTTGCACAGCGCGGACCTCGCCAAGCTCACCGGATCTGACCAGATCACGCGCTCGCAGCCATTGCGGGTGATAGCGCACCATGAAACCCTCGGAAACAACGCAGCCCTCCGGGCATTCACGCAGTTTCTCCGCTTCTGCAGCATTGAGTGCAACAGGTTTCTCACACAGAACATGCTTTCCGGCTTTTGCAGCGGCAATGGTCAGTTCAACATGGAGATTGTTTGGTAGCGGATTGTAAATGACATCTATGTCCGGGTCTTGAAGTAATTCTTCGTAGGAGCCATAGGCCTTTGGAATGCCCAGCGACTGTGCGACCTGTCGCGCGCGCCCGATGCTTCGCGAGGCAATCGCTAGGACATGGGATGACGGGGAGCTTTGAATGGCTGGAATGACCTTTTCCGTTCCAATATTGGCGGTTGAAAGGATTCCCCAATTGATTTTACGCTGTGACATCTGACCCTCGCGTTTGTCTGATCCGCTTACAGATGTGCCGGGCCCAGCGATTGGACCCGGCACATTCGGAACCATAATGCTGATTAGTTGTTTGCGCAGAAACCCTTGTCCTGCTCGTTGCAGACATCCAGGCCAGTGAAGAGCGGATCATCAACCGTTTCACCGTTGATCAGCTTGATCATCACGTCTGGTGCAAGATAGCCCATTTCGAAAGGACGTTGTCCAACTTGCGAGTGGCTGCGCCCATCACGGAAGGCCTGTGTTTGTGGAGGCAATGTGTCACCCGCAATGATGATCAGGTCTTTGGACTTCAACTTGTCCATCACCTGATCCGTCACCTGCGCATAGGCCTGCGGAGCAAACTGAGCCCAGCCGCCAATGAGGATAAAGGCATCCAGATCGGCATTGGCAGTGAAGATGTCAGCCATCTGCTGATTGGCAAGATCGGCCTGGTCATTGGTGTAGACCGGGCAGCCCTCGACTTCGCTCCAACCGCTCTGGCCATTGAGGCGATCCACACCTTTTTCACCGGAAATGGTGTCACGGAAACCGGCGGCACGTGCGTTGATGTTATCAGCGGCGACATTGCCGAGCTGCAGGCAAACGCTGCCGCCCTCGGGCTTCAGCACCATGGCCTGCTCAGCCATTTTCACACCCATCAGGTAGTTGTCCGTACCCAGATAGGTTTTGCGCAACCCGCGATCCGCTTCCAGGAAGTCTGCATCGATGGTCATGACGGGGATGCTTGGGTTGATCTGCCGTATCCGGTTTGCCATGGCCGGTGCATTGGACGGTGAAATTGCTATAGCAGCAACGCCACGGGTCAGAAGGTCATCAACAATCTGCACTTCGCCAGCTTCATCCGTACTGGAAGCCGGCCCGGTATACAGGCACTCATACTCAGAATCCTTGTTCTCCGACATCCACTTCTGGCAGCCAAGATTGATCTGCTCAAAAAATGGATTGTCCAGGCCTTTGACAACAATCGCCAAGGTCTTTTTATTCTGAGCCTCGGCGGCTCCGGCCATCAGCGCTGCTGCCGATGCCAATATCAATATAAACTTGCTTTTCACGTTCTCTCTCCCTGATTGCCTGGCCCGATGCACATTACCCCGGGTACCAGATTTTCCGAGGATCATCGGGGTCACGCTTGTAAGTCCAAGCGCGCTCGATGAGCCCTTCGAAATCCACATCCGGCCGCCAACCCAACGCCTGTCGCGCTTTGGAGTTGTCCAGCCAATTGCTATGAAAAGATGTCTGAATTTCTGCTATTTCAGCGCCTCGTGTGCGCGCCAGATATTCGGCAACAACGGAATAATCCACCGGCTCATTCATGGAAATATTGAAGAGCGACTGCCGCGCTGCCGGGTTGTCGAATGCTGCCAGAATTGCGGAGACCAGATCATCGACATGCACGAAATTGCGTTTTAGAGGCGCACCTGCCGCATCCAGCATCAGGGGAACTGCCTTCTTGTGCGCATATTCGTTTGCCTTTTCAGATCCGATAATCGTCGGCCATTCAGGCCCCCCGAACTGGTCAGGGCCAAAGGACAGGGCGAATTTGAAGTCATCTTTTTCCATGATCCAGGGCGCACGTAAAATGCAACCATCAAGATCATACTGGAATTGGTATTGCTCCAACATGACCTCTTCCAGAACCTTGGTGAGGGCATAACATCCCGGATAGGCCATGCGCGGCGATGTTTCGGTCACCGGTGTGGAGTATTTGTGAAAAACATGTCCGACCGTGCAGTCGCCGCTGACGAGAACAAACTGTTTCAAAGATGATGATTGGCGGGCAGATTCCAGTAATAAAAACATGCCCTTGATTGCAACATCAATGACAAGGTCCGGCGTTTCCTTCACGGCAGCCATATGCAGTACATGCGTGATGCCATCCATGGCCTGCTCCACGGTCGCCGGATCGGCCAGGGAACCGGTTATCACCTGAATCCTGTCGGTCTCCGCAATACGGCGATTGTGACACAGGGCAACGACGCTCCAGCCGGCAAATTGCGGGTTTTCCATAAAGCTGTTCATGAAGGTCTGTCCGACTTTGCCGGACGCACCCGTGACCAAAAGTTTCATTTACTTACCTCCGCCTTCTTCAATAATATTTACTAATAATAATTAGTCAAGTATGAATGGGGTGCGTTTCGATCGCTGCGACGGGCTTTTGCATCCGCTCAGATGCAGAAAGGTTTTCGTGCAGCGGCGGGATGGAATGGAGGGGTGTGAAAGGCGAAAGATGAAAAACAAATATCTGCTTCATTGGCCGCGCGGTCTTAGGACCATGAAATTAGCTATCTGACTTGCCAATTGGTAGCCAACCACACAAAAGACTTGTCTTTCAGTGTACCAGCGTCTGTTGACTGTCGTACTTGTGGTGACGGCGTTGCTCGGATTTCTTCACTGGCGATGCATGGGAGGACCTGCGACGAAAATTTGATGACGAAGGGGCCGCCAGTGCGTCAATAGGCAAATGCCCGTGGGGAGTGTGCACATTTCACTGCCGGACTTCGTTGTGAAACGCTTGAAATAATGCACGCTTTGGCGCAATTCACGCCTTGCCAGCAACAAATGGGCTGCGTCAACGCCGCAAGCCTCATACGCAACAAACTGAAGAGGTAACGAAGTTAGATGTCGGAAAACAAGCATTATGGTAGCAAAAGCCGACCAACCATGATGGACGTGGCGGCAATGGCAGGCGTTTCGCAGGCAACGGTCTCGCTGGTTCTCAATGGCAGTCCCGGCGTCAAACTGACGGATTCGACGCGCAGCAGGGTATTGCAGGCTGCTCAAGAACTTGGATATCAATTTGTACGCCGCGGAATACAATGGGCACCCGATGGGCAGTCCATGATCATCTTTATAGCCGATGAAGTCACGACCGATCCATGGATGGCGCTGGCATTCGAAGGCGCCCGGGACAAAGCGCTGGAGTTTGGCATCAATGTCTGCCTGATGGTAAGTCACGGAGATGTGGAAACGGAAACGAGCATAGTAAGCCAGATGGGCGGTCAACAGGTGCTGGGTTTCCTTTACGGCACGATTTTGACCCGGTTGGTGGAACTGCCGGTTGCTTTGGCAAGTCAGCAAACGGTACTTGTCAATTGCTATGATGCCAAGCGAACAATTCCATCGGTCGTTCCGGGGGATCTGGTCGGTGGGCGGGTCGCGACCGAACACCTTTTGTCAATCGGGCGCAAGCGTATTGGTTTCATCAACGGCCAGCATGGCGTAGATGCGGCGCGCGACCGCCTCAAGGGGTACAAGCAGGCCTTGGCCAGCAATGACATTCCGTTTGATTCAGCTCTTGTTTGTCCGGGAAACTGGGAGCCGTCCACAGGTTACGAGATGACCCGCAGCCTGATGGCCATTGAAAATCCACCTGATGCAATCTTCTGCGCCAATGACATGATGGCGTTGGGATGCTTCGACGCTTTGACCGAACTGGGACTTAAAGTACCCAAAGATGTCGCTGTCGTCGGTTTTGACGACCGCGGGATTGCGCAGCATACGCATCCGCCTCTTACCACCCTCGTGCTCCCGCACTACGAAATAGGCGAAATTGCCGCAGAACTGCTGATAGACAGCGCCGGTGGATTGCGCCCCCGGCCCAACCAGATCAAGGTCGAATGCCGGTTGATTGAGCGACAGTCTACGGGATCTGTTCACAGCCTGGAGTCCGAATCAGAAGGCAGAATGGCTACCGGCCAGGCAAGCGCTTGACAGTAGCCTGCTTCCCAGCATCATGATCTGCTGCTTTTTGGTTCAGAATCCAGATGTGTGTAAAGTTCCTGCGGCTCTGAAATACCCCTGAGCATATAACGGCCCAGAGAGATCAGGTCGTCGCGTTGCACTTGACCAGCACGGGCAACTTTCGACGAAATGATCAGATTTTGCTCCAGCGGATTACACATGCCCAGGATACGTGCAGTCGTATTGACCGCAGATCCGATGACCGTGAAATCAAGGCGGTTTTTGGCCCCTATATTGCCGTAGAGCACGTCACCGGCATGCAGCGCCAGATTGAACCCGGTTTGGGGCAGCCCCTCGGATTCACGCCGCAGGTTGATTTCATTGATGATTTTGCGAAGGGCTATGGCCGCATCAATCGCCTTGGAGCGCGTGCCGGGACTGTCCTTGAAGGTGAAAATGGCGAGCATGCCATCGCCCATGAATTTGAGGACATTGCCGCCATGCTCCTCGACAATGGCCACGGCCGCGCCAAAATATTCGTTCAGCATCGCTATGGTTTCGGCGCCGGTGATTGTCTCTGACAATTTGGTGAATCCCTGCAGGTCAAAATACCAGATCACCGCATTGATGGTCTCAAATGAGCCGCGCTGAATGTCGCCCGACAGAACACGCTGGCCTGCATCCGCTCCCACATAGGTGGCCAGCAGGTCATGGGCCATCTGGCGGTTGGACGCGGATTTCAGCGACAGGCCAAGACTGGGCAACAATTTGCGCAGAAGATCGATGTCTGAATCGGAAAATCCATCCTCGGCATCACTTGTCCAGGAAATGATGATCCCTTCGGGTGTAAAATTCGGATCGATGGCCTGCACATTGTCTGGTTTGGCAAACAACAGCCTTTTGGCAAAATACTCTGTTCCACCATTGGCGCGCAGATCGTCAAAAAGCGGGAAACGGCTGGGTTTGTCTGTCTGTGCAAGAGGCACGCGCAACTCGTTGATGTTGTCTTCCAGCATATGATAAAAGGGGCTTTGCCGCCATTGTTGCAGGGGGCTCTCCGAGCGGGCGAAATTTTCGCGCCCTATCCCGGCTGCCTTGCTCCATCGAAAACCGATGCCGCCAAATTCGGGATGAAAGGCGCGCTGCGCGACATGCACACGCTGGATGGGAATGCCGTCCGATAGCAGTCTTGTGCAAAAACCCTCCAGCAAAACTTCCTGGGAAGCCCCCTCGAGACCCTGTTCAATAAGCCAGAAGGCAATGTCGGATGCCACGGCCGGATGACTCGCCTGTCGTTGAGCTGGTCGTTTCACTGCAGGGCCCTCCTTTGCCTGGTTTATCGCGCGGCAAGCTAACACCAAGACGGTCAAATACAAGGCGCACATCAAAAGGCGTCTTTGAGAACGTGCTGCGCGTAGCCTGATTTGATTATAGAAATCCAGCAAATCGGGGAAATCAAAAAACCGTAATCCGCAAAGCAAAGGGGTCGTTTCCCGGCTGCATTTGTATTACACCGCTTGCGAAAGCTGCATACGATATTGAAGCAGGAACTGACAACAGGAAAGCCGGAATTATCAATGACCATTCGAGAAATGTTACAGACCCGATCAGAAGGGACCTGCGAGCTTTGTGCAGCCAGCGAGGAGCTGTCCGTCTATGAGGTTCAGCCGCAGGAAGAGGCGACCCCCGACACATGTATTCTGGTGTGTGAAACCTGTCGCACTCAGATTGATGATCCGCAATTGGTGGATATTCACCATTGGCGCTGTCTCAATGACAGCATGTGGAGCCAGGTTCCCGCAGTGCAGGTGACCGCCTGGCGCATGCTGAACCGTCTCGAAGCCGAAGATTGGGCCCGCAGCCTTCTCGACATGCTCTATCTGGATGATGAAACGCTGGCCTGGGCCAGTTCCACAGGTGATGGTTCAGGTGGAGATAGTACCTCCGTCATACACAGGGACAGCAATGGTGCGACTTTGGCGTCTGGCGATACGGTGGTTTTGATCAAGGACCTGAACGTCAAGGGGGCGGGTTTTACCGCAAAACGTGGCACGGCTGTGCGCAATATTTCCCTGGTGCATGACAATGCCGCCCATATTGAAGGGCGGGTCAACAATCAGCAAATTGTCATTCTGACGGAATTTGTAAAGAAGTCCGGTTGAACCTTTGATAATGCAACAGACAATTGTGTTCTTATCGCAAAACCGTTTTCCGTAACTACGAAAACCCACCATTTCAGGTGGTTGCCAAGGCAGGTTCAATACTATTCTGTTTGCATATATAGCGCAATTGATATGCAAAACGTGATATGTTGGCGTTAATAAGTGTCCGGTGGTCGGTCGGGTGCTTGTTGGGAGCGCGCGTCAGAGGAAAAAACCCTCATTTGAGCCATGTTTATCTGGTCATTGACGTGTCCGGAAATAGAGTAAGGGAGAAGAATATGAAAACGCACAAAATGATTGGCATTGGATTTGCAGCGATGGCCGCCCTTGCGGTTTCCACTGCCGCCATGGCCCAGGAATACACATTCAAACTGCATCATCTGCTGTCGGCCAAAGCGCCGGCCCATACAAAAATGCTGGAGCCCTGGGCGAAAGCTGTTGAAGAAAATTCCGGTGGCAAGGTGAAGATCGAAATTTACCCGGCCATGTCCCTGGGTGGAAAACCTCCGGAACTGATTCGCCAGGCACGTGATGGTGTCGTTGACCTGATCTGGACGGTGAATGGTTACACGCCGGGCCTTTTCCCGCGCACCGAAGTTTTTGAACTGCCATTTGTCTATACCAACGATCCCAAGGCAACCAATCTTGCCATGCAGGAAATGTTCGAAAGTGACCTGAAGGCCGACTATGAAGGTGTCGAGGTCATGTTCCTGCATGTTCATGCCGGACAGGGCATTCACATGGTCGATACGGAAGTCCGCTCGCCTGCCGATCTGGAAGGCATGAAGATGCGTATTCCAACCCGCACCGGTGCCTGGATCATCGAAGCGCTTGGTGCAAGTCCCGTCGCCATGCCTGTGCCGGATTTGCCGCAGGCCCTTTCAAAGAAAGTTGTCGATGGTGCATTCATTCCATGGGAAATCATCCCGCCGTTGAAACTTCAGGAGCAGACCGAGTATCAGATTGAAGGCGCTGACAAGACGCGCTTTGGTACAACAACCTTCCAGGTCTCCATGAACCAGGCCCGCTGGGATGGATTGCCCGATGATATCAAGAAAGCTTTCAGAGATGCCTCAACGGCAGCCTGGTGGGGTGAAGTTGGGGATATCTGGCGTGCAACGGATGAGTTCGGTATCGGGCTTGCGGTCAAGTCCGGCAACAAGCACGTCACGCTGACACCGGAAGAAACGGACGCTTTCCGCGTGACGCTGGAACCGGTCGTTGAGCGCTGGATTGCAGAAGTCGGCACCAAGGGTATTGACGGTCAGGCACTGGTTGACAAGGCCCGTGCGCTGATTGCCAAGCACTCGTCCAACTGACCCGATGAACGAGGGTCAGACAGATAACCGGGCGGGGGTGCAAACCCTCGCCCGGAAAATCATCGAATTGTGGGCTCTGCTGGGCGGGTTGATCCTGCTCGCCGTGGTGTTGATGAGTTCCGCATCGGTGACAGGCAATGCATTGATCGGGACGCCTTTTCCGGGTGATTTCGAAATCGTGCAGATGGGTGTGGCCATCGCTGTCTTCTGCTTTCTGCCCTACTGCCAGATGACCGGAGCTAATGTCACGGCGGATATTTTTACCTCCGGCGCTTCACCGCGCACCGTTGCGTTGCTGGGTCTGCTGGCTTCCATTATTGCAATCGGCTTCAGTCTGCTGTTGCTTTCGCGCATGTGGGCCGGAATGTATGACTACATCAAATATGAGGAAACAACGGCCATTTTGCAGGTGCCGCATTGGTGGGCGTTCATTCCCATTCTCATTTCCCTGCTGCTGCTGGCCGTCGCGTCGATCCTGACGCTTGTGGACTCGGCCCAAGCTGTCTCAGCCAACAAGACAGGAAGCGTCTGACATGCAAGATGCGTTGATGATCGGCTTTGCCGGGTTGGCGGTACTGGTTCTGCTGATCGCCATTCGGGTTCCCATTGCCTATGCAATGATACTGGTCGCCGGTGTTGGCGTCACCATTCTCAATGGGCCTGCGATTTTTCTGAGTCAGCTCAAGACATTGGCCTATGGTCAATTCTCGATCTACGACCTGTCGGTCGTGCCGATGTTCGTGCTGATGGGCAATATTTCCACCCGCGCTGGCCTTTCCAAGGATCTGTTTCGCGCGGCCAATGCCTGGCTTGGCTGGATGCGTGGCGGTGTGGCCATGTCCGCAATTGCGGCCTGCGCCGGTTTCGGGGCCGTTTGCGGCTCCTCGCTGGCAACCGCATCGACCATGGGCCAGGTTGCCCTGCCGGAATTGAAGCGCTTCAAATATTCCGGTTCATTGGCAACGGGCACAGTTGCAGCCGGAGGCGTATTGGGCATTTTGATCCCGCCCTCGGTGGTGCTTGTGATCTATGCGATCATCGTTGAAGCCAATATTGTCACCATGTTCATGGCCGCTTTTATCCCCGGGATCATTGCTGTCATCCTGTTTTTGCTGACCATTGCCATCTATGTGCGCCTCTGGCCGGAAGCAGGCCCGCCCGGAGATGCCGTCAATCTGCGCGAGTTTCGCGATGCATCGATAAATGTCATCCCGGTTCTGGTGATCTTTGGCCTGGTGATCGGCGGTATCTATTTCGGATATTTCAATCCGACGCCAGCGGCGGCTGTCGGCGTATTCTTCGTCTCTCTCTACGGCATCGTGCGGGGTGATATTCGCTGGAAGGACATGCGCGGCGCCTTGCTGGATACTGCAAAGACGGCGGGAATGATCTACCTGATCCTGCTGGGCGCTGAAATGCTCAAGATCTTCATGTCGCGTGGCGGCGTGCCGCAGGCCGTGGCCGAGTGGATGGTGAGTTCCGGTCTGGCGCCGATGACAATTCTGGTGCTCTTGCTTGTTGCCCTGATCATTCTGGGCTGCCTGATGGATTCCCTTTCGATGATCCTCTTGGCCATCCCGTTTTTCTGGCCGGTGCTGGTGGAGCTTAATGGTGGAGATTACGTGTCAGCGGCGCAGGCCGGTTTTGGCATGGGCACCGAAGACTTGAAAATTTGGTTCGGCATATTGGCGCTGATTGTGGTGGAACTCGGGTTGATCACGCCGCCAGTCGGCATGAATGTTTTCATCATCTCAGCTCAGGCCACGGATGTGCCAATGTCGGAAACCTTCAAGGGAATCATACCCTTCTTTCTGGCAGAGATTGTACGCATCACATTGTTGATCGCATTTCCCATCATCGTTTTGTGGATGCCGCGTTTTCTCTCCGGGTGACAAGACATCCTGCCCGCTTTAAATTCCCTGAAAATCTATAGCCTCGTTCAATGGAGAAATGATCATGGCAAAGGCCAAACCACCCTTCCGCGCTGACCATGTGGGCAGCCTGTTGCGTCCCGACAGTGTCAAAGATGCCCGCAAAAAGCACTTTGAAGATAAAACCATTTCCGCCGCCGAACTGAAGGCCGTGGAAGATCAGGCAATCCGCGATGCCGTTGCCATGCAGGAAGACGTCGGCCTTCTTGCCGTCACCGACGGCGAATACAGACGCTCTTTCTGGCATTATGATTTCATGGGTGGCCTGACCGGGCTGGATCTGGAAGAACGCGATGAGGGCGTGCAATTTGCCGGGGTGAAGCTGCGTCCGATCTATCCCACCATCACATCGAAACTGGATTTTCCAGACGACCACCCGATGCTGGACCATTTCAAATTTGTCGCGTCCGTAACCAATGTGGTGCCGAAGATTTCCATTCCGGGACCGAGCTGCTGCCATTTCCGAACAGCATCGGCTGATATTCATCCCAAGGAATACGCCGATCAGGACATTCTGCTGGCTGACATCGCGGCCACCTACAAAAAGGCCGTTGCGGCTTTTTACAAGGCCGGGTGCCGCTATCTTCAGATGGACGACATTTTCTTTGCCTATCTGTGTGATCCCAAACACCGGGCAGCACAAAAGGCAGACGGGCGCGATCCCGATTGGCTGATCGACCGTTATGCATGGATGATGAATGAGGCCATCAAGGACCGCCCAGATGACATGATCATCGGCATGCATATGTGTCGCGGCAATTTCCGCTCAACCCATGCAGCAGAAGGGGCCTATGATGCCGCCGCTGACGCCGTGTTCAACAAGACCGGCGTTGATGTCTTCTTCATGGAATATGACACGGACCGCGCCGGTGGTCTGGAACCTCTGAGCCTGTTGGCCAAGGGCAAGCAGCGGGTATTGCCCGGGTTCATCACCACCAAGGTGGGCACGCTCGAGACCGTTGATGATCTCAAGCGCCAGTTTGAGACTGCCGCAAAATTCGCGGATATGGATCAGCTCGGCATTGCGCCGCAATGTGGCTTTGCTTCAACCGAAGAGGGCAACTCACTGACCCATGACGACCAGCGCAAAAAACTTGAACTGGTGGTTCGCACGGCTGAAGAAATCTGGGGCGGTGTCGACAGCTGATCTGCCGACCTGACACATTCCAACCACGGCAACGGCTAAACCACAGCGTTGGCGTGGTTGGATACTCATTGTTTCACATCGAAAAACCTGCAGCAGGCATGCAACTACCCATTGCGATAGGGGTCTTTGGCGCTGCGGTCTGAAGAAAGACTTTCACGGTTGCGCAGCACAAGGTTCTCGATGGCGTCCGCCAGATGAACTTCTTCTATATTGTAATCACCACGTTCAACCCGCAATTTGTGCGCTTCAATCATCACCTGCCCGTGTGAATAGCCAAAAGGCGGCTCAAAACGGTAGGACGCCAGTTCGATCAGCAACCCCAACGGATCCTTGAAGTAAATGGAGTCCATGAAGCCGCGATCTTTCGGGCCGCTGTGGCTGATCCCGCGCTCATCCAGCCGTTCGACACATTGGCTGAAGGTCGCCTTGCTGACGGAAAATGCCAGATGATGGACACAGCCGGGAAATGTTGGTGTTCTTGCCGGATCGGGCACACGCGCCTCGTCGGTAAAGATGGTGATCAAGCGCCCATCGCCGGGGTCGAAATAGAGGTGACTCTCCGATGAATTATCCAGATTGGGTTGCTCGAAGACAAATGGCATGCCCAGAACACCTTCCCAGAAATCAATCGATGTCTGCCGATCAGCGCCGGTGATGGTGATGTGGTGAACACCTTGTGTCTGAAGTTTTCTCATAATCACTCCTCAGGACTTCGATGGGTCGCAGTCAACAAGTCTGGATTCATTATGGGGCCGTGGCAAGCGTCGGTTGAATAATTGTACAGGCGAAAAAGAATGGGTCATGAACCTGAACGGGTGTAAATTGACATTTCTGGCCCAATACACGCATTAGAGCGCTTCATGATCAAATAGACCCATTTGACCGAATCGATTTTGGTTGCTGATTAGGCGACTTGTGCGCAGTGGTGCTTCCCCACCATAAGCACAAGTCAACGCGAGCAGCGGGCAAAATCGATCGGCCCTCTCTTGCTCAGAATTGAAATAGCATCCTTTCTTCAATGGGTGGGGAAAGCCGGCCCATCGGCTACGTTGCGCCGCTTGCCCGATGCACCACATCGCGCTGCGCGACGCGCCTTGCCGAGTGAACCGGCTTTCCGCCATCAAATGTTTCCATTTGATCATGAAACGCTCTAGAAGTTCCTGCGCCGGGGCCAAACCATTATCATGGCAAACTCAATTCCACCGCACCGGGCGCGATCAGGGGGCCATCAGCATGCGGATTCATTCAAGTGCGATTCACTATTTCGACGCGGTGCGCAGGGCTGGATCGATACGCGAGGCTGCGCGCCGTCTCAATGTTGCTTCTTCGGCCGTCAACCGACAAATACTCAAACTGGAAGACCTCGTCGGCACACCGCTTTTTGATCGCTCATCGACCGGTGTCAGCCTGAGTTCCGCCGGTGAGATCCTGGCCCATCATGTGATTGTTGTCCTGCAGGACCTGGACCGGGCAAAAGCCGAGATTGACGCCCTGAAGGGAGCCAGGATCGGCCATCTGACAATTGGCGCTGTAGAAGGTGTATGCACATCGCTTCTGCCGATCGTTCTGCGCGAACTCAAGCAACGGGCGCCCCGGATTACCTATACAGTCGATGCCATGGGATCTGCAGCCATTCCCGAGCAGGTGCAGAACGGCCTGATGGATATCGGAATAGCGTTCAATCTGCCGCGGTCACCGGAATTGCGGCAGATTTTTGTTGCCAAATTCAAGCTCGGCGCGATCATGGCGCCCGACCATCCGCTGGCGCAGCGCGAATTTGTCACCTTCAGCGATTGTGCCGACTATCCAATGGTCTATGCGAGCAACGATTTGTCGATTTCGCAATTGCTGGATCCGTTGATCACCCAATCCAAACGCACCATCGACCCGGCCATGCGTACGAACTCCATTGACCTGATGCGTCAGCTTGCCATGCAGGGCTCGGCCATCGGCTTCCAGACGCTGGTCGGATTGGATCGTTCCATTGCCATGGGTGAGCTGGTCCATGTTCCCCTCGATGCAAAAGGCCCTGTCTGGAGTGATCTGGGGATCTATGTGCGCGCGGGGCGTTCTGTTCCTGCCGCGGTGGATCTGTTTCTCAAGATATTGGTTGAAGAGATTCAGATGATCGAGGGTGCAGGCTGAAAATCCTTTGCCGCCATAAATCCTTTTGAAATCGCAACAGTATAAACACGACAGATATTGCGCTGCTGTTTTGGCATCATCATGAGCGAAAAAATGTTCTTTTAAGAGCGCGAAAGACCCCATAGCGTCTGCACAACACGTTTGGGGATCGCCATGGCTACAACGCTTGATGCAAAAACAGTTCAGACGGCAACATTGCCGATAATCGATGTATCCGGCCTGTCTTCACACCATGCCGGTGACCGGGCCGCTGTCGGAAAAACTCTGCGGGCAAGCTGCCTCGACAAGGGCTTCTTTTACTGTTCGGGGCACGGTGTCCCCCAGGGCCTGATGGATGCAGCCTTTGAAGAGGCGCGCGGGTTCTTTGATCAAACGCTTGAAGAGAAGATGCGGGTGGAGAAGTCAGTCTCCAAATGCAATCGCGGCTATGAGGTGCTGGGTGGCCAGACTCTGGAAGCAGGTGCACCACCGGATCGCAAGGAAGGCTATTATATCGGCCTGGAACTGGACGAGAGTGATCCACGGGTCGTTGCCGGTCGTTTCAATCGCGGACCGAATGTGTGGCCTGAGGGACGTGTCGGTTTTCGCCCCGCCATGAAGGCCTATTTTGCGGCGCTGCAGGACCTTGGTGAACGGTTGATGCAGGGAATGGCGCTGTCGCTGGATCTGCCGGAAGATCATTTCAAACCCTTTTGCAAGGACCCGATGGCGACCCTGCGCCTGTTGCATTATCCGCCTCAGCGCCCGGACGCAAGCCAGGGTGAAAAGGGCGCCGGTGCCCATACTGATTTTGGCGGGCTGACCATTCTCATGCAGGACGATGTCGGCGGGCTTCAGGTCTATGACAATGAGAATCAAAGCTGGATCCATGCCAATCCGGTTCCGGGTGCATTTGTTGTCAATCTCGGCGACATGATCGCCCGGTGGACCAACGACACCTACCGTTCAACGCTGCATCGTGTGGTCAATGCCTCCGGACGGGAACGCTATTCCATCCCGTTCTTCTATGTCGGCAATCCGGACTACGTCGTCAGTTGCATTGAGACCTGCGTCGAGCCGGGCGGGTCACCCAAATACCCTCCGATCACGGTCGAGGAGCATCTGCAGTCCATGTACAAGAAAACCTATGTCGCATGACCCCTCCTGCGGCGGCTGCTCCTTACCCGAAAATGTCTGAAGTTCCCGATACGGTGATCCTGATCCACGGTGCCTGGCAGGGAAGCTGGGCGTGGAACGCGCTTGTGCCCTATCTGAGCGCAACTGGTATTGTCTGTGTTGCAGTGGATCTTCCGGGCAATGGCCACGGGTCTGCGACCGATACCGAGATATCGCTTCAGACCTATCTGGACCATATCGGCAAGCTTCTGGCAAAATTGCCTGGAAAGGTTTCGCTGGTTGGCCACTCGGCTGGTGGCATTGTCGCCACCGCAGTCGCCGAAAATTTCCGTGAGAAAGTGTCACGCATTGCCTTCATTGCCGGGATGATGTTGCCGAGTGGAGTGGCCTTTGCGACGGTTCAGAAGAATGTCGCCGCAACGGCGGCCATCTCATACGGGATCACCAGCGAACTGCAATGGTCAGCTGACGGTCAGCAAAGCAGCGTTCCGCTTGCTGCGGCCAAAGCTATCCTGTTCAGCGATTGCCCGACGGAACTTGCAACAAGTGCCGCTGAACGTCTGACGCCCCAGCCCGAGGGTGGCCGGGCGATCAATGCCACCTTCACGCCGGAGCGGTTCGGCAGCCTGCCGAGGTTGTATGTCGAGGCGACAAAGGACCGTTCAATCGATCTGCTCCTGCAACGGCGCATGCAGGAACTGGTTCCGGGGGCATTGGTCGTATCCCTGCCAACCGGCCACACGCCGCAACTCAGTGCGCCTGATCTGCTTGCCAATTCCCTGATCCCCTTTCTGCTGGGGGAAACCGACTGCAACCTCTCGGATCGGTTTGCTCAGGGCAAATCCGAAAACACCCAATCAAAAACTGGAGTATGATGATGAAACAAACCACCCTGAAAAAACTGATGATTTCTGCATTTGCCGTGGCCTTG
The DNA here is from genome assembly GCA_029233925.1 of Rhizobiaceae bacterium. Taxonomy (GTDB): domain Bacteria; phylum Pseudomonadota; class Alphaproteobacteria; order Rhizobiales; family Rhizobiaceae; genus Hoeflea_A. The sequence goes on from JARGOX010000008.1 coordinate 97,327, forward strand.
AGCACAGGCGTCGGCCGTGCCGCTGATGCGGTCACCTTCATGATCGACTGGCTTCCGGCCGGCGACAAGGCAGCCGTCTATTATGGCGTGGAGAAAGGCATCTTTGCCGATGCCGGGCTTGACGTGACCGTTGCCATTGGGCGTGGATCTTCGGACGTTGTCACCAAACTTGCCACCGGCGCTGCCGACGTGGGAACAGGCGGTCTTTCTGCGCTGCTGCAGGCCGTGGCAGCAGAAGATGCGCCGGTCAAGGCCTTGATGCCGATCTACACCAAGCAACCGGATGCGATTTTCACGACCAGCGATTCGGGCATCGAAACACTCAAGGATGTAGCTGGCAAAAAGCTGGCCACCGCCACATTCTCGTCTTCCAACGTATCGTGGCCGCTGGTGCTGGAAGCCAATGGCATTGATCCGGCAAGCGTTGAAGTCTTGAAAGTCGATCCCGGCGCGCTGGCGCCGATGCTGGCAACCGGTCAGGTCGATGGCACGATCAACTGGTTGACCGTTGCCCCGGCCTATATGGCGCCGCTCAAGGAAGTCGGCAAGACGTTCAAGGCGGTGCCCTGGTCTGAATATGGCTATGAAGGCTATGGGCTTTCGCTGTTCACATCCGACCGGATGATCTCTGAGCGTCCGGATGTGCTCAAGCGTCTGGTCGCCGCCTACCAGAAGGCAACGCTTGCCGCGATTGATGATCCGGCGGGTGCTGCTGCTGCCCTGAAAGCCATGGTTCCCGAAGTCGACGAGCAGGTTGCAAAGGAGCAGTGGGAAGCCTCCATTCCATTGATGGTCAATGAAATCTCCGAGGCTGACGGCATGGGTGTCTTCAATCCGGAACTGCTGAAAGCATCGTGGGGCTGGGTCGCCAAGGCGCAGGGATACGAGATGGACAAGCTTGATCCGGTCACGGCCATTGCAGCAGGTTCCTGATCAGAACGTCTTCAGCCGGGCGTCATCCGACGCCCGGTTTTGCCCATGGGAAGGAAAAACATGAACATGCCCCCGGCCATTTCCTTCGATGCAGTGGAACAGGTTTTCACAGGCAATGACGGTGCGCCGATTCATGCCCTGTCCGACCTCTCTTTCTCGGTTGCCCGCCATGAATTCGTGTCGGTGCTCGGTCCATCAGGTTGCGGCAAATCAACCCTTCTGCGACTCGTGGCAGGCCTGATTGCACCGACCGGCGGTTCGGTGTCGATCTTCGGATATCCGGTCCAGGAGCCCCGGGACGAGATCGGTATTGTCTTTCAAAAGCCGACGCTTCTGCCCTGGTATACCGTCATCAACAATGTGACCTTTCCGATGCGCCACAAATACGGTCGGGTTCAGGCCAAGGACACGGCCCGTGCTCTCCAATTGCTGGATCTGGTGGGACTGGCCGATTTTGCCGACAAGCGGATTGATGAGCTTTCCGGCGGCATGCAGCAACGGGTCGGCATTGCCCGGGCCCTGCTTCTTGATCCTGATATCCTCTTGATGGATGAGCCCTTCTCGGCGCTTGACGCCCTGACGCGTGACGAGATGAGTTTCGAACTGCTGCGCATCTGGCGCGACCGGCCGAAAACAGTGCTTTTCATCACCCATTCCATTCCCGAAGCGCTGCTTCTTTCCGACCGGATTCTGGTCATGAGCGAGCGGCCGGGCTCTATTCGCGAGGAAATAAAGGTTCCGTTTGAACGCCCGCGGACACTGGAGACCTTGGGCGATCCGGAATTCACCCGCCTGGCGAATCACATTCGCAGCACGCTCTTCTCCAAGCCCGTTGCGGCATAGGCGGATCATGACCAATCTCAATGAAAAGAAAACCGCGATCAGTCAGCGCCAGCAGGTGCTGCGTCTGCTCGACCGCTTTACCCCGGCGCTGGCATTCGTGGCACTGATTGGTCTTTGGGAAATCTCGACGCGGGTCTTTTCCATTCCCTCCTTCCTGCTTCCTGCACCCAGCCGGATCCTTGCCGATGGTTTTGCTGTCGCAGCGTCGACCTGGGCAGGGCATATATGGGCAACCATGCGCGTGGCCTTGATCGGTTATCTGCTGGCAATCGCCATTGGCATTCCCATGGCGGTCGGACTGGCCAAATCCCGGTTCCTGGCACGAACCCTCTATCCCGCGCTTATCATCATTCAATCGACGCCGATTGTCGCAGTGGCGCCGATCATCGTGGTGACCCTTGGTGCGGGCGATCTGCCGCGTATTGTGATCACCTTCCTGATCACCTTTTTCCCGATTGTCGTTTCGACAACCACCGGTCTGCTGGCAACGCCCGAAGAACTGATTGAACTGTCGCGGTCGCTGCGCGCGGGAACGCGACGCGAGGTCATGCAGGTGCGCCTTCCCTATGCGCTGCCCTATATTTTTTCGGCGCTGAAAATTTCGACAACCCTTGCCGTGATCGGTGCGGTGGTGGCCGAATTCGTCGCTGCCGACAAAGGGTTGGGATTCTTCATTTCGTTTTCGACCTCATTTTTCAAAATTCCGCAGGCTTTTGCCGGGCTCGTTTTCCTGGTGATCTTGAGCATGCTGCTGTTTCGCACGGTCGGTTTCCTGCAAAAGCGCTTTGCGCCCTGGTCCCTTCCAAAGAATGAAAGGTAATGCAATGAACCACTCCCAGACCCAAGACGAAAAATACCTTCGCATGGCATTCGCCGTGGCGGCGGCTGCCCGTGACAAGGGACAGCACCCGTTCGGCTGCATCATGGTTGGCCCCGAAGGTGACGTCCTTTTGGAACAGGGCAATGCCTTTGCCACGGACGGCCATGACATGACCGCCCATGCCGAACGCATTCTGGCCTCGCGTGCCAGCAGGGGCTGGGATGTGGAGTTTTTGTCCAAATGCACGATGTATACCTCCGCTGAGCCCTGCGCCATGTGTGCCGGGGCGGTTTACTGGGCCGGTATAGGTCGGGTCGTTTTTGGCCAGAGCGAACACGATCTCAAGATCCAGACCGGCAATCATGACGAAAATCCGACGCTTGATCTGCCCTGCCGCACAGTCTTTGCGGCCGGCCAGCGCGATATAGAGGTGGTCGGCCCCTTGCTCGCGGACGAAGCCGCTGCGCTGCAGGAAGGTTTCTGGGCAGAAAAATGAACGTCGACACAGCCTATGTTCGGCCGGCTGATATGGAAGACGCCATCAGCATCAAGGCCTCTTTGAGGGCAGCCGGCATGTACGGTTGCGGATTGACGGCAGCGCAGCTTGGCTGGGGCGTCAAAGGCCCGGAACAAACGATCATCGACATATCAGGGCTTGATTTCGGACCGGATGTTTGCCTTGCGGATAGTGGATCAATGGTCCTGGCCGCCAACGCTCCGCTCGAACGTTTGCGCCTCAATCCGCTCATTTCCGGGCAAATGCCGACGTTCGCTGATTTCCTCGGATATGTCGGTTCCACAGCAATGCGCAATCAGGCAAGCCTTGGCGGCAACCTGCTTTGGGGCGCCGGCGATCTGGAAGTGCTGTTTGCCGTTGTGGATGCAAAACTTCGTTTCGCTGGCAATGGCCGGGCCCAATCTCTGGGGCAGATCACATCCGACCGGTCGGACGACCTGCTGGTTTCAATCATCGTTCCGGCGCTGCAGGAAAGCCGAATTTTTGTTGAGAAGCTTGGGCACAGGCAGGCCTTCAGTCCTGCCCGAGTCGTCGTGGCTGGCTGTGTCGGGCGGCAAAGCGTGAGGCTGGCGGTTCGTCTGGCGGGCAATCCGGTGGTGCTTGTCGAAACCTCATGGCCAATGAACGGACCTTTGGATGATGCGCTGTTCACCGGAGACACAGACATCCATCTGAAAACGGTCGCCCACAATTTGTTGCGCGGTCATCTGGCGCAACTTGCTCAACAGGACATGGCATGAACGCGGTGACGGGTCTGGAAGAAAAACTGCGTGGCACGTTTCGCTATTTGGCGGAAGGCCAACCGGAAGGCACGCTGCATGGCGCGTTGCTCACCAGCCCGCTGGCGCATGCCACCATTCGGCGGCTCGATGTCTCGGCTGCCCGGTCGCTGAACGGGGTGCATGCCGTTGTAACGGCTGCGGATGTTCCTTCCGACTTTTTGATGGGAACAGCCATTCTCGACCGTCCGCCACTGGCGCGTGCAAAAGTGCGCTTCCAGGGCGAGCCGATTGCTGCCGTTGCCGCCGAGACTAAGGCGATTGCCGATGCGGCCCTTGCCCTGATCGCATTTGAACTGGAACCTCTGCCGATTGTGAGCGCGCCACGGGATGCGCTGGACGAGGGCGCTGCGAAACTGCATGATTCAGGCAATCTTTGCTCCGACTTCATCTATTCAAGGGGCGATGCCAGAGCAGACTTTGAGGATTGCGCCCATGTGATCGACCATACGCTCACCACGCCGCGTCAGGTCCCGGCTGCGATGGAACTGGAGGGTGGCATCTGCATCCCTTCGCCGACCGGCATCGAATTGCGTGCAGCCACCCACAGCCCGTTTTATACGCGCAGTCTGATCGCCAGCATGCTGGGGCTGCCGGACAAGGAAGTCCGCGTCATTGGCTCGCCAATCGGTGGCAGCTATGGCGGCAAGGAGGAGATCCATATCCAGCCCGTCCTCGCGCTGCTGGCCTGGACCGCCAGGCGACCGGTCAGGCTGGTTCTGGAACGGTCGCAAAGCATGGCCTTTGCCACGACACGCCATCCTTTCGAGATTGCGCTCAAGATCGGCTGCGACAGAGCGGGCCGTCTGCTGGCACTCACAGCCGATGTGCTGGTTGACAATGGCGCTTATGCAAGTTTTGGCCCGGAGGTTCTGGACACGGGGATGGAGTGCATCCAGAGTGCCTATGCCTTCAAATCCGTCAGCCTGAGGGGGCGTCTTGCCTATACCAACAATGGCGTCGGTGGTGCCTTTCGTGGTTTCGGCGCGCTGCAGACCCTGACGGCCATCGAACTTGCCGTCGATATTCTGGCGCGCAAGGCCAGCATTGATCCGCTGGCATTCAGGCGGATCAATCTGGCCGGTGCAAATGACCCGGGACCGCTCGGTCAGGCCATCATCCCCCAGCCGGAACTATCAAAGGTCGCCGACGCCTTGTCGGCACTTCCAGTCTGGCGCGACGAGACGCCATCGCAGCGTTATCTCAGTGGCACCGGCTATGCGCTTGTGCGCAAGGGTGAAGGTTTTGCCGGAGGTGGCCCCAATGGCGCCAGCGGCGTGTTGGCTCTGACCCTTGATGGTCAGGTTACGTTTCAAAGTTCCCTTGTCGAAATGGGGCAGGGGCTTGAAAGCACCGTCAGAAATATCCTTCTTGCGTCCTTTGATCTCGGTGATGCTGACATCTGCTGTGCGACGGGATCCTCCGATGCCGGCGCCGATAGCGGACCAACCTCCGCATCACGCGGCACGCAGATCGCACTGCGCCTGATCCGTGCTGGCAAGATGCCATTTCTGGAGAAACTCTACGTTGGGGCTGCCGAAATTCTACAAGTGCCAATGGATGCTCTGCGGCTTGGTCCGGGTGGTTTTTATCAACGAATGGCGCCCCAAAACAAACCCGATCTGTCCTTGAGTGATCTTGCAGCCAGTGCTGGCGAAATCGTCACCCGGATCGACATACCGGGAATTGAAACCACGCAAGCGGGCGTCAAGGTGCACACGCTTTTTACCGCTTGTGCGGCGCGGGCAGGCGTGCGGATCGACCGCTGGACCGGACAGGTTGTCTGCACCGGCCTTGACCTGCTGCCCGCCTGCGGTCCGCCGATCAGCCCCCTGGCTTTTCATGGTCAGATGACCGGTGCCGGCGCACAGGCACTGGGATTCTGTCTCACCGAGCACCAGCCCTATGAGGAGGGTACGGTCATGGCGAGAAATTTCGACAGCTATTTCATCCCGACCATTGCCGATGTGCCGGATATCAATGTTCATCCGGTGACCTGGCTTGCGCCTGATGATCCGGTGGGTATCCGTGGCGCTGGTGAAATCGGGCTGAATGCCGCCGCACCGGCCATTGCCAATGCCGTCGCCAGCGCATTGGACGCCGCTCCAACACATTTGCCGGTACGACCCGAATGGGTTCTGGGCGTGCTTGCCAGGCAAGGACGCACCCCATGAGAATTTCCTTTACGCTCAATGGTGAGCCGCAAAATCGGCAGGTCAATCCTTTTGACAAGGCGACCAGCATCCTGGCGGAACAATGTGGCCAGGAAAGTGTCAAGACATCTTGCGCCATCGGGCGCTGCGGCGCCTGCACGATTCTGGTTGACGGCAAGTCGGCCAATGCCTGCCTGCTGATCGCCGCCAAGATGGATGGCACGGACGTGGTTACCGCCGAGGGATTGGGCGCACGCGCGGACGCCATTATTGATCGCCTTCGACAGAACGGTGCCATCCAGTGCGGCTACTGCGCTCCGGGCCTACTGATCTCGCTGGTGGCTTTGCTGGAACGGGCACCGGACGGAGACAAGCTGGAGCGGCAGGAGTTGGAGACCGTTCTGGCCGGCAATCTGTGCCGATGCAGTGGCTATACAGCTCTGCGCAAGGCTATTTTGGCGCTCTCAAGTTGAACCGCCTGATTGTCAGGTTTCGCGACGGAAACGTGTGCCGGGCGCAGGTGGCGTTTCCGGCGGGCCGGCAAAACATTGCGCATGGGCCATCCATTGTGTCGCAATGGGTCCACGGACTGACAATTGCGTATCCGCCACATGGCGGGTCTGGGTGACGACCTGTGCAAATTCCACGGCCTGTCCTTCAATGTGATCGGCTTGGTCAGGGTTCCCATAATCCCACACCGCGCCCGATGGGGCGAACAATCTGAGAAAGGGCATTTGTTCGGGGGCTGCCATGCCATGCACCTTGAAGGTCCAGCCGAAGGTATTGACGCCGAGAACCACAATATTGCGAATGCGGTCGGTCTCCTGGCGCTTCTTGCCCAGCAGGTCGAAGACCTCATGGCCATGGGCCCAGGTTTCCATCTGCCGCGCGGTCATGGATGAGCGCACGGACATCTCCGGCCCGACCCATTTGACCCGTTGTTTGGGATCGAGCCGTGCCCACCGCCTGCCCATGTCGCGATAAAGGCCTTGCCAGACAGCCAGCAATTCAGAGCTGCGTTCTTTCACTGCCGCATTTTCGACCGCGCGCATGCCGGAAACGGCACTGGCCGCTATGGCTGAACGCATGGTGTCCTGAAATCCGTCCGGGTCTGTCAATGACTGGTCGGCAGCACGATTCCAGAAGTGCAGGTGGACGAGGACGTCGTTGATGGTCCAGCCCTTGAATTGCGTCGGCCTGTCCCATGCCTGATCATCAAGATCATGCAGGATTGCTGCCAGCGCTTCGCTTTCCGACAGGAAATCTGTTGCCTGTTCCATTCAATCCTCCGCTTTTTCAGCGTCTTCAATATCGAACATCAGATCGTCGGATCCAGCCTGCTCGCCCGGTTTTACGCCGATCTGTTTCACGATACCGTCCACCGGTGCGATAATCCGATGCTGCATTTTCATGGCTTCCAGAATCGCCAGAGCATCGCCTTTGGCAACCTCTTGGCCCTCCTTCACAAGAAGTTCGATGACCAGGCCCGGCATGGGTGCGAGAACCCGTCCGCCTGCGGCAGCGGTTTCCGTCCGGTCGCCCGCCATCATGCGCTGGAAGGTGAAACGGTTTGCGCCAATGGCCAGCAGGATATCCGCCTTGTCGGAAATGACCGCAACAACATCAATCGTACGATCATTGACACGGGCGCGAAATGTCTGGTCCGTCCGTTCTTCGAGCGTGATTGCGAATTGCTCTTTGTCAACGCCTACGGTCCAGACATCACCGTTACAGCCGGCGGTGAGTTCATATTCTGCATGCGCGTCGCGCAGATGAACCGGCGTGGGTAAAAGCGCCGCACTCGACCAGCCAAGCTGTGTTGGCGAAACATAAGGGGCCCTGCCAAAGGCGGCATTCTGCTCTGCCCGCAAACTCAAGGCGGCGGCCAGGGCAATCTCCTGGCTGGTGGGCACGGTCGCCGGGACACCGTCTGGATAATTTTTGCCGATAAAGGCTGTGGTGGCCGCACACTGCGTGAAATCCTCCATTGTCAGAATATCGGCCAGAAAGGCACTGTTTGTTACCGGTCCCAGCAGCACGCTATCGCGGATGGCCATGACCAATCGGTTGCGGGCAATCTCCCGCGTTTCTCCCCAGGCAATGATCTTGGCGAGCAGTGGGTCGTAGTATGGCGACACATCCAACCCGGTTTTGATGCCGCAATCAATGCGAAGACCCTTACCGGCTGCCGGTCGCCACAATGCAATACGGCCCGTTCCCGGAAGGAAGTCACGGGCCGGGTCCTCTGCATAAAGTCGTGCTTCAATAGCGTGTCCACGGATGCGCACATCGTGCTGTGCTAAAGCCAGCGGCTTACCCTGGGCAACCGCAATCTGCATGGCGACAAGATCAAGCCCGGAGACCATTTCGGTCACCGGATGCTCGACCTGCAGCCTTGTATTCATCTCCAGAAAATAAAACGCACTGGACGTGTCCAGCATGAATTCCACCGTACCGGCACCGCGATAATCCACCGCCATGGCCGCAGCGACGGCGGCTTTGCCCATGCGCTCGCTCAAATCCGGGTTCATCGCCGGGCAGGGGGCTTCCTCGATGACTTTCTGGTGTCTGCGCTGCACCGAGCAGTCACGTTCGCCCAGATGGATGCAATGGCCATGATTGTCGGCAAAGATCTGCACTTCGACATGACGGGCCCCTTCCAAGGCCTTTTCGATGATCAATTCGCCGGAACCAAATGCGTTGAGTGCTTCCGAACGGGCCATCGACAGCGCAGCGGCAAGTTCGCTTTCGCCCTGCGCCAGGCGCATGCCGCGGCCACCGCCACCAGCCGCTGCCTTGACTATCACTGGAAAGCCGAGTTCATCAGAGGCTCTGATCACGGCGGCGTCGTCAAGATCACCGACTTCAAAGCCTGGCACACAGGGCACGCCGGCAGCGCTCATCAGCCGTTTGGCCTCGGCCTTGTTGCCCATCCGCCGGATGGCGCTGGCGGGCGGGCCGATAAAGATCAGCCCGGCCCCTTCTACAGCTTCGGCAAACAGCTCATTTTCCGACAGGAAACCGTAGCCGGGATGAATGGCGGCAGCGCCTCTTGCCTCTGCCGCATCAAGCACCCGCTCAATGTTCAGATAGCTCTCAGTGGCCGGTCCCGGGCCGATCAACACGGCCTCATCAGCAAGCGCCACATGTGGTGCTTTGGCATCGGCCTCGGAATAGACCGCTATGGTCCGCAGGCCCAGGTCGTGGGCGGTCCGGATGATCCGGCAGGCAATTTCACCGCGATTGGCGACAAGAATCGAGTCAAAAGCCACTGTCCTCAGTCCTCCGCCCAATTGGGTTTGCGTTTTTCAAAAAAACTGGCAATGCCTTCGCGTCCCTCGTCCGACATCATGGTTTCGGCAAAGGTCTCGGCTGCCATCTGTTTCTGCTCTTCGCGTGTCAGATTGGGAAGCGCCAGAATCAGGTTCTTGGTGGCTGCCACAGCGCCGGGTGCGCAGCGCATCACCTGTGCCTTGACGCGGTCAATTTCCACATCCATGGAATCCGGTCCCTCTGCCAGAATGTCGACAAGCCCGGATTCAACCGCTTCGTGCCCCTTCATGGTGGAGGCAAGCAACATCACCCGGCGTCCCTTCCTGGGTCCCATTCGCTGCAGCACAAAGGCGGAAATCTGCGCCGGTGTCAGCCCGATCATCGTTTCGCTCAGGCAGAACCGCGCTTCGACATCGGCAATGACCATATCGCCGACGCAGGCAAGCCCGAAACCACCGGCCATGGCCGCCCCTTCGATGGCCATGATCGTCACCTGTGGCAAGGCATTGATCACATCGAACAAGGCTGCACCCGAAAGGCTGAGTTTGACAACATCCTCGCGGGTGGCGCTGCCGTGAAAAGCCGTCCTGAATGCTTTCAGATCACCGCCGGCGCAGAAGATGCCGCCCTGGCCGCGAAAGGTGACGCCGCGGATGTCGCGGCGATTGTGGATGGCCTTGCACACGGCAAAGAGATCATTGACCCGTTCGTTGGTCAGCGGGTTGCGGATTTCCGGCTGATTGAACCAGATTGTCAGCCAGCCGTCCTCAAGTTCGAGGTCGAGGGCGCCGGTCTCGGGAAGCCTGCTCATCATTGCACTCCTACATCCGTGCCACGCCAAAGGAATTGGGCTGCAATTTTCTGTTTTTCGATTCAAGGCATGTCTCAAGGCAGAACCCCAGTATGCGGCGCGTATCCCTCGGGTCGATGACCCCATGGTCAAGGCAGCGCCCGGAGGTGTAGAACGCATCGGACTGCTGGTCGAAATGCGCCGCGATCATCTTGTGCTGCTGCGCCAGCAGCTTTTCGTCGACCGCCAGACCCTTGCGCTTTGCACCGGACCTTGCAACCATCGTCATGGTGCCTGCTGCCTGTTCGCCACCCATCACGCCGGTGGTTGCATTGGGCCAGGCGAAAATGAAATCCGGCTCGAAAGCAAGCCCGGCCATGCCGTAATTGCCCGCCCCGAAACTGGCGCCGATATAGAGCGTGATGCGCGGCACCCGCATATTGGCAACCGCCTGTATCATCTTCGAGCCGTGCTTGATCATGCCGGCCTGCTCATATTCGGTGCCCACCATGTAGCCGGTCGTATTGTTGAGGAAAATGACCGGCAGGTCCGACTGATCACACAATTGCAAAAACTGTGCAGCCTTTGTCGCACCGGCTGGATCGATCGGGCCATTGTTGCCGATCAGGCCGCAATGAATGCCGTTGATCGCCGCCTGGATACAGACCGTTGCCGCTCCGTAACGCGGCTTGAACTCGGCAAAATCCGATCCGTCGACAATCCGTGCCACCACCTCGCGCACATCATAGGGAATGCGGTAGTCGATGGGCACCACGCCAGCCAATTCGTCCGCGTCGTGCTGCGGCTCGTCGAAAACACGTTTGGACAGCGGCCTGAGCCTGCTGTTCCAGTCAATGCGGCCCACCACATCGCGGGCCAGCGCCACGCCATGGGCATCGTCCTCGGCCAGATATTCGACCAGCCCGGATTTGGATGCATGCATTTCCGAGCCGCCCAGTTCGCGGTCATCGGCCTTTTCGCCGGTGGCGGCAGCCACAAGTGCGGCGCCGGCGAGCGCCGCCATGCCGTTTTTCTTGACCCCGATCACATAGTCCGAGAGGCCCGGCATATAGGCCCCGCCCGCTGTTGACGGGCCATGCAGCACGGAGATGGTGGGGATGCCAGCCGCGCTGAGTGTCGCCAGGTTGCGAAAGATCGCCCCGGCCCGGGCCCAGCCTTCGACCTGATATTCCACCAGATTGGCCCCGGCGCTCTCGACCAGGTGAATCAGTGGCAATTTGTGGCGCCGCGCCATGTCCTGGATGTTCATCACAGCAGCGAGGCTCATCTTGCCCATGGCCCCGGCCTTGATGCCGCTGTCATCCACCCAGATCATGCAGCGCGCACCGGCGACAAAGCCGATCCCGACGATCAGCGATGAACCGGGAATGGTTTTTTGCGGATCCTTACTGTCGACGAGATAGCCGGCAAGTGTATGCAATTGCACGAAAGGCATGCCCGGATCCAGCAGCCGTGCCAGCCGTTCGCGCGGCGTGATCTGTCCGCGCTCCTCGAAACGCGCGCGCCGCTGCTCCGAATGGGAAACGGCGCGCGCTTCCAGTTCCCGCAGGCGGGCAATCAGGTCTAACATGTCTGTACGGTTCCGGGCAAAACCATCAGAGCCGGTCTGTATCTGGCTGACAAAGCCCATCAGCAATTCCCTTTCCTGTCGTTCGAAAGCAGCGTCTCCGGCAATTCCACCGGCAGCGACAGCAATGTCTGCGCAAAAGCCTTGCCCTGTGCATCATTGAGCAGGCTCATGACACCGCCACCACCGAGCACTGCATGTAGCACGATATTCATGCCATGAATTCCCGGAAGATAGAACCGGTCAATGGGCCCTTTGAAGTTCGGCGCAAAGGCCAAAGCGATGGCCTCCACACCCAATGAACGCCAGATCCAGGGCAGATAGGCCGGATCGCGCGCAATGACACCAATATTGGCATCATTGCCCTTGTCGCCCGAGCGCGCCCAGGCAAGATCCTCCAGATCACGGATGGCAAGTGACTGACCGGCAACAATGGCCTCCGGCAGGAAGGGTGGTTCAGCGGCGTGGTCTTCAACAAGGGCTGTTGGAGCCGCGTCGTAGCCAATATCCATACCGTTCAGGCTGACCGCGACAGGCACGTCATTGGCATCGATGAGCATTGAAAAAAGCCGCACGACGGGAGAAGGTCGTGCCCGTCCGCCACCGGTGAAAAAATGCAGGCCCGGCGGTGTTGCCAGCGCCGTGCCAACCAGTTCCTTCAGGAACAGGCCGACAGCCCGGGCATCACGATGGCGCACCGCCGCCTTCATCGAAATCTCCTCGTGACGTGCACCCGCCGAAATGCCGCCGAAAAACTCGATGCAGACGTCGTCGAAATCCGCTGCGCCCGTGGCAGCCAACATCCTGCGCGACCGCTCCAGTCCGGCGTCAGCAAAGGCCTGCGCCTTGCCACGCGCGTCACGCCCATTGAATTGGAAGACAAGCCCTGCGCGAAAACCGTCCATGAAGGTCACGGATACTTTCAATCTGCCCGATGGCGGGCGACCACGGGTGCCGCTGATCTGTACACTCGATTCAGTCAGTTGACTGACAGAAGTATGAGAGAAGTCGGCGATCACATCAGGCAGATGGTAGGATTGCGGGTCGCCAATCTCGTAAAGCATTTGTTCGCCCACGGATGCAGGAGAGACAATGCCGGATGTGCCAGGTGGCTTGGTGATGATGATGCTGCCATCAGGATCAACCATGGCAACGGGATAGCCGATCTCGGCAAGGTTGCCGACCTTTTCCCAGTCAGTAAAATTGCCGCCGGTCGATTGCGGGCCGCACTCCAGCAGGTGTCCGGCGAGCGATCCCGCCGCCAGCAGGCCAAAATCCCTGTGGGTCCAGCCGAAATGATGGATTGCGGCCGCCAGCGCCAGGGCGCTGTCGGCGCAACGGCCTGTGATGACGATATCGGCGCCTACGTCAAGCGCCGCCGCGATGGGAAATGCCCCGAGATAGGCATTGATGGAGGCAATCATGTTCGGCTGCGGAAAGGGTGAGCCGTCAAACATCTCTTTGCAATGGGCAAAATCCGCAGCCTGGTCGATCAAATCATCACCTGTGACCACAGCGACCTTGAGGTCCAGTCCTGCCTTTTCGATCACCTTGCAAAGCGCATCCGCACAGGCTCCCGGATTGACGCCGCCCGCATTGGACAACACCCGCACACCCTTTGCAGCGATTGCGGCAAGATTGCCGGCCATGGCATCGGTGACAAAATCAACCGCATAGCCGAGAGATGGATCCTTCATGCGGGCCCGCGCCATGATCGACATGGTGATTTCGGCGAGGTAATCATAGACGAGAAAATCGAGGCCTTCAAAGGTCAGCAATTGCCCGGTCGCATGCGGCGCTTCGCCCCAGAAACCGCTTGCGCCACCGATAATCAACCGATCCTGAGCCAATATTTTCTCCCGCACCAGAACGGTAAATAACAGACCGAACATTCTGTTTCTAATGTCTTGTCAGATCGACTGTCAAGGCGATATAGAGAGGCGGGACAGGGGATAGTGATGGACGCTGCAGCAATGGCCGGGAACGAACAGATGGAAAATCCGCCGCCGCCGTCCAAAAAAGACATCAAGGCCAGGGCGATGAAACGCCGGATCTGCGCCGCCGCGGTCTCCTGTATTGACGAACTGGGCTATGCGGCCACTTCGATCAACCGGATCCAGCAACGCGCCGGGGTTTCGCGCGGCGCTCTGACCCACCACTTTCCGACCAAACAGGCGCTTGTCGCTGAAACCGCCATGCGTCTGCTGCATGCTGCGTCACGACCGCTGCGCTCATTGAACGCCGAGCGGCAAAAGGCCGGCCACATGGCCCAGACGGATCCGGTCTCCGACCTTTTGATGAAATCCTGGACGGACATTGCCAATACGCCCGAAGGAAGGGCCTTCGTCGAAATCCTAGTCGCCTGCCGTACCGACCGAGATCTCTACGATGTCCTCGCCGATGACCTGCACAATTGGGATGCGCAAAACGCCGCTTCCATCCGTGAGCACTATCAGGGTTCTGAAGCGGACGAGGACGACGCCGCGTTGCTGTGGAGCATCAACCGGACCTTCATCCGCGGCTTGCTGATCCACGAACGCTTCGTTTCCGATCCGGATTATCTGCTGCGCATGATGCAACGCTTCGCAGGCATCATGCAGGGCCATTTGTTGTTGCGGGATTGACGGGGTGCGTAGACTGACATGCCATAAAGCACTTTCAAGAAAGTCGGGAAGAAACAGGTTTCAAGCGAGGCAGTGTGCAATATCGCAAGGGTCAAAGAGGCCCTCGATCATCAACCCATAAGATTGCCGTTCATCTGCGCGCTCCAAGCACTCATTGCGCCTGTTCAATCAGTTCCGGTCCCTTGTTGGCAACGTTTCCGACGTCTTTTGACACCGGGTAATAGACCAGCTCCCCGCCGCGGTTTTGCTGCAGTAGGTCAAGCGCTTCCGCCTTGCCGGTTTCCGCATCGAGCCAGGCTGCCAGAACCTCCCCTTTGAAAATCACCGGCATGCGATTGTGGATATCGGCAATGCCTTCATCCGCTGCCAGCGTGATGATTGCGAATGTCCTGGTGTCCAGGATCTTGTTGGTGGACATGATGCCGGCAAAGGCGAAGGGCTCGAAAACGGGGGCATCGCCGGGCAGGTGGATCAGATAGGGTTGCTTGACCTTGTTTTCCGTACGCCATTCATAATAGCCGGTGGCCGGTATCAGGCATCGACCATGTTCAAAGGCGGTGCGAAAGAATGGCTTGTCTGCAACCGTCTCGCCCCTGGCATTGATCATGGCGCGCACTTTGCTGTCTTTGGCCCAATGGGGAATCAAACCCCATCGCACCGGCTCCACGATGATTTCGCCCTCATGGCTGGTGATGATCTCAAGTTCGCTGGTGGGCGCCGTGTTGTAATTGGGCTGTGGTCCGTTGCGGCCATCGACCTCCGGCGGCAGGATACTCAGGTATCGGCGATACTGTGCCCACGTCCCGGTGGTAATAAATCGGCCGCACATCCTGTGATCCCTTGCGCCAGACAGTCCTTGCACTATTGATCGGGCCGTGCGGCGAATCAACATCAAAACGAGGGCCGTTTATCGATTCCAATCTCAATGATCCCCTGAGGGAATTGAGCTACAAGGTTGAAGTCTGGAGCGCCGACGACAGGCGTCTGGAAAAGACCCTGGCAATTATCGGAACAATAACGCTGGCGCGACGATTCATTTTCGCAATCCAGTCGGACTATGCGGGCAAGAGGCTGATCATCAGACAGGGGATCAGGCAGGTCTGGCCCGCATAGCCGCCGGCGGTGGGCGGATTACAGAACAGCGGCGACCAGAGCGTAGGCCGCCATGATGATGACAATGATCGAGCCGATCGAGAAGAAAGTCGCACGCACTTCATGGCGTTGCCGGGTCGCATAGGCGATCGTGTGTGCAAGGCGGGCAGCGACAAAGGCATACATCAGGATATTCGCCAGCAGCAGGGATGGTCCGGCCGCCACAAAGATCAGGCCGGCCGCGAGGAAAGCCGGGATGTTTTCCAGATCGTTGCGCTGCATGCGCCGCGACCGTTCGACATGCTCATTGGGCTCAAGCTGCTCGGGCCGCGGATTGCGGTTTGTCGGTCCGGGCTGGAGATCCTCGGGGTTCAACAACCCGGCATCGCTTCCGATCATTCTGGAGACCGTTATCCATCCCTGCCCCATCAGCTTCAGGATCATGATCGCCGCAGCGATGACATAGGTGACGAAAACCGGGTTTTCCATGCTCAGAAGGGTCATTGCAACGCACTCCCATGAGGATATTCGTTTCAACCGGCATTCCCACCTGAGACCCGGTTTCCGGCCACATCTTATCCCTCCGGGGTGTTTCAGGCAATATTGTCGGCGTGCGTTCAGGTCATCGCTGCGACACGCTGGCAATCTTTCCAGGCCAGACCATCCGGCGGGCTCTGTGGATCGCCGAAGGTGTTCCTTTAAAAAACAAAGACAGGAACCTGGTATCGCGGCCTTCAAATGATGATATATTCAGCAAGTCCCGGTTCAGATCAGACGTTGGGCATCCAGCGACCGATTTTGAACCACCATGCACGCGATCCCGCGTGTCAGGTGGCAACCCGCATCGGGACGGCGTGGAGCCCTTTTTAGGGGCGTCGCGTTTTCAGGAAGGAAAATCAATGTCAAAAGGCGACAATAACCGGGGCAACAAAGAGGCCAGGAAGCCAAAGCAGGTCAAGGCCAAAATTTCCGGCACCGCAGACTCAAAGGCCGGAAAACCGCTCAATGTCGGCGTGGTTAAAAAGACCAAGTAGCAGGCAAAATATGGGCCGGTGCACGATCGGCCCATAAGTTTAGCGCAAACTCTACTGATCATTCAAAAATCGGATATTGCCAATCGCCAGCGCACATTTTCCCGTTGCTGGTAAAGGCCGGCGCATCACGATAAACTGATGCATGACATCGATCACCCATGTGAAGTGGAGCGGATGCAATATGGCAGGCAAGACGACACTTGAGCGCCGTCTGCAGGATTACGATGGCGTTGCTGTGTCGATCCTCTCTGAAGCCAGGGCCGTGTTTCGCGAAGCGCCTGGTTTCCATGACGATCTGCTCCGATTGTGTTGCGATCAAAGGCTGGCTATTGCCGATGGCGCAACTTGGATACTCAAGGCTGAGCTCGACGAAGGCGTGCAATTGCCCACCGCGCTGATCGACCGTCTGATCGCATCACTTGATGATGTGCAGTCCTGGCCAGCCCGGCTGCATCTGTGCCAGTGCATCCGACATCTTGATCTGTCACCGGCACAGGCGGCTGCGTTACGCCTTTGGCTCAGCCCCTTGTTGAAACACAAGCGGCCTTTCCTGCGGGCCTGGGCCCTGGATGGTCTTTGCCACCTGGCGGACGCCGGACAAGATCCGGCAATTTTGCGACATCTGGATGCGATGGAGAACGATCCGGCGGCCTCGGTGCGTGCACGGGCAAGGGCGCTGCGCAAGATGTTCGGAACAAACCCGGAGAAACAGGCGAAGCGCCATGGATGATGATGATCTTGCCCGCCTCGCCAGCCGGACGCAGGCGGTCTATGAACGCAACGCGCAGCGGTTCGATGCCGAACGTCCGAAGGGCCTTCACGAGAAGCCCTGGCTGGATCGCTTCCTCGACGGTTTGCCGCCGGGAGGAAAAATCCTTGATCTGGGATGTGGCGCTGGCATGCCCATTGCAGCCTATTTCATGGAGAAGGGGTTTGCGGTCACGGGATTGGACGCATCAGCCGCCATGATCCGGCTTGCAATACAAAACCTGCCCCGGGGTGCGTGGCGCAAAGGCGATATGCGCGGCCTTGATCTGAATGAAACATTCGACGGGATCATCGGCTGGAACAGCTTTTTTCATCTCACGCGTCCGGAGCAGCGCGACGTGCTTCCAAGGCTGGCCAGGCACCTTGAAGCCAACGGCAGGCTGATGCTGACTGTCGGCCCGGACAACGGCGAAGCCGTCGGTCACGTGGGTGATGATCGCATCTATCATGCCAGCCTGGCGCGCGACGAATATGCCTCAATTCTTCTGGTAAATCAGCTTGTCATCAAAGACTTTGTTATCGAGGACCCGCAGTGCGATTTTCAAACGATCCTGCTTGCCCAGAAGACGGAATGAGTGTGATCGGGCTTCACGCCCCATCTATCACCGGTGCTTTGCGGTCGAATAGCTTTACAGCGGATCAGTCTTCGGTTGTTGTGCCGACGCAGGCGTTTGTCTGCGCATGAACCACAAGACGGCAAGTGGAATGAATATCCATTGAAGCAGGGGACTCAGCCCCGTTTGGAACGGCGGCACGAGCGGCATCAATTCCGAATAGGTCCATCGCAACGAAACACCGGTATAATAATATTCAAACCCGACAGTCAGCGCGATCCCCACTCCCAGGAACAAAACTGTCTGCCACGCCGCTGGCCTTCGAAACCACTGTCGCGTCCGCGCTGCCGCACTGGTTATCCAGAATGCCGTGAGGGCAAAGCCGACATCACCGAATGTCGCCGATGTGCACAACTTGATGCCATCCCAATGGTTCATCTCAGCCATGCCCGCATAAGTCGGTGCCTGCCAGAACTCCCAAACGAAGTGCAGCAGGAAAGAGAAGATGATCAGCGAGAATTCTGGCAATCTTGTCATTTCAATTTCGTCTTTCGAATGGGGGGGGGCTGGAAGGTAAACCTTTGCCAGTCGCTCCCGCAAGCCACGGGAAGTCGGTCGGCAGTTTCAATCTACAGTGTCTGATGCAAAGCGCCAGCATGGTTTGGCCGCATGGATAAAAGACGCGCCGCGAAGACCCTTGCCTTGCTCTCCTGTCACGCAGCATCTGCCACCAGCACCTTGCGTACGTTGATAGGGTGCACCTGCATCCAGCCCTATTCAGCCTGAGGGTATACTCGATTGCGAAGCAGCAGAATTGCATCGTACGGGCAGGGGGATTGGTTCCCCTGCCTGTAACTTGTATTTACTTCAACTCAACAATCGTCAGCTTGCCTTTGACGCGTTCGGCTACAAACTCAATGTTCTGGCCTTCCTGCAACGTCTGCAGCATGGTTTCATCAGCGGCCCTGAAGACCATGGTCATCGCCGGCATGTCGAGATTGATCAGCTCTTCATGAATGACGGTGACCTTCTTTTGTTTCAGGTCAACTTTCTTGACGACACCCTTGGTGTAGTCAATTGCAAGGGCCGAAGTGGCCATTGTCATCATCAGTGCAAAAATGGCACCTGCTTTGATCAGAGTATTCATCTGTTTGGTTCCTTTCGGTTCTGAGAGTGGATTATTATCTTGCAGCGACCGCGATACTGCCTTTCATGCCGGCCTCATAGTGACCGGGGATCAGGCAGGCGAATTCAAAGGCGCCGGAATTGGCAAAGGTCCAGATGACTTCCCCCTGTGTGCCTTCGATAAGCCGAACGGCGTTTGGATCGTCGTGTTCCATTTCCGGCATCCTTCCCATCAACGCCTTGTGTTTCATGATTTCTTCATGGCCATCGAGCACGAACTCGTGTTCCAGTTCACCGGCATTCAAAATGACAAAACGGATTGTCTCGCCCTTCTTGATTTGAAGATTGTTCGGCTCGAAAATCATGTCGCCGTCGTCTGTCTCCTTCATTGTGACTTCGATGGTGCGATCCACTTTTGACGCGGTGCCAGGTTTTCCGACATTCATCATGTCATCATGGCCATCGGAATGTGTTCCCGAAGCAAATGCGGTGCCTGCAGAAATTGCCAGGACGGAGATGAGCAAGAGTGTTTTCTTCATGGTTTTACCTTTGTTAGGGTCAAGATAAGTGTTCGATTCAATTCTTTGGACTGCCGTATTTCTGTCGATGTGCAGTCAAAAATTGTTCAGTCTATTGATATTATTAAGTATTTCAGATCACGCCTTGTCCTCGCTCATTTTCATGAAAGCAGGCTTAGGAGTGATCCTTGTTGAGGCATCAGCAGCCTTTGAGACTTCCGGGAGTTCGCCGGTCCACTCATAGGCCTGTTCTCCGGGAGGATTTTCATACCAGCCGGGATCCGAGTAATCGTCGGCATTGATCCCTTCACGAACTTTAACGACCGAGAACATGCCGCCCATTTCGATTGGCCCGTGCGGTCCCCAGCCAGTCATCATGGGGATGGTGTTGTCCGGCAGGGGCATTTCCATCACGCCCATATCTGCCATGCCGGCTGTTCCCATCGGCATGTATTCGGGTTGGAGTTTGCGGATTTTCCTGGTCAGTACAGATTTGTCAGCGCCTATGAATGTCGGCACATCATGACCCATGGCGTTCATCGTGTGATGCGACTTGTGGCAATGTATGGCCCAGTCACCGAGGTGCTTTGCGTCAAACTCATAGGCGCGCATGGCGCCGACCGGAATGTCGATGGAAACTTCCGGCCAGCGCGCCGCTTTTGGGACCCAACCCCCATCGGTGCAGGTGACCTCAAAGTCGTAGCCGTGCATGTGTATGGGATGGTTGGTCATTGTCAGATTGCCGACCCGCACCCGGACCCGGTCATCCCTGGAGACAACCAGGGGATCAATGTCGGGGAATATACGACTGTTCCAGGTCCAAAGATTGAAATCGGTCATTGTCATGATCCTGGGCACGTAGGTTCCCGGATCAATGTCAAATGCATTGAGCATGATCAGAAAATCACGATCGACCGGCATGAAAGTCGGGTCTTTGGGGTGAACAATGAACATGCCCATCATGCCCATTGCCATCTGTACCATCTCGTCTGCGTGCGGGTGGTACATGAAGGTGCCGCTTTTAACCAAATCGAATTCATAGACATAGGTCTTGCCGGGCGGAATGCCCGGATGGCTCAGACCGCCCACCCCATCCATGCCTGACGGCAGGATCATGCCATGCCAATGGACGGTCGTGTGTTCCGGTAATTTGTTTGTGACAAAAATGCGGACACGATCACCCTCAACAGCTTCGATGGTCGGACCGGTGGACTGGCCATTGTAGCCCCACAGATAGGCAGTCATTCCTTCGGCAAGCTCCCGTTCGACCGGCTCGGCAACAAGATGAAATTCTTTCACCCCATTGTTCATACGGTGCGGAAGCGTCCATCCGTTCAGGGTGACCACTGGCTGATAGTTCGGCCCCGAAGTGGGTTGCAACGGTGCCTGTGTCGCTGCCGTTTCCATGATGGCTGCATCGGGCAATCCCATATTGGTGGTCTTTGTCCACGCCGAAGTGGAGACAAGCGCGCCTGCCGCTGCACCTGCTCCCAGAAGCTGACGCCTGTTTAAATGAGTCATTGTCTTTTCCTTTTGAGGTGTTTGTTCAGTGACCGCCGCCACCGCCTGATGCCAGGGTCATCGCTTCGCCAGCGCCGCCAAGGGGTGTTCCGCCGCCATAAATCGCTGCATTGAGATTTGCGTCCGCCAGCCAAAATGCGCGTTTGGCACTGACCGATTGAAGCAACGTGCCGATCTTTGCCCGCGTGTCCGCAAGCAATTCGAACGTGTTGGTGATCATGCCGTTATAGGAAAGGAGCGCCTCTTCTTCGATCTTCACACGAAGAGGCAGAACACTGTTCTTGTAGTGCCGCGCAATATCGTAGCTTGATCGATAGCTGGCATAGGCGGACCGCGCTTCAGAGCGGATATTGACAGCCTTTTCAGCCAGCAGGTTTGCCGCCTGCATATAGGCCAATTCAGCTTTTCTCAGGCGTGGTTTGCCGCTATCAAAAATCGGAATGACAAATTCGAATTCGATCTGAGGCATTGTCAGATTTTCGATGTCGCCATCATCGTTCAGCTCGCGCTCGCTTTCAAAACCGCCGATGATCTCGAAATCTGTCACAAAACGGGTAGCGTCAGTCAGTTTATAGGACTTGGCCACTGCTTCCAGTTCGAGTTTTGCAATTTGCAGATCAACACGCTTCTGCAGCGCTTCACGTTCTATTGCGTTACTGGTTTGCAATCTGGAGGGCAGTCCTGTGAGTCTGTCCGGCACAAAATAGTCAACGTCCGTACCCCACAGTCCCATCAAGCGGGTGAGTTCTTCTTTCGCCAGTTTGGCAGCAAGCCGGGCCTCAGCCTTTTGCCCGGTCAGTTCTGAATAGAATGCGTGTTCTCTTGCCTGCCCACCTTTGTTTAAAGCGCCGCTTTCACCCAATTTCTGCGCAAGTTCGGAAGCCGCATCGGCCGCCGCCTGGCCTTGATTGAGATAGTAAACCGTTTCAAACGCGGAAACCGCATTGATCCAGGCGCGCCTCGTGTCCGCGGCAACTGTCAAGGTTGCCATTGCAGCTTTCAACTGAGCCTGGCGAAAACGTGTATCAGCTATATCGACCCGCTTTTCGCGTGTAGCCAACGAAAGGATATTTGCTGCAATCATTCCCTCAACGGCGCGAAAAAGACCCAGTTCAGGATGGGCAATTCCCAATATTCCAATGGACACTTTCGGGTTTTCAGGAAGTATTTGCTGCCAGACTTCGGCAGCATTCATGCCAATATTGGCATAGGAAGCCTGCAGGCCCCTGTTGTTCAAGAGTGCCACTTGAACCGCTGTATCAACGTCGATTGTTTTTTTATGGACAAGGCCATGTACATTTTTGGCGTTGGCCTCCGCCTGTTCCTGGTTTTGTATCCAGACAGTCTGCTTGTTGATCGCAGATGATGTCTTCGCCGAAACTGTCGAGAATCCCGCTCCAGTTGCGGCATAATCAGCAATATCCTGTGCTGTCACACATCCGCCGAGGATCAATGGCAAAGCCAAAGCAAGAACACGCATTTTTGACGAAGCAATCATGAGCCTGCTCCTGTTTTTGGAGCCTGATCATCATTAAGCTTGCGCCAGGGTTTTGGCTCCACCGGTACGCGATGGCTGTAATCCCCGATGACATTGTAATAGCGGGTGCTTCGAATAGCTGTTTGGGTATTCGCCGGAGAGTCAAAGGAGAGAAGATCCGGAGGTGTGTTTTGTGTCGCACATCCTGTTAGCAGCGCAGAAATGAGCGCCGTTGAAAGCAATATTTTCATTGTTTTGGTGCCTGACAATACAGTTGGTCATTGCCACAACTCTGGAAAGCTGCGGCGTCCGTCCTTCACTGGGAAGGTGAATGTATGTCAGGCGTTGGGAGGGCGGTGCGGTGTCGCATAGGTGCCAGGAAGAACCACCGAATTCGGAATAAGGCGGAACTTCGGACGGGGGATCGTCATAGATTCAATTTTTGCAGACTCAGATGTGGCAATCGTTGCGCAAAATGCTTCGCAGCATGAATTTGGTCCGCGCTCGTTATTTTCATGGGAACCAGAGACGTGTTTTTCGCAATCGCTGTCTGAAACTTGAAGAATGGGGTTTGTCTGATTCTGATGATCGTGCACACCGTGGTCATGAACGGCATCAAACATATTTTGAGTGACGGGATGAAATGCAGACCCGGAAAGTGCTGCCAGCGATACGGAGATCACCAACATCAACAATCTAATGGCATTGAATGCCTTTGGGGTGCGCGTCCAGTTCATGGTACCCTATGGTTCCCGATATTCTTGTCTTTGTGTCACATGACACACGAAATTGCCGTATCCCGTTGGTTCATGGCAAAATCAATTCCTAGTGGTTCCACCAAGGGTAAGGTCAAGCAGTTTCTTGCGCGTCTTCAAAATTTTCTTCACATGAAGGGCAATCGACCGCAACCACGGGTACCACGCCAAGACGATCATCATAGACAACATACCATCAAGCCCGACGACATCGGCACGCGAAAAGTTTGTCTATGTTGCGGCCAAAAAAGCATATTGTCCCGCTACATTGGCTATCGCAATACCAGCAATACCAAATGGGCCATTCATCATTTTACCCTCTCATGGTCGGTTGCTGCACGGGCACAGGCGTTTGCCTGCGCATGAACCACAAGACAGCGAGTGGAATGAATATCCATTGCAGCAGGGAACACAGCCCTGTCTGGAATGGCGGCACCAGGGGCATTAATTCCGAATCGGGTCAGCGCAACGAAACAGCAGTATGATGATACTCAAACCTGATCGTCAGCGCGATTCCCACTCCCAGGAAAACAACTGTCTGCCAGGCCGCATGCTTGCGGAACCAAGGCCTTGCTCTCCTGTCACGCCTCATCGACCACCAGCGCCCTGCGGGCAAACGCCTTGGTGACCTCAATATATCGGGCCTGCGTCCAGCCGCATTCACCGCGCATCTGCTCCCAGTTGCGCACCGAGAGCATGGTCCACAGGAGATCAATGGCTTCCTTTTTGCTCAGGTCGGCAGTCAGTCGGCCATCGCGATCCAGCGCGTTGACTGCCGCCTCGCAGCCTTCCCGCACGGCTTGCATCCGGCCTTGCCAGGCATTGTACGCCGCCTCGTCCTGATCCTGCATGGCCAGCAGCGCTTTGGCGACACCGTAGATCTCGGGAATGTAATTGCCCCAGGCTTCGATGAACGCGTCAAGGCGCTCAAGTCCGGTTTTTGCCGCGCGGCTTGCGGCCAGGCGGGCGTCTATATCGCTGACCTCATCGAGATAGCGGGTGGTGGCAACCAGCAGATCCGCGCGCTTTGGAAAGTGCAGGTAGACCGCCTGACGGCTGATGCCTGCCTCTTTTGCGATATCCGACATACGCACTTTGTTGCCTGGATCGGCCTCCAGCAGACGCCATGTGGATTCAAGGATGCGATTGCGTGTTTCAATATTTTTTCTTGACATGGTGTAAAGTAGCCATTACTTGTCGCCATGTCAACTTTACACGGTGTCAAGTTATAGCTTGAGCCCAGCCACAGGAGAAGAAAATGAAAGTCATCGTATTCGGAGCAACCGGAACCATTGGACGCCTCACTGTCGAACGCAGCCTCGCGGATGGACATCAGGTGACCGCCTTCGCCCGTCACCCGGAAAGGTTGGACATCGACAGTCCTGACCTCACCCTGCTTGCCGGTGATGCAATGGACCCTGCGACAGTCTCGCAGGCCGTCAGCGGCCACGATGCGGTCATTGTCACACTTGGAAACGGCCTGTCACGCAAGGGAACCATTCGTTCACGCGGAACCGCCAATGTCATCCAGGGCATGCATGAACACGGTGTGCGCCGTCTCATTTGCCAGTCGACGCTCGGCGCGCATGAAAGCTGGGCCAACCTGAATTTCTTCTGGAAACGGATCATGTTCGGCCTGCTGTTGCGCCCGGTTTTCCTGGATCACGAATTGCAGGAAGAACTTGTGCGGGTAAGCGGGCTGGAATGGACGCTGGTTCGGCCAAGTGCGTTCACAGATGGTCCTGCCTCGGGCTCTTTTCGCGAGGGCTTTGCCGCCAATGCGCGCAATCTCACCTTGAAAATATCGCGCGCCGATGTCGCCGAATTCCTCAAACGGCAATTGTCTGACCGGACCTACCTGCACCGCGCTGTTGGCCTGTCCTACTGACCTGGGAAAAAGGAGACCTGCAATGACCCTTCACTGGACACAATATCTTTCCGGCGCCACGGCAATCTATTGCTGGCTCGTCGCCGGCGTCTTCCTCGCCTTTTCGGATTTCATCATGAAGTCGCTGGGTGCCATTCCACCGGATCAGGCCATGAGAGCCATGCAAAGCATCAATATCCTGGTCTTCCGATCCATCTTCATGGTGGGACTGTTCGCCGTGAGCGCCGCAAGCCTGGTGTTCATCGCAAACGGTGCGTTCAATGGCGGCGTCGGATCGGGCCTTCTCCTTGCGGCTGGCGTGATTTACCTCATTTCCGTCATGGGGGTGACCATGGCAGGGAATGTTCCGCTCAACAATGAACTCGCCGTCCTTGACCCAGCTTCATCCGAAGCATTGCAGGTCTGGCGACACTACATCAATGTCTGGGTGAACTGGAACCATGTCCGCACCCTGGGTGCTGCTGCCGCTGCCCTGCTTATGACCATCGCAACATTCAGGGCTGCGTGAGGGGGATTCCAGCCGGGGCTGCCGTCGTTGTTGTCCCGGTTTGCAGGTGGGCGTCGGACAGGGTGTTTGTCTGTAAAAAACTCACGCATTCAGGCGGCATGGGTGGCCTTCTGGTCGAATTTACCCGCCGCCACTGCTCTTTCGTGCTCCCGCGCCCAGGGAACCAATTTGTCAACCGTCAAGCTTTTGGCAAAGTAGAACCCCTGCAGGATATCGATCTTGTGGCGGGCCAGAAAATTGACCTCGCTCTGGTTTTCAACACCTTCGGCAACGGTCTTGCAACCAAGCGTACGTGCCATCGTGACAATGCCATCCATCATGATGGCGGCGCGTTTGTCATTATGCGCATAGGAAATGATGGATTTGTCGATTTTGAGGAAATCGACCTGCATGTGGCTCAGCCGGGCAATATTGGAATATCCCGTGCCAAAATCATCGATTGAAACCTTGAAGCCGTGGCGATGCAGGTTAACGAGAATCCGGTCGGCAGTGGCATCGGGGGAAAACAATGTATCTTCCGTGATTTCGATTTCCATGTGCCGGGGATCAAAACCCTTCTGCTTTGATGTGCGCGCAAGGCGGTTGGTGAAATTTCGATCGGAGAAATGTTCTGCACCGATATTGACCGCGACAGTCAGGTTAAGCCCGTCGCGGGTCCATTGCCGGTGATCATCCATGGCACGCGCAATCACCCACTCGCCCAGTCTTTTCATCACAGGGGAATGGGTGATGGTCGGAATCCATTGATCCGGCATCAACCGGCCCTGATCGGGATGATCCCATCGGACCAGCGCCTCAACACCCAGGATCTTTTTGTCGTTTGCGCAAACCTTCGGTTGATATTCCAATGTCAAATGACCATCTACAATGGCTTTGTCCACTGCAATGCACATTTCTGCCGGTGTCATCTTGCCGACCTCGGGAGAGTATATTTCAAACCGGTTCTTGCCCATCCGCTTGGCATGATACATTGCGATATCGGCAAATTTTACCAAGCCATCAAGATCCATGCCGTCATGCGGATAGCGCGAGCAGCCAAGGCTTGCACTGCAGCGCACGGTTTCGTTCTGCACATTGGATGGCGTGGACAGCTCATATTGAACCCGCTTCAAAAAAGCTTCAACGTCACGCATCTCCTTGATGTCCGGAAAAAGAATGACAAATTCATCGCCTCCGAGACGTGCCACAACGGGATTGAGGGCGCCGGCACCGCTGGTGGGGCGTTCATCTGCCGCAAGTTGCACCACATTGACCAGCTTTGCCGCGCAGTCCCGCAGGAAGTGATCGCCAGTCCCATGACCATAAAGGTCGTTGATTTGTTTGAACCCGTCAAAATCGATGAAAACGATAATCCCGCCGCCGTTGACCGGATCGCAATGGGCCAGTACATGCCCTGCCTGTTCCTCGAATTTTTTCCGGTAGGGCAAACCGGTTACGCTGTCGGTAAAGGCAAGTGCCGTGATTTTTTCATTGGCTTCGGAGACCCTGCTGACCATAGCATTGTAGCCGCTGTTGAACTGCTCTATTTCCCTGAAGTTGATGATGCCCTTGGCCACCTTGCTGGGGCTGAGTTTTTCCTCGTCGGTATTCCGTCTGATCGATTGCAACAATTGTTCCAGCGGTTTGATGAGTGAATTATTGAACAGAAACAGGACGGAAAGGGCAATGACCAGACCGGCGCCGAGAGAGAAGAATATGCCGACAATGTTTTCGCGTACCTTGGCGTAAATCTCTTCCACCGGCTGTGGAATCATCACGCCCCATCCCGGTCCTTCAACGGCTGTCAGGCCTGCAATCATGTCACCTTTCATGGCTGGTGAGTAGAATAGCTCAATACCCGTTTCGCCATTCATCATACGGGAGACCGCCGATATCTTGGCGATGTTTTTTCGTGAAGCCACCCAGTCAGTCAGTGGATGCGCAAGTACATTGCCAGCCTTGTCGACAATCGCCGCATGGCCTCGTTTGCCGAATGCAATCTGTTTGCCAAGGTCAATAAAATATTGTGTATTGACCAGGGCAATGGCGAGCTGATCGCCATGGTGGCGGACGCCCAGCAGGATGTTCCCATGAACCCCGCCTTGCAGGACTTGCGAAAACGATGTCTTGCCGGGTTGCGCGTTTTCTCTTGCGGCCTGCAACAGTTTGGCCGGCAATGCGCCATTGCCTATGATGGGAATGGCATCGCTTCGCGCCACGATTGAACCCGATGCCTCATCGACGATCACGACACAGGTGATTTTGAGGGTCGTCATCAACGCTCCGAAACTGGAATGCGTTTCACCTGCCATAAGTTCCGCGGATATCGCTTCAAAGGTAGCGACCAGATCGGTGTTATACCGCTTCAGGGCGGCACCGAGATTCTGGGCAAGCAGCAGGTGCCTGTCCGTGACTTCTGAAAATTCACGTTTCAGGGACTGATGGTAAGACCACCATCCAAAAATCGTGGTTGGTGCAAGCGTTGCCAGTAAAAAAGCCAGTAACAAGACAGTACGGATGCGCATTCGGAACCCTCTCTATATTGGGTTCTTGCATAATATTTGTCTGATTCAGTTAATGAGTATAAAAAATAACGGCTTCGGTAAACAAAAATCTAAAATGATCAGTTGCTTTTACACTGAAAATGTACAGGGGCGTTTTGCCATGAATCCGGATCGATACCGCAGCAGGCCACACCGCTCCGGTCTGGCCGGCGCTTTCCCGTCTGAATCAAATTTCAGCGGCAGGCTCTACAGGGGTGTTCCTGATCGAACATGGGCTCAGGCGCTTGTTTTCGTCTTGGTCAGAAAGTCGAAGTCGCAACCCTTGCTGGCAGGCAGGATCGCCTGTCGATAGAGCTTCGAATACCCCCGTTCGGCAATGGGCGCAGTCGGCACGAGACCTGCGCGCCGCCGCGTCATTTCGGATTCATCCACAAGCAGGTCAATGGATTTATTTGCTGCGCTGAGGCGAATGCGATCACCGGTGCGCACGAGGGCCAACGGACCGCCCACGGCACTTTCCGGCGTGACATGCAGTACGATGGTTCCAAAGGCTGTGCCCGACATGCGTGCATCGGAAATACGCACCATGTCCTTGACCCCCTGTGCCGCCAGTTTTTTGGGGATCGGCAGATAGCCGGCCTCCGGCATGGCGGAGGCGGATCCGGGGCCGGCGTTCTGCAGGACCAGAACATCATCTCCATTCACGTCCAGATCCGGATCATCAATCCTGTTCGACAGGTCGTCCAACGATGAAAAGACGACGGCACGGCCTTCATGTTCCAGCAGATGCCTTGAAGCGGCAGCACGCTTGAGGATGGCCCCTTGCGGCGCCAGAGTACCCTTGAGGGCAATCAGACCGCCCAGCGGGTCGATGGGGTCCTGCACGGTGCGTATGATGGTATGATCGATCGGGTCGCTGAGCGGTTTTGCCAGCCGTTCCCCGAGGGTCTCGCCGGTGATGGACAGCGTATCGGGATCAAGCTTGTCCGCAATCGCCCGCAGCACGCCCTCCAGCGCGCCGGCGGCATGGAAATCCTCCATGTAATTGTCGCCCACCGGTTTGAGATTGACCAGGACAGGCGTCTCGTCTGACAGGGTATTGAATGTGTCGATATCGATATCGATTCCCAGCCGTCCGGCAATGGCTGTCAGGTGGATCACCGCATTGGTGGAGCCGGAGACTGCCAGCAACACACGCAGAGCATTGTCGACCGATTGCCGCGTGATGATCCTGTCGGGTGTCAGGTCGGAACCGATGAGCCGGGTTGCAAGGGCGCCCGATTCCTCGGCTGCACGCAGCCGGTCGGCATGGACCGCCGGGATAGCGGCAGAGCCGGGCAATGCCATGCCCAGCGTTTCGGCGATGAGCGCCATGGTGCTTGCTGTTCCCATGACGGCACAGGTGCCGGAGGTCACCGCAAGGCGTCCTTCAACCTGATTGATTTCCTCTGTTGACACATCGCCGCTGCGATATCGCCCCCAGAACCGCCTGCAATCGGTGCACGCGCCCAGCCGTTCGCCCTTGTGTCGGCCGGTCATCATCGGGCCGGCCACCAGCATCACGGCCGGTTTTCCGGCAGAGGCCGCGCCCATCAGCAAGGCTGGCACGGTTTTGTCGCAGCCGCCCATCAGAACAACCGAATCCATCGGCTGGGCGCGGATCATCTCTTCAACATCCATGGACATCAGGTTGCGGTATTTCATACTGGTAGGGCTGAGGAAGACTTCTCCCAGCGACGTGACCGGGAATGGGATAGGCAGGGCGCCGCTGGCAAGCACGCCGCGTTTGACCGCCTCCAGCAATTCGGGAAAATTGCGGTGGCAATTGTTGAAACCGCTTTCCGTGTAGCAGATACCGACAATGGGTTTTTTCAGCGATTCATCGGAATAGCCCATCGATTTGGCGAAGGAACGGCGCAGGTAAAGTGCAAAATCCCTGTCACCATAATTGGTGAGTCCGCCTGCAAGGCCCTTGCCTTTTGAAAGATCGCCGGTTTTGTTGATTTTCTTGTTCATGCTCAAGCGCTCAATCCATGATCAGTCGGTGTTTGATATATTTGGGCTCAAGATAGTCCATAATGCCCAAAGAGCCACCCTCTCGCCCAAAGCCGCTTTCCTTGACGCCGCCAAAGGGCGCTTCGGCGGTCGCAAGCAGCACTTCATTGATGCCGACCATGCCGACCGCCAGCCCCTCGGCGGTCCACTGGGCCAGGGCCGCATCCTGGGTGAAGATATAGCCGGCAAGGCCGAAGGGCACATTATTGGCGCGCACCATCACTTCGTCGCGATCGGTGAAACCGGTAATGGGCGCGATGGGTGCGAAGGGTTCATCATGCATGATCCGTGCATCGTCGGGCACATTGGCCAGAACGGTTGGCTCAAGAAAGTGACCCTTGTTGAGATGGGCAGGCCTTTGACCGCCAGCCAGCACGCTGGCGCCCTTTTGCTTGGCATCCTCAATCAGTTCAAGCGCCGATTGCAGCGCACGTTCGCGTATCATCGGTCCGATTGTTACGCCATCTTGAAGTCCGTCGCCTGCGGTCAGATCTTTGGCAAATTGTGCGAAGCTGTTTTCAAACGCGGGCCTGATGCTTTCGTGGACAAAAAAGCGGGATGGTGAAATGCAGACCTGTCCGCAATTGCGGAATTTTGCCGCCGCAACTGTCCTTGCCGCCATCACCGGATCGGCGTCCGCATGGACGATCACCGGGGCATGACCGCCCAGTTCCATGGAGACGCGTTTGACGCCCTGGGCTGCCAGTTCCAGAATCTGTTTGCCGACCGGTACCGAGCCCGTCAGCGAGACCTTGCGCACGACAGGCGAGGCTAAAAGATAGGTGCTCAGGCGTCCCGCATCGCCGGTGACCACATTGACCACACCTTCGGGCACGCCCGCGTCCAGCAAAGCCTGCACAATGGCAAAACAGGAACCCGGCGCCTCGGAGGCGGGCCGGGCAATGATGGAACAACCCGCCGCAAGCGCAGCGGCAATCTTGCGCGAGGGCAGCAGCGCGGGAAAGTTCCAGGCGGTGAGAGAAAGGCACACGCCCACCGGTTGATAGATGACCGACAGGCGCTGATCCTGGGCGCGACCGGGAATGATCTGGCCATAGACCCGTTTGGCCTCTTCACCCTGCCATTCGAACTGGTCGGCTGCGGCATTGGTTTCGCCGCGTGCTTCAGCCAGCGGTTTGCCAGTCTCCGTGGACATGATGATGGCAATGTCATCGGCCCTCTCGCGGATCAGGTCTGCGGTCCTGCGCAGGATTGCCGCCCGGTCACATGCGGGCATGGCGCGCCAGGTCTTAAATCCCCGTTCGGCAGCAAGCAGCACGGCATCCAGATCCGCATCCGTAGCGTTTGGAATGGAGCCGATTTCTTCCTCAGTTACCGGGCTGAAAACCGCCCGCGCAGCACCATCCGACGATGGGCGCCACTGGTTGCCAATCAATAATCCGTATGCGCTGTACATGGGGACACCTTTGTGTTGATTTGAATTAGACGGATTGTTTTGCGTAGATCGTTTGAACCGCGTCGCACCAGTTCCCGACATTCCAACTGCCATAGGAACCCATGCCCTCTGCGCCGTTGCCATCCGCATAGACGGGAACATGCACAACGCTCAGGCCATCATGGTGGTGGGCTTTTTGCAGCACGGCGTGCAAGGTCTCCCTGCTGCCGCCGCCATCGAAAGCCATGACGCCGCGAACGGCGCTCGCCAGTTGCACATAATTTACGGCAACATTGTCGCTGGTGCGAAAGTCAACCCCATACTGGGCGCGTTGCAGGTTGGTAATGGCGGCCATGCGGCGGTTGTCAAAGATGACGATAGTGGCTTTCAGACCATGTTCGACAGCGTCGATAAGTATCTGCGGATTCATGAAGAAGGAGCCATCGCCGGTAAAGGCGATCTGCGGGCGCTTGTCTCCGGCAATGGCGCCGGCCGTCAGGGCGGAGACCGCAAAACCCATGTAGGATGCGCCCGTTTCCGTGACGGTCTGATCTGGGCGGTCATCTTCAACGATCTGAAACCCATTGGCCTGCACATCGCCCGCATCGAAGAGTTTCAGCGCATCGATTGTATCGGCAAAATCGACTGCGACCTTGATCGCCTGCGGTTGGGTCAGTACAGGCCGTCCCCAGACGCGGTCCTGTTGCGGCCCGGCGTCATATTGCTGCTGTTTGAAAGTGGCCCAGTCGGATTTCTTTGCTGCACAGGCATCCAGCCAGGGCTTTTTCGCCGGCAAGTCCACATTCGTGCCGTCGAGTGTGGTGTTGAGACGGCTGATAACCATGCCGATATCGCCGAGCAGCGGCACAGTGTGATTGTAATGCAGCGCATCATGGCTGTCGGCATTGATGTTGATGACGGATTTTACCCTGGGATAGCCAATGCCCGAACAGTCTGACTGGCATACGGCGCGGGCACCGATGACAATGAGCAGGTCGGCATTTTCCATCGCATAATTGCCGCTGATCGATCCTTTGGAACCACCCACATGCATGTTTTGCCGATGGGCGTCGGGCAAGACGCCGCTTGAATGCGGTGACAGTACGACAGCCGCCCCGGATTTTTCCGCAAGGGCTGTGACTTCGCCGCAAAAAGGACGCGTGCCGCCACCGGCCTTGATGACGATATTTCTGGCGGACCCGATCAACGCGGCAGCCCTGTCATAGAATTTCTGGTCGCTCGATGTCTGCGCCGGCAGTTCCTGCTGGACGGGCAATGCCGCGAGATTGACCTGCATGGTTTTCGGCTGTGTGTTGATGGGTAAAAGCAGATAGAACGGCGCGGCGCGCGTTGGATGACGAACGGTTGAAAGTCCCTGTCGCAACGCCTCGCGCAGCGCTTCGGGCGTGTGCAACGTATAGGAACGACCCATTATGGCTGTCAGGGCGCCAAAGGCGCCTTGGGCGGGCCCCGGAATCTGCTGCATATTGTAGCCTTCGCCGTGCGTCGTCTCGTCTCCGTAGATATGGTAGACGCCAACGCCGTTGGATGCGGCAACGAGCGAGCCTGCCATGGCCTGCAGTGCGCCGGGCCCGATGGAGGTGACAAGGGCGGGAACCTCGCCATGGATCCACGACAATGCCGTGGCTGCGTGAGCCATTGCCACTTCGTTGCGAAACTGGAAGGTGCGCGTGACGCCGGCGTCCTCATAGATCCGCAGGATCTCGCCAAGCTGGGTCGAACCATGCCCGAATATCGCCAGATATTTGCTTACGCCCTGTTTGAGCAGTCCGAGAACCAGTGCCTCGCAAAGGGTGCATTCGAAATATGTCGGCAGTTTGCCCAGGGCGATCGCCTCTTCAAGGCTTCCCGCAGTCGCAATGGCACCGGCGCGGGCGGCGATATTGCCCGGATGATCGGGGGCAGAATTTTCGGCCATAACGGTTCGTTCCTCTCACAAGACCACTTTGCTTTGATCGGATCAAAACGGTGATCTATCTTCTCTATCTACCTTTGGTCCCGGAACCGGTTTCCCTGCTGCGGTACAGACATCAAATACTGACAGCCCTGCCAAGACGTGCCGATTGCTGCGCAGCAAGGGTGAATTTGAGAACTTCACGTCCTTCCTCGCCGGAAAGCTTTGGCGGTTGACCGGTGCGCAATGCATGAATGAAATGCCGTGTGGAATGCACAAAACTTGCCTCCCATCCTGTTTCCATGCCGGAAAATTCGGTCATGGCGCCATCGCGGTAGAGCGAGACGGGGGCCGGGCTGCCCAGCGCCCCATGGCCCTGATTGATCCAGATGACGCCCTTTGTGCCGGTGATTTCCACCCGGTCGTCCTGTGCGTAGTGGCGCGTGACGATTTCCAGTTCAGGCGAATAGACCACTTCCAGATTGCCGTAGCGGTTGTTTGGAAATTTGAAGCTGATGAGCGCCGGGGCATCGAAAACAAAGCCATCCGGCGCTGTTGTCTCGCCAATCCATGCGTGCACCTCTTCAGCCTGGCCCATGAAATGCCAGGCCAGGGCAAATTTGTGATGACCGTCATCAAACACAAGCGGTCCGCCACCGGCCTGGCTCTTGTCCTGCCGCCAGGCTGCAGCCGCCGCCGGGATGGCCCAGGCGGTCTTGCTCTTGCCGGGGTTGCTCTTGATGCGGATGGTCAGAGGCTCGCCTATGGCGCCCTCGTCAATCAGGCTCTTGGCCTTCATGACTGGCGGATAAAAGATGAAATTCTCGAAGACCTTGAAGGGCACTTTGGCAATTGCCGCCGCATCGATGACCTCGGTTGCGTCATCGAGATTCATGCACATCGGTTTTTGCAGCGACAGTGCCTTGCCGGCGGCAATCGCTGCCAGGGCGATGGGCTTGTGCAGATGATGCGGAACCAGGATCTCTACCAGATCGACCGTATCGAGTGCCAGCAATTGGCGATAGTCCTCGCACAGGGTGGCCTGCGGCACGCCCCAGGCTTTTGCGCACTCGGCGGCCAGATTCAGATCCCGGTCGCACAGGGCGACAATTTCCGCATGGGGATTGTTTACATATTCAATGGCATGCAGTCCGGAAATGCGTCCGGTGCCGATGATGCCGACGCGAATTTTGTCCAGTTTCATTGATTGTTCCCGTTCAGTTTTTGATTTTGCGACGCGCAAAGGGCAATCACCATTTCACCGAATTCCTGCAGGCGTTCAGACTGTATGCGCGCCGATGGTCCCGAGAGTCCGACTGCTGCGACCATATTGCCTCCGACCGCGTAAATCGGCACGGCAACGCAGCGAATGCCTGCCGAATATTCCTCGTCATCGATGGCATAACCCCGGCGTCTGGTTTCCTTGATCTCCGCTTCGAGCTTGTCGGGATCAATGATGGTCCTGGTTGTGAATGGCGTGAGCGCGCCTGTCTGAATGGCGGAGCCGAAGGCCAGAAAAGCCTTGCCAAGTGCTGTGCAATGGAGCGGCGCCAGCGAGCCAACCGGATGATCGACCTTGAGGGGGAGCGGCGAGGTGACCTTGTCGACATACCAGACCCGATGTCCGACCAGCACGGCCATATGGGCGCATTCCTGGCTGGTGTCCACAAGGTGTTCCATTGTTGGATGCATGGCTTCGCGCAATGCAATCACCGCCTCCAGGTCCGGACCTTTCGGCTGGTTTTTCAAGGCGACAAGTTTTTCGCCAAGCTCGTATTTTCGTCCGTCGGCCTGCTGTGCATAGCCAGCCGCGATCAGCGTTCGCATCAGGTGAGACGCATTGGACTTGTCGACATCCAGATGGTTGGAAATATCCGTCAGGCGGACCGGTGCATTCGCCTGCCTGAGATAGTCCAGCGCGTTCAGGCCACGCATCAGCGATTGAAGTACTCTCATTCTTTTTTCCCTTTGTCCCAAACGATCTCGAAAGAAGAAAGTTTAATATGTCACAACGAAAAGTACAACATGAGACAACAAAAATAACAGATAGGTCGATATTCCCTGCATATTGGCAAAATATACAAAATATGCAACATAATTGTTGACTATAGGCGTTATTTTCGTCCTAATACGGTTGCAGACAAATTTAAGTACAACATAAGGCAACGATGCCTTTGGGAGGAATCATGAGTATGTTGAGAATTTTAAGGTCCGCAGGTCTTGGCGCGCTGGTTGGTACGGGCCTGGCGTTTGGCGGTGGCGTGGCGCTGGCAGCCGATGAAGTTACCATCAGCCACTATTTCACCGGTGAACTCGGGCGCGAGGGCCTTGAGGAAATTTTTTCACGGTTCAGCAGTGAAACCGGTGTCACCGTCAAGGAAAGTCCCATCGGTCACGAGGATTTCAAGACCGGAATCCTGGTGCGTGCCGCCGGCGGCAACCTGCCGGATATTTTCAGCTATTGGGCAGGCGCACGCACGCAGTTTGTTGTCGATGCGGGCAATCTGCAGCCGATTGATGCCATGTGGGCAGCCAACAATCTTGATGACGTTGTTTCCAAATCCATCGCCGATGGCGCGACCAGATATAATGACAAGCGCTATCTGGTGCCGTTCGGCTATCACTATGCCGGCATGTTCTACAATACAAAGGTGATGGCCGATGCTGGCATTACCGAAATGCCTGAGACATGGGACGAATTTCTGGCTACCCTGCAAACCCTCAAGGACAAGGGCATCACGCCCATCGCGCTCGGCTCGAAAGATCGCTGGCCTGCGCAGTTCTGGTTTGATTATCTTTTGTTGCGCACAGCCGGCCCGGATTATCGTGCCAAATTGATGGCTGGCGAAGCCTCCTATACCGATGATCAGGTCAAGGCGGCAATGGGGCTTTGGAAAAGCCTGACGGATGCCGGATATTTTGCAGAAAATGCCAATGCGAGTGGCTGGACGGATGCTTCTGACAAGGTCGCCAGCGGTGAAGCCGCGATGACCCTGATGGGGACATGGATCACTGGATACTGGAACGGCAATGGTCTCAAACCGGGCGTGGATTATGATTTCTTCGAATTTCCGACCGTTGATGCCAGTATACCAAACGCGGTTGTCGGTCCGGTTGACGGTCTGGTAATGTCGGCCAAGGCCGCCAATCAGGCCAATGCCGAAAAGCTTCTGGCCTTCCTGGTGTCCGACCAAAAGGCACAGGCCAAATGGTCGCAGGTGCAAGGTGCCTTGTCGCCGAATGTAAAGGTTGATGAAAGCATTTACACACCGGTGATGAAAAGGGCGCTGGAAACCGTTGCCAATGCGGAAGCCTTTGCCTTCAATTACGATCTTGCGACGACGCCACCCATGGCTGAAATCGGTCTTTCCATGTTTGCCCGTTTCATGGATGATCCATCCGGCTATGAAGCCTATCTTCAGGAAGTTGAAGAAGGCGCACAGGACGTATTCGAAAAATAGGCAGCAAACCACGCTGGAACCGGAGCGGGCTTTATGTCCGCTCCTCTTTTTCGCGCAGTCACAATGGCACGGCGGTTGGATACGGGCATCATGGAAAGACAGAACACGATTTGGCGCATCCTTTTGCTGGCGATCCCCCTGGCCGTGTTCAGCATCTTCATTGTCTGGCCGCTGCTCAATTCCTTCTACTACAGTTTTACCAACTGGAATGGCTTCAACGCCGAATATGATTTTGTCGGGTTGAAAAATTTTTCCAAGGTTCTGACCACGCGTCTTTTCACCAACGCTGCCATCAATACATTGATATGGATGGTTGCAGCCATAGTGCTTCCTTCGCTTGCCGGCCTCGGACTGGCTTTGTTGCTGGATTCGAAAATTCGCGGCGCCAATGTCTTCAAATCGATATTCTACCTGCCGATCTGCCTGTCAGCCATCGTTGTCGGTCAGATCTGGGTGTGGATTTTTCAGCCGGACTGGGGGTTGCTCAATATGGCCATATCGGCCATTTCCGGCGAGCCGTTCACCTATGCCTGGCTGGCCAAGCCCGGTTCGGCAATCTATGCGGTGATCGTTGCCTGGTCCTGGCAACAGACCGGGCTGTCCATGGTCATTTTTCTGGCCGGTCTGACCGGCATCCCTCAGGACCTCACGGAAGTTGCCGAAATCGAAGGGGCGACCCGCTGGCAGCGCACGTGGCACGTGGTGCTGCCACTGCTGCGCCCCGCCACGGTGGTTGTCATTGCCCTTTCGGTAATCAATTCGCTCAAGGGGTTCGATATTCTCTACATCATGACCGGCGGCGGGCCGTTCAATTCGTCCGATACGCTGGCCATGTACATGTACAATGAATCCTTCAAGAAATACCGGATGGGCTATGGAAGCGCGATCTCCGTCATCCTGTTCCTGATCACACTGACCATCATCTTCATCTATTTTCGACAGCTCAAGAAAGTCGATGAAATCTATGACTAGTCCCGCCATGAAAAAAAGCCGCGCTTTCAGCCCATGGCCGGCCGCCGTTTTCATCTGCCTTGTGGTTTTGGCCCTGCTGTTTCTTGCGCCGACCTTCGGCGTGTTGCTGGCGGCCATGAAAAGCACGGGCGACATTGCGGCCGGCCAGCTCTGGTCGATCCCGACAACCTTGTTCCTCGACAATTTTCGTGAAGTCCTGGCCAATCCGTCGGTCAAGATCTATTTCCTGAACACTTTCCTGGTGGCTGTTCCCGGCACATTCGGCTCCAT
Source organism: Rhizobiaceae bacterium (assembly GCA_029233925.1). Classification (GTDB taxonomy): domain Bacteria; phylum Pseudomonadota; class Alphaproteobacteria; order Rhizobiales; family Rhizobiaceae; genus Hoeflea_A. The sequence goes on from JARGOX010000008.1 coordinate 135,439, forward strand.
CCTGATGGGGATTCTGGCTGGCTATGTCTTCGCCAAACTGCCCTTTCGCGGCAGCAACCTGTTGTTCCTGGCCATTGTGTCCGGCATGTTCTTTCCACCTCAGATCATCCTCATCCCGCTGTTCAGGATTTTCAACGCGCTGGGCATTCTCGACACGCTGTGGCCGCTGATCATTGTCCATATCGCCATGGGCATTCCCATCTGCACTTTGCTGATGCGCAATTTTTTCGCCACCGTGCCCAACGCGCTGCGCGAAGCGGCCATCCTTGAAGGGGCCAATGAGTGGCAGGTGCTGACGCGTATTGCCATCCCGGTCAGCCTGCCGGCGCTGGCCGTGCTGGCGACCCTGCAGTTCACCTGGATCTGGAACGACTTTCTGTGGCCGTTGATTTTTACCCAGTCAGACGAAAAGCGCACCATCATGCTGGGACTGGTAAACCTCAACGGGCAATACAGCGTCGCCTGGGGCGTCCAGGGGGCGCTGGCCCTGATGGCCAGCCTGCCGACACTCATCATCTTTCTGTTTTTCCAACGCTTCTTCATTCGGGGCATGACCATGGGAGCGGTCAAAGGCTGATTGCGGCCGGATCGTGAAATTATGAGCGAAGTAACCCTCAAAGACATCCGCAAATCCTTCGATGGTCTCGAAATCATCAAGGGCGTCAATCTGGAGATCGAGACGGGCGAGTTCGTGGTGTTTGTCGGCCCCTCCGGCTGCGGCAAGTCCACTCTTCTGCGCCTGATTTCCGGGCTGGAGGATATTGGTTCCGGTTCCATCACCATAGCTGGCCGCGACGTGACACGTGTGCCTCCATCGCAACGCGGCGTGTCGATGGTATTTCAGTCCTACGCGCTGTTTCCCCATATGAGCGTCGCGCAGAACATGTCCTTTGGCCTGCGTCTGGCCAAGGTGCCAAAGAAGGAAATCGAACGAAAGGTCGCCGAGGCCGCCGAGGTCCTGCAGATCACCCATCTGCTGGATCGCAAGCCCAAACAACTTTCCGGCGGGCAGCGTCAGCGCGTCGCCATCGGCCGCTCGATCATCCGCAATCCGAACGTTTTCCTGTTCGATGAGCCCCTGTCAAATCTTGATGCAGCCCTTCGGGTGCAGATGCGCGTCGAAATTTCAAGGCTGCATCAGGAAATCAAGACAACAATGATCTATGTGACGCATGACCAGGTTGAAGCCATGACCTTGGCTGACAAGATTGTGGTCCTCAACGAAGGCAGAATCGAGCAGGTCGGCACGCCGATGGAACTTTATCGCAGGCCGGCCAACCGCTTTGTTGCCGAGTTCATCGGCACGCCAAAGATGAATCTTTTTGATACGGAACTGGTCGTTCCGCAAGGTGGATCGGCCCTGGTCTCCTTCGGCAGCGCGCTGATACCGGTCGATGACCGCGTCGCGCATTTGCAGCCGGGAGCGTCGCTGTCGCTTGGCCTGAGACCTGAAAACCTGGAACTTGGATCAGCCGCAGACCCGACAACAGCTGAGGCCAGAATTGAACTTGTGGAGAAACTGGGAGGCGAATCCATGCTGCATGCCCATTTTCCCGGATCCAAAGATCTTTTTGTTGTCAATGTTGCCGGCGAAGCCGCCGTTCGCCCAGGTGAGACGGTGCATATCAAGCCCGATCCCGATGCCTGCTACCTGTTTGACGGCAATGGCCGCGCCATCGGCCAGTCATAAACGGGAAACTAGTGCGACCAGAGATCACGGAAGCGGTTAAGTCGGGCAGCCGGGAACCATATCAACCTATTGAACGACAACCAGTGCAACCGAGCCGATCAGCAGCAGGGCAAAAATCACATTGGCGATGCGCCCTTTCCTCGGGTCGCTCAAAACCGATGACAATGCCGATCCGAAAACCATCCAGGCCGAATTGACCGCGATGATAACCAGCATCAGGATGGTCAGTTTGGCGACGGCATCAATCAGCAGATTGTCGGGGAAGAGGATGCTGCCCGAATAGACAGCTCCAATGGCAGCGAAGGCTTTCGGATTGGCAACGGCCAGCACGTATCCACCGAAAAATGATGGTGTCTTTGCATCGTCTGCTTTCACTGATACCACCGGTGCTGTCGCTATGCGGTAGGCCAGATACAATATGTAGGCGATGGCAAGGACCGAGATGACCCGGACAAGGCCCGGTTGCGACAGTATGAGGCCTGTCACACCCGTGGCAATCAGGCACAGAACGGTCACGGTTCCGGCGATAATTCCGGCCAGGTAACGCAATCCCCTTGTTGCACCATAGGCCGAGCCGATTGCCGCAACGCTCAGCGTGGCGGGTCCGGGGCTTCCCATCAGCGGGAATGCTGCAAACAGCAGTATCAAAACACCACTTTCCATGGCTGTGAATTATGCTGCGGTTCGCCGCCATTGTCACCAGCCTTTATCTGCCGCAACAAAGCGCCATACCGTTACGTCGGCTCTGGTTTACTGCAGTTCATTGCGCAGCAGCGCAGCGCCGGCTGCCAGCGCCTTGAGCTTGCCTTCGGCCACATGCCGCGACAGGGGCGCCATGCCGCAATTGGTGCAGGCAATGATGCGTTCGGGATCAACAAATTCCATTGCCGCACGGAGGGTGAATGCCACCTTTTCCGGTGTCTCGATGGTATCGGTGGCGACATTGATGGCGCCGACCAGTATCTCCTTGTCCTTGAGCAATCCGAGGACGGAAAGCGGTACGCGCGAATCAGCGCATTCCAGAGAGACCTGATCGATGCGGCTCTCGTTGAGCGCCGGGAAAAACTGCTCGTATTGAAGCCATTCCTTGCCAAGGCTTTCCTTCCAGTCGATGTTCTGCTGGATCCCGTAGCCGTAGCAGATATGCACGGCTGTTTTGCATTTCAGCCCTTCAATGGCCCGGTGCAGGGCTTCAACACCCCAGACGGGAACCTGATCCATGAAGGCGTTGAATGCCGGTTCGTCAAACTGGATGACATCAACACCCAGGGCTTCAAGTTCCAGCGCTTCCTGGTTGAGCAATGCGGCGAAAGCCATGGCCATTTCAGGACGGCTGCCATAATGGGCATCAGCGATGGTGTCGCAGATGGTCATTGGGCCGGGCAGGGTGAACTTGAACTGTTTGCTGGTGTTTTCGCGGCAGAATTTGACGCCGTCAGCATGCACGGATTTTTTGCGCCGGACTGCGGATGTCACCGTCGGCACCTGTGCATCATAACGATTGTCGCGAATGCCCATGGTGGTCATGCGGTGCCAGTCGATGCCTTCGACCTCTTCCAGAAATCCGTGAACGAAATGCTTGCGGAATTGTTCGCCGTCACTGACAATATCGATACCGGCATCTTCCTGCAGCTTGATCCAGACCATGGCGGCATCGCGCTGCCCCTCCACAAGACCGGCTCCTTCCAGGCGCCAGGGAGCCCACAGCTTTTCCGGTTCAGCCAACCAGGATGGTTTCGGCAAACTGCCCGCGACCGTTGTTTTTATCATGAGACTCTCCCGATTGGTGCACCCGATCTGGTAGATATGTTAAAGACTTTCAGCAACGGTTGGAACCTTGTCTGCTGACACATTTTTCAGGAGTTCTGATTCGGATTGTCGCGCCTGTTAAAGATGTCTTGATCACATCTCGTTGTGTTCAATCTGATTCTCTTTCTTTTCCCTGCGCTTGGCCGTGTAGAGATAGGAATAAACCTCTTCGAAATTATCCGACAGCGTATCGATCAGGGACCGGATGTTGGGATTTGCAAATCTGTGGCTCCAGAAAAGCGCATAGACGGGAATATATTGTGAGGACCATTTCGGCAGGATGCATTCAAGCAGACCGGCTCTTTCTTCCAGTTTTGCGAAGAATGCGGGGACAAAACAAATGCCATGATCATGAATGGCGCTGAGTTTGACGACCCAGTAATCATTGCTCAGGAGTTTGGTATCCGGCTGAACGCTGAATTTCTCCTTTCCTGACGTCAGATGCCAGGTCGTGACAGACCGGCCGTCGTGAAAACCCAGCAGATTATGCGAAAGAAGCTTGTTGGGATGGTCAGGTGTACCGTGGCTTTTCAAATATTCACCGGATGCATAAAGGCCGTAGGAAAAACGGCCCAAGAGGCGCGCGCTCATACTGGCAAATTGCGGCAGCGGCGGGTCGCCAAGATACAGGATGCAGTCATATTGCTCGCGCACTTCAGCCAGCGTATCGCGCTGAAAAACCATCACGTCGACATCAAGATTGGAATGGGTCTGCATGAAATGCATCAGGATTGGTGCCATCAGATTTGAGGCGAACTCACTTGATGTGGCGATATTGATCTTGCCGCCGACAAGGCTCTGGCTGTTTTTGGTGGCGTCAAGCGCCTGTTCGCAGGCGCGCCGGATCGAATGTGCGTGTTCGAGAAAATCCCGACCTGCATCGTTGAGCGTCATCTGATTGGCGGTGCGCAGGAACAATGGGGTGCCAAGTTCATTTTCAAGGCGTTTCAACTGATGACTGACAGATGCTTTCGGCCGGCGCATGGCACGCGCAGCGCGCGACAGGGAGCCGTTTGAAACGACTTGCAGAAAGACACTGATATCTTCGAGAATCATCGGCATTTTCCTGCGTTCAATATTATGAGACGTAAGTCTCAAGATATCCATCTCCCCCCGATAGTCAAATGCTCCTATGGTTTTTTCCGGGGGAACGTGGGTTGGGCTTTTTGGCCTCAAATCTGGAGATTTTATATGCAGAACAGCCATCCTGATCGCTGGGTCCCGGTCGGACTGGAGGCGCAATTCATGCCCGCATCCAGTCATCCGGTGGTCGTGGATGGATTTGGTCTGGCCGTCTGGCGCGGCGAAAATGGCGCGATCCAGGTCTGGGAGGACCGCTGTCCCCACCGTGGCATGCGTTTGAGTTTCGGTTTTGTTGAAGGCAACAGTCTGACCTGTCTCTATCATGGCTGGAACTACAGGCAGAATGGCCAGTGCAGTTCAATACCGGCGCATCCCGATCTCGATCCACCCGGTACGATCTGTACCAAATCCTTTGTGACCCGCTGCCATCGGGGCACGGTCTTTGCAAATCTCGCCCCTGAGCCGGTTTCCGGATTTCCTTCCGTTGACGAAGCCGGCTGGATGCCCGTTCGCAGTGTCTATTTGAATGTGCCGGAAAAAAGAGTTCGCGAATACATCCTTGCGGGGCAGGGAACGTTGGGTCCCGGGTTTACGCAAACCGAGTTCGACAACTATGAATCCGGCCCTGATGCAGGGGACAGGACCGCCATTGCTATTCAACCGATTGATGACAACCATTGCGCCATTCACGTCACACGCAGCGGCCGGGATACAGATATTTATGCAAGCCTGAAGCTGGCACGGCGGCTTGTACGTGCGCGCCGCGAAATCGAAGCATTTTGAAGAAGGAACCCATCATGTCCGTTACCGACGATCCGGTTGCCCTGAATCAATGGATTGCCTGCGCCTATGTGGGGCAGGTGACACCCGGAAAAAGCTACGATACCGCAATGCTCGGGCAGGCCATCCGTATTTCCTGCGCACTGGACGGGACCTGTACGTGCCATGAGATCGGTGACGATGGCGGTCCAGGCCGCCAATTACCCCTGTCGCAACGTTTCGAAATCCTTTTTACGACATTGGGTGATACGCCACGTCAATTGCCGGACATTCCGGAATTTGCAGAGGCGGATAGAAGGGTTGCAAATTGTGCGAGTGTGGGCCTTCATGCCAGCCCCTTTCGTATTGTTGAAAATTTCCTCGATATGGCGCATTTCTGCTTTGTCCATAAGGACATTCTGGGATCCATGGAAAAAACCGAGGTTTTTACCTACAAGACCGAGCACCGCAAGGATGTGGATGAGATCTGGGCGACAGATTGTGCCTTCTTTCAACCGGCCGCTTCGACATCGGCTGCCGAAAAGGGCGGCGGCCAGGTCACCTATTACAAATACCGCGTGATGTCGCCCTTCAGTGTCATGCTCTACAAGACAGTCTATGGAAATGCTGAACGTGACGATGCAATTTGCCTCTTCATCCAGCCGAAATCCGAAACCGAATGTATCGCCTATATGCCGATGGCAATTCTTGATGATCAGTCCACCATGACGCAGATTATCGACTTTCAGCAGACCATTTTCCTGCAGGACCGGATCATTCTGGAAAACCAGCGTCCGGTGCTGCTGCCGCTCACACCTTCGGCCGAAATCCCCACCAAGGCCGATGTCAGTTCCATTGCCTTTCGGCGCTGGCTGAAAGGTATGGGAATGCGGTTTGGTATTCTCCAGGAACAGGCGGCCTGATCGATGGCACTCAAACTTTATAATTATACCCTTTCGGGTAGTTGCTACAAAGTGCGGCTGTTGCTGGATTTTCTGGACCTCGATTACGAACGGATTCCCGTCGACTTCTTTCCCGGCAAAGAACACAAAACGCTCGATTTTCTGGATATTAATCCTCTGGGTCAGATTCCCGTGCTGGAAGATGGTCCAATGCGCCTTCGCGATGCACAGGCAATCCTTGCGCATCTGGCCAACAGTTACGATGAAACCGGCCATTGGTTGCCGCGGGCACCTGCTCTCTTTGGTCCTGTCATGATGTGGCTGATGTTTGCGGGCAATGAAATCATGGCTGCCTCCGCTGCCCGGCTGCATGATGTATTGGGCTATGAGCTCGATATTGAGGCCGCACGTGCCAATGCGCATGCTGCTTTTCGTGTGCTCGATGATCACCTGACCGAACGCGCCCTGATCGGAAAGACCTGGATTGTCAGTGACCATCCAACCATCGCGGATATTGCCTGCTTCCCTTATACTGCGTTGTCGGGCGATGGTGGGATCGGACATGAAGAATACCCGGCCATGCGCAATTGGATGCGTGCGTTCAGGCGCCTGCCGGGGTTCAACGCGGTCTCCGGTATTCCGGAGTTTGCCTGATGGCAGGTCCGCAGGAACAGATCGAAGTCATCGTTCGCCACATTGCCGTGGAGACACAGGACATACGCAGCTTCGTTCTGGAACGCGCGGACCGCAATCTTTTGCCTGCATTCAGACCCGGTGCCCATATCGATGTGGAACCCGTACCTGGCCTAATCCGCCAATATTCGCTTGTCGGAAGTCCTGCGGACCGGACACAATATATGATCGGCGTCAAGAAGGAACCGCGCAGTCGCGGTGGTTCCAGCGCAATGCATGGCGCACTTCAGGAAGGCAGTCTCCTGAAGATCAGTCCGCCAAAAAACAATTTTGCGCTGGACGATACCTGTGGCAGGTGCCTGCTTCTTGCGGGCGGCATCGGTGTTACGCCGCTTTTGAGCATGGCTCAATCCCTGGCTTTGCGGGGTGAGAAATTCGAACTGCATTACTTCGTGCGAACCAGCGCCGACCTTGCCTTTTCAATGCTTTTGTCTGCCCCGCAAATGAAGCCGCATGTGTTTTTCCACTTCGGCCTGGTGCCACCGGCACTGAATGATTTCCTGCAGATATTGCTGCGGGAGGCTGCCTGCGACGATCAGATATATATGTGTGGGCCAACCGCTTTCATGGAATCCATTCGCGTTGCGGCTGCGGACGAGGATTGGTCACAGGATCGTATTTTTCACGAACATTTTTCGGCAGCACCTTCGCCACTGCCACTTGAAGGAGACTCCTTCGTCCTGCGCCTGCTGGCCAGTGATCTCGAGCTGGTCGTTCCACCAGACAGATCGATTGTCGAAGTGATGCGTGATGCCGGCATCGAAATTGCCACAAATTGCGAACAGGGCATTTGCGGCACCTGCGTCGCGCGAATGGTTGAAGGCGATCCTGATCACCGCGACATGTATCTGACCGACGAAGAGCACGATAACGAGCAATTATTCGCCCCTTGTGTCTCGCGGGCGAAATCCAGGCTGCTGGTGCTTGATCTGTGAACGGGGCTGGGTAACGGATGTGGAAGGAGCCCTCATGAAACAGGCCACTGAAAGCCGCAGAGGTGATCCACTCCTTGTCATTTCGGATCTGACCAAACGTTTTGGAGAATTCACTGCCAATGACGGCATCTCCCTGGAGCTCGAACCGGGTGAAATTCATGCGATCCTTGGCGAAAATGGCGCCGGCAAGAGCACGTTGATGAAAATGATCTACGGCGTCTTGAAGCCCGATTCCGGAACGCTGAAGTGGCGAGGAAAACCTGTAATCCTGCACAATCCCGCCCATGCGCGCGCGCTAGGCATAGGTATGGTTTTTCAACATTTTTCGCTGTTTGAATCTTTGACCGTTGCGGAAAACATCTCATTGGCTATCCCTGAAACGGTCAAATTGCTGCGCAGCCGTATTGCAGAGGTCAGCACCCGTTATGGATTGCCGGTCGATCCGGACGCATTGGTTCACAAACTTGCGATGGGCCAGAGACAGCGGGTCGAGATTACCCGTTGCCTGTTGCAGGAGCCGCAGTTGATCATCATGGATGAACCCACCTCGGTTCTGCCACCGAGTGCAGTGCCGATTCTGTTTGAGACAATCCGTAAACTGGCGGCGTCGGGATGCGCGGTCCTGTTTATCAGCCACAAGCTGGAAGAAATCCGCAGCCTTTGTCACAAGGCAACGGTGATGCGAGCCGGGCGGATAGTCGCGACAGTCGATCCGGCGGTTGAAAGCAGCGCATCGCTGGCAAAGCTCATGATCGGGCGTGACATCCCGCATCCATCAAGGTCTGCAGCGAAACCCTCGGATGTTCCGGCGCTTTCACTACACAATCTGACCCTTGCTCCGGACGATCCCTTTGGAACAAGACTGGATGATATAAGTCTGCAGGTGCGTCCTGGAGAAATCGTCGGGATAGCCGGCGTATCCGGCAATGGTCAACGCGAACTTGCGGCGGTTTTGTCAGGTGAACAGCCACTGCCTGCAAAACAGAATGGCAGCGTTCGGCTGTTTGGCGGGGATTGCGGGCATTCCGACTGTGGCCACCGCCGTGCTCAAGGAATGGCTTTCGTGCCTGAAGACCGAAACGGACGCGGTTCGGTCGCCGAAATGACCTTGGAGCAGAACGCCCTTCTGACCGGCTATGCTCGGAATCTCGTGGCCTATGGTTTTGTTCGCAACGCGGCTGTGTCAAAGTTTGCTCAGGACTGCATCCACGAGATGGATGTGCGTTGCAGCGGTGGCGATGCCGAGGCGCGGAGCCTGTCGGGCGGCAATTTGCAAAAATTCATTGTCGGGCGTGAATTGGCCCTGAAACCCAAAATTCTGGTTGCTTCTCAGCCGACATGGGGTGTTGACATTGGCGCTGCTTCGGCCATCCGGCAAAGACTTGTCGATCTTCGGGATGAAGGCGTGGCGATCCTGATTATCAGCGATGAGCTGGAGGAACTTGTCGAAATTGCCGACCGGGTTCATGCACTGTTTCGTGGCAGCCTTTCGCCTTCGATCGAGCGCGGCGACGTGACGGACGAACTGATCGGGTCCTATATGGCAGGCAATTTTTCCCCCGAAAAACTGTCCGTCGAGGTGAGCGGGCCATGAGTGTGTTTCCGTTTTCCATCGAAACCCGCACGCGGCGAACGCGCTTCAGCGCGATCATTCCGCCACTCATCGCGGTATGCACCACGATCGTGGCCAGCATTATTATCCTGACCAGCCTTGATGTATCGCCATCGCGGGCGCTTTACTACCTCTACATCGCGCCGATGGCGACGAGGTTCAATTTTGCCGAAGTAATCCTGAAGATGGCGCCGCTTTTGCTCATCGCCCAGGGGCTTGCGATTGGTTTTCGTGCCAGGATCTGGAATATCGGGGCCGAAGGGCAACTGATCATGGGTGCCATCGGTGGCAGCCTGCTGCCTATCTGGTTCAATGATAGCGGCAATATCCTGATGCTGCCAGCGATGGTTGTGGTTGGCGCAATCTTTGGTATGGCTTGGGCGGCAATCGCTGCGGTGCTGCGTGTTCGCATGAATGCCAACGAGATTCTCGTCACGCTGATGCTGAACAGTATTGCGCTGCAAGTGTTGTATTATCTGATTTCCGGCCCGCTGCGCGATCCCTTCGGGTTCAACTTCCCCCAATCGGCGCTGTTTCCCGATGTGGCAATGCTGCCAATTCTGCTGGCCAATACACGTGCCAATATTTCGATCTTCTTTGCGGTTCTGGTAACGCTTCTGGCATGGTTTTTCATGCAGAGGTCGTTCCCCGGCTACAGGTTGCAGGTCGGAGGCAGCGCTCCCGATGCCGCCCGCTATGCAGGTTTTGGCGAAAAGCAGGCGATTTGGGTCAGCCTGCTTGTCGGAGGTACGTGTGCCGGCATCGCCGGTGTCTTCGAGGTTGCCGGACCCCTGGGGCAGTTGCAGCGGGTCGTGACTCCTGGATACGGTTTTGCCGCGATTATCGTGGCCTTTCTGGGTGGGCTGAACGCGCTTGGCATTCTGGCAGCGGCATTCTTCATGGCATTGATCTATGTCGGCGGTGACATCGCGCAGACCTCAGCCAAGGTTCCTTATTCGGTCAATACTATTCTGCAGGGCGTTTTGCTGGTCTCCTATATCGCATCGCGTGTCTTCAGCGATTACCGTGTCCGGCTCAGGAAGCCGGCGTATAACCGACAGGAGCGCGTTTGATGGATACATTGACATTTCTTCTGTCCGGTACGCTTCTGGCGGCCACACCGCTGCTGATCGCCGCGCTGGGTGAGCTTGTTACCGAAAAATCCGGCGTCCTGAATCTGAGCATCGAGGGAATGATGGCATTGGGCGCCGTCACCGGCTTCATTGTTGCGACAGCGTCCGGGTCCTACTGGCTTGCCCTGCTGGCGGGCGGGGTCGCGGCTGCCGCGCTGGCGGCGGTTTTCGGTTTCGTCGTTCTTGTGACCCTGGGTAACCAGGTGGCCTCCGGCATTGCCGTCGGAATCCTGGGTATCGGTCTGTCAGGCCTGATCGGGCGGCCCTATGAGAGTTCGACCATCGCACCGATGCACGAATTGCCGATCCCGTTTCTCTCGAATGTACCGGTGATCGGTCCGGGCCTGTTCGACCATGTGGCGCTGGTCTATTGCGCGCCATTGCTGGCCGTCGCCACCTGGTGGCTTTTGCGTTCGACCAAAGTCGGGCTGGTTATTCGCGCCGTCGGTGAAGCACCCGAGGCTGCCCATGCCATTGGCTACAATGTGGTTCTGGTGCGCTTTTGTGCGGTTCTTTATGGCGGCTTTTGCGCAGGGATCGCGGGAGCGTTCATCTCCATCGCTTCCGCTACGCTCTGGTCGGACGGAATCATAGCCGGACGCGGCTGGATTGTTGTGGCGCTGGTCGTATTCGGCACCTGGCGGTCCGGGCGCGTCGCCATCGGCGCCTATCTCTTCGGTATGACCACTTTGGCGGGCTTGCTTGTTCAGAGCACCGGTATCGCCATTCCCTCTCAGGTTCTGACCAGCGTTCCCTATATCGTGACAATCATCGCCATCGCGATGTTGTCAATGGATCCGCAGCGTATCCGGCTGAATGCACCAGTCTCGCTGGGGCAAATCTATCATGAAGCAAAATAACCAACCAAAAGAAAGGGTACACAATGAAACGTATACTGACAGCAATTCTTCTCGCTGCGGGACTGGCAACGACCGGCCACGCTGCGGATCTGAAAATGGGATTTATCCTCCCGTCTCCGGCAGCGGATGTCGGCTGGGCCAAACAGCTTGATCTCGGTCGTGAAGCGGTTGAGGCGGCTTTTGGTGACAGGGTCGAGACGACGATGGTTGAAAGCGTTCCCGAAGGTCCCGATGCAGCACGGGTTATGAACCAGATGATCAGCGACGGTGCCACCATGTTGATGCTGGGTTCATTCGGTTACATGAATGATGGTCTGAAACTGGCGCGTTCTCATCCTGAAGTTGCCATGATTCATGCCAGTGGTTACAAACAGGCGGATAATTTCGCCACCTTCACTGCGCGCAATTACGAGGGCTTCTATCTCGGCGGCATGGCCGCCGGCATGGTCACCAAAAGCAACATTATCGGGATGGTCGCTGCCTTCGCTATCCCCGAGGTCGTGGCCGAAGTCAACGCGATCACCCTTGCCGCCCAGAAGGTCAATCCCGAAGCACAGGTCAAGGTGATTTGGCTGAATTCCTGGTTTGATCCGCCAAAGGCGCAGGAAGCTGCCCGGGCGCTGATCTCCCAGGGTGCGGACGTCCTGTTCTCCCTGCATCAGGATACCCCGTCAGTTGTTAATGTCGCGGAGGCTGAAGGCATCTATGTGGTCAATACCAGCTCTGACATGAGCGCCTATGGTCCCAACAGCGTGCTTGCTTCGGTCACCAATGACTGGTCGGACTATTTCGTGTCTTTGGTGCAGGACAAGTTGGACGGCAAGTTCAAGGGCGCTGATTTTCGCGGTGGGCTGAGCGAAGGTGCGGTCAAGATGGCTGCCTGGAGCAAAGATCTGAGTGATGAGCAGATGGCTGAACTGAAAAAGACAGAGGAGAGTTTTGCCGCAGGCCAGAGTCATGCATTTGACGGACCCATCATTGATCAGGACGGCACCGAGCGGGTGGCAGCAGGCGCCACTCTGCCTGATGGCGAAATTTTCGGTATGAACTGGCTGGTCAAGGGTGTGGATGGCAGCGTGCCGAACTGACAGTACAAAGTGGGGCCGGATGTGATGAACAATCGCAATTGTCAGGATTCCGGCCCTTTCGGGCGGGGTGGTGAGCACCCCGTCGCGGTCATGATGGCGTTTTACGGCATGCTGGGACCGGCCTTCGTGGAATTTGCCATCGCCCGCGCCAACCGACTCAGCTTGACCGGCTGGATACGCGAGGAGGGCAATCGGGTGCTCACCCACATAGAAGGACCAGAGGCGCTGATTGGTGCCTTTGAAATGGCCTGCTGCCTCGGCCCGCTGGAAGTCGATGTCCAGGATTGGGACAGCACGGAAGTTGTTGCCGACCCAAACCTTAGCGGATTTGATATCCGGCACAGCGTTTCCGGAAAAGTGTGAAACGGTTTTCCGATCAGATAACGCGCATGTTTGATTGTTTCCGGAAAAGTGTGAAACGGTTTTCCGATCGGGTGCTGCGGCATCATCGCAATCGACCATTGATGCATGCCATTGCCTTGGCAACAGGGCGTTTCACTGCAGACAATAGCGCGTCTGCCACAATTTCAAGTCTCAACAAGGCCGACAAATTTAAGCGCTCCATTTGCCACAAGCGGGCAATCGTGGCAAAGTCTGCTGGTGGGTAAGGACACGTATTTTGTCTGAAATCGAATTTCCTTTGTTCGGCGGCAATGCCAATGCCGAGATCGCGCGTGTTGGCGATACGGTTCGGCGCGCCCAAACACCTGCCAGTGCGACAATCCACCATTTGCTGCAGCACTTGGAAAACAGACAGTTTTCCGGGTGTCCGAGATTTCTCGGGACTGATGTGAAGGACCGGGAAATCCTGAGCTGGGTAGACGGAGATACAGGACTGACACCGCACATTTGGGCAGATGATGGCCCAATGGTCGCCGCTGCCCAATTACTGCGCGCCTACCATGATGCAACGGAAGATTTTCAGCCTGACGAAGGCGCAGTCTGGGCTTGCGCCTATCCCGATGCAACGCGTCATGAAGTGATTTGCCATAATGATTTTGCACCCTATAATTTCGTCTATTCAAATGGCATTCCCCATGCGGTGCTGGATTTTGATCTGGCTGGTCCCGGACCCCGCATAAGGGATGTTGCCTATGCAGCCTATTGGATGGTGCCCCTTGCTTTTCACGCATCAGATATGAAAGCCTTTGCCGAGACGGATATGCAAAATGGCAGCCGCAGGCTCATGAAATTCTGCAAAACCTACGGAATTGCAGCAGATGGTGCTTTGCTGGAGATGGTGTCGGAGGTGCTTGCACAGATGGGTGATGAGGAAATGATACAAAATACGATAGGCCCCAAGGCCGCTGCAAGATTGAAGCGTGAGGGCCATCTGGATCATTGGCAACGCGAGGCTGAAGCCTTCATGTGCCATATGCTGCGACCAAAATCGGTCTTGGGGCATCTCGAAACTGATTTTTCCGCCAAGAGCGTCAAGCCACAATGACTCTTGACCGGCCGGTCCTCGGCATAGCTCTGATGCTCGGATTTTGTGCGCTTGCACCGCTGGGCGATTCCATTGCCAAACTGCTGGGCGGCACCATCCCGCTCGGACAATTGTTGCTCATCCGCTTTGGCGCGCAATTCATTCTGCTTTTGCCCATCATCTGGCTGACCAAAGGCACCTTGCGCATGTCGGGGCGCGTGCTGAGGCTGACCATCATTCGAACAGTGCTCCATATCCTCGGTATCGGGACCATGTTCTATGCATTGCGCTTTCTGCCATTGGCAGACGCAATCGCCATTGCATTTGTCATGCCATTTATCATGCTTCTATTGGGCAAACTGGTTTTGAAGGAGCAGGTTGGCCCCCGCCGTCTGGCCGCCTGCGCGGTTGGCTTTGTCGGCACATTGCTGGTCATCCAGCCTAGTTTTGCCGCCGTTGGCGCACCGGCGCTTCTGCCGCTGATCGTCGCCCTGGTCTTTGCGCTGTTCATGCTGGTGACCCGTCAGGTGGCAAAAGACTGTGATCCAATCAGCCTGCAAGCCGTCAGTGGATTTGTGGCAACCTTGATTTTGGGTACCTATTTTCTTCTGGGTTCCGGCAGCGACCATCCAGCATTCGAACTGATCATCCCCAACCAGCGTGACGCCATTCTGCTTGTTGCAATCGGTGTTCTTGGAACCTTCGCCCATCTTCTCATGACATGGTCGCTGCGTTTTGCGCCGTCAGCGACACTGGCGCCCATGCAATATCTGGAAATCCCTTTCGCTACATTCGTCGGCTGGCTGATCTTCAATGATCTGCCCAATGGGCTTGCCGCAATCGGTATTCTCATTACGGTCTGTTCCGGCCTCTATATTGTCGCAAGAGAGCATGCCGCAGAACGCGTGGTCGTCTCGGAGATTTAGAGCATTTTGTTATCTGGTACATCCAAATGCTTATGAACCGCTCAAGCCAAGCAGACTATTCCGGGTCTGGCAAGGGCGGCAGCACCCGCAGGTAGGCAATGATTGCGGCCATGTCATCGTCCGTCATCTGCGCCAGATAACCATAGGGCATCGGCGGCAACATCATGGTCCCGTCGGGCCTTTTGCCCTGGGTGATCATCATGGCCAATTCGCTGTCGGTGAATTCTGCCAGGCCATCTTCATGAGGGGTGATGTTCGGCGCGATCGACACGCCCCATGGCCCGTGAAATTCGAATCCGCCCTGGCCAGCTTTCTCAAGCATCGGCCCATTTGGTCCCATTGGTGTGTGACATTCCATGCAATGGGCGACAGGCCCTGCGAGATAGGCACCATATTGAGCCGTGATCCCACGCGGAATGTCAGCCACGCTGCCCACGGGTGGCCCGTAAGCAGGCGGAAGTTCGATATTATATTCAGATTCGCCCACGTCACTCTCGACAGATGGCAGCGTGCGAAGAAAAGCCACAACGGCTTTCAAGTCGTTGTCGGAGAGGCCCCTGTACATGGCAAAAGGCATGGGAGGTCCGATTGTCGAACCATCGGGACGTTTGCCCTCACGGATTGCGACTGCAAGCTGGGCGTCACTCCATTCGGCAATGCGGCCAGCCGGTGTGATATTGGGTGCAATCGCCGTGAATGCTTCATTTTTATCCACCAGCCTTCCGGTCAACTCCTGGCCGGCAACAGGACCATCCGGGCCAAGAGGCGTATGACAATTCCCGCAGCCCATGGGCCCGCGAACAAGGTATTCACCCCGTTCCAGCAATGTCTCCGCCAAAGCCTGTGACGTTGAAAGGACAAGTGCAAAGGCAAATAATATTTTGATCTTCATCCGAGTATCCCCCCTCATTTTGCCGGATTAGGAGCCAGTTTTTCAAAAAAATCAAGTGATCTGTTTTTGGAATGCAGTTCAGTGATTTTGGCGGGGGGTGCCCGAAGTAAGGCACCGGGCGCTGCAAGCACTCCCTTGCTGACAGGCACCGTTTCCGCCGAAGGCGGCAAGCGCGCCAGTTAACGGTCAATGGCGCGTCGGGGCCAATGCCCCGCCCCGTCTGGAGCCAGCGCCGCAGGCGCGTACGGCGTGAAGACAAAACCCAAAGCCATCCGAATCCCGGATGGCAACACAGTTGTGCCTATCGGCGAGGCACCGGGTGCAGCAGGCACAGCCTCACTGACAGGCACCTATCCGCCAAAGGCGGCAAGCGCGTCAATTCCTGGTCAATGGGCCGTCGGGGCTCGTGCCCCGCCCCGTCTGGAGCCAGCGCCGAAGGCGCGTACGGCGTGAAAACACAAAGCAGCCGTCAAGACACAACCAAAGCCATCCGTATCCCGTGATTGAGCCCTTGATATTTTTTCTCCTTGCCTTCAGTCTTGCCCCAAATGAGGAATGTTTCATGCGACAGGAAAATAAAGCCCGCGCCATTTGTCCGTTCCTGGCAGCGTTTTTTGCCCTTTGCATGGTGTTGCCAACGGCCAATCATGCCATGGGGCAGCAAAAATCACGCATCCCACCCATGACGACCTACCAGGCGATGCTCGACGGCAATCTGGAGGGTGGCTGGGTGAGTTTTCGCAATTTCGATGGTCGCCAGCTGGTTTACTTCTCGGCTTTGCAAACCCTGCATTGCCGGTTGAAGGAAATCCGCTACTCGGTCAATTCGACCGAACTCGACCGGCAATTTCCACTGGTTGTCTGCAATCCACAAAATCCCTTTGCGCTGCCACCGGATTCGGGTGTGAACGACATCCTCGTTCCCCTGGATGCGGGGGCTGCCAGCACCGTTGCAGTGCAAGTGGTTTGGGAGGACGGCAGCAAAAGCCGGATGGCGGTCTACGAGCCCTGCGAGGATGTGGGTGACCAGACCTGTGCATGGCTTTTGGAATAGGTTGGGTATTTGGTTGCGTTCCGCGTGAATCTTTGACACCTGTGCGAACGCTTGCTGTCATGCGCACAATACACCACGCAAGATTGCTCAACGTGTCAAAGGATGACGGATGTCGAGAAACCTGCTGAAATATGTCACAAAGCTTGCCGTGCCCGGAGAGGCGCCTTCGGTTCTGCAGGCCATAGACGATTATGCAGAGACCATGGGTGGGTTGATTCATCTCGGGCAGGAAAAGGGCGCTCTTTTCGACGAAGTGCTGCGAAACAGTGCGGCAAAGCGCATTTTGGAACTTGGAACGAATTTTGGCTATTCGGCCATTCGCATGGCGCACAACCTCGACCCATCGGCGAAAATTGTGACTCTGGAAATTGATCCGGATACCGCAGCCATTGCGCGCCGGATCATCGCGTTCGCCGGCCTGGAGCAAAAAATTCGGGTAATATGCGGCAAGGCCAGGCAGATCATTGAACGGGAATTCAGCGAGCCTTTTGATCTGATATTCATAGATCACTACGCTGAAAATTATCTGGGTGATCTGCTGCTGCTGGAAAAACAGGGGCTCATTCGCACCGGCACGATTGTGGTCAGCGACAATGCCGTGATGTTTGCATCTCAGCTTGGCCCCTATCTGCATCATCTGCGCGACAGCGGCCTGTATGAAAGCACCCTGCATCAGCCTCCGCGGCATTCTGATGGTTTCGAAGTTTCAAGACGGCTCTAAATGACATTTGGACCGCAGTGCCGCACAAGACTGTGTATTCCGGTCATCCACGTTCGTCTTTGGGCGATTCCAGAACCACGTAGGATGTGATCGAACTGACTTGCGGCAGCGTGCCCAGCACATCGGTATGAAAGGTCTTGTAGGCAGCAATATCAGCGACTTCGACACGCAGCATATATTCGATTGCGCCGGTGATATTGTGACACTCACGCACTTCCCGGGCGCTGGCGATGGATCGCTCAAAAGCCTCCTGAGAGGCTTTGGAATGATCGGAAAGGCCCACGCCGATATAGGCGGTCAAACCTCTGCCCAGGGCTGCCTGATCAAGCACGGCGCGATACCCCTTGATCACGCCGCTGCGTTCAAGCTCCTGTACCCGGCGCAGGCAGGCAGAAGGGGACAGTCCCACCTTGTCAGCCAGCTCCAGATTGGTGATACGGCCGTTATTGGCAAGGATGCGCAATATCTCGTCGGTTCTGGTGTCATCATTGGTCATATATTGCAATATTTCGGGATAATTGATGTAGATAGCAACCTTTAATCTCTCATCTGCACATATTCTTGTCGCATGACCCAAGAAATATTCACTGCACTGGCAGCCTTTGCCTTCGTCACATCGATTACTCCGGGACCCAACAATCTGATGCTCATGGCATCGGGGGCCAATTTTGGATTCCGCCGAACCTTGCCCCACATGCTGGGCGTGGGTTTCGGATTTATCTTGATGATCATCCTCGTGGGGATGGGCCTGGTGCAGATATTTGAAACCTATCCGCTCAGCCATACGGTTCTCAAGACGCTAAGCGTTGGTTATCTTGCCTATCTGGCCTGGAAAATTGCGACCGCGGCCCCCTTAAAGGGCGCCGAGGAGAAAGGCAAGCCAATCACATTCATTCAGGCCGCGCTGTTTCAATGGGTAAATCCGAAAGCCTGGGCAATGGCGCTGACGTCCGTCACCGTCTATGCCCCTGGGCAAAGCCTGAATGCCATTGGTCTCGTGGCCATGGTCTTCGGTGCCATCAACCTGCCCGCCGTGGGCTCATGGACTGTATTGGGTCAGCAGATGCAAAAAATACTCACCAGCCAAAGGCGCTTGAGGTTTTTCAACATCACCATGGCGATCCTGCTGATGGCCTCGCTTTATCCGGTTTTCATGTGAAGCCAGGTCTACCGGCAATGGAAAGCATGACGTCAGCCTTGGTGCAGTTCATGGTATTTGCCACGTGGCGGGCAGGTTCAACAGGCCGCGGAACGCCCAGCCGCCGAGCCTGACATCCTGCGCGTGGTCCAGAGCCAGATTGTTCAACCGGTCAAAAAGCAAAGGCAGAGCGACCTCTGCTATCAGAGTGCGCGAAGCGGCAGCACCGGCGCAGAAATGCGGGCCGGCCCCAAACGGCATGCTCTTTTGATTGTTGCGTGTGATGTCAAAACGACCGGCCTGGTCAAAATGTGCCTCATCGCGGTTGGCCGATCCGAACATGAAGAAAACCCGTTCATCCGGTTCGAAGGCGACGCCGCCAAAACTGTGGGGTTGCGCGACACGCCGCGGCGACATGCCGATGGGCGATATCCAGCGACAATATTCTTCAAAGACCTGCTGCCAACTGACCGTCCCATCCCGCACCAGCGCCCATTGGTCCGGGTGTGTCAGCAGGGCCCAGATACATCCGGCAATGGCATCGCGCGGCTCGTTCTGACCGCCGGAAATGGTGAGCTTGATATTGGCGCGAATATTGTCGATCGGCATGCCCGCCTCCAGCATGACCGACAGCAGACTGTGGTTCGGATGTTTGCGCACCATGGGTAACATGTCATCAATGGCGGCATCGATTCCGGCTGTGGCGACGTGACAGCGTCTTTCTATCTCCGGGTCACCATGATAATTGGCGATGCCGTCAATCATGCCCTGGCTCCAGGCATCCATGTCCTCAAAACGCATATTGGTCAGGCCGGTCAATGACTTCAAGGATTCAGCCGATAGCGGCAGGGCGTAGGCTTTGATGAGTTCGGCCGATTTCGCCGGTTCGAGGGCATCGAGTATGCGGTTGGCATGGGCCACGAATTGCGCTTTCCAGACCTCGCGCACGACGCGGCCCGAAACTGCCGGATAATATTGCCTGCGTTCGGCCATATGGGCTTCGCCGTCCTTGCGCATCATGTTGTGTCCCATCAGGACATTCATCAGGCCACCCGGCTGGTTTGAGGCAAAAACCTCGATGTTTTTCTCGCAGGTGAAGATGTCGTCGCGCTTGGTCAGCAAGGTCGCACCCAGTTGCGGCACATAGGCAATGGGCGCCTGCGCCCGCATGCGCTCGAGGTCCGGGTAGGGATCATCCCAGAACGATTTGGGATCTATTTCATAGGTTGGAGCATTTGACATTATCGGCCTCCAAAATGTGTTTCGTCGCTACAACTGTCATGCCGGACCTGTCATACCGGACCTGTCATGCGGTCGCCATCCGCCATCATCGCCGCGTGTCAGGCGGGGTGTTGAAAAGACGCCCAGAACCCGGTCCACAAGATTTGGATCATGCGATGAGATCGCCGCGCGCCAGCGTTGCGTTTGCAGCATGGCGCAGCCGATCAGGGCCGGTTCAATGCCGCATTTTTCCAGCAATTGGCAGGCTGCCAATATGGAAGTGCCCGTGCTCAGCACGTCGTCGATGAGGAAAACCGAACGGTCCTGCAACAAAGGCAGCATGCGCGGGTCCATATAGAGCCGCTTTTCCTGGCCGGGGCTGGTGATGGAACGCAGTGGAACGGACAGGTCTTCATCGTACCAGAATTTCCGTGACGTGCTGAGTGCCACATAACGTTTGTGGCCCAGCATGCGTGCTGCCTCCTGCGCCAGCGGCAGGCCCAACGTCGGCAACCCGACAATGATGTCGGGCGCCAGTGCCCGTGCCATGTCCGCAAGTTCGCGGGCCAACGTATCGAGAACCTCCAGGCTGGCCTGATTGAGGATCAGCGAGGCCAGGGCCTCCCTGCCGCCGTCGCGTTCACGAATGGGCAAGGCAAACTGCCGGCCATCGGCAAGTTTTGCCGGAAAGAATGTGTGGTGCCCGCCTGCGGGTGTTTCCTCATAGGTGCCTGCCGCGACAATTTCCTGCCAGAAGGCATGGGGTGAAGATTCAAACAGGGCTGCAGTCATGGGTTTTTGATCTCAGGTTTCAAAGCCGCCCTGATGACAGGCGGGATGATATGCAAACGGATTTCCAACAAACAAATGGAGCCCTTTGCCGATTGCGTGTAGAACCGGAATCCCACGGCCCGCTTGTGATTTGCAAGGATAGGCCGGTATCTTGTCCAGGGTAAAGGTTCCATTTTCAATGTTCAGCAAATTGCATTTACCAAACGAACTGGCACCAGACGAACTGGAATTCTTGACAAATCTGCGTCGGGATTTCCACGCTCACCCGGAATTGGGTTTTGAAGAACACAGAACCAGCGATATTGTCGCCGGTCTCTTGAGTGAAGCCGGTCTGTCTGTCCATCGGGGCCTGGGTAAAACCGGTGTGGTCGGTACGCTTTCCTGTGGCAACGGGGCGGCGGCAATCGGTCTTCGGGCGGATATGGATGCATTGGCCATGCCGGAAACCTCAAACCGGCCATATATGTCCCGGGTTGAGGGAAAAATGCATGCCTGCGGCCATGATGGGCACACCACCTTGCTGATCGGCGCGGCGCGACAACTGGCAAAAACACGCAATTTTTCCGGAACGGTGCATTTCATTTTCCAGCCGGCAGAAGAAGGGCGCGGCGGTGCAAAACGCATGATCGACGACGGACTATTCACAAAATTTCCCTGTGATGCCGTTTACGGTCTGCACAATATGCCCGGTCTCCAGACCGATGAAATGGCTGTTGTGGCCGGCCCGCAATTGGCCTGTTCCGACTCCTGGAAAATCACCATGACCGGTGTTGGCACCCATGGCGCAAAACCGCATCTGGGCCGTGATGCAATCACCGCCTGCGGACATTTTCTGGCCGCGCTGCAAACGATTGTCGGCCGCATTGTCGATCCTCTGCAACCAGTTGTCGTGAGTGCCTGTTCGGTTCACGCAGGTGATCCCAATGCGCTCAATGTCATACCCGATTTTGTCGAGATCGGTGGCACGGCCCGCGCCTATGCGCCGCATGTGCGCGATCAGCTGGAACTTGAAATCAACCGTTTGGCCAGCGGCATTGCATCGATGTTCGGCATCGAAGTCGCCTACGACTATATTCGCCGCATTCCGCCGGTGGTCAACAATCCTGCAGCTGCCGCTCAGGCACTGGATGCCGCCCGAGACGTCTGTCAGGCAGGCGTGAGAACCGATTTTCCACCTTCCACCGCTGGCGATGATTTTGCCTTTTTCTCGCAGGATATTCCGGGCGCCTATGTCTGGCTTGGCAATGGCCCTGCCGTCAATGGTGCATTGCATCACAACACAGCCTATGATTTCAACGACGCGTCCATCCCGACGGGGGTCAATTTCTGGGTGCGGCTTGTTGAACGCCATCTGGAGCCCAAAGCGGCCTGAAAAATCACCGTCTTTGCGAATCAGATGTTAACGATCGATTAACAGATTTGTTGCAATATGAATTTATTGGCAAGCAAATCTGATCGAGAACAGAGAATAGTTCGGGTCATGCCCGTTTGGACACAATCCCCCCATATCGTTCTCCTATTGTGCCCCTATCGTGAAAGTCATCGAAGCAAAGTAACAGGTGTATTGAGTATGAAAAAGCTTCTTAGTTGTTCCCTTATAGCACTGTCAGTGCTCGCGTCTGCAGGCGTCTCCCAGGCTGCAGACCTTATCTCACCCGATCCCTACATTCCCCTTCAGGCGCCCAATTTCAGCTGGACCGGTTTTTATGCTGGTGCGCAGGGTGGCTATTATCACGCCAATGTCGAAGGCATCGCGGGCAGTCAATCGAGTGGCAGTCTCGGCGGCTATGCCGGTTACAATTATCAGTTCGCCAACCAGTTCGTTCTCGGTGCCGAAGCCGATTACAACGCAGCATTTGGAACCTATGGTGGTTTTGGCTATGAGTTGAGCAGTTTCGGCAGCGTGCGCGCCCGCCTGGGTTATGCCATGGATCGCACCTTGATCTACGCGACCGGTGGTCTCGGCATCATGGATTTCAAGAACAATGGCGGTGGCGGCAACCCGGGTGTTGAATATGGATACGCCATTGGCGCTGGAGCGGAATATATGTTCACTGACAATATCAGTGCCAAAGCCGAATATCTCTATATGAATTTCCAGGATACATTCCAGGATGTTGGTGCCCCGGCTGGAGTTTCAACCGATATCCACAGCCTGCGTGTAGGTGCTGCCTACCACTTCTAAGAGCTGAAAAATCTCTGACAAAGGGCGTCATTCTGCCGGATGGCGCCCTTTTTCATTTTGCGGGATAGCGAGCTCCTGTACCTGAAAACGGGCACAGTTCCAAAACTCCTCCGCCCCGCAGATGGACTATCCTGCGGCAGCTTCCAGGAGGGTGGAAAGCGCCATTTCACGGATGCGCGTGGCGTTGGCCCTGGTGCCCAATTGTGTGGCTCCGGTACCTTTTGCCGAAGCGTCAATGACCGTGCGGCCACGGGTGAGATTGCCCGCGCATTCGACTGCGATGGACATGGTCTGAAAAGCCAGGGTGGTTTTATCAATCAGCGGTGCTGCTGCGACGGGATCATAGAGCGCCATTGATTCCCGGCCCTTTGAAATGCCGATATTGATATAACCACCAAACAGATCGTGCAGCAGCGCCGCTTTCGGGGTATCGATTTTCTGCAGGCCGATCAGATCAGCTGGCGAGACCGTGACCTGACGGCAGGCATCCAGATCAACCATTTTGAACGGCACGCCACTTGCACAGACAATGGCTGCGGCTTCCGGATCGGCAAAGGCATTGAACTCGGCAGACGCCGTGTGGTTGCCGGAGGTCGCGCCGCCACCCATCCAGGTAATGCACTGCAGTTGTGGCAAGAGGTCGGGGCGCGCCAGACACAGGATGGCAATATTGGTCAGCGGCCCAAGTGCCAGCAATTCGGCCTTACCATCGGCATTTTCCAGCCATTGGACAAGCGCTGCAAGAGCCGCTGCCCGCTGCGGCAACGGGTCTGCATCAGGCAAGGCCCGGCCCAGCGTGGGCAAACCGGTGGGACCCAGCACATGTCCCGCCGTCACCAGATCTCCAACCAGCGGTTTTGCAGCGCCGATATGGATTGGGAAGGTCCAATTGAATGTTGCCGCCATACTGGCTGCATTTTTGCAAACCTGTGGAAGCGGTGCGTTGCCAAATACCAGCGAGCAACCGGCGATCATCCGTTTTGAGTGGTTCACCATCATGATGGCGAGCATGTCGTCAAAGCCCATATCGGCATCGATCCACAATGAATTCATGACAGGGCATATCCGTTGAAACAAGGCAGGGCTGACGCGCAACTATTCTGCACATCGCATTTTCCCGCAGCGGTTAGGAGACCAATAAAGGATGGCATGTATTGACCTGCCCTAATGGGGAAAAATGCAGCTCCGGCCGCGTCCTTTTGATCTGTCATGAATCAGCGTCTTTGTCGAAAATTGACTGTTGCTCTATCGTTATGTGTTGTTCAGCCATTGTGTAAACAGCAAAAGGCGAAATTGCCTGTGGCGGCCATTGTTTTGATCCGTCACAGGCACGTCTTTACCGACGGACCCTTTCCGCCTGCAGGATCGGATGCCTGGGCACACGATCACAGGCTCAGGTTCATTTTTTTAAACCGCCATTGCCACCCAGACCGATTTTGCAACTTGCCTTGAGCGCAACCCAATTGCTCAGCTGCTTGTGCTTGGGTGCCGATGCGCGGTAGCGAGCATCGATAGGCTGGTATATTTTCAGGGTCTTTGAGTAGACCCCGATGAAGTCACCATTGCCGGTTGGCTTGGTGTTCACCATGAAGGGGCCGGCCACGCCGCCGCCATCGCGGGCAATGAAGATGGGCACGGCACCGGCCTTGTTGGTGAAAACCCAGATCTTCTGTTTCGCTTGCGCTGGACATGCATTGGTGGCTGGAGACTGGATACCCATCTGCATTTTGGTGACCTTCAGCGCTGGCTGACCATCGACCTTGAGATCCAGAGCCTGCGATGCGGTGGTCATGCAAACCAGTGCGGCGATTGCGGTTGCTGTAAATTTCCTGTTCATGATCGTCCTCCATGTTCAACTGAAATGTTCAAGAGTGCTTCAACTGTGATTGGACTATGGCCTTGCCGCACTGAATGCTTTGTGAACCTGCCATTTAGCTGCTGTTCATATTGACGTTGGCTATTCATGGCTATTTCAGGGCCATTGCAAGGGGCAAGGGGCAAGGGCCAAAAGCCAAGGGCAGGGATGCATTCAGGTGCGCCACTGGCAAACGGGAACAGTTCATCAATTCAGGAAAAAGACAAGGAGTGGAATCGGGGCGATCGCCATGGCAACGGTCGCAAGGAAAGCCGGAAAGGAAAATAATCCACTGACCCCGGCTGTAAAGGCTATGCCGCCACCGCCTCCAATAATCGAATTCCCAGGCAGATTGAGCAGCACCATGATGGCCAGATAGCGAAACCGCAGCAACGCTGGTACAAATTTTTGCGGCGCGTTTGTGGTCAGCAATGCAAGCCGCTCTTTGTCGCTCAGAGGGATCAACTGCGCAACAAGACGATGGGTTCGTATAAGTCCCAGATGACGTGCACCGGCCGAGATGATGGCCAGCGGCACATAGCGGCCGATCAGAAAAGCAATGAGCAATGCGGCAAGCATGCAGAAATAGACCAGCAGCGCGATCCGACCACCAAACATCATCATCAGGCCGAGCCCGATCTCGGCTCCGGGGACAAATGGCAGGGCCGAGGCCAGAATGAAAATCATTGCCGTGACCATGATCATGACATTGAGCATGGGTTCATCAGCGGAACCGGCCTCAAAATTGATGAAATCCAGAACCCAGTGCCCGGCAAACCAGCCACCCGATAGCAGCAATATATAGATCGCTACAACAAGCAGCATCGGGCGTTTGCCGGTTGCTTTCATCTGGTGGGCCGTTCTGTCGTAAATTGAGGGGCTGCAAAGTGCTTCCGAACAGGTGTGAAACACTTATCCGAACGAACGTCAGCGTCAGATGCGATGATACCCGCAGAAGAAAGGCCGTGCAAACCCAATCCACTGCAAGCCTTATTCAAGAGGGCGCCTTGCGCAAAATGTACTGATGGCAAAAAGCAGAATGCTTTGCTGCGGTTTATTGCGACCCCATGCGGGATGACAGATATTCTGATTTCTTGGTACCAAAGGATTTTGCAGGGCGACGATTTTCGGTGCTGAGTGTTCCCTCGTGCCGGTGTGTAAATGCAATGGCCTCATCAGCGCAAACCGCTTGCGAATGGACGAAACCCTGCACGATATTACAGCCGATTTCCTTGAGCAGGCTCAGTTCCGCCTGGTTTTCAGCGCCTTCTCCCACGACTTCCATGTTCAAGCCACGCCCCAGCGCAACCATACCTTTGAGCAATTCCTTCGAGCGAACCGAGGTTGCCGCACCACTGACGAAAATACGATCGATCTTGAGCCTGTGAAATGGCAATTGCGCAAGATATCCAAGTGAAGAATAGTCGGTTCCGAAATCATCCAAAGCCAGGCTAACGCCCAGGCTGCAGAGATCCTTGAGAACATTGCGCACGCGCCCTTCACCATTATCTGCAAGCAGGCTCTCGGTGAGTTCAAGACACAACAGGGCTGGTGGAAGACCTGTTTCATCCAGAATTGCGGTCACGTCGAAGACAAGATCGGAATGCCATATCTGAGCGGCGGAAACATTGACGGAGATTTTCCTGCGGGGTTCTCCGGCATCAAGCCAGGCTTTCGCCTGCTGGGCAGCCTCCCGCAGGATCCACACACCGAGGTCACAGATCAGATGCGATGTTTCTGCAATCGGTATGAATTCCGATGGCGAAACCATGCCCAGTTCAGGATGGTTCCAGCGCATCAGGGCTTCAAAACCACATACCCGTCCTGTCGCCAGATCGATTTGCGGCTGATAGTGAACTGACAGCCCTTTGTTCTTGGTGATTGCAATTCGCAGGTCGTGGGCAAGTGCTATCTTGTGCTGCGCCGAGGCCTTCAATCCCTGATGAAAGAATTCGAAGCAACCACGACCATTTTCTTTGGCTTCATAAAGCGCCAGATCGGCATTGCGCAAAAGATCGGTATAGTTGAACCCGTCACCCGGTATCATCGCGATACCGATGCTGGTACCAACAATGACATCGCCTCTTTCCAGTTTGAAAGAACCCGACAGGGCCGAATTGACACGATGCGCCAGTTCCACAATAGCCTTCCGGCCGTCGGATTGCGGAACCACAATGGC
The DNA here is from genome assembly GCA_029233925.1 of Rhizobiaceae bacterium. Lineage (GTDB taxonomy): Bacteria > Pseudomonadota > Alphaproteobacteria > Rhizobiales > Rhizobiaceae > Hoeflea_A. The sequence continues at coordinate 162,392 of JARGOX010000008.1, forward strand.
GAACTCGTCGCCGCCTAGTCGGGCAAGGAAATGGTTGTCTTCAACGATACGCGCAAGCAGGCGGCTGACTTTACCCAGCAATTCGTCGCCCGTTGCATGGCCAAGTGAATCGTTGACCTCCTTGAAACGATCAAGATCCAGCAGCAGGAGGGCGCCATTTGACGGTGTCGCTTTATTGGCGGCGAGAACCTTGTCCAGTTCCCGGTGAAACAGGACCCTGTTCGCCAGACCTGTAAGCGGATCATAATAGGCGAGCTTTTTCAGTTGTTGCTCTGCCTGTTTTCTCTCGCTGATGTCCTGAATGGTGCCGAAAAAGCCGATTGTATCACCGTTTTCATCCGTCAGTGTTTTGCTGGTTACTACGAAATCACCCAACGAACCGTCGGCGCGTTGAGCGCTGACATCAACACTGCGGATACCCCCGGTTCGCAATATTTCTGCCTGCGATTCGAGCACGAGCGCTGCGTCGTCATTGCAGTACAAAGCCATGACTGCCGCGTAATGCGGTTGAAAGGTTTCCGGGTCGTGACCCAACAGAGTGTAGATTTCAGGCGCCCACCAGACCATATCATCGCCCAGCTTGTAACTCCAGTCGCCCACTTTACCAATTTTCTGCGCTTCAACCAGTTGTTCAGAACGAATCTTGAGTAACTTCTCAGCTTGGGCGAGTTGTTTCTTACGCGTTTCTTCCTCAGTCACATTGGACCCGGTGCCTCGAAAGCCGATGAACTTTTCGTTTCTGTCATACCTTGGTGTCCCGCTGGTGGTGAAGTAGAAAACTTCGCCATCGGGTTGGGGCATGCGTATCAGAAAATCCTTGAACGGCTTACGCTTCTCTCCATGAGGCGGCTCGAAAAAACCTTTCCATGCGGGCATGTCGTCTTCATGGGTGGGAATGTCGAACATGACCTGCCCCATAAAGCCATTTGTACTGATCCCGGTACTGACTTCGAAGCTGTCAGTCACATAGGTGAGACGGTGATCCTTGTCTGATTCCCAGCACCAATCGGATGCGCTGTTGGTAAAATCACGAAAGCGTTGTTCGCTTTCTGCAAGCCTTTTTTTGGCCCTGTGCTGCTCCGTGATGTCTTTGTGAACCGAGACCCAGCCGCCATTTTCAAGCAGAGATATCGTGAAATTGATAATCCGGCCGTCCGCCAGGCGCCATATCAGGTCCTGGTTTTTGCTGATGGGTATCGACTCGAGGATCTTGTGGGCCGTGGGCAGGATTTCCGGGTTTTTGAAAATACCCTTTTCAATTGCAAAATTGACAATCTCGAGAAGGTGAACGCCCTGCTTCACACTGTCTGGAGGCAGGCCATACATGTCGGCGTAAAGCTGGTTTACGACAACCAGCCGATTGTCACTGTCGAACATGGCGAGGCCATGCGGCATGTTTTCAATGGCACCTTCAAATCGTGCGCTTTGTTCCCTGACTTCCTGTTCGCGTTCCCAGTCCTCGGTGATATCACGGTCAGCCCCAAGGAATTTTGGATCGCCGTTGCTATCGACGTGATAATTGCATGTTGTCTTGATGCGTCGCACAGTGCCGTCCGGCTTTACAATCCGGAACGTATTTTCAAGCCGTGTCCTGGACTCCATGGCCATGAAGGCCTTCAATTGAACATCCTCCGCATCGTCGGGATGCAGTGCTTTTTTCCACATATCCAGCGGCACTTCCTTGTCCCCGTGGATCGGAAAACCATACATTTCAGCCAGCGCCTGGTCGCACTTGAAGCCGCCGGTTGTCAGGTTTATTTCCCAAACCCCGACGCCACTGGTCTGAAGCGCTAGTTCATGGCGGCGCGTCAGAACCTCAACGGTCTTTTCTACCTCCTTGAATTTGGTAATATCGGTATCCGTACCGCTGTATTGAACGGCCTCGTTATTCTTTCCCTTGAACACAGCTCTGCCGCGGCTGGAGATCCAGATCCAGCGCCCGTCCAGACGCTGCTCACGATATTCGAATGCGAGCAGATCCGGGTTGCCCGATGCGTGTTCTTTGATGTAGCTGCGAACCTTTGCGCGGTCGTCGGGATGCACACGGGCCAGCCAATCTTCGTCCGTCTCGTTGACGGCTTCATTCGCAGGGAAACCGCGCATGCGCTTCCAGCCCTCCGAGTAGAAATGCTTTTCCTCGGCGGTGTCAAAAATCCAGATGCCATGCTCTGCGGCTTCAACCGCCTTGCTCCAGATGTCATTGGAGTGTGCAAAGGCGTCGCGCTCCTTGACGAGTGCGTCGACTTCAAATATCTGAACTACCCAATTTGTATCGATCTGGGTTGTCGATTTCATGCCCCAGAATATTGATCCATCGGATCGCTCAAATTGCTGTGGTGATTTCAGCTGCGGCCATGTCGTTGCATCAAAACCCGTATGGTCCTTGGTTTTCGCCAGTATGTTTTCAATGGACCTGCCAAGCATGTTCTGCGGGTCAAAGCCCCATGCTTCAACCGCAGCGGCATTGATGGAAAGGATGTTGAAATCATTGTCACAAACGATCGTCGGGGTAGCAAGTGCATTGAGGCTGACACCAGTGCTGCAATCGTCATCAATCCCTTTGTCTCCGGCATTATTCATAGCAGATATTCACTAACTCGCCTCATGAAAATACTTTTGGACACGTGTCCCGCGAGTAGAATATTAGCCATTCAATCGTTAATACTTATACAATAGGTAAACTTGCAGTCGATCCATTGTCGCTTCTGCTTAACGCAGGCTGCAAAAAGCAACGATGGCTGCAATCTCGAGCTGCTGAAAACGTTCAACACGTTCTGGCGCGTAATAATTCGCCCTGTTGAGGATGTTGACCGTACCCAAAAATGAACCAGAGAGTTTGATCGGCATATTGACGGCTGAGCCGCATCCCAATGATCTGATCAATTGGTGGTCGGGGAATACTTTGGCAATTTCGTCCGGTGAGTTGGCTATGAATATCTTGCCCTCACCAAGGACAAGACGGGTCCAGTCGTTTGCCGTCACATCCTTCAATCCGGAAACAGGATAGGCATCGGGTTGATTGGAATAGATGCGTTTTGCTTTCCCGGTGGCCGCATCAAAAGTCGAGCAGGAGCAGATGATAGCCCCGACCTCCTGCTGAACAAGCGTGTTCAATGCTGCAAATATCTGCTGTGAATTGCCATTTGCGGCAACGGATGCAAACGCCCTGAGATCCATCAGCCTATCCTCCTATAAGCCGCAGACCGCGGTCAAAACTGGTCAGGGACCTTGAGCTTTTTTCGCCGATCAGGACATCATCTTCGATGCGCACGCCAATATCATTGGCGCGATAAAGGCCCGGTTCGATTGTCAGCAAAGTCCCTGGAACAAGCCGCGCGTGATTGCCGATCATCACCTGTGGCGCTTCGTGGACATCCAGACCAAGGCCATGGCCCGTCTTGTGGAGGATCATGTCTCTATAGGCCGACTTGGCCAAAACATCCGTGACGGCAAGGTCCAGGTCGTGGGCTGACAGGGATGGGCCGGCGATTTCACGCCCCTTTGTATTGGCGGCAAGCACGGTGTCATAGATTGCCGCATGTTCGTCGCTGGCATGCTCACAAAAGAAGGTTCGCGTGATGTCGGCATTATATCCTTCGAAGGAAGCGCCGAAATCGATCAACAGCGGATCGCCCGCCAGCAGGGGCGTTTCATCAGGAGACCCATGCGGATTGGCAGCTTTTTCGCCTGCCAACACGATGGGATCAAAGGCAAACCCGTCTGCGCCGTTGGCCAGCATACGCATCTTCAGCATATTGCAAATGGCGCGCTCGCTCATCCCGGTTCGCACCTCCTCCAGTGTCTCGGAGAGAGCCGTTTCGCTGATCTTGATGGCGCGTTCCGTGGATTTTATCTCTGCACTGTCCTTGGACACACGCAATGCGTCCAATACAGCCCCACCCCTGGCGATGGCATCCTGGCCGAAATGCTGTCGCAAGGCATCAGCCTCGAAGAAACGCATTCTTTGTTCTTCAACGCCGATCCTGGCTGAACCCAATGCCACGGCAGCATCCGAGAACGCCGTTTCGTATCCATCGCTGTCCTGCCAGTAGAACGTCGTGGCATCGGGAAAGGTCTCTGACCATTTGGTGCGCTCAAGCTCGGGCACAATGCCCAAGACGTTACCATTGGCAGCCACGAACAGGAGCGTTGGTCGCTCCATCAGGTGAAAGTGAAGGCCGGACAGATAGACAAAATTGGCGCCAGGCACGACTGCAATGGCATCCAGATGCTGTGCTGTCATGAGTTGTACAAGTTTTTGGCGCCGTTTCGCAAAATGGTTCATTTTCACACTCCCGATGAAAAATTTGGTGTTGTGATATTCATGTCCTGTCCATATTTGGGCCTGAGCGCCCGCACGATGATCTCGCCTTCGGCCATGATCATCGATGTCATGATCGCATCCGCATCATCAACCCTGCCATTGCGGATACTGGCCACCAGAGCGTTCCAGTCATCCGATACCTTTTGCAGATCATCCTGGTTCGCATTCGGGTAGTAATGCAGAATTCTGGTTCGGATACCGGCGTCCAGTATATTGTTGAAGAATTTCTGTTGAAATTCGTTGCCGGACAAGGCGCCCAGGCATCTGCGTAACTCCAGATCAGCACGCAATGCCGGCTTGGCGTTTGATGCTTTGATCGTCGATTGGACCAGCGCGAGCCGCCTTTGCAGATCAGCCTCCTCGCAACAATGGCTGTTCAGGGCCGCTGAGCGCACCACTGCACGTGAAAGGATCAGATAGGTATCAAGATAGGCCCCTGTGTTGTCCAGAAGAAGCGGCGCAACAATGGTCGTGCGATTGGGAAGAAATTTCACAAGATCATCGCCGGAAAGCAGCAGCAATGCTTCGCGAATGGGTGTGCGCGATATCTTGAATCGCTCTGCCAGCGCCACTTCATCAATCGCCGATCCAGGGTCGATCCGCAGCCACAGAATATCCTCGCGCATTGATTCGTAAACCTGAAGAGAACCGCGTCTGTGCTTGCGGCTTTTTTCTGCAATGTCGGTGCTTTCGGAGATTGTATTCACGTTTCGCTGTCCAATAATTTCATAAAAACTCTTGTATTAAGTTTGCATTATAGTAGGCTCATGTCCATGGAAATGTGAGATACGCCTATTTGAGCCTAACCATCAGGGAGTTGTAGAAATGCATAAAACATTAAAATTACTCGGTATAGGGGTGGGAATTGCTTTTGCACTTTCCTCCGGTGCGGTCGCGCAAACAAAGAAAATCGCCTATTTTGCCGCTGCTTCGCAAAACGGTTTCAACCAGGCCACCTATGAGGGCGTGGAAGCAAAGGCCAAGGAACTTGGCTATGAAACCGCCATTTTTGATGGTCAGTTCAAGGCCGATGTCCAATACAGTCAGATCGAGGATGTCCTGGCCAGCGGCAATTACGCCGGTTTCATCGTGGCGCCCAATGATTCCGTTGGTGTCGCCGGTGCATTCGAACAGGTCATCGCCGCCGGAGTGCCGATTGCAACAGTTCTGTTCCCCGTCGGTCCCGATCTGACGACCTTGGAGCCGCAGGTCAAAGGCATCACCTCAACGGTTGCTTCGCCGCCCGTGGCAGGTGCAACGCAACAGGCCGAGGCCGTCGTTTCCGAGTGCGAAAGCAAGGATCCCTGCAATGTCGTTATCATCATTGGCGCCAAGGTTTTTCCGTTTGACAATCTGCGCCTTGAAACCTTTGAAAAGGTGCTTGGTGCGCATGACAACATCAAGATCAGGGCCGTTGGCGAGGGCTGGTATTCGCCGGAACCTTCACTCAAGGCAATGACGGATATTCTGCAGGCCAATTCGGACATTCACGTCGTTCTTTCCAATGCGGACCAGCATCTGGTCGGGGTGGAAATTGCACTGGAAGCTGCCGGTTACAATGTTCCTGATCTTTACCTGTCGGGAGGCGGTGCCGCAGCGATTGCCATTGACGCCATACGCGAAGGGCGTTGGGATGCAACCCTTGCCTATTTCCCGGTCACCATGGGTGCACTGGCCATGGAACAGATTGCCAATGCCATTGAAGGCAAGCCGGTGACGGTTGCGATCGATATGGATACGGCTGGGCCGCTGGAAGCCATGATCGACAGGGCGGTGCTCGACGCCAACCCTGATTTCGCCGGTGAATGGGCGCAATAATATTTCGGCCGGGGCCTTTGGTCCCGGCCTGTCATCCAATCTGAAGAGACATGCGGAATTGACGTGGTTGCGCCAATATGCAGCTCCCGTGACAGGAACGTCAAATCCGGCAGACTTCAATATAAGAACATGAGGGACTGGCCATGGGTAACAACTATCGCGTCTCTGCGGATATCGGCGGCACTTTTACAGACATTGTCTTTCAAGATAGCGAGAGCGGTGCCTGTGGCGCCACCAAAGTGCTCTCCACACCTGAAAACCCGGCACTTGCAGTTATAAACGGAATTGATGCGGCTATTCCCGCAGATGCGCAGATCGATTTCTTCGTGCACGGAACCACGGTAGGGCTGAACGCTCTGCTCACCCGTCGCGGGGCCAAGGTCGCGCTGCTGACAACCGAGAATTTTCGCGACATCTACACAATTCAGGGCAATGATCGCGGTAAAATATTTTCCATCCGCTGGGACAAGCCCGAACCGCTGGCAACCCTTGAACACACCTACACGGTGAAAGAGCGGATCGCGGCAACCGGAGAGGTGGTCGAACCTCTGAGTACCGATGATCTTGATGCTTTCATCGAAGCGGTAAAGCGCGAGGGCTATGAAGCCATTGCCATATGTTTCCTGTTTTCATTCAAGAATGCTTCCCATGAACTGGCGGCCGCCGACTACATCAGCGCGCGGCTGCCCGGTATCGCCATTGCCCAGTCCCATCAGGTCTCGCCGGAGTGGCGGGAATTCGAGCGCACCTCAACGACGGTGATGGACAGCTATCTTGCACCGGTTGTGCGCAAATACCTTGAAACGCTTGTCGGCAATCTCAAGAACAGGTTGCCAGAAGGGCAGGGCCTGCATGTGATGGAATCAAACGGTGGCGTCATGAGTGCCGCGTCGGCCAGCCAGACCCCTTTGCAGACCTTGCTATCGGGTCCAGTGGGCGGCGCCATCGGCGGCAAGGCGCTGTCCGCGGCCACCGGCCGACCCAATCTGATTTGTGTGGATATGGGCGGCACATCCTTTGATGCCAGCCTGATCATCGACGGTCTGCCATCGACCTCCAATGAGACCAAGCTGGAGGGGCTTCCGGTGCAGATGTCTGTTGTCGATATCCATGTCATTGGTGCCGGCGGAGGCTCCATTGCCTGGAAAGAAGCCGGCGCCATGCGTGTCGGACCGCAATCGGCCGGCTCCAATCCCGGACCCGTGTGTTACGGGCTAGGCGGCACCGCGCCGACCGTATCGGACGCCAATCTGGTGCTCGGACGACTGGATGGTGCAAATTTTTCCGGTGGACAAGTGGTGCTGGATCGTAGCGCTTCCCAGGCTGCACTGGGCAAAATGGGTGCCGATTTCAATCTTGATGCCGAGGCCATGGCCCAGGGCATCGTCGACATTGTGAATGCGAAGATGGCCGATGCCATTCGCACCATTACGGTGCAGCGCGGTATTGATCCACGTGACTTTTCTCTGGTCGCCTTTGGTGGAGCCGGTCCCGCGCAGGCCGCAGCACTGGCGGAGGAACTGCAGATCCGCGAAGTAATCATACCCGTGCACCCCGGCGCTTTTTCGGCCTGGGGCATGCTGCAAACGGATGTGCGCCATGATTTCAAGGAAACGCTTTACGGGTTTTGGGATACGACCGAAGTTGCAACGCTCAATGATGCCTTCGATGCGCTCGTGGAAAAAGGCACAGCCTATCTGCTTGCAGAATGTCTGGCGCCCGATGCGATCAGTTTCGAGCGCGCCGTGGACTTTCGCTATCACGGTCAGGAATATGTCCTGACCATACCGATCCCTGACGGACCGATAGACATGGACGCCGTTCGCAAATCCTTTGATCATGCCTATGAGCGCCAGTACGGCCATTCCAGTCCCGATGGACGGGTGGAAATGGCCAATATCCGGCTTGCCGCGCTTGGCAGCTTGCCGCGCCCGGCAAATGCACCGCCGGCAAAAGCAGAGGCCGGCGCCCGCCGCGAGCGTGACGTCTATTTTGATGGCAAGCCTAGAAAAACCACCATTCTTGATCGCAATGAAATGCAGCTGGGCGATAGGGTCGATGGCCCGGCCATCATTGAAGAGGGCACCGCGACAACGCTGTTGCCGCCCGGCTGGCGCGCCAGTGCCATTGAAGGCGGTCACCTGTCCCTCGTTCAAACGGGAGTTTCGTCATGAGCACAACAGCAGATCCCATCACCACGGAAGTCGTGCGCAATTTTGTCCTTTCCTGCGCCGAAGACATGAATGCCTCCCTTTGGCGCTCCGCCCATTCAGCCGTCATCTATGAAGGCAAGGACAGCGCCGTCGCGCTGATGGACGAGCATGGCAATATGCTGGGTCAGTCCACAGGCGTGCCGCTGTTCATCGGCGCCATCGATGTGTGCGTGCACCATGTGAAGGATTATTATGGTGATGATATCGCAGAAGGCGACATCTTCATCATGAATGACAGCTACATGCAGGGAACCCATCTGCATGATGTGACGGCCATAGGTCCGATATTCCATCAAGGAGAACTGGTGGGCTTTGGTGCCGCCCGCGCCCATTGGGGTGATATTGGCGCAATTGATCCCGGTTCCACCATGGGCTCGACCAATATTTATCAGGAGGGGCTTCGTCTCGGGCCAACCCGCATCATCCGCCAGGGAAAGCAGGTGCGCGAATGGTACGATCATTTGCGGCTGAACACACGACTGCCTGATGCGACCATTGGAGATCTGGGGTCGCAGGTCGCGGCCATCCGCACAGGTGAGCGGCGACTGGCGCAATTGCTCGATCGCATCGGCAGCCAGACCTATCGGGCGGCCTGTCAGAATATCTTCGAGCAGGCGCGACGCATGGACCGCGAAGCCATAGCTGCGATAGCCGATGGCACCTGGTCGCGCGAGGGCTATCTGGACAATGATGGTGTCGGCGACGAACCCATCAAGGTGGCGCTCAGCCTGACCGTCAGCGGCGAAAACCTGGTGGTTGACCTGACCGGTTCTTCCGGACCGGTGCCGGGTTCAGTCAATTGCGGCGCCAAGCAGACAGAATCCCTGTTGCGACTGGCCTACAAGACGATGATCAATCCCGACCGGGCGATCACGGGTGGGTCCTTCGAGACGATGTCCGTGAAGATCCCGGATTTCTGCATGTTCAATGCCCAGGAGCCAGCCGCCTGTGAATGGTATTTCACCGGCCTGGGTTTGTTGGCCGATCTGTTTATCTCCTGCATGTCGGAGGCCATGCCACAACGTTCCACCGCCGCGCATTACGGCGACTCCATGGTGGCGGGTTTCTTCTCGGTCGATCCAAAACGCGGACAATGGTTTGCACTGGAGCCCACAGCGGGGGGCTGGGGCGGACGCGCCGACAGCGACGGGACCAGCGCCCTGATCAATCTGGTCAATGGCGGTTTTCGCAACATACCCGCCGAAGTCTATGAGACAAAATTCCCTGTCCGGCTCGAGGAATTCTCGATCCGCGCAGACAGCGGCGGCGCAGGCCGCCACCGCGGCGGCTGCGGCGTTGTGCGGCGCTACAAGATGCTGGAGGGTTGTTATTCAGCCCTTTGGTTCGAACGTAGCAAAACGCCGGCCTGGGGGCTCAATGGCGGCGGCGACGGCGCTGGACCCTATATCGAGATTACCCTGCCCGACGGCTCTACCGAACACCCCTTGAAAATGCGGGCGCGGGCATTCGAGGCCGGAACTGTCTTTCAGACAATGACCGGTGGCGGGGGAGGCAATGGCAACGCCAAATCCCGTCCCTTCGACGAGGTCCTGTCCGACGTCCGACAGGGCTATGTTTCCAGGCAGGGCGCATGGGACGTCTATGGCGTCAGGATTGATGATGATATGCACGTTGATACGGGCGCTTCCGAGCCTCGGGTCTGACAGGGCGGACAAATGAACCTCAATGCAACGACAATGCCAGCAATCAGAGCCAGAGGCATTGGTGTTGCGTTCGGTGGCATTTCCGTGCTGCGTGATGTGACGCTTGATATTCTGCCCGGCGAAATCCACGGTTTGATTGGTGAAAACGGAGCCGGGAAATCGACACTCGGCAAGGTACTGGGGGGTTATTATACCGCTTCAGCGGGCGAACTTGAGGTTTTTGGAACCCGGGCGCATCCCTGGAACCCGCCTGCCGCCCTGGCGCGCGGGGTCGCCATCATGCATCAGGAACTGCAACTGGTCCCGGATCTGACCGTTGCCCAGAATGTGTTTTTGGGCATAGAGGAACACAGCTTCGGCGTTTTGAAAACCACCGAGGCAGCGCGCCTCGATGAACTGATGGCATCCAGCGGCTTCACGCTGCAGCCCAATGCGGTTGTATCCACTTTGCCAATTGCCGATCAGCAGAAAATCGAAATTCTGCGCGCCCTGGCCCGCCATGCCAAGGTCATCGTGATGGATGAGCCCACATCATCTCTTTCAAAGGGTGAGATCACACAATTGCACGAGGCCATGAAGGCGTTGCGCGATGAAGGCCGCACGGTGATCTATGTGTCGCATTTCCTCGATGACATCATGGAAATCACCGACCGTGTGACCGTTTTGCGCGACGGCGCGCTGGTGGCGACAAAGATAACAGCGCAGGAAACAAAATCCAGTCTTGTTTCCGCCATGCTGGGCGACGGAAAGACTGAAACGCCTTTTCCCCAAAAGAAGATTCCGGCCAAAAGGGTCGCCGCGCTGCAAGTCACCGGTATTGCCAGTGGCAAGGGAGCCAACGGTGCGACATTGCACGTCAACAAGGGTGAGATCGTCGGACTGATCGGTCTTGTCGGCAGCGGACGCAGTGAAATTGCCCGGGCAATCATTGGCGCTGACCCGGCGACGTCCGGTGAGGTTGTGCTGGAGGGCACAGCCTACGGCAAGGCATCCGTTGCAAAATCCAATGATCTGGGCATGGTCATGGTGCCGGAAGACCGGCGTAAACAGGGGCTGGTGATGACCATTCCCGTGTGTGCAAACATGACCTTGCCCCATCTGTCGCAATTCTCGCTGGCAGGGATCATCCGATCCGGTCTGGAGCGTCTGCATGCAGGGAGGCTGATTGATCATTTTAGCGTTCGCCCTGCGGATCTGGACGGCAATATTTTGAACTATTCGGGCGGCAATCAGCAAAAGGTCCTGATCAGCAAATGGCTGATGGAAGATCCGCGGGTCATCCTGCTTGATGAGCCAAGCCGCGGCGTTGATGTGGGCGCGCGCGAAACAATCCACAATGCCATCGCGGAACTGGCTGAAAAGGGCGCTGCCGTCCTGCTGATTTCGAGCGAAATAGAAGAGGTTCTGGGGCTTGCGCACCGTGCCTATCTTGTTGACCGTGGCAGGATCGTTGAGGAAATCGATCCTGCGACAAGCGACGTGGCGGAGGTCCTGGCTGCGTTGTTCAGGCACCAGGGCACCGGCAAAATGGAAGAAGCTTCATGACATTCGTTTCACTCACCCGGTTTTTTCAGAACTATGCCGTATTGATCATGATCATTGTCCTGATGATCGTGCTGAGCCTGATGTCGGACAGTTTCCTTACCTTTCGCAATCTCCTGAATATCCTCAATCAGAACGCGCCATTGGCGATCATGGCCTCTGCCATGACATTCGTCATCATTGCCGGTGGCTTTGACCTCTCGGTCGGGGCAATTTTCGCCATGGGTTCGGTATGCTCGGCCTGGCTGGCGTTGAATGTCGATCCCTATTTCGGGCTGATGATGGCCCCCATCGTCGGCCTTTGTCTGGGAATGCTCAATGGTTTGGCAATCACATTGCTGCACGTGCATTCCTTCCTCGCCACCATTGCGACCAGCCTTATTTTCAAAGGCGTTGCGGTGGTGATTTCCGACGGTCGGCTGATACCCGTGCGCATGGCGGAATTTACCTGGCTCGGGCGTGGCAGTTTCGGCGGCGTTTTCATTGCGGTCTGGGTGATGATCGCCTTTGCGTTGATTCTGACGTTCGTCCTGACGCGCACGACCTATGGCCGCAAGGTGCTCTCCGTTGGCGGCAATGAAGAGGCATCGATCCTGTCGGGCATCCGCACCAACCGCATCAAGATATCGACCTTTGCTCTGGCCGGTCTTGCGGCAGGCCTTGCCTCGTCCATTTCAGTGTCACGCATCTCGATGGGGCAGGCGTCAGCCGGCGCCGGCATGGAACTGCAGGCCATTGCCGCCGTCATCCTGGGAGGCACCAGCATCTACGGCGGCTCGGGGGCGATCTGGAGAAGCGTCGCCGGCGTTCTGTTGCTGGCGCTGATCAACAATGGCTTCAACATCCTCAACGCCGATCCCTTCTACCGGGACCTGACAACCGGGCTGATCATCCTTGCGGCCATCGGCATCAGCGCTGCCGGAAAGCGGCGGTAGGGCAAGCCAGGATGAACGCACCAGGCACTAATCAGCCGAGGCGGTATCATGGGCAATTTCGCGTGACTGATCATAGTGATCAAGCGCCACTTGAAGAATTTTTGTTTCCACACGAGTGGTTGGCTGATTGAGGATATCAACCGGGATATCCAGCTTAAGCGCGCTCTGTCCGTCGACAGCATTTTCCGGGCTGCGATAGCAAAGTTCCGGGATATACAGCAGGAAACCGCTGTGTTCGAGCCGGACAGAGCCATAGGCCTGCGCACAGGTTTTTTTGACGTTGGATGCGGTCACATTGCCAACAATGGTGGCATTGCGCAATCTCTTCAGATTGGATGCAACCTTGATCGCATTCGAGTGACTTCGTGGTCCAACCAGCACATAAATTTTGCCCTTGTAGTCCGGTTTGCCGAAGGAATTCATAGACATTGGCGCACGGCGTATTCCGTTCCTGGACCGGATTTTTCTAAAAAAGCGTACATTTTCCTTTCTGGCATTCATTGCCTGATCATCATTGAACTCGAAATGGGACGGAGGTTTTCGGGAGATATTCTTGAAAATCACCTCACTGCTCAGTCGATGCGCACGCGGCAACAGGAAAGCCAGCATGAATTGCACTGTTCCTGAATTTCCGCCAGGACTGCCTGTAACGTCGAGGACGAGTGCATCGGGGTTTTTTGTAACGATGTCGCGCATGACAAGTTCGATGCCCTCCCTGGACTCGGAAATAGGCTTGAAGTTTCCAACACGCAAATATGCAAGGTTTCTGGGAATAGAGAAATAGTAATCCAGGTTGGCGTTCCCCATGGATGGATCAAGCAGGCGATGAAAGAATTTGTGGGTCGAGTATCCCAGATTTATATTCTGCCAGCGTGTTCTGTAGAACCATTTCGAAATGGTGGTGTTAACATATAGTTTAAGGGACTCTATATCCAATTCCTTGGGTGCCGAATCTTGCGAATCCCGATATTTCATCCGATAGATTTTGGGATTTCCAACGACGGCATTGAATATATGGCCAGCAGCCGTCAGCGAGTCGAACACAAAAAATGTGCCGTTCTGGTAGCAACCATCAAAGGGCATTCGCCTGACAATTTCCGAGGCGATGAATGATCCTTCAATACCATTGATTTCCAATACTTCGACCTTGCCATCCTTGCTGTTCAATTCGGCATAAAGCGTGCCGTCATGGATAACCAGCGGCTTGGTGAACCAGGGCCATCCGCCTGGCACACGCTCAAAGTCGCGTTTACTCTTGACGATGTAAGTGTGCTCATCACAGACGGCGCCAATCAATTCGGTCAATTTCAGATAGGCATCATCCAGACTGTTGGTGTCGGCTGATGATGTGATCAGCCTATCGCGCAGCGCCTTCAGTTCTTTGGCACTTTTGTGCGCGGTGAAATTGGGATGAATCTTTTTCAGCAATTCATAGGCATTGCTCAGATCTGCGTTCAGCTGTTTCCGGTTAAGCTGTGGCTCTGTCTCTGACCGTGCGGGATTGGCATGCAGACCAAGACTGAAAACCATGCAGAAGACAAGCAGCCATTGTGGCATGCGCCACCCGTCTGGAGAGAAAATGGTCATCACGGTGAGGGCCCTTTTTGCAGTCCGACGTTGCGGTGAACAAATGGATTGATCTCAAAAGCTGTATCACAGCTTCTTCCGGTGATGAAGACGCGCGGAGCGTTTGGCAAGCCGCAACGCCTCTGGCCTTAACTGGTTTGATGTCGGGGCCTTTGTCGCTTCTGCAAGTTCCTGGCCTAGGTTTCACCAAGCAGTTGATAGGTCACTTCACCCGTCTTTGGCATCTTCGAGTAACTTCGTCGATGAACCCGATTTGGAAATTGTCACGCGGTTTCGGCCCTGTTCTTTCGCCTGGTAAAGCGCTTGATCGGCGGTGGACAGAATATCATCTAGGCCACTTTTGCACTCTGCGCTGGCGCAACCAATCGACACCGTTATTGGGCCATATATATCCGTCCAACCTTCGATGGCGGTAGCCTCGATATTCTGCCGGATTTTCTCTGCAACCCGTTGCGCTCCTACAAGTGAGGTGTCCGCAAGCAGAACCGCGAATTCCTCGCCGCCAAGTCTGCCGGGCAGATCGACAGCCCGCAGGGAGTCGACCAGCACTCTGGCGATTGTCTTGAGGATCTCATCGCCCCTGGCGTGGCCTGCCGTATCGTTCACTTTCTTGAAGTGATCAATGTCGATCATCAGCACACATAAATCTGCCCCGGTTCGCTTGCGCCGCAGCATTTCGCGTTCGCCAACGTCAAAGAATTTTCGCCGGTTGGGCAGGCGGGTCAGCGGGTCATTCATGGCGACGAAGAGCAATTTCTTCTCTGCCGCCCTGCGTTTGCTGTCGACCTTTTCCTGGACCACCGCGCTGGCGCAGACCAGGATGATGATGAACCAGCTGATCGCCACGGTATAGATGCCCAGAAAATCGCCTTCGCCCGAATTCATAAGCGTCTTGATGATCAGAAAGCCGACGGCGAAAGGCACAATGAGGCCCAGAAACACCTGTACCCGTGCAATGCTGCCGCCGATGTAAGGGCTGAGGACAGCCTTCAACGCTCCATTGTGTGCTGTCATGGAAAGAGTGGATACGGACAGCGCGACGCCCGCGGTCGCCGTTACCATTGACATCTGCCCGTAGAAATTTTCGATTCCATAGGCGTAGCCCGCCAGAGAAATCATCGGTATGCCAGTCGCCAGGAATGCCGATGCCAGCGCGATGTTGATCTTGCGGACACTATTGAAGGTCAGGGCAAATGATGACAACAACAGAAAAATGGCCGAATTGACGCCCATATTCTTGCTTTTACCCTGCGCCAGGTCCTGCATGACCTGGTCTTGAAAAAGCATGAATGTTTTGGAAATATCAGTGCCAATTTTGGCATCGAGCAGGACGGAAGCCGTCAATACCAGCCCGGCAAACCCCAAAATACGTTGCAGCCATAGGCCATAATGGCCGCGCCCAAGGGCAATCCCGCTCCCCAGCAGAAGGAAGGTCATTGCCGTCAACGGGTTCGTAGCCGGACCGCCGACGATCGGGCGATAGAGGGTCTCGATGCTTCCAAAGTAGCCGGCCAGGGCCGACAAGGCGAAAATTGCGGAAACAGCGCCCAAGGGGGCGGCTGATCGTGAGTGCTGCGCGAATAAGACTCCAACGCTTGTCCACGTCGGTTTCCTCGCGCCCGAGATCCTCGGGTTCCACAGCGCGTGATTTGAATATCTCGGGGTTCAACAAGCAGTTTTCCTTTGATCCAACAAGCATGCACCAGAAGATATTCTGATAGGTAAGTACTTACATGGTTATTCGTCTGCAACCTGTTTACAGGGCAACAGTTAATCAATTCACTTGATCTTGTGGTCCGCGATGGGGTTGCGGTCAGGGAGGGGATATCCGTGGGTCGACGCTGTTGCGCCCACGCTCTCAATCAGGACATTGCCTGACCTGCATTCACAGGTTGAGAGCTTCGGTCTCGCCAAACAGATGGTAGCGCACGTCACGCTTTTTTTTGGCTTCTTCCGGTGAGAAGGGAACAAAGGACGATTGTCCACCGGTCAGGTCACTCGGTAATACCATGACACGGATAAAGGTGTTTTCATCCTGGTTGATATTGGTGCCGATGATCCAGTGTTGTTGGGATTCGTACCATGCCTGACCTGCCGATACCTGCACGATTGTTTCATCCATTTGCGCCAGGAGACGGCCCTTCAGCAAACGCCTGATGCCTGGTCCGCGGTGACCATGGCAGGGCGTTTGAGCCCCAGGTGGAGAGGTCACCGCGTCTGCACGAACGAAAAATGGCCCATCGAAATTGAAATCCAGCGGTGTGGCAAGCTGGATTTGGCAGGAGGGGGCCGGAAGATACGGCATTTCCTTGCGCGCCAGTTCGAATATCCAGCCGGATCCGGATATCCGGTCACCTGCTGCCAGAAATCGGCCGTCCTGCGATGGCAGGCTTGACGCCGTGCCATCGGTGGTAATTGTTGCTGCATCTTCGGCAGCAAATAGGAAATATTGGCCGTTGTCGGGAATGACAAATCCATCTGCGGCGACAAGGTCATAAACGGCGAGCCGAAGCGCTGGTGTCTTCATGGTGCAAAGCTCTTTTTTGTAATTGCCTGGATGATTGCGCTTTGCGGGTCCAGAAAGGGCATCAGAATGTCGAAATGCCCGAAGGGCGGCAGCACATGCACTTCAGCGATAATGTCATGGCGGTGGAGATGGTGGGCATAGCGGTAGGTCTGATCAATCCACTGCCAGGGCTCACGTCCACCTGCAAACAATGTGACATCGCAGGCGACCAGAGGAGGGCGCACCTCGACATTGCGACGGGCAATGATCTGCGGCGTCAGTTGAAGCTCTTCGTTTACGCTGGTCATCATGGCAGGGGTGGGATCGTAGATTCCACTGACAGCAACGGCGCCCCGCAAAAAGGCAGGGTCAATGTTTCTTGCCGACCAATCGGTGGCCAGGGCCTCGGCCACGAGATGGGCGCCCGCAGAATGTCCGGAAATGGTCAGATTGTTGGGGTCGCCCCCATAATCGGCAATGTTGTGATGAATCCATTCCAGCGCGGCAAGAGCGGAGTCTGCGACGCCATCCAGTGTTGATTCGGGACAGAGTTCGTAGTTCGCAATGATTGTCGTAATACCAAGCTCGACGAGCACCCCGGCGATAAAGGCGAAGCCGGTCTTGTCTTGCGCACGCCAGTAGCCGCCATGGTAGAAAACGTGCACGGGGGCCGGATTGGTTGAATTGGCCGGATAAATGTCCACGGTCCGCAGCGGATGGTCACCATAGGAAACATCGCGATGTCCGCCGAGTTCCTCAAGTGCCTTTTTGTTGGCCGGTTCACGCGGCACACGAGACTGTGCAAAATCCGGGAAAGCCTTTTGTGGATTGTATTGGAACTCATGCTCTTCGGGCGTAAGGTTGGTCCACAGCGAGGGGTGATCTTGCATTGGTTGGCACTCTCCGACGGTTGATAGTGTTGTTAGGATAACCCTTTTTTCTGACAAATTGATAGTAGTCACTTGCTCTTTGGGTGTAAATGGTTCACATATAGTTCATGTTTGGTCTGGATATGGATGGCATCATCTGACGGGTCGATGAACACGGTTTGGGGGCTGGGATCTTGAAAATCCGCACAATCGAATTCATTGCTTTGAGTGTGCCTTTGGGGACGGGCAAGGCCTATGGCATGTCCAAGTCACTGGCGACCGGGCGGCAATCCACACTGGTGCGTCTGACGCTGGACGATGGCACTGTGGGTCATGGCGAGGCCTGGGGGCTTCCGGCAGTCAACAAGGCTTTTCTGCCTTTTCTGAGTGCCTATCTCGAAGGCGCAGATGTCTTCGATGTTGAGCATGTCTATGGCCGCATCCTCGCGCGGCACTATCATTTTGGCCTTCAGAACAGCATGATGCATGCCATTGGCGGCATCGATATGGCGGCAAAGGATGCGCAGGGCAAACTTGTCGGCCTGCCTGTTGCCAAGCTTCTTGGTGGTCAGCGTCTTGATCGCGTGCCGATCTACGCTTCGGGCGGCTACCTCACCGAGACGCCAACCGAGGATTTTCGTCCTCAAATTCAGATTATGGCCGAGGCGCAATATCCGGCCGTCAAGATCAAGATCGGACTGAGTCCCGAGAGCGATGAAGAGCGGGTGGCAATTGCCCGTGATATGCTTGGACCCGACGTCGAGATCATCGCCGATATCAATGCCAATTATACCTGCGATACCGCGTTCGAGACCATGGAGCGGCTCAGGCCCTACCGTTTGGGTTGGCTTGAAGAGCCCTTGAGCCCGCAGGATTTCGACGGGTATCGGCGTTTGCGCAAAAGAGCGCCCATGCCCATCGCGACCGGCGAAGCGCTCTATACGGTACACGATTTCAAAAGGCTGGTGGATGTCGGGGGTGCTGATCTGCTGCAGCCGGATCTGTCGCTTTGCGGTGGCTTCTGGCAGGGGCGCAAGATCGCCGAATTGGCTCATGCCAATCATCTGCGGTTGTCACCCCATGTCTGGGGTGGCGCCATCGGGCTTTCCGCGGCGCTTCACTACATCGCGTCACTGCCGGTTTTCCCCCATTCGGACAATATACCCAAGCCGGTTTTGCTCGAATTTGACCTGGGAGAAAATCCCTTGCGCTCGGAACTGCTCAAAACGCCCATAAAGGTCGTAGACGGTTTCATCGCAGTACCGGAAGGGCCGGGTCTGGGGATTGAAATCGATCCGGAGGCGGTTGCACGCTATGCCGTTGATTGAGCAGGCTGTGGAAACCGCTGCGCGTCGTCCCGTTCTGTCGGTGCAAAATCTCAAGACGCATTTTCTGACCGATGCCGGTGTCATCAAGGCGGTCAACGGCGTCAGTCTGAGTGTGGGTGAGGGCGAGACGCTTGCCGTTGTCGGCGAATCCGGCTCTGGCAAGTCGGTCACCGGGCTGACCGTCATGCGTCTTCTGGGGCGCACCACAGCACGTGTTGTGGGAGGCTCCATCGAATTTATCGATCGCGACGGCAAGGCCATTGATCTGCTCAACCTGTCCGATATGGGGATGGAAAAGGTGCGCGGACACGACATCGCGATGATTTTTCAAGATCCCATGTCGAGCCTCAATCCGGTCTTTACGATCGGCAACCAGATTGCCGAGCCCATTCGCATCCATCAGGGATACGGCAAGAAGGAGGCGCGCGCCAAGGCGCTCGATCTTTTGCGGCAGGTGGGAATTTCCGATCCGGAAAGCCGCATCGATTCCTATCCGCATCAACTTTCAGGCGGCATGCGGCAAAGGGTGATGATTGCCATCGCGCTGGCATGTGATCCAAGGCTACTGATCGCCGATGAACCGACCACCGCGCTTGATGTGACAATCCAGGCTCAGATCATGGCGCTACTCAAACAGCTACAGGCAGAGCGAAACATGGCGATGATCTTTGTCACCCATGATCTCAAACTGGTGGATGAGATCGCTGATCGGGTCGCCGTCATGTATGCCAGTCAGGTCGTAGAGGAAGGCCCGGTGGATCAGGTCCTCGGTCATCCACGTCACCCCTATACAAAGGCTCTGCTGGAGTGCATTCCAAGCCGCCGCGACGCGCAGGGCGAACGTCGCCAGTTGCATCCCATTCCCGGCACATTGCCCAATCCTTTGTCGCCCCCGTCCGGATGCCGGTTTCATCCGCGTTGCGCATTTGCTGCCGATATCTGCATTGCCTCTGATCCGGAGCTTGAAGCCGTGGCGCGTGATCACGTCACCCGCTGCCTGCGCTGGCAGGAGGTGGCCCTGTGAGCGAACAGGCTGACATCGAACGGTCCGCTGCTGAAATCAGGGTGCAACCATTGCTCAGTGCAAGAGGCATCACCAGGCATTTTGGCAATGACGGCGGAATGTTCAGCAAGGCCTCAGCGCCGATACGTGCAGTCGAAGGCGTCGATCTCGACATTGCATCCGGTGAAGTGCTGGGTGTTGTAGGCGAATCCGGGTCCGGAAAATCGACGCTTGGCCGATTGGTGCTGCGGCTGATAGAGCCGACAAGCGGTACGGTATCCTTCGACGGGAAAGATCTTTGCAGTTTGCAGACAGGCGAGATGCGACGCTTTCGCCGTCATATGCAGATGATTTTCCAGGATCCGTTTTCCAGCCTGAACGCCCGGATGACGATTGGTGATGCGCTCGTCGAACCGATTGCCCTGCATCTCGGTCTGCGTGGTCAGGCGGCACGCGATGCAGCCGTTGGCGTGCTCGAGCGCGTTGGACTCCACGCCGATCACATGAAGCGTTACCCGCGCATGTTTTCCGGCGGGCAGCGCCAGCGTATCGCGATTGCTCGCGCGCTGGCTTCCTCGCCGCGTTTCATTGTGGCCGACGAACCGGTTTCAGCACTGGATGTTTCTGTTCAGGCTGAAGTCATCAACCTGTTGCAGCAGCTTCAGAAGGAACTGGGGCTAACGCTGATGTTCATCAGCCATGATCTCTCCGTTGTCGAGGTCATTACCGACCGGGTGATGGTGCTCTATCTGGGGCGCGTGATGGAACTGGCGCCAACCGAGAGCCTCTACGGCAATCCCGCCCATCCCTATACAGCCGCTCTGCTGCAAGCTGCGCCGGGGATGACCTCCGTAAAAAAACATATCCTGAAAGGCGAAATCCCCAGCCCTGCCAATCCGCCATCAGGTTGCGTTTTCAGAACGCGCTGCCCCTTTGCAATCGACGCCTGTGCACACACCGTCCCGACTCTGCGACCCGTCGGTCCCGATCACCTCAAGGCCTGTATCCGCGATGACATCGAACTCTGATTTTTTTGACAAAAGCAAGCCTGTCCTGGTCATCGGCGGCCGTGGTTTTGTCGGTTCGCATATCGTGCGTGCGCTGATTGAGGCCGGCATCAAGGTCCATGTTTTTGGTCTGCCCATGGAGGTCGATCTGCTGGCCGATCTGGCCGGCCGTTTTGACGAAACATTCGGTTCGGTTCTCGATGAAGCTGCGATCGGCAAAGCCATCGACGCCAGCGGCGCCGGAGCCATCGTCACCAATGCCGCCTTTGCCGATGGCAACAAGGGGATGATGCGCAGCGGTGACGGGGACGCGAAACGGGCGATGGAAATCAATGTTGAAGGTTTTCGTCTGACGCTCGAGGCCGCTCGCGCCAGGAATATCAAACGGGTCATCTGGTCGGATTCCACGGTCGTCTATGGGCCTGCCGCGCTTTACGCAAAGGATTGCGTCGATGAATCCGATGCACGCCATCCGGTAACGACCTACGGGCTGACCAAGGTTCTGGGCGAGGATATCGCGCAATATTATCGCGATCGCTACGATATGGACGTCGTGGGATTGCGCATGTCGCTGCTTCTCGGCGCTGACCTTTGGTATCAGGGTGCAGCGCACGCCATCACCCAGACCATCGCTTCAGCGCGGGCCGGCCAAAGGCACAAGGTCAGCTTCCACAATGAGCGCATTGATCTCATGCATGTCAGTGACATCGCCCGCGCAACGCTTCTGGCGCTCAAATCCAACCGACCACTGGCACCCTGTTATAACGTCAATGGTTTTACCGCCTGCCTGAGCGACATTATCGACGCTGTCGAAACGGCCGTTCCCGGCTATCGGGTCGACCATGATGTCATCGAAAGCCCACTCATCTTTCCCCTGATTTCGGACGCGGCGTTCCGCAGTGATACTGGCTACGTGCCGCACTATGGTTTGGCCGATATTGTCAGGGAATTTACCCAGGGAAGCCAGTCATGATCGAAGAACGTCTTAAAGAATTGAAAATTCAATTGCCCGAGGCCGCCAAGCCCTCCTTCAACTATCTGCCCGTCACATTGCACAATGGTGTGGCCTATGTCAGTGGCCAATTGCCGAAGATTGATGGCGAGGTGCGTGTTTTTGGCAAAGCCGGAACCGATGTCACTTTGGATGTCGCACGCGAGCAGGCGCAGGCCTGCGCATTGCAGGGACTTGCCTGCCTGAAAGACGCCATCGGCTCGCTCGACAAGGTCGAGCGCATCTTGAAGGTCAATGGCTATGTGGCGTCCGCGCCGGGCTTCAATGCCCAGCCGCGGGTTCTCGATGCCGCATCAGAACTACTGGTGGAAATCTTTGGCGAAAAGGGGCGGCACGCACGCGCTGCCGTTGGTGTCGCCGAATTGCCGCGCAATGCCGTGGTGGAAGTCGAATTGACGGTCGCATTCCGCGACTGAGCCGAATCGGAAAGCCTGTTGCCGGTCGGCGCTGCCTTCAAGGCAGGTCAACAACAGGCATGAAAGGGGAAATGACAATGTTCTTATCGCATATGTTCAGCCGCAGGGGCTTCTTGCGTTCAAGTTTGCTGGGGGCGACCATGCTTGGTGCTCTGGCATCCGCAGCGCCAGCGCTTGCTCAAACAAACGCGCTCTATGGGCCGGTTGCCGAAAATCCAACCATGGGCGGGCGCCTCAATATGGGCCTTTTGGTCGAGCCTCCCGGTCTTGACCCGTTCCACCAGGCCGCCGATGCGCGTATTCGCGTCACCGTTCTGATGTACCAGGGCCTGTTTTACGAAAGCCCGACGGGCGAGGCCGCTCCATTGCTGGCAGAGAGCTACACCGTTTCCGATGACGGATTGGTCTATACGATCAAGCTGCGCGAAGGTGTCGTCTTCCACACCGGCCAGCCGATGACAGCCAAGGATGTTGCCTATAGTTACAACTATATCCGCAACGCCGAAAACGGCTCTCCAGGCGCCGGTGACTTTTCGGTCGTCAGCGATATCGTGGTCAAGGACGATTACACGGTTGAGATAAAACTCTCCGAACCCAATGCATCCATGCCGATGACGCTGGGCAACAAATACGGTGCGATTATCCCGGCGGGATATTTCGATGATGAGAATGCCAAGAACCGCATGAATTCTCAAAGTGTCGGAACCGGGCCGTTCAAACTCGTTGAATTTGCACCCAATTCGCATGTGATTCTCGACAAGAATGCCGATTATTGGGAAAAGGGCATGCCCTATCTTGATGGCATTGATTTCTCGATCCTGCCCAACAGTGCTTCCATGCTGATTGCGCTGAAGAACAATCGTGTGGATCTGGTTCCACTCAGCCGCCCGCAGGACGTCCAGCAAATCGAGGGTGTTGAAGGACTCACCATAGAGCGCTGGCCTTCGCTTGGTCAGACCGCCATTGACCTGGGTGCGGAAACTGCACCACTCGACAATGTGCTCGTACGTCAGGCAATTTCTCTGGCTACGGACAAGAAGGAAATGATGCAGGCTTCGATCGGTGATTTTGGTACCGTCCTTGGTACGGTTCCAGCCGGTCTCCAGGAAAAATGGGGCCTGCCACTCGATCAGGTGCCCATGCAGGGGCCGGACGTCGAAGCGGCCAAGGCGAAACTGGCTGAAGCCGGTATGGCTGATGGGTTCACATTGACGCTGACCACCATCAACGGTTACGACTGGATGGATCCTGCAGCGGTCACCCTGCGTGAACAGCTTGCAAAAATCGACGTTACGCTCGATATCCAGCGGGTTGATCTGGGTGTCTGGATCAAGAACTTCCGGTCAAAGCAGATGGGCCTGACCTTTAACGATTGGGCGACACAGCCTGATCCGAACCTTCTGTTCTACCGGCACTTCCACATGCAGCCCAAGGGTGCGGATTTCCGCAATTGGAACAATGCAGAAGCCAGTGCATTGCTCGATGATGCCCGTGCAAGCTCCAATGCGGAAGAACGCGCAGAGATCTATACGAAGTTCCAGAAGATCCTTGCCGAGACAGTACCCACCATCATGCTGTTCTCGCCCGATCACATCACGGTACGCCGCGAACGGGTGAACAATTATTCACAGCATCCCACCGGTTGGTACTACGGTCTCGCCCGCACCTATCTGAGCGAATGATGCAAATATTCGTTGAAGGTCGGGCACATCCGTACCTTTGACATCCGACCATTGCGAGGGGCGAACAGCGCCCCTCGTATCCTCATCCGGCATTTCAGGTATTTTTCATGAGCGCATCATTGGTCAAACGACTTTTCGCCTCTCTACTGACGGCTCTGCTGGCGTCCCTGTTGGTTTTTTTGCTGATGCGCAGCGTCCCCGGTGACGTTGTCTCGCAAATGATGGGCCAGGCCGGCGGCGACACGGCAGAAAATGCGCTGCGCCAGTTCTTCGGGCTCGATCAGCCTGTCTACATGCAATATTTCAACTGGCTGCTGCAGGTGCTGCAGGGCGATCTTGGCACCAGTTGGACGCGCGGCGTTCCGGTGACCGAAATGGTCGGCAAAGCTTTTCTGGTGACGCTTGAAATCGGTGTTATCACCTTGCTGGTTGCAACGCTTGTCGGCGTGCCGCTTGGCATCATCGCTGCCATCAATGAGGGCAAGCCACTTGATACATTGATTCAGAGTTTCAATATTCTGGGGCTTTCGGCGCCGGTTTTCTGGACCGGCCTCATGTTGCTGGTTGGTGTCTCATCCGTGCTTTCCTGGTCGCCACCCCTTCGATTTGTACCGCCATCGCAGTCGCTTTCCACCAACCTTGAAATTCTGGTCCTGCCCATTCTCAGTCTCGGGCTGTTGCAGGCCGCCGCCTACAGTCAATTTGTCCGTCAGAATGTCGTCTCCGCGATGCACCAGGAATATGTCCGCACCGCCATCGCCAAGGGTGTGCCTGTGCGGCTGGTTTTCTTCAAGCACATCTTGCGCAATGTCCTCATTCCCATCGTCACCTTCATGGGCCTGATCCTGATCCAGATTCTGGGCGGTGTGGTCATTATCGAATCTCTCTTCGCCCTGCCGGGTCTCGGACGGCTGCTGCTCAGCGCTATCGAGACACGTGATTATCCGGTGGTTCAAGGCGCGCTTTTGATCGTCGTAGCGACAGCCATGGTCGTCAATCTGGCGGTCGACCTGACCTATCGGATGATCGACCCGCGTGTACGCGAATCGTGATGCACAGGGGGTGCGCAATATGAACCAGTCGACCATCCGCTCTGCTCCAGGCCTCCTTGTCGATTCGGCTCGGCGCATGGTGCGTCGTGAGCCCGGCCTGGCATTGGGGCTGGCAATTCTTGCGGCCATTGTTGCCGTTGCGCTGTTTCCGCAGCTTTTCACCAGTGCCTCACCGTTTGACATAGATGTCGCAGCCTCGATGCTGCCGCCCTCGGCCGATCACTGGTTCGGGACGGACGATGTGGGCCGCGATATCTATGCACGTGTCATTTTCGGCACCCGCATCACCCTGTCCATCTGCGCTGGCTCTTTGTTTTTGTCTGCCATCGCCGGCGGCACGCTGGGGCTGATTTCAGGATTCTTTGGCGGCTGGACTGACCAGGTCCTCGGACGCTTTGTCGATGTCCTCCTGAGCTTTCCGCCGATCATTCTGGGAATCATCATCACCGGCATATTGGGGCCACAGACCATCAATCTGATCCTGGCGCTATCGATTGTCTATATGCCGGTGTTCTTCCGCATAGCGCGGGCTGGTGCCATGAGTGAAATCGGCAAGACCTATGTGGAAGCCGCCCGTTCAATGGGGATCAATGAGCCGACGATCCTGCGTCGGCATGTCACGCGCAACGTCATGCCGCTGATTCTCACCCAATACATGATCCTGTTTCCGTTGATTTTGCAGATTCAGGCAGCATTGGGCTTTCTGGGGCTCGGTGTGCAGCCGCCGACGCCCGATTGGGGCGCCATCCTGGAGCAGGGCAAGGATTTTATCCTGTTCGCACCCTGGATGTCCTTGTTTCCCGGCCTGGCAGTTCTTCTGGCGTCACTGTCACTGATGTTGGTGGGACGTGCGTTGCAAAAGCGTGTCGATAGCCGATGATCAAGGATTATTCCCCTGATCTTGACCTCAGGCGCCGCCTGACAGGTTCAATTGCCGCTTGCATTCGAAAGCGTGCGCAGCAGATAGCGTCGGATGGCGTCGCTGGCGCCGCTGCGATCACGCCGCTTGAGCGCTTCGACGATTTCAAGACTGTCCTGGTAGGCGGTTTCGCGCACCGCGGAAACCGGTGCCGGATGGCCGCCGGGGCGTCCCCAACCGGATCTGCGACGCGAAGCCAGTATCCGCTCAAAGATATCAACGATGAAACGGTTTCGCGATCCGCGGGCGATCGCCAGATGAAGCCCGTATTTGGCTTCCTTGAAGTCATTCCAGCTTCCGGCGCGCCGCATGGCGACAAGTGCTTTTTCCATATCGGCGATATGTTCGGCACTCGCCCGCTCGACAACCAGGTCGGGAAGACTGGGTTCAAACAGCAATCGCGCTTCCAGCAATTCTGCAAGCCCGTATTCAGGCTCGGCTTCTTGCGCCGCCTGCGCCAGCTGATCGGTGACAAAGGTTCCGCGCCCGACATGGCGCACGATCAGTCCCTCGTCGGTCAATTGGTTCATTGTCTTGCGCACCGTATTGCGCGCTGCACTGAACTGGTCAGCCAAGGTGCGTTCAGTCGGCAGGCGGCTGCCTGCTTCGAACGAACCGTTCATGATAGCGGCTTTGAGGTCGCGATAGATCGTTTGCGCATCACGTTCGGATTTCGCCCGAATCCCCGCATTTGGAACGACGGTTACAGTGGAATCTTGAAGCATGTGATGAAACTTTTGGCCTGGGTTGAGACAGCGTCTGATGGAAGATCTTCTACACCATTTATGGGCCAGCGACAAATGCGCAGACCGCATATAATCGAGCGCGACCGCAATTTTGGTTGGAAACGGTTGGTTTTGGTATCGAATTGCTCAGTATCGGGCGCAATGGGTCCGGTTCCGGCGGGCTCTGGTGCGCGGCAACAATGAAAGAGACAATCATGACACAGAAAAACACGCAGCGCAGGCTTCACGGTGGCAATATTCTGGTATCGAGTCTACTCGCCCAGCGTGTAGACCGGGTTTTTTGTGTTCCCGGCGAAAGCTACCTGCCGGTGCTCGATGCCTTGCATGATGTGGGCGACAAGATCGATCTCGTCGTTTGCCGTCAGGAAGGCGGTGCTGCCAATATGGCAGATGCCTATGGCAAGCTGACGGGCAGACCCGGAGTCTGTTTCGTGACGCGTGGTCCCGGTGCCACCAATGCTTCGACCGGAGTTCATACGGCGTTCCAGGATTCCACGCCGATGGTGCTCTTTGTTGGTCAGGTGGGCAGTCAGATCAAGGATCGGGAAGCTTTCCAGGAAGTCGATTTCAAAGCGATGTTCTCGCCGCTTGCCAAATGGGCGGCAGAAATCAGTGATGTGAGCCGCATCCCGGAATATGTGCACCGCGCATTCCAGACCGCGATGGCCGGTCGTCCGGGGCCCGTCGTCCTTGCATTGCCCGAAGATGTGCTCAGCGACGAGGTCTTCGAGATGATTGAAGCCTGTCGGCCAGCGGAGCCAACCTGTGCCGCACCGGCACCGCAGCAACTGGTGCGCCTGCAGGAAATGGTGGAAATGGCCGAACGCCCGCTGATGATCGTTGGTGGCGGTGGCTGGAGTGGCCAGACGGGCCGCGCCGTGGAGGCCTTCGCCGAGAGATTTGGTGTCGCCATAGCCAGTTCATTGCGTTGTCAGGACTATGTGTGCAACGCGCATCCCAACTATATTGGTCATCTGGGCATCGGTGCCGATCCGGCGCTTGCAGAACAGGTCAGAAAATCGGATTTGCTGATTGTCCTCGGCGCACGGCTGGGTGAAATGACAACGGCCGGCTACACGCTGATCAAGCCGCCCTACTCAAAAAACAAGCTGGTGCATATCTATCCCGACCCGGAAGAACTGGGCCACGTCTACCAGTCGGACCTGCCGATCAATGCGGCATCTGCCGAAATGGCAAAGGCGCTGGCATTGCTGGAGCCGAAAGGCCGGGGCGACACTGCCTGGATTGCCGCAGCGCATGGGGACTACAAGGCGAGCCTGACCATTCCGCAATCAGATCGTGATCTTGACATGGCCGAAGTTGTCGCCCGGCTGCGCGACACCCTGCCGGATGATACGATTGTCACCAGCGGTGCCGGCAATTATACCGGCTGGGTGCATGCCTATTGGCCCTTTGACACCTTCCGCAGTCAGCTTGCGCCGACCTCGGGGGCCATGGGGTATGGTGTTCCGGCGGCCGTGGCGGCCAAGCTGACCTGTCCCGAGCGCACAGTGGTGGCCTTCGCCGGGGATGGCTGCTTCCTGATGAACAGCCAGGAACTGGCAACCGCGGCACAATATGACCTGAAGATTTTGTTTATCGTGGTCAACAACGCCATGTATGGCACCATTCGCATGCACCAGGAGCGCAATTACCCCGGCCGGACGGTCGGCACGGATCTGCGCAACCCCGATTTCGCGGTTCTTGCACAGGCCTATGGCCTGCATGGAGAGCGTGTCGCCCACATCGACCAATTCGACGCGGCACTGCAGCGCGCACTGGCCGCGCCCGGTTCGGCGTTGATCGAGCTTGTGGTCGACTCCGACGCCATCTCGTTTCGCACGACAATTGCGGCGATGCAGAAGAAGGCGAAGGCGTGAGAGGGCCATTGAACCGGCCAGCCGGCGGCCATGGATTGATGACGTCATGGCGCGCCGGTTTTGAAGTCTACCAGATATGCTCTATGTCAGAGGGACGCAAAGGCCGACCTTGGTCCGGTTCATGACGACGGAGGTGCGAAAGCGCTTCACATTTGCATCGTCAAAAAACAGCCGGTGGGTGAGGTTCTCGAAATCCCGCATATCCCTGGCAAGGGCGATCAGGGCAAAATCCGCTTCGCCGGTGATGTAATAGCATTGCTGGATATGGGGTTCCGCCCTGACCTTGCGGCGAAAGGCATCAATCTGATCAATACGTTCGCGCTCCAGTTCGACCAGGATCAGGAAGGTCATCTGAAAGCCCACCGCTTCAGGCGCGACAACGGCATTTTCGCCGAGGATCACGCCAGTCGATTTCAGCTGCTTGATCCGCCGCTGTATGGTGGCGACGGAAAGCCCGGTTTCCAGCGCGATCGACTCCAGCTTCTCGCGCGCATTTTCCTGCAGCAGGCGCAGGATAATGAGGTCGTTGGGCGTTAGCGTGTTCATATCTGTCTCAGTTTCTTTTCCTGTCTTGCGCGTGTTTGACGGCTTGCCCCTGCCGCAGGCCGTACCGCCTTGAAGTTGCCCAGGGGCGCGCAAATATCCAAACAGAACCGTCTGCGATGATGCCAAAGGCGCATTGCCCGTTCCCACTAAAAACATGCAATTTGACCAGATCACATCATTATTTTTGTGTTTTTGATATTTTATCTCAAATCTTGCCGAAGATTGATGTGTTTGAATAGAGTAAATTTTCTAACTTGCATGGATGAAAAATTCAGAAAAAATCTCAGATGTCTCTGCTGACCACCGATATTTCCGGGCGTCGGCAGATCGTCCCCTGGCATTGCTGGAGCAGTGCCCGGTCTATTGTCCGACACTGTTGGTCGACCATCCGGGGATTGCCGATGAATTGGGCGTCTCCAGGCTTTTCGTCAAGGATGAGTCACGCCGCATGCGTCTGGGCAGCTTCAAGGCGCTGGGTGGCGCTTTCGCTGTTGCTCAAATGATCTGCGATGCAGCCGGCACAAAAGATCTGACCAGCCAGGCTGCGAAAACGGCTGCCGACAGCATGACATTCATCACGGCGAGCGCCGGCAACCACGGTCTTTCCGTTGCTGCAGGTGCGCGAATATTCGGCGCCCATGCCATTATCTATCTGTCCTCCATGGTGCCCGAGGGATTTGCCGCGCGGATTGAAGCATTGGGTGCGCGGGTCGTCCGCACAGAAGGCGTCTATGAGGATTCCGTTGCGGCCGCCAAAGCGGCGGCGGAACAAAACGGTTGGCTGCTGCTGGCTGATGGCTCCTGGGATGGCTACATCGAGCGTCCTGCGCTGGTAATGGAAGGCTATACAGTTATTGCCGAGGAATGCCGTGCGGCATTTGAAAAGACCGGCATCTGGCCCACCCATGTGCTGATACAGGCCGGTGTCGGCGGCGTTGCGGCGGCAATTGCAGCACACATCAGAAGCTTCTGGAGCGAGCAACCGATTATTTCCGTAGTCGAGCCGGATGCCGCGCCCTGCCTGCTGGAGAGTATTCAAAATCACCGCATGACACAGGTCTCTGGCCCCGTTTCGAACATGGGACGGCTGGACTGCAAGGACGCCTCCCTGATTGCGGTCAAATCGCTAGAAGTCGATGCCGACGAATTTCTGACGGTCAGTGACGCTGAAGCCGATAGAGCCGTGTCATTGCTTGCAAAATACGGTTTCGAGACGACGCCCAGCGGTGCGGCGACAGTCGCCGCCCTGGCCAAAACCCGCCAGGACCCGACAAGCCGTTGTTTGGTGATTGTCACAGAGGGCCCGGAAGGTGGATGAATTGACTGCCTTTTTAACGTCGCGTCAATATCGAATGGCTGACAGGTAAAGCACCTGACGCTACGATGCATCAGCTCTTGGCCTCCGGTTCAACAAGGAAACGGCAATTCATGCTCCCCACGCCAAAACGCGGCTTTGACATTGCTGAATTCGAAATCCGGCTGCACAGGGTTCAGGCCCGGATGCGGGCGCAGAAGATGGACGTCATCCTGCTGACGAGCGAACCGGATGTGCGTTACTTCACCGGCTTTTTCACCCAGTTCTGGGAAAGCCCGACCCGGCCCTGGTTTGTCCTGCTGCCCCTGGAAGGAAAGCCGATTGCGGTGATTCCGGAAATCGGTGCGGCTGGCATGGCCGCAACCTGGGTCGAGGATATTCACACCTGGCCCGCGCCGCGCCCCGGCGATGACGGCATCAATCTGCTGCGCGATAGAATCCTGCAATTGCCAAGGCGATTTGGCCGCATCGGTGTGTCGCTCGGGCACGAGAGCATCCTGCGCATGCCAGCGGGGGATTATCAAAGACTGCTGGATGGACTTGGCACGTTTGAAGTGGCCGATGCATCGATGCCGCTGCACCAGTTGCGCTACGTGAAATCAGCGGCGGAAATCGAGAAGATCCACCATATCTGCGATCTTGCGTCCGACGCCTTCGAGGCGCTTCCGCACAGTCTGAAGGTCGGTGAGAGCGAGCGGCAGAATTGCCAGCGCCTGCGCATTGATCTGCTCGAGCGCGGAGCAGACAATACGCCCTACCTCATTTCCGGCTCCGGCCCGGGCGGCTATGACAGCATCATCATGGGGCCGACAGACCGCATCATCGAGAACGGCGACGTGCTGATCATCGATACCGGCACGACCTTTGACGGCTATTTCTGCGATTTCGACAGGAACTTTGCTTTTGGCCACGCCGATGAGGATACCCGGCGGGCCTATGAAGTGGTCTACGCGGCAACCGATGCAGGCTTTGCGGCAGCGCGCCCCGGCGCCACCACCTGCGATATCTATGCGGCGATGTGGTCCGTGCTGGAGGCAGGCGGCGCGCTTGGCAACAGCGTCGGGCGGCTCGGCCATGGTCTCGGCATGCAACTGACCGAATGGCCCTCCATCACGGCGGATGACAACACGCCGCTGGAGCCGGGCGTCGTGCTGACGCTGGAGCCGGGCATGGAATTCGCGCCCGGCAGGCAGATGGTGCATGAAGAAGACATTGTCATCACGCAGGAGGGCGCGCGTCTTCTGAGCCGTCGTGCGCCGCCCGAACTTCCGATCATAGGGTGAGAGAAGGGAACGGGCGGCCAGGGCTCTGGAAACGTGCGTTGCCTTTCGGTTCGCCGGCTTTGAATGGTATAGGAAAACGAGACGCAGTTCGGCAGGACAGCGTTATTTGGCGACAGGCAATTGCTCTTCTTCCAGAATGCATTGCGCTATGTCGGAGGGCGTCTGGATAGCGCGTATCCGGCGGATGTGTGGCAAGAGTTGCGACGCGTGATTGGCCACAATGGCGGCGGCAACATAGCGGTCGCGCCTCAGCAGCAGGGCCTGGCCCTGATAGGCCGCATAGGGCGGTTGCGAGAGCATCCGGCTGTGATCGCGCAGGATGATAAAATCCGCTTGCCTTGGATTGACGCCTTCCGGTGTGATGCCGATGATTGCCGCTCCGGCTTTCATGAGGGCGCTCAGGTCTTTTCGCGACAGCATCGTCTCGGGAGTTGTCCCAAATAGCAGCACGACCGGTTGATCGGGCAGAACATTGTCCAGCAGCATGCGGCGATCGTCCCTTGTGGCCACCACCGGCTGCGGGAACATGCGGCCAACAAGTGTCGAATTTCTGGAGCGCCCATCCGGCCAGATAAGTCCGTCGTGAAAGCGCGGCTTTGGCTTGTATTTCATCTGGGCGAAGTAATCGCGCGCAGGGCGATAGATCTTGAGCGCTTGAAAGGCGCCGCGTATCAGCGCGCCGGTGATGCGTGAGCTCGGCATCATCACCCGGCCCATGCGCATCGCCAGCATGATCATTTGCCAGGCGTGCGGCGGACGTTCCTGCTCGTAGCTGCAAAGCAACGTGTCGGGCGTCGACGAATGCAGGGCTTCATGCAGTTTCCAGGCAAGGTTATGGGCATCACGCAGGCCGCTGTTCATGCCCTGTCCGGCAAAAGGCGGGGTCAGATGCGCGGCGTCTCCGGCCAGAAAGACACGTCTGTCGCGCCAGCGTTCAGCCATGCGCGCGTGAAACGTATAGACCTGCCGCCGTCTCACGGGTTCATCCGCATCCGGCCCCACCGACAGCAGCAATTTGCGAACGAATTGCGGGGTTTCTGCCTGTTCCGCGGTTTCACCCGGGTTCAGCTTGAACTCATAGCGTCGAATGCCGCCAGGGCCGGGCAGGGTGATGCACGACCGGCTGGGCCAACAAAACACCTCGGTGTGGAAGCACCGGTTCCGCGTCGACTCGAGATCGATGATCAGCCAGGGTTCTTCAAAGGTAGACCCGACCATCTTGATGCCAAGGCTCTTGCGAACGAAAGAGCGTCCTCCATCGCAGGCCACGAGATAGCGCGCCCTTGTCGTCCGGACGGTGCCATCAGGCATCGTGATTTCGGCGGTAACGCAATCCGTATCCTGTGAAAAGCCCGTCAGCGCAGTGCTGAACAGGTTTGTAACGCTGTCAAACCGGCCCAGCGCGCGGCGAAGCAGGTCGACGAATTCAGGTTGCTGAAACGCATTGCGCTTTTCAAAGCCGAATTCCTTGGCAAAGGGTTTGACACTTGCAAACACCCGGCCCCCGGGGCCGCGATACATCGAACCGTAACCGCGCACGCATATATCGCTGACATCCTGATCCAGCCCGGCGGACTGCAGCGCGCGTAGCGATTCATCATCAATGGACACCGCGCGCGGTTCGCGCACGATGTCATCCTGTTTCTCGATGAGCAGGGTTTCAACGCCCATCTTGCCCAGCATGTTCGCCAGCAACAATCCGGTTGGGCCGGCTCCGACGATCAGAACATCCGTGGAAAGGCTGGACTGGCGCGTCATGGCGCCTCTTCCGAAACGACCGGATTGCGCAAGATGCCCAGTTTGTCGATTTGGATTTCTGCCACGTCGCCGGGCACCATGTAGACCGGCGGCGTGCGCTTGTCTCCAACGCCACCCGGCGTACCGGTGACGATCACGTCTCCAGGCGCGAGCGGGGTGAAGGTCGAGCAATAGGAAATCAGCGTTTCCAAAGGGAACAGCAGATCACGAAGAGAAGCCTTTTGCATGACCTGGCCGTTCAGGCGCGTCTCGATTCCCAGCGCGCGATAGTCGCCGATCTCGTCCGGGGTCACCAGGCAGGGGCCGAAGCCACCTGTGCCGGGGAAATTCTTGCCGGGTGTGAACTGGAATGTATGGCGCTGCCAATCGCGAACCGACCCGTCATTGTAGATCGAATAGCCGGCGACATGGTCCAGTGCTTCGGTTTCCGGGACGTTGCGCGCCGGTCTGCCGATGACGATAGCCATCTCGCCTTCATAGTCGAAGCGGTCGGAAATGGCCGGTTTGACCAGTGGCTGGCCATGGGCGATCTGCGTGTCGGCATAGCGTGTGAACACGGTCGGATACTGCACATCGGGGCGGCCGGTTTCTTTCTTGTGGTCGAGATAGTTCAGACCGATGCACAGGATCTTGCCCGGGTTCGGCACGACCGGCAGCAACCGGACGTCTGCCCAGCCGAGACCGGGCCTGCGATCCGCCACATGATCTGCGGCCGCTGCCACCAGATCCTGTTCGAGCAGGCTGCGGATGGTGGTGACGTTTGCGCCCAGGCGGCCTGTCAGGTCGATGATGCCATTGGCAACGACAGCGCCAAAGCCGTTTTCCCCGGCGCGCGTAAAGCTGACGAGTTTCATGTCTTTTCTCCTTTTTGGCTGCACTCAGGAGCGCAGGATCGCTTCGCCCCACTTGTTCAGGGTGCGCGGGTGCTGCGGCCAGTCGACGGTGTCGCGGTCATAGATGACTTCCAGCTCGGCGGAGATTTCGATCCAGTTCTCGTCCGGGTCCTTGATGAAGATAAAGATGTTGTTGCCCGGGCCGTGACGACCAGGCCCCCACATAAGCTGAATATCCTCGGCGGCGAGGTGATCGCACCAATCACGGATGTATTCCCAGTCCCCCGCCTCATAGGAGTGATGATCCACGCCATTGCGACCCGGCGTGTAGAAACATGCGATCGTGTGGTGCTCGAAGTTGGAGGTGGTGAAGGCGGTGGCCAGGCGACCGTCCTCATGAAGAACCCGGTCGGTCAGTTGGAAGCCCAGCTTGCCGACATAGAAGTCGATGAATGCCTGCACGTCTTCAGAAGCATAGGTCAGGTGCTGTGTGGGTCCCTGAATGCCCTTGAACTCTTTTGTTTCTTCCTTGGCGAGCCCGAAGCAGACCAACTGATTGTTCGCGTCTCGAACGCCAAAGGCGCCCTCTTTGAAATAGGGCGACGGGCAGGCCTCCATTTCGATACCCTCTGCTTTCACGCGCTGGCGCATCAGTTCCAGGCCCTCGGCATTGCGGCAGGCAAGACCCGCATAGGCCAGCTTCCGGTTCTCGCCCGGAACGACAACAAGACGCCGCCGGGGGCCTTCGCAGCGATATTCCGCGCCGCTTTCGTGCACGAGTTCCATATCCAGCGCGCGCGCGTAAAACGCTGCAAGGGTTTTGGGGTTTGCGCTTTCATAAGCGACGTGATGCAGATAGGCGCCAGCCTGCACGGCAGTATGTGTCATGGAATTCTCCTTACAAATTTTCACCTTTTTACCAATATGAGGTAAATATGCAATAAGAAATATGCAAAAATACCAAAATAAGGAAAAACGGTTTGTAAGTGCGTGCTTTCAGCTGAATTCCCGCTATGCAATGTCAGGTAAGGGGCTGGCCTCCTGTATTTCGGCCTGGGTATCGGCCATGAAATTCTCGATCAGTGTGGCATGAGAGGTCAGCAGCGAGGCGAGGCGAGGAATGCGGGAATCGATGGATTCGCTCTGGCGCACCACGAAGCTGAGCGAGGCATTGATCCCCAGTTCCTCGTTTTTGATCGGCACCGCAATGCCGATCATGCCCGGGTCCACTTCGCCGCGTGTTACGGACAGCCCGGTGCGGCGAATCTGGTTCAGCTCCGCGTTCAGCTTTTCGGGAATGCCGTCGCCGGATTCGAAAACCTCGGACAGCAACTTGCCTCGTTTGCGGTTGGTCATGCTGGCCAGTATCGCTTTCGACGTTGCACCGCGCACGATGGGCATCGGTTTGCCGCGTTCATAACTGGTGCGCTGATCCAGCGTATGGGCCTCGGCCACACACATGACCCGCCGTCCGTATAGACGGGCAAGAACCGCCACGCATGGATGAGCGGCCTGTTCGACAAGCGTGCGAAGAAAAACGCCGCCCGAGCGCACGAGTGGATCGGTCTCCCGCAGCCGGTGCTCAAACTCCAGAAAGGTCGGTCCCAGACGATAGCGCGATTCCCGCGCGCTTTCCAGAAAGCCGGCCTCGACCAGTTCGCGAACGGTCCGGTAGACATTGCTGGGCGATGTTTCAAGCGCATCCGACAATTCCGCCACGGTCCACGAGGACGCCTCGGAGAGAAACAGTTTCAGTGTGTTGTTGTATCGATCAAATCCGGCCATTTACGCTCATATGCCTGTGTGGTGGGTCTGCCGAAAGAATGTCCTTCCGGCTGGCTTGTCAAACAATAACTTCGAAATTGCATTCTGGCGGGAAAAGCTCCGATGCGTCCAGTCTGCGCTGCGTGACACCCTGTTCGTGGCAATAGCGAAGGAAGGCGTTCAGAACGTGGGCATTGGCATTCACACCATAGGGCCATGGTTCGCCCTCGGCAAACAGGAGGCGGTTTGTTTCC
The DNA here is from genome assembly GCA_029233925.1 of Rhizobiaceae bacterium. GTDB lineage: Bacteria > Pseudomonadota > Alphaproteobacteria > Rhizobiales > Rhizobiaceae > Hoeflea_A. The sequence continues at coordinate 198,648 of JARGOX010000008.1, forward strand.
TCGAAATAGTCTGGTCCCCAGCCAACCGGCGCAAAGGAGGTCGTGATATCGCGCAGGCGCGTGAAGGCGCGGGTCTTGGCTTCGTTGAAGGCGTCCATCAGATTGCGCAAGATCCATCGGTTGGCGCGATAGACATCGGCCCGCACCACCATCACATGCATGATCGGAAAAATTCCCGTGCGGCGGAAATAATCGGCTTCTACCTTGCGGGGATTTTCAAAGAGACGACGCACCCGACCGTCTCCGGCCAGGAAACTGTCCGGTGGACGGGCTGAAATCGCGCAGTCGATCTCGCCTGTGGCCAACATCTCGCTGAGGCAGCTGTCCGGGCGCTTCGTCAGGTTGATGCCCTCAGGCAGGGACAGCGTCACACCCTCCTTGCGTCCGGGACTGTTTACACCGGCCTGCACCCAGTCGATGTCGCGCAGGTCAAGCCCCGCGTCATGCGCCAGATAGCCCCGGGCAAAGACCGTTGCCGTCTGCGACCACTGGGGCAGGCCGACGCGCTTGTAGCGCAGGTCGCTGATCGCGTTGATGCCGGAATTTGCATTCACGAAAAAGCTGCTCTGGCGGAAGACGCGCGACGGGAAAACGGGCAGGCCCACGAAGTCCGGTTCCGGCGTATTTGCAATATGGGAACACAGCCCGGCCAGCGAATATTCCGAGATGTCAAACTCGCGCCCGAGGGCAAAGCGCAGGCCAACCTGCTCGAACGGGTATGAGAGAATATTAAGATCGATGCCTTCCGGTTGGACCCGGCCGGTCACCAGATCGCGGGTATGGGCGTAGTCGCTGATCGCCATTGTCAGGGGAAGTGTCATGTATCGTTTGTCCTCGTCGCTATGCCGGCTGCGCAACGGCAGTTTTTAATCGTTGATTGCCGTCGATCGCAGTCGCCCTCCCGGAACGTTTGCCGTCATGGCCTCCGGATTTGCGGCAATTCACACGCCGGCATCATATCGTGCGTATTTGGCACGCAGGTCCTGCCTTGCGGGAGGCGTTCCATCATCAAATCGCATTGATGCAATCTATCCATATTATGATAAAATATCAACTCATTGATTGGTGCGGTATTTTGGTCTTTGTGCAACAGGCCATTGTAGAGTGCTTGACTGATCGAGATACCAAAATTTTGCATAGAAGCATGAATATACTGGTTTTTTATGGAGAATTACGCAGAATAGAAAGGCGAATTGAGGTGATTTCTTTCCGGTGTTGGCATGCGTGGCAGGCGATATTTTGAAGAAATATGGCAAATATGTCTATTTTTTAAGTTGACTGTTTTATCAAAATATAGAAATAAGGGTAGATATGCTTGGCGTGTCCGTCAGCGGTCGGGGGGACGTTTCCCGGGCGCCGACACGGTGCACGCAGAGTTCTGGATGTGATAGGAGGAGTCAATCACAATGCTGAAAATCGCAAGAAATTTGATCGTTGCCGCGAGCCTGTTGGCCGCTGGGACCGCGAGCGCAGAGGAAGTGCTGCGCGGTGTCGCTGCCCTGCCGGAGAACAATGTCATCACCCAAAGCTTCCTGCGCTATGTGGATATGGTCAACGAAGCGGGTAAAGGGGTGGTTTCCATTCAGTTCGTCGGTGGCCCGGAGGCCATTCCGCCGACTCAGCAGGACACCGCATTGCGAAACGGCGTCGAGGATATCCAGGGCGGGCCAGCGGGCTACTACAAGGGCGTTATTCCCGAGAGCGACGCATTCACTGGCGCGACTGTCGACGCCGCGACGGCGCGTGCAAACGGTGGTTTCGACATGTTGGCCGAGGTCTGGAAAGACAAACTGGGTGCCCGGCTTCTGGCGTGGAACGGCGCCGGCACACAATATTACGTCTATCTCTCCCAGGAGCCTGAACTGACCGAAGATGGCAGCTTGAACCTTGAAGGCATGAAGCTGCGCTCGGCCGGCACCTACAGAGACTGGTTTTCCAGCATGGGGGCCGAAAACGTGATGATGAAGCAGTCGGAAGTCTTCAGTGCGCTGGAACGCGGTGTGGTGGATGGTTTCGGCTGGATCACCTTCGTGTCTGACATTGGCGTGAACCGCCTGATCAAGGCCCGCGTGGGGCCGGCGGTCTGGCAGGGCTCGCCCGTTATTATGATGAACGACCGCCGCTTTGAGAGTCTCTCGCCGCAGGCGCAGAAAATCCTGACCGATGCCGCGTTGGCGCTGGAAGTGGAAATCGCAGCAAATATCAAGGCGCGCATCGCGCAGGAAGAAGCGCGTCTCGCGGCCGATGGCGTCGCGCTGATCGAGATGGAGGGCGACGCCGGAAAAAACCACGTTGCCAACGCCCATAAGGTCGTCTGGGATGCCCTGGCAGCCAAGGAGCCGGAGTTTGCAGCCAAAATCCGCCCGCTGATGTATCCTGACAACTGATGAACCCGGTGCTGCCCGCCATCGAAGCGGGCGGCGCCTGTCAATACGGGAGGTCGCCGACATGCAGCATCTGGATAGGCTTTGGACAAGTCTCGACAAGGCACTCTTTGTAGCAGGCGCCATGGTTCTGGTCATGATTGTCCTGGCAACGGTCTGGGACGTGGTGGCGCGCAGCACGGCACTCCATGCTCCGATCTGGTTGAGTACATTTGTCGAATTTGCCTTGCCGCTTTCGACGATGATGGCCGCGCCCTACCTGGTGCGCGCGCGCGGCCATGTGGCGATGGAACTGATTGATGCAGCCCTCGGTGATCCGGCCCGCAGGAACCTGATCCGCCTGACGGATCTCGCGGCCGGTCTGGTCTGCCTGCTGATTGCCTATTATGCGGCGCTTGGAGGCCTGGATGCTTTCAACCGCCGCGAAATGCTGGTGCTGGCGATCGATGTGCCCCGATGGATTCTGTTTTCTGTTCTCACGACCGGTTTCGCACTTTGCGCCGTGGAATTTCTCAGACATCTCGTGATCTCGCTTGGCGGCGGCGCGTCTGAAGCCGAGGAACTTTGAACCATGATGCCCTGGTACCTATCCTTCGGCCTGATGATCGGCATGATCCTCGTCCTGATGGCGCTGCGCCTGCCTGTCGCCTTTGCCTTCCTGCTGGCCAACGCCATTGGCGTTTTCATTTTCATGGGCGGACATTTCGGCCTGATCCAGTTGGTCGCCAATGCCACGGAATCCCTGCTGAACTATTCCCTGGTGCCGATCCCGCTTTTCCTTTTGATGGGGGAGCTGTTCTTCCACACCGGCATTGCCGGACGCGTGTTCATGGTGGTGGACCGGGTCCTTGGCAATGTGCGCGGGCGTCTGGCTTATGTCGCGATTGGCGGCGGCACGATATTCAGCGCGCTGTCCGGGTCGAGCCTCGGCAATGTGGCGATGATGGGGTCAACCATGTACCCCGAGATGAAGCGCAACGGATATTCCGATTGCCTGTCAATCGGGCCGATCATTGCGACCGGCGGCCTGGCGGCGATCATTCCACCCTCGGGTCTGGCCGTGGTGCTGGGCAGCCTTGCCGGTCTGGATGTCGGCCTGCTGCTGCTTGCCGGCTTGGTGCCGGGCCTGTTGCTGGCCGCGACCTATGCGGCGCTGGTTTTCGGCTGGACATTGGCCATGCCTCAAAGCGCGCCGAACTACGACATTCCCCACACCCCGTTTAGCGAAAAGCTGCGCCTGATCGTCGTCAATCTTGTTCCGATGGGCTTTGTGATCTTCATGGTCGTGGGGCTCATCATTCTGGGCATTGCCACCCCGACCGAGGCGGCCGCCTTCGGCGTGCTCTCCGTAATGATCGTGGCTGCGCTCTTTCGCAGCCTGACCTTCACGGCGCTTCTCAGGGCTGCAATGGGCGCAATGCGGATCACCGGCATGATTTTCCTGATCATTCTGGCGTCGACAACCTTCAGCCAGATCCTTTCGATCTCCGGTGCGACCCGCGGTCTGGTGGGCTGGGTACAGAATGCGGACGCCAGCCTGTTTATGATCCTCGTGTTGATGGGGCTTGTGCTGGCCATTCTGGGTGCATTTCTGGAGCCCGTGGGTATCATGATGCTGACCATCCCGATCTTTCTTCCGCTGGCGCAAGCCTATGGCGTGGAACCGCTCTGGATGGGCGTCTTCATTCTGATATGGATCGAATTCGGCCTCGCCACCCCACCGTTCGGTCTGGCGCTTTACGTGATGTTGGGCAATGCGCCGGACAAGTCGATCTTCGACGTGTCGCTGGCCGTGGCGCCCTATCTGGTCTGCACGGTATTGCTGGTCGTGTTCATCGCCATCTTCCCTGAAATCGTGCTTTATCTTCCGTCGCTTGTGGCCGGATAAGGCCTGTCGTCCCTTGAGAGGAACCCTTGATGTCCGAGATGCTTGAAGGCCGTATGCTGATCGACGGCGCGCTCGTTGAAAGTGAAAGCGGCGCATGGTCCGATTCGATCAATCCCGCCAACGAGCAGGTAATCGGTCGCGCCGCCCTTGGCACCGCCGGCGATGTGGCGCGTGCCGTGGACGCCGCCGAGCGCGCCTGGCCGCTCTGGTTCGAACGCGATGTGTCAGAGCGTGCCGACATCCTGATGCAGTTCGGGGCAGCGCTGGCCGAAAGGTTTGACGAACTGGCTCGGATAGAGGTGATTGATAGCGGCAATACACTCAAGCCGACGCTGCATGCGATGGATGAAATCTCATCGACCATCCGGTTCTATGCGGGCCTTGCACCCCAGATGCGGGGTGAAACAATCCCGGCTACGGCCAGAAACCTGCACATGACAGTTCTGGAACCCTATGGGGTGGTGGCCCGGATTGCCGCCTACAACCACCCGGCGTTGTTCTCCGTCGCCCGCACGATCGCGGCCCTGGCCGCGGGCAACGCGGTTGTCGTCAAGCCGCCGGAAACGTGCCCGCTCTCGGTGCTGATCCTCGGCGAGGTCGCCGGCCAATACCTTCCTAAAGGTATCTACAACATCGTTAATGGCCGAGGCTCCGTCGTGGGCGACGCGATGGTGCGCCATCCGCGGATCAAGCGGCTGGCATTGATCGGCTCGGTCGCAACAGGCATGGCCATCCAGCGTGCGGCGGCCGAGACGGCGGTCAAGCACGTGACACTGGAACTGGGCGGCAAGAACCCGATGATCGTGTTTCCTGACGCCGACCCGGTGCGCGCTGCCGAAAGCGCGATAAAGGGAATGAACTTCTCGTGGCAGGGCCAATCCTGCGGGTCGAATTCGCGCCTGCTGGTGCATGAAGATCTGTATGACCGGGTTGTCGACCTGGTGAGCGAGCGTGTGGCCCGCCTGCGACTCGGCGATCCCATGGACCCGGCGACCGACATGGGGCCGGTCAACAATGCCAGGGCCTATGCGCATGTCACCAGCTTTCTCGATCCTGAAGAGACCGCCGGCACGCGTCTGATGACCGGAGGCAGGCGCCCGCAGGGCGAGGCTTTCGCCAGGGGGTTCTGGGTGGAGCCAACTGTCTATGCCGATGTTACGCCGCGGCACCGCCTGTGGCGCGATGAGGTTTTTGGCCCGATTCTCGGCATTTCGCGCTGGCGTGACGAGGAGAAGATGATCGAGATGGCCAATGACACCGAATACGGCCTGTCGGCGGCAATCTGGACAAATGACATCAACAAGGCGCTGAAAACGGCCCGCCGGATTCGCGCCGGGTCGATCTTCATCAACGGGCAGAATAGCCATTTTGTTGGCATGCCCTGGGGCGGTTTCAAGAACAGCGGCATTGATCGCGAGGAAGGGCTGGAAGAGATGCGCAGCTATCTGGAAACCAAGGCCATCAACGTGATGCTGTGAGGCGAATGCGATGATTGACACCGATTTTACCCTTTTTCACGGGCTGGCCTCGACCTGCTCGAAGAAAGTGCGCATGACCCTTTACGAAAAGGGTCTTGCGTTCAAGAGCCGGCTGATGAACTTGCAGGCCTTCGAACAGCATCATCCCGACTATCTGAAGATCAATCCCAATGGGGTGGTTCCGGCGCTCCTCGATGGCGATGCCCCGGTGATCGAAAGCTCGATCATCATGGAATATATCGACGATCGCTATCCGCAGGTGGTGCCGTTGGTGCCGGCCGATCCCTTGCTGCGCACGAAAATGCGCCTATGGCTCCGGTTTTCGGACAATGTAGCCTTTGACGCGATCATGCTGTCTACCTGGGCAAGGCTGAGCGTAAAGCGCGCGCAGTCCCTGTCCTCAGCCGAACTGAAAGAGGTGATCGACCGCATTCCGACAAGGGAACGCCGTGATCGCTGGGCGAAGATCGCCGCCGACGGCTTTACCGACGCCGAGGTGCTGGATGCCCACAACAAGATGGTGAATTGCCTTCAAAAGCTGGAGGCGGGGCTCTGTGAGGGAGCTTGGCTGGTCGGTGCAAAGTTGACGCTCGCAGATATTGCCAATATCCCCTTCATCGAACGTATCCGCACTCTCCACCCGGAACTGATGGCGATGGGACGTTACCCGGCGCTTGAGGATTGGGAGACCCGCATGCGCGCCCGCCCGTCCTTTGACAAGGCCTTCTGCTTCACCGACGATCCGCGCGTGGCGGACCTGCCAAAGCTCTAAAGGGCTTGGCAACAGCGTCTGGCGGGGCGGTCCTGGTCTCGGCGCGTGTCTCAGCTTGCTCCTGACGGACTAGCCGTCTCTTTCGGCCCATGACGAGACGCCGTTTCTCGCGTGTGTCGCCATCACGCTTGTGCCGGGCATGGATTTCACGCCCGGCAGGCAGATGCTCCATGAGGAGGATATCATTTTTGCACAGGAGGGCGCGCTTTTCCTGAGCCGTCGTGTTCCGCAAGAATTTCCTGTGATAAGATGAATTTCCTGCAATGGGATGAATGCCATGGACGTCAAATATACATTGGAAAACATCGCGCCGGGCGGGCGGATCGGCCTGGTGGCGCTGGCAACCGATTTCAACAGCGAGACGGACCTGCGCCGCATGCTGCCGGCCGGTGTGGATCTGTTCACCAACCGCGTGCTCAATGCCAATCCGCTGACCATTGAAAACCTGCGCGCCATGGCCGGCGACATCACCCGCGCCGCAGGTGGCCTGCTTCCGGGCCTGGGCGTCGACGTGGTGATCTATGGATGCACCTCCGGCACGGCGGCCATCGGCAGCAAGGAGGTGGAACGGCTTGTCCAGATCGCCCAACCCGGCGTGCCCTGCACCAATCCGATCGTGGCAGCGAGTGAGGCCCTGCGCGCCTTCGAAGCGACCGGAATTTCCGTCCTCACGTCCTATACGGACGCGGTCAACGATGCAGTAGCCAGCAGCTTCAAGGCAGAGGGTTTTGATATTCTCAATATCGAGGGCTTTGGCCTCGACGATGACATCGACATGACCGGCCTGCCGCTGGCAGCCATAGCCGAAGCCGCCCAGCAGATCTGCGATCCGCAAGCTGACGCCCTGTTCATCTCCTGCACGGCGCTGCGTTCCTCATTGATTGTGCAGGAATTGGAACAAAGACTCGGAATACCGGTTGTCACCAGCAACCAGGCCCTCGTCTGGCATTGCCTGCAATTGATGGAGAATGACAGCCTGGTCGAAGGCTTTGGTCAATTGTTCGGGAAGGATCTGGCGGGTTAGGGGGCAAGGGCGAAGATTGAGGTTTGGTGTCTGTTTTTGTGCGGTTTTTCATACGGCCGAACCACTGCCCTGAAACTCAAAATGGCAGCATAAACACTATTGGATCAGCCATTTAAAATTGACTTTTTAAAGTCTGGAAGATGGAAATGGTTTTCACTGTTCATACCAACCAATTGTCTCTGCTTGACATATGCCAAATTTGATGAAACCATTAACTATATAGTGGTGAAAGTGGATAAGGTCATGAAGAAACTTAACAGGCTCAAAGTGATAACCGGGGTGTTTGCGCTTGCAATAGCGATATGCGGATCAACATTCCTGATGTTTACCCAAGTCGACGAAGCCGACGCAAAAGAAAACCGACGAGGCGCCATTCATTCTGTTTTGGGGTTCTGATTTAGCTGGACTTTTTGGGTTCGACATTAGTTGAAACTGGCACTGCAGTTTTGTGTGCTTACTAAAAGGCGGGTCTTTCTACCTATTTTGTTAGGAGAGGTTCGCCATTTTTTTGCGTAAGGACAATGACATGAAAAAATTTAATAAAATCAAAATCTTATCCGGTGCTTTTGTGATTACAATGGCCGTCTACGGATCAACATTACTGATGTTTTCCCAAGTCGACGAAGCCGACGCAAAAGCATACGGCCGAGGCCCTATTCATTCTGTTTTGGGGTTCTAATCTAGCAGAATATTTTAATTTTTGTGAGATTTTTCGGAATTGGTAGAGCACTCTAGGTGTGCTCTTCAAGGGTGGGTGAATCGGTGCTTTCTCTAAGGCGGAAGGCCGTGTTAATGTTTGCACTTGGAATTTTGTTTCTAAGTACCGCACATTCTCGGGACAAAATATCGGAAACGAGCGACAATAGTCGACTGATTTCAAATGAGATTTTGGTATTTTATGCCAATGAAACCCCTCTCGGATCAGAAACCACTCAGAACTACCAGAAACTTTTCGGTGCAATTCGAGAGAGTAAGTTACCAGGCTCTGAAACTATAATAGCGGCGCTGCGATCTGACGCAGTGCGCTTCCCGGTACTTGTAAAACAGCAGTCTGAAATAATTGCAAGAGCATCAAAACGATATGGATTCGACGCTGTAATATTTACCAATTCGCTGGCAAATAGAAAAAAGTTTCGTTTGGTAAAAGGTGACGGTATTGATCTAGAAGTAACGGCTTTTCAAGGGCTTCGACCCAATCCGAGTGAAGTTTTGAAGAACTCACCATTGGCTAGACTGGATTATTTCAAAGCCGCCATAGATATTGTGACAGGTTTATCAGAAGCTGAAAACAAGGCCATCATCCTCATTACATCATCTCATGGAGATGAGCGTATAGCCATAATGCCCCGGATTGTTGTGGACCTCTCCAGAGTCGATCATAAAGAGTATGTGCAAGCGTTGCAGCATTCTTCTGTTTCAACCGACGGACCGATACCATGGATATTGAGCCGGGGAATTTCGAAGAAGCAAATGTGGGATACAATAAGCGAAATTAAAAGAGAAACGCAATTCAGTTTGGTGTTTCAAGAAGCATGCAAAAGCGGACTATTATCATTTGATGAATACTTAAGCCTTCCAAAAAATATTGAAAAATTTGCCCACTTTGGGGGAAGAAATATAGCGCTGGATGAAATCGACTACTCGAAAATACTTTCAAATATTTCCACCGAAATCAATTTGTCTCAACATTTAATAATGAAACTTTCGGATCAAGGGGCGAAAATATCTAAAAATAAAGATTTGTTTATAAATATGGTGTTTTTTTATATTAAAAAATATACTTATATGGTGTTTTTTTTACCATTATTTTTTTGGGTTATGTACTATTCATATAGATCGCTGAAAGCGAGGAGGAATAAATTGTGATAGTTTGAATTTTCGCAATGAATTTGGCTATCAAAACGCGCTGTATGATGCTGTAGCGGAAGGCTTTTTCGGGGGGGTAGTGGTGAGCTCTGTTATCCGATGCCTTCAGACTATGAACCAAGGCAACTACTCCTCAACCCTTTTGTATTTTTTCCTGTTCTATATGGCTAAAAACATAGCTGAGCCGAACTTGGGGACCGGCACCACCGAGCGATGCGGTTTCTATGGAAAGATAACCTAAAGAATCTTTCGCACATTCGGCAATGACGGTTTCTTTTTATAATTTTGGAAGAAGCGATATGATGAGCAACGACAAGAAGAGTGATATGGTGGAACGTCTTGTCCAGATCGCCCAACCTGGCGTGCCCTGCACCAATCCTATCGTGGCAGCGAGTGAGGCCCTGCGTGCCTTCGAAGCAACCAGAATTTCCGTCCTCACGCCCAATACGGACACCGTCAACGAAGCACTCGCCGACAGTTTCCAGGCAGAAGGCTTTGAAATTCTCAATATCGAGGGCTTTGGTCAATTGTTCGGGAAGGATTTGGCAGGTCGGTAAGGAGATGAAGACAAACCATATCCTTTGTAAGGATCAAGGGTTGCATTGCGTTGTTTCCTGGCATTTGCTGCAGCGCACTTGACGGCTGGATTGGACGGGAGGCGGTCGTTCACGGTATCACACGCCAAGGTCTACTGTGCGGGCTTTCTGCCGTGCGATTTATGTCTGATTGTTCATGGTATGTGCCCAGCAGCGGGATGTGGGGATGACGCTTTTGTTATTGGATCCAATTAACGAACCTTTATAAGAAGATCCAATGTACAGATTCTTGCTCATTATCGGCCTGCTGTGTGCACTCGTCGCTTCGCCCTTGCAGGCGGCTTCGACTGCCGCGCCTAGCTCCCAGCAGACTTCGGTCTTTGCCGGTGAGGATAGCTGCGTGACGTCTGCCGCCGAGGTGACCAAGGCAATCAGCTTCAAACGCTGCGGTAAAAGCGTCCATGGCAATGTTGTATCTACCTGTCATTTTTCGCCGATGGTTGTCGGGAACGAGCTTGTGCTTGTTCTGCGCAGCGAAGCCAAGGTATTCGAGACTTTCCCTCCACGCATTTCGCTTTCGATACTCCCCGCTGGGCGCTTCCGGCCGCCTCGTCTGGCGACTGTCTGACCTTCACCCAGCGAGTACTCGAACAGGCGGCATGTGACCGCTTGAAAGCGCATATAATGTTTGAAATGTCTCTTATCGGACGCCGGAACTTCATGCTCGGCGCTACCAGCTTTGCATTAGCGGGCTGCACAACCACAAAGACCTCTGTAATTTCAACTCCCGGGTCTCCTGTAATTCCAAGTGAAACCCTCTCGATGTATGCTGCGCTCCCGAACGAGCGCTTTCCTATTCCGACCGCGCAGATCGAGCTGGTTGACCCCATCTATTGGCGGCAAGAGGTTGAAAACATCACCGGCGAAGAAGCCGGAGTGGTCATTGTCGACACCCCTAACCGCTTCCTATATTGGACGATGGAAGGCGGACGGGCCATGCGATACGGAGTAGGGATCGGTCGAGAAGGTTTCGCGTGGGGCGGGCGCGGCCATATTGCCTATGGCAGAGAATGGCCTATCTGGACGCCGCCGTCGGATATGGTCGACCGTGAGCCAGAGCTTGAAATCTACCGCAACGGGATGGAGCCCGGACTAAAGAACCCATTGGGGCCGAGGGCGCTCTATATCCATCAAGGCAATACAGACACGCTCTACCGCCTGCACGGCAATATGGACGCTCGGTCAATCGGCCAAGAGGTATCGAGTGGCTGTGTTCGCCTGCTGCATCAAGACATGATTGATCTGTACGAGAGGGTGAAATGGGGCGCGCCGATAGTGGTTATTCAGTAGCGCTCCAAGTGAGGTCCCCGCCAAGTGTGCCCTTGGCGGGCAGGCCTGCGCTTTGGTGCAGCATTTTTCGTCGAGGTCGGCTTTGGGCCGAAATTTTCATTTGAGTGGTGGTTCAAAACAACAACACCACCCAACCTGCCAAACCTGAAGGCGAAGGCCAGCGCTGACTCCAACCCAAAATTGCCGAAAGAGAGATAAGGCATAAGGTCTCTTGCCCTCAAGTTAACTGAGGACTTCCACAAGTCCTTTCAATGGGTTGTCTGGATGTGCCTTGCCGAGCGGGCCCGTTGGATGATTCGACTCCTATGTTCTCCCTGTTTGGTAAAGGCAATAACGGTGTCAGTGGGTTTACTTCAACATGTTTCAGGATCCTGGAATATCCCAATTTTGTTCCAACAGAAACGCACTGGACTTGCGGTCAAACCCCTAGAGATATCGTCCTGTCCGGCGCGAGCGCTTGGAGGAAGTTTTCATCATGGCTGACCACCAATACCGCACCATCGTAGGCTGCCAGTGCCGTTTCCAGTGCTGCGATGCCCTCCAAATCGAGATGATTGGTTGGCTCGTCCAGGATAAGCAGCATGGGCTGAGGTATCGCGCCAAGGGTGCAGGCAAGACCGGCGCGCAGGCATTCGCCTCCGCTCAGTGCACCGGCCCGGCGCAGGGCGTCATCTTCACGGAAGCCGAACCGCGCCAGAGCCGCATGGGCCCTGTGTGCATCTGCGCGGCGGTTAAGCCGACGGAAATTCTCGTGCAGCGTCTGGGCCGGATCAAGCAGATCCATATGCTGATCCAGCAGCGCAAACGGCACTGTCAGTTCGCAGACGCCCTTTTGCGGCAGGATCTGGCCGGTGATCAGTTTGAGAAGCGTGGTCTTACCGCTGCCGTTCGGCCCATTGATGACCACCCGTTCGGGTCCAATGATGGCCAGCGACAAATCGCGGATGACGGGACGCTCAGGATCATAGCCGCCCGTCACGCCGTCAAGCCGCAGCACCGTCTTGCCACAGGCAAGGCTGGTCGAGGCAATGTCCATGCGCAGCGGCTGCAAGACTTCGATCTTCTGCCGAGCGGCAAACAATGTCTCATCTGCCGCCTTGCGCCGGGCATCGCGCAAGCGGACACCCGCACCGCCGGAAGCCTCGGCACGACCCTTGGCGGCATCCAGCAGGATTTTCGGTTGATCGCCCTTCGCCCGTGACTTGTGCCCGGTGCCGTCCTTGCGCGCCTTGCGGGCGGCGGCCTGTTGCGCCCGACGGGCCGCCTCCTTGCGGGCCCTTTGCGCATGGGCAAGGTCGCGCTCCGCCGCATCCAGGGCGCTGTCCATTTGTTGCCGGAAGGCGCTGTAGTTGCCGCCATACCGGGTGGCGCCAAGTGAGGTCAATTCGACAATGGCATCCATTTCCTCAAGAAGCGCACGGTCATGGCTCACGATGATCGCGCCGCCCGTCCAGCCGCGGATAAGGTCAATCACCATCCTGCGCCCGGTCTGGTCGAGATTGTTCGTCGGCTCATCCAGAAGCAGGAAGTCCGGCTCGGCAAGGATCAATGCGGCAAGGGCTGCACGGGTGCGCTGACCACCCGACAGGTCGACCAAAGGGGTTTGTGGCCGGGCGGAAAGGCCGAAATGCAAGAGGGCGCTCTCGATCCGCGCGGGCAATGTCCAGTCGGCGTCAGCCAATTCTTCCGCAGGCGCAAGCCCTGCCTCGGCCCGGTTCAGCAGATCGAGTGCGGATCGCACACCAAACAGATCGGCAATGGTGTTATTCGGGTGCTCCGCCGCATCCTGCCGCAGGCGTGCGAGCGAGCCGACCAGTTGCACTTGCCCGGATCCGGGAGACAAATCGCCGGAAATCAGCCGCAGAAGCGTGCTTTTGCCGATGCCGTTGCGCCCGACGATGCCGGTGCGTTCAGGACCGAATGTCAGGTTCAGATCAGTAAAAAGCGGTGCGTTGTCAGGCTTGGACCAGGTCAGGTTGGTCAGGCAAACGGATGCAGTCATGGGACGGAAATTCTCGCAGCAAAACAGAAGAGGTGATGGCGGCGAGGTTCATGTCCATGTCGATAGAGACTCCGTTTTGAGGATGCCCACATAATGGGCGCGATCTCGAAGTGTTGCAATGTGTTGGAGCGTTGGTAAGGAGATGGAAACAGAATTAAAAAGAAACCATCTCCCTTGCAACTGTTTGATGTTGAGGCTCAGCCTCGAATTGGGACTTCGATGCTATTTGCTGACACTTCGTACTCAATGCCTGCACAGGTAGAAAGGTGCGCATGAACTGCCTACCAAAGCGTCTTTCGATATGCATCGTCGAGAATGAGATCGAACTCTTCGGCAGTGGCAGAAAGTTCTGCCTGGTCTTTCAATATTGTCCCCAGAGTCGGCATGTCCTTGCGCTCGGGCCATGTTTCGGATTCCCACAGTTTTGAGCGGATAAAGGCCTTGGCGCAATGCATGTAAACCTGCCGGACCTTGACGACCATCACAGCCAGAGCGGGCCGATTCTTGACGTGCATCCGGGCACATAGTTCGAGATCGTTCGTCAAGCGAGCCTCGCCATTGATCCGCAGTGTTTCGTTCATGCCCGGAATCAGGAATATCAAGCCGACGGCCGGATTCTCGATGATATTTTCCCAGGTGTCGAGCCGGTTATTTCCGGGCCTGTCTGGTACGGCCAGTGTTGTGTCGTCTAACACTTTAACAAAGCCAGGCATATCCCCCTTGGGCGACACATCAGCACTGCCTTTCACATCTTGCGAGCCAATGAAAACGAACGGCGATTTTTCTATAAAGCGACGCGAATGGGCATCAATTCCAGTCAGTTCTTTCCGAATGGCGACATCATGCGTTTTGTCGAACACATCTCTCAATTGTTCTTGTGAAGTGATGTATTTCATTGTTCTCTTTCTGTCAGTTGGACGGGGCCCGCCGTCATGCTGAAAAATGGGGCATAGTCAGGACTGCATTACATGATCAATTGCATGTCGGCGCAATAGGTGCATTCGAAACCGGATATGCTGGCTTCAGGTGTGACCGGCGGCAGGTCGCGGTCACACAACTCGCAATTTGGTCTGAGTTCAAGCATTCGGAGTCTCCTCTTTTGTCGTCGCGATTTTGACGGGTGCGGTTTTGTTCAGGGCAAGCATCCCAATCGCGAGCAACACGATAAGCGCTGATACAATCGCAACGACCGCCCAGCCAGGTCCGGTAACAACCAAGCCTGCTGCAAGCGCGCAAATCGTTGATACAAGAGCGATGATCGTGTCATTTATACCCTGCGCTGTGGATTTTTCCTCATTCAAGACCGCAGTCGCCAACATGCTGGTGGCGCCGATGAAGCTGAAGTTCCAGCCGATCCCAAGTAAGATGAGCGATCCGTAAAAGTGGATGGACGACAGGCCGATGGCGGCAGCAAGAGCTGCAATCATCAGAACCAGGAGACCAATTACCGCTACGCGTTGCTGCCCGTACCATTTGATCAGGAAACCCGTAACAAAGCTCGGCGCGAACATTGCAACGACGTGCCAGCGAATGACATCACCTGCAACCGCTTCGGTAAAACCGCAACCCAGCATAGCAACTGGCGTGGGTATCATCATGAAGATCATCACGCCCTGCGATATGGCAGCAATGCCAACAGCCCGTCTTACTGGTTGTCGTCGCAGAACAGCAAGCGATGCGAGTATGCTCGTGCGTTCCTTCCGCTGCTTTAATTGCGGTGCAGGAATTCGAACCAGTATCAGCGGCACCATGCCCACCAAGACCACACCCGATAGAGCAGCGTACGCTCCCGCCAAAGGAATCGGCGCCAGAGCATCTTTGGCCATGATGAAAATCTGTGGCCCGACGATTGCGGCCACCAAACCGGATGTCAACATGAGCGATATCGCCACCGGTTGCCATTCAGAACTGACCACTTCGGCCGCCGCAAAACGAAAATATTGAAAGGACGTCAGGGCTGCGCCCAGAATGAAGTGCCCCAAGCATAACAGCATAAAGTTGCCCGTCATCAAGGAAAAAGCACCGGTTACCGCGCCGATGATTGCCAATACCCCGCCAATTGCAAAGCCAAACCTGCGACCCAGACGCCCCATCAACAGTGAAAAAGGAGCGGCGGCCAAAAGCCCTGCGAGCGCCTGAATGGAAGCGGGCAGTGTTACAAGGGTTGCATTCGGGGCCAGAAAAAGGCCCGTCAGCCCGCCCAGAATAAGCAGCATGGGCATGGCGGACCCGAGGATTGTGTTTGCCAGCAGCAGACCCATGAAGTTCCCATTTCGGAAAAACGACGCAAACGACATCTGCAGAAATCCTTTTGAGCGGGTTGACATACCGCCTTATAGGGAGGATCAGCTATGTCTTAAATGACAATATGGTATCAAAAATGGACAATCGACTTGGAACGCGAACAATCAATGTTTTGCTTTACGATGATGTAAATATGCTGGACGTCGCTGGACCGGTACAAGCCTTTGAAGCCGCGAAGACCGATGGCCGAAAGATGTACCACATCCGTTTTGTATCGCCCGATGGTCTGCCGGTGCGCGCTTGTTGTGGCCTCCGACTTGTGCCGGATGCAAAATTCGCTTCAAGCTCGCACGGCGATGATCTTCTAATCCCGGGGGGCGTTGGTGTTGATCGTTTGATCCACAATTCTGTTGTCCGCGAAATAATCCAGAAACAGGCGAAAACTGAGGGACGCCTGATTTCCGTTTGCTCTGGCGCCTTGGTCTTGGCAGCGGCCGGGGTGCTTGACGGGCTCGATGCAACAACGCACTGGTCGCGTGCCGAAGACACGCGAAAATACGCCAATGTTTCCTGGAAACTGGATCGCATCAGTATTACTCAAGGAAAGATTTTCACCTCCGCTGGGGTGACCACAGGCATCGACCTGGCGCTTGCAATTATTCAGGCGGATCGTGGTCACATGATTGCGCTTGAGGTCGCCCGCGAACTGGTCGTTCAGCTCCGGCGTATTGGCGGGCAAAGCCAGTACGCCATTCACCTGGCAGGTCAGTTTACCAAGGGAGAGTCCCTGGCACGAGTCATTGAACAGATCGTTTCACAACCGCATCTGGATTGGTCGCTTGAAAAATTGGCCGAGACAGCCGGTCTGAATACGCGGACACTTTCCCGGCATTTCAAGCGCGATTTGGGTGAGACACCGGCGCAATTTGTAGAAAAAGTCCGCGTTGATCATGCGCGGAAACTTTTGTCGGAAAGCCTGCCCCTCAAACGAGTGGCGGCAAACAGTGGTTTTGGCGACCTGCAACGCATGCGCCGGGCGTTTCAACGTCGATTTGGTGTTCAATTGAGCGAGTATCGAAGTATGTTCGGTTGACCGGTTCGCGAACGTTGCGACGCAACTGGAGGCTCTCGACTATGTTCTTGCCTCACGCTCAATTTCCACCGAAATGTTCAATTTGTTTCCATCAAGATCGCGCACGTAGGCACCATAATAGGCAGGGTGATAGTGTCGCGGACCGGGGGCACCTTCATCCGTTCCGCCGCACGTCATCGCCGTACCATGGAATGCCTCCACACCATCTGAATTTGGCGCATAGAACATGATCTGTGTTCCATTGCCGGAGCTGGCAGGTTGCTCATCAAATGGAGTAACCACAAAAAGTGTGATACGCCCATCTGGGCCAGCGTAGCCTCGTTCAGTGGGCTCGGACAAGACACAAGTCATGCCAATCGTCGCAAGCACCGCGTCGTAAAACTCACCAGCTGCCTCGATATCATTCGTGCCTATACAAACGCCTGATAGCATTCAGTTGTCCTTCGGATGGAGTGCAATCCATCAATTCTGCCATAGAGTCGATGGAAACAGAATGGACAGTTTAGCTGTTCCCCATCCCAGTCGCAAAAATGAAGAGGCGGCCTGAGGCGCACTCTCAAGATCAAGAAGTCAGTGGGCAGCCCGCGAAGATTCCATTTTGGCAGTCATGACGGTCTTTCGTTGTCCAGAATCGTAAGCCAAGTCTTATGGTAGCAGGCAGGATCTGCGACTGCCTTTTTGGGAACATTGCTATTTTGTCAATCACTGCGTCGAGGCCGCACCTGCCAAACCCAGACAAAGAGACAGGGCATAATTTCTCTTGACCTCAAGTTAACTGGAGGCTGCAGAATAGGTTTGACTGAGCAATCTGCATTTGCCTTGCCGTATCTGCGTGTTGGTATGATGCGGCGTGTATGGTCTGCTTGTTCGTCTGCGAAAGAATGATTTCCGTGGAGTTCAACTATGCATGTTTTGACTGTCCTGGATCATCCCGATCCTGACTCATTCAGCACTTCTGTTGCACAACAATTCATCAATGGCGCCACGGCTGCCGGCCATACGGTTGAGCTTGCGGATTTGCATGCAGAAGGTTTTGATCCGCGTTGGTCGATGGCAGGTATTGAAGGGGAGGCCAGCGCAACCACTTTGCCGGATGTAGCGAAAGAACAGCAGCGGATCGCACGGGCAGATGCGATTTGTCTTGTTTTTCCGCTGTTCTGGTGGGGCATGCCGTCGACGACCAAGGCGTGGGTCGATCGTGTCTGGAGTTGGGGATGGGCTGATACCAAAGATCGATGATTATGACCCATCTGACCGGTTCGGGAGGTTTTCCGGTAAGAAGCGTGTCGCTGTGCGATACGGGGTATCGGTCAAGACGCGCGCCGCTGTCCGGAGAGCCTCCCGAACTGGCCTTTGGTGAGCCCAGCTTGCCCTTCGGACGGCGTTGCGACGCTTGCCCGGCCAACCAGGCCGCGCCGCGCGGCGCGCCTGGCCGACAGGCAAGCTGGGCCCAGCAGTTGGGCCATAATCATCGATCTTGGGTATAAGATCAGTTGGACGACCCGAACCAATCACGCCAGCGGCTGCGTTCCGGCGTGCTCCTGATACCGGCGGGCGCGCGTTCAGACGAAATGGATGATGCTGGCTACCGTTCTGCCCTGGAAACAGTATGGATGAAGGGAACCTTCGGCTATTTCGGGTTTTCTCCGCGCAAGCTCGAGCTGCTCTGCGGTTCAACGCGCTCATCAAGGCGGCGACAAACGCTGCTGGAAAAAAGCCATCAGATTGGCCTTGATCTGGCGCCGCCCAAGAGACCGCACGGTCAAGATGAAACTTTTGTTGGGCGTTTCTGAATAGCCGTTTTCAGGGCTTTGCCGATCGTCATTTGCCCAATTGTTTGGCCGCAGATGCATAATCTGCGCCTGCGCCTGCGCCTGCGCCATCTACATCTGCTGAGCGGGCAAATCGACCAAACTTGAAATCAAGGCAAGCAGCCCAATGAGAAAGAGAACAGCTAATGGCGCATTCCGGCGCCTGTTCATCGTATCGGGTGTATCGGATTCCAGCGGTCAGCCCTAGCGCGGCGGGTGGCGAAGTTTGGGCACCCGGCCATGCCCTGCAACTGGCCTCCACCTTGGGCTTGTACACCATCATGTCTTGCCGGGCGCACGATCTGCGCAGGCAGGCGGTTGTTTTTTGGGTGAAAAGCGTACACTCCTATCCGCGTCGGCATTGCATTTGGGAGATGCCAGCGCTGTCTCACCCCATTCCAGCACCAAATATATTTCAAATGAAGGACTTGCCATGAACATCAATATCAGCAGAAAAACAGTTGCCGCCGCTTTTCTTGTGTCGGCCATGGCTCTGCCTGTTCCGGCGTTCGCGCAGGATGATGCTCTGGCCTGCGCCACACAGCATGGCCTGACATCGGAGCATTCCACCCGTGTCGGGGATTTGACCTTCACCAACAGTTCCGATGCCTACATTCAGATCTTTAGGGTCGATCCGGACGGAACCAGCATGGAAATGACATCTTTGGAGGCAGGTCAGACAAGCAAACTGACCCAGAACCGGGAAGCTGTTTATGTCGGCCTGGATTCGCAAGGAAATTGCATGGGTGCAGGCAAATTGAGAGAATCGCGCGCCACCATCACGTTTGGCGGCTAAGCATACCGAGGTCTGAAAAGGGCCGCGCATTCTATTGGCCAGTCTCATCTCAGGGGCTTGATGACGCGCTACTCGGGTTCTTCAATCCGGATCGCGTCATCATAGACAATGGTCGTGACCTGCACATCCTTCGATGGCTTGGGCGCCCAACTGGCGATCCCTTCGGCCAATTCCAATCGCAACAGGCGGCTGGCATCGGGGGCGACCCAGACGGAATAGCGCCCACCCCACCAGGAGCCGTTTTCGTTTGGCTCAGGCTTCGACAGGAAGCGGTAGAGAATAGCGTTTTCACCATCGAGATCGGTTGCGCCAAGGCATTCCGGTTCGCTGACCGAGGCCGCAAGTCTGGCGTTGGTGGCGCGGACGAATTCCTCGGGGTTGCCGGTGCCGGTATCGTTGGACCTTGTCCACGGGCCATCGAAGCTGGAACCTGTCCAGGAGGCATTGCCGATCGCCATGAAGCAGCCATTGGGGGTGCAATTGATCGATCGGATAGGCCCATCCCAAAGGACATCCGATGAGGCTGTCTCGGTTCCGTCGGGACCGCGGACAATGGTGGTCTCGCGTCTGTTTCCCCTGGTGAAGGGGTCCCATGCACCGCCCTGGAACAATGTGTTGATCTCATCTGCGCAATTGGCTGCGGCGGGGGCGGTTGCAGCCAGACTTAAAAGGCAGAAAATCGCAATATAACGCATAGGGCACTCCGGAATTCAGGGTTGGCAACAGCGCTTTTCGGAAATTCCCGATTGAACCACCGTCCGTCACCCTACCTAACCCCAAGGCGTTTCTTCAAGCCATTTCTCTGGTGCGTATCGTTCCAGCTACCACCCAGGGCGGTTTTTTCGTTGCGCACCAATTGGCCAGACAGCAGTCAATGATATTTTCAACACGGTAGGATTGCGCCTTCCAAATGCTGGTGGAGAGACAGAAATCATTTCGCTTGACCTCAAGTTAACTGGAGGCTGCACAATGGTTTTGAATGCGCGCTCTGAATGTGCCTTGTCGTTTCCCCTGTTGGCATGATGCGGCGTGTATGGTCTGCTCATTCGATGGCCAGGAATGATGACCGCGGAGTTCACTTATGCATGTTTTGACTGTCCTGGATCATCCCGATCCTGCCTCGTTCAGCGCTTCTGTTGCGCAACAATTCATCAATGGCGCCAGGGCTGCGGGTCATTCGGTTGAGCTTGCAGATTTGCATGCCGAAGGTTTTGATCCGCGTTGGTCCATGGCTGACATTGAAGGGGAGGGCGACGCAATCCCATCGGCAGATGTGGCGAAAGAACAGCAGCGAATCGCGCGGGCAGATGCGATCTGCCTTGTTTTTCCGCTGTTCTGGTGGGGCATGCCGTCCATGACCAAGGGGTGGGTCGATCGTGTCTGGAGCTGGGGATGGGCTTACGATCAGTTGGACGACCCGGACCAATCACTGCAACGACCCCGTTCCGGCGTGCTCCTGATACCGGCGGGCGCGCGTTCAGACGAAATGGATGATGCTGGCTATCGTTCTGCCTTGGAAACAGCTTGGATAAAGGGAACCTTTGGGTACTTTGGATTCTCGCCGCGCAGGCTCGAGCTGCTGTGTGGCTCAACGGGCTCATCAAAGCGACGAAAGGCGCTGTTGGAAAAAAGCTATCAGATTGGCCTTGATCTGGCGCCTCCCCAGTGGAGCGAAGGGGCAGGTTGATACTTTTGTTGGGCGTCTTCTCAGCCCCATCGGGAACATTCTGCCAACCGAAGTCAAGGAGAATGACTTTGCACAGCGCGGCGTGCTCGATATGGTCGCGTGAAGTGAAGCCAAAGGTCTGCGATAGAATCAGGGCGATTCCTCGGACCAGAATTCAATCTTCACATGGCTGATCGGTCTTAATTCCCCTGGTAACGGACACATGCCAGCAACTGAAAAAAAGCATGAGGACAAAGATGGAAACAGCCTTTACGTATTTCGAGGCAGTCGCCGAGCTGGGTTCGATCAGGAAGGCTTCTGAACAACTTCATATCTCCCCGTCATCGGTTAGTCGCCAGATCCAGAAACTGGAATATACCTATGGCGTGCCATTGCTCATCCGTCAGGCTCAAGGCGTGCGGCTGACGCCCGCTGGTGAACTGGCACTTCGATACGTCAAAGGCCGCCAGAAAGAATTGCAGCGGTTGCGTGTCGAGATTGACGCACTGAGAAACCTCGAAAGCGGACATATCATCATCTATACGGTGGAAGGCATGATTGGTGGCCTGTTGCCTCGGGCGCTTGCCATGTTCGGCAAGGATCATCCGAACATAACCTATGAAGTGCTCGTGGCGGGAACTGATGGTGTGATGCGCGCCGTTGTCGAAGATCGCTGCGATATCGGCGTTTCCTTTCAGCCCGATCCGCGGCCCGAAGTTGAAACGCTGATCAGTCTGAGCCAGCCGCTGATGGCCGTCATGTCGCGCGATCACCATCTTGCGGCTGCAAGCCAATTGAAGATGAGCGAGCTTAAGACTGAACCGCTTGGTCTGCCTGATCGCTCATTCGGAATCCGTCATCTCGTCGACCATGTCGTCAAATCCGAACAGCTTGTCATCAACATCCGGCTGGAAACGAATTCGATCGACATGATGCGCCAGTTCGCGCTGCAAAATATGGGCGTTATCTTCCTGCCCGCCTTCTCGTTTGAGCGCGAACTTGAATCAGGTGAACTGGTTGGCATACCCATTGTCTCACAGGTTCTTTCGCTTTCCGCCACTCAGGTCTGCAAACGGACCAACATCGAGCTGAGCACCGCCGCTTTTCGATTCGTGGAATATATACGCCTCGTGGCAGATGAATTCGTAGGTGTTGCATAAAACGCAACACTGTGTGCTGACATTGCCACTTCCTTGAAGCGCCGACTTACCCTTAGTCTCGTGGTGCATGGCAATCAGCACGTTTGCAAATGCGTAAACAGAAAACTGAGGAGTTATGAAATGCGAAGTAACATGAAGGCTTGGCTTCTTGCAATCGCAAGCGCTACTGCGCTGCTGGTGCAGCCTGCGGCTGCAAATGAGACGTTGCGCATTGGAGCACCACTTCCGCTCACTGGCCCGCTTTCGCCCGAAGGGCTTAAGCAGCAGCGTGGCTATGATCTCTGGGCCGAAACAGTCAACACGGCAGGCGGCATAAAAGTTGCCGGTGATGTTTATGATGTTGAAATCGTCTATGTCGATTATGAAAGCCAGACTCCACGGGCCGTACAAACCGCTGAACGCCTGATTACCGCTGACAATGTCAATTTCCTCTTTGCTCCATTCGGCTCGGGCGCGGCCAAAGCTGCAAGTTCTGTTGCCGAGCGCTACCAGATTCCGATGATTGCCGCGACCGCATCGTCAAGCAGCGTTTACGATCAGGGTTATCAATATCTTTTCGGAACGTTCACGCCGAACAGTACGCTGACTGAGCCGTTGGCGAAAATCGTGGCCAATTCGGGACAGGATGTCTCGACGGTCGCAATCTATGCCAGAAATGACCTGTTCCCTCTGGCCATTGCCAACGAAATGAAAAAGTCGACTGGAAACAATGACCTCGAAGTGATCTCCTTCGATGAATATGCAATTGGTACAATGGACCATGCGTCAGCATTGACGCTGATGTTGCGCTCGAAACCCGATTGGGTTTTCACAACCGGCTATATCAATGACCTGATCCTGATCCGCCGCCAGATGGCTGATCTTGGAATTGAGCCGAAAATTCTGACGATGATTGCGGGCCCCGCCTATCAGGAGTTCATCGACGCAACAGGTGACCACTCCAACAATGTCTCCAGCGCTGCATGGTGGCATCCGGCCGTTTCCTACGACGGTAAAGACATCTTTGGCTCCACCGCCGATTTTGTTGCTGCCTTTGAGGCAAAATACAATGCGGTTCCTGACTATGCAGAAGCATCTGCAGCTGCAGCCGGCGCCATTCTCGAGCTTGCAATCGAACAGGCTGGAACGATCGAGCCGACCGCCGTTCGCGATGCACTTGCGTCCATGGACACGGTAACGTTTTACGGCCCGGTTCACTTTGGTGAAAATGGACAGATTGACTCGCTCGAACCGCCGGTTTTCCAGATTCAGGATGGCAAAGCCAAAACGATCTTTCCTGAAATCATCAAGCAGGCAGATATGCGCTTCGGCGGCATCGAATAGCTGCCGATCCAGCCGCGCATCGCCGCAATCCAATGTATCAGCTTCCGGCCTGCAGGCCGGTCGCTCGTAACCCGGAACAACGCTCATGTTATACGCGCAGATCCTGTTGAACGGATTGGTGCTTGGGGGCCTTTATGCCTGCATATCGGTCGGCTTTTCACTGGTTTGGGGTGTCCTGAACGTCATCAACGTGCTTCACGGCTCGTTCGTTGTCCTCGGCTCCTACATTGCCTATTTCGCCTACGCCCATTTCGGAATCCATCCGTTCTTTTCAATCATCATTGCCGGTGCGCTGCTGTTTGCGCTTGGCTATGTGGTGCAGCTTGGCCTCATCAACCGTGTCGTCGGCGCTCCGGTCCTGACCACGCTGGTGCTGACCTTCGGGCTGGATCTGCTTTTGAACAACGGCATGCTGCTGGCCTTCAGCGCTGACTACAGAAGTGTGCAGCTTGCCAATCCGCTGGGCAGCGCTGTTGTCGCCGGCCTGGTCTTTCCGCTGGATCGCCTTGTTGCCATGTTGCTGGCAGGCGTTCTGACAGGCCTGCTCTATCTGCTGCTGGTCCGTTCCAAGATCGGACGCGCCATTGTTGCGGTCCGCATGGACCGGGAGGCCGCAGCGCTGATGGGCGTCGATGTGAAAAAGATTTACGCAATTACGTTTGGTATCGGCGCACTGATGGCGGGAGCGGCGGGCAGCCTTCTCAGTCTGGTCTTTCCGATCTCTCCGCTTGCGGGTTCAGAATATCTGAGCATTGCCTTTATCGTTTGCATTCTCGGCGGGCTTGGCAGCATATCCGGCGCGATTGTCGGGGGTATCGCACTTGGTCTCATCCAAAGCTTCGGTGCGCTGTTTATCGGCCCCCAGCACGGCCTGACCATTGCCTTCGTCCTGCTCATCATCCTGCTGATTTTCAAACCAACCGGCATTATGGGTCGCAGGGGGTACGAATGAAACGTCCAGTCATTGCACTTATAGCCTTCGCAATTATTGCTTGCCTGCCCCTGCTCGGCGACAATTATCTGCTCCGCCTTGGTACGATGTTTGCCATGTATGCCGTTCTTGCGCAGTCCTGGAACATCATCGGCGGTTATGCCGGTTACCCCTCTTTCGCAACGGCGGCCTTTTTTGGTCTCGGTGCCTATACGGGCGCAATCCTTCAGGGCTTTGGCTGGCCAATGCCTCTGGCATGGGTGGCGGCTGGTTTGCTGGCTGCGGTCTTCGCCGGTGCCATGGGCTCCGCCATCCTGCATCTCAAGGGGCACTATTTTGCCATTGCGAGCCTTGTGCTGGCGGAAGTTCTGCTTGAAGTCACCACATCCTGGACCAGTCTTACCGGTGGTGGCATGGGCCTTAATCTGCCCATTATCCGCATGTCCATAGCAGCTCAGGCACGCCTGTTTTTCTGGTCGATGCTCGGCCTTGCTGTGCTCACCTTCCTGATGAGCTGGTATGTGTCGGCAGGCCGCATCGGATTTGCCCTGCGCTGCATTCGTCAAAATGAGGATGCCTCCTCCATGGTCGGCATCAACACCACACGCTACAAGGTCGTGGCCTTTGTCATGTCATCGCTTTTCGTCGGAGCAGCCGGCGCGCTCTATGCATCATGGGTCTTCTATATCGAACCACCGGATGTCTATTCGGTCATGACGACGATCCGTCCGATTGTCATGACAATGCTGGGTGGTGCCGGCACGCTTCTGGGGCCGGTCATCGGCTCGGCGATATTCCTCGTTATCGAAGAAGTTGTATGGCGCAATTTCCTCTCTGTTCATGCGGCGGTGCTCGGCATTTTGATTGTCGGTCTGATTTTCTACCTGCCAAACGGCATTGTTGGTGCGGTTGCGCGCAGGTTTCGCAAACGCGGCGCGGAAAACGGGGAGACATAGGCATGAGTATTCTGGAACTGAAAGGCCTGACCCAGCGCTTTGGGGGGCTGATCGCCGTAAACGATGTTGACCTTTCTGTCGAAGCCGGAGAAATCGTTGGTCTGATCGGCCCCAACGGCGCGGGAAAAACGACCGTGGTCAATCTTATAACCGGCGTATTCAAGCCTAGCTCCGGCACGGTGACGTTCAAGGGCAGGCGTCTGGATGGTTTGAAACCCTATCAGATCAGTCGCATGGGCGTGGCGCGCACCTATCAGGTCGTTCAGCCCTTTCCTGAAATGAGCGTTCTTGAAAACGTGATGGCGCCGGCCATCTTTGCCGCAGGAGCCTCATCAAAGGCTGAGGCTATGCGGGCCGCAGACGAGGCGATCGATTTTCTGGGTCTCAAGGACTTGCGTGATACGCTGGCCTCGGAACTTACCCTTGCCGAGCGCAAAAGGCTGGAACTGGCCAAAAGTCTGGCCATGAAGCCCGAGGTGCTTTTGCTGGACGAGGTCAATGCAGGGCTCAACCCGGCGGAGATCGAAATCGCGCTTGAGATGATACGGGCCATCGCCGCACGCGGCGTTACCATTATCCTGATTGAACATCTGATGAAGGTGGTGATGAGCCTGTGTTCGCGGATTGTCGTCCTGCATCATGGCGCCAAGATTGCCGAGGGAAAGCCGGACGAGATTACAAAAAATGAAAAGGTGATTCAGGCCTATCTGGGCAACCGGTATGCCAAGGCCAATGCTGCGGAGAAGCCGAATGTCTGACCCATTCTTTCAGATCAGTCAATTGGAGAGCGGATATGGCGAAATTCAGGTTTTGTGGGGCATTGACCTGACCGTCAATGAAGGGGAAATTGTTTGTCTCATTGGCTCCAACGGCGCGGGAAAGACAACCCTTCTGCGCACCATATCCGGACTGATGTCGCCCACAGCGGGCAGCATCAAGATTGAAGGTCGCGTGATTGCGGGTGCCGATGCCCGCCTGGCCCTGACCAGCGGTGTCGCGCATGTGCCCGAAGGCAGACGGCTATTCCGCACGATGTCTGTCAAAGACAATCTTCTGATGGGGGCCTACATCCGAAAGGCGCCCGGGGATGTAGAAGACGATCTTGAGCGGGTCATGACCATGTTTCCAAGGCTTGCCGAACGCGCAAATCAGGATGCGTCAACGCTTTCGGGTGGCGAGCAGCAGATGTGTGCCATCGGCCGCGGCATCATGAGTCGGCCGAAGCTGCTGATGATTGATGAACTCTCGCTTGGTCTCGCCCCGCGGGCAGTCGAACTCCTGAGTGAAACGCTTATCGAGATCAACAAGAGTGGCATTGCGATCCTGCTTGTTGAACAGGACGTCATGACGGCCCTCGACCTTGCCCATCGTGGTTATGTGATCGACCGTGGTCGCATCACCTTCGCCGCTTCTTCTGAAGAACTGCGACAGGAACCCGCAGTACGTGAAGCCTATATCGGCGCAGCCTGACGAACGCGACAGACAGACAGAAAGATAAATCCATGAATGCTTCAGCACAAGCTGGACTCCAGCAAGATGCCATACTCTCACCCTATGATGGGAGCATCGTCGGCCACATGCCCATATCCGGCGAGGCTGACATCGAGGCCGCTGTTGTTACCGCCCAAAAAGGCTTCGACATCATGCGCCGCCTGCCGCGGTTTGTCCGCGCCGATATTCTCGACCGAACTGCAAACCTGATCGAGAAACGCAGGGAAGAATTCGCACGTCTGATCGCCTCGGAAGCGGGCAAACCGCTTTATGATGCACGTGGAGAAATTTCGCGTTCCCTTTTAAACCTTCGAGGCGCTTCGCGTGAAGCCCGCGCTTTTGGTGGTCAGGAGGTGCCGCTTGACATCGACAGTGCGGTTTTCGAATACCAAACGGCCAATGCCGACGGCACCGCGCTCGATATGAACGATGCCGATCTGGAAACGCTGGGCTCTCTCGGTCGACGCGTTGGTATCGCTCGCCGGTTTCCAATTGGCCCTGTTCTCGCGATCACGCCGTTCAATTTTCCGCTGAACCTCGTTTTGCACAAGCTCGCCCCGGCCTTCGCCGTCGGCAATTCGGTTGTCTTGAAGCCAGCGCCGCAGACACCATTGACCAGCCGTCTTCTGGCCGAGGTAATGTATGAGGCCGGACTGCCGGAAGAAGCACTCACCGTTGTTCACTGCGATGTTCCGCTCGCGGAGAAACTTGTGCGGGATGATCGCATTGCCATGGTGACCTTCACCGGCAGCGTGCCGATTGGTTGGCATATCAAATCGCTCAGTGGCAAGAAGAAGGTCTCTCTTGAACTGGGCGGAAACGGCGCTGTTGTCGTCTCGGATGATGCCGACATTGCATTCGCTGCCGCAAGGTGTGTGCGAGGCGGCGTCGTTTATGGCGGCCAATACTGCATTGGCGTCCAGCGCATTTTTGTCCATGAAAAGGTCTATGACGCTTTCGAAAAGGAACTTGTCAGCCGCGTCGAGGCCTGCAAGGTCGGCAATCCCATGGAGGAAGGTGTTGACGTTGGGCCGGTTATCGACGAACGCTCAGCGCATCGCATCGAGAGCTGGATCAATGAGGCCATTGCAGGAGGCGCGCGCGTCCTGACCGGCGGCACCCGCAATGGCGCAGTGGTTGCGCCGACAGTCTTGACGGATACCACGCCCGACATGAAGGTTGAAGCCGATGAAATCTTCGGTCCGGTTATCACCCTCACCAAGGTAAAAAGCGCAGACGAGGGTGTGCGTCGCGCAGCAGATTCCCGCTTCGGGCTGCAAGGCGGCTACTTCACCAATGACATGAAGGCCGCATTCCGGGCGCTGGAAGATTGGGATGTCGGCGCACTGATGATCAACGATGTGCCGATTTACCGTATCGACACGATGCCTTTCGGCGGCTGGAAGGACTCCGGGCTTGGCCGTGAGGGCACGCGCTATGCCATGGACAGCATGACAGACATCAAGCTGCTCGTGATCAATTATGGCTGACGTCAAAACGGTGGCGGTGGCGGGGCTTGGCTCTATCGGCTTGCGCATCGCCGAAGCACTCGACAAAGGCATGGACGGACTGAAACTGGTTGCCGTGTCTGCCAGAGATATTACCCACGCAAAAGAGCGGCTGCGGGGGTTTCGCTCGATGCCGGAGGTACTGCCCATTTCCGCACTGCCGGATGCTGCCGACATCATTGTCGAGTGTCTGCCGCCATCTGCTTTTGATGCGCTTGCTGATGCCGTCCTTGCCAAACCCGGTTCGATGCTCATCGTCGCCAGTGTCGGCAGGCTGTTGACGGCAGGTGATTTTCTGTCGAGGGCGAAAAAGGCGGGCATACGCATCATTGTGCCATCGGGCGCAATTGCCGGCCTTGATGGCCTGTGGGCAGCCAAGGAAATCGGTCTTGATCGTGTGACGCTGAAAACGAGCAAACCACCCCTCTCTTTTGGCACGGAAATTCAGATCGCAGGCGCGACGTTCCCAACCAGAGATATTACCGAAGCGACTTTGATATTTTCAGGCAACGCACTGGATTGCGTTGTGGCCTTTCCCCAGAACATCAATGTTGCAGCAACTGTCGCACTGGCCGGTCTCGGCACGCAAGAAACGAAAGTAGAGATATGGGCGGATCCGCAATTGTCCGTGAACACCCATGAACTGACGATCTATTCGCGCGGCGGCAAAGTCACGACCGTTTGCGAGAATATACCCGATGAAAACAACCCCAAAAGCAGTGCCATCACTGCCTATAGCATTATCGCAACACTCCGGCATCTGGACAGCGACGTGTCCATCTGTGCCTGAGAAAAACACTTCCGCATGAAAGGATTGAGCAATGAAAACCAAACTTATGGAGACCGGCGGATATCGATACATACCAGGTGTCATGCAATATTCGGCAGGTGTTTGCGCGAATGAAGGATACCGGATTGTTCGCGCCAGGTTCGCAGATGTCGTGCCCCTCGAAGAGGGTTTCAAGCGTATTGCGGATCATCTGGAAAGTGTTGATCGCCCGCTTCAGGCGTTTTGTGCCTGTGAACTGCGTTCTCCCGGACAATTTTCCGAACAGGACTTCCGCTCATTCAATGAACTCTATGCCGGAACCTTGCGGCAATGGGACATCATGGAAGGCGACGAAAATCCAATTGCGCGTTCCAACGTATGCCCGGAAATCGACCCGCCCGCCGCGCCCGGTTTTCATTCCTTCCTTTATACCGTTCGCGATGAGGATGCTCCCAAAACCTTTGCAATCGCGGGTTCTGGCGAAGTGCCCGAAGGCGCTGCAAACTACCATGACCACATCATTCGTCCGGGCGAAACAAGCCCCGATGCCATACGTGAAAAAGCAGCTTTCGTTCTTGACGAGATGGAAAGGCGCATGGCCTTTTTCGATGCCAATTGGGCGGAAACAACGGCAGCGCAGATCTATACAGTGCATGAGATTCATCCGCTGATGACAAGCGAACTTGGGCCCCGCGGCGCACATCACAACGGGTTGATCTGGCATTTCAATCGACCACCCATTGCCGGGCTTGATTACGAGATGGATTGCCGCCGCGTATTCGACGAGTTTGTTCTGGCCTGACCTTGAGCTGGCGCCTAGAGCGATGCGAAAGCATCGCTCTTCACCGCCTTCCTGGCTCATCGTCATTTGCCCAAATGTTTGGCCGCTGTTGCATAACCGCCGCCTGCGCCGTCGACGAAATGCATGTGGCCGAGGTCCGTAACGGAGGGTGCGACACAGGTGATCAGCGCCTTGCTTTGGGTATGAAGACCATAACGAATGGTGCCTGAACCCGCTGCCAAATCCAGGGCTAGGCGCAAACGCGCGATGGTCTCGGGCGAGCAATCGACAGTCAGCATCAGACCGTCATTGAATTTGCGGAAATCCGTGTTTGCAGACAATTCCCGGCGGTATTCGTCCGGGATGAATGTGCCCAGGCGGATACCAAGTTTGAAAATGGTCCAGATCACCGCCGCCGTGCAGATAACCTTTGCCTTGCGCCACCAGGCAGGCATCGCGGAGGGGCGACTGATGCGTGATTGCAAATCAAAAGCCGCAGTTGGCCATGATACGTCCGGCCCCGCCAGCGGCACCGGGTTGCTCGAAGCCGTCTCATCCAGCAAAGCGACGACTTGCGTTGTTGCATCGGCAAAGCTGGCATCCGTCGCCCCTGGCCCCCGTTTGACGATCAGCGAAACAATCTCGCCGTTCCTGGATTCGACCGGTCCCCACTGACATGACAGGCCCGAAAGATCCGGCTCCTGTGTTGCCGAAGATGCCGGTAGCGCAATCGCATTGCATTTCATCTGGGCTTCGGCCCATTGCAGGCCGCCGCCGGTGAACATGGCATAGCGCACATTGTCGGACGCTTGCCAGAAGGCAACACGCACATCGAAACCGGCGGCCCTGACATCCGCAACGCCGATCATCGCCACGCGCAAAGTCAGCCCCAGTTCACGCTTCGCCCAGCAACGCACACCATCAAGTGCAGAGGCGGTGGCCGTTTTCTCGTCGGGAGGGATCGCAAAATGGGCGCCGTCGCCTCCAAAGGCAAACAGCTTCAAGGCGCCCTCAAGCGCATTGCTGACCGAACTGATCGTTCCCGCGCCTGCCAGATTGATAGCTTTGTAATTGCCACTTGCGATGGCCTCGGTTGAATCGGACACGTCTGAAAGCCCGAGGTACCAGCTGTCCGGCAAAGGCGCATAGAGCGACGCATCACCAACTTGCGCAAAATGCGTCAAAGTCGGTACGGTCTCTATCCATGCGTTGCTTGAATGCTGGTCCATCGTTCCCTCAATATTGAGCATTTCGCGTCGGTGGCTTTCCATTGGAACAAACGCAATAGGCTTCGAAATGGTTCAAAGTGCAACGCATACCATGTATGCCCGATACATGCCCGGCCGGTGTCCACTGGCACCTAACTCGCGCGAATGCAATTCGGGGCATCAGATTTACGCTGTGTCGAGCACTAGATTTCCATGCCATCCACAGCTCTTTCAAAAAATGCTTGCAATATTGAAAAGCCGTGGTTACCAATAAATCAACAAATACCACATTTCAAAATTTTGATGAATTGATGGAAAAGGTAGGCAAATTGCTATTTTGTAATGATTATTTACAAATGCAGGGTATAGATCTCGTTGAATGTGACGAGAAATTACCACGAAAACCTACAAATCAACAAAAGCGCTGCGTGTCGTTCATTTTCGAAAAGAAGCCCCCAGAGATGATGGGTGCGCGCAAGCAGAGGACGTTGCCGGAAGGTCTTCCCCAGCTAAAGGGGTTCCTTTGCGCAATTCATGCCCCTGACGAAATGATCGGGTTTTCCGTTGGGGTAGGACCTTTCAAATGAGATTGAGGTCGTAGGGCAGGCGTAATTTACTTGAGCAAACCAAACGCAGCATATGGAGAAATGAAATGAAATTCGACAGACGTAATTTCTTGAAAGTATCGGCAATGGCCAGCGTGATTACCGGGGCACCGATGATCAACAGAACATTTTTCAGCAGTCCCGCGTTCGCGGCGACTGACAAGGTGATCACTTTTCTGTCCGCCGAGAATTTGACCGGCAACTGGGATCCGACATCGCATACGACCCTGGGCCAGATCAATTTGGAGAGCTTCGTCTTCGGATACCTGACCCGTGCACCGATGACACCCGGCAATCCGGATGAAATTGTGTTCGAACTTGCTGAAAGCATGGAGCTGCTCGACGAGCATCGGCTTCAATTCAAACTTCGCAAGGGTGTGAAATTCCACAACGGCGAGCCATTTACGGCAAACGATGTGAAAGCAACATTCGAATACGCCTCACAGCCGGATCGTCCCGCTGCCTGGTATCCAGGTCTATGTACTGTCGATGTTGTGGACGACCACACGGCTGTCGTGAATACTACGGAGCATGGATATCCGGCCAGCTTGTTCTGGTTCCTGTCTGCGTTCTTGCCGATCATGTCGGCGAAAGACCTGGCTGACCTGAAAACACTGGCATCGCGTCCCAACGGGACCGGCGCATTCAAATTCGTCAAACAAGATGGGAACACCACCGTCCTGGAGGCCAATGCCGACTTCCTTGGTGGTGCGCCAAAAGTGCCTGGCCTCAACATGACCTTTGTTGGCGATGCAACCACCCGGATGCTATCGCTTCTTTCAGGCGAAGCCGATATCATTGAGCGTCTTGAGGGTGAGCAAGTCGAGACGATAAAGGCTAAGCAAGGCTTTGCCATCAATGAGGCGGTGTCCGTTGAGAACAAATATCTCTGGTTCCGCTGTTCAAAACCGCCATTCAACAACCCCACATTGCGCAAAGCGGTGGCCCATGCCATCGACCGCGATGTTATTCTGGATGTGCTTGGCGTTTCGGGCACCGCGTCGAACGCATGGGTGTCTCCGGTGAAATTCGGTTATGTCGACACGCCGAACTATCCAAAATATGACCCTGCTGAGTGTCAGCGCCTTCTTGCTGAAGCTGGCTTCCCGGGTGGTCAGGGCCTGCCGAAATTGCAATATATAACTTCGGTGGGTTTCTATCCAAAAACCAAGGAATATGGCGAAGTGATCACGGCCATGCTGCAGGAGCAGGGCTTCGATGTCGAGTTTTCTGCCATGGAAATTGCCGCGTGGGCTGACAATCTCTACGATCGCCCGGGTGGTGGCCCAGGTGATATGATCGATTGCGGTTGGGCAACTGGCTCTCCGGAACCGGATCTGGTGCTGCGCACGCACTTCCACTCGTCGTCTAAACGTATCTGCGGTATTGAGGATGCGGAACTTGATGCTGTTCTGGATAAAGAGCGCAATGCCACTGATCCGGAAGCCCGCAAGAAAATCATTCAAGAAGAATTGATGCCTATGCTGGCGGAAAAAGTGCCGTCCCTCAGCTTGTTCACCTCGGTCTTTATCCACGCGATGCGGGAAGACCTGAAAGGCATATACATCTATCCAAACGGTATGATGGACGCTTCCAAAGCGACAAACACCTAATTTTGGTGGAATAATGGGGCCGAGCGAACCCTGTTTGCTCGGCCCTTATCATACCAAAGAGAGTCAAGAACTTGTATCTGCTCAGTTTTCTCACAAGACGGTTGTTTCAAGGCGCGGTGGTCCTGTTGATCGTTACTTTTGCGATCTTCACGCTGCTTCGTATCGTGCCCGGTGACCCGGCCCGACTGATCGTTGGCGGCATGGCACCGGATGAAGTGGTTGTTCAGAAAGCGGAAGAACTCGGACTCAACGATCCGATCCCAATTCAGTTTGTGAGATATTTGGGTGACCTTGTTCGTGGTGATCTGGGGAATTCTTTCTTTCGCCCAAAGAGTGGTGCTACCGTGGGGGCCGCTGCATTTGATGATCCGACGCGCGACGATCGTGCCGAAGTGTTGACCCTCATCCTCGAGACTATTCCTCTCACATTGCAACTCGCTGGTCTGGCAGTCGTTTTTGCTTTGATCATGTCTTTTCCGCTTGGTGTGGCCGCTGGGCTGAACCCAGGGAAATGGCAAGATAAGCTGGCATTTTTCACCGGATCGCTGTTTGTTTCCATTCCCAATTTTTGGCTCGGCATTGTGCTGGCTCAAGTGTTTTCCGTAAATCTCGGCATCTTGCCGTCGCTCGGGTACAAGGGATTTGAATACACGATCCTGCCAGCGGTCGTTCTTGCGATCGGGATATCACCGTTCATCATACGAACATTGTCGGTTTCGATCGCCCAGGTCATGCAGGAAGAGTTTATTACAGTAGCCCCGCTACGCGGTCTTAGGCGCTCTCGCATCGTTGGTGCTCATGCCATTCGTAATGCGTCTATTCCATTGCTGAATTTGTTCGGCATTCAACTGGGGGCTCTTCTTGGTGTGCTGCTAGTTGTCGAATTGATCTTTGATTATCCGGGGCTTGGCCGTTTGACCATCAATGCAGTGCTGCAACGTGATTTCCCAATCATTCAGGGCGTCGCAGTCTTTATCAGCGCCATATTTGTTTTCATCAATATCGCTGTCGACCTCGCCGCCAGTTATATAGATCCACGGTTGGAGTATTGAGATGTCAAAAACAGCCTCACCAATCGAGACAACCGAAGCTGGCATTGTGACCGAGGCACTCAGAACACCTGCGCAACGGATGCTGCGCCAGGCATGGGCCAGTTCATCTTTCAGATTGGGGTTTGGGATTTTCTTGCTGCTGCTCTTTGGCGCACTCGTTTTTCCTGAGATTTCCTCCATAGACCCAACCAAAATGAACATCAAAGGGCGCTTCATACCGCCTTTGTTTCTGGGCGATAACTGGTCTTGGGCGCACCCGCTGGGGACAGATCATCTGGGCCGCGATCTGCTTCTGCGTTGTCTGGTCGGACTGCGTTACTCCGTCTTGATCGGTATCGGCACTGTTACCTTGATGTTCACAGTCGGATGCGCGCTCGGCCTTGTTTCAGGTTTTAAGGGAAAGCTGACTGATACTATCATCATGCGTATCACGGACGCACAGCTTTCAATTCCGATGATCATTTTGGCGATCACAATTCTGGGCATTTCACGCCCGACGGCGCCTGCTATCATTCTGGTTTTGGGTCTCGCTGGCTGGCCGCTTTATGCGCGTGTCGCCCGAAGCGCGGCTCTTTCTGAAAAGAGCAAGGAATATATCAGGGGACAGCGTGTACTTGGTGCGTCGGACTTGCGGATCATCATCTTGTTTGTGGCGCCTGCCGTTTTGCCACCCATCGCATTCGTTGCGGTCTTGGATGTGGCTGCGATCATGATCTTTGAATCCATTCTCGGCTTCATTGGGCTTGGCATTCAGCCGCCCACACCAACATTTGGCAATATCATCGCTGACGGGAGGAAGTATCTGATCAATTACTGGTGGATTGCGACCATGCCTGGCGTCTTCCTTCTGTTCACGCTGACCAGCCTCAATCTGATGGGGTCAGCTATGGAGAATGCGCGTAACAAGGTACTGAGAGGCGGGGCATAATGCGCGACAAGGACACTATTCTTCTGATCCAGGACTTGACTGTCGGTCTGGCAAATGACCCGTCAGCCAAAATTCTAGACCGGATTGGCTTCGAACTCAGTGCAGGTAAGGTGCTTGGTCTGATTGGCGAGGCAGGTTCAGGCAAAACGGTTTTGGCAAGAGCAATCGTAAAAGGTATATCCGATCCTCTGGTCTATAAATCAGGCAAAGTTGTGTACCGTGGCGAGGACATGTTGGCGGTTTCCTCCGAGAAACTTGTCAAAATTCGCGGAAACTCGATCGGCTACATCGGCTCCAACCCTTCGGGATCGCTCGATCCGACACTTCCAGTTGGTAATCAGATCGTTGAAAAACTTCGCTCCGTGAATCCCAGCTTATCGGAAAAAGAGGCCACAGAACGTGTGTTGGAAGTTCTGGCGGCCGTTAGAATTCCATCTCCAGAAGTTCGGTTCCACGAATATCCATTCCAGTTTAGCGGTGGCATGATGCAGCGGGTCATGATCGTCGACGCTCTGGTGACAAACCCAGCGGTCCTGATTGCTGATAATATCACGCAAGCGCTGGATGTGACTGTTGCCGCACAGATCATACGTTTGATCAAGGAATTGCGCGATCAGTTCTCTACCGCGATCCTGTTCATTTCGTCCTCGCTGCCTGTCGCTGAAATGATTGCGGATGAAATATTGGTGCTTCAACAAGGCAGGGTTGTTGAAAAAGCAACACCGGAAAAACTCATCATGAGTCCCCAGCACGACTATACGAAATCACTATTGGCAAGACTGCCGCGCATCTGGGGACCAGAGGTGAAGGCTCCAACGGCGATTGAAGCCTCGACACTCATGTCCGTCGATGACGTCTATCGCACCTATCTCGTACGCAAGAAAAATACCTTCAACGGGCGAAATGCGGTGCAAGCCGTTCGGGGTATCACTCTGGATATCCGTGAAGGTGAAAATATCGGAATTGTCGGCGAATCTGGTTGCGGAAAATCGACTTTGACCCGCCTTTTGGCTTGGCTCGAAATCCCTGAAAAGGGCACCATTTGCTTCGGCGGCAGAGACCTTTCGGAACTCAGCTGGAAAGAATTGACAAAGCTGCGTCAGTCGTTCCAATTGTTGCTCCAGGATCCCTATAGCTCGCTACCAGCGCGTATGCCGGTCGGTCGTATCATCGCAGAGGGGTTGCTCATTCATAAAGTCTGCAAGAAATCCGAAGTCCGTGGACGAGTCCTGGCTGCCATGAAAGAAGTCGGGCTTGATCCGTCGATTGAAAACCATCTGACGGTCGGTCTGAGTGCCGGGCAACGGCAACGCATCAATATCGCTCGGGCACTTGTCTTAAAGCCAAAACTCATGATCCTTGACGAGACACTCTCGGCACTCGATCAGGTAGAGCAATCGAAATTGTTTGAGCTTTTCGAAAAGCTTCAGAAAACCCACGGCTTTACCTATATCTTCATTTCACATGACATGGCCCTCGTTCGAAAGGTCTGTCACCGGGTTGCGGTGATGTATCTGGGCCGGATCGTTGAACTTGCCGATAACCAAACGCTCTTTCAAAATCCCGCCCATCCCTATTCGCGTGCACTGCTCAGTGCGGTTCCCACGCTCGATGATCATCCGTTCAAATCCGAAGAATATCTCCTTGAGGGCGAGCCGCCGAGCCCGGTTCATATCCCAAACGGCTGTGTATTCCGTTCGCGCTGTCCTGTCTCAATTGAACGGTGCAAGACAGATGATCCGCGTCCCACTCCCCTGAGTCATGGGTCTTACGTCGCGTGTCATCTGGTTGTCGAAAGTGCCGTCGATCACGCCAAGATTCTTGAAAATTCTGTCTAGGAAACTGTGATGCTCAATTCACATCGTCGCGAATATATTCTGGAACGTCTTTCCAGTCACAGCAAGGTCTCGGTGATGCAAATCGCGGCCAATCTGGACGTGTCTGATGAAACCGTCCGACGCGACCTGAAAGATCTGGCCAAGGAAGGTCTGCTGAGGCGGGTGCACGGGGGTGCAATCTGTGTCGCTCCCATCCGCGATGAACCGATCAGCCAACGTGTCCAGAAATTGACCAAGGAAAAGGGCATCATTGCTCAGCTTGCGGTGAAACTGATCTCAGACCACACGTCCATTTTCGTCAATATTGGCTCAACCTGCGAGGCTCTTGCACGCCAGTTGGGCAAGTTCTCCGATTTGAAACTCTACACCAACTCGCTCAACGTCGCGCAGATCGCCAAGGAATTTTCCGGCGTTACCGTTTTTGTGGCGCCCGGTCAGCTGCGCAGTATTGAGTCCGATCTCGTCGGGTACGACACCGTTTCCTACATTCAGAATTACTATTTCGATACAGCCTTTATGGGGGTGGCCGGTGTCGATGTCGAACGAGGGTTCATGGATTTCGAAGAGGACGAGTCCCGTATCCGTCAGACGCTTGTGAAATGTGCCAGAAACAAGGTGATGCTGGCTGACTCCAGCAAATTCGGGAAGTCTGCCAACATTTGTTCGGTCAGTTTCGATGCGATCGATCGCTTGGTGACCGAACGCAAACCCGATCACCACTTCATGGAGCGGTTCAAAAAGGCAGAAATGGATGTCATTCATGGGTGACACACAACTTTCCACCAAGGCTCAGCGAACGGATGTTCTTGACCTTCTAAAACAATTCTCGCGCATTGGCGCTACGAGTGATGGCGGCGTGTCGCGCCTTGCAGCATCAAGGGAAGACGGCGAGATCCGTGACTTTCTTTGCGCGTGGTTCAAGCAAAACGACTTTACGGTTCGTGTTGATCGTACCGGCAATATCTTTGGCATATTGCAACTCGCCGAAAATGGTGATGGAAGCGCATTCTACTGTGGCTCGCATCTCGACAGCCAACCCAATGGAGGGCGTTTTGATGGTGCCCTGGGCGTGGCCAGCGCCTGCGTTGCAGCGCTTGCAATCAGAACGCTTTGTATTGCGGGGAAAATTGATCCGGCTTTCGATCAATTCGTTGTTGCCTGCTGGACCGGAGAGGAGGGGTCGCGGTTTCAGCCAAGTTTGATCGGCAGCGCAGCATTTACTGACAGGATCAGCTTCGATGATGCCTTGAGTTCATGCGATTGCGAGGGGCTGACTCTGGGCGAGGCACTAACCAGCATAAACTATCTTGGCAAGGATACTCCGCCAAAACCGCATCACTATTTTGAGCTTCATATCGAGCAGAGTTCTGGCCTTCAGGACGCAAACACACCGGTTGGCATTGTTACGTCAAGCTGGGGCGCGCTGAAATGCCGGATCAGTATCGTCGGTCGCTCGGATCATACCGGCCCAACACCGATGGAAGATCGCCGCGATGCGCTTCTGGCAGCCTCCCATCTGATCATCCGCGCGAATGAGATATCCAAAGCCGCATCAGAGCCATTATACAGTTCCGTTGGCCGCATTGAAGTATTGCCGAACTCTCCCAACACGATCGCTGAAAGCGCCAGTCTCTGGGTCGAGTTCAGATCACCTGACCCATCCTCACTCCGCAACGCTCAAGACGAACTTGAACAGGCAATGTGCGATATCGCAAATCGCACTGGTTGCGAACTGGAGGCTGTTCGCACAACGAAGCGCGCTGTTGTGGAGTTCGATGCGAATGCCGTTCAAACGGTCCGGGACTGTTGGGACGCCGCGAATATCTCCTATCTCAAAATGAAAACCATTGCCGGACACGATGCGGTCAATCTGCAATCAGTCTGTCCTTCAACACTGATGTTCGTTCCATCGAATGACGGCATCAGTCATTCGCCTGAGGAATTTACATCTGACGAGGATATCGCTTCCGGATTTGAGGGTATGCTGCATGCACTGAGCGCACTGATTTCGAGGCCTGACCAATCACAAGTCTGCGGGGGCGATTTTGCCTGAACATCAAATCATGCGTTCCGATCAGTTGGTCGCTGCGGCAAAGGAAATTGCAATGATCGCCGCTGGAACGGCGATGCGCTACTTCCGCAAAACACTGGATGTCGAGCTCAAGGGTGATCGCAGTCCGGTAACGATCGCTGACAGGCAAGTGGAACGGGAAGTCCGGGACTATTTGGCGGTAAATTTTTCAGACCATTCAATCCTTGGTGAGGAATATGGTTCCGGCGATCTGAGCAATGAACATGTCTGGGTTGTGGACCCGATCGACGGAACCCGTTCGTTCATTTCGGGGCATCCGCTGTTCGGGTTTCTTCTCGCCTATGTTCGCCACGAAAAGGTCCAGATGGGCATGGTGTCGATGCCGGCGCTGGGTGAGCTTTTCGTCGGCCAGCCGGGCAAGGGCGCAACTCTGAACGGTGCAACTATCCAGACGTCCGCAACGACAAGCTTGGCTGAGGCGATCCTCTATATCAATGAGGGCGACAAGCTTTTCAAGCACGAATCGGCTGTCCATGCACGATTGGCAGAGGCTGGCCACACGCGCCGTTTTGCCTACGATTGCTATCCCCATGCCTTGCTCGCCGCGGGTCATGTTGATGCGGTTGTCGACTATGATCTCAAGCCTTTTGATTTCCTGCCCTTGCTTGGTGTGGTCGAGGCTGCGGGCGGTGTCATGTCCGATTGGGACGGGAATGCATTGACCTTTCATTCGGGTGGTAAAATCGTCTCGGCAGCAACCCCTGAACTGCATCGAGAACTGCTCGATCTGCTGGCTGCGGGGAGGTCTGCATGATTGCTTTCATCAATCCTGAACGTCTCGTGACGGAGACTGCACCCAGATCGGACATATCCGGCGCTGCGCTCATCGAGGACGACGGATCCGAAGTGGCTGTGTTCAACGCCCATGGCATGAGCGCGGTCGTCTTGACCTTTTGCTGTCGGCATCATGATCTTCGGGTCGCCAGGATGTCTATCAGATTGCATGATGGGTGCTGTTGAGAATATGACAATGGATATCAAAACACTCTCACATATGTCCCTGCGTGAGCTTCAGGCAGCTTATGCGGACAAGTGTCTCAGCCCCGTCGAAGTGATCCATGTTACTTTGGCTCAAAACGATGCTGTCGGGAACAAGATCAATGCGCTTTATGGAGTGCGTGACCGTGAAGCGCGTGCCGAGGCGAACGCATCTCAGGAACGTTATGCCGCCGGAAAGCCCTTGAGCGCATTCGACGGTGTGCCTGTTACTTTGAAAGACAGTGTCAACGCCATCGGCATGTATTGGCACCATGGCTCAGCTATTCATGGTGAGGGTGTAATTGGTACAATCGATTCACCGCCTGCGGCCAGGCTGAAAAAAGCTGGCGCAATTATTCTTGGCAAGACCATCATGCCTGACTTTGGCCTGAGCGCATCGGGGGTCAGCACATCCCATGGGATCGTGCACAATCCCTGGGGACTTTCCTGGAGCACCGGCGGATCAAGTGCTGGCGGCGCGGCTTCGATAGCAACTGGTATCGGGATGATGTCAGTGGGTTCGGACATTGCAGGATCTGTCCGCCTGCCTGCTTCCCATTGCGGTCTGGCGGCTTTCAAGCCGACGCAGGGTATCATTCCGCATGCACCCGCATCCAATGTGCGCTCGGCCGGACCCATAACCCGTCGTGCCGCTGATCTTGAAGCATGGACAAAATTGCTTACTGGCCCGGATACCGCTGATCGTTATTCGATGCGGTATTGTGATGCGAACCGGGACCGTAAACTCAGTGTTGGCGCGACGGCTGATTTTGGGTTTGGCCCGTCAACCGAACCGGCAGTGAAGGCGTGTTTTGAAAATGTAAAAGCGGCGCTTGAGGAATTGGTTGGAAATATTCAGTGCGTTTCAAAAACACCGGGGTTCAATGCATATCTACCCATCGACGATTCTCTGAAACTGCGCGGTTGGGCAGAGTATTCCAGCGCTTCGGATGAATTGCGCGATTTGGTACCGCAAGCGCTTTACGCGTGGTTCAGGGAGGCTGAAGACTGGGGGGGCGCAAAGATACGGGAGGTCGAATGCGGGATTGAAAAGAGCATTGCCTACTGCGTCGACCTTCTGGCTGATGTCGATGTCCTGCTGACGCCGGTCATGCCGGTCGTCAATTTCCCTGTCGAAGATCTTGGTGTTGATCCGTTAATGCCCCTGCGACATACAACGTTCACCGCATTGTTCAACCAGTCGGGCAATCCAGCCGTATCAATTTGCGGCGGCTTTGATGACCGCGGTCTTCCCATCGGTATGCAACTTGTCGCAAAGCGCCTCGATGATGCAGCGCTTCTGAAACTGGCAACAGATCTGGAATTTAAGCTCAACATTTTTGGCGACGGCAAGCGGGACTGGCCTGTAACACCGATGGCATGATGCAACGGAGTATTGGTAATGTCTGACACCGAAAGTAAAATGAGAGAAGAACTGGCCCGGTCTCGAGCCGTCGAAGTCCTTGGTTCGGATCCTGTGCGCTTTGAAAACCCATTGACGGTTCTGGCATCACCCGCATGGCGTGGCATTGAAGGCGATATCTGGCGCGCCTCATCGAATGAGCAATCCATCATAATCAAGCACTATCATCCCGATACGTCTTTCTATGTGGAACCCGGCAGTGCCATTGAAGCTGCCAGACAGGCGGGCAGCCTGGATGTTGGCCCGAAAGTATTGCGCGAGTGTGTCGGCGATGGGATCGTCGCATTCGAAAATCTGTCCGCACCCTGGCGAGCAGGTGGATTGCATGATGGCGTATCCTCAATTCTGCGCGCCAAGGTGATTGAACTGAAAAAGACGTTTCAACTTGGCGCAAAATTGCAAAAGAACGTGTCGATTTTTGACGAGATCGAAGCGCTTCATGCGATTTGCGCATCCTCCGGGCTGCCGACACATGCTGATATTGCCGTATTTGCCTCCTTTTTCCGCGATGCGAAAGCCAAAATCTGGAGTTTGGGTCGTGATCTTGTGCCGTGTCACAGGGATGGCAACACGGCCAATATTATGGTCGCTCCGGACCATCAGGTTAAGCTCATTGATTTTGATCTCGCAGCGAACTGCGACCCTTTTGAAGATATCGGGTGCCATTTGGTCGAGTATTACGAGGCTGAACCGGAAGCACGTGCCGGTTTTGAAGAGTGGTATGGGCAGTTCAATGAGGGGCTTTTCCAGCGATCAATGCTCTATGGTCTTGCCGATGATATGCGGTGGGGTCTGATCGGCGCGATTATGGCGGCCCGGTCACCGCGCCGCGCCCTCGAGTTCTCCAAATATTCCGCCTGGCGCTTTATCCGTTTGGAAATGCACGCCAAAAACTCGCACGCAAATGATCGCATTCGTGTTGCGGCTTAGGAGGTTGCAATGAGCACCGAGTTACAAAAACGCCTGGACGCAGCCGTCAGCGCCGTTCCTGGCTGGTCTCCGGCGACCGTGGATGTTGTGCCCCTTGATGGCGGCGTTACAAACACAAATTTTTTGGCGACCCATGATTGCAAGATGCATTTCCTGAAGGTCTATGGCGTTGGTACGGAGAGCTTCATTAACCGCGATGCCTCGGTCAGTGCTGCCCGTCAGGCACATGCCATGGGAATCGCTCCGAATGTCTTGCACTATGACAACGAGGCGGGGCTGGAAATTGTCGAGTTTTTGGAGGGTTACCGCGCCTCCACCAATGCCGATTTTGCGCGCAAGGACTTCCTCGATGGCGTAATCGATCTCTATGCCACGTTTCACAAGGGGCAGGCCTTGGCGGAAACCAAGACAGTTTTCGAGATGACGGACGAGCATATCGAACAGGGAAAGGCGCTGAATGCAATTTATCCTGCCGATTTTGATTGGCTCATCAAACAATATGGCAAGGCGAAGCAGGCCTTTGAGGCCTCGGGACTTGATATTGTTCCATGCCATAATGACCCCATGCCCGGCAATTTTATGGTCGCGATGAATGGGGACGAGATCAAGGACATGAAACTCATCGACTATGAATACGCTTCCAATAATGAGCGTGCCTATGAACTGGGTGTGTTTTTGGCCGAAGTATTTGTTGATGAGGCAACATCACTGGAGTTGATAAAGCGCTACTTTGGCGAGATGCGGGCCGAGATGGTTGCCCGTGTCACAGTTGCCCGCGCGATTGCCGACATGAAATGGGGATCCTGGGCCGTTCAGCAACGTCAATTGCAGGATTGGGATTTTGACTATCAAAAATACGGTATCTGGAAATACGCCCGGGCGCGAAAGCTCTTCAACGATCCGCGATGGGACAATTGGCTACGCACCATATGATCAGTTGTATCAACCAATCGGCGCCCTGGACTTGCCCTGATATAGTGGAGAAAATTAATACGGTGACAGTTTACTAAATACCTTTATGATCTGGCATCTTCAAATGGCCCGTCTTGCTCGCATTGTCGTCCCCGATCTTCCGCATCATGTTACCCCGCGTGGCAACCGGCGCGGCAGGGTGTTTTCGAGGACGCCGACTATAGTCTTTATCTGGATATGCTGGCCGGGAGCGCCATGCGTGCTCAATGTGAGGTATGGGCCTATTGCCTGATGCCGAACCATGTTCACTGTATATTGGTCCCATCCAATGAGGATGGGCTGCGCCGGACTTTTGCCGACCTGCATCGGCGCTACACAGGATATATCAATAAGAGGGCGCGAATGACCAGGCACCTTTGGCAGGGACACTATGGTTCGGTTGTGATGAACAAACCCCATCTGAACCATGCCATTCGCTATGTTACACTCAATCCCATAAGGGCTGGGCTGGTCAAACGCGCGGAGGATTGGCCTTGGTCAAGCACAAGGGCGCATCTGGCTGCTCGCGATAATGGAATTGTAAAAGTTGCGCCGGTGCTGGAACGCGTTGGCGATTCCGCGCAGTTCCTGGGTGAACCATGCAATGAAGATGTGGCCTATGCGCCAATACGGCGGGCCGAAACAATTGGTCGGCCCATCGGGGATGCCGATTGGCTGAAGGCATTGGAAAAGAAAACAGGACGTGTTCTTGTGGCACAAAAGAGGGGGCGGAAAGCGGTAAAATAGGAATTAAGTAAACTGTCACTGTAATACCAACTCCGTAATTCCAACCAGCTATGGAAGCGTAACTTAGAGTAAATAGCTTCCGAAATCCTCGGAGTGGTTCATATCAAACTACTTTACCAACTTAAAGCGCGTAGCATAATCTCCGTACCTTGTACTAGGAGCATACCATGAGCACCGACGATGAAGAAGCAATACACAGAAACAAACTGCCGGGTAAAACGTATATAAGCCCGAGCTTCCCAACGCATGATGGGACAAG
This sequence comes from Rhizobiaceae bacterium, assembly GCA_029233925.1. GTDB lineage: Bacteria > Pseudomonadota > Alphaproteobacteria > Rhizobiales > Rhizobiaceae > Hoeflea_A. The sequence continues at coordinate 243,101 of JARGOX010000008.1, forward strand.
GCTCCGTATCGCGAGCAAAGTGTTAGATGGGGGCGATGGCTACGAATATGCGAAAGAGAAAGCCGATATCATACTTCGCCGCACCCCGGCAGCACGGAAGGAAATAATTGCAAAGTTTCTGGAGGACAGTCGGGGTATACAGAGGCTGACAATTCAGAAATTTAATAAATCAGGGCCGGGCAAGGAGTACTTCACGTTCCTCCCGGATGAGATAACGAAATTACTCAACTTCATTGCGAACATAAGGCGCGTTCATTTTCCAGATGAGGGGAAGCTGAACGTCACTGACGACGAGCTTGAAGATTTGCTCCTTATGCCGGGGCAGGCAGAGCGCATTTTGCGCGGCAATCCGGCGCTGGTCGCCGCCCTAGCTCGAACCGAGATTACATCAGAAGATGTTATTGCGCTGGGTTACAGGAGGTCCGAACTAGAGATCTTTGACCGGTTGCTGAACGACCAAAGTTATTTTGAAGAAGAAGTTTCCCGCACAACGGGAGGGCCGGAGGGTGTGTGGCAGCATTTCTTTGAGCGAAATCATTGGATCTTTGGATACGGACTTTCATACATATTCAACACTAGCTTGGACTTCAGGGCGTTAGAGCAAACTGTCAGAGGATTTAATCTCACTGGGCCAGGAAAGCGGGTCGATGCGTTGCTCAAGTCTCAAGCGTTAATCCAATCACTGTGTTTCGTAGAGATTAAGCGCCACGACACGCGCCTCGTAAGCGAAAGTCAGTACCGATCGGGTGTATGGGCACCGTCTCCTGAATTGAGCGGAGCAATCGCACAGATTCAAGGTACTGTGTTTGATGCAATCGAGGCGATGGGCTCTGAGTTGAAAATTACCGATAAGGAGGGCGATCCCACAGGCGAGATCTTACACGCCATACAGCCTCGGTCATTCGTTGTGATTGGAAGTCTCAAAGAATTTCAAGTCGGGCTAGGAGTGAATGTGCGACGCTTTCGTTCATTCGAGCTTTGCAGAAAGAACACGGTCAGCCCTGAAATCATAACCTTCGATGAACTGTACCATAGGGCACGCTTCATCGTGGAGAGTGCCGCCTGACTTTAAATGGATGCCAACCCATCAGTGTGGTAGGGAAACAAGGAGACCAATGTCTGCAAAAAAGCCAAGCATGAGCTCTGGGATCCCAGTGGGGGTGCTCCCCAACGTTAAAAATGAAATGTGAAATTGTGGAAGCGGTGGTAAGCTTTCGCGATATTGTTTCGTCTTCGATAGTGCCGTCTGTGTGGGCGCGAAGTATCAGATAGAATAGCAATTCTCAGCTGTAGCAGTTCCAGAGTTCCGTTTTGTCAACAGAACTTAGCGACACATGACCTTCACGCTACCACCAAATCTCTTTCTACTAATGCACTTGACCGGAAGTGTATTGATGCCGCTCGAACTGCGGGGTAATGGTGATTGCGTATAATTATCACTATTATCAATATATACATTACGTGGCTGATTCATGCGGCGTGTTTGTTGTCGCCTACCGAGTATATCGGCATTTAGTTTCTCTTGTCTGATTTGCAAATCGCGCTTTGGATTTGCACAATATGTTGGCTGCTTCCCTCGGCGGATAAGAGTCTTGCCAATTGCACCGCGCACTTCAACAATCCCGATTTTCTTTTCCACAGCTCGATCCCAACGCAAACAAAGCTCGAATGTTTCAAGTCTGTCATAATAACTTGTTACGTCTTGTGGAGGAGCATAAAGATGCCACGCTGGGCTACCAACCACGCCCGCAGATACGGAGCCATCAGAATTGGTGGAGCATGCGCCGAGAACCATTGGCATCAAACAGATGCAGAATACTCCAAGCGCACGCATACCTTGCTCCCCTCCTATATATAATTGAAGAGTGGATTATTTTCCACGCCCTGTCATCTAATAGTTTAACACTAACACCTGCGTGTTTCAGAGCATCCTGCTTCCCTCGCCATTCATCGTTGCGCCTTGAGCCAGCGTTTCGGCGACGATCTGAGCCTTCAAGGCGTAGACCTACGATGGTGCCCTCTAGGCGATAGAACGAAACCGACAGCACTGTGCAGCTCCGTGGAGACTCCCATGGAGAAACTCCCTGCCAAATTGCAGGAAAAGACGTTTTCGCAAATCAGCATGTCTATTGGAATGTGGGGGCAGCGCACCGCTTACCCATTTGTTGCGGCGGAAATGTTTAAAGCTTGTAGGGGATCAGAACATGAAATTCCCGTCATTCCAGGATATCAACAGGAATGATCATGAACACAGCAAGTGTGTATTGCGAACAAAACGGGAATACTGTAGTTTTCCGGCCATGGCAAATGACGTTCGAGGGGTCGCAAATTTTGTGCTAGATGTAGCCGAAGCCGACCAGATGACATTATCAAATCTGCATATCAACAAGATCGTATACTTTTTGCATGCCGACTATCTAGTTGCCCACTCACGTGCTTTGGTGAGCGCAAAAATTGAAGCGTGGACACATGGACCTGTGTTTAGGGAACTATACAGAGAGTTCAAGGTCTTTGGTGATGGTCCGATCACCGCTCGAGCAAAGATTGTCAATCCGCATACAGGCGAAAAAGAAATAGCTCGGTGTAACTTTGACCCCGAAGAAACGAAGCTCTTGGAAGAGTTAGCCAAAAAGTACGTCAGCATGAAGCCCAGTGCACTTGTTGCTCAATCCCACATTGACGGAGGGCCGTGGGACCAGACCTGGAACCACGAAGGTGAGACCAACGCATCAATGCGCATTTCGGATGAACTAATAAGGAGATGGTATGGAAGGACGGTTAAACACTGATGACAGTTGACTATAAAAAAGTACTCGGAAAACTTGATCGGCCTCCGTCAGGTCCAAACTGGGCGAGATTTGTGCAGGATGGTGTCGCGAGCACGACTAAGTCGATTGTGACGTTCGCAAAGGGCATTCCGCCTTTCACTTATTCTCCTGGCTATGCGGCGATTAAGGACCGCATCCAGCTTGGTGTTGATAGGGAAACAGCAGTCAAGATCACGCAACGATCAGGTTCACCTAAGGGGAGAAACCAAAACGAAGAACTCGTGAATGCCTTTTTCGCGCACGATGAAACTCGTTGCTATCCTGCGAACAACTTCATTGAGTTTGAGAAGGAATGGTTTCGTGTTTCCCGAGACGTTCAAGTTCCGGTCTCACCTCTTTCAGTGATCAGAGAGAAAGGACAATTTGTTCCAGTCTTTGTCTGTGGTTGGGCCGATCTGAGCTTATCTGAATTCCAGCGTCGCCTCCTCGTGACTATTTGTGAAGATGCTTTTCTTTCTCTAACTGACTTCCAGAGTTCACCCGCCGAATACTTGTTCTTTCCAAAGGTCGATAATGGCGAGGAGTGCGTAAGGCAGGCTGAGGTTTGGAGTAGGGGAGACTATCGTCAACTATCTGAGGCAGAACTTAAAGAGGCAGTGCAGATTTTTCTTCATTCGCGCGAAGAAGCTCGAAAAATTCTCACTGCAGAACGCGAACTCGCGAAGGAAGAGATTGAGTATCGCTCTGATGAAATTTGGCCAACAGCGCAGAGGGAAATGTTTCTTCCAGATGACTGACTTAGTTGCGTAGCTGCACCACATTTGGTCGTCATAAAACAACAATCGTCAAAGTAGATGCGAAAACGCTTCAATAGGCGACGTATATATGCAATTCTTTTTATTATAAAAAAGTTGAAATCCAACCGGTATAGACCAAAGAATACTGGTGCTGCCGGAGAGATTCGAACTCTCGACCTCTCCCTTACCAAGGGAGTGCTCTACCCCTGAGCTACGGCAGCATCGGGTGCCTCATTGAGGAACGCGATGCCTATTGCCATAGGTTTCCCTCCAGCGCAAGGACCAATCGGGGCTGATTGAGCGGCTTTTTGTCTGGCGCAGCATCTGGCGCATCGTCTGCCGCCCGCTGACCGTGCCGCATTTGCCTGATTTGTGCCTTGCAATTGCCCTTTGCCTCGCCCGGCTGAATGGGGTATGTGGGCTTCATGGCACAGGACAAAGACAACGGCGGAGCCGGAAGCGCTGGCAAAAGCGCTGCTGATATCCGCGCTGAAATCCGCAGGGAGCGGCAGGCGGCTGAGTTGCGTGCCAATCTCCAGCGTCGCAAGCAGCAGGTCAGGGCGCGCCGCGGTGGCGCGATGGACGAGACGGCCGGTCTGCCTGCATCTGACGGGACCAAGTCGCAATAGAATCGGCAGCGCGTTCAGCACTGCTGACCCAAATGATCAGGAAGGCGGGCTGAAGCCCGATACAGGCAATGGATCGTATCAAGATAATCGGCGGTAATCCGCTCAATGGCGTGATCCCGATTTCCGGGGCGAAAAATGCGGCGCTCCCATTGATGATCGCCTCCCTGTTGACTGATGATACTTTGACACTGGAAAATGTGCCGCATCTGGCCGATGTCGAACAGCTGATCCGCATTCTGGGCAACCATGGCGTCGATTATTCGGTCAACGGCCGCCGCGAACGCCAGGACGAGGGCTATTCGCGCACCATTCATTTCACCGCCCGGCATATTGTCGATACAACGGCGCCCTATGAGCTGGTTTCAAAAATGCGGGCCAGTTTCTGGGTCATCGGACCTTTGGTGGCGCGCATGGGCGAGGCGCGTGTGTCGCTGCCCGGCGGCTGCGCCATCGGCACCCGTCCGGTTGACCTGTTCATTGATGGCCTGAAGGCCCTTGGGGTCGAGATCGATATCGACGGCGGCTATGTCAACGCCCGCGCGCCGAAAGGCATTCAGGCCGGGCGCTACGATTTTCCGAAAGTCTCCGTCGGTGCGACCCATGTGCTGATGATGGCCGCAACCCTTGCCAAGGGAACCGTGGAACTGGGCAATGCGGCGCGTGAGCCCGAGGTGGTCAATCTTGCCGAATGTCTCAATGCCATGGGCGCGCGCATTTCCGGGGCAGGAACCTCCACCATTACCATCGAAGGCGTCGCTGCGCTGTCGGGTGCACGCCACAGGGTGCTGCCCGATCGCATTGAAACGGGCACCTATGCCATGGCCGTGGCCATGGCGGGCGGTGACGTGATGCTGGAGGGCACCGATGCCAGCCTGCTGGAAAATGCGCTGGATACCCTGCGTGCAGCCGGTGCGGAGATCACGCCGACCAATTCGGGCATTCACGTGCGCCGCAATGGCACCGGGCTTGACCCGGTCGATATTTCGACCGACCCCTTTCCGGGTTTTCCGACGGATCTGCAGGCGCAATTCATGGCGCTGATGACCCGTGCCCGTGGCACATCGCTCATCACCGAGACCATTTTCGAAAACCGCTTCATGCATGTTCAGGAACTGGCACGCTTTGGCGCCGACATCACGCTGTCGGGCCAGACAGCCACCGTGCGCGGCGTTGAGGCGCTCACCGGTGCACAGGTCATGGCAACGGACCTGCGGGCCTCTGTGTCGCTGGTCATCGCCGGGCTTGCCGCCCAGGGCGAGACCGTGGTCAACCGCGTCTACCACCTTGATCGCGGTTTTGAGCGGCTGGAAGAAAAACTCACCCGCTGCGGCGCCCAGGTGGAACGCCTGAGTTCCTGATATCCCGGTCAGTACGTACCGATTCTCCTTTAAGCCAATTGCACCTCGCGCTGCGAATGTTTAACTAACATAAGCAGTGGGAAACCCGGCATCCGGCTTTTGGGCCAATCACACAAGATATGAAGGCGCTTCATGGAACTTCTCAAACTCATGGCACTGGACAAGGAAGACCTGTCCGTCATTTCGGCCTATATGCAGGATGCCGTGTTCAAGGCAGCAGACTTGGATTACCGGGCCGCTGAGAAGCGCTTCATCCTGGTCGGCAATCGGTTTGTCTGGGAAGAGGCCGATGGCAAGCGCAAAAAGGGTTTCGAGCGCCGGCGCACGGCGCTTCACTTCAACAGCGTCAGCAAGGTGCGTTCGCTTGGTTTCAAACGATCCGATCGCAACCAGGTCCTGTCGCTTCTGGCGATCAATTTTGTACCCGGGGATGATTTGCCAAGTGGCCAGATCGAGCTGATATTCTCCGATGGCGCTGCCGTTGAACTGGTTGTGGAAGCCGTCGAAGCGCAGCTTACCGATCTGGGTGCGGCCTGGGAAACGGAGTTTCGTCCGCACCATCCTCTGGCCGATGTTTGAGACAGCCCGGTTGCAGCCGATGGCACCTTCCACCCCAATCGCACCAGCCATCAGGCCAGCCTTTAGGCCAACCATCAGGAGAGAGAATTGGTCCGCCGACTGAACCAGAACGATGCAGATTTCGCCGCGCAATTTGATGCGCTGCTGGCCATGAAGCGTGAGGCCTCGCAGGACGTCAATGACGTCGTGACGGCCATTATTGAAAATGTGCGCGAAAACGGCGATCAGGCGCTGATCGACTATACGCTGAAATTCGACCGGCTGGACCTGCGCCAGACGGCCATGGCCATTTCCACTGAAGAAATTGATGCGGCCCTTGGCCAGGTCGACGAAAAGACCATGCAGGCGCTGGAACTGGCGCACCAGCGTATCCGCAAGCATCACGCCCGCCAGATGCCCAGGGATGATTTTTACGAAGATGAACTGGGCGTCGGTCTGGGCTCGCGCTGGACGGCGATTGAAGCGGTCGGCCTTTATGTGCCCGGTGGCAGCGCCAGCTATCCAAGCTCTGTGCTGATGAACGCCGTGCCGGCAAAGGTTGCCGGGGTTGAGCGCATTGTCATGGTTGTTCCCTGTCCGGACGGGATCCTCAATCCTCTGGTTCTGGCCGCCGCAAGGCTTGCCGGTGTTTCCGAAATTTACCGTGTCGGCGGGGCGCAGGCCATTGCAGCCCTGGCCTATGGCACACAGACCATCGCCCCGGTCGCCAAGATAGTCGGTCCGGGCAATGCCTTTGTGGCGGCAGCAAAGAAACAGGTTTTCGGCACGGTGGGCATCGACATGATCGCCGGCCCGTCCGAAGTGCTGGTGCTGGCCGATCAAAACAATGACCCGGACTGGATCGCCGCCGATCTGCTGGCCCAGGCCGAGCACGACGCGGCGGCCCAATCCATCCTGATCACCGACAGTGAATCTTTTGCGCAGGCCGTTGAAGCGGCTGTCGAGCGGCAGCTGAAGACCTTGAAAAGAGCCGATATTGCCGCCGCCAGCTGGCGCGATTTCGGCGCCACCATTCTGGTCGATGATTTTCCCGGCGCCATGAGTCTGGTCAACCGCCTGGCACCGGAACATCTGGAGCTGGCGGTCGATGATCCCGATACGCTGCTGCCACTGGTGCGCAACGCCGGTGCGATTTTCGTCGGACGCCATACGCCGGAAGTCATCGGCGATTATGTCGGCGGCTCGAACCATGTGCTGCCAACGGCGCGCTCGGCGCGTTTTTCCTCCGGCCTGTCGGTACTTGATTATGTCAAACGCACATCCATCCTGCGGCTGAATTCAGAGCAATTGAGGGCTTTGGGACCGGCGGCAATCACACTTGCACAAGCGGAAGGCCTTGACGCCCATGCCCGCTCTGTTGCAATTCGAATGAACGAATAGAGGCAGACAGCAGTAAGGCGTGCCTCACGCGGCAACAATGACAGGATAAGGCCAGGGCAAAACCCGGCTTGAAATCCTCAGGAGAACGCTTTTCATGGCTGGCGGTGGCAAATTCAGGCTCTCGGAGGTGACGCTGGATGATTCCATCGGGCGCTCAACCCCTGACGTCGAGCATGAGCGGGCCGTGGCGATTTTCGACCTGGTCGAGGAAAACAGTTTTGAACCGGTCGGCCATGAAGGCGGTCCCTACACGTTGAAGCTTTCGCTGGTCGATTCCAAGCTGGTCTTCAGCGTTGCTCTGGAAAATGGTGAGCCTGTGGCCACCCATATCCTGTCACTCACCCCGTTTCGCCGGATCATCAAGGATTATTTCATGATCTGCGAAAGCTATTATGAGGCCATTCGCAGCTCAACCCCCAGCCAGATCGAAGCCATCGACATGGGGCGGCGCGGTGTTCACAACGAAGGTTCGCAGACCCTGATGGACCGGCTCGACGGCAAGATCAAGATTGATTTTGACACCGCACGCCGCCTGTTCACACTGGTGTGCGTTCTGCATTGGCGCGGCTGATCTTGACGACGCGCCCCGACCCCAACAAACCCAATGCGAGCGCCGCCGCCGTGCCCACGTCGGTGCTGTTCATGTGCGGCATGAATGCCATCCGCTCGCCGATGGCCGAATTGCTGGCGCGGCGCTATCTGCCGCCCGGCACCTATATCGCCTCGGCCGGCATTCGCCACAGCGGCCGCGATCCCTTTGTGGATGTCGTGCTGGCCGAACTGGATCTGGATCTGGGATCGCGCCAGCCGCAGACCATCGATGATCTGGAGGATGACTATTTCGACCTGATCATCACCCTGTCACCGGAAGCCCACCACCGGGCGCTGGAAATGACCCGTGCCAATGCCGTGGATGTCGTCTATTGGCCGACACCCGATCCGACGGTCGCCACCGGCACGCGTGAGCAGATTGTCAGCGCCTATCGTGATGTGCGCAACCACATTGAAACCCTTTTGAAGCGGCGGTTTGCAAAGGCACGTCCAAAATAGCGCCCGGTTCAATTGCAACAGGCCCGGTTCTATTGAAAACAGACCAGGTTCAATTGTAGCAGAACAGGGCACAAAACGAAGACTTGCAGCATTGCCCGGTTTCGATATTGTGGCGCGCAAAGGTGTCAAAGGCCGTGAAAGGCCTTGAAATGCCTTGGGGGGTGCGGAATTCGCCCATTTGAGTCGTGAATGGATTCGGCTGGAAGAATTCCGGAAAACGAGCCTAATGCTATGAAAATATAGAGTAATTTATATTGTCGCGCTGCGCTTTCCGTAGCCGCGACTTCATTGCGGGCAACCAAATCAATCGGCGATGCGCAATTTGGTTCACAAACGCCAAGTGATTGTGTAGTTTCCCGCGCAAACAGGGGTGGTATGGCTGCCCCCGTCACAAAACAGGATGACATTGACTATATGGCTAAGGAAGAAGTCCTCGAATTCCCGGGCGTCGTTACGGAATTGCTGCCGAACGCGACATTCCGTGTGAAACTGGAAAACGAACATGAAATTATTGCCCATACGGCTGGCCGTATGCGAAAAAACCGCATTCGCGTTCTTGCGGGTGACAAGGTGCTGGTCGAAATGACACCCTATGATCTGACCAAGGGTCGCATCACCTACCGATTCAAGTAATTTCAACGATGCTGATGCGCTGACACCATGGCCTTGTCTCACAAACTCATATTGGCCTCCGGGTCACCGCGCAGGCTTGAATTGCTCAAGCAGGTCGGCATCGAACCAGACCATCTCATGCCGATGGATCTGGATGAAACACCCGGAAAATCCGAACACCCGCGGACCCTGGCGCGTCGCCTTGCCCATGAGAAGGCGCTGGCTGCCCGCAAGGCTCTGAAAGGTGATCCGAACTGGCCGGATCGTTACATCCTGGCTGCCGATACCGTGGTGGCCCTGGGGCGGCGCATATTGGACAAGACGGAACGTGTCGATGAGGCCTCGAACGCGCTCTATCAGCTGTCCGGGCGCACACACAGGGTCTATACCGGCCTTTGTCTGGTGACGCCGGGCAATGCGGTGCGCCAGAAGATCGTCGAGACACGGGTGCGCTTCAAGCGGCTGTCACGCATGGAAATCGAGAGCTATCTGGCGTCCGGCCAGTGGCGCGGCAAGGCCGGTGGCTATGCCATCCAGGGGCTTGCCGGAAGCTTCGTGGTCAAGCTTGTCGGCTCCTATAGCAGCGTTGTCGGATTGCCGCTTCTCGAAACGGTCAATCTTCTGTCGGGTGAGGGCTATGATGTCCACGCCCGCTGGCTTGAACCCGGCTGAATTCTCGATACAGGTACTGAAAGCCCGATACAGGTACTGAAAGCCCGATACAGGTACTGAAAGAATGAGCGATCCCCTGCCACCGAAAAACAATGTTGAACCGCTGCGAAAAGCGCTGCCGTGCCCTGAATGCAAAAGGCCGTCTTCCAGGGCGAGCTATCCCTTCTGTTCCGAGCGCTGCAGAAATGTCGATCTCAACCGCTGGCTGAACGGCTCCTATGCCATTCCCGTGACCGAGGAAGAGGAAAACATGGATCCCTCCGAGGAGGGGGATTGATCCGCGGGCGCAAACAATCACTCTCTGTCCAACTTTCGGTTAAAAAACCGGACAATCAGCGCACATTGATATGGACACCGTCAGCGGACATGTTATAACCCCGCTCGCCTGACCGGAATATACCAGCATTTTCCGGTCGTTAAAGGTTGATGCCCAGATAGCTCAGTTGGTAGAGCAACGGATTGAAAATCCGTGTGTCGGTGGTTCGAATCCACCTCTGGGCACCACTAATTTTTCATCAACACATTGATTGATCACGGAAAATTCAATTTTCCGCTTCAGCCTGTTGAGCCTCTTCCAAAATTTGTGATACGAATCGGGATGCAAGCGGGTCTTTTTGGGGAGATTGCACGTGCCATGTGCAAGGCCACACCGGGACTGTCTCCGGTGCCTTTGCTTGCGTCTTTGGCGAGATTTTTGAAATAGACCGATCGCAGGGTAAAAACCGGTTTGACCGGTAAGGCATGTTGGGATTTTGATCGACCGGAAAGGTCGGCGCTATCTGATTCTCATTTGGCTGTTTTGCAAAAAGCTCTGTGGTCGTCCACTATTTGAGCAATGCCAAATGAATTCATAAAACAAAAAGGCAGGCGGATGGCTCGATTTGACTGGCACAGCGACACGATATTGCCCACGACTCCCGTGGATCAATATTACAAAAACACCCAAAATGTTCGCAGATTCATGATCAGGCACTGCGGGGAGGGCTTTCATTTTACCCGCGATTTCATGCAGTGGATCAAAGACGGCAATGAAAAAACCATGAATGATGTCGTTGCCGAATGGCGCATGCGCCAGAAATAGGAGAAATCTGCGGAATTATTTGGCAAATGCCACAAAGGCAGATCACATTACGGAGAACATCGTAAAGTTGAAAATCAAGCAATTTTATCGATTGGAGAGAGGCCTTGGTTTGGGCGCATCGAACTCCCAATCCGTGAAGAGATTTGGGAAGAGCCTTTCTCTATAATCAGTCGACCGTGAACTACGAGAATTTTGCTGATGGACTGGTTATCCATCTGATCCA
>JARGOX010000041.1 GCA_029233925.1 Rhizobiaceae bacterium
ACAGATCACCGTCACCAAAACGGCAAACTGTCAGATCAAGTGTCAACTTCTACACTTCATTCCAAGTCAGGAAAACCAGAAATCCTGGAGCAACTGGACCAATATCGAAAATATGCCATGGACCCCAAGCGAAATGGCGAAATCGTCGAAGCGTACAAGTCCGCATGCCAGATTTATGTAGCCATAGATGAGATGCGTGGCGATACCCCTGACGAATTGGTCAGCGCTGTCGCTGGCAATGAAGAACTCATAATCGATACCGAGCCACGGGTCATCGTATACGACTACAAAGAAAAACAGGTCGCTAGAGCCTCTTCCTGGATGCTTCGCGACGAACCGCTTATTCGAACGAGGGTGAAGCTGCTGATGGAGCCGAACGCTAAGCAGATTCGCCTGTGACCAGTTCAAGCGCGGACGATGCAGAGCGGCTCTTGCCTTACCTTGACCTGATGGAGTCAAACGGGCCGAAGGTCGGCCTTTTCTGGTTCATCGACGGCACTGTTCTGGCAGCCAGCATTGCGCTGAAGGATGCCGATGTCTATGGCGAGTGCCTCACCTACGACGGTGGCCATTCAGATCACTGGGACTCCTGGCAAGAGGCAGGGGCGCAGTGGCTCGCACAGCATGATTTACCCACAGTGATCTGTCGCACCGAATATGAAGAGCATCCGCGCGGTCGCGTGATCTACGAAAAAAAACAAAAAGCATTCATAATCTATGCGGATCGTCGGTTACACAAGCCTGCAGCGGTTAAGGCCCTCATGGAGCGTTTCGGCATCTTGGAGGAAGCGGTCCTTGTTCGAGGCGACCCGCACTACCGCTGAAAACCCATTTTGCCTGACAATTTGCGAATATTGACCTGGGTCCCGACTTACCTCTGGTTATGCGGAGAATTACCCATTGAGACTGGTCCTCAACTCGAAACGCCTGTCTTCAATGATTATACTGAAGGCAGTTCAACCTCGCTTGCTACACGGCAGTAAACAACAGCTCCTGTTTTTATGGAACTTTTTTCAGGACTGAACTTGAAAACACCTCTAAATCGATACAGCGTCTTACCAAATGAATCAGTTTCATGCGCAAAGACGATTCGTTTTCCTTTGTGCAGGTCCTTTTTAATTTTCTCTATATTTTCGGGCAAATCGCTGGTTTCATCGATCCTTCTTCCATCCTCGCTAATTTTATTGGACCAACCGTCATTTTCATAAAGTTTGGGAAACCAAACATACAGTTCATCGTTGTTTCTAAGCTTCCACATTCCCCTTTGGTAGTTTCCACCCCCGTAGCCAAAACAACAAAGAGCGTCTTTGTGAGTTCTAAATACTGCGCCGCCTGTTTCCAAAGAAATTGAACCACGTTTCCTATGCCGATCTGGATGGAACTGCATTTCATAATCCCATGGAACAAACTCACCTTGATTAATTTTCCTTTGTTTTTCGCTTCGTATTTTTCCAATAAACCGATTTAAATCCTCATTGAATTCACCAAGTTCTTTTTCGAAGATCTCACCAGAAGCAATCACCCAAGTCGTAATTCGTTCTTCGTCAATTCCTGTGGCATCTATTATTTCCTGTGTCCTCAATTCGTCTTTTTTTAAATATCGCCTCGAATTTAAACCTTCTGAAGAGAAGTGTTCCTTATGTTCAGAGGAGTGGTGTTTTTCATCAATTTCCAATGAGATATTAAACTGAGGGAAAAATAGATCGATGAGATACCTTCCAGACTTGCCCCTTACCAATTGCTGACAGACAAATTCTATTTCAGGATCGTTGAGCAAGTGAACGACTCTTGTTACCGCATACAATTCCCAACGTTTGTGACGTATTTTTCCAAATCGCGCCAAAATATAGTCAGTCTTTTCATTCTTCTTAACTTCAGACATCAATGAACTCCATGACCATGAAATTTGTATGCGCGTGCCAAAACGGCAAATTCGTTAGATCCCAGCTTGCGCAGAGCTAAAATTGCACGCGTCATCAATAGACACAAAATACTCTACAAACGGCTGAACCGAACCCAACGGGCGTCATTGGATTGGCCGATTCGCAAACCATCACGCCTAAAGCCTGCTTTCAGCCAGCAGTTCGCTTGGGAATGTCCACCATTTGCCCACCAAACCGAAGCGTGTGTTGTAGCCGATGGTGGTAGAGGCGCTGAAAGTATTTCCTCGATTTGGGAATAGGTGAGGGTGACCTGATTGGTCGTCAGGGGCAAAGCAGTAAGATAATCAAACAAGGGTGCATATTTGCCCACGGATAAACCTTTGCCACGCGATTTTTTTTCTGAATTGGGCGGCGCTTCTCGATATACGAATTTCAGATCTTCAGCCGTTCCCTTCATTGCTGATATTACGCCGAGCAATTGCTTGCCGCTTCTTTCTGCATCTGCAAAGGCGCGAGCGCACACATAGTGCCAGTTTGTGTTGACCTCAGTCTCAAATCTCGACAACGAACACCCAGTCGCATCCGGCGGCGTTTCCGAGTTGAAAAGGACTGTGCGTTTTCCCGCATAAGAATGGCTCAACTCACAGAAAAAAGGGATGTAATCCCGCCCTCCGAGATAAACCAATTCGTCATTGCTCGAAAAGTTGAGCATGTTGAAATCAGCAAAATCAGGATGTAAAGTCCGGGAAATAAACGGTGTTGCTTTTCCGGCATAGCTGAACGTGATGTTATAGCTCGGCAGCAGAAAATCGCCTCTCACCAAACCCCAACCGGCTGACAATACATACAGGTTTTCAGCGCCAAAAGCATCTTTCAAATCTGCGTAAGCGGGGTTCCGGTAAAGATCAATCGCTGCATATAGTCCATCAGGATTGTGCGGTTTCAGTGCATTGTATTCAATCAGATATTGGCGCCAGCTTTTCCCATCCGACCGCATTGCATCTGGATGTGCAAAAACATATTCAGGATCAGAGGGCGCAGATGACGGATCAGCCACAAAAACAACCGGGCGACCATTATCGAGCTTTAAAAAACCACCCTGATTTTTACTTTTTGCACATTGGACTACAATTTTCATATCAGCCTATTGTTTCGCCAAATTGCCCACAAGGTTTTCAAATACAGACAAGAAATTCGGATCGTAAGTTTCATTTACATGGTTGGAGTTCCATAGCCCCGATTGGCGAACCCTCTTCCGGTTACAATGAGTACCGAGCCACGTTTTCGAGGGAGGGTCGATGGCTGGCTTCTCATAGTTGCTGAGGAGAGCAATCGCATTTCTTTCAATGTATCCTCGTTGGCTGTTTGGGCCTGTCTCATCGGGTATGCTGAGCCATAAAAGACTGATCCGGCCGATGTGTTCACTGACCCTTTGCTCCATAGGCTTTTCATTCGCGCGGATATCGCTGGATGCCGAACTTCCGCGCCCCCAAGTATCGCAGAAACCACCGTCGCGTTCTGCAAGAGCAGTTCCAACAATATCGCGAAAAATCGATCCCCTATGATTGCCACCCTTATTGTGAGCATTCCCTCTATGCTGTGAAAGTCGGCTCCACAAAGTTGTTCGTGATCCCGATTTAAGTGCATGTGTACCTACACGCACGACACGAAGCAGACCCGTTTCAAAAGCGCGATGCTCACCGTCTTCAAAAAAGAAATAGATTCCGCGCTTTGGCCATTCCATGCGTCCATTTGTTTCTCCCAGCCTTCGGGAACCGCCAATCGTGCCTCCAAGCTTTCCCAATGTCACATATAAATCGTCTATGTGGGCGCGTCTTTGTTCAATCATGCGTTCAACCGTCCGCCTTCAAGGTTTTTGGATTTCTCCTTAAGAAGTAAATTCAGGACCACCTCTTTTCATACTAATCCACTGCCGATTTACATCGGTAGAGGTTTTTTATGTGTCGTTCCAAGTACTGAAGTACGATTTCCTCGGTAATGGCGCCGTTTGTGGTTCAAAAGAACCCCCGACCCCAAAGCGGCGACCTCAATAGCGCTTCTTCTATTGTGGGAATTCGCGCTGAACCTTATGGGAGGAGCGCCCCTTTATCTTGCGCATCAAGTCACTCACTGACAGTTTTGGTGGCACCGAGACAAACAGGTGTACATGATCACTGGAAAGAACGCCCTCAATGATATTGTCACCGTTTTCAGCACAGGAGCTGTGAACCGTTGTCACCCTCGAAAACCTGTTCACTTACAAAAGCCGACGGGCCTCAGGTATCACAAAGCAACATGGCTGTTGGTTCCTGTTCCTGCCACACTATGCGCCAGTCCTCAATCCAATCGAACTGGCCTTCTCCAAACTCAAAGCACATCTGCGCCATGTTTAAGCCAAACGAATGCTGGAATTTCTTCAAAGCAGACGGGTATGCCCCGATTTAGAGCAAAATGCGTTAGAATTTCGGGCAACAGGCCAATCAGTGAACGCATGTTCAAAGCCTGAAGCGGGTGAGTGGTCCTTCAAATCAGGTAGTTCGTGATTTTTTGCGCATCGTCGTAGTTCTTCAACCGCACCGTGATTTCTTTGGCAACTGTCACCCTGACCTCCTCGAAATCGTGCTGCAACGTGACGATATCCACGGCGCACTCGTTCAGAAGTGGACGCCGGAAGTACCAAAGCAGGCTATTCTGGTTCGGGATGAACGCGTAGCACCACTTTTCCTTTAGGTAGTACCTAAAATCGTAGATGTGGCCGTGCTTGCCGGGTCGCACGACATAAGCCTGGCGCGTCTTAGCATCCGTCACCAGGTTTAAGAATGCTTCACGGACTTCCGAGATATGAACACGATCAAGCTCTTCGAGCAGAAGTTGGGTTTCTTCCTTGCTGTATGTGAACATCGAGACCTCCTCAAACGGTTTCTCATGGCTTTCCATGTTTGTAAACTGAACGACCGGCTTGGGTGAATCCAGTCGCAAACGAAGGCGACTCCCCTTAGACCAGACTGAGTTCACACTGGCTGCGTCCACGAAGACTCGATCTGGCAAGGCGTGTGATTACCTCAACGTTTGCTGAAGGGCTAATCGATCGGGCTCAATGACACTTATTTGTCAGACACATAGGCCCCCATCAGAAACTGAACACACTGCCGCAGCGCCAGAAGTTTTAACCGGAAATGGCCCAGAACCAGAGTGCCGGACAAGAGTTTCGCGTTTATCATGAACCCTCCGAATTCCCTGAAAGGCTTGATTGACAAGTATTCTGGCAAATTGGAGAGTGCCGCTAAATCTTATACTTAACCAAAAACCGGAAGTGGCACAGAAGTCACCTGCTTATGAAAGGACGTTCACAGCTAAGCGCCACAATCAGCAAAGTCGTGGCAATTTCGAGACTTCAAAATAATGATAGTGACCTGGATGCCTTTTTAGTGCTTCGTCGATCTTGGGTGTTGAGCTCAACCACCCCATACCAGTCATCGGCAGGTTGCGCGATTACGAAACCGGCACCGCCGATAGCTGCCCGCGTTTATGCTGAGCGACGCCACCAGGGCATGCACGACCAGTAACTATTGTTGACGCAGATCAACGTTTTTGCCAAACGGTACGGTCGATATTTGACATTAAGCACTTGTAAGTTCGATACAATTTTGAAAGCGTGGGCGCGAGTCGAAGCAATGGGGGACTTTATCATAACCGTAAAACTGAAAAAGCCAGATCGAAACACTTTGGAGCGCATTCTGGTCCGGCGGTACAGCGACGCCCGCACATCGGGCAAACCCTGCCACCCGGGGATCTGTCAGCAGCGCCATCAGGCGTGCCATGGCCATTAAGATGACGTACAAGCCCTTTTCAAGCCCCGAGCCGGGTAGGTGGTGGAACGCGTCGCATTCGATCGCCTTCGATGGTTTCCGCTTGCGTAAACTGGCATTTTCCCTGACCGAAAAGTATTTCAAGGGCTTTTACGATCGTGCATCGCAAAGGGCGGTGAAATGAAAGACAGAAATTGGTTGCCCGCGTACCATCTGGATTGCAACGCCGAGATGGCTTTGGTGATTGGCCTGCAAGAGATGATTGGATGACCATGGCTGCGAGACAGGGAGAATTTGGCGCGAACCAGCCCTACAAGATGTCATTCACATCTGGCGGGCTGTTTCTGAATGAGAGCATCGCCGTTGCAGCGCTTCACCTGCAGGGTGAGGACTGGAGTAAGACCCTTGCGCGTGCACTGGAGGAAGGCACGACGTCCCTCCCGAAAGCGGCCTCCAACCGAAGAACATTGCGCGAAATCGTCAATCGTTTGTCGACCCTCAGCGATGCAGAAATCAGCTTTCTGACAGAAGCCGCCGGGCGCCAGGAACAGCAGTATCTGCTATGGGTCGCTACTTGCCGTGCCTACCGTTTTGTTCGCGAGTTCGCTGTCGAGGTGATCTGTGACCGTTACCTTTCGTACCAACTCGATTTGCCGTTGGAGAGTTTCGACATCTTCTTTGCCGCGAAAGCGGAATGGGATGATGCGCTGGCCTCGATCACCGATACGACCCGAAACAAGCTGCGCCAGATCCTGTTTCGCATGATGCGCGAGGCGAGCATCATCTCAAGTGATCAGCGCATCCAGTCAGCCTATTTGTCGAACCCGCTGCGGGCATTGATTGAATCCAACACACCGACTGATCTGGCGGTTTTCCCCGGTGTCTTGGTTGAGGGAGGCGAGCAGTGAGCCAAGAGCTGACCCGTAAAGAGCGCGCCGAACATTTGTATCGGGTGATTACCAGCGAGCGGTTCCTGACCAAGCAGGGCCTTGGGAACGAAGTGCCGTTCTTTATCAGCCCCTATCCCGCGAGCGAGGGCCTCTCGATGACCGGGGATCGTGCGGACCTGATCGAGCGGGTTGGTCAAGCTGGTGTGAACTGTAGAAGACTCGACTTGATCTGACACCGCTGCCTTTCCAGAGGACTGGATTGG
>JARGOX010000009.1 GCA_029233925.1 Rhizobiaceae bacterium
GATCACCGTCACCAAAACGGCAAACTGTCAGATCAAGTGTCAACTTCTACACATTATTACTGATTTGACTTGAATTTTTCCGCTTCTGCCTTGCGTTTGGCAACGAGTTTTTCGGCTACCTCAAGTGAACCCTCCGGGAGGGATTTCAGTATGGTGTCAACCGCGTTCGGGGCCTTGGAATATCCTCCCTCCTTTGCCAGAAGGGCCCAAGCCAGAGCGTCTTCGGCTTCGGTGACCTTGTTGGTGTTGTCATAGATGAGGCCCGCGAGGGAAAACTGGCATTTTGCAACACCGCGCGTCGCGCAGAAGCCATACCATTTTTTTGCCTCGGACACGTCAGCTTTCACATTGGCATAGCCGACACCGTATATATAACCAAGGTTTTGTGCCGCATTGTTCTCTCCGTTTTCTGCTGCGTGCTTGAGAAGCGATAGTCCGCGCTCGAGGTCACGTGCGACATTTGTACCCTTGAACAACATCCAGCCTGCATTGAACTCTGCGATCAGGTCGCCAAGTTCGGCAGCCCTTAGGTACCATTTGACGGCGGTGTCATGATTTGTCTCACCTGCCTGCCCTGTTTCATAAAGAGTCCCAAGGGCATAGGCGGAATCGGCATAGTCATTATTGGCCGCATCTGTGAATGACACAATCGCACGTGGCGTGTTCTCGGCTGTTCCATTCCCCTCAAGATAACGATAAGCCACAGCGTGTTTTGCTCGGGAAACTATAAGGTTGTGCTGGTTTATCTCCAGGTTCGAGATGATATCTTTGGCTTGGTTTCCGGTGTCGACCAGCCTCCTGTATGGCGTGTCAGCAATCTTTTTTTGCCAATAGAAGGCTTTCGCCTGATTTTTTCCATCGGATAAGCCGTTGGCATAGGTGTCACTCAGCAACATTGCCGCAATAAGGTCTCCGTCTTTTGCCCTGCTGGTAAGGTCCTTGCGGTGTTTATCCTGCAATTGCTCCAGCAATTTGATCGATTTTTCCAACCCTTTTTCGCTTACTCCTTTTGAAACCTCGGCCACAGGAATAGGGTCTACCTGAGGCAAGGGTTCTACCTGCGCGGTTTCAACGAAGTTGACGGCCTTCAGGTAACCCCATTTCCCTTCTTTCATCACCGGGGCCATGCCCTCGTTGAATGAATAGGCATCTTCAAACTGATCGTCTGACGCAAATTGGCCTCTGCCGTTCAGGAAACGGAATACGCCACCCTTCTTCACCAAGGCAAAGCCTTCGCGGAAGCTGTAGGCGGCCTCAAATGGCCCCTGCCAACCCTCTATTCCATAGCCATCGATGTCGACATATATCCAGCTAGCTGGATCACTTTTGGTTTGAGCCGGCGCTACATTTTCTGAGAAATCTCTCAGTCCAATATATGGTTCTGCAGAAAATACATCTGTGCCATCTTTGTCGATCAGAGACCACAGCCATTCCCCAGAGAATTCTTTCAAAACGGCTGCATATCCGTCACTAAATGCTCTCGCGCTCTTATAGGGTGATCCCGTTACTGAGTTGCCTTCAGGATTTACGAAGCCCATTTTTCCATCCCGGATGTAGGCTGCGCGCCCCTCGGATAAATTGAACAGCTGATCGGCGCCTCCTATTGCGCTGAACTCGCCATCTTTATCCACGAAACCCCAAAATGAATTTTTGTACCTTACAGCCGCTAGTCCTTCTGAAAACTGGGGAGCGGATAGAAACTTGAAATCTGTAATTCTCTTACCGGTTTTGTCTGCAATGGCCCATTTCTTGTCAGTGTTTTTGAACGCTATTCTGTCTTCTGAAAAGGGTGCCACATCAGGATAACGCGCTTCAACTATCACCTTACCTGTCGAATCTGCGTAACCCCAATCAACACCATCCGAGAAGGCAATAAGGCCACCCCTATAGGGTTTCACTTCCATGTAGGCCGGTTTGATTGCCCACCTGCCATCAGGTCTTATGAACCCCCATTTGCCGTCCATCTTGATTGGCGCAATACCGCCATAAAATAATCCGGCTGCTTCAAATTTTGGTTTTATTGCCCAATTCAAATCTTCCGCATACGAATAGCTTGATGAGAAAATAACAAATATTGCGCAAAGCAGTCTCATAATAGCGTGTTCCTTGATTTATCCGCTGTCATGAAAATTGGGACTCTCATGGGGACTTTATTTGCGGTTGCTCTGGTTTGTTTGTGTGACTGATTATGCGACTCGTTTAACGTGTTGCAAGCGGCGTTGGTGCAATGTTCAGGTTATCGTTACGGTGCCTTTTGTTGTCGTTGTTGACAAAGACACCGATTTGGATTTGAAGGTCGTTCGCAGATGGCAATTTTCCAGTAGACTCGGCTTCTGCTTTTTCGGATGCCCTCGTCTCTGCTGGTCGGCAGGTGTCGCTGGAAGTGCAGTGATGCGATCATTGCTGATTTGGAGGTGGAACGGAGCAACTCGCAAAAGCGCCATGGTTTCCAAGCCAAACCGGTAGGTGGCGGGAGACTTCGTACGGCGCTATATCAAGCGTGGCTTGTGTTACATGACGCCCAACTAAAGCCCGATGCCTGAAGCGCCTGCTCAAAGGTGACGCGACCATAATCGATCAGGACCCTGCTGAGGCAATGCCAACCCCGGCCAATGATCTTGAAAAAGGTGAAGGTCCTTTGCCGCATCGCGCTGCCGTGTATATTTTCCCTGGTCCTTCCCTCCATTCGATGGACAAGGATGCACCACCACATGCTGTGACCATCAGGTGGGATGCCTTCAAGCTCCAGATACAGAAAAAGCGCGATATGAATCGCGCTTTTTCAAAGGCTTCAACGAAGCAGAAAGGATAGGATCCTTAACGCTTGGAGAACTGGAACGAACGACGGGCTTTTGCCTTGCCGTATTTCTTACGTTCAACCACACGGCTGTCGCGGGTGAGGAAACCACCTTTTTTCAGAACGGCACGCAGGCCCGGTTCATAGAGCGTCAGTGCCTTGGATATCCCATGACGAACAGCACCGGCCTGGCCGGAAAGACCGCCGCCTGCGACTGTTGCAACGATATCAAACTGGCCTGTGCGGGCAGCTGCAACGATAGGCTGCTGCAGAACCATCTGCAGGACCGGACGCGCGAAATAGGTTGGAAAATCCCTCTTGTTGATGGTGATTTTTCCTGTTCCGGGCTTGATCCAGACGCGTGCGACCGCGTCCTTGCGTTTGCCTGTTGCATAGGCGCGGCCGTGTTCGTCCAGTTTCTGGACGTAGGCAGGCGCCTGAACTTCTTCAACAGCTGCAACACTGCCGAGTTCTTCGAGCGAATTGAGTTCAGCCATGATCAGCCGTTCCTTTTGTTCTTGGTATTCATAGCGCCGACATCGAGAACGGTTGGCTGCTGTGCTTCATGTGGATGTTCGGTTCCTGCATAGACACGCAGGTTTTTCATCTGACGACGACCAAGCGGACCGCGCGGAAGCATGCGTTCAACGGCCTTTTCCATGACGCGCTCGGGGAAGCGTCCTTCGAAAATCTGTCGTGCAGTGCGTTCCTTGATGCCGCCGGGATAGCCGGTATGCCAATAGTACTTCTTGTCGGTAAATTTCTTGCCGGTCAGAACCGCTTTGTCAGCATTGATGATGATGACATTGTCACCATCGTCGACATGCGGTGTGAATGTTGCTTTATGTTTGCCACGCAGGCGCAGCGCGACAATAGAAGCTAGGCGACCAACGACGAGATCTTCGGCATCGATAATAACCCACTTCTTCTCGACCTCTGCAGGTTTTTGCGAGAAGGTTTTCATAGGAATGACTCTCTTTTTTGGACCTTTGTCATCAAAGGCATTTTTTGTTGCTTGACGCCGATTGATACCGGCAAAAACATATCGGTCCCGTTAAGGACCGACAATAGGGCGGTTTATAGGGGATGGTTTCCCGCTGCGCAAGCAAAATTAAACGGATAACCCCTCAGAAATATCAATAAAAACAAATACTTACAAAATAGGTAATATATTACCACATAAATCAGCGCGGGTTGGAGGTCTGCGATGTCTATTTGCGTGGTGGAATGGAATAGGTGCCTGTGGCATGGGCGACCACAGGGCCACCGGGCGGGGAGCGCATTTCGATATCAAAAACCATCAGGGATCGTCCCATCTTGAGGATGCGGCAATGGCCGTCAATGGGGCCGGGTTCGGCCTTGCGCATGAAATTGATATTGAGGTTTGTCGTCACAGACAGAGCCTCTTGTCCCAGATGCGACAGAACGCAAACATAACCGCCAATGTCGGCAAGCGTAAAAAGGGAAGGGCCCGATACAGTACCGCCTGGACGGACATGCTTTTGTGACGCGTCCAGTCGCACTACACATTGCCCGGGTGCGACTGAAACCGCGTAATATTCAGCCAGGGTGTCATTGAGCTGAGGGTAGACCTGGGCGAGATAGGTGTTGACTTCCTCGGCGGTCATAACAGGGCGGATGTTTTCAGATGCCATGGTAATTTGATCCGGTATTGTTTGAATGTGGTCTAACTGCCCTTGACGGAATTGATCGGGCGATTTTCTGTCCAGTCGAAGGTTCCAAGATCGCGCTCGCGCACTGCCTGTTTCCAGCCGATATCCTCGGCGCGGGCCTTGAAATTCAGTCCTTCGGGCGAGTGGCGGGTGATGCCGTCAAACAGGGTTGCAAACATTTGTGTCTGTTTGAGCCCCATGGCCTCAATGGCCTGATTGACCACAAGCTTCTGCATCATCAATTGATTGACGGGCACGCTGGCCATGCGTTCAGCCAGAGCCTCCACTTCGTCGTCGAGTCTTTCGGCAGGTACTGATTTGACAACGAGGCCCATTTGCTCGGCTTCGCGCCCGTTGATTGTATCGCCGGTAAACAGCATGCGCTTGGCCTTTTCGGGGCCGAGCCGGTAGACCCACATGGCGGTTGTCGGGCACCCCCAGACACGTGTCGGCATGTAGCCGATCTTTGCGTCATCGGCCATGACAATCATGTCGGCGCAAAGGGCGATGTCCGAACCGCCGGCAACGGCAAAGCCATGCACCTTCGCAAGGACAGGCCGGTGCGAGCGCCATAGCGACATGAATGCCTCGGTATTACGCATCATGAAAGCGTAGTCTTTCATCGGGTCCCAGGGCATTTCCTGGGTGGCCTGATGGCCTTCGCCCTCGCGTGCCTGAGCATAATAGGCAAGATCATAGCCGCCGCAGAAACCCTTGCCGGCTCCCGCCAATATGATGACATGGATATGGTTGTCATCATTTGCACGCCTGACGGCGTCTTCCAGTTCACGGGGCAGGTCATCGTCAATGGCATTGAGGACCTCAGGGCGATTCAGGGTAATGCGGCCGATGCGACCGTCCTTTTCGAAGAGAACCTTTGCCACACTATTCCTCCTGCCAGCGCGCGTTCAGCTAACGTAAACGTAAACGTAATTGGTCCTGCGGTGCTTGCCAAGCAGAACAGAGGCGATATACCAAGGAAAAGCGAAGAATGGCCCGCAACCCATGAAAAGCAGCCGGGCCGCACGACAGTTCAGGAGGACCCTATGTCTGTAGCAGTGACGGCAAAAGAACGCGACAGTGACGCATTGGTAGTCTCGCAAGTCTATGATGGCATATTGCGACTCACATTGAACAATCCGCCTGCCAATGCCTTGTCGATGGCCCTGTTGGAAGCGCTGAAGGCGTCACTCGACAAGGCAGGTGAAGACCACCATGTACGCGTCGTGATCATCGCGGCCGCCGGAAAGCTTTTTTCAGCAGGTCACGATCTCAAGGAACTGACATCTCACCGGCAGGACGAGGACCGGGGCAGGGCGTTTTTCGAAAAGACCATGCGCCTGTGCGCCGAGGTGATGATGACCATTACCAATCTGCCGAAACCTGTCATTGCAGAGATTGACGGGGTGGCGACTGCTGCCGGCTGCCAATTGGTGGCGACATGTGATCTTGCCATCTGCACCGACACCTCGACCTTCGGCACGCCGGGCGTGAATATCGGGCTTTTCTGCTCGACGCCGATGGTAGCCCTGTCACGCACGGCGCATCGCAAACAGGCCATGGAGATGCTTTTGACCGGTGAGCAGGTTGATGCGTCCTCAGCCAGGGAATACGGGTTGGTCAACCGTATCGTGCCGAAGGAATATCTGCGCACTGTGACGGACAAATATGCTGCCGTCATCGCATCAAAGTCACCCTTGACCCTGAAGATCGGCAAGGAGGCATTCTACCAGCAGCTTGAGCGCCCTCTGCTGGAGGCCTATGATTATACGGCCTGGGTGATGACAGAGAACATGATGGCCAGGGATGCCGAGGAAGGGATCAATGCCTTCCTGGAAAAACGTGATCCCAAATGGACGGGGCGATAGAGTGGTTCCCTTAAATTAAGATCGGCCGAGCAGCTCGAGATAGCGTTCGCCGCATTTTTGCGGGCTGTAGCCGGCCATTGTGGTGCGTGCCGCAGCAACGAGCCGCGCTCTCTTCTCGCTGTCCTGCGCGCATTCCTGCAGGGCCAGTGCAGCCTCCTCAACATCTGGTTCCAACCATGTCTGGCCCTGAAAGAATGCATAGTCGCCTGCAAAAACCGGGACTTGTTCGCCGCTGACCAACCAGCTGTTGTTTTCATTCATGAAGTCGAGATTGCCGGAATAGGCGGAACCGATGACGGGTATTCCCATCGCCATTGCTTCGGCCATCAAACGTCCAAACCCTTCAGCACGGTGCATGGACAAGACCACATCACAGCAACGCAGAAGCCGGTAATAGTCCATCCGGTCCATGACTTCATTGCGAATGATGATCCGCTGGTCCAATGCCGCTCTGCGCAGGCATTCCCGCCATAGGGAATCATTGGATATATTCATGGCCTTGATGATCAGGCGGGCATTATCATGTGTGGCGCGTGGAAAGGCTTTCTGAAAGGATGCAATGGCACCCAGGGGATTTTTACGGGCAATGGACGAGGCGCCATCAAAGGCTGAGAAAACAATAAATGCCTCTTCAGGCAGGTCAAACATTCGTCTCGAAACGGGTGAAATTTCAGGCACCAGGACAGGCAGAGGCACTTTGATAACCGGTTTGTCGGTGGCGTTGCGAAAAGCCGTCGCCGAATGTTCGGAGTGGCACCATATCTCATCAACCAGTTCGAGTGCCATCTTGGCGATTTCCGGAAATTTGACCAATTCCCATTGACAGAAACCGATTTTGCGATGGGCGTTGAAGGCGTGCAGACCGAACCTGTTGACGAGCGTCAGAAGATCAAACGCCGGCATCACATAGAACATGACCTCGCCATCAAATATTGCTGCGTCGGCCTCGACTGATTGCTCGTCTATCATCTCCCGCGCTGTAATGTGCCAGGGTGCCTTGACGACAGTCGGCTCGACGTCAACCGCTTTCAATGATTGCCGGAGAAGTCGAATATCTTCACCAAGCCCGAACTCTCCGCGTGGATAACCGATCAGGGAAATGTCGCCATTCCCGGTATGGGAGTCGGGTCCGGCTGCAACGCAAGTGTTCGTGTTGTTGGTCGCCGCTGCCGGGGGCATGTTTTTGCTTGGGTTGTCCTGTATCTCTGGTGAATCTGGTTTGAATTTCTGGCCAAAATAATGGGCCTGGCCGTGGTCTTTCCACCACATCCAAAGTTCTTTGCGGCCTTTTTGTGTACTCAGATCAAATTGCCTCTGCAGGTCGGTTCTGTGCCGATAAATCAGAGACATCAAAGGAGAGAGCAGTTCGGGATTGGTTGCTGATTCTGCCTGCAGAAAATCAAAATGTATTGTGTTCAGGAGATCTATGATTTCCGGGTGGCGACGTACCAGTAGTGGTCGGAGCTGATTCAGGGTGGCAAATCGCATGGCATCAACCGATGGATCGCAGCCTGCAGTCTTGTGGCCCAGTCCTTGAATAAGTGTAATGAATTGACGGAGCGCCAGAGAATCTGCGCCAATGCCATATTCTTTCTGTCCGTTCGACAGCCACCACTTCCAGAACGTTTCGATGCCCTGTTTCGTCGATATATTGAAAATTGCCTGCAGATCCGGCCTGTGACGCATGACCAGCATTTGCAGGTCGGTCAATTTCGGCTCACTCGGGCAAGCCATCGCAGATTTGAGTGGGGCGAGATGCAGGTTTTCAATCAGCTTGATATCGAGGATTTGACGCAGTCCGGGAAATTCATTTCTGCCACTTGCCATCCACCAATGCATCAGCGCATCAAGCCCGGCATCTGATTCGATATCATGGAGGGTCTGGAAATCAGTACCGGCGCAAACCCACACCCCGATCAAAGCCATTGGCAGGTCGTAACCGAAGGTCAGATTTGTTGCGTGTTTTCGGGACAGAAAGGCCGGTGTTTCAATCATCGTTTTCATGGGGAATTTTTGCCTGTGACACTTTGTTTCTCAATATTAGGCCTTCATATGCCGATAAAGGTGGCTGGCCAAGGAACGCCGGGACAGCGCATCAGTGGTCCCGACTTATCAATAATATTCCATTGGATATCGGACCGGTAAAATTCAGTTCACGAGTTGGAATGGGTTATTGATTGATATATCGAAGAGGTGTGTGTTTCCAAGTTTGAAAACAAAATTTATGTCTGCTTTGATTTTATCCTTTTGCAAATCCATGAGATAGTATGATGGGCTTGGAAATAGAGTGGGGAACCAAAATCTTGATAGGCTCTGTCGTTTTTCGCTGATCGGGTCTTCGCTGGAGATGACATCAAATCCGGCGGGATGCTCTTGCCAGGAGGCTGGCTGGGGCAGGCAGATCAGCAGCGCTCATTCTTGTTACCAGCAGAGGTTCCGTGTCCGAATCCATGCACGGGAAAGGGAACGATTGTTACATGAACTCTCACGGCCAAATGTCAAAATACAAGCATGTTGGTTGCAATTTCATTCGGTTGAGCGAACTGTCAGATATAGAACCGTTTTTTGACGAACATTTCTATCGCTTTTCTGATGAAGCGAAAGATGCCGGCATTCGTCCTGTTGAACACTACCTTGTGTTGGGGGAGCGGCAGGGCGCGGCACCCAGCAAGGATTTTGACCCGGTATTTTATGCCAGACAATATCCCGATGTTCGCGAATATAATTTTAGCCGCTTCAGGCACTATATCGTCCAGGGGCGTTCTGCAGGGCGAACCGGGCGCAGCAGGGTGCACGAGGTTGCATTACCGGCAGAACAGATCGATCCGGATCGGCGGACGATTCTGTTGCTTTTTCATGAGGCAGCGAAATCGGATGCGCCGATACTTGGCTGGAACATTCTCAACGAACTGAAATCACAATACAATGTCGTCGCGGTTGTTATGAAAGGCGGATCAATTGAAAATGCCATTCGAGCCGATGCGACAGCAACGGTCGAATTGCCCCGTGGCATGAAACTGGGCGGCTATGAGATCAGGCTTCTGGCTCAGAAACTGAAGGACGTCTATCGTCCTCGCTATGTTATTGCAAACAGCGCCCTGACGCAGAAGCTGGCCGTTTCACTGGAAGATTGTGGTGTGCCTGTTGTTGCGCTGGTTCACGAATTCGCATGCGATATGCCGCCTGGCATTTTGAATGACCTTTACGGGAAGGCCTCTCGAATTGTCTTTCCCGCGACAATTGCCGCCCGGGATTCTCAGGAAAACTGTGTGGCTTTGCGCGGTCGTGCAATCACAATTCTACCCCATGGGCCTTTGAGACTTCCGGGGAAGTCCAAGTCAGCCGCAGCATCTGAAAAGGAAGAAGGCTCTTTCGTCGCACCTTTTGTGAAGGATGATCGGTTTACGGTTTTCGGGACGGGATCAGTTGCCTATCGCAAAGGTGTCGACCTTTTTGTTGCCAGCGCTGATTTTCTTTATCGGGAGATGAACCGGCGCGATATTCGTTTCATATGGCTTGGGCCTGTCGACCCAAAAGAAGCGAGTTACAAGATGGCAATCGATTTGCAGGTCAAACATTGCAATTTGCAGGGCGTTGTTGAGTTTATCGATGAGGTCGATGATCTGGCACCCTATTTGGGGGGCGCTGATCTTCTGTTCCTGAGTTCGCGAACGGATTCACTGCCTTGCGTGGCAATGGATGCCCTGTTGCAAGGGATACCAATCACCTGTTTCAACAATGCCAGCGGTATTTCCGATATTCTGTCAGAACAGGAGAACACCCGGTCATTGGTTGCTCCCTATGCAAGCGTCAGCGGTGCAGCCAGGATCATTGCGCGTGCAATGGACGATCAGGCGAATGTCAGTTCTGCCTCATCATTACAGAAACAGAAGACAGCCCTGAAGAAAATGGCTGCGGAGCTTTTTGATCTTGCAGCCTACGTGGAAAAAATAGACGAATTCGGCAATGAGGCCGCTACCCATCTCGATCATATGCAAAAAGAGACCGTCAGAATTCTGGATGCGGGCGTTTTCAACAAGGAATTGTATTTTGGTGATGCCGGTCAGGCAATGGATGACACAAAGGCGGTCAGCAATTATCTCAATAATCTGCGCTTGAATTGGCCTCTGGCACGCCGGGATACCGGTCGACGTATCCGCCGCCCTTTGGTGGGGTTCAACCCTTTGATCTATGATTTTAAGAACCCCGTTCAACAGGGTGTTTTCAGGGATCCACTCAGTGCTTTCCTGAACAAGGGAAGCCCGGCGGGGCCATGGCTTCATCGTGTTTTCGAGCCATCACTGCAATCAGAGCCGTCGAGGTTGAAAGCGGCCATCCATGGACATTTTCATTATCCTGAGCTGCTGGGGGAATTTCTCAGGTCCCTGGAGATCAATCAGAGCAGGCCGGATCTCTTCATCACAACCACAAGTGAAATGGCGAGGGTTGAGATAAACAGGGAATTGGAGCGTAGTGGATGGAGTGCATTTGAGGTCTGGGTGGTTCCCAATCAAGGCCGGGATATATTCCCGTTCATAAAGGAATTGCCTGCGAGATTGGGAAAAAACTACGATATTGTCGGCCATCTACACGGTAAGAAAAGCAAACACCTGCCCCTCCAAATGGGAACGCGTTGGCGCAATTTTGCCTGGCAACATCTCGTCGGTGATCAATACCCCATGGTTGACACGATCCTGGCTGCATTTGCAAAACATCCCGACATCGGGCTTGTCTTTCCCGAAGATCCGCATCTCTTTGGCTGGGAGGTGAATGAAGACAGCGCTACAAGGCTGGCCGTCAGCATGGGTATTGCCATCCCTTTGCCTATCCATTTCGATTTTCCTGTCGGAACCATGTTCTGGGCAAGGCCTGATGCCTTGCGGCCGTTGTTTGAACTGGACCTGGATTTGTCTGAAATCCCCGCAGAACCTCTGGCCCTGGATGGAACAACTCTCCATGCACTTGAGCGGCTGATACCAATGGTGGTGGCCAAGGCAGGATTTGACTATGCGACGACCCATGTCGCGGGTATCAACAGGTAAAAGGTGTAAAGGTCCATTTCATCGCCATGTATTGAGGGTCCAGGTGGCAGCAAAGCAGAGATTTCAGCTATTGTTGAATATGATGCAAAATGAAAGACAACAAATGCGCTGGGGCATGCGGCCGGCAACCGGGATGTTCCATTGACCGCGGGTGCACTTGACGACCGGTTAAATATTCGAGGTTGGCGTCACACGCCCCCGGACGGTCGCCTATTTTGGACAAGGGTATAATTCTGATGTTGCCGCAAACAAGGGACGCAGACACAATCAGCTCGCCTATTGTAGATGACAACGGTTTTCTTAAGGTAGAGAAATCGCCACCTGGCGTGGTCAATGATATCAAATTGGCATTTTTCCTGGCCGTTTATGATGTCAGACACAGATATGCGCGTTCCATTATCGGTCCTTTCTGGATCACCCTGCAGACAGCATTCTTTGTGGGATGCATTGGCTTCGTCTTCAGTGCAATCTCTGCCGTGAGCACACGGGATTTTCTGCCCTATTTTGCCATCAGCTTCGTTCTGTGGAGCTTTTTATCCGGTTCGACCAATAATTCGACAACGACCTTGCTGGATGCCGGCGGCTTCATAAAAGATCGCGGTTTACCTGCCTATGTGTTTTTCCTTCAATGCTTTTTCCGTCACCTGTTATTCCTTGCCCATAATATTGCTGTGCCGATCCTGCTGTTTGTGTTCCTGGGCGGAACGACCTTTTTTCGCGTCATTGCGGCAATTCCCGGCCTTGTCATCTTCGCGGGCGTGACGCTATGCCTGTCCCTTGTTGTGGGCTCGCTGGCGACACGCTATCGTGACGTTCAGCCTGTCGTCGAATCCCTGATGAATTTGGCATTTCTGGCTTCTCCCATCATGTGGAAGCCAGATCTGTTGTCCGGGCGTGAATTTTTGTTGCACTACAATCCTGTCGTGCATCTTCTGGCTGTCTGGCGCGATCCGATGCTCAATGGAGTCATGCCCTGGGGCAGCTTTGCCATTTCGCTGATGTTTCTTGCAGTGCTTGCATCCCTGGCATGGTACGCTCTGACGCAACTTCGCAATGCACCTTTCTGGATCTGAGCAATGGCTTCCATTTCGCTTGAAAATGTCACTCTGGACTATCCGGTTTTCGACCTGAACGACAAGTCATTGAAGCGACGATTGCTGACGGTCGTTGGCGGGCAACGAGAAAAAGCGTCAGTCATCCGGGCACTTCATGGCATCGATCTGGAGATCAAAGCCGGGGAACGGGTCGGTCTTTACGGCCCTAACGGGTCAGGCAAAACGACCCTGTTGCGCACGATTGCAGGCATTTTTCCGATATCGGGCGGTCATATCAATTCGACCGGCCACATTACGCCCTTGCTCGGCCTGGCCATAGGCGCAAACAAGGAGATTTCTGCCGAGGACAATATCCGGTTGCTGCTGCGGGTCGATGGTATCAAACCGACTGCGGATGTGGTCGATTCCATCTGGGATTTCACCGAACTCAAGGACAAGATGCGAAGATTGCCGTTGAGAACCTTCTCATCTGGTATGTTGATGCGGGTATTGTTCTCCGTATCCACGGCTTTTTCACCGGAGATTCTGCTGCTCGACGAGTGGCTGAGCGTCGTTGACAAAACGTTCAGCAAAAAAGCCGAGCAGCGCATGGAGGATCTGGTGTCACGGACCAAAATCCTGGTGATTGCCTCCCACAACATCAATATGCTGGAACGGGTTTGCA
Source organism: Rhizobiaceae bacterium (assembly GCA_029233925.1). Lineage (GTDB taxonomy): Bacteria > Pseudomonadota > Alphaproteobacteria > Rhizobiales > Rhizobiaceae > Hoeflea_A. The sequence continues at coordinate 13,100 of JARGOX010000009.1, forward strand.
CCAGGATCGTGTGTCTGGATGAGGGGCGAATCATTTCCGACGAACCTGTCGTTGCCAAGCCCAAAGTTGAAGAACCTCTGGAAGCCGCAGTGCATGATTCGGCAATAACATCGCAGGGTCTGTCGTGACGACGATCCATATTCACGCCCGCGACATTGTTCGCCATGACGCAGTCGGAAATTTCGCGTGCCAATCGGCATTGTTGGCTCAAAGCGCTGGCTATGTTGTGCGGTTATGGGCGGAGAATTTTGGTGAAAATTGCGCACCGTGCAGCATTGAGAACCGGAAGTATTTTGGCGAATCGATTCAACCGGATGATCTGGTTTTCTTCAACCACTCCATTCACGATCCAATGCTTGAGGACATCATTGCGCTGCCCAATCGCAAACTTGTCTATTTTCACAATATCACGCCACCGCAATTCCTCTCCGAGACCGATGGACGCACTGCCGAGAATTGCCGCAGGGGCCTTGAGCAGCGTCGGCTACTGGCCGCCTTCGATGGTATCCTGGCTAATTCACGCGCAACAGCCGATTGTCTGCTAGAGGGCTTTGATCCGGTTGAACGTGCGCGTTGGCAGGGCAGGGTCGTTGTCTGTCCCCCTTTGATCCATGCTGATCGCTGGAAGCAGGTCAAGGCGTGTAATCTGCCGGCATCGCCCGAACGCCGGCATTTTCTTTACGTGGGTCGTCTGGTGGCAAACAAGGGTATTCTGGAATTGCTGGAGGTTCTCGACGATCTGTCAGCGAATATGCCTGACATTGCCGTCGACATCGTTGGTGGTCCGCCTGATGGCGCCTATTTTGAAACGCTCACACAAAGGGTCCGGCAAACCGAGGAGACATTCGGGGTCCCGTTTTCCTTTTATCATGGGATCAGCGATGGCCTTTTGAAGGCGCTTTACCAGCGTTCTACAGCCTGTATCACGCATTCCAAACATGAGGGATTTTGCATTCCGGCACTCGATGCGCTGGCTTTCGACAAGCCGATGTTCACCCCACCTTTACCTGCGGTGCTGGAACTTCTGGGGCAGGCGGCTTTGCCTCTGCCTGATGACGATAGGCGCAAGGCGGCCTTGATGATCGAGCGGTTCCTCAACCATGGCGACCATGCAGCCCATGCGAGGCTGCGTCAGGAGCGTTTCGGTCAATTGCGGTTGCTGGCCAATGGTGACTTGCTGCTGCAGGCAATCAATGATCTGGGAGCTGCATGATGCGTGTCGTCTATGCGACCTATCCATGGGCATTTGAAACGCCGGGTGGTGGTGAAATTCAAATGCTGAAATATGAAGAATATCTGCTGCAGGCAGGACTGGATATCAAGCGCCACGATTCCTGGCTCGGTGATCTTGGCAAGGCGGATGTCGTGCATTTTTTCTCCTGCATGGGCGGCTCTGGCCACTTTTGCAGATATGTAAAGTCGCGAGGTATTCCGCTCGTCATTTCCGCCAGCCTCTGGCTGACCGAAGAAACAAAACATTTGTATCCAGTTGAAGAAATCACTGCGCAGCTTTCGCTGGCGGATGCAATTGTCACCAATGGTGACATTGAAAGCGATCAACTCGCCTCCGTGTTGGACCTGCCGCGCGAACGGTTTCATACGGTGCGCAACGCCTGTGATCCCTGGTTCGCCGTACCGGTCGAACCCGAGATGTTCCGCGCTGCCTTCGGCATAGAGGGTCCGTTCGCGTTGCATGTGGGCAATGTCGAGCCACGCAAGAACCAATTGGCGCTGATCCATGCGGCGAAGCAGGCAGGAAAATCGTTGGTTTTTCTGGGGCATGTTCGCAACGGTGTTTATGCTGGCCAATGTCTTGCCGCTGCTGGGGACCATGTGCGTTATCTGGGAGCCATAGCGCACGAGAGCCCGATGCTGCGGTCTGCCTATGCTGCCTGTGAGGTCTTTTGTCTGCCTTCAACGCTTGAAACCCCCGGACTCGCGGCTCTGGAGGCTGCCGCTGCGGGGGCGCGTCTTGTTGTGACGGGTGAGGGCTCGACACACGAGTATTTCGGTGAGGATGCGTATTATGTCAACGGCAGCGATGTGGATGAAATTGCTGCGGCGCTTGTTGCGTCGTCCATTGCGCCAGCAACGGAAAATCTGAAACGCCGTGTAGTCTCGCAATTTACGTGGGACAAGGCCGTCGAACCGTTGCAGGATCTTTACAAGATGCTGACCAGGACGCGTTGACAGTCCCGTTTGAATGCCGATAGGACACCCAGGCAATGACTCCAGAGATTGGCTCTAAATGATATTCAGTGTCCTTCGAAACGCTGCTCGTGGAGCAATGGCAACTGTCATTGTCTATCCCTTGACGGAACGCTACGAAGCACGCGATATCCGCAGCAAAACGAAATGGGTGCGCAAGGAAATAGACCGGCCTGTTGCCGAGCGCCGCGCGCGGGCCGCCGCACGCCTTGCCCAGGCCGTACGTTTCGCAGGTGCAACTGTGCCTTACTACCGTGACCTCTTTTCTTCCATTGGTTTTGACCCGGATAAAATCGATGGGGATACCCGGTATCTGGAAGATCTGCCCTATCTGACCAAGGATATCATCCGTGAACAGGGCGATCGACTGTTGAGCGACAACCGCGGGGATGAGCGGATCCACATTGCCCGCACAGGTGGATCAACCGGACCATCGGCCGAAATCCACTATGATCAGGCGGCAGCAGACTGGTCGTCTGCCGTTACCCGGGAAAGCCGCCGCCGCATCGGCAATACCCATTGGCGCAGTGAACTTCATTTTGCCTCCAGTTTTCCTGAGGTCTTCCCCTGGCGCGATCGCCTGCGAGAGCAGGTTAAATGTTTTGCGATGAATCGCGACAATATCTTTTTCGAGAATTTTTCGAGCCAGGAGCTCGAGCGGATCTGGCGAAAAATGAAGTCAATCCGCCCACATCTGGTGCATGCGCACCCGTCCACAGTTGATCAGTTGGCCGCCCATGTGGAGGCAACACGGGGCCGCGACAAGGGATTTGCCGTGTTTGAATCGTCAGGAGAGCTGTTGGAAACAACCCAGCGTGCCAGGATCGAACGTGTGCTGAAATGTCGGGTAATCAATCGATATGGTCTGGCAGAAGCAGGTGTTGTTGCCTATCAGCTTGATCCCGACAATACCGACATGTCTTTCCACGATTTTTTTGCCTGGCCGGAATTACGACCGGATGCAGAGGTTGGATTGGACAATGTTCCGGATGGGGCAGGCAGCTGTGAACTGGTTATTACGCCGCTCTTCAATCGCTTGATGCCATTGCTGCGTTATCGCACAGGTGACAATGTGGTCTTGTCGAATGGAGCCAATGGCCTGGCCATCCCTCGAATGATCGGCCGGGTTCATGATGTCGTCATGCTGGCAGGCAAGCCGTTGCCCACCCACTATATTCAGGACGTTCTTGATCGTGTTGGTGGCATTCGTGAATTCCAGATCCAGATGAGAAATGACAAGCCGGTCTTCCGGTTGGTACCCGAAGACGGTGCCGACACCACTGCCATCAAGGAACGTATTGCTTCGTGGTGGGCCGAGGCTGTCGATGTCGAGTTCATCGCGCTTGACGCATTGATCCGGGTAGGTGCACGGCAGAAATTCAGGCATGTTGTGCCCGAACAGGTGTCCAGCCTTTGATTATTCTTTTCGAAGGAACCAGGAACGATTCTGCGACACAGATTGTGGCGTTGGCCTTGCGTCGTTCAGTCACCAAAGGTCTCGTGACGATCGCTTCGGATGATGACCCGGCTTTGATCTGCAATGGTGGTGTTTATGTTTTCATCTCGCCGAGCAGCAGCCAGGCACCTCTGGTGGCCAAGGCCCGGCGGATGCATGCCAAGATTCTGCTGTTGGGTGCGTTGCCGGTGGAGATCACGGCGTTGTGCGGCTTAAGCGCACCGGAACCGCTGGGCAAAGAGTGGGCACAGGCCAGCACCTGTGCTCCGGCGCCGGTCCATTCGACGGCGCAATCGGCAGCCATGGTGCAGTGGAAACAGCATGCACTGGCGGCAGCGTCACCCTTCACCATGCGACCTTTCCTGCGATACGATTTTGCTGATGAATGGAACAATCTGGGTTATGGCCGCATAACGAGCGATGGCGGTCCCTGGTCGATGGCGATGGCGTGTCAGAGGACGGATGCAACCATACTTGCCTCGGCGCGTGTACCTGGCGTGGTGGAAAATCTGCCTTTTGTAACGCTGCTGGAGAATGACTCTGCGTCCTTGCTTTGGTGGAATCGTGCGGTGGGACCGGTCGATAGTGCAGAATGGGCTGTTATCGAGACATTTCTGGCCGATTGGCGCCCTCATGACAGACCATGCGTGCCGGTGATTTGCGAGATTCCCCATGGGTATGATGCGGCGATCACCATGCGTCTCGATTGCGATGAAGACATTGCATCGGCAAGGCCGCTGTTCGAACTCTATCGCGACCGGGGTCTGCCGTTTTCGCTTGCTGTCAAGACCGATCAGGATGACGGGGACCACCACATTTCTCTTCTGAAAGACGTGATTGCAGCGGGTGGTTCTGTGCTGTCGCATTCCGTATCCCATGCACCGCGCTGGGGTGGTTCGGATGAAGCCTGTTACGCAGAAGCGCGTCTCTCGTCGGACTGGCTGGAAGCGCGCATTCCCGGTTTGAAAGTGCGCCATGCTGTCTCGCCATTCCATCAAAACCCCGCCTATGTGCCCAATGCCCTTGGGCGCGCAGGCTTGAGCGGCTTCATTGGTGGCATTATTGCCAACGACCCCGAAATGCTGCTGGCAAAAGGTGGTGTCGTGCCAGACTCCTCTAACGATGTGGTCAGTCACAGCCAGCAATGCATGCTGCATGGTGATTGTATTCTCGCTGATGGTGATCCGCTTGCGATCAACAAGCAGGCATTTGTCTCAGCCCGGCGTGCCGGCAGCATATTCGGTTACCTTGATCATCCTTTTTCACTGCGCTATGATTACGGGTGGGGATCGGAAGAACATCGCCTGTCGCATCATATTGAATTCATGGATTTTTTTGAACAAGAAATGGGTGACCGGGCGACGCTCTGGCTCAATGAGGATGATGTGCTGGACTGGATTGCCGCCAAGATGCGCCTGACCCTGCGGCAGACATTCAGCGGTTTTGAACTCGCAGCTGGCGATGCCACCACGTCCCTTGGCGATCTTTCCTTCGCAGTTCGGTGGCGCGGAACAGCGGTAAGTCTATCGGAGTTTGTCGATGGTTGAGGACAGTATGCGCCACGCAATGGTGATCCTTTCGCCGACCGAAGAATTGTTGAGCCTCTTTCATAAGGCCTGGCTGCAAACATGCGCAAAGCCCTGCTGCATCGGCATTGCGACCGATCCTGCGGTGAGGGAGCAAATGTTGTGACTGACAGCGGCGCCCTTAATACGTTCATCATGTTTTCTACCGCCGACTGGGCGGCGCCTTACTGGACAAACAAACAGCACATTGCAGAACGACTGGCCATGCGTGGGCACCGGGTTCTCTATATCGAATCGCCCGGCATAAGACCTCCCAAAATCAATTCGCGTGACCTGTCGCGGATTTTCAGCCGGTTGAAGAGGGCATGGTTTTCGCCCAGGAAAATGCGCGAGACCTTGTGGGTCCATGCGCCCTTGACGATTCCCATGGGCCACAAAAGCAGGATTGTCCTGGCATTCAACGGTTGGCTGCTTCGCTCCACAATTCGCAAATGGCTGAAGCGCGGAGGGCAGAAGCCAACGATCATATGGACCTATCACCCTTATTTTGACGATGCGGTGCGCGATCTTGACGTGCATTCGCTTGTCTATCATTGCGTCGATGATCTGGCTTCCATTCCGGGTGTGGATTCAGCAACCTTTCGTAAGGCGGAGTTGAATTTGTTACGACATGCGGACATGGTTTTTACAACCAGTCCGCGTCTGCAGGAGCATTGTGCAGCGATCGTTGGGAAGCGAAGCATCTATGAGCGCAATGTTGCGGATCTCGAGCATTTTTCGAGGGCCCGCCAAGCAGGTGATATTCCGCCTGAACTGGCTGCAATCGAGGGTTTGAAGCTTGGCTATACCGGTGTGCTCTCTGAATACAAACTGGATTTTGCGTTGATCGAACAATGCGCAAAATCCCGCCCGGATTGGAATTGGGTCTTCATCGGCGATGAACCAGAACGTCAAAACAGCGCAGTTGTTGCGCGGCTGGGCTCTCTGCCAAACGTGCATTTTCTCGGTTATCGTACCTATGAACGCTTGCCGGATTACCTGCGTGGCATCGACATCGCTGTCATGCCAAACCTGACAAGCGGTTACATGTCCAGCGTCTTTCCGCTGAAACTTTACGAATATCTGGCCGCAGGCAAACCTGTCATCTCCACGTCCATATCCGCACTTGCAGATATGGGTGACGTGATCAGCCAGGTCGATGGCAGGGATTCCTGGTTGTCTGCTATTGAAGCGACAGTTGAAAGCAGGCCGCCTCCCATTCCTCTCGAGGATCCGCGGATTGCCGAGCGCAGTTGGGACAAGAGATTGGACAGAATGCTTGAGCGCCTGACAATCGCCGATCGGTGAGCCTTTGGAGAAACAGTGCACTATTGAGGGCCAGGGCGATTTGCATCTTCCATCGCTGCGCCCTGTGGCTTTTCAGGACCGCGTACCGCTATCAAGCGGTTCCCATCAAAGACAAACCGCCTACCAGCAGATCGAAGGCTTCTCAATTGCGATGATGTTGCAATCTGAGATCATTCCACACCCACCAGCCTGTAGAACGCTGCCAGACCGGTCTGGCATCGATCCACAATCTCTTGCCTGTTCAAAACAGGTTGGACGCCAATCACTCTTTTTATTTGAAGGTCACCAACCAGCAAGCTGACGAACCAGCGGATCATTTCGCGCTCCTGGACTTGCTGGCGCGGTTTGATCGCCGTCATCAATTTGCCGATAAGCGGTTCAATAACATCGCGCCCCTTGGCAGAAATGGTCCGACCAAGTTCGCCGGTCGGGTCCGTTGCCGCGACCCTGTTGAGAAGGATCGCCCGCTCATCCAGAAGCGTTTCAAGGAAAACAACCGAAAACTGTTCAAGCGTTTTGCGGGGGTCGTCCTGCTTCTCAATCGAGGTCTCCAGCAGGTGCTTCATCAGTGCTGCGTTGTCCTCCACCATCCGCTCAAACAGCCCCCGTTTGTCGCCGTACCATCGATAGAGTGTCTCGTTTGAAGCCTGAGCTGCTTTGGCGATACTGAGCATCGAGGTCCCGTCATAGCCTTTCGCCGCCAGCAGCCGATAGGCCGCACTGACGATGGATTCATGGCGTGACTGTTTTTTTGTGGCGTCCATACATTTTCCCGAATTGCACTTGCCATTTACCGTACACGACGTTACGGATGCAACCAAGGCGTAATTATGTGTACGGATAGGAAATGCGATGAAAAATTTTATGACAAGAACGCTTGTGCTAATTTCTTTGTTGCTCAGCGGAGCAATTTTCGGGTTCTTCTATGCTTGGGTCTGTTCAACAATGTGGGGTCTGGACAGTATCGATCCACGCATAGCCATTCAGGCGATGCAGGCGATGAATGGATCCGTCAGAAATGCCGTCTTCGCACCCGCTTTCTTTGCAACGCCAGTCTTTCTTGGTGTCACAGCATGGGTGCTTTGGCGGCAACACTATCGCAAAAGTGCCGCGTGCTTTGCGCTCAGCGGCGGCCTATATCTTTGCTTCGGTCTTGTTTTGACCATGGTCGTCAATGTCCCCATGAACGAGGCGCTGGCGGCCATTGAAGTGCCCAGTGACATCGATGCCGCACGTCGAATTTGGGATGATTATTCACCCAGATGGCAATTCTGGAACCAGACACGTACGGTGCTGTCGGGCGTTTCGTTCCTCATAGCGGTCGGCGGTGTGATGGTGTTTTCGCCAAACCATGTGAAACAGGCCGATTGACGGACTGAAAGACAGATTTGCCATTGTGGAGTAGCTGAACTCGATAATGGAGACACCGTTATTCAGGTCCGCTCTGTCCGCGAGGAAGTCGATGGGCTTTTGACCATGACCTGAACGGCACAGATGAAGAGAAAGATCATCCGATGGTGTTCAGCGCATGGGCGATACGAAGACTCTGCTGTACAATTGCGCGGGTGAGCAACTGAGTGGTGAGATCGTTAGGAAACACTTCCAATGTGCAACAAATAACCCTGCTGGCAGCAACGCATCAGCGCCCGCCATCGCCTCCGGTAATCTTGCTGCATATATGCACGCGGCACATCTTGCTGTCGCTGGATGGGACCGTGGTTATCGATGCCCGGCTGCCAGGTCCGCAATATTGGCTTGTGGAGACGTAGCGGTCATAGAGGGTAAGAGAGGGATTCCGACTGGAGGGGTAACGCAATATTGCGGAGTGTTCACTCTCCAGAACAGACTGAATGCGATTACAGCTCATCCCCGTTGTGTCATATCGGTTGATGGCATTAGCAGGTGCGCTGATGATGATCAGGCTCAACAGCAGAAAAATCCTGGACATGATGCGGTTTCTCCAAAAGTCAGGCGCCATGATTGACAGCCCGAAGTTGAGGTGAATGCAGTCACGGTTTGGTGCAAACCAAAGAAACCCAGGGGCTTCCCAACTTATTTGATCAACAAATCTGTTTCGCATGGATGATGCGACACATTCGTCTGGCCTGTTCCATCTTGACAGCACATGAATTACAGGTGGAGCGGTAACAGCAAAATTCAAGAGATACCCATGCATCAAGATTCCTATTCAGACAATTTCATCGCCGGCATTTTGCGGTCTGTCAAAACGATTGCAATGATCGGCGCCTCGCCAAAAGACGTGCGTCCCAGCAATATCGTGATGAAATACCTGATCGCGAAGGGTTTCAAAGTCGCGCCGGTCAATCCCGGACATGCGGGCAAGGAAATACAGGGGCAGATGACCTATGCTTCGCTTGCCGATATTCCATGGCACATCGACATGGTCGATGTGTTTCGCGGATCCGATGCTTTGCCGGGAATTGTTGACGAGATACTGGCGCTGAAAGACAGGCCGGATGTGCTCTGGGCGCAACTGACCGTGTTTCATGCCGAAGCTGGACAAAGGGCAGAGGATGCGGGTCTGAAGGTGGTTATGAATCGCTGCCCTAAGATCGAATACGGGCGTCTTTCCGGCGAGATCCGCTGGAGCGGCGTCAACAGCAGGATTATCTCTTCGAGAAAGCCCGTGGCACAACGCGGATTTCAGGCGTTGGGAATACGACCGCAATCAAAGTAGCCCGCATGTTTCAAGACGTCTTGAGACAGTAGGAATTCCCGGGTAATTGTCCTGCAGGAAACTCAAACTCCTATTTTCCAGCCATTTGAAGGAAGTTTTGGTGTCGTTTTTCGTCCAACGACGCTTATTTGAAAAAAATCTCCTTTGACCTGCGCCCGGGACTACGGGATAAGAGTATTCTCATTTTGATTGTCCAGGGGGTATTTTGATGTCGAACAATGAACCGGGTTTCAGCACATTGGCCATTCACGCGGGTGCGCAGCCGGACCCGACCACCGGGGCGCGTGCGACCCCGATCTATCAGACAAGCAGCTACGTGTTCGAAGATACTGACCATGCGGCAGCGCTCTTTGGCCTCAAGGCATTCGGCAATATCTACACGCGGATCGGCAATCCGACCCAGGCTGTTCTCGAAGAGCGCATTGCAGCTCTGGAGGGAGGCACTGCGGCTCTGGCAACGGCCTCGGGCCATGCAGCACAATTGCTGGTGTTTCATTCCATCATGCAGCCCGGGTGCAATTTCATTGCCGCCAACAAGCTCTATGGTGGATCGATCAATCAGTTTGGGCACGCGTTCAAGAATTTCGACTGGCATGTTCGCTGGTCGGATCCAGCCGATATCGCGTCGATCGAAACTCAGATTGATGACAAGACCCGTGGCATTTTCATTGAAAGTCTGGCCAATCCCGGCGGAACATTTGTCGATATTGCCGCGATTGCTGAAGTGGCCCACAAACACGGTCTGCCACTGATCGTCGATAATACGATGGCCAGTCCCTATCTGCTGCGCCCGATTGAACACGGCGCCGACATTGTCATTCATTCGATGACCAAATTCATTGGCGGACATGGCAATTCCATGGGCGGCATCATGATTGATGGTGGCACGTTCAACTGGTCCGAATCGGGCAATTACCCGATGTTGTCGGAACCGCGTCCCGAATACGGCGGGATTGTCTTGCATGAGACCTTTGGGAATTTTGCTTTCGCCATTGCCTGTCGCGTGCTGGGATTGCGGGATCTGGGGCCGGCGATTGCACCATTCAATGCTTTCCTGCTGCTGACTGGTGTGGAAACACTGCCGTTGCGCATGCAGCGTCATTGTGACAATGCGCTGGAAGTTGCGACCTGGTTGAAGGACCATGCGAAGGTTGACTGGGTTTCCTACTCGGGCCTTCCAGGCGATGACAATCACCAGTTGATGAAAACCTATTCGCCAAAAGGCGCGGGTGCTGTCTTTACCTTCGGCCTGAAGGGTGGCTTTGACGCCGGTGTGAAATTTGTTGAAGGGCTGGAACTGTTCTCGCATCTCGCCAATATCGGTGACACGCGCTCGCTTGTTATCCATCCGGCATCGACAACGCATCGGCAATTGTCTCCTGAACAGCAGATTGCTGCCGGGGCAGGGCCAGATGTGGTGCGTCTTTCGATCGGTATCGAAGATGTCTCAGATATTATTGGTGATCTGCAGCAGGCGCTCGACAAGGTTTAACTTAGCCGGGTTTGGCATAGCCATTCATCATTGTGAAGCATAGGGCCCGACGGCATTGATAAGCCGCCGGGCCTTTGTTTTGCTACCAGTTCAGATTCAGGCTTTCCAGTCCGTGAAAATGGAAGGCATCGCGGTAGCAGGGCTTGCCCTGGAGGGCCATGCCGGGCAGTCGTTCAAACAAAATCGGCAGGGAGACCTGCATTTCAAGCCTGGCCAGCGGCGCGCCCAGGCAAAAATGAATGCCGGCCCCGAAACTGACATTGGCCTGGTCTGTCCGGTTGAACTTGAAGGAAGACGGGTCAGCAAATTGTGAAGGGTCGCGATTGGCGGCGCCGAGCATGAGCCCGATCTGCTCACCCTTTTTAATGGTGATATGTTTATCCAGTTGCACATCCTGCAGCGCGTAACGGGTAAACATGTGCAATGGCGCATCGTATCGCAGAGATTCTTCAACGGTCGCTTCGCTGGAAGTCGCATCCGCAAAGAGTTCCGACGGGTTCAGGCCGTTCTCCAAAATGGCCTTGACCGCGTTTCCTGTCTGATGAACCGTTGCCTCGTGTCCGGCATTGAGCAACAGCACGCTGGTCGATACCAGTTCATCATCGCTGAGCCGCTCGCCTTTGCGCTCGGTTGCGATCATATGACTCAACAGGTCATCCTTTGGCGCTTGCCGGCGTTCGGCAACCAGTTTTCTCAGGCAGTCGGAAAATTGCTGTGCGGCTTCGTCGGCAGCCAGTTCGGTGGCTTTTGTCGGGGCATGTTCATACATGCGAACCATACGGTGGGACCAGTCGAGCAGGTTGCCCGTGAGTTCGAGCGGAACGCCAAGCATCCTGGCAATCACGGAGACCGGTATGGGTTCGGCAAATTGACGGATCAGTTCGACATGTCCCTGTGAGGCAAATTGGTCGATCAGATCGTGGGTCATCTGCGCGATCTCGGGTCGCAGTTTCTCCACCTGGCGCGAAACAAAGGCCCTGTTGACCAAGGTGCGCAAGCGCGTGTGTGCTGGCGGCTCCAGTTCGAGCAAGGAATGGGCCTCCACGGCGTCGAAATGCGTAAGGTGTGGCTTGGGGTCGGGCAGTCCCAGTTCCGCGCGTGTGGCGACATGGAGAATTTGTCGGCCAAACCGCTTGTCGCGCAGCAAAGCGTTGACATCACCAAAGGACGAAAAACACCATTGGTTGTAATTATTCCAGTAAAAGGCGGGACATTCTGACCGGATCACTGCGTAGTATCGATAGGGATCATTGAAGAAATCAGGATCCCGGGGATCAAGGTCCAATGTTCTTGCTTGCTTGTCGAGTTTCATAAGAACGCTATATGCCTCATTGATGCTTTGTTTGGGACGTTAATGTGCCATCCCGCAGAGGGCGAGAGGGAACGATTGGTCGTCATCATACTACCATCCGATCTTAACCATCACGACAGCTTTGGTGCATCTGCAATTGCCCCTGTGTCAACACGTCTTGAACCGGGGCGCCATCACATCCTATGTATGGGGTAATAGTTTCCTACCGATTCCCCGATTCGCTTGTTTCGGGAACAGCTTGAAAAGGCCAACCCATGTCTAATCCAGTCGATACTGCCCTGTCACTTGTTCCGATGGTTGTTGAACAAACCAATCGCGGCGAGCGGGCCTATGACATTTTCTCAAGACTCCTCAAGGAGCGCATTATTTTCATCACCGGTCCGGTCGAGGACAATATGGCGATGCTGGTGTGCGCGCAGCTTCTCTTTCTGGAAGCCGACAACCCGAAGAAGGAAATCTCGATCTATATCAATTCTCCCGGTGGTGTCGTTACCGCCGGAATGGCCATTTATGACACGATGCAATTTGTCAAACCGGCTGTTTCCACATTGTGCATGGGGCAGGCGGCATCCATGGGATCGCTGCTTTTATGTGCCGGCCACAAGGATATGCGTTTCGTTACACCAAACTCGCGGATCATGGTGCATCAGCCATCAGGTGGTTTTCAGGGCCAGGCTTCGGATATTGAACGCCATGCTCAGGATATCATCAAGATGAAGCGCCGGTTGAACGAAATTTACGTCACGCATACAGGTCAGGATTACGAGACCATTGAGAACACATTGGATCGCGATCACTTCCTGACTGCCGAAGAAGCGAAGGATTTTGGTATCGTTGACCGGGTGATTTCGTCTAGAGAAGCCATGGAAGCAGAAATCAAAACGTGATCGCATCCTGACAATCGAGGCATTTGTGCGGTAAAACGGCAACATATTGACGCTTTTGGTAGTGGAAGTGACCACCAGGAGCGTTAATTCACGGCGTTAAGGGTATATTCAAGACAAAGCGCATAGCTTTGTTTCTGGTGGCCGTTATATTGTCGCATAGGTGTTTGTTTAAGGTTATGGTCATATTGTATTCGGATTGTCAGGAATTTATGTCAGTCGAGAAAAATATGTCATATGAAAATGATTGGCCTGACCGGAATCAGGTCGCTGGAAGGAATGAAGTATGAGCAAGGTCAGCGGTGGCAGCGGCGGAGACTCGAAGAATACGCTCTATTGTTCGTTTTGCGGCAAGAGCCAACATGAGGTCCGTAAGCTGATCGCAGGACCGACGGTCTTCATCTGTGATGAATGCGTCGAGTTGTGCATGGACATCATCCGCGAGGAAAACAAATCCTCCATGGTGAAGTCGAGTGACGGTGTACCGACCCCACAGGAAATCATTACGACGCTGGATGAGTATGTCATTGGACAGAGCCAGGCAAAGCGCGTGCTTTCGGTCGCCGTTCACAATCACTACAAACGTCTTGCCCATTCGAGCAAGAGCAATGACATCGAGCTGGCGAAGTCCAACATCATGCTGGTCGGACCGACTGGCTGTGGCAAGACCTACCTTGCCCAGACTTTGGCCCGCATCATTGACGTGCCCTTCACGATGGCTGATGCGACGACGCTGACCGAGGCCGGTTACGTCGGTGAGGATGTTGAAAACATCATCCTGAAGCTTCTGCAGTCTGCTGACTATAATGTGGAGCGTGCGCAACGCGGCATTGTCTATATTGACGAAGTCGACAAGATTTCGCGCAAGTCAGACAATCCTTCGATTACCCGGGACGTATCGGGCGAGGGCGTGCAGCAGGCTTTGTTGAAGATCATGGAAGGCACGGTTGCTTCCGTTCCGCCGCAAGGTGGGCGCAAACATCCGCAGCAGGAATTCCTGCAGGTCGATACCACCAATATCCTGTTTATCTGCGGCGGTGCATTTTCCGGTCTCGACAAGATCATCTCAGCGCGAGGTGGCACGACATCCATCGGTTTTGCTGCCAATGTGAAGTCTCAGGATGATCGCCGCATCGGTGATGTTCTGCGTGACCTCGAACCGGAAGACATGGTGAAATTCGGTCTTATTCCGGAGTTCATTGGTCGTTTGCCGGTGATTGCCACGCTCGAAGATCTCGATGAGGAATCGCTTGTTGAAATTCTGTCGAAGCCAAAAAATGCGCTGATCAAACAGTACCAGCGGCTGTTTGAGATGGAAGATGTTGAGTTGACCTTCCATGAAGATGCATTGCGCGGCATTGCCAAAAAGGCGATTGTCAGGAAAACCGGCGCCCGCGGATTGCGCTCCATCATGGAGAAGATTTTGTTGGATACCATGTTTGAATTGCCATCCCTTGAAGGCGTTCAGGAAGTCGTGATCTCGGATGAGGTCGTTTCTGGATCGGCCCGTCCGCTTTACATCTATTCAGAGCGTGAAGAAGAAAAGGGCAATGCCTCTGCCTGACGCGGTTTGGCGTTACCGGATTAAAAATTGTGCCGAAATCGGCTGATGAACAACCCGCCCTTCGTGGCGGGTTGTTCAGTTTTGGAGCACTGCCATTGGCCATCGGCTTTGGTTAAAGGATGGCGGTCAATGGGGAGCATTCGCTGACTGGAATGTGATCCACCCCTCCAGTTCAAATCATCCGCCGTCGGGCATATTGTATATGGCTGACAATTCAACGGCGTTTGGGTTTCGAACGGCTGTACACCGCTTGTGCGACCCCACTGAAACATGCAGAAAATTGTTGATTCGCGCGGTTTTACAGCATGCTCCGGACGCAGAAAGCTGATATTGAAGGAAACATGTCAAGATTCGCAGGCATGCCTTTGCCATGCCATCATCCACAAATGCCCGTGGGCTTGAAACGACAGATAAAACACTCCACTTAATGGCCAAGTGAAGTGGATGCCCGATCTGACCTCCCCGAGATGATGATCGACGGTCGAAAGGAAACAAAATGAATGAAATGACCACTCGACAGGATGATGCAGCTGCCTACCCGGTGCTGCCGCTCCGTGATATTGTCGTATTCCCACACATGATCGTGCCTTTGTTTGTGGGCCGCGAGAAATCAATTCGTGCGCTTGAAGAAGTTATGGGCGCTGACAAGCAGATTCTCCTGGCCACCCAGATCAATGCTGGCGACGACGAGCCGCTTACCGATGATATTTATGATGTCGGTACGATTGCCAATGTTCTGCAGTTGCTGAAGCTTCCTGATGGAACCGTCAAGGTTCTGGTCGAGGGAAAAGCGCGTGCCAAAATCACCGGGTTCGCAGAGAGCGAAGCGTTTTTTGCGGCCACCGCTGACGTATTGCCGGAGCCCGAAGAAGACCCGATCGAAATCGAAGCCTTGTCGCGTTCGGTCGTCTCCGAGTTCGAGAACTATGTCAAACTGAACAAGAAGATTTCTCCAGAGGTTGTTGGCGCTGCCAGCCAGATTGATGATTATTCAAAACTGGCCGATACGGTTGCCTCGCATCTTTCGATCAAGATTCCCGAAAAGCAGGAGATGCTGGCGACTGTCAGTGTCAAGGAACGGCTGGAACGGGCTCTTGGGTTCATGGAAGGTGAAATTTCCGTCCTGCAGGTGGAAAAGCGTATCCGCTCGCGTGTCAAACGGCAGATGGAAAAAACCCAACGCGAATATTACCTGAACGAACAGATGAAGGCGATCCAGAAGGAACTCGGTGACGGTGAGGAAGGCCGTGACGAAATGAGTGAGCTGGAAGAGCGCATCACGAAAACGAAATTCTCCAAGGAAGCCCGTGAAAAGGCCGAGGCTGAATTCAAGAAGCTCAAGCAGATGAGCCCGATGTCGGCGGAAGCCACCGTCGTGCGCAATTATCTTGATTGGCTCTTGAGCATTCCCTGGGGCAAAAAATCCCGCATCAAGATCGATCTCAACAAGGCCGATGCCATTCTCGAAGAGGATCATTTCGGCCTCGAGAAGGTCAAGGAGCGGATTTTGGAATATCTGGCCGTCCAGGCCCGTTCCAACAAGATCAAGGGCCCGATCCTGTGTCTCGTCGGACCTCCCGGCGTCGGCAAGACATCGCTTGCAAAGTCGATTGCCAAGGCAACCGGGCGCGAATATGTGCGCATGGCTCTTGGTGGGGTTCGCGATGAGGCCGAGATTCGTGGTCACCGTCGTACCTATATTGGTTCCATGCCCGGCAAGATCATCCAGTCGATGAAAAAGGCCAAGAAAGCCAATCCCCTGTTCCTCTTCGACGAGATAGACAAGATGGGAATGGATTTCCGTGGCGACCCGTCGTCGGCTTTGCTCGAGGTGCTTGATCCGGAACAGAATTCGACTTTCATGGATCACTACCTGGAAGTCGAATATGACCTGTCCGGTGTCATGTTCATCACAACGGCCAATACGCTGAACATTCCAGGCCCATTGATGGATCGGATGGAGATCATTCGCATCGCCGGCTATACGGAAGATGAGAAAATCGAAATTGCCCGACGCCACCTTATGCCAAAGGCCATGCGCAATCATGCGCTGCAGGAAAAGGAGTTTTCGGTGAGTGATGGCGCATTGCGCGAGATCGCTCGGCGTTACACGCGCGAGGCTGGTGTGCGCGGTTTTGAACGTGAACTGACATCATTGGCGCGCAAGGCCGTGACCGCAATCCTCAAAGATGGCGTGAAATCGGTCCTCGTCACCGAGGACAATATCGAAGACTATCTCGGTGTACCGCGCTTTCGCTACGGTGAAGCTGAACACGATGATCAGGTTGGTGTTGTTACAGGCCTGGCGTGGACGGAGGTTGGCGGTGAATTGCTGACAATCGAAGGTGTCATGATGCCGGGTAAAGGCAAGATGACAGTGACGGGCAATCTGCGCGATGTCATGAAGGAATCCATTTCGGCGGCCGCATCCTATGTGCGCTCAAGAGCAGTGGATTTCGGAATTGAACCACCGATGTTCGACAAACGCGATATTCACGTTCATGTGCCGGAAGGCGCAACGCCAAAGGACGGTCCCTCCGCTGGTGTTGCTATGGCGACCGCCATTGTTTCCACCATGACTGGCATCAAGGTCCGCAAGGATGTTGCCATGACCGGTGAGATTACGTTGCGTGGTCGTATTCTACCGATTGGCGGTCTGAAGGAAAAACTTCTGGCAGCCCTCAGGGGTGGCATCAAGACGGTTTTGATTCCGCAGGACAATGCCAAGGACCTGGCCGACATTCCGGATAATGTCAAAAACGAGCTTGAGATTATTCCTGTGTCGGAAATGAATGAAGTACTGCCGCATGCACTGGTCAGCGTACCCGTCGCAATCACTTGGGATGCAAGCAAAAATGCCTTGCCAAGTGACACGACAGGCGATGATTCAGCGGCATCCATTGCCCACTGATTCTTGCTGAATCGGGGTCGGAAACGCATTTGAAACGGGCGAAAGCCCGTTTCTTTTGTTCTGAGGGACAAAAAAGTGCGGAAAAGGCCGGAAAACAAGCGTTTGTGGCCAAGGAATCATTGAGATTTCTGGTATGAGTCGTACACTTCCTCTCGACTTTGTACTGAGTCGTTTCATAACACAAAGAGGGTTGGAAAATGAACAAGAACGAACTGGTTGCTGCCGTTGCCGAGAAGGCTGGCCTAAGCAAGGCCGATGCCGGCTCCGCAGTTGAAGCTGTGTTCGAAACCATCACATCCGAGTTGAAGGGTGGTGGTGATGTTCGCCTGGTGGGTTTCGGTAATTATACCGTTTCTCACAGGAACGCTTCTAAGGGACGCAATCCGAGTACTGGCGCGGAAGTCGATATTCCAGCCCGTAACGTTCCCAAGTTCTCGGCCGGTAAAGGCCTCAAGGACGCTGTGAACAGCTAAGCCTCCACATCCATGATGCGGTGGAATACCTCCAAAGCCCGGCACTCGTGCCGGGCTTTTCCGATTACAGACTACAATTGACTTATCGAGGCTCGCGTGCCAGCCAACTGCGCACCGGGTTTGCTCACCGTTAAACTTTAGACTATGGGTGAGACACACATTCATCTCCAGCTTAGCGGTGCATTATGAATAGTTTGCGCGACTCTTCAGGGCAGGGCGCCCGCCCGGTTCTGTCGTGGTCAGGACATGCAAAGGCAACATTGTCATTGGGCATACCCCTGATCGGTGCGCAACTGGCGCAGATCGCCATCAATGTGACCGACACGATCATGATAGGCTGGCTCGGCGCGACGGAACTGGCAGCCGGCGTGCTGGCAACCCAAGCGTTTTTTCTGCTGTTCATTTTCGGATCCGGTTTTTCCCTCGCTGTGATGCCGTTGGCCGCACAGGCCAATGGCAGCGGCGATGTACGCGGTGTCCGTCGGTCCGTGCGCATGGGCCTGTGGCTTGCACTCGCTTATGCTGCCACCGTTATGCCGATACTTTGGATGACCGAATCCATCCTCTTGGCAGCAGGGCAGGATCCCGACATCGCTGCCCTGGCTGGCGACTATATCAGGGTTGCACAATGGGCCATGTTGCCGGCCATTTTGATCATGGTCTTCCGCTCCTATTTGAGCGCGCTGGAGCGGGCACAGGTGGTTCTATGGGCTACGCTGGCCGGAACATTGGCGAATATCCTTTTGAATTATATGTTCATTTTTGGAAATTTCGGTGCGCCGCGCATGGGGATCGTCGGCGCCGCCGTTGCATCTCTGGGAACGACGAGCGTGACCTGTGTGGCCTTGCTCATCTATTCGGTATCAAAGGAACAGTTGCGTCGCTATGAGCTGCTGGTGCGCTTCTGGAGGCCCGACTGGCAGGCCTTGAGTGAGTTGCTCAGGCTTGGCTGGCCGATCGGTGCCACCATATTGGCCGAGGTTGGCTTGTTTGCTGGGGCGGCCATCATGATTGGCTGGATTGGCACGATTGAACTGGCTGCACACGGCATCGCGCTGCAACTGGCCGGTATTGCCTTTATGCTGCCACTGGGCCTTTCCAGCGCAGCGACGGTTCGAGTGGGCAATGCCTTTGGTCGCGGCGACTGGTTGGGGCTTAGCCGGGCCGGTACAGTCTCCATCGTTCTGGTCGTTCTGGTCACCCTTGCCACCGCCATATTGTTCTGGGCGGTTCCCGAACCGCTGGTTGGCCTGTTTCTGGACGAAAACAATCCCGATGCCCGCAATGTGATGCTCAATGCGATTCCCTTGCTGGCTGTCGCAGCCACATTTCAGTTGGTTGATGGGTTGCAGGTCATTGGCGCGGGTCTTCTCAGGGGCTTGAAGGATACAAAGATCCCCATGCTGTTTGCCGTCTTCAGCTATTGGGCTGTCGGCATGACGCTGGCCTATATATTCGCCTTCCCGATGGGGTTTGGCGCTACAGGTGTTTGGTGGGGGCTGGCAACGGGTCTGGCGTTCGCATCCGTGTTGATGATCTGGCGTTACCTGATGCGTGATTCCATCGGTCTCGTGGGAAAGCACACGGACTAAAGAATTGGCTGCGAGCCGATCCGATACAGTGATTTGGTTTTCTGAGGGATGGTGGGCGGTGAGAGACTCGAACTCCCGACATCCTCGGTGTAAACGAGGCGCTCTACCAGCTGAGCTAACCGCCCTTGGAAAATCTTTGCACCGTGTATGCGCTCCGCGAACGAAGTGCAAGAAAAAAGACGCCTTTGTTGCAAAGTTTTTGGCATGAAGCGGGTGCGTGCAGGGTAAATGAAAATTTGTCGTCCGATTGTCAAAAAAGCGTCCGATGAGCGCTTGACACTACCGGGTGAACAGCTTAATTCACCGCTCACGTTCTGCAGTTAAGCAGGGCAATGCGCGGGTGTAGCTCAGTTGGTTAGAGTGCCGGCCTGTCACGCCGGAGGTCGCGGGTTCGAGTCCCGTCACTCGCGCCATTTATTTGTGACAATCTCTATATGATATCCGGCAGTCCAGCCGGATATTCGAGATTGCAAGTCTCACAATATTTGGCCGAATTCGATCTGTCGCATTTCATATGCCATGCGTGCTGCCCTTAACGCAGCAGGGTGGCCGTGGACAAGAATGTGAGATCCCATCCTTCTTGCCTGCTGACAATGCTTTGGGATCACTTCATGATCAAACAGGTTCATTTGCTTGTGTGCTCCGCCATTCCCGGGTCTGCACTCTGGCTTGTGCCAAATGGCGTGCAGGCTGGTATGATGTGAAAATCATTGTGCAACATCATGATAGGGCATTCGTCGCATTTATATGTTTTCAAGCGGCCATTTACGTTGACTGGACGGGTGTATTGTGTAAACCCGCACCTTAGAACCATTCCTGAACGATTTGGTCACGCAAAAGCAAGGAAACCAAGATGTCTGAACTTCTAAGTTCATATCTTCCCATAGTGGTTTTTCTGGGTATTTCACTGGTTATCGGCCTCGCATTGCTGGTGGCTCCGTTCCTGATTGCCTTCAAGGCACCTGATTCAGAAAAGCTGTCAGCCTATGAATGCGGATTCAATGCGTTCGATGATGCCAGGATGAAATTCGACATCCGGTTTTATCTCGTTGCAATCCTGTTTATTATTTTCGATCTGGAAGTCGCATTCCTGTTTCCATGGGCTGCCTCGTTCGGGGATATTGGTTGGTTCGGATTCTGGTCGATGATGGTCTTTTTGACCGTCCTGACGATTGGCTTTGCATATGAGTGGAAAAAAGGAGCGCTGGAATGGGAGTAGGTGACAATTCCTCGACACTGGTCGCGCCCCAATCAAAAGGCATCATCGATCCGTCAACCGGCAAGCCGATTGGTGCGAATGATCCCTTCTATGGTGAAATCAACAATGAACTGGCCGACAAGGGCTTTCTGGTCACCTCAACCGATGAGCTGATCAACTGGGCCCGCACCGGATCGCTGATGTGGATGACCTTCGGTCTGGCCTGTTGCGCGGTTGAGATGATGCAGATGTCGATGCCGCGTTACGATGCCGAACGCTTCGGGTTTGCGCCACGCGCTTCTCCGCGCCAGTCGGATGTCATGATCGTGGCCGGAACGCTGACGAACAAGATGGCGCCTGCATTGCGCAAGGTCTACGACCAGATGCCGGAACCACGCTACGTGATTTCCATGGGTTCCTGCGCCAATGGTGGCGGATACTATCATTATTCCTATTCGGTTGTGCGCGGTTGTGACCGCGTCGTGCCGGTGGACATTTATGTCCCGGGTTGCCCGCCGACGGCCGAAGCCCTTTTGTATGGCGTTCTTCTTCTGCAAAAGAAGATCCGGCGTACCGGAACGATCGAGCGCTAGGAAAGGCTGTACGATGAGTGAAGTATTAAGCGATCTGGCCGCCTATCTGGGTGAACGGCGCGGCGATGCGATTGTTTCTTCCGATATCAGTTTCGGTGAATTGACGCTGATCTCGACGCCTGAAAGCATCATTTCACTGCTGACATTCCTGCGCGATGACATTCAGTGCGGCTTCGTCAACATCACGGACATTTGTGGTGTCGATTGGCCAGCGAGGGTGCGTCGCTTTGACGTCGTTTATCATCTGCTTTCTCCGCGTCAGAATTTCCGGATTCGAATAAAGGTTGAAGTCGGGGAAGAGGAAACGATTCCTTCCGCCACCAGCGTTTATCCTGGTGCCGATTGGTTTGAACGCGAAGCCTACGACATGTACGGCATCCTTTTCACCGGGCATCCGGATTTGCGCCGTATTCTGACGGATTACGGTTTTGAGGGACATCCGCTGCGCAAGGATTTTCCAACAACCGGCTTTGTGGAAGTTCGCTATGATGACGAAGTCAAAAGGGTCGTTTATGAACCTGTTCAGTTGAAGCAGGAATTTCGTAATTTTGATTTTCTGTCACCTTGGGAAAGTACGGACTACGTTCTGCCTGGTGATGAAAAAGCTAAAGAATAGACCTTTGTTGAGCGGTTTTGGATATGAGTGAAATGGAATCGGTGATTGGTGACAAACGGCTGAAGGCACAGTGTATGTGCGGTTCGGTGCGTTTTTCGGCTGTCCCGGTTGGCCGGGAAGCGACCGCCTGCCATTGCAAAATGTGCCAGCGCTGGTCGGCCGGCCCGTTTTTCGCATTGCCCTGCGGTGAGAGTGTTGTCATTGAAGACGAGGTTGACTTGTCGTTTTACAGATCTTCGCAATGGGGCGAACGCGGTTTTTGCAGCAATTGCGGAAGTTCGCTTTTTTGGAAACTGCACGGCCGGAAAGACTATAACGTGTCCCTGTTGGCTTTTGATGATCTGGGTGGCGTGAGATTCACGACCGAATATTTTATCGACGGTAAACCCGACGCTTACGAATTTGCCAATGAAACGTCCAAGCTGACCGGAGAACAGGTTTTTGCCCTGTTCTCTCAAGGGCAGGATCACTGATATGTCTGAACATAATGTACGAAATTTCAATATCAATTTTGGCCCGCAGCATCCTGCTGCGCATGGTGTTCTGCGTCTCGTGCTGGAACTCGATGGCGAAGTTGTCCAGCGGGTTGACCCGCACATAGGTCTACTGCATCGCGGCACCGAAAAACTCATCGAATCAAAGACCTATCTTCAGGCGATTCCCTATTTCGACAGGCTTGATTATGTCGCTCCTATGAATCAGGAACACGCCTTTGCCTTGGCTGTCGAGCGCATGGTTGGTGTAGAGGTGCCGGTACGCGGCCAGTTAATTCGCGTTCTGTATTCGGAAATCGGACGGATCCTGTCGCATATTCTCAATGTGACCACCCAGGCTCTGGATGTCGGCGCACTGACACCACCACTTTGGGGCTTTGAAGCGCGCGAAAAACTGATGGTGTTTTATGAGCGCGCCTGTGGCGCCCGCATGCATTCGGCCTATATACGTCCCGGCGGTGTTCATCAGGACCTGCCACCCGAACTGGTTGAGGATATCGGCAATTGGTGCGATCCTTTTCTCAAGGTCTGCGATGATATCGAAACGCTGCTGACTGAAAACCGCATTTTCAAACAACGTAATGTCGATATTGGTGTTGTTACTCTGGATGAATGCTGGGCATGGGGTTTTTCCGGCGTCATGGTTCGCGGTTCGGGTGCTGCCTGGGACTTGCGGCGTTCGCAGCCCTATGAATGTTACAGCGATTTCGATTTCGATATTCCGATCGGCAAAAATGGCGATTGTTATGACCGTTATCTGATCCGCATGGAAGAAATGCGCCAGTCTGTTCGCATCATGAAACAATGTGTCGAAAGGCTCATGGGCAAGGAGCGGGTCGGTCCCGTTTCTTCAATTGATGGCAAGATTGTGCCACCCAAGCGCAGCGAGATGAAGCGCTCGATGGAAGCTCTGATCCATCACTTCAAGCTTTATACGGAAGGCTTTCACGTGCCCGAAGGTGAAGTCTATGCGGCGGTTGAAGCGCCCAAGGGCGAATTCGGCGTTTATCTGATTTCCGATGGCAGCAACAAGCCCTATCGCTGCAAAATCAAGGCACCGGGCTACGCGCATTTGCAGGCCATGGATTTCATCTGTCGTGGACATATGCTGGCAGATGTCTCTGCGGTGCTGGGGTCGCTTGATATCGTTTTCGGTGAGGTGGATCGTTGATGTCGCGGCACATTTTGAAAACCGGTCTGACACTTGCCATGCTGTTCAGCAGCTTGCTGGCCTATCCGGCTATGGGCCTGGCGCAATCATCGGGCGGCAGTGATGCTGTTTCCATGCAAAGCCTGCTCAAGCGCGGGTTCGAGATAAGGGCTGCTGCCCCGAACGGCAGCAAATACGTTGTTTTCCTGCAAAAGGATCAAGCAGCTTACGCCTGTGAATTTGTGACGCTGAAAGTTTCGCGTTGTGGTTCCATAAACAACGAGGCCAATTGAGTATGTCCGTTCGCCGTCTTGCAGAAGATTCTGTGCAGCCACCAGAATTCAGGTTCAACCCGGAAAATGCCGCTTGGGCTGAAGCGACGATTCTGAAATATCCTGAGGGTCGTCAGCAATCTGCAATCATCCCGCTGATGATGCGGGCGCAGGAGCAGGAAGGCTGGGTCACCCAGCGCGCCATAGAGATGATCGCCGACATGCTGGGCA
Source organism: Rhizobiaceae bacterium (assembly GCA_029233925.1). Taxonomy (GTDB): domain Bacteria; phylum Pseudomonadota; class Alphaproteobacteria; order Rhizobiales; family Rhizobiaceae; genus Hoeflea_A. The sequence continues at coordinate 37,117 of JARGOX010000009.1, forward strand.
TGCCCTATATTCGGGCGCTGGAAGTCGCGACGTTCTACACGCAGTTTCAACTCAAGCCGGTCGGCACACGCGCCCATGTGCAGGTCTGCGGAACGACGCCGTGCATGTTGCGCGGGTCGGAAGATCTCATCAAGGTCTGCAAGAGCCGTATTAATGCCCAGCCGTTGGAGCCGAATGAAGCCGGGACCCTGTCCTGGGAAGAAGTGGAATGTCAGGGTGCCTGTGTAAATGCGCCGATGGTGATGATTTTCAAGGATGCCTATGAGGACCTGACACCGGAACAACTGGCCGATATTATCGACCGGTTCGAGGCGGGCGATGGCGACAAGGTTACACCCGGACCGCAAAATGGGCGTCATCTGTCGGTCCCGCTGACTGGACTGACAACCTTGACGGACGAATTGCCGGTGCACAGCACTGCGGAGCGCCAAGCCCCGGCCCAAAAGGCTCCAGTGAAAGCATCCCCTGCGCCAACAGTACCTGCTGCATCCGCCGATGCGGCGGTGCCCGCAGACAGGAACCGCCCCCAGGCCATGGAAAAGCCGGAGCAAATCGATGATCTCAAACTGATCTCGGGGGTCGGGCCAAAAATCGAGGCCATTCTGCATTCTCTCGGCATCTTCAAGTGGGATCAGATTTCCAAGTGGAAGAAGGCCGAACGCGAATGGATGGATGGACATCTGAAATTCAAGGGCCGTATTGATCGTGAAGACTGGGTCAAGCAGGCCAAAACGCTCGCCAAGGGCGGTGTTGAAGAATATGTCCGTGTCTTTGGCAAGAAGCCACGGTAAGGGGTAGATCATGTTGCAGGATAAAGACCGCATCTTTACCAATATCTACGGCCTCAAGGACAAGAGTCTCAAGGGAGCGATGTCGCGTGGCCATTGGGACGGAACCAAAGGCCTGATCGAAAAGGGTCGCGGCTGGATCATCGACGAGATGAAGACCTCCGGATTGCGCGGGCGCGGTGGCGCCGGCTTTCCGACCGGTCTCAAGTGGTCCTTCATGCCGAAAGAAACGGATGGACGTCCGCATTACCTGGTGGTCAATGCCGACGAATCGGAGCCAGGCACCTGCAAGGACCGCGAAATCCTGCGCAACGATCCGCATACCCTGATCGAGGGTTGCGTGATTGCCGGTTTCGCCATGGGTGCCAATACGGCCTATATCTATATCCGCGGCGAATACATGCGCGAACGCGAGGCTTTGCAGGCGGCAATTGACGAATGTTATGATGCCGGATTGCTTGGCAAAAACAACAAGTGCGGCTGGGACTATGACATATACCTTCATCACGGCGCAGGCGCCTATATCTGTGGTGAGGAAACTGCTTTGCTGGAAAGCCTGGAAGGCAAGAAGGGCCAACCACGCCTGAAACCACCATTCCCTGCCAATGTTGGCCTCTATGGTTGCCCGACGACCGTGAACAATGTTGAATCCATTGCGGTTGCACCGACTATCCTGCGTCGCGGTGGCGCCTGGTTTGCCGGTTTCGGTCGCCCCAACAATCACGGCACGAAGCTCTTTTGTGTCTCGGGTCACGTCAATCAGCCGGCGACCTTTGAAGAGGAAATGTCAATTCCCTTCCGCGAATTGATCGAACGGCATTGTGGTGGTGTTCGCGGTGGTTGGGACAATCTGCTGGCGGTCATTCCAGGTGGTTCTTCGGTGCCTTGCGTGCCGGCCGACCAGATCATTGACTGTCCGATGGATTTTGACAGTCTGCGTGACCTGAAATCGGGTCTTGGAACAGCCGCTGTGATCGTCATGGACCGCTCGACCGACATCATCAAGGCCATCGCCCGTCTTGCCTATTTCTACAAGCATGAGAGCTGCGGACAGTGTACACCGTGCCGGGAAGGCACCGGCTGGATGTGGCGTGTGATGGAACGCATGGCGACCGGCAATGCGCAGAAAAAAGAGATCGACATGCTTTTTGAAGTCACCAAGCAGGTGGAAGGGCATACGATCTGCGCTCTGGGGGATGCTGCGGCATGGCCCATTCAGGGATTGATCCGGCATTTCCGCCCGGAGATTGAAAAGCGGATTGACGAATACACACACAATGCCGGCAGCGCTCCCGTGCTTCAGGCGGCAGAATAGACGGGCCTCGGGCCGAAACACATAAGGTGAAAGCGGGAAACCGCGGAACTGGACGCATAATGGCAAAGATCAAGGTTGACGGAAACGAAATTGAGGTGCCGGATCACTACACCCTGCTGCAGGCGTGTGAGGAGGCTGGCGCCCAGGTTCCGCGTTTCTGTTTTCACGAACGGCTTTCGATTGCCGGCAATTGCCGCATGTGCCTGATCGAGGTCAAAGGCGGACCACCGAAGCCTGCAGCATCCTGTGCAATGGGGGTCAAGGACCTGCGTCCCGGTCCCAATGGCGAGACGCCTGAGGTCTTTACCAATACGCCGATGGTCAAAAAGGCCCGCGAGGGCGTGATGGAATTCCTGCTGATCAATCACCCGCTTGATTGCCCTATCTGCGATCAGGGCGGTGAATGCGATTTGCAGGACCAGGCCATGGCCTTTGGCGTGGATTCATCGCGCTATCATGAAAACAAGCGCTCGGTCGAAGACAAATATATCGGACCGCTGGTCAAGACGATCATGAACCGCTGCATTCACTGTACGCGTTGCGTCCGCTTTACCACCGAGATCGCCGGTATTTCGGAACTGGGTCTGATCGGGCGTGGTGAGGATGCTGAAATCACCACCTATCTTGAACAGGCCATGACTTCCGAACTGCAGGGCAATGTCATCGATCTTTGTCCTGTTGGTGCGCTGACGTCAAAACCCTACGCGTTTCAGGCCCGCCCGTGGGAGCTGAACAAGACGGAATCCATTGACGTGATGGATGCCTGCGGTTCAGCGATCCGGGTGGATACAAGGGGTCGCGAAGTGATGCGCATCATGCCGCGCGTCAACGAAGCAATCAACGAAGAATGGATTTCCGACAAAACGCGTTTCATCTGGGACGGGCTCAAGACCCAACGCCTCGATCGGCCTTTTGTCAAACTGAACGGCCGGTTGCGGCCAGTTGGCTGGAAGGACGCATTTGTCGCGATCAAGAAGGCGGTTGAAGCCAGTTCGGGCGAGAAAATTGGCGCTATAGCCGGTGACCTGGCCAATGTCGAAGAAATGTTCGCCCTCAAGCAGCTGATGGCGTCGCTTGGTTCGACCAATGTGGACTGTCGACAGGATGGTTCAGCCCTCGATCCGGCGCTTGGCCGGGCAAGCTATATTTTCAACCCGACCATTGAAGGGATTGAGGACGCGGATGCCCTGCTGATTATCGGAGCAAACCCGCGTTTTGAAGCCTCGGTGCTGAATGCACGCATTCGCAAGCGCTGGCGGCAGGGTGATTTCCCGATTGCCGTTATCGGTGAAAATGCCGATCTGCGTTATGACTATGATTATCTTGGCGCCGGCCCTGAAACACTCAGCGAACTGTTGAAGGGTTCGGGCGATTTTGCCGCCATATTGAAAGACGCAAAAAAGCCGATCATTCTGGTTGGCCAGGGTGCCTTGGCCCGCAATGACGGCGCTGCTGTGCTTGCCAATGCGGCCGCACTGGCTGTGGACGTTCAGGCTGTCAGCGAAGACTGGAACGGTTTTGCTGTTTTGCATACGGCTGCGAGCCGTGTTGGTGGGCTGGATCTTGGCTTTGTCCCGTGTGAGGGCGGCAAGAACACGGCAGCCATGTTGAGCGACATGGATGTTCTGTTCCTGCTGGGTGCCGACGAACTTGATCTGACCAAACGGACCAGCGGCTTTACCATTTACATTGGAAGTCATGGCGATGTGGGCGCGCATCATGCCGATGTGATCTTGCCGGCGGCGACCTATACGGAAAAATTCGGCACCTATGTCAATACTGAAGGCCGTGTTCAGCTTGGCATGCGCGCCGCTTTCGCTCCGGGCGACGCCAAGGAAGACTGGGCCATTTTGCGGGCTCTTTCTGATGTTCTGGGCAAGAGATTGCCCTATGACAATTTCCAGGCATTGCGCGCCGCTCTCTACGCAGAACACCCTCATTTTGCCGCCATTGATGCCATCGCCTCAGGCGATGGTGCTGATGTGGCAGCTTTTGCAAAGAAAGGTGGACGTTTCGACACGGCGGGCTTTGTCTCAACCGTATCGGACTTCTACCTGACCAACCCAATCGCCCGTGCGTCGGCGGTCATGGCTGAGTGTTCATCACTTGCCCTTGGCACCGACAAGATCGCAGCCGAGTAAGGATAAAGGCAACAAGGACAATGGAATCGTTTGTCACAACCTATCTTTGGCCGGCATTGATCATGATCGGACAGTCGTTGCTGCTGCTTGTGGCGCTGCTGCTGTTTGTCGCCTATATTCTCTACGCGGATCGCAAGATCTGGGCAGCGGTGCAAATGCGTCGCGGCCCCAATGTGGTTGGTCCGTGGGGACTGTTTCAGTCCTTTGCCGATCTGCTGAAATTCGTGTTCAAGGAGCCGGTTATTCCGGCTGGCGCCAACAAGGGTGTGTTCCTGCTGGCACCGCTGGTTTCGGTGACCCTGGCGCTGGCTGCCTGGGCCGTCATTCCCTTCGATGAGGGCTGGTCCGTCGCCTCCATCAATATGGGCATTCTTTATGTTTTCGCCATTTCCTCTCTGGAAGTCTACGGCGTCATCATGGGTGGCTGGGCATCCAATTCCAAATATCCGTTCCTCGGCGCCTTGCGTTCGGCAGCCCAGATGGTCTCCTATGAGGTTTCCATAGGCTTTGTTCTGGTCACCGTTCTTCTGTGTGTGGGATCATTGGACCTGACCCAGATCGTCTTGTCCCAACAGGACGGCCTTGGTACCAAGCTCGGATTGCCCAACAGTTTCCTCGACTGGCACTGGTTGGCCCTGTTCCCGATGTTCATCGTCTTCTTCATCTCGGCACTGGCCGAGACCAACAGGCCGCCCTTCGACTTGCCGGAAGCTGAATCTGAACTCGTTGCCGGCTTCATGGTCGAATATGGCTCAACACCCTACATGATGTTCATGCTGGGTGAGTATGCCGCCATCGTCTTGATGTGCGCTTTGACGACCATTCTGTTTCTGGGCGGCTGGCTGCCACCGGTTGACGTGTGGTTCCTCAACTGGATACCGGGTATCTTCTGGTTTGTCCTGAAGGTCAGCATGGTGTTCTTCATGTTCGCCATGGTGAAAGCCTTTGTGCCGCGCTATCGCTATGACCAATTGATGCGTCTGGGCTGGAAGGTCTTCCTGCCGCTGTCGCTGGCCATGGTCGTCATCGTCGCTTTTGTCCTCAAACTGACCGGCTGGTCCGCCTGAACCGGGAGATTCAAGAGAACATGTCACTCGCACAAGCTGCCAAATCTGTCTTCCTGAAGGAATTCGTAAGCGCATTCTTTCTATCCATGCGTTACTTCTTTGCGCCGAAGTCGACGATCAACTACCCGTTTGAAAAGGGACCGATCAGTCCGCGCTTTCGTGGCGAACATGCATTGCGCCGCTATCCCAATGGCGAAGAACGCTGCATTGCGTGTAAATTGTGTGAGGCAATCTGTCCTGCACAGGCGATTACCATTGAAGCCGGTCCGCGCCGCAACGATGGCACAAGACGCACCGTTCGTTATGACATCGACATGGTCAAATGCATCTATTGCGGCTTTTGCCAGGAGGCTTGCCCGGTTGATGCGATTGTCGAGGGACCGAATTTTGAATTTGCCGCCGAAAGCCGCGAAGAGTTGTATTACGACAAGGAAAAGCTGCTCGACAACGGCGACCGGTGGGAGCGTGAGATCGCTCAGAACATGGTGATGGACGCGCCCTATCGCTAAGTGTCCGCAGCAGAGGATGTGATCATCTTCTGCCTCAGATCATGAGGGCAATGGTCTGAATTTCGATCGGTCCATACGGCTTTGCGGCCGGGCCGAGATTATGAATCCTGATCCGGTTTTGTACCGGAAGACCAATTTCGAAACCGCAGCCTCCGGGTAAGGGGTTTCGAAGGAAGAACAAAAAGGCAAGGTTATGGGTCTACCGACTCTGTTTTTCTATCTGTTCTCGGCAATCGCCGTGGCATCTGCATTTATGGTGATATCAGTGCGCAATCCGGTTCACTCGGTACTGTTCCTGATCTTGACCTTCTTCAATGCCGCCGGGTTGTTCTTGCTGGCAGGGGCAGAATTCCTCGCTTTGATCCTTGTCGTGGTCTATGTCGGCGCTGTCGCTGTGCTGTTCCTGTTCGTGGTGATGATGCTGGATATCGACTTCGTCGAGCTGCGATCCGGCGCCATGGAATATGCTCCGATCGGCGCCCTGGTCGGACTGATCCTGGCAGCGGAACTCATTTTGGTGCTGGGAGGAAATGCATTCAGTGTGCAATTGGTCGCAGACCCGTTACAGCCCATACCGGATATGACTGAAGTGACGAATATTCGTGCGCTCGGCAATATTCTCTATACGGACTATGTGCACTTCTTCCAGATCGCCGGCCTGATCTTGCTGGTGGCGATGATCGGGGCCATCGTGCTGACATTGCGCCACAAGGACAATATCAAGCGCCAGGATATCTCCAAACAGGTTGCCCGCGGGCCAAAGACAGCGATCGAAGTTGTCAAGGTCAAGCCCGGGCAGGGCATATAGGCGGGGTTAGGAACAAGCACATGGAAATCGGTCTTTCTCACTATCTGACAGTAGGTGCCATTTTGTTCACCCTGGGTGTCTTTGGCATATTCCTGAACCGCAAGAATGTGATTGTCATCCTGATGTCGGTGGAGTTGATCCTGCTGGCGGTCAACCTCAACTTCGTGGCATTTTCCGCCCATCTCGGCGATCTTGTCGGGCAGGTTTTTGCGCTGTTTGTTCTGACTGTCGCCGCTGCAGAAGCGGCGATCGGACTTGCAATCCTCGTGGTCTTTTATCGCAATCGCGGCTCCATCGCGGTTGAAGACGTCAACATGATGAAGGGCTGACCGGACCATGTATTACGCTATTGTCTTTTTTCCGCTTCTGGGAGCCATCATAGCCGGTCTTTTTGGCCCGGCGATCGGTGCGCGGGCGTCGGAATACATTACCTGTGGCCTGATGGTGATTGCCGCTTTCCTGTCATGGATTGCCTTTTTCCAGATTGGTCTGGGTCATGGTGACCCACTGCAGATCACGGTGATGCAGTGGTTCCAGGCCGGCAGTCTGTCTGTCGACTGGGCGTTCCGCATTGATACGCTGACTGTCGTCATGCTGGTGGTGGTCAATACGGTTTCGACTTTGGTGCATATCTATTCCATCGGCTATATGCATCACGACCCGCACCGGCCACGTTTCTTTGCCTATCTGTCGCTCTTCACCTTTGCCATGCTGATGCTGGTAACCTCGGACAACCTGGTGCAGATGTTCTTCGGCTGGGAAGGCGTTGGACTTGCCTCCTATCTGCTCATCGGTTTCTGGTACAAGAAACCATCGGCCAATGCTGCCGCAATGAAGGCCTTTGTTGTCAACCGCGTTGGTGACTTTGGCTTTGCTCTCGGCATCTTTGGGCTTTTCGTGCTTTTCGGTTCGATCTCGCTGGACGTGATCTTTGCCGGCGCTGCGGAGTATTTGCCCGAGGCCGGAGACAGCGGCGCCATGACCTCACTGGAATTCATGGGCTATGACCTCGACCGGGCTCATGCGCTGACCGTTGTTTGTCTCCTGCTGTTCATGGGGGCCATGGGCAAGTCGGCGCAGTTCCTGCTGCACACCTGGCTGCCGGACGCCATGGAAGGCCCGACACCGGTCTCTGCGTTGATCCACGCAGCGACCATGGTGACGGCTGGCGTATTCCTCGTCGCGCGCATGTCACCGATCTTCGAACTCTCGACCGATGCCTTGATGGTGGTTACCATCGTGGGTGCGATTACCGCTTTTTTCGCCGCGACTGTCGGTCTGGTGCAAAACGACATCAAGCGGGTGATTGCCTATTCGACCTGTTCACAGCTTGGCTACATGTTCGTGGCTCTGGGTGTGGGCGCCTATGGGGCGGGTATCTTTCACCTGTTTACCCATGCGTTTTTCAAGGCTTTGCTGTTTCTTGGCGCAGGATCGGTCATTCACGCTGTATCCGATGAACAGGACATGCGTCGCATGGGTGGTTTGCGCAAACACATTCCGACGACCTACTGGATGATGATTATCGGCACCCTGGCGCTGACCGGTTTTGGCATACCTTTCACGTCGATCGGAACTGCCGGTTTCATTTCCAAGGATGCCATTATTGAAGCCTCCTTTGTCGGACGCAATCCGGCTGCAGGTTTTGCCTTTGTCATGCTGATCGTTGCGGCGACCTTCACCAGTTTCTATTCCTGGCGGCTGATTTTCATGACGTTCCACGGCAAACCGCGGGCTTCGTCCGATGTCATGCATCATGTGCATGAATCACCGATGGTCATGCTGGTGCCGCTGTTTATCCTCGCTGCGGGTGCATTGTTCGCGGGCATGTTGTTTATCGGTGATTTCTTTGGCCATCATTATGAAACGTTCTGGAATGGTGCGCTGTTTATTTTGCCGGACAACCACATTACGCACGAAATCCACGATGTGCCCAGCTGGGTCAAATTGAGCCCGTTCATCGCAATGGTGCTGGGATTTGTAGTCGCCTGGTGGTTTTATATCCGCTCGCCTGAAATGCCCAAGGCTCTGGCCAAACAGCACAGGGGTCTCTACGCATTCCTGCTGAACAAATGGTATTTCGACGAATTGTACGATTTCCTGTTCGTGCGCTCCTTCAAGTGGATGGGACGCTTTTTGTGGAAACGCGGTGATGGCTGGTTGATTGACGGATTTGGACCTGACGGTATCGCCGCGCGGGTACAGGATATAACCAACCGGGTGGTTCGCCTGCAGACCGGATATCTCTATCACTATGCCTTTGCTATGCTGATTGGTGTTGCTGCACTTGTCACCTGGATGATGCTCGGGAGTGCTGTGTAATGACCGATTGGCCGATCCTCTCTACGGTCACTTTTGTACCGCTTGTTGGTGTGCTCTTCATTTTGCTGATCAGAGATGACAGCGAGATCGGGCGCCGCAACATTCGCAATGTTGCATTGCTGACAACCGTCTTCAATTTCCTGTTTTCGCTCTATGTCTGGTTCGAATTCGACAAGGGTACATCTGATTTTCAGTTCGTCGAAAAGACCCAGTGGCTGGGTGAGGGCATCAACTACCATATGGGTGTTGATGGCATTTCGATCCTGTTTGTCGTGCTGACGGCTTTCCTGATGCCGATATGTGTCCTTGCCAGTTGGGAATCGGTCACGAAGCGCGTCAAGGAATACATGATTGCCTTCCTGATCCTGGAAACCCTTGTGATTGGTGTGTTCTGCGCGCTGGATATCGTGCTGTTCTACGTCTTCTTTGAAGGTGGCCTTATTCCCATGTTCATCATCATTGGTGTGTGGGGCGGACCAAGGCGCATTTATGCGAGTTTCAAGTTCTTTCTCTATACGCTGACCGGTTCGGTCCTCATGCTGCTGGCCATCATGGCCATGTATTGGGATGCCGGTACGACATCCATTCCCGAATTGCTGATGCATGATTTTCCGGCAAGCATGCAATTGTGGTTGTGGCTGGCGTTCTTTGCCTCCTTCGCAGTCAAGCTTCCGCTTTGGCCGTTTCATACATGGCTGCCGGATGCCCACGTTGAAGCGCCAACTGCAGGTTCCGTCATACTGGCAGGCATTTTGCTGAAACTGGGCGGGTATGGGTTTATCCGGTTTTGCCTGCCGATGTTTCCGCTGGCATCCGTGGATCTGGCACCGTTGATCTACAGCCTCTCGGTCATCGCGATCATTTACGGTTCGCTGGTTGCCCTGATGCAGGATGACATCAAGAAGCTGATTGCCTATTCCTCTGTTGCCCATATGGGTTATGTGATGATGGGTATCTTCTCTGCCAACCCGCAGGGTGTGCAGGGGGCGGTTTTCCAGATGTTGTCTCACGGCCTCGTATCTGCTGCGCTGTTTCTGTGTGTCGGTGTGATCTATGACAGGATGCATACGCGTGAGATCTCGGCCTATGGCGGTCTGGTCAGTAAAATGCCGAAATATGCAGTGGTCTTTCTGGTGTTTTCACTGGCCAATGCGGGGCTGCCGGGAACATCCGGGTTTATCGGCGAATTTCTCGTTCTGATCGGCGTCTATCAGGTCAACAGCTGGATTGCGATTTTTGCAACGACAGGTGTGATCCTGTCTGCCGCCTATTCGCTTTGGCTCTATCGTCGCGTTGTTTTCGGTCCGCTGGTAAAAGAGAATCTGAAATCTATTCTGGATCTGTCGTCCAGGGAGAAGATTATCCTCTACCCTCTGGCTGCGCTGGTTATCTTCTACGGTGTTTATCCAATGCCGATATTCGACGTGACTGCCGCATCAGTCGATGCCTTGATCAATAATTACAACGCTTCACATGAAGCCGCCCGCGCCTTGACACTCGCGAACTGACGAACAGGGAATGTCACGTCATGACTGCTGAACTTCTCGTATCAAGCCTGCAGCTTTCTATGCCGGAAATCATTCTGGCGGTTGGTGCCATGGTGTTGTTGATGATCGGCGTATTTTCGGGCAGCAAGTCATCCTCCGTGGTGACTGGTCTGTCTGTCGCGCTGCTTATCATTTCAGGGCTCTGGCTGGTGCTGGTTTCAGGTGAAGGGGCTGCTTTCGGCGGATCATTCATCAATGATGATTTCGCCAAATACATGAAGGTTCTTACCCTCATTGGCTCGATCACGGCCATGGTGATGGCTGTCGGCCATGCCCAGGAAGAACAGACAGACCGTTTTGAGTTTCCGGTGCTGATTGTGCTGGCCACGCTCGGCATGATGCTGATGATCTCGGCGACAGACCTGATTGCCCTGTATCTTGGCATCGAACTCCAGTCTCTGGCTCTTTACGTCATTGCCGCGATCAACCGTGACAATACCCGTTCCACCGAGGCCGGCCTGAAGTACTTCGTGCTGGGCGCTCTGTCTTCGGGCATGTTGCTCTATGGTGCATCCTTGCTCTATGGTTTCACCGGCCAGATCGGTTTCTCCCAGATTGCCGCTGCGCTTGCCGATGGCGAACGTTCGCTCGGCATTGTTTTCGGTCTTGTGTTCCTGCTTTCCGGCATTGCCTTCAAGATATCGGCCGTGCCGTTCCACATGTGGACGCCGGACGTCTATGAGGGCGCACCAACGCCGGTGACAGCCTTTTTCTCGGCAGCACCGAAAATTGCCGCCATGGCCATGCTTGTTCGGATTGTCATCGGGGCCTTCGAACCGATTGCAGCCGATTGGCAGCAAATCATAGTGTTTGTTTCTATTGCCTCCATGGTGCTTGGCGCCTTTGCGGCCATCGGGCAGCGCAATATCAAGAGGCTGATGGCCTATTCATCCATCGGGCATATGGGCTACGCACTTGTCGGCCTGGCCGCGGGCTCGCTGGTGGGCGTGCGTGGCGTGGCCATCTACATGCTGATTTACATGGTGACGACACTGGGAACCTTTGCCTGCATTCTAGCGATGCGTCGCAAGGAGGAGGGCAATGTCGAGCAGATCGATGATCTGGCCGGTCTTTCGAAAACCAACCCGCTGATGGCAACGATCCTGACCATATTCATGTTCTCGCTGGCGGGGATTCCGTTCATGGCGGGTTTCTTTGCCAAATATTTTGTGTTCGTGGCTGCCATCGAAGCCGGTTTGGTTGCCCTTGCAGTCATCGGTGTTCTGGCATCGGTCGTCGGTTCCTACTATTATCTGCGGATCATCAAACTCATGTGGTTTGATGATGCCAATGGCAGCTTCGTTCCGGTATCCGGTGAGTTGCGGCTGGTAATGGGTGTTTCAGGCTTGTTTGTGCTTGGCTATGTGGTGATTGGTGGACCGATTGGGCGCGCTGCCGAGGCTGCTGCCAAAACCCTGTTTCTGGCAGGCTGATGGCCCGGGTGAGAGTTTGAGCATTTCCAGAGAGTTCCGCCATGTTGCGCTTGGTGATGTTCAATCGACGAATACCGAGTGTATGGATCGGGCGCGTGCCGGTGATCCCGGCAATCTGTGGATTACCGCAACCCGCCAATTGGGCGGCCGGGCGCGGCGCGGGCGCCATTGGGTTTCCGAACCGGGCAACCTTTATGCGTCGCTGCTGCTGATTGATCCTGCGTCAGCCGGCGCGCTGGCCACCCTTCCGCTGGCCGTCGCAGTGGCAGTGCATAGCGCCATTTCCCGTGTCCTGCCACAGGGCGCTGCCAGGCCAACCATCAAATGGCCAAATGATGTTCTGGTTGATGGCGCCAAGATCTCCGGTATTCTGCTGGAGAGCGAAAATTTGCCGGACGGGCGACGGGCAGTGGTTATCGGCTGCGGTATCAATGTCATGCATGCGCCGAAAGAAACGAACTATCCGGCGGTGACGCTGCGTGAAACGGGCGCCACGGTATCGGCCGAAGAACTCTTCGCGCGGCTTTATCAGGCCATGGATGAAGAACTCAAACGCTGGAACCGCGGGCTTGGTATTGCCTCAGTCAGGCAGGCATGGCTGAACCATGCCAAAGGCATCGGCAAAGCAATTACTGTCAATTTGCCGGATCATTCGATATCAGGTGTTTTTACCGACATCGATCAAACCGGTTGTCTTGTCATGGTTGATCATGACAACAAAACCCACACCATCGCTGCAGGTGATGTGTTTTTCCGATAACACAGAGGTCCCGGCTCAGGCGCGCGGACCAAGAACGGCTGGAAATTTATGACAAAGAAGCAGGAACTGGTATTTTTGCCGCTTGGTGGCGTCGGAGAAATCGGAATGAATCTGGCGCTCTACGGCTATGGCAGCAAAGGGCATCGCGAATGGATCATGGTCGATTGCGGTGTGACATTCCCCGGTCCGGATCTGCCTGGCGTCGATCTGGTGCTTCCCGACATTCGCTTCATCGAAGACGAAAACATTGATCTCAAGGCGATTGTCATCACCCATTCCCACGAGGATCATTATGGCGCCCTGGCGGATTTGTGGCCCTATCTGAATGTGCCCGTCTATGTCTCGCCATTTACCTCCGGCATGCTGGAGGCCAAGCGGGCTTACGAGCGCAGTGCCGATCCGGTGCCGGTGAAAATATTCAAGGCAGGCGAGACCTTCAAGGCGGGCGTTTTTTCCATTGAAGCAATTGCCGTCAATCACTCCATTCCCGAACCGGTTTCTCTGGCCATTACAACACCGGCTGGCGTCGTGATTCATACGGGAGACTGGAAAATTGATGTCGCACCGACACTCGGGCCGCTGACAGATGAAAGCCGCTTCCGGCAAATTGGCGATGCGGGTGTTCTTGCCCTGATATGCGACAGCACCAATGCCCTGGTCGAGGGTTCTTCTCCGTCTGAAAAGGAAGTCAGCAAAAGCCTGGAGAAGATCATCAGTGCAGCGAAGGGACGGGTCGCACTTACAACCTTTTCCTCCAATGTCGGGCGTATCCGCTCTATTGCGCAAGCCGCACGCGATGCCGGCCGACAGGTATTGCTACTGGGCAGTTCGATCAAGCGTGTCGTCAATGTCGCCACAGACCTCGGCATGATGGAAGGTCTGCCGCCGTTCATTGAAGAGGATGATTTTGGCTATATTCCACGCGACAAGATTGTCATCATCCTGACGGGCAGTCAGGGGGAATCGCGTGCTGCGCTTGCCAAGCTGTCGCGCGACGAGATGCGCAATGTTTCGCTGGCTTCGGGTGATACCGTCATCTTCTCCTCGCGCGCCATTCCCGGCAATGAAAAGCCGATTCTGGACGTCAAGAACGGCCTTATCGAGCAGGGCGTGGAAATCATTACCGATCAGAATGATCTGGTGCATGTGTCGGGGCATCCGCGTCGCAATGAACTGGTGCAGATGTATGAATGGGTCCGGCCGGAAATCCTGGTGCCTGTGCATGGCGAAGCGGCGCATCTGACCGCCCATGCGAAGCTGGCTCTGCAGTCCGGTATCAAGACAGTGCCTCGGGTACGCAACGGTGACATGCTGCGCCTTTCGCCAGGGCCCGTCGAGGTCATTGATGAAGTGCCGCATGGACGGATTTATAAAGATGGCGATCTTATCGGCGATTTCGACGAAATGGGCATCGGCGAGCGGCGCAAGCTTTCCTATGCCGGTCACATCGCCGTCAATGTTCTTTTGAACAGCAAGAATGAATTGATCAGGGATCCGTCCGTTTCGGCTTTTGGTCTTCCGCAGGAAGATGAAAACGGCGCGCTGATGAAGGATTGCCTGGTGGAAGCAGCCATCAATGCGATTGGAAGCATTCCGAAGGGTCGCCGCAAGGATCTGGATGTTGTGCGTGAATCCGTTCGCCGCGCGGTTCGCTCTGCTGCCCGCAATGTTTGGGGAAAGAAACCCGTGATGACGGTTTTTCTGACGCGGATATGATGAGCAGTCAAAGGAGTGCGCTACGATGATAGGCCGGTTGAACCATGTTGCCATTGCCGTTCCGGATCTAGCCGCGGCGACGCGGCAATACCGCGATACGCTTGGCGCCAGGGTTTCGCAGCCTCAGGCGCTGCCGGAGCACGGCGTGACGGTGGTGTTTATCGAGCTTGAAAACACCAAGGTCGAGTTGCTTGAACCGCTTGGTGAGAAATCTCCGATCGCTGCGTTTCTGGAGAAAAACCCGGCGGGCGGGATGCACCATATCTGTTACGAGGTAAATGATATCGTCGAGGCCAGAGACAATTTGCTGGCCTCGGGTGCGCGGGTCCTTGGCGATGGGGAGCCCAAAAACGGGGCGCACGGCAAGCCGGTTCTGTTCCTGCATCCCAAGGATTTTTGCGGTACACTTGTCGAACTGGAACAGGTTTAGAAGCGTTTCCGGAAAAGTGCGAAGCGGTTTTCCGACAAGATAACGCGACAGGAAGCATGTGTTTCCGGAAAAGTGTGCAGCGTTTTTCCGGTTGTGTGACCTGCCAGTATAATGCGTAAGCCGACAGACGGTTGAAAGGGACGATAATGAATTTCCTGACAGGATTTGCAGTTTTTTTCATCATCTGGTGGGTCACTCTTTTTGCGGTTTTACCCATGGGTGTGCGTACCCAGGCAGAAGAAAGCGACATTGCCCCCGGCACAACGGAGAGCGCGCCACACACGTTGAACATGACAAGAAAGCTGCTTTTGACCACGGCAATCTCGGCAGCCATCTTCGCCGTCTACTATGTGGCGACGGTCTCTTTCGGCTTTTCTGTCGATTCATTGCCGCGTGTTGTGCCTGACTTCTCCTCCAGGTAGAGCAATTTCAAAAGCCGATATTTGATTTTCAACAACTGATTTCATTGCAGGATCACATATGTTTTTGAAACCTGCGCTATTCAAGTGTATGTTTTATCTCGTTATTTTCGAAAACGGCTTTCAGTAATGCTGGAATCTGTCTGTAGGATATGACGTGCCAGGAGCGTCACGCTTCGCCTTTGTGAACAACCACTTTACGGACAGTTCACAGGGCATTCATGTCGAAAAATCTATGAAGCAATGCACGGTAAAACCGTCGTTCAAAATTGCATTCAATCATAGAGGATCAGAAGATGTTGAAAATTGGTAAGACATGCGCCGCAGTTGCCCTTATCGCTACAACGCTACAACCAATGATGGCGACATCAGCAAGTGCGCGAGGCTGGGGTGATTTTATAAGCTGTTGGGCTGCCAGGGATTTTGAGGGCAATGACGTCACCTTTACGGCCGGCTGCTGGGAACGGCATATGGGGTCCAGCAAGACCATGTCACCGAAGGTGGCCGGTTCCCTCAAGGCAATGGCTTCCAAATATCAGCAGGAAAAGCGTGCATTGAACAGAAAATACACTGCACAATTGTCACGCATGAAGGCAGGCAGGTGATTTGGAGACTGCAATCTGACAAATACGGCCGTCCGGTATTCTCCAGGACGGTCGCTTGTTATCGGACGCCCGCGCTTCATGGATTTTTGCCCACGGCTGCCAGAGGCCATCATCCCGGGAATACAACTTTACGGATCGCATAATTGTTGCACAGGGGGGGTAATACCAACCGCTACGGCAGTGTTTCAAGGTGTCCTGACGGGCTGGATTCTGGTGTAGAAAACTGAAATTTGACCAAAAAAAAACAAGGCACGAAGCCTTGTATTATAAGTATCGCGTTGATCATTTGACCGATTGAAATCGGCGGCTGCAAAAGTTACTGCGCCTTAGATCCATCCTCCCAAGACTTTGACCGCGGAACGGACAAGGATCATTTGCCCTTGCCTCATTGGTTGTGGAAACTATCCCATTGTTGGCACTCTGTCACCCGAAAAGTGACATTTTTGCCGCGGTCGAGAAATGTTTTTTTGAAACCATTGCAATCACCATCCATGCCCGGTGCGGACAATAAGTACCCAGAAACGCGTGCGGCTTTTCTTCTGTGTGCGAAGCAGCTAAGACTTGCAGCGATTTTTACCGTTATTTCGCCTGATTCCTCCTTTAGGCGAAACTGCATAACCGGATGTGACCATGCGCCTTTCCCGCTACTTTTTGCCCATACTGAAAGAAAATCCCAAAGAGGCTGAAATCGTCTCTCATCGATTGATGTTGCGCGCCGGCATGATCCGTCAGCAATCAGCCGGGATTTACTCGTGGCTGCCCTTGGGCAAACGAGTCCTCGACAAGGTCAATGCCATTGTCCGCGAAGAGCAGAACCGGGCAGGCGCCATCGAGATTTTGATGCCGACAATTCAATCCGCCGAACTTTGGCAGGAAAGCGGTCGCTACGAGGATTATGGCCGCGAAATGCTGCGGATTTCCGATCGTCAGGATCGGCCAATGCTCTATGGGCCGACCAATGAGGAAATGGTTACAGACATTTTCCGTTCCTATGTGCGCTCCTACAAGGATCTGCCACTCAATCTGTACCATATACAAACGAAATTTCGCGATGAGATCAGGCCGCGGTTCGGCACCATGCGTTCGCGCGAATTCGTGATGAAGGATGCCTATTCCTTCGACATTGATCAGGATGCCGCCAGACACGCCTACAACAAGATGTTTGTTGCCTATCTTCGGACCTTCGCGCGCATGGGCCTGCGCGCCGTGCCGATGCGGGCCGATACCGGTCCGATTGGTGGTGACCTCAGTCATGAATTCATCATTCTGGCTGATACGGGCGAGTCTGAAGTCTACTGTCACAAGGACTTTCTGGGTTTCGATATCCCCGGCGATGAGACCGATTTTGATGATATCAAAGCAGTTCAGACCATTGTAGATGATTGGACGACGCTTTATGCGGCGACCTCAGAAATGCATGACGCGGATGCTTTTGCGCAGGTCAGCGAAGACGCACGGTTGACGGCCCGAGGCATCGAAGTCGGGCACATCTTCTATTTCGGAACGAAATATTCCGAGCCCATGGGCGCGAAGGTCATGGGGCCTGACGGCAAGGAACACACGGTTCACATGGGCTCCTATGGCATTGGCCCGACGCGTCTGGTTCCAGCCATCATAGAAGCATCTCACGACGACAATGGCATCATCTGGCCTGACGGCGTGGCGCCCTTTGATGTGATCATCATCAACATGAAGGCCGGAGATGAGGCCTGCGACGCGGCTTGTGAAAAACTCTATGGTGAATTGCTGGCTGCCGGCAGGGATGTCGCCTATGACGACCGGAACGAGCGTGCCGGCGCGAAGTTTGCAACCGCCGATCTTATCGGCATTCCCCAGCAGGTCGTGGTGGGCGCACGTTCGGTTGCCAATGGCGAAGTCGAAGTCAAGGACCGCAAGACCGGTTCGCGCGATACCATGTCTCTTGAGGCTGCAGTCAACCGACTTTCGGCCAGAGGCTAAGGGGGACTGATGGACCACACAAAGGCGCCGGCTGGCGCAACATCGCCAGGCCGCAGATTTACCGCATTCTTCGATGGGGCATTCTGCGCCTATGAGCGAATGGTTGCCTGGCGCTATTTGCGTTCGCGTCGCAGAGAAGCATTCATATCGGTCATTGCCGGGTTTTCCTTTCTCGGCATCATGCTTGGCGTTGCGACGCTGATCATTGTAATGGCCGTGATGAATGGTTTTCGCGGTGAATTGATTGACCGTATTCTCGGCGTCAACGGCCATATGATGGTTCAGCCGATCGATCAACCGCTCAATGATTATCCGGAGCTTGCGGTCAAATTTGCTGCCATTCCCGGTGTCATATCAGCCATACCGTCGATCAACGGGCAGGCGCTCGTTTCCGGCTACAAGGATGCGGGCACCGGCGCGGTTGTGCGCGGCATTCGTGCCGACGACCTTTCTTTGCTGGGGGGCGTTTCTGACAACATCCAGTCTGGCGATCTCATCGGGTTCGCCGCGGGTGAGGGCGTTGCCATTGGCTCGCGCATGGCGACCAATCTGGGCGTGGGGGTCGGCGACGTCATCAAGCTCATTTCTCCGGAAGGTGATGTCACGCCGCTGGGCGTGACGCCCCGCATCAAATCCTATCCGGTTTCAGCGATCTTCGAGATCGGCATGTCGGAATATGATTCTTCTATGATCTTCATGCCGCTCTCGGAAGCGCAGCTCTATTTCAATGTGGAGGGGCTGGTTCAGTCGATTGAGCTGTTTGTCGATAATCCGGACGAGGTCGACCTGATACGACCGCTTGTTGAAGCGGCTGCAGGCCGGCAGATCTACATTACCGACTGGCGACAGCAGAACAGGACGTTCTTTTCGGCATTGGAAGTTGAACGCAATGTGATGTTCATGATCCTGACGCTGATTGTGCTTGTCGCTGCTCTCAATATCGTGTCCGGGCTGATCATGCTGGTGAAAGACAAGGGGCATGATATTGCCATCCTGCGCACAATGGGTGCCACGTCGGGTGCGATCTTGCGTATCTTTTTCATGACAGGTGCTGCTATCGGTGTCGCCGGGACATTCGCCGGGGTTTTTCTGGGGGTTCTCGTCTGCTGGAATATTGAATCGATCCGCCAGTTTTTTTCATGGCTTTCCGGCGCGACGCTGTTTGATCCGGAACTCTATTTTCTCAGTCAGTTGCCAGCCGACATGAATTTGGGTGAAACCCTGTCCATTGTTGTCATGGCAATTGGGCTGTCCTTTCTGGCCACCTTGATTCCAGCCTGGAGAGCGTCGCGGCTCGACCCGGTTGATGCATTGCGTTACGAATAGGTACCCCGCAAATGAGCGAACATGTCTTGCAGATTAAAAATTTGCATATGCACTATGAGCAGGGCGGCAAGGTGCTGTCGATCCTCAAGGGAGCGAATTTTGCGCTTGAAAAGGGCGAAACCGTTGCGCTTGTCGCACCATCCGGTACCGGAAAATCAACACTTCTGCATGTGGCAGGACTGCTTGAAAAACCAAGCGAGGGAGAGGTGCTGATCGGCGGGATTGCGACCAGCAGCCTTGATGACAACGCCCGCACCGCAATGCGTCGTTCCGATATCGGCTTCGTCTATCAGTTCCACCATCTGCTGCCGGAGTTTACGGCGCTTGAGAACGTGATGATGCCGCAGATGATTGCCGGCCTGTCCTACAAGGAAGCGGCGGAACGCTCCGGCCAGTTGCTTGAGTATCTTCGGATCGGCGACAGGGCCACCCATCGCCCGTCAGAGCTTTCAGGCGGCGAACAACAGCGGGTCGCCATAGCGCGCTCGGTCGCCAATGCGCCGCTGCTGTTGCTGGCGGATGAACCAACCGGCAATCTTGATCCCGAAACGGCTGGCTATGTTTTTGGTGCCCTTAAGGCCCTGGTGCGGCAATCGGGCCTTTCAGCGCTTATCGCCACCCACAATCACGATATTGCTGCCATGATGGACCGGCGCGTTACCCTGCAGGATGGACACGTCGTGTCGTTTTAGAACAACTTTTGCGTCTGACTGTTGATGTGATGCCAAAAAGGCCGTGGTCTGGACCAGAGTCCATAGCAATCGCTGCGATGGTCGATCCTTCTGGCGGGCGCGTTATTCAGAAGTGGCTACCAAAAAAGTTCGGCACACGCCGCAATATTTTCAGATAGTGCTTTTCCGGGTGGACTGGGACTGGAGCTCATCATGGCGCTCATCGATGCGTGCCAGGTCTATAGGGTATTGCCCGGCCCAGAGCCCCTCCATTCGATAATGCCGCTAGTGAACAATCAGTTCAAGCGACTGAAGGCCCGAACTGCGCCATTATTCGTGCGGTTTCAGCGTGGAGTTTTCAATCAAATTTTTTGCGTGCTGAAATAATGCAGCATTATTCTGTCATATTCAGATGAAAAATAAACTGTTAGATACCCAAAATGAAATATTGCATCACTTGATGAAATATTGCATCGTTCATGAATGAAAAAGACGCTCTCCTTCGAAAACACTGAAGAACCTGCGTTGAATGCGGCGTCGGATGTCTCTACAGAAGACATTCTCAGGGGCATGCTTGCCGCTTCGAACGATGCCTGTTGGTGTATGGAATTCGATCCACCTGTGGATGTGACCGCGGATGACCATCAGGTTGTTCATCAGATTTTCACGAACGGTCCCGTCTGGCGACACTGCAACGCAGCAATGGAACGTCTTTATCGTCTGCCGCCCGGGCAGGACATGAATAGGCGTCCGGTGCATGAAATCTTTCCCGATAACCCGAATAACCGCGACTTCCTGCTGAATCTGATCGCCAATGGCTTCGAGGTGGACGGCTCGCCAGCGCTTGACCGGCGCTATGACGGTCTGGAAATTTATGTTGAAAATGATGTCCGGGCCCATATCGCCAACGGCAAGCTTTACCGGATGTTCGGGACGGTTCGAAATGTCGCCAAACATCGCCGTCGCGAGCAGGCCCTGAGCGATCAACTGGCGGCATTGGAATACGCAGTTGCCGCGATGCCCAGCCCTTTCCTGACCGTGGATGCCTCAGGTGATATTGAGACGTTGAATGCAGCTGCAGTGGCGCGGTTCGGATCGGGATGTGAGGGGCAATCCTTCAACGCCTTGATCCGCAATACGTGCCCGGCTGCGGTTTTGCCGAAGCTGTCAAAGGCAATAGCCAAGGTTCGCTCGCTGGGTGTTTCCATGACCTTTCGTATTGCAACGGCCATGCCGGATACCGTGTGGCAGGTTGCACCGCGTGAAACGGCGACGGGTACGGGTTTTGTTGTGCTGTTGCTGCCCAATGACGTGATGGAGGTCTAGCGTGAACGATTTTGTCCTGGCAGATCACCCATTTTTTTCGACCAGATCCCAGACCGAGGCCGAACTCAGTCTTGAGATGCTTGACGATGGTGTGGTGATGCTCTCGCCAGCAGGCGTCGTGCTGCACCTTTCCAGCGAAGCCGAGCGCCAGCTTGGCATTGCAGTGGCTACGGCAAGAGGGCGTCAGCTTGCTGATCTGCCGGTCGATTGCCAGGGATGGGATGGTCTGGTGGACGTTGTGTCGACCGGGCAAACGACAGATTGCATGTTGCGCCGTCCTGACGGGCGGGACATCCTTGCCGCGCCGCGCGCTGCGCCTGAGGCAAGTGGTCCTTCCGCGGCCCGTATCATTGTCCTGCGTGACCTTGTCGGGCTGGACTATCGCCGGGAGCGGGCCAACCGTCGCACCAAGGCGATGCGGACGATTTTCATTGCAGAGAACAGGACGCGTCCCGATTTCATCGAGCAGAGGCGGCTGGCGCCGGAACTGGATCGGCTCCTGTCGCGTGGCGAGCGCGCAATGCTTCAGGGCGCGCGGATACTGATCACCGGAGAATCCGGTGTCGGCAAGACGGAAGTTGCCAAGTTTCTGCATTCTACGGTTGCCGATGCCGATGCGCCGTTTGTTGTGGCCAATTGTGCCTTGTCAGGGGATGCGCAGTTTGCGCGGGCCATGTTCGGCGTTCCGGCTGCGCAGGGTCAGCAGCGTTTGGTCGGACTGATCGAACAATCCGAGAGTGGTACGCTGTTCCTCGACGAGGTGGCGGAAATCCCGCTTTCTGCTCAGGCACTGCTGTTGCGCTTTCTCGAGGACGGCATTGTCAGCAACCCCGATGGCGGCGAGCAGCGTGTGGTCAATGTGCGGGTGATTGCTGCGACCAATCGCGATCTGCGGCAGATGGTGCGTGAGGGGCGCTTTCGCGCGGATCTTTATTATCGTCTGGCGGTTGTGCCGCTGCGGGTGCCGCCCTTGCGCGATATGCCCGCCTTGATCGACCATCTGACCGGCCGTTTCCTGCAGACCATCAATCATCGCCGGCAGACCTCGCTTTTTGTGCCACGCCGGGTGCGGGAAATGCTGGGCGACTACAGTTTTCCGGGCAATATCCGCGAATTGCTGAACATCGTTCAAAAACTGTCAATCTTTTTGGAAGAGGCAGACGATCTGGCCGAACTCATGGCTGATCTGTTGGCCCCCATCGATATTCCCGGCATTGATTTGGCCCCCCAAGCAGGGTTGCAGGGAGCCGAACCCTTTGATCTGCGCACAGAAGTGCGCCGCTATGAACGCACGCTTATCGACAAGGCTATCCGGTTCCACGGCAGCAAGCGAAAGGCTGCCACCGCCCTGGGCGTGGATATTGGAACGATCGTTAGAAAAACTGCCGATCCAACGGCAGAAAACACAACGGCAACGACCGTAAAACCTACAGTGGAGAAACAAAAATATGAATAAGAAGAGCATTTTTTATGGCGTCAGCCTTGCTGCGCTTTGCACCTTCTCGATGGCCTCCTCGGCTCTATCGGGTGAATTGAACATCCTGACGTGGGAAGGCTATGCCGATCCATCCGTGATAGAGCCATTTGAAGCGGCAACGGGCTGCAAGGTTTCAGCGACCTATGTCGGCTCGAATGATGATTTCGCGCCGAAATTGGCAGCGGGTGGCGGTGTGTTCGATATTGTGACGCCCTCGATCGACACCACCAAATCGCTGATTGATGCGGGCTTTGTTCAGCCGATCGATGTCTCGAAAATCGAGGCCTGGGATGATCTCTATGAGAAGTTCACCTCCGCTGAGGGACTTCACAAGGACGGCAAGATCTATGGCGTTCCCTACGCCTGGGGCGCTATTCCCTTCATGTATCTGAAAGACAAGTTCCCAACACCTCCAACCTCGATTTCCGTGCTTTGGGACCCGGAACTGAAGGGCCGTGTATCGCTGTGGGATGACAAGAGTGCGCTCTATGTTGCTGCGCGCCTGAACGGTGACATGAATATCTACAATCTGACGGATGAACAGATCGCGGCCGCGCAGGCCAAGCTCAGCGAACAGCGGCCCAACATCCGAAAGTACTGGGCAACCGCCGGCGAACTGGTCGACCTTTACAAATCCGGTGAAGTCTGGATTTCCAACACCTGGGGTGGGTATCAGTCATCATTGCTGGCCGCCGAGGGCATTGAGGTCGTTGAGTTCATTCCGGAAGAGGGTGCCGAGGGCTGGATGGACAGCAACATGATTGTGGCAGGCACGCCCAACGAGGAATGCGCCTATCAGTTTCTGAATATGGCGAGCGCTGCCGAAGGGCAGGCCGGCGTGTTCAAGGTGAACGGCTATTCCTCGACCAATCCGGTTGCTGCCCGGACCTTCATGAGCCCCGAAGAATACAGCGCGCTGCATCAGGATGACCCCGGCTATATGGATAGCCTGCTGCTTTGGACCAATCTGGGCGCACGCCTGCCGACCTACACCAATGCGTGGAATGCGGTGAAATCGCAGTAATCAGACGGTTCCTTTCAAGAAACGAGTTCGCGGATACGCCGCGGACTCTCTCATCAGGACGGAGCGCTGCGTGTGACGAAGATCATAGAAATCAGAGGCCTGACCAAAACATTTGGTGATGTGCTGGGGGTGGATGACATCTCGCTGGATATCGAAGAGGGCGAGTTCGTCACTTTGCTCGGGCCTTCGGGTTGCGGTAAATCCACGCTGCTGAGAATGATCGGTGGGTTTGAAGAGCCAACGCGCGGCCATATCGCGCTGGACGGCGAAGATGTAACCCATGTGCCGCCCAGCAAGCGCGCGGTGAACATGGTGTTTCAGGATTATGCCCTGTTTCCCCACCTGAGTGTCGGCAAAAACGTCGGTTACGGGCTGCGGGTAAGCGGTGTTCGCAGATCCGAAGTGATCAGCCGAGCCCGAGAGGCTTTGTCGTTGGTGGGTCTGGAAGACAGGTATGATGCATCACCCCACATGCTGTCGGGTGGGCAGCGGCAACGAGTTGCCCTGGCGCGGGCCATCGTTCGCAGACCGCGCGTGCTGTTGCTGGATGAACCTTTGTCGGCTCTGGATGCCAATCTGCGCGAACAGATGCAGATCGAGTTGAAAAATCTGCACACCAAGGTCGGGCTTACTTTTGTACTGGTGACCCATGACCAGACAGAAGCGCTGACCATGTCTGATCGTGTTGTGGTGATGCGGGAGGGAAAGATCGTTCAGATCGGTACCCCGCAGGACCTTTATGAAAATCCGCAAACCGGCTATGTCGCGGGCTTTGTCGGCAGCACGAACATGTTTCGTTCGCGCGTTGAGGTGGGGGCTTCGGGGCCACAAATCAGCTGTTTTGGCCAAAATCTGCAGGCACCCGCTGCTGCATCAGCCTTGGGTGGAAGGGATACATTGTTCGGGTTTCGACCCGAGAAGGCGACGCTTTTGCGCGGCGACGCCCAGGCTCAAAACACCTTGCGTGGCCATCTTTCGGATGTGCTTTATCACGGGCAAAGTGCGCGGTTGGTGATGGATCTTGTCAGCGGGCAGGTGGTTGTAGACATGCCGATCACCGATGTCATCGGCACTGTCGGTCTGCCGCAGGTTGGCAGCGCAATTGCAATTTCCATTGAACCGCACAAGATCATGATCCTGAGAGACGAGGCAGCATCATGAGTGCACCGTCATCCGGTCGTCTATGGCGTGTGGCAGTGCTCTCACCGCCGCTACTATGGACATTCGTGTTCATGTTCATTCCCTACTCGATACTCTTCGTCTACAGCTTTTGGGAACAGGTTTATCCGACCTTCCAACCGGCTTTTCAGTTCGGCAATTACCTGCAGATCATCACCGATCCGCAATACTTCAATGTCTTGAGCCGAACGCTGAAAATAGCGCTTTTTGTCTCGCTTGGAGCGATGCTGGTGGCTTTCCCCTACGCCTATTTTCTGGTGTTCAAGGTAAAGAGTTCGGCCCTGCGGCAGGTCCTCTACATGGCGGTTGTGGCACCGCTCTGGGTGTCCTATCTGCTGCGGGCCTACACGTGGAAAACCATTCTCGGTACCACGGGAATATTGAACTCGTTTCTGATGTCGATCGGGGTTCTGTCAGAGCCATCGTCGGTGTTTCTCTATAATCAGACAGCGATGATTGTGACGCTGATCTATGTCTTCATCCCGTTCATGGTGATGCCGATCTATGCGGTGCTGGAGAAGATCCCGAAGTCATTGACGGAAGCGTCAAACGACCTGGGCGTCGGGCGTTTGCGAACTTTTTTCCTGGTGACGTTGCCCTTGTCGATTCCCGGCATCGTCGCAGGATTTACCATGACGTTTTGCCTGACATTTGGCGATTTCATCGCGCCATTCCTGGTGGGCGGGCCTGATGGTCTGATGGTGGCAAATGTTATCGCTTCCCAGTTTGGGGCGGCATTGAACTGGCCTTTGGGGGCAGCGCTGGCGCTGGTGATGATGCTGATCGTGTTGACGATCGTCACCATTTCGGATCGGTTCGAGCAGTTGGGCAAGGGGAAATTCGCATGACGACGCAGTTTGCGAAATCCTCCAGAACCGGGCGCAGCAATTGGCTGGGCGGCATTGAACGTTTGTCCTGGATGTTGGGTATCCTGGCGATCCTCGGGTTTCTCTATCTGCCGATTGCCGTGCTGGTTGCCTATAGTTTCAACGATTCGCGGTCGCTGACCTGGCCGATGTCCGGGCTGACGCTGGACTGGTATCAAAAGCTTTCCCAGAACGATCAACTGATCCAGGCCTTTTATAACAGTGTCTATGTCGCGGTAAGCGCCACGAGCCTGACGCTGATTATCGGGATTCCCGCGGCAATTGCCCTCGACCGGTTCGACTTTCCGGGCAAGGGGCTGTTCCGCAAGTTGATTTTGTTGCCGATCGCCCTGCCGGGAATTATCACCGGTATTTCGATGCTGATCCTGTTTCGATCCCTGGGGTTCAACCTCAGCCTGCAAGCGGTGATCGTTGGCCATGCGACGGCGCTGTTGTCCGTGGTGGTGACGCTGGTCTATGCGCGCCTGCAACGTTTGCCGGCCAGTCTGGCTGAGGCTTCAGCCGATCTTGGTGCATCTGGACTGCAGACGTTCTTTCTGATCACGCTGCCCAATATAAGAACCGCCGTGATCGGGGCTGGTATGCTGGCTTTCACGCTGTCTTTCGACGAGATCCCCGTCACATTCTTTCTGACGGGCAGAGACAACACTTTACCGATGTATATCTGGTCGACACTGCGCCGCGGCCTGACACCGGAAATCAACGCCATCGGCACATTGATCGTGGCGATGTCAATTGTGCTGATCTTCGCATCCGTGCTGCTCTTGCGCGACAAAACCAAATCCAAAAACGTCTAACACTGGAGGGTAACCATGAACGCTCATGCCAAAATCAATCCCA
This sequence comes from Rhizobiaceae bacterium, assembly GCA_029233925.1. GTDB lineage: Bacteria > Pseudomonadota > Alphaproteobacteria > Rhizobiales > Rhizobiaceae > Hoeflea_A. The sequence goes on from JARGOX010000009.1 coordinate 63,666, forward strand.
ATTTGACCAAAGGCGCCTTGATTGGCGGCGAATGGGTCGATGGCTCCGCAGGGACATTTGAAGTGCGCAATCCGCATGACGGGTCCCTGTTGCACAATGTCGGCAAGTGCAACGCGACCGATGTGGAAAAAGCGGTTGCCAGCGCGCGCGCGGCGCAGCCGGAATGGGCTGCCTTGTCGGTGATCGAACGGGCGCAGATCATGCGGCGGATTCATCAGCTTTTTCTTGAGAATGCCGAGCAGATTGCGCAGGTGCTGTGCGCCGAGATCGGAAAACCCATCACCGATTCACGCGAAGAGGTGTTTGAATATTCGGCACCCTCATGGGGCAAGGCGGCTGAAGAGATCCTGCGTCATCGCGGGCTTTCGTTCCCTTCAACCCAGGAGCGCACAACCAACAAGCGCCTGGTGATGAACTACCGTCCGCTGGGTACGGTGGCGGTGATCACGCCCTACAACTTCCCGACAGATATCGCATCGATTGCATTGGCGCATATCGTGGCGGCGGGCAATACCATCGTGTGGAAGCCATCGGAATATGCGGCCGTGTGCTGCGCCATGGTGGCCGATCTGTTCAAGCAGGCAGGCCTGCCGGACGGGGTGATCAATCTGGTGCAAGGCGTTGGCGACGTTGGCGCGGCATTGGTCGAGGCCAAGGGCGTTGACGGTGTGTTCTTTACGGGATCCACAAAAACCGGACGCGGCATTGCCGAGAAATGTGCCTTGCGCCCGCATCTGTTGGAACTGGGCGGTGATGGTCCGTTCATCATTCTGGCCGATGCCGACATTGACAAGGCTGTTGATGGCGCGATGAACGGCTGTTTCTATTACACCGGTCAGGTTTGCACCTCGGCCGAGCGCTTGCTGGTGCATGAAGATGTCTATGACGAATTTCTTGCAAAATTCCGTACCAAGGCCGCGGCTCTTCGTATCGGCAACCCGGCGTCCGAAGATACGGAGATGGGGCCCTTGTGCAATCCGGCCACCTTGGCGCGGGTAAGGGAACATGTGCAGGATGCAGCGGCAAAGGGCGCTAAAATTGAACAATTCGGCAAGGAAGAGGGGCTGTATTTTCCTGCAACCATATTGACTGATGTAACCACCGATATGTTGATCGCGCAGCAGGAAACCTTTGGGCCGGTGGCGCCGATCATCAAGATCAAGAATGCCGAACAGGCCATCGAGATTGCGCATCAGTCCGGTCTTGGTCTGATTGCCTCGCTTTGGACGCAGGATCTGGCAACGGCGTGGCGTGTTGGTGAGGCCCTGCCGCATGGTACGGTCAACATCAATGAAACCTCGAACTATTGGGACCAATTGGCACCTTTCGGTGGTACAGGCCAGTCCGGTGTTGGTCGCGAATTGTCACAATGGTTCCTTGAAACCTTTACCGAGCGCAAGTTGCTGGTCTTCGATCTGGGGGGTGACAAGAGCTATAACCGCCGGGCAGAAGGCGGCTGGTAATCCGGTTGCGCCCGCTGTAACGGCGGGCGCTCCATAGTTGCTGGTCGTTGTTTGTGTGTAATATCGCCGAGACGAAGAGCGACAATTGTTGTCGAACATTCCAGCGTGCAATCCTCCACCCGGCAGACGTGCAACCTTCCTGCCATGACAAACCGAAAAATTGTGGTTAACAATAGGTTTACAGGAACAATAGGGAGAACAAAATGGCACATTCGAATTCGGCGCTGGGCACACCTGAGCAACTCAGGGACCCCAATTACACGCCGCCCTTGATGTCGGCGATACCGTTGGGCATTCAGCACGTCCTGGCGATGTTTGTCAGCAATATCACCCCTGCCATCATCATAGCCGGAGCTGCCGGTTTTGGCTTCGGGTCAAATTCTCCGGATTTTCCCAATCTGATCTACATGATCCAGATGGCAATTCTGTTTGCCGGCGTTGCCACGCTGTTTCAGACCATCGGTTTTGGTCCCGTCGGCGCAAAATTGCCGATCGTGCAGGGAACAAGTTTTGCTTTCATTCCGATCATGATCCCGCTTGTCGCGGGAAAAGGGGTTGATGCAATGGCCGCCCTGATGGGTGGTGTGATGATTGGTGGCCTGTTCCACGCCTTTCTCGCCCTGTTCATTGGCAAGATCCGCTTTGCGCTGCCGCCGCTGGTGACCGGACTGGTGGTCACGATGATCGGTCTTGCGCTGGTCAAGGTTGGGATCCAGTATGCCGCCGGTGGCGTACCCGCCATTGGCACGCCGGAATACGGCAGCCTGCAAAGCTGGTTTGTGGCCCTCGTGGTGATTTTCGTGACGCTCGGGTTCAAGTTTTTCACCCGTGGCATGTGGTCCGTCGCAGCGGTGCTTCTGGGTTTGCTTGTGGGCTATATTGTTGCCTATTTCATGGGAATGGTCAGCTTCGGCAATATTGGTCGCGCGGCATCCTTTGCCTTGCCAAATCCGTTCCATTTCGGCTTTGAATTCAATCTTGCCGCAGTCATCGGATTCTGCCTGATGGCGTTTATTTCGGCGATTGAAACCGTTGGTGATGTCTCCGGTATTACCAAGGGCGGGGCAGGGCGCGAAGCCACGACAGAGGAAATCACCGGGGCAACCTGGGCCGATGGACTTGGTACGGCTGTTGCAGGGGTTTTTGGTTCATTGCCGAATACCTCTTTTTCGCAGAATGTCGGACTGATCGCCATGACGGGTGTCATGAGCCGCATGGTTGTCACCATTGGTGCGATTTTCCTGATTATCTGTGGTCTGGTACCGAAGGTCGGCGCGATCATTTCAACGATACCGATCCAGGTGCTGGGCGGCGGCGTGATTGTCATGTTCGGCATGGTCGTGGCCGCGGGCATCTCTATGCTGTCGGATGTCGACTGGAACCGTCGCAACATGGTCATATTCGCCATCTCCATTTCCATCGGACTGGGGCTTCAACTGGAGCCGGGCGCGCTCCAGCATCTGCCGTCAACGGCAAAAATCCTGCTGACTTCAGGTCTGCTGCCCGCCGCATTCATTGCCATCATATTGAATTTGGTGCTGCCGCATGAACTGGCAGATGAGCAGACGGATGAACTGTCAGGCGGTCTGGCCGGACACAAGCGTGACGACCACGCCTGAGCCATTCCGGTTCACAATCGATCAAAGGCCCGGGCGCAATCCCGGGCCTTTGGTCTTTGCAGCTGACACAAAGGTTCAGGCCGGGCTTAAGCCTTCCTTAAGCACGATACGCTTCTCGCTTGACATAAGAACGGATATAGAACAAAAAGAATACATAACAAGAATTTGGAGAGACACATGTTTGATTTCGCTAAAGATTGTGCTGCATTCGCCTCAATGATCCTGTTCGTAACAAGCGTGACTGTTGTGCTCATGGCGCTCTGATTTTCACACGCTTCAGGTGTGATGAAACGACAAATTCATGACCTGTCGTGTTTGACCATGTGGTGGAGGCCGAAGATGAAGAGGCCCGCCACCAGACCCCAAAACGCCGAACCAATTCCAAAAGCCGACATACCCGATGCCGTGACGGTAAATGTCCCGACGGCTGTGAACCGGTCCTTGTCCAGCGTCATGCTGGCGCTGAGAGATGCGGCCAGTGGACCGATCAGGGCGATGCCGGCGATCGTTGTGATCAATGCTGCCGGAAAGCTGGCAAACAGAACAACCAGCGATGCGCCGAAGAGGGCGAGGACGACGTAGCCTGCCGCGTAGACAGGGCCGCACAACCACCGTTTGGTTTTGTCCGGATGGGCGTCTGGCCCGGCGCAGATGGAGGCTGTAATGGCTGCAAGATTGGTGGCATGGGCGCCAGCCCCGGCCGTCAAAAGCGAGGCAAGCCCCGACACTGTCAAGACGGGGCGCGATGGGATGGAATATCCGGCTGCCTTCAAGACCGCAAAGCCCGGCAGGTTCTGCGATGCCATAGTGACGATATAAAGTGGCAGGGCCATGCCGATCATTGCCTGCACTGTGAATTGCGGCCTGATCCAGACAAATTGTGAAATATGCAAGGGACCCAGCGGGCTGGTCATTCCAAGCGCGAAAGCCAGTCCTATGCCTGCAAACAGCACCGCCAGGACTGCCCATATCGGTGAAAACAGCCTTACAATCACATAGAGGACCAACAGGGGTACCACCAGAGATGGGACCGTCGTTATGTAATCGAAAATTGCCAGCACGAAACTGAACAGGATACCGGCCAGCATTGCGGATGCAACGCAGGGCGGTATGCGCTCGATCAGCGCATTGAGTGGTTTCACAGCCGCGGTCAGCAATGTCAGAATTGCAGCAATGATAAAGGCGCCGACAGCTGTTTCCATCGTTTCTCCGGACGAGGAGGCGATCAGGGCCGCACCTGGCGTGGACCAGGCGGCCACAACGGGAATGCGATAGCGGATGCTCAGGATTGCCGTTGTTGCTGCCGTCGCCAGGCACAGTGCGGCGATCCATGACGATGTTTGCGCCGGGTTTGCACCCACTGCAGTTGCTGCAGCGAGGATGATGGCAACCGAACTGCCGAAACCGACCAGAACGGCAACCACAGCGGAAATGACAACAGAGGCACGCATTGCGAAGACCAATCTGACCTGAGCTTGTTGAAGATGATCATCCCGTTGGAACGGAACGCTCCATTGCTTAGAGCATATCTTGTTTTCATTGAACCACTCTGTTCGTGATCCAGTGAGTCGATCCGCCAGGAAGGCGGTAAAGAGCGATGCTCTCGCATCGGTCGAGACGCCAGACAAAACGGGTGACGCAGCGGGCGGCCACTGGTCGCGAACCCTTCGGGCCAGCTGTTTTTTAGCCACTATCTACGTCGTTTCGCTTGCCCGTACCTTAAGGTACGCGCTTCGCGAACCAACTTGATCCTGACTAAAAAACAACTGGCAGAGTGAATCAATGAAAACAAGACATGCTCCAGCATGGAATTTGTATTTTTCGGCCAGCGCTAAAGGCGAGGTCCACAGGATTGCGATGGACTTTGATCTTGCGAGCGACGACAATCATTCCGATTCCTTGTGGACAATTCGGGGCAGGTGGCGACAAGACACCTTTTGGTGCCGCCTATGTGCCATGCATGTCCAAACATGGAATGATTGAATGTCGCGAACCTGCTGTTGATGGGCTTGCGACAAAGAAAATGGAATCAGTGTGGCAGGATGCGACCGTTCAGGCGGTTTTGCGCAGCACCTGAGACAGACCAGCGGGTGAGACATGTCCGATACAGCTGCAGATGTGACCGGTTCGACGCCTGCCGGGCCAGGATTTGTGAACCTGAGAGTTCATTCCGCCTATTCCCTGCTGGAAAGCGCATTGCCGTTGAAGACGGTGATTTCGATGGCTGTTGCAGACCAGCAACCGGCCATTGGCATAGCAGACAGCAACAATCTGTTCGGCGCGCTGGAATTTTCCATCAAGGCGGCGGAACAGGGTCTGCAGCCCATTTTGGGTTGTCAGTTGGATATCGAGATGGAAGATGGTGTGGCGCCCGAGCAGCGCAATCATCGCGAAAAGATCGCCGAGCGACCAGCGATCGTGTTGATCGCCACCAATGAGCAAGGCTATGCGCGTTTGGTCAGTCTTGTCAGCCAATCCTATCTGGATGGGACGGGCAACGACACGGCCCATATAAAATTGTCCTGGCTTGAAGAGAGCGCCGAGGGGCTCATTTGCCTGACAGGTGGTACTGGCGGACCGGTGGATCAGGCGCTTGCGTCGGATCACCAGCAGATGGCCGAAGAACGCCTTGCCCGACTTGGCGCACTATTCCCCGGGCGTCTCTATGTGGAGGTGCAGCGTCAGGCCGGATTTGACCAAGCGCATGAAAACATGCTGCTAAAGCTGGCCTATGAAAAGAAAATTCCCATTGTCGCCACCAATGAAGCGTTTTTCCCGGCACCGGACGATTATGATGCCCATGATGCGCTGATGGCGGTTGCACACAATGCCATGGTCTCGGACGACAGTCGGTTTCGTCTGACGCCGGATCATTATCTCAAAACCCGCGCAGAAATGTGCGAGCTGTTCAAGGATCTACCAGAAGCCCTTCAAAACACCATAGAAATCGCTCGTCGCTGTTCCTTTCTTCTGCTGACAACCGCGCCTATTCTGCCGCGTTTTACCGGCGCCTCCGATGACCCGGATGAGGCCGATCGCGCCGAATCTGCTGAATTGCGCCGACAGGCAAGTGAAGGTCTGGTCAAACGGCTTGAAACGCTCGGACGTGCTCCCGGATTTGAGGAGAGCGACTATGTGGAACGGCTGAATGTGGAACTCGACATCATTGAGAATATGCGCTTTCCGGGCTACTTCCTGATTGTTGCCGACTTTATCAAATGGGCAAAAGTAAATGACATTCCGGTCGGTCCAGGTCGTGGATCGGGTGCGGGATCGCTGGTCGCCTATGCGTTGACGGTGACGGATGTCGATCCCTTGCGGTTCTCGCTGCTGTTTGAACGCTTTCTTAATCCGGAACGCGTGTCGATGCCCGACTTTGATATCGACTTTTGCCAGGACCGCCGCGACGAGGTCATTCGCTATGTGCAGGAGAAATATGGCCGCGAACAGGTTGCGCAGATCATCACCTTCGGGTCACTGCAGGCGCGCGCGGCATTGCGCGATGTCGGGCGTGTGCTGGAAATGCCCTATGGGCAGGTAGACCGGATATGCAAACTCATACCGAACAATCCGGCCGCTCCGACGCCTTTGCACAAGGCGATTGAGGAAGAACCAAAGCTGCGCGAAGAAGCAGAGAAGGAACCTGTCGTCAAACGGCTGCTGGACATTGCCCAGAAGCTGGAGGGCCTGTACCGGCATGCGTCCACCCATGCGGCCGGCATCGTGATCGGTGACCGCCCCCTGTCGCAACTGGTCCCGATGTATCGCGATCCCCGTTCCGATATGCCGGTCACCCAGTTCAACATGAAATGGGTCGAGCAGGCGGGGCTGGTCAAATTCGACTTTCTTGGCCTTAAAACCCTGACCGTGCTGAAGACCACGGTGGATTTCCTGCGTGAACGGGAAATCGAGATCGACCTTGCCGCCCTGCCATTTGATGATCTGGAGACCTACCAGATGCTCTCACGCGGTGAGACGGTCGGGGTGTTTCAGGTGGAAAGTGCCGGTATGCGCAAGGCACTGATCGGCATGCGGCCCGACAGGATTGAAGATATTATTGCGCTTGTGGCCCTGTATCGTCCGGGACCAATGGAAAACATCCCGGTCTACAATGCGCGCAAACATGGTGAGGAGGAATTGGCCTCCGTCCATCCGAAAATCGATTATCTGCTGGAAGAAACGCAGGGCGTGATCGTCTATCAGGAACAGGTGATGCAGATCGCCCAGGTCCTGTCTGGTTACTCCCTGGGCGAAGCGGATTTGCTCCGCCGGGCGATGGGTAAAAAGATCCAGGCGGAAATGGACAAGCAGCGCAGCCGTTTCGTGCGCGGTGCGATGGACAATGGTGTTTCCAAGCCGCAGGCTGACCTGATCTTTGACCTGCTGGCAAAATTCGCCAATTACGGCTTCAACAAATCTCATGCGGCGGCCTATGGGATTGTCTCCTACCAGACCGCTTATCTGAAAGCCCATTATCCGGTCGAGTTTCTGGCGGCATCAATGACGCTGGACATGTCCAATACCGACAAGATCAACGACTTCCGCCAGGATGCCAAACGGTTGGGCATTGAAGTGGTTCAACCCTCGGTGCAGACATCCTTCAGAATATTCAAGACGGGTGAAAAAAAGATCTATTATTCCCTTGCGGCCATCAAGGGCGTCGGTGAAGCTGCCGTAGACCATATTGTCGAAATTCGCGGTGACCAGCCCTTTGAATCCATCGAGGACTTCTTCCAGCGCGTTGATCCCAAGCTCGTCAATCGGCGGATGCTGGAGCATCTCATCTGTGCGGGCGCATTTGACTGTTTTGGCCGGGACAGGGCCGAACTGGTGGGCTGCATAGACCGGCTTCTGGGCTTTTCTCAACGGGCTATGGCAAACCGGGTCAGCGGGCAGTCCGACATGTTCGGCGCTGGTGCGGTGACCGGTCCGGAAGTGATTCAATTTCCCGTTGTAACACCTTGGATTCCTGCGGAAAAACTTCATCGCGAATATCAGGCTTTAGGCTTTTATCTTTCCGCTCATCCGCTGGATACCTACAAGGAATTGCTGGACAAGATGCGCGTTCAGACTTTCGCGCATTTTTCCAATTCCGTAAAACAGGGATCAACTGCCGGGCGTCTCGCAGGCACGGTTACTTCAAAGCAGGAAAGACGCACGCGAACCGGCAACAAGATGGGCATCATCGTCTTTTCGGATTCTTCCGGCCAATTCGAGGCCGTGTTGTTTTCAGAAGGTCTGGCGCTGTACCGCGACATGCTTGAAGCTGGCAAATCCCTGGTCATTACTGTGGATGCAGAGGAGCGGCCGGAGGGGATCAGTCTGCGAATACAGACGGTGCAATCCCTGGAAGAAAAGGCGGTACAGACCCAGAAGGCCTTGCGCATTTTTGTCCGCGACAGCACGCCTCTGCCACAGGTCGCAAGCCATTTGAACACCAAGGGTGATGGCCAGGTGTCTCTCGTCGTGATCAAGGAGGATGGTCGCCGGGAAATCGAAGTGGAATTGCCCCAGCGCTACCGCATATCGCCACAGATTGCTTCCGCCCTGAAAACGGCAAGAGGCGTTGTTGACGTCGAACTTGTGTAGAATGTAGTTTTCCAGTCCATTTTCAAAATGGTATCCATTAGAACCGATTTTCAGGGAGAAGACCCAGTGGCCTATACGATCGTAGCAGAGCGCCCCGGTAACAGTGATGTCATACGCAAGCTGGACATTGCCATGCCTGTTCCCAACCAGGGGGAGGTTCTGCTTCGCCACACGGCAATCGGTGTCAATTTTCTGGACACCTATTTTCGCACCGGGCTCTACCCCTGGTCCGTTGAAAAGAACCTGACACTCGGGTCCGAGGCAGCCGGTGTCATCGAAGCCATTGGTCCGGGGGTCAGCGGTTTTTCGGTAGGTGAGCGGGTCGCATACACCACGGCAAATGGCGCCTATGCCTCACACCGGGCCATTGGATCACAGCACCTGATCAAAATTCCCGATGGCGTATCGGATGAGGTCGCCGCGGCCTCTGTTCTGAAGGGCTTGACGGCCCATTATCTGTTGCATGACAGTTTTGCAGTCAATGATAGCCATACGGTGCTGTTTCATGCCGCTGCCGGTGGCGTCGGGATGATTGTCGGGCAATGGCTGGCTGCCAAGGGCGTACGGGCCATTGGCACGGCAGGAGGGGCTGAAAAATGTGCTCTGGCGCTGCAAAACGGCTTTGGTGACATGATTGATTACCGGTCGGAAAATTTTGTCGAACGGCTTCGTGAGCTTGTCCCTGGCGGTGTGGATGTCGTTTATGACTCCGTCGGCAAGGACACCTATCCAGGGTCGCTGCACTGCCTTAAGACGCACGGGAGCTTGGTCACGTTCGGTCAGGCCTCCGGTCCGGCAACGGATTTCAAACTCTCCGATCTTGCCGCAGGGTCTTTTCACGTGACGCGGCCGGTGTTGTTTCACTTCACCGCATTGCCGGGTTGGCTGCAGAAGGCGTCATCGGAACTGTTTTCGCTGATTGCCGACGGTTCAATCAAAATCCACGTCAACCAGACCTACGCCCTCTCAGACGCCGCGCAGGCGCACGACGCACTTGAAAGCCGCAAGACAACGGGTTGTACGGTTCTGATACCGTAGGGTCTGAAAAGAGCCCGCTAGCGGTTTTTTTGTGTGTCCGGGGCGGAATCGCGCTGCGGCCGGGCACGTTTGTGTTTGCCGAATGTATAGCCGGTTTCCACCGCGTCGCGTCCGAACCGGTCGCGAACCTTGTCGATGGCCTGTTCGGCAACCGCACGTTTTGTAGCATCTGTGTCCACCAGATCCGGCGGATCGGCCAGTTCGGCTTTGGTAAGGTCTGAAACGCCGATTCCCAGCAAACGGTATCTTGTGCCGTCCAGTTCTCGCTCTAGCAGTGAAAGTCCGGTGCGGAATATGCGGTCGGCAAGACAGGTCGGATCATCGAGCCGCTTGTTGCGCGTCTTGGACTTGAAATCGGCCCCTTTGAGTTTCAGGGCGATCGTGTGGCCGGCAGTCCCGCTTTTCTTCAGTCGGTGCGCCACTTTTTCCGACAGGGATCGCAGGACCGGCACCAGGGTTTCGCGGTCTGAATGGTCACTGTTGAAAGTGGTTTCGGAGGAGATGCTCTTGGCGCTGTCGCGGATATGGACCTGACGGGTATCCTGACCGCGAGACAAGTGGAAAAGTCGCTGACCGATGGAACCGTAGCGGCGCATCAGCTTGCCCTCATCCATGGTCTGCAACTGGCCGACTGTTCTGATGCCATCCTTCTCCAGAGTGGCAGCAAAAGCCTTTCCAACGCCCCATATGGTCGTCACCGGCATGTCCTGCAGAAAGGTCATGGCTTCCGCCCTGCCAATGGCTGTGAAGCCGCGCGGCTTTTCAAAGTCGGATGCGACCTTGGCGAGGAATTTACAGTAGGACAGGCCGACCGACAGGGTAATGCCGATTTCACTTTCCACCCGGTTTGCAAAGGCTGCCAGAGTGCGGGCAGGGGGATTGCGGTGCAATGCCTGGGTCCCGGCAAGTTCGATGAAGGCCTCGTCGATGGAGATCGGTTGAACGAGGGGCGACAGTTCTTCCATCATCCGGCGCAACTCGCGCCCCGTGCGGCTGTATTTTTCCATATCCGGTTTGATGACCACTGCATGGGGGCAGGCCTCCAGTGCCTTGAACATCGGCATGGCCGAGCGTACGCCGTGAATGCGCGCCAGATAACAGGCCGTCGACACCACTCCGCGTTTGCCGCCTCCGATGATCACCGGCTTGTCGGCCAGTTCCGGATTGTCGCGCTTTTCCACCGTTGCGTAAAATGCATCGCAATCCAGGTGGGCCACGGTCAAATCATAGAGTTCATTGTGATGGAGTACCCGCGGGCTGCCGCAATGCGAACATCGCCGTTTCGACTGAACCTGATAGGTCAGACAGTCGCGGCAAAAACCATTGTCAGGATCCGGCGAGATTGAGGGCATTGCGGCACCGATGGGGAACAAAGATTGAACATGTTCGGTTTACGCTGCATCGGTCGGCTGATCAAGCGTCACGTGGGACGTGATGATGCGTTCAATGTCGTGCCAATCCGAAGCCAGGGTCACATCGTCGCCGGGATGCGGTGCCATGGTGCGGAAATGGTCGTTGCTCATGAAGTGGATGGCTTTCACCGTCGGCGCATGCTCGAGAACCGACAGATGATTATAGGCCATGTCGTCGATAAAGACCAAAGGCTGCGTGCGTTCGGCGTGGAGGTCCCTGATCAACGGACCTTTGGCCTCCACAGTCGCAATCAACGGATAGGTCAGGCCGTGCCGGTCAAGTAAGGCGCGTCTGGCATCGTAGTGGCGCGGCGGCATGGCGGTCAGGAACAGGATATCGGCAAGTGCGGAGAGATTGCAAAGAATTTCTCCCACATTATGTGTCGGTGTTTGCCAATCAAGCTGTGTCGCAAAAAAATCCTCCAGCATGGTGCTGACCCGATCGGCCGAGGCTTCCTGCTGATTTTCCAGAGACACGATATTGCCGGTCAACCGGAAGGAGCGTGGAAGCAGCTCATGTCCGTTGGCGCGCAGATATTTGCCAAAAGGGGTCAGAAATTCCAGCACCACTTCATCAACATCGCAGACGATCAGCGGCCGGTCGCTCAAAAGGATATCCAGATGCCCGACTGTGGTTGCTTCCTCGCTCATATGCTTGTCTCAAACGATGATCGGCCACCCAGTTCATGCCACAGGCTTACCACCTGTTCGGGCGCCACATTGCGCGCCTCGCAATAGGCCAGCAATGTCGGTTCGTGTTCCATCAGGAATCCCACCACTGCCGCCAGAAAGCCGGGTTCGCCTGCCGCCTGGCGCATATATTGCGGATCGATGCCCGAAAGGGCCAGAAAACGCGACATCAGATCATCATTTTCAGTGATCCACGTCAAAATATCGACGCTTCGGGACTCAGAATCCATATAATTTTGGGATTTACTTCGATTTGCAGTCACAAATTTGCTTTTCTTCAACCAAATTGATCTAGTTTTTGATTCGGGATGGTTTGAGATTTTCTCTCAGCTGCAGCATAGAGCTTGCCGGGGAGAGAGCAAGATCGAAAACAGGTGGAGCCGAAAATGCCGAAGAAGGTCATGATTGTCGAAGACAATGAGCTGAACATGAAGCTGTTCCGCGACCTCATAGAGGCATCCGGATATGAGACGGTTCAAACACGAAACGGACTTGAAGCGCTGGATCTTGCCCGCAAGCACAAACCAGATCTCATACTGATGGATATTCAATTGCCGGAGGTGTCTGGCCTTGAAGTTACCAAATGGCTCAAGGACGATACCGAGTTGTATACAATACCAATTATTGCGGTAACGGCTTTTGCAATGAAGGGCGATGAGGAACGGATAAGGCAGGGGGGCTGTGAAGCCTATATGTCGAAACCGATCTCCGTGCCCAAATTCATAGAGACCATCAAAAACTATTTGGGCGACAGTTGATTTAAAGGAAACCTGACATGACGGCCCGTATACTTGTTGTCGACGATATTCCGACGAATGTAAAATTTCTTGAGGCGCGTCTTCTGGCTGAATATTTTGAGGTTCTGACCGCCGATAACGGTTATGATGCGCTCAACATGTGCCGTGATGGCCAGGTTGATCTGGTGCTTCTTGATATCATGATGCCGAAGATGGATGGCTTTGAAGTGTGTGAAAAGCTCAAAGCCGACAGGGCAACAATGCATATACCGGTCGTTATGGTAACAGCGCTTGATCAGCCGGCTGACCGGGTCCGCGGATTGCGGGCAGGGGCCGATGATTTTCTCACCAAACCTGTCAACGATACGCAACTGATGGCAAGGGTGAAAAGCCTGGCGCGACTGAAAACCCTGACAGATGAGTTGCGCATACGTGCGGAAACGGCGCAGGATATGGGCATTGATGATTTGCTCAATACATCCAATGCCCTGGTGGAAAAAGGCAAGGTTCTACTTGTCGATGAGCGCGCCAATTCGCGTGACCGGATTACCCAGATATTGCGCAAGAGCGCGGATCTGACGGTGATGTCTGATCCGCAGACTGCATTGTTTGAAGCTGCCGAAAACGGTTATGAACTGATCATCATCAGTTCCAATTTCGCAAACCACGATCCGCTGCGCCTGTGTTCGCAATTGCGCTCGCTGGACAGAACGCGGTTCGTGCCCCTGTTGCTGATCTGTGATCAGGGTGAGGAAAGTATCGTCAATCGCGCCATGGAACTGGGCGTCAATGATTATGTTATTCGCCCCATCGAACCCAATGAGTTCATTGCCCGGTGCAATACGCAGTTTCGCCGCAAGCGCTACAATGATTATCTGCGCTCCAGTGTGCAGCAAACGATCATGCTGGCGGTGACGGATCCGCTGACCGGTTTGTATAATCGTCGCTACCTCAATTCCCACATGCAATTGCTGATCGAACGCTCCGTCGCCAGATCCCGACCCTTGTCTGTGCTGGCCATCGACCTTGACCGGTTCAAGCTGGTCAATGACACGCATGGGCACGATGCGGGTGATCGGGTTTTGCGGGAGTTTTCACAACGGATGCGTCTTGCCATTCGCGGCATTGATCTTGCGTGCCGCCACGGCGGTGAGGAATTCATCATCGTTTTGCCCGACACGGATGCGGAGACTGCAGAATCAATCGCAGAGCGACTGCGTTGTGGAATTGCAGAGACCCCGTTTGAAATAGATGACAACGGAAATTCAATCGGTGTGACCGCGTCCATCGGCATTGCTACGCTTGCCACGGATGAGTCGACTGCGGACCTGTTGAAGCGCGCTGACACGGCGCTCTATGAAGCGAAGGCTCAGGGACGAAACCGTGTGGTGGCCATGGCGGCCTGAAGTGTTCCTTTGTCCGGATTTGATCCGGGTAAGGAACTCAAGTTCCGGCAGCCCGTAGCAAGGTTGCCGTGCTTGAAAACTGAGTGCATTTTAAATGTTTGCCTCATTTGACGGCAATGGGCCGCAAAACCGTCGCCGTTTACCATTCCAGCAGTTGATTGTGTCAATCAGTTAAGAAATCGTTGATTTTTTCTCACCAATAAGCAAATGTTGTGGACAGACAGACGTGCAGAACGAATGGTTCTGTGCGGTAAGCTTTTGATTCAAATACCCCATGTTGCTCAGGTCCGCCGCATCTCCTGGGTCGTGGGGTCGGCTGGTCGGCGTCGGGAATAGCGGGCTCCTCGTACCGTATCCCGTGCCGACCAGCCCCCAAACGAAAAAAGCCACTTCGAACCGAAGTGGCTTTTTTCATTTCCAGTCAACCAATCAATTACTTGATTTTGGCTTCCTTGAATTCAACATGCTTTTTGGCAATCGGGTCGTATTTTGTCTTGACCATTTTTTCGGTCATGGTGCGGCTGTTCTTTTTGGTTACATAAAAGAAACCGGTGTCCGCAGTCGACTGCAGTTTGATCTTGATAGTGGTGGCTTTAGCCATAATTGTACCTGCCTTGCAAAAACGAAGCCGTGGACAGCATGAAAGCACCCACGGCGGAATTCTGGCCGGAAGTTACAAATCGACGCGAAAAAGTCAAGCCCTCGGGCTTAACTGTTTTCATCTGCAGTGATTGTTTCGCCCAAACCAATGGATTTCGGTGCTGCCTGCTGGAAAAATGGCTGATGAAAACGTTCTGTGGGTATGCGCTACCGTGCCGGTCTGTAGGCGAAGCGCCAAATCGTCACCACCACATAGAAGACAAAAAACAAGGAGAGGGCCAGAGGAAAACCGTTGGCGCCGACAACGTCCATGGCAGCGCCGATTGTCTGCGGACCAACCAGCATGCCCAGGGCATAGCAGAACACGAAGGCAGCGTTGGCGGATGCCAGGTCTGCATCGCGCAGACGTGAACCCAGATGCGCCAGCCCCACCGTGTAGAGGCCTGCCACAACGGCGCCCCAGACAAAGAGGACGGCTGCCAGCAGCCACCAGTTTGCGGAGACCAACGGCATAAGTGCGCAGCCGACAAGACCGATGATGGCACACAGAAACAGCAGGGTGCGCCGATCGCTCACGCGATCGGAAACAAGACCAATCGGGATCTGCAAAAGCATGTTTCCAAGGCCAATCATGGTCAGCAGCAATGCCCCGTCAGCTTCACCATAACCGAGGCGAATCGCAAAGATCGGAAACATTGCGAAACCACCCGATTCGACGGCCCCAAACACGAAAACAGCTGCCGTGGCTGTCGGCACCAGAAACAGGAATTTGGCAAAGCTCCGGCTCGGTGCTCTGGATATGACCGGGCTTTGTCCGCGCGCCAGAAAAATCGGAACGGCCGAGACGATGATGATGAGCGCGCCGACCAGAAACGGAAGAATGCCGCTGCTGCCCATCACTGAGAACAGCCACGGCCCGACAGCAAAACCCAATGAAAGGATTGTTGCATAAATGCCCAGAATGAATCCGCGTCTGGTCGGTGGCGCAGCCGCGTTGATCCAGAACTCGGAAAGAATGAAAAGCAGGGTTATGGCGCCATGAAACGTGATTCTGAGCAGGAACCAGGCCCAATATTGTGATGTCGCATAGAAGGCCACCATCGATACGGCTGCAATCATGGTTGCGACCAACATGACGTCGGCGACACCATAGCGCTGGGCTATGCGGGTGGAAAACGGCGCAATGGCCAGTGAGGCAACGCCGGCCATCGCAGAATTTAGGCCGATCATCGTTGCAGAGGCGCCGCTGTTCGATAAGACGATGCTCAACAACGGAAGGCCAAGCCCCAGCGCAATGCCGACAGCCGTGATGGCGGCAATGGCGGCAGATAGGGGAAGCCACTTGATCATGTGGTCCTCCGGCTGCTCCGTGTCGCTGGATTGAACGGCCGTGTTCATGGCGCCATTACAGCATTTCGCGGGTAAAACGCCCGTAGCGGGCCTGATAGAACGGGACTGGCTGACCAGGGGCAAGGGAGGGGTCGTTGTCCAGTTGGTGTTTGAGATCTGCAATGATAACCCGCGTTATGCGCGGCATCTCGACCTTATCCACCTCAGAAAGGCCTACCCAAATGAGATCCAGAAGTTCATTGCTTGACTCGGCTTCTGCCTGACCGATTTCATCGCGAAAACAGGCGAAAAACCGTGTATCAAACCGGCGTTTTTGACGCGGCGGCGTAATGGCCCGCGCGACATAGCGCAGCGGTGACAATCGGGGGGCGAGCTCACGTGCGGCAAAAGCCTTCCAGCTTTGTTGCTGGCAGGTCCGGCCCTTGCCGGCAATGAACAGGCCGACTTCTTCGTGCGTCTCGCGAACTGCGGCGATGGCCAGCGCCTGCGCGCGGAACGCGCTGGCGGGATTTGCCATCTTGATCTGCAGTTTTTTCTCGACCAGCGGGTGAAGCCTGTCGGCCACCGGAACGCGGCCGTCGTCGCGATCGCGTCTGCCACCGGGAAACACATAGGTTTCCGGCATGAAGGCGTGCGCCTTGTGGCGTTTGCCCATCAGCAATGCAGGCTCACGACCGGATCGGTCTATGAGGATCAGAGTTGACGCGTCTTTGGGGCGCAGCAAGGGGTAATCGCCGCTGCGCATCTGAGCTTCCGCATCAAGTTCTTTCGGGGGGTGTCTGCTGTCGGTGCTGCCGATGTCATCCATTCGAATTATTGTTGCCTCCAAGCACCGTCAGTCCTCACTCAGGGTGAAAGAGTTCGACGGCGTCGTCTTCCTCACCACCGAACCCATGCATGTAATTGGCCCATTGCAGACCAATGACGGCACCCTTGATCGGTTGCATCAGCAAGACTGCCATTGCCACCGTGACAGGCGCCCAAAGGGACAGGTGCTGCCAGCTGTTCCAATCAACCATGCGCTCGGCGATCAGATAACCACCAACCACAATATGCCCAACGACGAAAATGACAAGGTAGGGTGGCAGGTCATCGGAGCGGTGGTGGTGCATTTCCTCACCGCAGTTGGCACATTGGTCAACGGGTTTCATGAAGGCGCCAAACAGCCGTCCGCTGTCACAATGCGGACAGCGGCCCAGAAAGCCGCTTTTGATCGCCTGCCAGACATTGCGGGCTGGACGTTGTTGTATTGCCGGGTTGGAGTATCCACCAGTCGTTGCCATTTTAATGTCCTTTATGTCGTTTTACGCGGGCACCTTTCTTGATGCGCGCACCGCGTTTAGACTTGTGAAAGGAACGTGTCGCGGAAGGCAATTTGCGCCCCTCGCTCAACATTTCGAATCTCAAGGATCCGGCCAGCGGAATGGCTTCTTCCAGCTTGACCCTGACCGTATCGCCCAGACGATAACCCAGGCCGGTTTTCTCACCGACCAGTGCCTGATGCGCTTCGTCATAGATATAGTAGTCCAGACCGAGCGTTGAAACGGGTACAAAGCCATCTGCGCCAATATGTTGCAGGGAGACAAACAAGCCGACCTTGGTGACACCCGATACACGCGCGTCAAACTCCTCGCCGATGCGGTCTGCCAGATAGTGGGCGACCAGCCGGTCGACAGTCTCGCGTTCTGCCGCCATGGCGCGGCGTTCCAATGTTGATATTTGCGCAGCAATGGCCTCCAGCGATTCCTCTTCCTGCAGGGTGATGCCGCCTTCGCCAAGTTTGGCTGACGCCACCAGGGCGCGGTGGACGATCAGATCGGCGTACCGTCTGATAGGCGATGTGAAATGCGCGTATTTCATCAGGTTCAGGCCAAAATGCCCCAGATTGTCAGGGCTGTAGACCGCCTGGCTCTGGGAGCGCAGGACCATTTCGCTGACCATGGTTTCATAGGGCTTGCCCTTGGCCTGGCTGAGGATCCCGTTGAAGTTGTTGGCGCGCATATTTCCGCCCTTGGGCAACGATATCTCCAGAGTCTTGAGAAATTCGCGCAACAGTTCCTGTTTTGCCAATGATGGCGTGTCATGAATTCGATAGATCAAGGGCTGGCGCCGGGTCTCCAGCGTCTCCGCCGCAGCGACATTGGCCTGAATCATGAACTCTTCGATCAGCCGGTGGGCGTCCAGTCGATCAGGAATGTCGACCCCCGCAATTGTGCCGTCTTCGTTGAGCCGCAGCTTTCTTTCCGGCAGATCGAGGTCAAGCGGTTGCCTTTTGTCCCGACCACGTCCGAGAATCCTGTAGGCTTCCCAAAGGGGCTTGAGAACCGTTTCGAGCAGGGGCCCGGTTTGCTCGTCGGGCTTGCCGTCGATTGCGGCCTGTGCCTGCTGATAGGACAGTTTGGCAGCGCTGCGCATGATAATGCGGTGGAATGTGTGGCCAATCTTGCGACCCTGGCTTGAAAAGACCATGCGGGCGGCAAGGGCAGGGCGATCAACCCCTTCCTTCAGAGAACACAAATCATTGGAAATGCGTTCCGGCAACATCGGTACAACCCGGTCGGGGAAATAGACCGAGTTGCCACGTTTGAATGCTTCACGATCAAGCTCTGATCCGGGCCGCACGTAGTATGAAACATCGGCGATGGCGACATAGGCGATGACGCCGCCCGGGTTTTCCGGATTGCTGTCCGACTCGGCATAAACCGCATCATCGTGATCCTTTGCATCGAACGGATCAATGGTGATCAGCGGCAAGGTGCGCCAGTCGTCACGTTTGCCGACCTTGATGGGCTTTGCCGCTTCGGCCTCGGCCAGCACCGCTTCAGGAAAGACGTAGGGTATGCCATGGGCATGAATGGCAATCATGGATATGGCTTTTTCGCTGGCGACGGAGCCAACGATTGACAGGATCTTGCCGCGGGGCATGCCCAAATGCCCGGTTCGCGCCGTATCGACTTCGACCAGATCACCGTCCTTTGCCTTGTTGACGTCACCCGGATCAACGATCAATTCCTTGCCGCGCCGCTCAATCGGATCAATGCGACCGCCGCCGCCCGGTGTTGAACGGAATACGCCAAGTGTCGCGCCGGATTGTCTTTCCAGCACTTTCATGATGCGTGCGGTAAAGGCCGGGCCGGTTTCCCGATTTGACGGGAAAATGCGCGCCAGCACGCGATCGCCGACGCCGGCTGAAGGAGCCTTTGACCGGCCTTTGCCGGATTTGTTGTTGCGGATGAGTACGGCCGGAGGCACCGTGCCGTCTTCCGGCCATTCTGCCGGTCGCGCGGTCAGAAAACCATCGCCGTCGCGCGCTGTGATATCCAGTACGGTGACTGGAGGAAGGGAGCCGGGACGCACGAGCCGTTTTCGCTGGCGATCCAGCAGGCCCTCATCTTCCATGTCCCGGATGATTGCTTTCAGGTGAACGCGATCCTGACCGCGAACCCCGAATGCCTTTGCGATGTCGCGTTTGGAGGCTTTGGCCGGATGATCGGCGATGAAACGAAGAATCATGTCGCGATCCGGCAGGTTGCTCCCGGGTTGGTCCGGATCACCCGAACCGTGTATTTTTTTCAATTCTATTCCTTAGCTTTGACTGCCTTTTTTGGGGCAGCCTTGGCGGTTTTCTTGGTTGTTTTGGCTTTTGGTTTTGGTTTGGCTTTTGTCGTTTTCGCGCGAGATGCCTTGGGCTTGCCGCCCTTGGCCGCTTTGGCCGCAATCAACTCCAGTGCTTTTTCCGAATCTACGGATTGCGGATCAAGCCCCTTGGGAAGCGTTGCATTGATTTTGCCCCAATTGACATAGGGCCCGTAGCGGCCATCGCGCACGGTAATCGGGCCGCCATCGGGGTGCTCGCCAAGTTCCTTGAGTGCAGCCGGCTTGGCACCGCGACCCGGACCCTTGGCGACCTTTTCGGCCAGCACAGTCACGGCACGGTTCAGACCGACCGTGAAGACATCTTCGATGCTCTCAAGATTGGCGTAGGTGCCGTCATGCAGCAAAAATGGCCCGTAACGTCCAAGGCCGGCCGAAATCATCTTGGTCGTTTCGGGGTGAGCGCCCACATCGCGCGGCAGTGACAGAAGAGCCAGCGCCTTTTCATAATCAATGTCTTCGGGTTTCCAGTTTTTCGGCAGGCTGGACCGCTTGGATTCCTTGCCCTCGCCACGTTGAACATAGGGGCCGAAACGCCCGGTTCGCAGGGTGATGGGCTCATCCGTCAGCGGATCATTGCCCAGCTCCTGCGGTTCATTGGACCCATTGGCGCTATCGGCGGATGAATCGGCGGATAGCTGGCGCGTGTATCCACAATCGGGATAGTTCGAGCAGCCTACAAAGGCGCCGTAACGGCTGAGTTTGAGCGACAGATTGCCCGTTCCGCATTTGGGACAGATGCGAGGATCCGAACCGTCTTCTCTGGTCGGGAAGACCAGCGGTGCCAATTGCTCATTGAGTGCATCGAGCACATTGGTGATGCGCAATTCCTTGGTGCCATCGATATAGACCATGAAATCTGTCCAGAATTCCCGCAGGACGTCCTTCCAGGCGAGTTCACCGGCAGATATCTTGTCGAGTTTTTCTTCCAGGCTGGCGGTGAAATCATATTCCACATATCGATCAAAGAAATTTTCCAGAAATGCGGTGACCAGACGGCCTTTGGCTTCCGGGATCAGCTTGCGCTTTTCGATCACGACATATTCGCGGTCGCGCAGGGTCGTCAGGGTTGACGCATAGGTAGACGGGCGGCCAATGCCGAGTTCTTCCATCTTCTTGATGAGTGTTGCTTCCGAATAGCGCGGCGGCGGTTCGGTGAAATGCTGGGTAGCAGCAATTTTTTCCCGGGCGAGGTCTTCGCGGTCATTGATGGGCGGCAATTGCTTTCCATCATCTCCATCAGACTGTTCACCATCTTCTTTCTGATCGGTATAGGCAGCAATAAATCCATCGAACCGGACGACGGATCCATTGGCCCTGAGGCCGGCCTGCTCCGAACCCTTGCGGGCGATGATATCGACGACGGTGCGCTCGATCTCCGCCGAGGCCATCTGGCTGGCAATGGCGCGTTTCCAGATCAGATCATAAAGACGGTACTGGTCACTATCCAGATGGGCCTTCATCTTGTCCGGCGTGCGATTGAAATCCGTCGGCCGGATGGCTTCATGGGCTTCCTGGGCGTTCTTGGCCTTGGTTTCATAATTGCGCGGTTTGTCCGGGCGGTAACGATCGCCAAATTGCGCTGCAATAGCCACGCGTGCGCCATCAATCGCCTCGACGGCCATCTGCACGCCATCGGTACGCATATAGGTGATCAGACCGACGGTTTCACCGCCCAGGTCCAGACCTTCATAGAGCCGCTGGGCCACCTGCATGGTGCGCGACGCGTCGAAACCGAGTTTCGAGGACGCGGCCTGCTGCAGCGTTGAGGTGGTGAAGGGTGGTGACGGGTTGCGCCTGGTGGGTTTGGCTTCAACGGAGTTCACGACAAAATCGGCACCCTCGAGCAGGGCTTTCAGCCGATTGGCATGTTCCTCGTTGCCGATTGACAATTTTTGCAGTTTCTGACCATCGGCCATCACCAGTCGGGCTTCGAAACTGTCTCCGCGCGGGGTCTGCAACTGGGCCACCAATTGCCAATATTCATCGCTGATGAAACGCTCGATTTCGCCTTCGCGATCACATACCAACCGCAGGGCAACCGATTGAACACGTCCGGCAGAGCGGGCGCCGGGCAACTTGCGCCACAGCACGGGCGACAGGTTGAAACCAACAAGATAATCCAGAGCGCGGCGCGCCAGATAGGCATCGACCAAGGGCTCATCAATATCGCGCGGGTTGGCCATCGCATCGAGAACAGCTTTTTTGGTGATGGCGTTGAAAACCACCCTTTGAACCGGCTTGTCGCCCAGCACACCGCGTTTTTTGCGCAACACTTCCAGAACATGCCAGGAAATGGCTTCACCTTCGCGGTCAGGGTCTGTCGCCAGAATCAGACCGTCGGAGGCTTTGACGGCATCGGATATATCCTTGAGCCGTTTGTTTGAAGCCGTATCGGTCTGCCAGATCATTTCAAAGTCTTCGTCAGGTTTGACCGAGCCGTCCTTTGCCGGCAGATCGCGCACATGTCCGAAGGATGCCAGAACCTTGTAGTCTGAACCCAGATATTTATTGATTGTCTTTGCTTTGGCAGGTGACTCGACGACTACAAGTTTCATGAAACAACTCTGAAATAATGCCCTGGGGCGATTCATTATGCGTGGTTTTGATCCGACCCAGCAAACACAGGCTCCGAAATGAACACCGAATTGCCTCTGGTCAAGGGCTGAAACCGGATTTATTCGACAAACGTCCCGATTGTCACTCCGATCGCCACACTGTGACGACCTGATGTTTCAACGCTTATTTGCGGGGCTTGAAGGCTGTCTGTTGTCGGCAACAACGTCAAGCCTTATTTTCAAGGCCGGGTTGAGCGTGGCCATTTCGGGCCATTGGGGGGAGGCGTTTGGCAGGTTCGGTAGCCCAGGTTCGTGGATCTGGTTCTGTCGCGTGCAGACCACATGCATGGCGGGAAAACGAGAGCGCCCGATGCAACCCGGAGCGAACACAATATGTTTCAGCCATTGGTGATCGGTGAAACATTGGCCCTGTTGCCTGCATGATGTAAAGCAGCAAACCGCATGATGGCGAAACGAATCAAACAGCTTCTGCAGTTCGAAACGCGCTGGTCCATGCGGCTCCATCCGAATTAATTGCGGATATGGGACGGACGCTGGCGGCAAATTGTTTGTGGTGTGATAAAGGGATTTGAAGTTCCCATGGCAGTGTGCGGTCGTTATGAGGGCAACACGGAAGCTGCCGATTTGGCTCTGTTTACGGCGGACAGGCGAGGGCGCTGGTTGATTGAATAAGGGGCCGGTGGCAGGCCCGGATTGTTAAATATTCTGCTTCGCCCCGAAGGGGTGGCATGAAGCTCATCTTGGAAAGGACGTATCATGGTTGATCTCAAGGGCAAGACCGCGCTCATCACGGGTGCAAGTCGCGGCATAGGCGAGGCAACGGCCAGAGTGCTGGCCAATTGCGGTGCAAATGTTGTGCTGACGGCCCGTTCCGAGGCCGATATCCGTCGCATTGCTGACGATATCGGCTCCACAGCCCTGGCCATTGCCTGTGATGTTGCAGATTATGCGCAAGTCAGGCGGGCAACCCTGCAGGCAGCGAAGCATTTCGGCGGGCTGGACATCCTTGTCAACAATGCTGGCCTGATTGACCCGATTGCGCGCATTGACGCATCCGATCCGGCAGCCTGGGGCAGTGTGGTCGATGTCAATGTGAAAGGTGTCTATCACGGCATGCATGCGGCCTATCCGTATCTGAAGCGCTCTGGCGGCGTGATCATCAACATTTCGTCAGGTGCTGCCACCGGTGCGCTGGAAGGCTGGAGCCATTATTGTGCAACAAAGGCGGCCGTTCTTTCACTGACCCGCTGCGGGCACAAGGAATGGGCAGAAGAAGGCGTTCGTGTCGTCGGACTGTCTCCGGGCACGGTTGCAACCGATATGCAAAAGGCGATCAAGGCTTCGGGTGTCAATCCGGTCAGTGAACTGGACTGGTCAGCCCATATTTCACCCGAATGGGTCGGCAGGGCGATAGCCTGGCTGACGACAGAAGAGGCACGGCCCTATGACGGTGAGGATTTTGCATTGCGTTCGGATGAGGCGCGCCGTCTGGTCGGGCTGATTGATTAGTCACGCTTGCCTTGTCACGATTATGAAGAGGGCCTTGTCACGATTGTGAAGTGGAATGCATGGAGACCATGCCGCCCGGGTGGCGTTCCAGCCGCCCGGCAAGATCCAGTTCCAGCAAGACCATATAGACGTCGGCGGGAGGCAGGCCGATGTGCCGAACCAGATCGTCGATCTCAACCGGCGTCGGGCCCAGTGCCTCTATCAGGCGTTGCCGGTTGGGCTGGGTCGGCAGGGTGCCCATCGCTTCGCGGTGGGGTTCTTCATCAAGACCCAGCGGCAATTGCCCAAGCGGTCGCGCTGGTCCGGCCAATGGCGCCAGCGCGGTGATCACGTCATCAGCTTCGCTGGTCAGGATGGCGCCATCCTTGATCAGATCATTGGTGCCTTTGGCGCGGGGGTCCATGGGCGACCCGGGCACGGCGAAGACCAGCCGCCCGAGTTCTCCGGCCATGCGGGCGGAAATCAGTGAGCCTGACTTTTTTGCGGCTTCCACGACAACAAGTCCAAGGCCAATGCCGGCAATGATCCGGTTACGGCGCGGGAAGTCACGGGCCCGTGGTTCCCAGCCCAGTGGCATCTCGCTGACGGCCACGCCATGGCCGCTGGTGCATATCTGCTTGAGCAAAGGCACGTTCTGCGGCGGGTAGGGCCTGTCCAGACCGCCGGCCAAAACGGCAATTGTGCCCGTTGGCAAAGCGGCTTCATGGGCCGCTGCGTCAATGCCGCGGGCAAGGCCGGACGTGATGGTGTAGCCGGCACGGGCAATACCGACGGCAAGGCTGCGGGCGATCTTGTTGCCGATCACGGAGGCGTTGCGTGAACCGACAATGGATACGGAAGGACGCGTCAGGGCAGCCGGATTGCCCATGACCGTCAGCAGTGGCGGGGCGCTGTCGGCCATGCGCAGTGCCTCCGGGTAGTCCGGCTCGCACAGGCCAATCATTCGGCATCCAAGGCGTCCAGCCCTTTCCAGCTCCCGTTCGGCATCGGCAGCAGTGCAGATCTTCAAGGGTTTTGCCGAGCCACCCATGCGCGACAATTCAGGCAGCATTTCCAGCGCAGTCTGTGCATCGCCATAACGCTGCAGCAGTTTCTGGAAGGTGACGGGCCCGACATTGTCGGTGCGCGTCAGGCGGAGCCAGGAAAGGCGCTGTTGGTCTGTGAGAGACGTTTTATTGCCTTCATCACCAACGTCCTGCATCAGCCCTTGTCTCCGATTCGGCTTTCCTGACCGGACATGAGCCGGGCAATATTGGCGCGATGCTTGATGATGGTCAGAGCACTCATGGCTGTGAACAGCTCTGCAACCTGAATGTAACCAAGCAGAAAAATGGCGACGGGCACGACAATGGCTGAAATCAGGGCTGCCAATGATGAATAGCGGGTCAGGAAGGCCATCAGTAGCCAGACAACGGCAAAAATCAGAAATCCGAAGGGCACCAGGGCCAGCAACACACCCAGATAAGTGGCGACACCTTTGCCGCCCTTGAATTTGAGCCAGACGGGAAACAGGTGACCGAGAAATGCGCCAAAACCGGCTATGATGGCCAGGTCCGGGCCGTATCTGGCACCAATCAGCACAGCAGCGGCCCCTTTCAGGGCATCAAGCAGAAGCGTTGCAGCGGCCAGAAACTTATTGCCGGTGCGCAAGACATTGGTTGCGCCGATGTTGCCCGAACCTATGGAACGGATATCGCCAAGGCCGGCAAACCGCGTGATCAGCAATCCGAAGGGAATGGAACCAAGCAGATAGCCAAAGACCAGGGCTGCGGTGAAATAGGGCAGACTGAGCTGCCAGTTGATCGGGTCCGGCAAAATATTGTCCCACTTTTTTGGTCCTCCCGGCAATCGGGGAGTAAACACAGATTAACCCAAGCCAGACCGACATCCAAATCAGTCTGATGCACAAGACTCTCAAGGGTCGCCGAAAACGAATTTTCCGGCGACCATTGTGTGCGTCACCCGACCCTGAAAACGCGCATCTTCAAAGGGCGTGTTTTTTGAGCGGGAACGAATGTCATCTTTCGACATCAACCAGGGCTCTTCCAGGTCAACAATGGCAAGATCAGCCGGGCTGCCCGGTTTCAATGTGCCGGCATCCAGTCCGAATATCTGCGCGGGCCGGGTGGAGGCCGCTTCGATCAGGCGGGACAGGGAGACATCGCCGCTATGATAGAGTCTGAGCGCTGCGGCCAATAATGTTTCCAGGCCGATGGCCCCATCGGCGGCATCAGCGAAAGGCAGGCGCTTCGTGTCAACATCCTGCGGATCATGGGAAGAAACGATGATGTCTATATCGCCGTTTTCCAAGGCGGCAATCATGGCGCGCCGGTCATCCTCACTGCGCAGCGGCGGTGACAGGCGGAAGAATGTCCGGTATTCACCGATGTCATTTTCATTCAAAGACAGATGATTGATCGAGATGCCGCAGGTGACCTTGGCACCGCGTGCACGGGCACTGCGAATGGCATCGATGGATTTTGCGGTCGAGATCTTGGCGGCATGATAGTTGGCGCCGGTGAGTTCGGCGATGCGCAGGTCACGTTCAAGCGGTATGATTTCGGCTTCCAGCGGAATGCCCTCCAGACCCAGCCAACTGGCAAACAGGCCTTCGTTCATGACCCCCTGGGCCTCCAGATAGGCGTCCTGTGTCTCGCAGGCGACAACCAGGCCGAAATCCCGCGCATAGGTCATGGCCCGGCGCAGCACCAATGTATTGGCGATGGTTTTGCGGCCATTGGTCAGCATGATGGCGCCGGCTTCCCGCAAAAGGCCGTATTCGGTCAGCTCCGTGCCTTGCAGTCCCTTTGTCATGGCGGCTGACGGATAGATGTTGACGCAGGCCTGTTCTCTTGCGGCGCGCCGGACAAATTCCACCAGGGCTACATCATCGATGACGGGACTGGTATCAGGCATCATGATGAGGGAGGTGACACCGCCAGCTGCTGCAGCCTGGCTGACCGAAGCGATGGTTTCGCGGTGTTCGGCACCGGGCTCACCGACAAAAACCCGCGCATCGACCAGACCGGGAATGAGCATTTTGCCGCCGCAGTCGATTTGCCGGGCAGCCTGCGGTGCGTCTATTTTTCCGCCGCATTCAACGATGCAGTCATCGTCTATGCGCATGTCCCCGATGGCGTCGATTTTTTGCGACGGGTCGACGATCCGGGCATTCTTCAGGATGACGGTACTCACAGTTCCGGCCCTCCATTGGCTGAGAGCATCAGGGTTTCCATCACCGCCATGCGCACCGCGACCCCCATTTCGACTTGGGATTCAATGACGCTTTGCGGGCCGTCGGCAATTTCCGAGGCAATTTCAACACCTCTGTTCATTGGTCCTGGATGCATCACCATCGCATCGGGCTTTGCATGGGCGAGTTTTTCCGCATCAAGACCGAAATATCGGAAGTACTCGCGAATCGATGGCACAAATGAGCCGGTCATGCGTTCGCGCTGCAATCGCAGCATCATCACGACATCGGCGTCGCGAAGGCCCTCCTTCATATCATGGAAGACTTCGACACCCATTTGTTCGATGCCCGTCGGCAGAAGGGTGGAGGGCGCCACCACGCGCACCCGCGCCCCCAGAGCGTTGAGCAGTATGATGTTGGAACGGGCGACACGGCTGTGCAGCACATCCCCGCAGATTGCGACGATCTGCCGGGCAATTTTTCCCTTGCAACGGCGTATGGTCAAGGCATCCAGCAATGCCTGCGTGGGATGCTCGTGGGCACCGTCGCCCGCATTGACGACCGAACATCCGACCTTTTGCGCCAGCAATGCCGCCGCGCCTGCCGACGAATGGCGCACCACCAGAATGTCTGGGTGCATGGCATTGAGCGTCATGGCCGTATCGATCAGTGTTTCACCCTTCTTGACCGATGAATTGCCGACAGCCATATTCATGACGTCAGCTCCCAGGCGTTTGCCTGCAAGTTCAAAGGATGCCTGTGTCCGGGTGGATGATTCGAAAAAGAGGTTGATTTGGGTCAAGCCGCGCAGGCTGTTGGTTTTTTTCTCGCGCTGCCGGCTGAGCTTGACAGCAAGGTCTGCCTTGTCGAGAAGAAACGAGATATCCAATTCTGAAAGCCCGTTTATGCCAAGCAGATGGCGGTGGGGAAAAACCATGGATAATACTCGCAAATTTTGTCGATTGGCGCTTCTATAGGCGTCATATGATATTTGAGCAAGAATGACACGTGCATGAGTCGTTGATCCGTGTCGATTTGAATGAAATCCGAACCGGGGTATGGTTCCAACAGGAATGTGACCGCCCCAACAGGAATGTAACCTCTATGTCAAAAATGCCCGTGAACCGTAAAACGCATGAGGTTCTGAACCAGCCCAAGCCCTATTCGGGCGTCAATGCCTATCAGTCGGATCCGATGCTTTGCGAGGTTGCCAATTCCATGCCGAAGGCATTGCGCGACGAGTTTTCGGCCATTGGACGATTCGTCACGACGCCGGAAGCTCAGGAACTTGCGCGCATCGCCAACCGCTCGACGCCGGAACTGAAAACCTACGACCCCTCCGGGCACCGGATCGACCAGGTGGATTTTCATCCGGCCTATCACGCGCTTATGCGCCGGGCGTTCAGCAATGGGCTGCACAGTTCGATCTGGGAAAACAAACCGCTGGAAAAAGGCATTGCCCATCAGGCGCGCGGGATCCGGTTTTTTCTGACCGCCGGTCTTGAATCGGGTCATCTGTGTCCGATCACCATGACCAACGCATCCATTGCTTCCATCAAGGCAAACCCCTCCGTCGCTCGGATATGGGGACCCAAGATTTTGTCTCGGAATTATGATTCTTCGCATCGTCCGGTGGCCAAGAAGAATGGTGCGACGATCGGCATGGGTATGACCGAGAAACAGGGTGGCACCGATGTGCAAGCCAATACCAGCACTGCCGAAAAGGCCGGCGAAACAGTCTACCGGCTGAGCGGGCACAAGTGGTTCATGTCGGCGCCGATGAGCGATGCTTTTCTCATGCTGGCGCAGGCAAATGAGGGGCTGAGTTGCTTTTTCGTTCCACGTATCCTTGAGGACGGCACAACCAACGGGCTTGAGTTCCAGCGGCTGAAGGACAAGCTGGGCAACCGTTCCAATGCCTCCAGTGAAGTGGAATTCTCCAATTCCTACGGCTACCTTCTGGGTGAGCCCGGCAAGGGCGTGCGCACGATCCTTGAGATGGTCACGCTGACCCGTCTTGATTGCGCGCTGGCGTCTGCCGGTATCATGCGTGCAGCACTGGCCGAAGCCGTGCATCATTGCCGCCAGAGGAAAGCATTCGGCAAACCACTGATTGACCAGCCATTGATGATCCGTGTCATGGCCGACATGGCCTTGGACGTGGCGGCGGCAACGGCGCTGGTGCTGCGGCTTGCCCGGGCGTTCGACAACGCACCGAACGACCCGAAGGAAGCTGCCTTTGCCCGGGTGATGACACCGGTGGTCAAATATTGGGTATGCAAAATGGCGCCAGCGTTGATTTACGAGGCAATGGAATGCCTTGGCGGCAACGGCTATATTGAGGACCGCCCATTGGCCCGCCATTATCGCGAGGCGCCCGTCAACGCGATCTGGGAAGGCTCCGGCAATGTCATGGCGCTGGATCTGGTGCGCGTATTGGGCCATGAACCGGCGCTGGTCGAGGTTGTGATCACATCCATCGCCAGCGACCTTGGCGGTTTTGCCAAACGAACCGTTGATGTTCTGACGGCGGCGGCCGGGCTGTGTCAGCGCGATGAAAGCGCAGCGCGGATCCTTGCCGAGCAATTGGCCTTTTCAGCGGCGGCAGCCGAACTCAACCGGATGGGGGCAGGGCGTATTGCCGATGCTTTTGCCGAGTCGCGGCTGGCGGGAGCATGGCGAACAAGCTACGGCATGCTTGATCTGCGCTTTGATGCGGCCCAGATCGTCGAATTGCTTTACCCTGAAGCGATATAGGTGGCGACGTAGATGACCAGTGGGATGGTGAAAAACGACGCTGCTGTCTGCAGCGTTGCGATGGTCGCATAGAGCGGCGCATCCCCACCCATCTGGCGCGCCAGCAGATAACCGTTCATGGCTGTCGGCACGGAACCGCACATGGCCAGTATGATCAGAGATTCGCCGCGCACACCCAACATCCAGCAAATTGCAGTCAGCAGGGCCGGGTAGAACAGCAGTTTGAAAAAGACCGGGATTATTGCGGTCAGCCCGGGTTTCAGCGTATCGCGTATGCGAAGGCCGGCACCGACCATGATCATTCCCATGCCAAGCGCCGCACTGGCGACGAGATCAAGGGATTGTTCCAGCGGCGGATAGATTTCCACCTGCAGAAAACGCAGTCCCAGTCCGGCAAGGCTCGACATGATCAGCGGATTGGTCAAGGTGCGACGAAACAGGGAGCTCATGCCCCGTTCCGGACTGGCAAACCAGATCAGCATGGCAATATTGACGATGTTCATCGGAATGATGACGAGTGCCATGAGCAGCACG
The DNA here is from genome assembly GCA_029233925.1 of Rhizobiaceae bacterium. Taxonomy (GTDB): domain Bacteria; phylum Pseudomonadota; class Alphaproteobacteria; order Rhizobiales; family Rhizobiaceae; genus Hoeflea_A. The sequence goes on from JARGOX010000009.1 coordinate 93,796, forward strand.
GTCAGCGCCAGTCCCGGGCCGCCGAATAATCTGTCGGCGATGGCCAGGGCCACAAAACCGTTCCACCGCGTTGATGTTTGAAAGACGCTTGAGTAGATCGCCCCCGAAACCTTGTAACGTCGAAAAACTGGCCAGGCTGCAAGCAGCAGACCGAAGGTCAGGGCGACCGTCGTCAACACGCCAATGCTGATCGCGGTCAGTTCCAGGCCGCCGAAATCCGCCCGGTATAGCGTGAGAAAAAGCAAGGCTGGAAACAGGACGTAGTAACCAACCTCCTCAAGGCCATGCCAGACCGAACGGTCGACAAGCGGCACCCGCTTGAGCACGACACCCAGCAAGACAATCAGAAATATGGGAAGAATGCTCTCGAAAATCGGTAACATTGCACCAGCCGTTGGTTTGAAGAATGTCCCGGGTCATAGAGCGCTTAGGTGAAAGTGTGAAGCTGTTTTCCTTCGGCAAGGCCGGATAACAAGACGGCTGCGATCTCCCGGCGGAAACTGACATCGGAAATGTTCCGGCTTCCTGCCGCAAGGGTGCCCACGCCACCCGGCCTGTTTTTCTCTCGCAAAGATTTTTGAAAGGAGAAATTTATTTAATATTAACCTTAACAAATGGTTTACATTGCGTTCATGTCCCCAACAGACCACTCTTGAAACACGATGATGGGGAAAGCACAGGGGAGGCCATCTTGACGGACACGCCTAAATGGAATGTGTTGTCACGGCCTGCGAACAGGGGAATAATCGTATGAAGTGGTTCTTGATATTATGGATCGTGCCGGTTTGTCTGTTGGGCGCGTGGTACGGACTGTCATACTACGACATGCATTTCGGCATCTTCATGCTGACCCGGCAGGTTCATGACCTGGTTTTCCAGATTTATGGCAATATTCTCGGTGTTCCGCCTGAAGACCTGCCACGCATGGTCTTCAAGGCCGTTGCGGTCGACAGCCTGATTGTCCTGGGTATTGTCCTGTTTCGCTACCGCAAGGGGCTTATCAAATGGGCAAGGGCAAGACGGGCGTCTCAGGACGACCTGTCCGTTGATGCAGAGGAAAGCCTGTCCAGAGCGCCTTGAAGAATGAATGCCGCGGCTGCGGAATCGATGCGTTCAGCGCGTTTCTTGCGGGACACATCCATTTCCAGCAGTGCCCGTTCCGCCGCAACGGTGGACAGGCGCTCATCCCATAGAGCAAATCCGATGTCGGTTTTCATCGAGATGTTGCGCACAAAAGCCCGGCTTGCCTGGGCTCTTGGACCTTCTGATCCGTCCATATTCACCGGCAGACCAATCACACAGCCTCCGACCCGTTCGCGCTCGAGCATGGCCAGAAGGATTTCTGCATCCCTGGTGAATTTTGTGCGGCGGATGACCTGCCTTGGTGTGGCCAGTGTCAGCCCCAGATCACTGATGGCAATGCCGATTGTCTTTGTACCGAGATCCAGGCCGGCCAGAACCTTTCCACGCGGCAGGGAATGAAGCAGTTCTTCCAGAGTGAAGAGACTCATGATCAAATTTTCCGTAAACAATTGCGATTTTGCCGCTTTTCAGACGTTGAGGCGTTTCATAAGGTGTTTGTCTGTTAAAAGCGACTGATCTTGCAGCACTGGAGCGAACTGATGAAAATTCAATGGATGGGGCACTCGGCGTTCCAGATAAAAACCGCAAAAGCCAATATTCTGATTGATCCTTTTCTCACCGGAAATCCGGGCTTTGACGGGCGTGACGTGAAAGAGGTGACCCGGGATGTGACGCATATCGTTCTGACCCATGGCCATGCTGATCATATCGGCGACACGGTGGCGATCGCTCGCGAGACCGGTGCCACGATCATCGGCAATTTCGACCTTTGCCAGTGGCTGGGAAACCACAATGGTCTGGATCAGTTCGATCCCGCCAATACCGGTGGAACGGTCCATCATGACGGTTTTTCCGTGACCTATGTCAATGCCCTGCATTCCTCTGCGCAGCTCACCGAAGACGGTGTTTCTCATTCCCTGGGCAATCCCAATGGGGTGGTGCTGCATTTTGATGATGCGCCGACGCTGCTGCATATGGGCGACACGGATATTTTCTCCGATATGGCACTGATCAATGAATTGCATCAGCCCAAAATCGGTCTTGTGCCGATCGGTGACCGCTTTACCATGGGTGGAGCGGTGGCGGCACTGGCCTGCCGACGCTATTTTGACTTCTCGACCATCGTGCCCTGTCACTATGCGTCCTTCGGTGTGCTCGACCAGACGGCCGAAAAATTCCTTGCAGCCATGGAGGAGGATGCATCGCGTGTGAAAATACCGGCTGCGGGCGAGTGGCTCACCTTTTGATGAAAAAGCGCAGGATGCCCGGCTTGCCCTTGCCCAATGGGGGTGGCAAGGCTATAGGCTGCACACAACCAATCCATCACCCGGAGCCTGAACCAGATGTCTGTTGATCTTGCCACAGTCAAGCGCGTTGCACGACTTGCCAGAATTGCCGTTACCGACGAGGAAGCGGTGAAGATGGAAGGTGAATTGAACACCATTTTGGGGTTTGTCGACCAGCTCAACGAAGTTGACGTGAGCGGCGTCGAGCCGATGACGTCTGTCATGCCGATGGATATGAAAAAACGGCCGGATATTGTGACCGATGGCGGCAAGGCGGCCGACATTGTGGCCAATGCCCCGGCAACGGAAGAAAATTACTTTCTCGTACCGAAAGTTGTTGAGTAAACCGTTCGGCGGGTGTTTTCCTTTCGCCGCAGGCGCGTGACCGACATGCGGTCTGTCTGTTGAAAACATGCCCGACCGGCCCATCGCCTGAACCTGCCCATACAATGATACCGATTGTTGCCTGAAAAGTGATCCCGATACGATGAGTGTTCTGACCAGCCTGACCATAGCCCAAGCCCGTGAAAAGCTGCAGAAGAAGGAAATTACTTCAGCAGAACTGACCGACGCCTATCTTGGCGCCATCATGGCGGCCAATCAAACGCTCAATGCCTATGTCGCAGTGACGGCGGATATCGCACAGGAAGGCGCCCGCAGGTCGGATGAGAAACTGGCAAAGGGCGAGGGTGGCGCGCTTGAGGGCATTCCACTCGGCATCAAGGATCTGTTTGGGACAGAGGACGTGCACACACAGGCCTGCAGCCATATTCTCGATGGTTTCAAGCCGCGCTATGAATCCACCGTAACAGCCAATCTGTGGGCTGACGGTGCGGTGATGCTCGGCAAGCTCAACATGGACGAATTCGCCATGGGATCGTCCAATGAGACGTCCTATTATGGCGCCGTGACCAACCCCTGGCGTGCAAAGAACGATGACAAGCCTCTGGTGCCTGGCGGCTCCTCCGGTGGATCCGCCACGGCGGTGGCAGCCCATCTTTGCGCAGGTGCAACCGCGACGGATACCGGCGGCTCCATTCGCCAGCCAGCAGCCTTTACCGGCACGGTCGGTATCAAGCCGACCTATGGCCGCTGTTCGCGCTGGGGCGTTGTGGCCTTTGCCTCGTCGCTTGATCAGGCCGGTCCCATCACCCGGGACGTGCGCGACGCGGCGATCATGCTGAAATCCATGGCGTCTGTTGATCCGAAAGACACGACATCGGTTGATCTGCCCGTTCCCAACTATGAGGCGGCAATCGGTCAGTCGGTCAAGGGCATGAAAATCGGCATTCCGAAAGAATATCGGATGGAAGGCATGTCGGCGGAGATTGAAGCGCTCTGGGACAAGGGCATTGCCTGGCTGAAGGACGCAGGCGCAGAGATCGTCGAAATCTCGCTGCCGCATACCCATTATGCATTGCCTGCCTATTATATCGTCGCACCTGCCGAAGCCTCTTCCAATCTGGCGCGTTATGACGGCGTACGTTACGGGCTGCGGGTGCCTGGCCGCGATATCACCGACATGTATGAAAAGACCCGCGCTGCCGGCTTCGGCGCCGAGGTCAAAAGGCGCATCATGATTGGCACCTATGTGCTGTCATCGGGCTATTACGATGCCTATTACCTGCGTGCCCAGAAAGTGCGCACCCTGATCAAGCGTGATTTCGAAAACGTGTTCCATGCGGGTGTGGATGCAATCCTGACCCCGGCAACACCCTCGGCCGCCTTCGGCATCAACGATCAGGAAATGGCCGCTGATCCGGTAAAAATGTATCTCAATGATATTTTCACCGTGACGGTCAACATGGCCGGTCTGCCCGGCATTGCCGTTCCAGCCGGTCTGGACAGCAATGGCCTGCCATTGGGCCTGCAGCTGATCGGCAAGCCCTTTGACGAAGAAACCCTGTTTCGTGCAGGCCACGTCATCGAACAGGCCGCAGGACGCTTCCAGCCCGACCACTGGTGGTGATCGGCTGAAGGTCTAAGGGGCCGCCCTTAATTAGATAAAGGTGGTCCGTCGGCAGCATTGCGCTGCTTGTACGATACATCACATTTCATGTGCCAAGCTCCCTTGCGCCAAGAGCCCGGTAAGGGGAAGCGGGGCAGGGTGCGACTGTCTTCCCTATCCGATTTGTTCCTATTGCCATCCGACTGGTGAACCTCCAGTTGTGAGCGCCATAACCCGTGTCTGTGAGATACAGGGCGAACCCATTTTACCAAATATTTTTGAATTGACGGACGTTCATGGCGTCATGTATGTATTTTGTATTACAAGAAGTACAATGAGGCCGAAAAATGAATCATCAGACCGACAACTCCTGGGAGAAGAAAGACATGGCCAATGTCTTTCATGGCTTCACTGATCTGGGGACCTTGAATTCGAACGGGCCGGTTGTCCTGACGCATGGCGAGGGTATCCATGTGTTCGACGTGCACGGCAAAAGATATATGGATGCCAATTCCGGGTTGTGGAACAACGTCGCCGGTTTCAATCATCAGGGTTTGATTAATGCGATTTGCGACCAGGCCCGCAAATTTCCGGGTTACCATTCATTTTTCGGTCGTATTGCAGACACCACTGTCGCCCTGTCGGAAAAGCTGGTGGCGATTTCGCCTTTTGAAGAGGGCAAGGTCTTTTACACGAATTCCGGGTCCGAAGCCAATGACACGATGGTCAAGATGCTGTGGATGCTGCACCGTCGCAACGGCCAGCCGCAGCGTCGCAAGATCATCTCACGGGTGAATGCCTACCACGGCGTGACTGTGGCGACAGCATCCATGACGGGCAAAGCCTACAACGAGGAGTTCGGCCTTCCTCTGCCCGGGTTTCTGCATGCGGATTGCCCGCATTTCTGGCGGTACGGAAAGAAAGGCGAGAGCGAAAAGGCGTTCTCCCAGCGCATGGCCCGCAATCTGGAAGAGATGATCATCAAGGAAGGGCCCGACACCATCGCCGGCATGTGGGCGGAGCCGGTGATGGGCGCCGGTGGTGTCATTGTACCTTCCGAAGGCTATTTCGAAGCCATCCGGCCGATCCTGCGCAAATATGGCATACCGCTGATTGCCGACGAGGTGATCTGTGGCTTTGGACGCACCGGAGCCATGTGGGGAAGCGTCAAATACAATATGGAGCCTGATGCCATTATCGCTTCGAAATGTATCACCGCAGGCTATTTCCCCATGGGCGCAATCATCCTCGGCAAGGATCTGAGTGACGAACTGACCCGTGTTTCAGAAACAGCCGAGGAGTTTCCACACGGTTTTACCGCCGGAGGGAACCCGCTGGGCAGCGCAGTTGCGCTGAAGGCGCTCGACGTGCTGGAGGAAGACGGGCTGCTTGAGAACGTGAACCGTGTCAGTCCGCGGTTCCTTGAGCGACTGCAAAGGCTGGGCGCACACAAATACGCCGGGGAGGTGCGGGGTGTCGGGTTGATGGGCGCTGTGGAGCTGGTGGCCGACAAGACAACCAAGCAAGCGCTGCCTGGTGATCTGCAGGTGTCTGAACGGATCGCCAACAAGGCATTGGAAAAGGGATTGATCTGCCGTCCATTGGGCGCCGCAATCGTTCTGGGGCCGCCATTCATCATAACCGAAGCGCAAATTGACGAAATGTTCGACATTCTCGAAGAGACGATGACGGATGTATTTGCCGATGTCGGGCTTTGACCGGAATGCACATTAACTGATTGGCTGTCTCCCGGTGGAGACAGCCATCAATGGCATTTACCCACGGCGCGTAACATTGTGGCAAGCGCGTCTGCGTCAATGGATCTGCAGGTCAGCCCTTGTGGCTTGAATGTCGGCGTGTCCTCGGCCGCCAGCAGGGCGTTCAAGATACTTTCGTCGATTGCCTCAACCACAGCCTGATAGACAGAATCGAGTACTTCATCGTTCAGATGAACCATGGATTGATGGGCGGTGTCGTGTTGTGGCAGACCGCGCGCATTGGCAGTGCTGAATGCGAGGAAAATGTCACCTGAATTATTGCCCCCCGGCGTGCCGGATCGGCCTATTCCTATGGAGCCGCGTTTGGCCACGCGGTGAAGCTGATCGGGGCGCAACGGTGCATCTGTCGCGATCACGACGATGATTGATCCGCTTTCCTTGTCAAACAGCAGGTCGTTGCGCATGGCGCGCCCCACCGGTTCGCCCAGCACGGTCAACCAGTCACGCGTGCCGTGATTGGCCTGCACCAATGCGCCTATTGTGTAGCGTGCGCCGTCTATTTCAATGATACGCGAGGAAGAGCCGGTGCCGCCCTTGTACTCATAGCAGATCATGCCGGCGCCACCGCCCGTATTGCCTTCGGCGATTGGGCCGGAACTGGCCGATGTCAGCGCATCAAGCACATGCTGCTCGCTGATATGCTGCCCGTTGATATCATTCAGCACGCCATCATAGGTTTCGGCAACAACAGGCATGGCCCATAGATGGCCTTTGTGGAAGGCGTCGTTGTATTGTGTGATCATCCATTTGGTCGCAGCATGGTGGGTGATGCCCACGCTATGGGTATTGGTCAGGCACACCGGCCCCAGAAAATATCCCGCATCGCGTATCCAGTGCGATCCGGTCATCTCGCCGTTTCCATTGAGAGCAAACATACCCGCCTGGGCAATCCTCGGCTCGGCATCGTATCCGAAGGGCAATATGGCGGTAACACCGGTTCTGATTTGCGGCAGCGCCGGGTTCGCGTTCTGCGCAAAACCATTGTCCAGCGTCGTTTGACCGATCAAAACACCAGGCACGTCCGTGATGGCATTGAACTGTCCGGGGGTCCCCTGAAAGCGAAGCCCCAGTTCGCGGCCACGTAATTTGTTTGCCATATGGCTCTCCCTCTTTTTCGGATTATTGGACGATGCATGCTCTAGATACAAGTTGACATATTGTTTTTGAACATCCTACAAATACAAGTGCAATTTGTAAGTTAAAAAAACAGACGCGGGCGATGCGCAGAAACATCAGACGATGAGCTTCCTGAAAATCACATCTGCTCACAAGGCCTACCGTACGCCGGAAGGCGCCATGGTGCATGCGCTGAACGATGTATCCCTGGATATTCGCAACAATGAATTTCTGACACTTCTGGGACCTTCGGGCTGCGGCAAGACCACCTTGTTGAAATGCATTTCGGGATTTGAGGATATTGATTCGGGTGAGATCTCCCTGGAGGGCAAAGACCTCAAGGGTGTGCCTGCGCACCGCCGACCTTTCAATACGGTGTTCCAGAACTACGCCCTGTTTCCCCATTTGAACATTGCCGACAATGTCGGATACGGGCTTGATGTCGCCAAGGTGGCGAAGAAAAAGCGAAACATCCGGGTTGAAGAAGCGCTGGAACTGGTGGGATTAAGCGGCTTCGGCAGCCGTGAACCCAATCAACTTTCGGGCGGGCAACAGCAACGTGTCGCTCTGGCACGCTCGCTTATCCTCAGGCCACGCGTGCTTCTTCTGGATGAGCCTTTATCGGCGCTGGATCGCAAGATGCGCGAGAATATGCAGATCGAGTTGAAATTGCTGCAGGATTCGGTCGGCATTACGTTCGTCTTTGTGACACACGACCAGGAAGAGGCCTTGGCGATGTCGGACCGGATCGCCGTCATCTCCGATGGCAAGGTGCAGCAAGTGGCTTCGCCGACAGAAGTCTATGATGAACCGGCAAATGAATTTGTCGCCAATTTCGTCGGAACCAGCAATATCTTCACCGGCAGGATATTTGAAAAGCAGGGCAATATCGTAACCATCGAGACAGCCAACCAGCGCAAGGTTCAGGCGGAATCGGATCGGTTCGGCATCGGTGATCACGTTCAACTCATCCTGCGGCCTGAGCACCTGAAGTTTACACCCGGTGGAAATGGCATACCGGACAATTGTATCGAAGGTGTCGTGGAAACCTGCATTTTTGTGGGTTCTGACCTTCATCTGCATGTGGATGTGGGCAAGGGGCGCAAGGCCGTCGTCCACCACCGCCATGACCGTGGCAATGCCGACGAAAAAATTGAGGCGGGCAGCCAGGTAACACTCTATTATTCGCCGCGTGCCGCTCATCTGATCAAAGCAATGGCCAACTGACATGGCGGGCTCGGGAGCAATATTAGCGCGCAAACGTCGAACGCTGATCCTGCTGCTGGCGCCGCTGACATTGATGTTGTCAGTGTTCTTCCTGATCCCGCTGTCCATCATGGTGATCTACAGTTTCCTCGAACCGGGCCTTTACGGCGGCGTTGAATGGAACTGGTATCCCTACAATTACGGACGGATCCTCGGCTGGCCGCTGAATGACTTCGAAACATTCGAAGTGATCTATCTGAAAATCTTCCTGAACTCGGCGCAGATCGCCGTCATGACGGTGATCGTGACCTTTCTGCTGTCCTATCCGGCAGCCTTCTGGGTAAGCCGAATGACGGGAGCCAGGAAAAACATGGCGCTGTTTCTCATCACGCTGCCATTTTTTGCCAACATGCTGGTGCGCATCTACGCTTGGCTTCTGCTGTTGCGACCCACAGGGTTTTTCAACACGATCCTGCAAAGCACAGGACTGATCGCGGAACCGTTGAACCTGCTCTTTACCAATTTCTCGGTCATCATCGGGATGGTCTACATCCTCACGCCATTCATGTTTCTGCCGATCTATGCCAGTGTCGAGAAGCTGGATTATTCGCTGGTACGGGCCTCGCAGGATCTGGGTGCAAATCCGATCCAGACCTTTCGTCGCGTGATCCTTCCGCTGACAGCGCCGGGCATCATCGGTGGCTCCGTCATCGTGTTCATTCCGGCGCTCGGCAACTTCATCGTGCCGGCCTTCCTCGGTGGATCGAAAGTCCAGATGACCGGCAATCTGATCGAGCGATCATTCCTGCAGTCCCGCGACTGGCCTTTCGGAGCGGCATTGGCACTGCTGATCATGGCCTTCGTGGTCATATTGGTGATGTTCCAGATCAGCCGTCAGAACCGGGCTGCCGAAAGAGGGATCGCCTGATGCTGGACAAGATCCTCAATTCCCGGTTCTGGTCGTGGCTCTTCAAGGGATACGGGTTTGTCTTTCTGACATTTCTTTACCTGCCGCTGGGCTTGATCTTTGTCTATTCGTTCAATGCCAATTCCATCAATATGGCCGTCTGGACGGATTTTACCTTTGACTGGTACCTGACGATCTTTGGCGGTGCGAATTCGCAGTCCGAATTTGATGCGGCCTTTACTGAATCGCCGGAGCGGATATTCGAAGTGGTCAGGAACAGCGCTGTTGTCGCGCTGTGTGCCAGCACGATTTCGACCGTCATCGGCACGGCCACGGCGATTGCTTTGCAACGCTACAATTTCGCGGGAAAGAAATTCTACCAGGCGCTGTTGATCCTGCCGATGATCGTACCGGACATCGTGCTGGGCATCGCGCTTCTGATTTTTTTCGTGGGCGCCGGATTCGAACTCAGTTTGCTGACGATCATCATCGGGCATACGACCTTTCTGGCGAGTTATGTTTTCATTGTGGTGAGTGCGCGGCTGGCCGGCATGGACACCACACTGGAGCAGGCTTCCGCCGATCTGGGGGCCGGGCCCCTGACCACCTTCCGCCGCGTGACCCTGCCGCAGATCATGCCGGGCGTCGTCGGCGGCTTCCTGCTGGCCTTCATCATCTCGCTTGATGACGTGGTCATCACCTATTTCATCGCCGGGGTTGGATCGCAAACATTGCCGATTTTCATCCTGGCCATGATGCGCCGTGGGCTTCGCCCGCAAATCAACGCTCTGGCAGTCCTGCTGCTGGCGTTCTCGTTCGTCGTCGCGGCCATTGGTCTCTACCTGAGAAGCCGAAAGACCTGATCCAATCAACCAGTTCAACAAAGGGGAATGAAGATGAATATGATCAAATACTTGAAGAGCGGTGTCGCCATCGCCGCGAGCGTCATGGCGATGACATCCATTGCCTCCGCCGAGGGCAGTCTGAACCTCTACAACTGGGGGGAGTATATCAACCCGGAAATCATCGAGGACTTCAGCAAGGAATTTGACGTCGATGTGACGCTTGATACCTATTCGACCAATGAGGAAATGCTGGCGCGCATTCAGGCGGGCGCAACCGGTTATGACCTTGTCTGGCCATCGGTCCACATGCACGACATCATGCAGAAACTGAATCTGCTGCAGCCGACAAACGTCAATCAGATGCCGGGTTTTGAAAACATCGATCCGGGCGCGCTGCGCTCCAAAGAAGATCCCAAAGCCGAATATTGCCTGCCCTATGCCTGGGGCGCGGTTGGCATTTTCTACAACAAGGACATGATACCCGAGCTGACCTCATGGCAGCAGTTCTTTGATTATGCCGCAGCCAATCCAGGTAAAGTCACCATGCTGGATGACCTCAGAGAAACGCTCGGCGTCGGCCTGATCTTGAACGGCGCTTCGGTCAATACGTCGGACAAGGACGAAATAACGGCAGCGGAGGAGTTCATTCTGAAGCAAAAGCCCAACATTGGCGCCTTCCGTTATGACATCATTCCTTTGGTGACAGCAGGCGATATGGCGGCGTCTCACTACTATGTTGGTGCCGTTCTTAACGCCAACCAGAGCCCCGATAAATTGGGCTTTGTCATTCCCGAAGAAGGCGCGACCATGTATCAGGAAGATATATGCATGCTGAAGACTGCCCCGAACACGGCAAATGCGCTGAAGTTCCTGGAATTCATGATGCGCCCCGATGTCTCCGCCAAGAACACCGAGCGCCTGACCAATGGTTCGGTCAATACGGCGGCGATCGCGTTGCTGCCGGATGAATTGAAAAACCACCCGGCCGTCAATCCACCGGCCGAGATGCGCGCCAAGCTGCAAATCTTTGATGATCTCGGCAAATCCCTGCGCCTCTATACCCGCGCCTGGGATCGGGTGAAAACCAACTAAGACCACGACCAAGAGGGGGGCGCTCTTCGCAGCGCCCCCGATTTTCAGGTTCGAGACACACATGGCCCGCTATCAGATCACCGAAGAAGACCTTGCCTATGCGCAAGAGTTCATGGAAACACCGATCGGTTATCACAGCCCCGGGCTGCAACGCGTCCTGAACCGGATGCGCGGGGCGGACTGGACCAGAAGATATGTTCTGGTGATCGAGGAACGTTATCGCCTTTGGCGCCTGGCACAGCTGCCCGTCGGGCGTGGCGCGCAAGTCGAGATCATCGAGGGCGTGGTCTATACCGATCTTGTCGAGGCCGAACGCGATATCTTCCGGCGCCGCTGGAAGGATCTGACCGGGCAGGATCTCGATACCGCGCTGCCCCAAACCACTTGAACAGGTAAAGCGATGCTGCCGATTGTCGGATATACAAACAAGCTGACTGCGGAGCCGGGCGAAACCGTCGATGTGATGGTCAGTTCGTTCGGCGCCAAGACCTATAGCGCAGACCTTCGCCAGATTATCCAGGGCGATACGAACCCGGAGGGGCCGGGATACAAGGATCATTTGATCACGCTTGATCTGGGTGGGACGCGCACTGCCATTTCAAAACCCTTCAACCCGGGCTCTTGCGTGATTGTACCCGGACTTGGCGCTTTGCCCGCAATCCAAGATTTCACGCTTGCAGCCGTGGTAAGGCCGACGCTGCTTGACGGACGTCGCCGCAGCATCGTGGCTCTGCCCGGCCTTGCGGAGATCGCCATTGACGGCGATGGCCATTTGACAGGGCAGGCGGGCGATATCGCACTTGTCAGTTCCGTCAAACTCTCGACAAAACATTGGCATGTTGTCTCGCTGAGCTATGACGCGCGCAAGGAGCTTCTGTCACTGGCGATTGCACGGGACCGCGATGAGGCCAGCACGCCGCCGCGGGCGCATATCGTGTCGACAAAGGCCTTGCTGGCGGCCCGCGTGCCGAGCGAGTGTATCATTGCGGCAACGCGCGGAGCCGACGGTGAACTGACCGCCTTCCTGGATGGCAAGGTCGATCGACCCGCGCTGTTCGATACATGTCTGGAGCCTGACACGATACGCACGCTTTTGACGGATTTCGCCTTGCTGCGAAGGCAACGGTCGCTGCTGGCAGCCTGGGATTTCTCGCGTCGGATGACAAGCCGGACGATCTGCGATATCTCGCCGTTCCAGATGCATGGACATATTCACAATGCGCCTGCACGCGCCATGACGGGGTGGCTCTGGAAGGGGCAGGAATTGGATTGGAAGCTGCGCCCCGATCTTTATTCCGCAATCCATTTCCATTCGACGGACATGTATGACGCCGGCTGGGATGTCGATTTCTCACTGACCATCCCGAACGACCTCAAGAGCGGTGTCTACGCAGTACGGCTGGTTCCTGACGGCGACGAAGACAGCGCCTATTTTTGTGTGTTTGCGGTACGGCCTCCGCGCGACAGACCGTCCGGCAACACAGTCGCCTTTCTGTTTCCAACCTGCAGCTACATGGCCTATGCCAACCATCGACTGGGCATGGATGTGCCGGGGACCGAGATCGGCATGGGACGCGCGGTGGAATTGGACCGGCATCACATGTTTCTTCAAAACAATCCCGGAATCGGCTTTTCGGTCTATGAGACCCATGACGACGAGTCGGGTGTGTTCCACACCTCCCGCCTAAGGCCAATCGTGGACATGCAGCCCAAGGTGAAATCCTTTCTGGGCGGATTTGGTTCGAATATCTGGCAGTTCAATGCGGACACCCATATTCTTGGCTGGCTTGATGCCATTGGCCAGGATCACGATGTCATCACCGATGAAGACATGCACGCGGATGGGCTGACCCTGCTGCAGTGTTACAACGTCGTGATAACCGGCACCCATCCGGAATATTACACGCGCAACATGATCGAGGCGTTGCAGGGATTCACGGATCGCGGCGGCCGGCTGATGTATCTGGGCGGCAACGGGTTCTATTGGGTGGTCAGCTTCAATGAAGATATGCCCGGCATCATGGAATGTCGGCGCTCGGAAGCCGGCATCCGGCCCTGGGAGCCGGGGCATGGGCAGTTCTATCATGGTTTTACCGGAGAATATGGCGGGCTGTGGCGACGCAATGACCATCCGCCCAATCATCTCTGCGGCGTTGGCATGACGTCGCAGGGTTTCGATGTGTCCGAGCCCTACGTTCTCAGCGATAATGCCACGGATCCGCGTGCGGCGTTTATCTTTGACGGGATCAGCGGCCCGGGTATCGGCAATTTTGGCCTGGCCGGTGGCGGGGCTGCCGGGTTGGAGGTGGACCGTGCCGATCCGGCGCAGGGAACGCCTGACCATGCGCTGGTGCTGGCGTCTTCCGTGCGACATACCGATATCTACCTGATGACGCCGGAAGACCTGTTGGATCCGACACCGGATTGGAGCGGCACTCAGGCGGACATCATCCGGGCTGATCTGACCTTCTTCGAAACGGAGGGCGGCGGGGCGGTTTTTTCCACCGGTTCGATTGCCTGGGCAGGGGCCATGGCATGGAACAATTACGACAATGAGGTGGCGCGCATGACCCATAATGTTCTTCGCCGGTTCAATGAGGAAACACCCTTTGACTTTCCCGGTGGGCAGGGCTGGTAACGCAGAAACGGATTGTGTAATCAGGTGTGGACATGCAATTGGAAACAAGATGAACGCGGAATTCTCCAAAAGCGATCTGCAGGTTCGGCTTGCCGGCAAGCTTCTGAAAATGATCGCTGATGGCGAGAAAAAGCCGGGTGATCATCTGCGTGAAGTCGAGCTTTCGGAAACCTTCGGCGTTTCCAGAACACCGATCCGGGCAACGCTCAATTACCTGAAGGAAATCGGCGCCCTCGGCAAACAGACCAACAAGGGTTTCCATGTCCTGGTGAACGCTGCAGGTTCCCTGAAGCTGATTGCGCAATTGCCAAAGGAAGACGAACAGAAGATCAAGGAAAAAATTGCCGGGGACTGGTTCAACGGCAGACTTCCAAAAGAGATGTCGGAAAGTGAAATCCGCCTCCGTTACAATCTCGGCAAGATGACGGCTTCCCGCGTTCTTGGGGCGCTGGCCGAAGATGGGATTGTATCGCGCATGCCCGGCTATGGCTGGCATTTCGAGCCGACCCTGAACTCCGCATCGGCGCATGACCAAAGCTACGATTTACGTTTGATTCTTGAGCCGTCATCGATTTTGAGCGCCGAGTTCAAATTTGATGCGGAAAAGGCGCAATTGCTCCGGCACCGTCATGAAGAGGCCTTGAGCGGCCGACGGAAATCCCAGCTGGCTGAAATCGTCAGGCTTGATGAGGAATTTCATGCCTTCATCGCGGAATGCTCAGGCAACCGCTTTATCATGCAAGCCATCGCCCATCAGAACCGCCTGCGACGATTGATGGAATATCAGTCGCTGGTCAATGCCGGTCGGTTGATGGAGTCCTGTCAGGAACACATCGCAATCCTGAACCAGTTGGAGTGCGGGGATCGGAAAAAAGCAGCGGCGATCATGCGTCAGCATCTCCAGAAGGCAAAGGATTCGGGGCCGGATTTCCCTGAAAGGCAGGCATGAGAGCGTTTCAACGGCCATAGCCGAAGACACGCTCTCAAGGTTCTTCTTACCGGGTGTGATTGCCCGCCATTACAGGGCTATCTCGCTGGACACAGGTGCTGATGCTTGGGGTTGTTCCCATAGGCCCCAGGATTGACCGCCGTGCCGCATGCGGCGATTGAGAACCGCAATTGTCAGCGTCAGGACAAGCAGTTCCGCAACGATCCCGGCATACCAGATTCCCATCTCTCCAAAGACAAAGGGCAGGAGGAATGTCAGCGGCAATGCGAAGAGGTATGTGCGGGAAAGCCCCAGAATGGCGGCGCGCGCCGCATCGCCGATTGCCTGAAAATAGGTGCCGATGATCATCAAGGGGCCAAACAGGAACATCAGCATGACCGCATAGGGCATGATGCGCGAAAGTTCTGACGCAATGGCGTGATCGTCCACGAAGACGAATCCGATCTCTGCCCGGCTGAAGATGAATGCCGTTTCCACCAGGGCGCAATAGACAAACGCCATGACCAGGGCCAGTTTCAAGGCACCGTTGGAACGCGACCACTTCTTCGCCCCGTAATTGTTTCCGACAATGGTCTGGAAAGCCATGCTCAGCCCGAGCAATGGCAGAAACGTGAACGTCATGAGACGGGTGAGGATGCCGAAGGCGCCCGCCGTCGCCTCATAGGTCTGCGCCGTCCACAGTTGCAGGCAGTAGAGCGTCAGGCCAGCCGAAAGCGATAGGCCGATATAACCCAGGCTGGACGGTGCACCCAGGGCAATCAGTTCGCCCCAGTGATTCCAGCCGAACTTGGCAAGAGGGCCGAACTTTGTAAGGGGCGTGTGCGCACGGCTTTGTCTGGACGATTTCAAGCGATAGATGACGATGGCCAGCATGGAGCAGACCTGAGCCAGCACGGTGCCGTAAGCGGACCCGGCCACGCCCCAGCCGAATTGGGCGATGAACAGATAATCGAATGCAATGTTCAGCAGAGCCGACATCAAGGTGATTGCCGCCATCGCCGGCAACAGGCCTTCACAGCGCAGAGCATCAACATTGATCGCCAGCAGGAAGACCAGCGGCGAACAATAAATGAGGATGGAGATATAGGTGTATCCCATGCCTGTCAGGTTTTGAGACCCGTTGGCAATCGCCAGGGTCAGCCTGTCTCCGCCGAGCCAGAACAGTGTAATCAAGACTGCACAGACAATCAGCGACAATTGAATGGCCTGTCCGAAGACCAAACGGGCCATCAAACCGTCGTTGGCGCCCAACAAACGGGCGAAAACACTTGAAAAGCCGCTCGAAACCAGGGTCGAGAGCGCGACCAAAAGCATGTAGAGCGGGAACATGAGGGTGACGGCCGTGAGCGCGTCGCCACCGACATAGGCGCCCAGAAAATAGGCGTCCACCAAAGTGAAAAGTCCATTTACCGCCATCACCAGGACAATGGGTGTCGCCGTTTTTGCGAAAAGGACCGGCAGGGAACCGGAGAGATAAAAGTTATTGTCAGTCGAAGATGATCCACTCATCACAAACCTCTTTCAGTGTTTGGATGCGGAAAAAGACTGGTGCTCGCGTTGCCATCAAACCGCACAAACTGAATTGGTTGGATGAGATCAAAAAGGCTTCACCGTGGACAGGCCAGCGAGCGGCAGGGGCCTTTACCCTAGCGCTTTCATATGGGGCGATGGCAAGTTCGTCAAACAGATTTTTGGGCGCGCCTTTCTAAATCGATAAACCCGCGCCGCTGAAAGTCATAATTCGGGACGGGGTCGACAGGCCGCGTTCCACCTCCCGCAGATGCGGACGCGCCGATGTCAAGAAATCCGGCGGAGCCCGGGTAGGGTGGTCCTTGGTGACAAAACCTGCACGTCGGGTTTTGAGACCAATAGCCTGATTGCAAATTGATCAGTGCATCAGAGATTGGTAAATCTGAAAACTCTCATCATCGAAACAGACGAAAATCACCTGATCGATGGCATTTCCATGGTCAAAGCCTTTGACGGTTGTCAGTGCAATCTGTGCTGCCTGCTTTTTGGGAAACCCATATACGCCCGTGCTGATGCAGGGAAATGCGATGCTGCGGCAATCATGTTTGACACAGAGCTCGAGGCAAGCCTGATAACAATTGGCAAGCTTCTGTCGCTCGTCTTCATTGCCGCCGTTCCACACGGGACCAACCGTATGTATCACGTATTTTGCGGGTAGATTGCCAGCGGTTGTTATGACAGCTGAACCGGTTTTGCACGGACCCTGTCGGTTTCGGATCTGCTGGCATTCCTCCAAAATCCCTGGCCCGCCTTTTCGATGAATAGCTCCGTCCACACCGCCGCCGCCCAGCAGAGACGCGTTCGCTGCATTCACAATGATATCCACCGAAACAGCTGTTATGTCTGCTTTCAGAACTGAGATTTCCACGATCTTCCGCTCCTTTTCGGATCGATCAATCTGTATATGGAGGCGGTCAGGATTTCGATCCACGCCTCCAATTCTTGCCTTAGTCGGCCCCGAAAACCAGCGGGTCCGGGCCCGTGCGAAAACCTTCGTCGAGTGTGGCGATCGCGGCCATTTCGTCCTTGGTCAGTTCAAAGTCAAATATGTTGAGATTGTCTGCTTGCCGGTCCGGGTTTGCCGAGCGCGGAATGGTGGCGTTGCCGAGCTGCATGTGCCAACGCAGGATCACTTGTCCGGGGCTCTTGCCGGTGCGCGCAGCCGCGGCCCTGATTGGCGCGGAGTCAAAGCTCCTGCCCTTGCCAAAGGGAGTCCAGGCCTGAACCACAAAACCCCGCGCTGTGCAGGCGGCGCGTAGTGCATTTTGCTGCAGGGCCGGGTTGATTTCGATCTGGTTGATTACCGGAACTTCGCCGGTCTCATTGATGATGCGCTCGAGATGGTCCGCATTGAAGTTCGACACGCCGATGGAGCGGATAAGCCCTTCCTTTTTCAAGGCGATCAGGGTCTGCCAGGTTTCAACATAGAGATCGTTCATGGGCGCCGGCCAGTGGATCAAGACGAGATTGAGCTGGTCGACGCCGATGGACTTCAGGCTTCGCTCAACCGAGGCGCGCGTTTTGGTGCGCCCATGATCGGAATTCCAGACCTTGGTTGTGAGGAAAACGTCATCGCGCTTGATGCCCGAGGCGCGCAGTGCTTCGCCCATTTGTGCTTCGTTGCCATACATGAAGGCGCCGTCAATCAGCCGATAACCCGCCTCAAGCGCACTCAGGATGACTGTTGTTGTCTCATCCTGACTGAAACTCCAGCAACCAAAACCAAGTTGCGGCATCGTCTGGCCGTCATTCAGGGTCACGTAAGGGACAGAGCGCATCGCGATCTCCTTTGAAAATGTTGGTTTGTTGTCTGGTGTGGTTGTCCTCTTTAGACGTTTGCCCTGTGTGAGACAACGCGCAGGCGATGGTGCATTTCAATCCGGTCATCTGATATTGGCAAGAGACCAACCCAAAAACCAGTCACATGCGCTATCCGGCAGGCTTTGCTGAAGACGATGCAGCCATATCAGGAGGCGCCTAAAATGCTTGCCAGGTCATCCAGAGGTGGTTTGCGGGCATCCATATCCAGGCCGTTGCGGATATGATCAAGGTGCAGAATCAATCGCTTTTCGGCGCGCTTTGGATCGCGTTGCTGTATCGCGTCGAGGATCGCAGCGTGTTCGCCATCCGGACAGCTCGAGTTGCTTGAGCGACCGAACAGGCCGACGATCAGGGAGGTGCGGGTTACCAGTTCGCGCATCATGCGGGAGATCACCTTGTTGCCGGCAGCCTGTGCGAGCTTGACATGGAACTCTCCTGACAGACGGATCACCTCGATGCGTTGATTCTTGTTGCGCGCTGCATCTTCGAGCGCAATATGGTCCGACAGCAGTCTGAGACTTGTCTCATTGGGGGCTGCGGCCAATTTGCGCACCAATGGCGGTTCGATCAGAAGGCGTGCTTCAAACACATCATTGGCCTCGGATTCATCCGGGCAGGACACATAGGCACCACGATTGGATTGGAGGTTGACGATTCCCTGACTGGACAGCAGTAAAAGGGCGCGACGCACGCGCATTCTGCCGACACCAAAAGCCTCGCACAAGCGTGCCTCGCTGAGCTTGGTATTTGGCGCAAGACGCTGTTCCATAACGGCCTTGTAGATTCGCTCGACGATCATCCTCTCATCCGGATCGGATGAAAAAACCGTTTCATTTTCAGAACCTATTTGTATCCCGCTATCCAAAACAGACCCTTTCAGAATTGTCCCGCTTGCAAACCTATACATCGACTGAAAACGCGTTGACCGCAAGCATCTGAATGGGTGATCGTCAATTTTGTCGATGAAATGCGTTAAAGATGTTGACAAAAATTGTTAACAATAATGTATTGGCATTGCGGCGAAAATGGAATTCCCATTAATTTGTCGGCCAATGAGAGCGCAAAAGCGTCCGAATCAACATCAAAGGGAGTTTAAGGAATGCAAAGAAGAGCACTCATGAAGGCGGCGATGATCGCGATGTCGATGACCGCGCTCCAGACCACCACCGCATTGGCGGAAAATCCAGTTCTGAAGATCGGATTTGTCGGCGTGACCAGCGGCCCAGCTGCCTCCTGGGGTATCTCGAATCAACGTTCGATGGAAACCCGGGCAGCCTGGATCAACGAGACAGGCGGTTACAAAATAGGGGATACGACCTACGACATCGAAATCGTCTCATTCGATGACCAGAAGGATCCCAAGCGTGCAATCGCCGGCATGGAAAAAATGGCCCAGGAGGGCATCCATTACGTGGTTGGACCCAATGTCGATGACGGCGCGGCAGCTGTACGTCCCGTGGCCGAAGCCAATGGCATCATGTATTTCCCCTACGCCTTTCCCAAATCGCTTTATACCAAACCCGCTTCGAACGCCATATTGGGAATGGTGGCCAACTACCAGTCGGGACCGGCCATCTACAAATATCTGATGAAGGAAAAAGGCGTTAAGACAGTCGCCTTTATCGCGGCCAATGAATCCGACCCGCTCAGCCAGCGTGACAGCGGCGTCGCAGCTGCAAAGGCGCTTGGCCTGGATGTTGTCTCTGACAATGTAACCTATCAGGTCGATACCACTGATTTCACACCTGTTCTGACACCCATTATGCGTGAACGCCCTGATCTGCTCGTGCTGTCTGGCGTATCGCCTGCAAATGCACCTCAGCTGATCCGTTCGGCACGTGAATTGGGTTTCCAGGGTGTGATTTCGACGGAAACGGCTCAGGATGCGGGTGTACTCACAGAGGGCGCTGGTGACCTGGCCAATGGCTTCATCTCCGTCGGTGGTGCGTCGACGCCCGAACTTGCATCGCCGATGATGATTGAATTCGTAGATCGCTACACAAAAATGTTTGGCGAATACAATGATGAGTCCAACACAAAGGTCTATGCGCTGGAATACATTCTTGAAACACTCAAAGCCGATCCGGCCGCGATAACGGATGTGACGGCGTTTCAGACCACAATGGATCGTTTCGAGGCGCCGAACCCTTACATGAAAGGCGATGCCAAGCTGCGTTATGTGGGCATGTCTTCTTTCGGTCAGCGCCGTCAGGTTGCGGTGCCGCTTGTTGTAAATGTCTTTCAGGACGGGGCGTTCGAAACGCTGTTTGTCGCTGAAGTTGACTAGGGCGTTGCGTCCGTTCTCTATTCCATTTTGAGTTATAGTCTTCCGGGCCGCCATGGCCCGGGACCACCCTTCCGAAAGCAGGAATCAATGGAACAGATACTGGCCAATGGTGTCTATCTGGGGTCCCAATATGCGATGATCGCACTTGGTTTGACCCTGATTTTCGCCCTGATGAACGTGTTGAACTTTGCCCATGGGCAGATGTACGTCATCGGCGGATTTGTCACCTATACATTCTACGGACAACTCGGTGTGCCTTTCGTTCTGGCTCTCTTGATGTCCTGCATATCATTGGCGATCCTTGGGGCGCTGATTGAAAAATTCCTGTTTGCGCCCGTTATCAAAGGCTCCAAGCGCGAAGAAAGCACGATGCTGCTGGCGGCGGGTATCGCGTTCCTGCTGGACGCACTCATCCTGCTGATCTTTGGTGAAAAACAGCGCGGCGTGCCCAAGATCATCGACGGTGTGTTCAATTGGGATTTCCGCGTGATCATGCCCTATGACCGCATCTTGATCTGTGTTCTGGCAATCCTGTCCATCATTTGCTTCATCTGCTTCATGCAATATTCCAAAACCGGTCGTGCTCTTCGTGCGCTGGCGCAGGACCGGACTGCTGCTCAACTCATGGGTGTCAATGTCGACCGTTATTCGATGATCGGGTTTGCCCTGGGTGCCATGCTGGCCGGTCTTGTCGGCGGTCTTCTGGTGACCATTACCGGGATCAATCTGGGTATGGGCGGCCCCACATCAATCAAGGCTTTCATGATGGTGATGATCGGCGGTGCCGGGGTGATCTCGGGCGCCATTGCCGGTGGAATCATTCTGGGTTTCATGGAGGCCATAGGATTGGCTGTACTGTCCCAATATGGCGATATCACCTATCTGTTGATTTTCGTCTCGCTGATGATTTTCCTCGCAATCCGGCCGCAGGGTCTGATGGGCAAGCCTTGGGGTTGAGAGTATGGAAAACATAACAAAGAGGCAATTGTTCAACGTCGGGCTGTTCCTGTTTTCGATTTTCATTGCCGTTCCGTTGATCATCAGTGCGACGGGCCGTTGGGATTTCTATTTCACCCTGACATCGGTCGCCCTTCTGGCCATCGCCAGCGCGGGGGTCTGGCTGACCTTCTACATCGGCCGGATTAACATCGGGCAGGGTGCCTTTGCGCTGATCGGGGCCTATGTATCTGCCATTCTGGTGGTCAAAGGTGGCATTTCCTTCTGGATATCGCTACCTGCCGCTGGAATTTTCGCGGCCATCGTCGCCATCTTTATAGGCATGCTGGTTTTGCGGTTGCGGGGCGTCTATTTCGCCATGATCACCCTGGTTTTGACGCAGGTTGTCACGCTGACAGCCCTGGCACTGCCGATCACAAACGGCGCGAAGGGCATTTCCTCAATCCCGCTGCCGTCAGGTGTGTCGCTCTTCGGCATTCCAATCCTCCCCGATTTTGCAACCATGGCCAATACCAAGCTTGCCTTCTACTATACCGCCTGCATCCTGATGGTGCTGACCTATGCGGCCCTGTATCGGCTGGTCAATTCGCGCCTCGGGCATCTGTGCCGGTCCATGCAGCAAAATGAAGAGCTCGCCAGTTCCATCGGTGTCAATATCGCGCATATACGCATTGTGATCTTTGCCATTTCATCTTTCTTCGGCGGCATTGGGGGGGCGATGTTCGGCTCGATTGCGCAATCGGTCTATCCTTCCAGCTTTCAGGTGGCCGATTCGGTCAATTTCATGCTGAACTGCTTTCTCGGCGGCCTGGGCTATGTCTTCGGGCCGATGCTGGGCACGCTTGTGCTTTATTTCGGATGGGACCTGCTGTTTGAACTCGGCAAGTATCAGATGCTTGTCTATTCGATCATCCTGATCGCTGTGATCCGTTTTCTGCCCAATGGTTTACTGAGCCTGCAATTTGGCAAAGGAGCGCGTAAATGAGCCCGCTTCTGCAGGTCAAGAACGTCACCAAGAGATATGGTGGTCTGACGGCAAACAATAACATCAGTTTTGACGTGGCTGAAAATGAGATCCTGTCGGTGATCGGCCCGAACGGTGCCGGAAAATCGACGCTTTTCAAGATGATTTCCTCCTTTGTGCCGACCACTTCGGGCGAGGTGCTGTATCGCGGCGAACGCATCTCGAACAACAAGCCACATATCGTGGCGCGCAAGGGCATCGTCAGAACATTCCAGGAAACGACGATCTTCAAAAGCATGACCGTTCGTGAAAGCGTCATCGTGGCACAGCATTTGCGCGCCAAGGCGTCGCTTGCCGGATATTTCTGGGGATCAAGGGCTGCGAAAGCCGATGTCGCCGCCTTTGGGCAATATGCTGACGAACTGCTGGAATTTCTGGGCATGTCCGAAATCAGCAGCGAGCTTGCCAGCAATCTGCCGCAGGGCAATCTGCGGGCGCTTGGCATCGCCATTGGTCTGGCAACAGACCCGAAGGTATTGCTGCTGGATGAGCCCTTTGCAGGCATGAACCATGACGAGACCATGCGGATGGTCGATCTGGTGCGCTCTGTGCGCGATGAGCGCGGCGTGACCGTCCTGTTGGTTGAACACGATATGCCCGCTGTCATGACCATATCGGATCGGATCCTGGTGCTGAACTTTGGCGAGAAGATTGCCGAAGGGACACCTTCTGAAATCCAGAACAACGACAAAGTCATCGAAGCCTATCTGGGCAGCTCCGACGATGAGATCGGGATGTAAGCCATGACAAGCATGTTGGATTTCAAGGACATCGAGCTTTATTACGATCACCTTCATGCGCTCAAAGGCGTCTCGTTGAGCCTTGATAAGGGGGAAACGGTGGCTTTGATCGGGGCCAATGGTGCGGGCAAATCGTCAATCCTGCGCGCCATAACCGGCCTGGCGAAGCCAGTCAAAGGGTCGATTACCTTTGAAGGCGAGCGTATTGATGGCACGGATGCCTCCGATATCGTCGGGCGCGGGATTGCCATGGTGCCGGAAGGCCGCCGGGTATTTCCTTATATGTCCGTCAAGGACAATCTGATGATGGGGGCGTTTACCCGCAGCAACAAGGCCGAGATTCAGTCGACGCTGGACAGCATCCTGACCCGCTTTCCACGTCTGAAAGAGCGGTTTACTCAGGCGGCGGGCACATTGTCAGGAGGTGAACAGCAGATGATGGTGATCGGCCGGGCGCTGATGGCCAAGCCCAAGCTGCTGCTGCTTGATGAACCCAGCCTGGGAATAGCGCCCAAACTGGTTCAGGACATCGCGCGCTCGATTGTCGCGATCAACCGGGACGAGGGGGTGTCCGTCCTGCTGGTCGAACAGAATTCGCGCATGGCTCTGAGCATCTCTCATCGCGCCTATGCCATGGCCACAGGCAATGTGGTGATCGAGGGCAACTCAAAGGAATTGCTCCACGATGACAGGATCAAGGCCGCGTATCTTGGCGGCGAGGTTTGAGTGAAAGCATGAAAATCCTCATCATCAACCCCAATACGACCACCTCCATGACTCGCAAGATTGCCGCGGCCGCCTGTGCCGTCGCGCGCCCTGATACGCAGATCGTGGCCGCCAATTCGCAAAATGGACCGGCCAGCATTCAAGGCTATCTTGACGTGGCAACTTGCATCCCCGGTCTGTTGGAAGAGATCAAGCGCCACCAGGATTTTGATGCCATTGTCATCGCCTGTTTCGACGACACGGGCCTGGATGCCGTGCGTTGCATGGTATCGGTGCCGGTTCTTGGTATCGGCGAGGCGGCCTATCATTTTGCCAGCATGATCGCCACCAGGTTCAGTGTTGTCACCACGCTGTCACGGTCCGTTTCCGGGCTGGAGAACAATCTGCAGCGCTATGGTCTGGCGCAAAAATGCGCCCGGGTAAGGGCGACGGATATTCCTGTTCTCAAGCTTGAAGAAGGTGACCCGGCTTCCATGGAAAAAATTCGTGCTGAAATCCGCAATGCTATTTCGCAGGACCGTGCCGAGGCTATCGTCCTGGGGTGCGCGGGCATGGCTGATCTGGCGGCGCAATTGAGCGATGAATTCGGATTGCCGGTGATTGATGGCGTTGTCGCAGGTATCACCCTTGCCGAATCCCTGGTGAACAGCGGCCTGAAAACATCCAGGATCGGTGCTTATTCATCCGTATGAAGATACCGTAATACACCAGCGTCTGGCGTTTGAGTGGAGTGCGACAAGGGCAGCCTTGATGCCTGCCGGTAGGCGCGGCGATGGCTGATCCGAATGCGGCGCTTCCGTGGCGCCGGTTGAAGACTCTTTGTAATCAATTGGGCGATTGCAAGACATCTCGCATGTCTCTCATCTCGCATTTCATGCGCATGCAATGGGCTTAAGGGACATTCCCGGCAGATATGCAAGTCGACGAAGATGGCGTCTGTAGGCTAACCCGGCCGATTCGGGAGATCAGGGAAGCACATGCCTGATGCCGTGCGCAATGACGGGTCGACGGAAAGAGCAAGACTGCCGCGGACCAGATCAAAGTCCGTGTATGGCAATCAATGAAGCGCTCCAGCTTCAAACCGGTGTTATTTTACGGCAATCCCCTGTAAGCCAAACTGGCCCGCCAAACACACGTTGGAATGCCTTTTACGCAAGGAATAGAAAATCATGTCTGCTACGAAACACCCAGATTTCACCGGCTCCGACCTGTCACGCCTGCAGGCATTTGAAGTGGTTGATCTGCTCAAGCGAAAAGAGGTTTCCCCCAAAGACCTGCTGGATGTGAGTTTTGCGCGGATTGAAGCGGTCGGCCCGGCGATTAATGCAACCCCGACCGTGTGCCGCGAGCGGGCCTATGAGGCGGCAAAAGCTGTACATGCCTCCCATGTGGTTCATTGTGGCTGGCTGGCCGGATTGCCGATTGGTATCAAGGACCTGACACCTGTTGCGGGCGTGCGGACAACCTATGGCACGATGGGCTTCAGCGACCATATACCGGCGGAAAGCGACCTGCTTGTCGAGCGGCTCGAAGCGCGCGGCGGGCTGGTTGTGGGGAAAACCAATACGCCGGAATTCGGGGCCGGGGCCAATACGTTCAATGATGTATTCGGTCCAACGCGCAACCCATGGGATACAAGTCTCAATGCCGGCGGGTCATCAGGCGGCGCAGCCGCTTCGCTTGTGACAGGCGAGACATGGCTGAGCCATGGGTCCGATCACGGTGGGAGCCTGCGAACACCCGCGGCATTCTGCGGTATCGTCGGCTTGCGACCAAGCCCTGGCCGTGTCAGCGGCGGTTCGCGCGACAATGCCTTCATGATCGAAGGGGCCCAGGGGCCGATGGCGCGTTCGGTGCGCGATTGTGCTCTGTTTCTGGACGCAATGGCGGGATTTGATCCGCGTTTTCCGACATCCTTTCCGGCGCCGGACGTATCGTTTCAGGACGCGGTTCATCGTGCTCACGGCAAGTTGCGGATCGCCTTCACCGCCGATTTGAATGGCTTCGCACCGGTGGATGGTGAGGTTGAGGATCACCTGCGCGGCGTTCTGGCCTTGATGGAAGGTCAGGGAGCCGTCGTTGAACAGCATTGTCCGGATATGACCGGGCTGGATGCGACCTATCGCACGCTCAGAGGCTTGATGTGGGCGACAATGGCGCGCGGCATCGAGCCAAAGGTGCGGGCGCATTTCAAAGACGTTCTGGAAGAGAATTTCGCCAGCGGCGAAGCTTTGACTGTTCATGAGATCACGGGCGCGAACCTTGGCAGGTCAGCGCTCTATGCCAATATGGTGCAGATGTTTGATAGATTCGATGTGCTGGCATGCCCGACGGTCGGATGCCTGCCGCATCCGCAAAGCGAAGAATGGGTGCAAACCATCGGAGGGCAGAGTTTCCCGGATTATCTGGGATGGCTGCGGTTCGCCTATCTCGCGACGGTCACGGGATTGCCGGCGATTTCTGTGCCCGTTGGCCTCGGACCGCGCGGCTTGCCTGTTGGGCTGCAACTGATCGGAAAACCCCGCGGCGAAGCAGCCCTACTGGCGGCGGCCCGCGCGGTCGAGATTGCTGTAGGCGGTCCGCTGGGGCCGATTGATCCCGTCGTGACGCATGGTGACCGCTAGAAACAGAAAAGGATACCATTTCGATGATGAGGCCATCCTCGCATCGGACGTAGTGGAGCCAAATAGATGCCATAGCCTTGGCTGGCCCCAGTGGGGGGCTGTGTGTCTGCGGCAAAGAGACCACGAAAATTGGCACCTTCGATAGTCCGGACACGCTCGGTATTGCTAAGTGCGGTCGCTTTGTGATGCTGGGCATGGACGGGTCGCGCACCCATGCTCCTGAGGTGGGGAGTTTCGTGATATTAGTTAGGTGAAATATTTGATCAATTAGAATTTTTGCTCTTTGAAGGACCATTCTTCTTCATTGTGTTGAAGGTTTTTTGGGGTTGATAATTGGCGCTACGATAACGAAACTTCATTTGCAATGATTGGCGGAATGAAACAATTCTCTGGCCTTTTCCTCTTATCAGTAAGCATCCCCATTTTGCCAAATTTTATCTCGATCACTTGCTTTGATACCTCAAAATATGACGACAACATCGATAGTAATTGATTGTATATTCCATAATTGTAAGGTTGATCGTCGACATATATGTAACCAAAACCTCTATTTTTAATATTCAGCCTTTCTCTATATTTCGCAGTTACGATTGAGAATATATTTTCAGGTAGAATTAGATTTGAAGCAAACGTGTTTGCTTGAAATTCAAGCCGCTCGTAATTAAAGCTACTCGATTTCGGGTCGTTTAGTATTAGGTCGCTTTCTAGGATTGATTCTGAACGTAAATACCGAGCATGATTCAGGCAAAAATGACCGATTTCATGCCCAATAGTGAATCGTTCTCTTTTCTTGTCATCATGGGAATTAATCAAGATGGATTTTCGATCGAAATTTGCCGAACCTAATATAAAATTGCCGTCACCGTCCTGAACTGCTTGGTTCGTGAATTTCAAATCTATGGATAGCACCGAGCAAATTTTTTTCAGATCAACCGGACCGGTCTCGTATTCGATT
The DNA here is from genome assembly GCA_029233925.1 of Rhizobiaceae bacterium. Taxonomy (GTDB): domain Bacteria; phylum Pseudomonadota; class Alphaproteobacteria; order Rhizobiales; family Rhizobiaceae; genus Hoeflea_A. Next base: position 121,308 of record JARGOX010000009.1, read on the forward strand.
TTTGTTAAAATATTTTGGGCGGAGACTTTAATATTTTCAACCGAGACGTACGGGACAGATACACCAACGCTGTCATTTGCACTATCGCCATCAACAGATCTATTTGAAGCGAAACCTCTCAACAACTGATCGACTGAACCATAAAACTTACCATCGTGATATGCAGAGAATTTCAAAGATTTTACAGAGCCTACATTTTCAAAAATTTGTTTTCTTAAAAATTTTTTCTCCGCGCATGTGCCAGTCTTGCGTTCAGCGCTGATTTCGAATCCGTATTGATCGTACTTTACAATCCCTATCCTGCTGTTTCGGGCGACTTTGTCCGCACCTGATTGCAAACGAGAAGACACAACGATGACCCCCTTGGCACCGTGTTTGAAAATTCGGTCAAGTTTTGCTGAGAAATCGTTGATTTCCTTTTCTTTTATTGGGCTTTTTTGGTTTTTGCATTCAAAAACAACGATCAAATGGGGTGACGGTCTGCCTTTGCGGTAAAGTTCAATGACAACGTCAAATTCGACTTTTGCATCGCGCACTTGACAGAAATATTTCTTTTTTTTGTAAATTCTGCAAAGCTGTGGTGGGTATGCTCCATAAACTAGGTCACCCTGACTTTGTTGATCAAGAAGATATTGGTGGAATTTATTCTCAAGTTCATCGCCCTTTTCCACGGTGCTTACCATCAGACCCTCGAGTTTTGAGTAACCATTAAGAACGGCCATTCTATATTTTCGTCAAAATTTCCATTGGTGAAAATGGTTGCGACTTACGTGGGAATTGCAAACGTTCCCTTTCAATAAGAGAGAAGAAGTTGATCAATATTATTTCACCATTGGCCATATTAGGATGTAAATACGTTATAATAATCGGACGCTTGGTTCATTCTTGAGCCGTGCAACATATCCCTCATAACAACAAAAAACCGCCCAATCGTTTCCGATGGGCGGGTTTTAGTATTCAGTGCTTCAGGCGCCGAGCCAGGGCTGCGTCATTCCAGCATTTGCAATCCCAACGCCAACTATTGCCCATCAGCTGCAACCACTTGTACTTCCGCAGGTGTCGCATTTCAGGCAGGTGCCGTTGCGCACCATGGTGAAATTAGAGCATTCCGAGCAGATGTCGCCCGTATAGCCCTGCATGATCGCCTTGGCGCGGCGGTTGGCCTCGAGCCTTGCGGCTTCGGCTTTTGCCTGTGCGACGGCATTGTCATCGAACAGATCATCACCCAGAGCCTCTTCGACCACGACTTCCTGGCTGAGCTGCAGGGCCCGCTCTTCGTAGTCGCGCTTGAAGGCGGTTGCTTCTGCGGCATCGAGTGCTGCAACGGCTGTCGCCAGAGCGGTGCCGCCGGAAATGGCCGTGACATTGCTATTGGCCACGGGCAGGGCGCCGAGGGGGGCACCGCCGGGGGCGACCAGTTCCAGTTTGTGTCCGCGGGTCAGACCCTTGGATACAGCGGCTGCCTTGCCTTCCTGCAGGCCTCTGCCGAGCGCCGTATTGCTGAAGTCCGATGTGTCCACATGGGCCAGATCATGGCGATCGAGATAGGAGACGGCCAATTCGCGGAAGATGTAATCCAGAATGGACGTCGCATTCTTGATGGCGTCATTGCCCTGAACCATGCCGGCAGGCTCAAATTTGGTAAAGGTGAAAGCCTCGACAAATTCATCCAGCGGCACGCCATATTGCAGGCCGAGCGATATGGAGATGGCAAAATTGTTCATCATCGCACGGAAGGCGGCGCCTTCCTTGTGCATGTCGATGAAGATCTCGCCAATGCGCCCATCGTCGAATTCGCCGGTACGCAGATAGACCTTGTGCCCGCCAACGACGGCCTTCTGGGTGTAGCCCTTGCGCCGGTTCGGCAGTTTTTCCCGTTCGCGCGTCACCCTTTCGATGATCCGCTCAACGATCTTTTCCGTCACCGTCACGGCTTTTGCCGCAGCGGGCGCTTCCATCAGTTCTTCCAGCGCATCCTCGTCCTCGTCATCCTCGATGATCGAGGAGTTCAAAGGCTGTGACAGCTTGGAGCCGTCGCGATAGAGTGCATTGGCTTTCAGCGCCAGTTTCCAGGACATCATATAGGCTGACTTGCAGTCTTCGATATCGGCGTCATTGGGCATGTTGATTGTCTTGGAGATGGCACCCGAGATGAACGGCTGGGCTGCGGCCATCATCTTGATATGGCTTTCGGCCGAAAGATAACGCTTGCCGACCTTTCCGCAAGGGTTGGCGCAATCGAAGACGGGCAGGTGCTCGTCTTTCAGGGCCGGTGCGCCTTCCAGGGTCATGGCGCCGCAGATATGGATATTGGCGGCCTCGATTTCCTTTCTGGAAAAGCCCAGGTGCTCCAGCATGTTGAACTCAATGTCATTGAGCTGTTCGTCGCTGATGCCCAGCGTGTCGCGGCAGAAGTCGGCGCCGAGAGTCCACTGATTGAAGACGAATTTGATATCGAAGGCGGCGGTCAGCGCTGCGTTGATAATGTCGATCTTGTCCTCGGTGAAGCCCTTGGCCTTGAGGAAGCCGGGATTGACAGAAGGCGCCTGGTTGAGATTGCCATGGCCCACGGCATAGGCTTCAATCTCGGCAATCTGGCTTTCCGTATAGCCCAGCGTGCGCAAGGCGGCCGGAACGGCCCGGTTGATGATCTTGAAATAGCCGCCGCCGGCCAGTTTCTTGAACTTGACCAATGCAAAATCCGGTTCGATACCGGTGGTGTCGCAGTCCATGACCAGACCGATGGTTCCGGTTGGCGCGATGACAGTTGCCTGGGCGTTGCGATAACCGTGTTTCTCGCCCAGCTCGACGGCCTTGTCCCAGGCAGCCTTCGCGTGGTCGATCAGGTCATGATCGGGGCAATGATCGTGGATCAGGGCAACCGGCTTGGTGGAAAGGTCTTCATAGCCCGATGCCTCGCCATAGGCAGCGCGGCGGTGGTTGCGCATGACCCGCAGCATATTGTCCCTGTTGGGCTCAAAGCCTTCGAAGGGACCCAGTTCACCGGCCATTTCAGCCGAGGTTGCATAGGCAACGCCGGTCATGACAGCGGTGATCGCGCCACAGATGGCACGGCCTGAATCGGAGTCGTAAGGAATGCCGGATGTCATCAGAAGGCCGCCGATATTGGCATAGCCAAGGCCGAGCGTGCGGTATTTGTAGGACCGTTCGGCAATCTGCCTTGACGGGAACTGGGCCATCATGACCGAGACTTCCAGCACGATGGTCCAAAGACGAACGGAATGTTCGAATTCGTCGATGCGGAAAGCATTGGTCTTGTTTTCAGTGAACTGAAGCAGGTTCAGCGATGCAAGATTGCAGGCCGTGTCGTCCAGGAACATATATTCCGAGCAGGGGTTGGAGGCCCGGATGGGGCCGGCTGCCGGGCAGGTGTGCCAATCGTTCATGGTGGTGTTGAAATGCAGGCCGGGATCGGCTGATGCCCAGGCTGCATGTCCGATGCTGTCCCAAAGGTCGGTCGCTTTCAGCGTTTTTAAAACTTTGCCATCCTTGCGACCGATCAGGTCCCAGTCACCATCGCTCTCGACGGCCTTGAGGAAGTCATCCTTGATCGATACGGAATTGTTGGAGTTCTGTCCGGAGACGGTCAGATAGGCCTCTGAATCCCAATCGGTGTCATAGGTGGCGAATTCGATATCCTTGTGGCCCTGACGGGCGAACTGGATCACGCGTTTGACATAGTTTTCCGGAACCTGTGACTTCTTGGCGGCGCGGACTTCGCGCTTGAGAGCCGGGTTCTTGTTCGGATCGAAGCAATCGCCATCGGGACCTTCACAATTAACGCAGGCCTTCATGATGGCCTTCAGGTGGTCGGCAACAACCTTCGAGCCGGTGACCAGCGCGGCCACTTTCTGCTCTTCCTTGACCTTCCAGTTGATATAGGCCTCGATATCGGGATGGTCGATGTCGACCACGACCATCTTGGCCGCGCGGCGGGTCGTGCCGCCGGATTTGATCGCACCGGCAGCGCGGTCACCGATTTTCAGAAAGGACATGAGGCCGGAGGAACGGCCGCCGCCGGAAAGGGTTTCGCCTTCACCGCGCAGATAGGAGAAATTGGAGCCGGTTCCCGAGCCGTATTTGAACAGCCGGGCTTCACGCACCCAAAGGTCCATGATGCCGTTTTCATTGACGAGATCGTCTTCAACCGACTGAATGAAACAGGCATGCGGCTGTGGATGCTCGTAGGAGGATTTTGATTTGACGAGTTTGGTCGTGAACGGATCGACGTAGAAATGGCCCTGGCCGGGACCATCTATGCCATAGGCCCAGTAAAGGCCGGTGTTGAACCATTGCGGGCTATTGGGTGCGACGCGCTGTGTGGCGAGCATATAGGCAAGTTCATCGAAGAAGGCGAGGGCGTCTTCCTCGGTGTCGAAATAGCCGCCTTTCCAACCCCAATAGGTCCAGGTACCCGCCAGGCGGGAGAAGACCTGCCGTGCATCGATTTCCGATCCATATCGTTCATCTTCGGGCAATTTTTCGAGGGCTTTGGTATCTGCAGCTGAACGCCAGAGCCATGAGGGAACGTCATTTTCTTCAACCTTGCGCAGGCTGGCCGGAATGCCCGCCTTGCGAAAATATTTCTGCGCCAGAATATCGCTGGCAACCTGTGAGAACTGGGCGGGTACGTCAATATTTTCCAGGCGGAAAACGATCGAACCGTCGGGATTTTTGATTTCGCTTGTGGCTTTGCGGAACTTGATTTCCGCATAGGGGGATTTTCCGGCTTTCGTGAATTGACGCTCGATGCGCATGCTATTTCCTCGTTGGTGTTAACCCTGCCGCTGCCCAGTGTCAGCAAGGCGCAAATATGTATTCCCACTACAAAACTTTGCAGCAAGTCGATGGTTGTGTTCGCGTGTTTGCGATTATTTCGCCGCCAGAAACGCGCTATATATGGTGCTCAGTTTTGTCGCAAATACTAAATATAGTATTAACAACTTCTTTACGCCAATCACTTTTTTTAGTCGCCCAGATTGCAAAAGTGTAAAAGACCTCCACCTCCCGACAAGTTGAAACTTGTCCGGGACGTCTTGTCGGTACACTCTACAAGTGATGATGATCTGCCAGAAACGCACAGATCGCGCCGTTTAAACAACGTTCCTATACTAGAACGCGACTCGGTTTCCATCGTCAAGAGCTAGTTTGTAACGGAAATATGCACACCATATGTTGTGGGTACAGCATGTGGAAACTGCACTGCACACAAGCCATTGAAAACTTTACGATCAAGGGTGGGTCAAGACGGAAAATACAAAAAACCTGTGTGTCAAAAAAAATATATATGCACCCGGTGCCATTTCCCGATTGACCTTTGTGTCCTGTGCAGAACCTGATTCGCCAGCTGTGAAAATAGCGACATGCAACCCTGAGTATCTCTCAAGGCGCAACCGTGGTGTGGGCAGGGCACAACAGGGATGCAGGGCGATTTTCCAGATTGGATTTCTCCAAATTGGCTGTCAGCCGGCCCTGATGAAGGCGATCATTTTTTCAGCAAGGAGCGGCCCGGCATCTTCCTGCAGGAAATGCGCGGCGTTCTCGGTAATGAAGTGATTCTGTCCGGCAGCGCCCGGCACCAGTTTCTTGAAAATGACCTCGCCACCGCGCATGATCATGTCCTTGTCTGAAAAACAGGTGAGAAACGGTTTGTCAAAGGCCATGAGGCTTTTCCAGGCGGCGCGCTGGTCGTTGGCCGCAGGATCGTCTGGGCTGGCTGGAACCAGGTTGGGAAAGATCCGTGCGCCAGCCTTGTAGGACTCGTCCGGGAAGGGCGCGTCATAGGCAGCAACCTCGTCATCGCCAAGGCCGCGCGCCGTGCCGCGCTTGACGATCCCGCCAATATTGAACTGCGGTGTGGTCTGGCTGAATTCACGCCATTGCTTGAATGCCTCGCCGAGATTCTGGTCTCCCGTCGGCAGCCCTGTATTGCCAACCATCACGCGGGCAAACAGATCGGGCATTTCCGCCACCAGCCGCAAGCCGATCAGTCCGCCCCAGTCCTGACCGAAATAGGTGATGTCCGCCAGTTTCAGGGCATCGATGAATTGCTTCATCCAGTCAACATGGCTGCGATAGGAATAGGCATTTCTGTCTACCGGCTTGTCGGACTTGCCAAAACCGATGAAATCGGGCGCCAAAACCCGGTAACCGGCTTCGGCCAGGGGGGGAATCATTTTTCTGTAGAGAAAGGACCATGTGGGTTCGCCATGCAGCAGAAGGACAATGGGGCCGTTTGCCGGCCCCTCGTCCACATAGTGCATGCGCAGCGCATCAAACCTGGCATCATTCAGATCAAGATAATGGGGCGCGAAAGGATAATCGGGAATATTGTCAAAACGCTCATCGGGCGTGCGCAATACGAGTTTCTTGTCCATGACTTTCTCCCCATCCAAAACGCACCATCACACGGAGGCGATGGTTACGTGTCACCTTATTTGAAAAAACTGCGTCTTGTCACGCTGCCACGCGCCGCGAAGCGACGATAAGTGCAATGAGAAACAGCAGCGAGCCGAAAATAAACCAGATGCCCGGCAGGTTGAACAGCGGGGAATCCCCGGCCACATGCGACAGCATCATCGATGCGGAAAGCGGGCCGACAATGATGGCCACCGAGCCAATGCTGCCAAAGACGCCCTGCAACAGGCCCTGGCGGTCATCGGGCACGGAACGCGAGCATATGGCCTTGAGAGCCGGCTCGGCCAGCGCTGCGCCAAAGATATAAAGCGCGGAAAAGGGAAACAGCATCCAGCCCTGATCGGCAATGCCGAAGCAAAACAGTGCAACAATGGCGATGACATAGCCGATGATCACCACGCGGCGCTCACCCAGAATGCGCACAGAGGGCCCCACGAGCAATCCCTGGACAAGGATGAACATCACGCCGACAAAGGCCAGCGACAGCGCCGAATCGCGCAAAGTCCAGCCAAATCGGAAATCTGTATAAAGCACCCATATGTTTTCCAGGCCGCGACCGGCGACGGCGGTCAGAAACAATGCCGTAAACAAGGGCAGCAAGATGGGGAATTCGGCCATGCCGCGCAGGGCCGACAGGGGATTGCTGTTCCAGACGCGGCCCAGCGGCCGGCGTTTTTCCACCGGCAGTGATTCGGGCAAGATGAAATATCCGTAGAGGAAGTTCACCGCTGTCAGTGCGGCGGCTGCATAAAAGGGCAGGCGAATATTGATTTCACCCAACAGGCCGCCAACGGCAGGGCCTGCAATGAAGCCGATGCCGAATGCGACCCCCAGAAAGCCAAAATTGCGGGCGCGATTTTCCGGTGTGGAAATATCCGCAAGATAGGCATTTGCCGTGGTGATGGTTGCACCGAACATGCCGGAGATCATGCGTGCGGCAAACAGCCACCAATAATCGGGCGCGATGGCCAGGAACACATAATCAATTGCCAGGCCTGCCTGTGAAATCAGCAGAATTGGTCGACGGCCGAAGGCGTCCGACAGATTGCCCATCAGCGGCGAGAAGAGGAATTGGGCCAGCGCGTAAACGGTTGCAATCAGTCCGAAGTGAAAGGCGGCGCTGGAAATATCGCCGCCCTCAAAGGACTGAATCAGTTTTGGCAAAATCGGCCAGGCCAGCCCGACACCAAGCATATTGATGACGATCACGATGAAGATGAAGGCGACGGATGTCTTTTGACGCTTCAGGCTGGTTGCTGGTGAAGGCACTACCCGGCCGCGTCTTTTGCAATGGGTTCCTGAAACGTCAGCCCCATGTCCCAGGGGAAATAGATCCAGGTATCCTGGCTGACTTCGGTGACGAATGTATCGACGAGCGGCCGTCCCTTGGGTTTTGCGTAGACAGTGGCAAAATGCGCCTTGGGCAGCATCTCGCGAACGATCGCTGCGGTCTTGCCGGTATCCGTCAGATCATCAATGATCAGGATGTCCTGACCCTCGGACTTCAGCAGTTCTTCGCTGACTTCCTTGATGATATGCATGTCTCCCTGATCGTTATAGGTGTGATAGGAGGCCACACAGACAGTCTCGATCAGGCGAATATTGAGTTCGCGCGCAATGATTGCAGCGGGAACGAGCCCGCCGCGCGTGATGCACACAATGCCGCGCCACTGGTTTTCAGGGCGCGAGATTCGCCAGGCCAGTGCCCGTGCATCACGGTGGAATTGATCCCAGGAAACCGGGAATGCCTTATCGGGAAGGGACATGGATACAACGCTCCTCACGACTGATCCTGCCCGATTCTCAATATACGGGCATGGCGAAGTGTGCGCTGAATTAGCCGAAAAACCGTCCCTGATGCAAGGGGTGCGTGTAGATTGTTGCGCGGACACGGACAAAAAATGCAGTGACGATCAACTCGACATCAAGGTCAGATTCGTCATCGACTGGAATATGGTGCGGGTGACACCACCGAACAGATATTCGCGCAACCGGGAGCGGCTATAGGCGCCCATGACGAGAAGATCCGCTCCTGTATCGGACAATCTGTTCTCGATTGCCGAGGCCGGTGCCAATCCATCGGTCTGTTCCGTATGGGCGGTCACATTGATCCCGTGGCGTGTCAGCGTTGCTGCAAGTTCGGCGCCTGCCATGGCCGGTGTCTGTTCGGCATTATCTTCCGGATCGACACAGAAGATCTCCACCGTATCGGCACGCATCAGAAACGGCATGGCGTCAAAGGCGGCGCGGGCCGATTGGCGGGTTCCGTTCCATGCGATGATCGCATGTTTTATGGGGCGTGTTTCCCTGCCAATATAGGGTACAAAAAGAACCGGCCTGCCGCTCTCCAGCACCAATGCATCAAGATCGGCATAATCATTGAGTTTTTCCGGATGTTGTTGACGCACCACAACCAGATCGGCGCAACGGGCGCTTGGCAGGGCCGATAATGCACTGTCACCGGAAGACGAATGGACCGTTCGCCATTCCCCCGAAATGTCTTCACGTTCGCATCGCGCAGAAAACAGGGCATGGATGGCCTCCATCTTCTCCTTGCTTTCCTGCTGGTCGATCTTGAACGCCGTAGCATCGGGAATCTCGATCGGAGCGGCATAGGCGATCCTGACGGCCGCCTCGGCGTTGAACCCGATCAGATGTGCGTCGAACTGGCGGGTCAGCTGAACTGCCGTATCAAGCACTTGCTCACAATCGTCCTGGCTGCGCAGGATTGCCAAAATTGTCTTGTAGCTCATTGTCATGTCCGTCAGGTCCTTCTCATCTCGGGGCGCGCCATCATCTTGCAAGGAGGCATGCACGAATCTGCAGTCTGTCCTGATCATGTCAATACGTTCAGCTTTGAATTGATGCCAACCGACATTGGGTCAGGACAGGTGACACTCTGCATGTTCCTGAGCGGACTGCGTTGATTTCGGTCAATCGGGAATGCACATCGCGACGTGGTGGCGACAAACAGAGCGCCAACAATGAGCGTTTTAACGGGCTGGGACCCTGGCAGATTTACTCAGGCGTCAAGGGTACGGCGAAACCAGGCGATGGTTTCCTTCAGACCGTCTTCCAATTGGACCTTGGGTTGCCAGTCCAGTTGTTTTTTGGCCAGGGAGATGTCGGGGCAGCGCTGCAGCGGATCGTCCTGGGGCAGGGGGCGAAATTCGAGTTTCGATTTGCTGCCGACAAGGCGCAAAATGCGTTCTGCCAGCTCGATCATGCTGCACTCGAAGGGATTGCCGATATTGACAGGCCCGGTGAAACCGGCGGGACTGTCCATCAGGGCCAGCATGCCGGCAATCAGATCATCGACATAACAAAAGCTGCGGGTCTGCGAGCCGTCGCCGTAAATTGTCAGTGACTCACCGCGCAAAGCCTGAACAACGAAATTGCTGACGACACGGCCATCATCGGGGTTCATTCTCGGTCCATAGGTGTTGAATATCCGCATCACCTTGATGTCGAGATCGCTTTGCCTGTGGTAATCGAAAAACAGTGTTTCGGCGCAACGTTTTCCCTCATCGTAACAACTGCGCGGACCAATGGGATTGACCCGGCCCCAATATTCCTCCGTCTGCGGATGCACTTCTGGATCACCATAGACCTCCGACGTGGACGCCTGCAGGATGCGTACATTGAGCCTTTTTGCCAATCCCAGCATGTTGATCGCGCCAAGAACATTGGTCTTTGTCGTCTGGATCGGGTCATGCTGATAATGAACGGGTGAGGCCGGGCACGCCAGATTGTAGATGGCATCCACTTCAACATGCAAAGGCAGGGTGATGTCATGGCGCATCAGTTCGAAATTCGGCCGGCTGAGAAGATGTTTTATGTTGCGCTTCGGACCGGTGAAAAAATTGTCCACGCATAGAACGCCCTGATCACGGGCAAGAAGTGCGTCGCACAGATGGGACCCGAGAAAGCCGGAGCCGCCAGTCACCAATATATCACCCATCGAATTCTCCAGTATCAGAGCAACAAAATCCACTACACCTGCTCAGCCTGTGGAGCTATATTCAATTGTCGGGTTTTCATCAACCGCGCTTGAGGGGCAATCATCAATGTTTGCAGGCCGATTCTCTGTCGTTGCCGGCAAATCGTGATTGTGTTAGCGAAGTCGGCACCTTCCGCATGGTGTGAAAACCGCGGATAAGACAACCAACGGGATCCGGGGCGGACTGCTTTGTCTTTTGCAAAATATAAAAAACGCGCGTCAGAACAAATCGACGCGGCATACAGGTATGGCAGTTACAGGCTGCATAACGGTGAGAGCAATTCATTGAATTGCCGGTTCATTTCCAGTGACGGCCTGAGAAAATCCTGTGATGAAGGCTTTAAAGCCGGACATCCATTTGGACCAATCGAGCGGCCCGGCAAATTTTCACCACACCGTGATAATTGCCTCTATGTCAAAACCGATTTTTTAAGTGAATTTGCCGACCGAGCGCTCAACAAGATCGACCAGCCTTTTGTTTTGGCAACAGGCAACAGTGATTTCGGCCTGGCCTCGGATTTCGTCAAGACGGACACGGTCGAACAGATTTTGGCGCATCCGCAGTTGACGGCCTGGTATGCACAGAACTGTGACTATACGCATCCACGGCTCCATCCCATGCCGATCGGTTTGGACTATCACACACTTTCATCGCGGTTTCGCTATCAGTCGTGGGGCTATTTTTCCACCCCGCAGCAGCAAGAGGCAGCGCTCAATCGTGTGCGGCTTGAAGCGCCGGACCTGACGGACAAGTCTGTATCAGCCTATTGCAATTGGCATCACGTGCTCAACCGAGGTGACAGGCTTGCCTGCATCAATGGGGTAGAGCTCGAAACCATCAAGCTGGAAGAACCTGCCGTGCGCCGGGATCGCAGTTGGAAGAACAATGCGCAACATTTTTACACACTCAGCCCATTGGGCAACGGGTTGGATTGTCATCGCACCTGGGAAGCGCTGCTTTTAGGCTCGGTGCCCATTGTCGGTGCATCCGCCCTATCCGGATTGTTCGCAGACCTTCCCGTTTGTGTGGTCGATGACTGGCGCCTTGTCACGCGCGCATATCTCGAAGAGACCCGGCAGCGCATATTGCAGTCCGAATTTGATTTCGCACCGCTTTATCTTTCCTACTGGCAGAGCCTGTTTCGTGGTGAGGAAACACAGCCCACCCGGGTGCAATCATTTCAGACATTCATCAGGACAGCGCATGACAAGCCGGCTGTTTGAGGTCAAATCCTGATCAATTGGTCGGAGCTGCCGCAGGACTCATGATCCTGCCCGCTGCAGGCGAGTGCGCTCCAGCATGTCTTCGACTTCTCGTGCCGCTTCGGAAATCCGTGCCGGTTCGCGACCCCGCACGACAATTTGGGTCGAATAGTTCCTGCCATCAAATTTCGGGTAGGAACCGATGACCGTGTCCATGTGACGGTTCTGAATATCGGAGAGTTCTTCACCGATTGTCCCCTCGCCATAGGGACATTCAACAATGGTCGATTGAATAACGGTGCCAGTCTCGAGGGTCGGCAGCAAACCATCCAGCATTGCCTGGAAAATCGATGGTACACCCGCCATCACATGGACATTGCCAATGGTGAAACCCGGTGCAGTCGATACCGGATTGGTGATGTGGGTCGCGCCGCGCGGCATGCGCGCCATGCGCTTGCGGGCGTCGGTGAATTCGAGGTCGCGTGCCTTGTAGACGGAGCCGAGCAGATCCATGGCCTTTTGATCATGCTCACAGGGCAGGTCAAAAGCCTTGGAGATGGCTTCTGCCGTGATGTCATCATGGGTGGGCCCAATGCCTCCCGATGTGAAGACATAGGTAAAACGGGCTCGCAATTCGTTGACCGCGGCGACGATGGTCTGCTCCTCATCGCCGATGATACGCACCTCTTTCAGATCAATGCCGGCTGTCGTCAGCATGTCCGCCAGATGGGAAATATTCTTGTCTTTTGTACGCCCCGAAAGCAGCTCGTCGCCGATGGCAATCATTGCTGCCGTTATGATTTTTTCTGACATGACCTATCCTCACAGCGGTTTTGATGTGACAGGTAGCGCGCATCCCTGTCGCTCGCAAGAGACTGACTGCCTTGCGTGCGCAAATGACCATTTTGCGCTGATGGATCAGGGGTACGGTGCGCGCTTTCATTGTGGCATTTGCCAGATCGCAGGTGGGGCAAGAATACAGGTGGGATCAATCTTCGGTCTATGTCAGAAAGACTTTCAATGACAATGTTCTCATCCCTGGAGCCCATTATCCTTGCTTTGGCATTTCTGGTCGTCATCAATCTGACAGGCTTCCTGTTGTTTGCCTGGGACAAACATTGCGCGCGGCAGGGAAGGTGGCGGGTAAAGGAGCGCACGCTTTTGCTGCTGGCAGCCCTGGGTGGAAGCATCGGGATTATCGCCGGTCAGAAAATACTGCGCCACAAAACCCGAAAACAACCTTTCAGGTCCTATCTGGCCGCCATTGTCATCATGCAGATTGTCTTGTTGGCTGGCGTGATCTTTCCTGCGGGTCGTGATTGTATCCGGGCTGCCTTCACTGTTTTGGTTGGTGCGGCAGGGCAATAATTGCAATGACAGTCTGCCAGGAACGTAAAGCTGAAGGTTGCCGAATGAAAATGAAAGTCTCTAGCCGGTTTGGCTAACGGATCGACCAGGCGGGTTCGCTTTCGCCGTTGGATCTGCTGTTGGGCAGAAAGGTCAACCCATGAAATCAATGAGAAGAAGGTATTTCGTTCGGTAAAGTTTACGCATGGCTATTGCTATTGCAATAATCCCATGGTCTTTTCAGATGGTGATTTTCAAACCACAATGATGAAGAAAATAGTACTTGTTATTATATTTCGAATGGGAATGAAAAATCGTGATTTATAAAAATTTCATGGGCTTTGTTGCTTGCGGATTGATGTCCGTGATATTCACTTTTCAAGCAAACGCACAAAACGCACGCAATCAGAATTACAGTCTTTCTGATGCAAATTATGTCGTGCAATCCAGCGACAGGAGCGCGCTTGCTTATGTTGTCTGTCTGGAGGGCGCCTTTAATCGGCAGCCACGCAGGCTATCCAAACAAAGAGCCCTCGATAATGCGGTTGCGGAATGCGGAAATGTGGCTTTGCGCATACGCAGAGGGCAGCGCCAAAGGACCATCGAAAACATACGGTTGAGTGTGCTGGAATGTGGTTTCCGACCGGAGGATGCCACTCCGGGAATGGGTTGCGGCGAGGGCTATGGCGGTGATGACGACCGCTGGGTGGCCGATGTTGTCTATCCTGGCCCAAGGGTTGTCGAGGTGGGCAAGTGGCTCGAGGGTATTTCCTACGACGGCGGTTTCTTGTGGGCAACGGAGAGTGGCCAGCGCACGACAGCCAAAATTGATTTCCAAACAGGCAGACTTGTCGAGCGCTACCGGGTCGGACGCCTGCCGGTTCAGGTTGTGGCCAATGCAAACGGCTCAGCCCATGCCCTGGTTTCCACTGACAGGAAAATTGTGCGTCTCAGGCGCAATGGCTCGATCAGGGAACTTGCCCGATTGAATGGTTGTCCGGAGGAGATGGTGTCCAGCGATCCGCGCACCTTGTGGGTTCTGGCGAGCCCTGATTGCAGTTCGGGCACCAGCAATGTGATTCGTATCGACACGCGATCCGGCCGCCAGATTGTCACCGGCGATCTAGGCGAATGGGCACTGGATATCATCGACTTCGGGCCGGATGTGTGGGTCTCCCACGCGCGCGCACTGCCAATCAACATTGTCAATAAGGCAACGATGGACAGCCAGCCCTTCTACCTTGCAAATGCGGAACTTTGGGCGTTGGCGAAAGACGATGATTTCATCTATGGCGGTGGTCGTCCCAAGGGGACATCCAAAGATGGCGTTGTCGTCAAGATCAATCCGCTGAACACCTCTGAAGTGGCGAGAACCATTCTGCCGGAAATGGTCGTGCAGATCGCGTCGGATGGAAAGATTGTCTATGCCCTGTCGCAAAGCGGCAAGATCTGGCTTCTGTCTGCCAGGGATTTGACCTTGCTGCGCTCGGCGGTACCGGCGACCGGAACCTACCAGCCGACGGACGCCATTGTTGTGAATGGCAGACTTGTTGTTTCGTCCCAGCAATACAGGGGCGAAGATGGTGCGGTCTTGATCTTTGATGACCTGGTGCCAGCAGACTGGGATGTCGCATCCAAACCTGGTGCCTTGCCACCAGCAACCACAGGGCCCAAACGTCCAAAACCAGCGCTGCCACCGGCGCATGGTTCCGCAAACACGGTATTTCCGATGAATGCGATTTCGCGTGGAGGAACGGTGCGGCGCGCGCCAAGCGTCAGCGCCGCACGAATTGGCTCGTCAGTGAATGGCGGGTCGATCACGCTGCTTGCCAACGCGGGCGGCAACTACCAGGGGTATCCGTGGTTCTCCATCAGATTGCCCAATGGTCTGCAGGGCTATCAATGGGGTGGAGCAATCTGCACAAGCGGCAATGCCATTGAGGGAATCAGGAGCGCCTGCAAGTCACTTGGCAATCCAACGCAAACGAACAATGGGCGACCTGCGGGTAACCCGGGTGGTACTTTGGACGCGAATGATGTCGTCGTCGGCGTTCTGGACATTTTTTCAAAACTTCTGGATAAAAATCTGCAGGATAAAAACGCCGGTTCAACCGACACGCAAATCGTGGAAACGCCGCTGCGGGTTTTCGCTGGAAAAAATGCAGTCCAGACCTCCGGTGCGCTGGCGCGAAACCAGTTGACCGTTTACGCAGTGAACGGAAAAGCAGGGCAGACGCTGCAGGTAGACCTGACAGCCACGCGCGGGTCCCCGACGTTTGAAATCTATGTCAATGAGGCCAGGAACGGCGGCACGACGCTCGCTGGAGCCGGGCCCGACAGCAACGCAACATCCTTCAGGGGGCAATTGCCCAGCGATGGCGTTTTCAAGATTGTTGTTGGATCGATGCGAGGGGCATCGGCTTTTCAACTTTCTGTAAAGCTGGAAAAGGTGGTCACCGGCAATGGAAACAATTCCGGAAACGCGCGCTATATCGGAACCTATGAAAGCCGCACCGCGCCCACTGGCAATATTGAACGCAATGGCAATGGCCTGATGTGGACTGATTTTGATGGACGTTCATTCGCACTGACCGTGGACAGGCGCAATCGTCAGTTGGTTACCGATACGAGGCGGCCGCGTACATTCGATCTCGACATGCGCAATGGGAAAGTCGTCGGTTTCAAGTTTGGTCGCCACACATATACGCGCATGAAGCAAACCATCCTGCCATCGACCGGCAATGCAAACCCTCGTCGTCGTCCGAAAAATTCCTGTGATCTGCGCGGAAAGATCGTCTCGACATCTGTGCGCGAGGGCGCTGTTGCGACTTTTGCGAACTCGCGCGACAGCGATATCCATATCTATTGGATCAGCTACCAGGGCAAGGAGGTTGACTACAGTGGCAAGGCAAATCCGTTTTTCTCCCTCGTGCCAGACCAATTTCACCAGGTTGATACCCGTGTCGGATTTGCCTTTGTCGTTGTTGATGGCCGGGGAAACTGTATTGATGTGGTTCAAACCGACAAAATGGATAATACCTTCGAGTTTCTGGAGCCTCCTTATTAGGGTTCAGTAGCCTTGAGATACAATCTTAAGTGCTTGTAACATTTCCAAATGCGGCTTTCCGACAAGTTGATTTTGGCGGGAGTCAGATATGTTGAATGTGATCATTGTGAAATCGCTCCGGTTCCTGTCGGCATTTCTGTGTTGCTGGAGCTTGTCACAGAATGCGTTTGCGGATCACGCGCCGGGCGACAGCGCTCGCGCCGGCGACGACTTTGCAGCCTACCTGCACATGGACGGGCAAATCCTGACGCTCAGAAACGAAGGTTCCGGAGGGTTTTTACGCCAAGGCTACGGCGCCAGACGCGATGACAAACGCAATGTGGAAGCAGACAGAGGTCTGATCACAGCACCGCGGGGCAAGGGGTTTGATTGGGTTTTGAGGCCTGCTGGTGATGGCTACTGGTACATCGTCAATTTGAAGACAGTTCTTTTCCTCACATTGTCGGGCGACAGCGGCAAATCGCGCAATGTTGTCAATTGGGGATGGCATATTGGTGAAGATGATGACTTCAAATGGAAGATTGTCCCAGGGCCGATCAGATCCAGAATGCCCGGCTTCACCGAGCAGTTTCATATCGTCAACAAGGCCACGGGCTCCTATTTGAGAACGTTTGGAGGCAATGTGACGTCCATGCCCCACGAAGGAAAATCCTTTGGGCACGAAAGTTTTCAATGGCGTGCACGCGGTTCTGAACTGACGGATTTCGAGCGGGACATTCGCGCAAAGACAAGCACAACCAGATTGAGCCTGCCATCAGATGATCTTTCCAGTCTGTTGAAACTGACCATCACATCGGTGAAAGCCATCAAGACGTCCACGGGTCAGGACGGGGCGACCAAGGTGTTGTTCAGTGGCATTGATCTGGCCGTGGATATTGGTATGGGCGTTGCCAGCGGCGGCGCCAGTGCGGCTGGCAAGGCCGGCGCCAAAGCGGGCCTCAAAGCCATTTCGAAAAAGGCGAGCCGCGCGGTTACGAGAGAGGCCGTGCAAGCGGCAGCAGAAGCTGCATTGCGCCAGCAGGGCGAGAGAATCGTCAAGAAAGCCATCAGAAAAGGCGTACAGGAGGCCACCAACCGCGCATTGGGCGACCCAAAAACAAAAGTCAAGAATCGCGCCAAGCAGGCAATGGGTTTTGAGGGAGCGGCGGCGGCGGCTGCTAACGTTTCGAACGATGTGTTGAATGCGTTATCCAGCGAGGCAATCTTCAACAAGGTCTACGGCGACAGTGATGATGATCTGGAAATTGGCGTGAACGGCAGTTCGATTTTTCCAAACGGCGGTCGCTCGAAGGGGCGCAAAATCAGTTCGCAAGAGACCTTGTCCGTCAACAAGGTCGCGATATTTGAAGCTGATCGCGGCCTGGATATCCATTTGATCGAGTATGATTATGGCAGTGATGACGACTCCCTGGGCTGGTCTGAATGGCGTATGCCGGATGAGCCCGGTTGGTTGGATCACTTCATCAAGACAAATGGGGTTCTCGAATACAATGGCGTTCTGATATCCAGTAAGTCGGAAGGCAGCCTCTACGAATTGAATTACAGAATTGAACCGTTTCGACCCTATTTCCTCACCAGGGGCAAGTTGGGCAGAGCATCTCTGGAGCGTGAATACGCAAACCTTGGGTGCGTATCGGATGATCCGGCGATTTGCGCAAGATATGTCAAGGAATTGATGGGTTTTGACAATTGGGTCAATCGTCCGCACATTCGCGATCAAGTGCTGGCAACATACCAAAAGCATTGCGAACATAAGGGCGGGGCGAGAAAAATCGAATGTCGCGAAACAGATGATCCGTTGCGCGCCACGTGCAATGCGGGACTCAAAGAGAGCTGCGAGAGAAAAGATGCCATCAACAAAGCCGCATCCCTTTTTGTCAACCTGAGGATTTGGGAGGGCAATTGCAGACAGAGCCAGGATCGTGAAGAAAACTGCATCAAACTGGCAACAGCTTTCCTGGAGGGCGCCCCCTATGAAGGGCCTCCCTCAATCCAATTCAGATGGCAATCCACGGCACAATACCTGTACGAATTCTGTGAATCCGGTAGCGAATCCTCCTGCAGAATGAGCAGGGCTTTCAGTCAAAAGCTGTGTGCATATTTCGACGATGCCGGATGTTTCTACAGAGGCCGGCTGGATGAAATGGGTATGGCCGGTCCTCTCGACACCGATGCCGCATCCAAATGGTACAAAACAGGTTGTCAGTTCAATGGTGGCACTTCCTGCGCCGCGATCGCGCAGATGAAACAGGACACGGCGAAGCAGGTATCTCTTTCACTCAGCAATCGCCAAACGGTTCCGCTCTACGCGCTTGCCCTCGCAGAGGCGGCTCGGGGCTGCGGGTATGGCAGTGAATTCAGTTGCTCCATTGCTTCGGACATTGAAGCCGAAATCACGGCCGAGAAAGAAAAGAACTACTACAAATGCGAGATCGCGAACGACCATGCATTCTGCGCAGCAGCAGGCAGGGAGTTTGAGGAATCGCAACAATACGGTAGGGCGCGCAATGCCTATCAATCAGGCTGCGTGCGTGCCTACAATGAAACCGCAGACGGCGCCGCTTGCTATGCATACGCCAAGATATTCCTGAACCATTCAGCAGAGTTGGCTCCGCAAACCGACCCGAACACTGATCCAAAGACGGATCCCGTGGATGTGCTGAAAGAATCTCTGCCGTTTTTCAAGATGGGCTGTGAAGTCAACCATCTTGAAAGCTGCATTGAGACTTCCAGAATACTCACATCTGATACATTTGCAGACAGGGATCCGGATCAGGCCTATGCGCTGATACAAAAAATATGCGAAAATGCACTGCTAAATGGTGGCGAAGGGGCAGGAACGGCCTGCGACGAGCGCAATCGCGTATACGACCTTCTTCCGGTAACCATTCATGACAAGGGGTGCAAATCCGGCGATGCCGCTGCCTGTATCGCACTGGGCAATCATCGCATGAAGCCCTATGCAACCGGTCCTTTTCTACAGATCCCTGCCGAAGTCACTTGGGCACGGCATGATTATTTTGAGGCCTGCGCGCTGAACAACGCGACAGGTTGCAAATTGCTGGGTGACCTCGATGTCCGATTGGCTCTCAGGGATGTTGATGTTCAGGCGGTTCTGCAGTTGGGAGAAAATGTCCTGGACGCGCGGGGCGAGTTTGTTTACGGGGCGCAAACGGCTTACGACAAAGCCTGCAAATTGCAAAACGCAGAGGCATGTTCCAGCCTGGAGGGCATGCTGGCCAATCCGATTTTCGGTCTTGGTGTCGGCGGCAACGGGAATTCGCCCGGGCAGACGCAAAACACACAAGCGTCGGGGAACCCGTCCACTGGCAATCCAGCGCCGCACAACGAGGCACCGAACAGCAATGGTGGCGCGGCCCGGTTGATCATCCAATCGGGCGACGGCTGCGCTCGTAGAGGTACGTTGGTATCTGACACATCAGGCGTTGGAGCCAATGTTACGCTGAACAATGTCGGCAAACATCAGCTCTTTGTTTACTGGCTGGACGAGAGCGGCAAGGATACGGATTACGATCGGTCCGGCAAGCCGCTGGCGGTGCTGCAGCCGGGAGAAACGCAGAAGATACGTTCAGCCACCGGCCTTGCCTATTCGATCTTCTCAGTTGACAATGGACAGACCGAATGTGTTGGCGTTGCGGAAGTCACCGCCATTGAAACAACCATTCTCATGAGCCGCTATGTCGTTCCCACCAACAATGTGGCCAATGAAAACGTGCAACAGCCGCCAATCGGCGATGTCGCAAATTCAACGGCCCTGGACGATCAGGACAATTTGGAACTGTTTGCCGGGGCAGGGTGTGACTTGCGCGGTTCTGTGACGTCCTATCGCTCGGGTCAGCAAGCGGCGGTGTCTTTTATAAATACCGGTTCGGATCCGCTATATGTCTATTGGTTGGACGAGAACGGGTCTGACAACAACTACGACTATACCGGAAGCGCCCTGGCTCTGGTCGAAGCCGGCCAAACGCAGGAGTTCGTCGGCGAAGTCGGTTTCGCCTATTCCGTGTTCTCCACCGCGGATCATCAATTGCAGTGTTTTGGCGTTGCGCAAATCAAGAGCGCCAACACTTTTATCTCCATGGCAAACGGCAGGGGCTCCGTGGATGACGATAGTGCGAACACCGCGAACGATCCGGTTTATCAGGATAGCATTTCCGTACCGACTGAAGTCGTTCTAGAAAGCGGATATGGCTGCGAAATGCGCGGCAATGTGGCATCCGGCAATTCCGGCGCCGGCGCCAGAGTTTCCTTTGCAAATCACGGGTCCGACGCCTTGTTTGTCTATTGGATCGATGAAGGTGGATCCGATACGGATTACAGCCATTCCGGAAGTCCACTGGCGCGCATTGCGGCAGGCGAAACCCGGGAACTGGATGGACGTGTCGGATTTTACTTTTCGGTGTTTTCTATGAGGGATGGTCAAACCCAATGCGTCGGCATGACTGAAATCACGTCGCCTTCCGTGCGTGTCCAAATGTCGGGTGACAGCCTTGTCAGGAATTCGGACTATGCCAACGACAATCAGACGGGTGATCAGGACATTGAAGATTACGACCAAGGCAACCAGGCTGGACAGGCCGGGCCGGGGTGTGAACTTCGTGGTCAACTGGCCTCATACAACTCCGGCGAGGCTGCGACGGCGTCTTTCTACAATGCCGGCAGCGACATTCTTTACGTATATTGGCTGGATGAGAATGGGCAGGAGAACGACTATTCGGGATCGGGTGGGCCGCTTCTGGTTATCAACGCTGGAGATACCCAGGCAGTCGATGCCTATATCGGCTTCGCCTATGCCATGTTTTCAACCTCAAACGGCGAAACCGTGTGTGTCGGACTGACCGAAATTACGGAAAGCGATAGCGTTTTTGATGTCTCCAGCCTGTATTGAACAAGTGGAAACCGAAATGAAAATACCAATATTCGCCAGCCTTTCGATTGCGCTGCTTGGCGCCGCCCTGATGGCAACCATGGGGGCGTTGCCGGCAAAGGGCGCCAATACGCCTCCGCCTCCGCCCGTGTTGCCCAAAATGGGGAAAATACCCAATCCACCGTCTGTGGGGACTGCGCTGCCAAAGCCATTAAAACCGGGCGCTCTTCCTTCACTCCCAAAGATGGCACCAGGACCGTCGATTCCAACCGCAGTGCCCGAATCGCCAATGGCAGGCTGGCGAGTCATCAGCTCGAAAGCGCTTGGTGTGAGTACCCTGTTGCAATTGGACGGAGCCGTTGTATGCCTCGCTGATACAGGGGCCGGTGAATCTGGCGCTGTGATGGATTTCTTCTCGAAAAACAATATGACCGTGGAGCTTCTTCCGGGCGCAAGTGTCGATGAACTTCTATCCCCGTTTCAGAAGGGAAGGTGCGATGTTTTGGTCGTGAAAGCCTCACAGGCCAAGCGCCAACTGGCTGCAATGAATGCGGCTGATGCCTATCTTCTATTGTCAGGAGCAATCGAATAATCGTCACAAACCCGGGAAGGGGTGAACGGATACCAGGTCAGTCGGTAATTTGTTCCATAGATTCAATGATTTTGAAAAAGAGCACACATTCAAGTCGCTTGATTTTCGTGCGTTCAGTGGCTGCAGCAGTGGCCATGCTTGCTTTTGGTGGCGCGCATGCTGCAGCCCAGGATGCTATCTATACGGACCATGCATCAGAAAAAGGCAGTTGCGCCGTCGCTCCCGACATGCTGATCAGCCATGCGGAAGACGCTGTTTGCGGCCCGGGCTTTTCCTGTGAGCGGTCCAATTTTGCGCCAGCGGGCTCTGGCCTGTGCAACCACGACGGGGCGTGCATCATTGATGGGCAAGAGGCTTCGGGCTATGTCACATTTGATCTCGGCAACTACTCAGATCATTTTGAAGTTGCATTGCCGACACGCGAGGGATGGTTATCCATGTATCCCTGCACACCCGTGGCACAATTGGAAAACTGATTTTGCACGCGCGCCCATCCCATCAAACGAATCTGGATGATGGGTAACGACCTGAAAATGGTCAGAACCGGTGGAGAAAAAATTTGGAAAAAATTCGCAACGCATTGGTTCTGGTCAAAGCCAGTTGGCGCGTGCTGATGCTGGACAAGGAACTTCTTGTATTCCCTGTCCTGTCGTTGACCATTCTGGCTGCTTTGCTCATGGCGGCTCTTGGCCCGATCGGCATGTTCAGCAATCCGGAAACAGCGATTGATACCATATCCGACACGCTTGCCAACCAGCAGGAATGGGTGTTGCTGGCATGCTCCTTCGTCGCTTATTTTATCGCCTATTTCGTGATGATTTTCTTTAACGCCGCGATGATCGCCTGCGTCAAGATCCGCTTCGCCGGCGGTGATCCCACGGTGATGGACGGGTTGCGCTTTTCCACGGGGCGTCTTCCTCAGATACTGGCCTGGGCCCTGGTCGCCTCTTCGGTCGGCTTTGTGCTTGGTCAGTTGGAAAAGAAAAGTGACGGGATCACCCGGTTTCTCCTTGGTTTTCTTGGAAGCGCCTGGGCTGTTTCCAGCTATTTTGTTGTGCCTGTACTGGTATCGGAACACATCGGCCCCATCAGTGCGGTCAAACGTTCCGTTGCGATCGTCAGGAAAACCTGGGGGGAGTCACTGGTCTCGGTTGTCGGATTGTCCGTGTTGTCAGGGATTTCCATGGTGCTCATCGTTGGGGTGTTTATGATCGCTATGGTGATCGCTGATTCATCACCCTATCTGGCGATCTCTCTTGGCCTGGTTGCGATTGCCCTTGGTATTCTGAGCGGCCTGATTTTCTCGACGCTTGGATCAATCCTGAAAGCTGCGCTCTATGTTTATGCCGTGGAGGGAAAAATCCCGGATCAATTTGATGACAATTTGATCAAAGGCGCTTTTTCCTCCAAAAAATAAGGCTGAAGCCATGTTCCATGGGGGAATTATGCCAACAGCCCTTGATCCGCAGCCTTATTGACAGCTCTGGGCTGTGTATATGGTGTGAAAATCATAGGCTGGAACAGGTCCGTGAAACAGCGTTATCGCAGGCACGGACGCAGGCCTTCTTCCCCAGTCCAAATTTCTGTCAGCGACCTGTGCGCATATAGATCCCTAGATCTTTGGCAGTCGCAGTGTTGAACCTGTCCCGCAGCGCAAGCAATTGGCCGACGTCCGTTGACAACAGGGCATGCGCTTTGGCTTGAAGGCGCGTGGTCAAAGCCTCGATCGATGGCTGTTTGGCCAAGTCATGCGCAAAAGGCTGGATGGCACCAGAGGTTGTCCGAAGCGTGCCAAAAGCCTGCTGGTCACCCACTTCGCCATCTCCCACCACGGTGACTTTGCTTGCAGTGCCCCTGAGTGAGTGATCGCTGGCCAGTGCATCGTCATAGACGCGATCATCTGCCGTGGGAATCTCGTGAAACACCATTGCCGCCAGCCAGGCATAGCTGAATTTGACTTCAAGGCCCGTGCGCGGCGCTGCGATATTGCAGACCGAGAGCCAACGGGGATTGGTTCTCAGCTCAATAGCGGAAACCTCCTGTGGATTTATTGGGTGATCCTGACGCAGGGTGGACAGTGCTTCGATCATCGCATGCGTTCCGTGGCAACAGGCATGGAACTTGTAGCTGTTGCGCAGGAAGCGGAATTGTTCCGGCGGCGCATCCGCCCAGGCTGAGATTTCATCAATTTCATCGGTATGAGTCGGTACAAATCCCTGTGCACCCATGATTCCATCATCCGCCGAGGTCAGACCGAGAACGGCAAGGGCAGTGGCCTCAACGCCGTTCGCTGCGGACAAGCCGGCATTGAGTGGCTTGCCCATCGTCCCGAACTGCGACTTGAGGCCGGATGCCCTGCTGGCGCAAAGGCCAAGGGCGTTCCGCAGCTGGTTCGGAGTAAGTTTGCGCAGGCGCGCTGCGGTGATGGTTGCACCGAATGCACCGGCCGTAGCGGTCTGATGAAAACCGCGGTTGTAATGGGCCGCTCCGAGAATGCAGCCGATCCGGATCGCCGCTTCCGCGCCGATCAGAAAGGCGTCGGCGACCTCAGTCACACTGGCATTGACCTCCTCGCCAACGGCCAGCGCAGCCGGATAAATGCCCACCGACAAATGACCAACATGATCAAAATGCGTATCGTCGTAGTCAAGGGCATGACTGGTTGCGCCATTGACCATGGCGGCCATCCGCGGTGGCGCCATGCCGCCGCCAAAGAGCGAACACGGTCCGGACAGCCCCTCGGCAGCCGCAAAGGCTCGCATATTGGTGGCAACCGGTTCGTTGATACCCGCCCGCCCGCAGAGCAGCCAGTCGAAGAGGGAGAGCAGCGCCAGTGCCCGCGCTTTGTCGGGCAGGGTTTCAGCGGGTTGGGGTGCGAGTGCGAGCAGATGGTCCATTGTGTTCATGATTGGCCTGTCGAGTGGGATTCGATCCGGAGACGATGTGCGTTCCAAAAGATCGCATGGAGGAGGGGGCCTGTGCAATTGCGCTTTTCATCAAAACGCTGATCCATATTGCGTATATTGTTGTTTTGATACCCGGTAGGGAATTCCAAGGAATCATCATTCAATGAAACGATCCATGCATTCAAGGGGCAAATTCAAGGGGAGAAAATGGCAGCGGCTTCGTGATCTGCATGATGTTTGTCATTGGTTTTTTGTAACCTGAATGGCGCCCGCCACCCCATTTCTATGATCTGCTCTTGCCTGTACATTTCGGATAGGTGACGCAACCCAGGAACCGACCGTAGCGACCGGATCGCTCGACAAGCCAGCCATCGTCGCATGCCGGACAGATCGGAAAGGAGGCGCCACAGGAACAATAGGCTTCACTGGAGGAGGTCTGCCGCTCAGGCAGTCCCACGCCACAGGTTGGACATGCCGACAGGGAATGGCCACAGAGTTCCGCGTGCTCACATCGATACCAGGTTCGCCCGTCTTTCGTCGGGAATGCCAGAAGGTGGCCACCGCATTGGCCGCAGGTCTTGTCAGGTGGCTGATCTTCATTGCAATTGGCAATTTCGTATTCCGCGTCATCCAGCAACTCGCTGACAAAGGCAGACTGTTTGGTGACTGATCCCATCAGCGTCAGGGTGTGGCGCGCGCGGGTCATGGCGACATACATGACCCGGCGTTCTTCAGCATTCTCAAAAGGCTCTGCATCCGGGGAGACCAGGTTCAAAAGCGGATCGTCGACGATCTCCGATGGAAACCCGGTGCGCCCTCTATGGAGGTTCAGCAGAACCACATGGTCCGCTTCCAAACCTTTGGACGCGTGAATGGTTCGAAACGAAACATCGAGATTGGGGAATTTTTTCCGCAAATCGTTCAAGCCAATGGGAGCGAGATATCTATACCTGCCAAGGAGTAGGATGCTTGCCTTCTTGCCCTCCGATTTGGCCTGTTGCGATAGCCCTCGAAGCACATTCTCAAGCTTGGTGTCGGCATTGTGACGGAATGTCGACACGACTCTGACAGCAGGTGCCGCAGCCTTTCCCGCTGGTATGACTGTTTTTTCTATCTGCGCGGGGTTCTTCAAGACAAATTTACGGGCCGCATAGGCGATTTTGTCAACAGAACGAAAGGTTCTGCCCAGATCTACGGTTCGGTGAACAGCGGTCTGACCATCGAAATGGCCACCGAATTCAGCGCCGAAATTGCGCATGAGATTGATATCGGATCCGGCAAACCGATAGATCGACTGCCAATCATCCCCAACCGCGAAAACGCGGGCGTCCTGATGCTGTGCTTTTAACGCCTGAACAAGACGGCCACGGCTGCGGGAAATATCCTGAAATTCGTCCACCAGAATATGCCGAAAGGTGCTGCGGTATTGTCCTGATTCAACATATTGTGACGCCCGCAGGATCATATCTTCGAAGTCGATACGGTCACCAAGGCGCTTTTGATACGCGCCATAGACCGGTTCGAAGATCGATAGAAACGCCTTCGCGCGGCGTCCGATTTTCAGCGTCCGATTCTTGGCCTCGCAGTCTGCCATACTGTAGCCGCCGCCTTTGTAGTGTCGAAGGAAAGTCCCGAGCAACTGAATGAAACTGTCGAGTTGATTCAGATCGGCGACCTGATCAAAAAGCGTTTCGCGCGAGCGTGGTTCGAGCGTCTCAAAGGGAGATATTTTTTCCACCAGCGCTTCCAGCAGGCAATTCTCCTGGCGTTCATAGCTGAAAGTTTCAATCAATGTGGTTTCATTGGCTTCGTGGACGTCACGCTTCCAGGCCATGTCCGCCAAATAGTCTTCGCGGTCAATGTATGGCGCGGTTGAAAGTTGGTACGATCCGTCGGGTGTCATGGTGCGTCTTACGCCGAAGTGTTCGATGTAGACGCCACTTTTCGTAAGGCGGAAATCGGGGCAGTAGTTGCGACGACCGGCATCGGAGATGTCGTGTTCGTAGTCTGGCTCGTATTCGTATTCGATTCCGTTTTCATAGAGCCAGTTGGCGATTACAAGCTCCTCGAAACTTTTGACTCGTTCGCCTTGCAGAGTCCGAAGGTCGGCCTTTTCGATGTATGTGTAGAATTCGTGCTTTTTCTTGAAATCCCATTCACTTTTCTCATCCAGCCTGACGTATGAGAACCATCCGATTATTGCCCTCGATACCTCTGAAACCGATGCTACCAGGCTCCTTAGAATTTCCTTGAGCAGTGCCAGAAAGGCCTTGTCATCACTGGCGTGCGCAGCCAGTGCTGGCTTGCTGCCTTCGACTACGCCAATGATGTCATAGGCCAATGCGTGAAATGTTCGCGCTTCCAAAGGCTCGCCACAGGACAGCTTGATACGCTCTGACATCTCATTGGCGGCGTTTCTGGCGAAGGCGAGCAGGAGAATTTCCTCCGACTTTCGTCTGCCTGACTTGAGCAAATAGGCCGCCTTGGCTGTGATGACGCTTGTCTTTCCCGAGCCTGCGCCGGCAAGCACCAGGGTCGCATCTTCATCGGCGATGATGGAAAGCCTTTGCTCTGGAGTCAGTGGGTTTTTGTCGAATGTGTCGAAAAAAGCCTGCCAATGGGCAAGTTCTGCCTTCTCGAAGCGCGCAATGGCCTGATTGCGCAGAGAACCTGGGTTCCCGATGAAGTCACGGATCTTTTGCACCTGCTGGGAATGCGCTTTGCCTAATGCTTCGGAAGGAAGTTTTGAAAACAGCATTGTGTCGAGCGCCCGGGCCTGGTCAAGAATTGGTGCAAGAACACAGGCGGCGGGATAGCGGGTTGGCAGGTCAAGGGCTTCCAATGCGCTCAAAATCGCATCAATCTCACTGCGCTTTTCCTCCAATAGTTCCACATTGAAAGCGATCCAGTCTTCCTGGACATGCCGCACAAAGATGTGTGCATTCTGTTGATCCACGCCCTTGAGAGCGATGTTGCTGCCGTCGTCAATCTGGATGTTGATCGTCGTTGCCAGCACGCCATTTGTTGTGGCGGGAGAGGCTGCAAGGTTGCTCAGCTGAATCTTCAGAATTCGCCGGGCATCGATGAGCAGTTCACGGTCACGGTATTCCATTCCCCGGGCATGCATCCCGAATGGATTGAAAAGAAGCGACAGGAACGGTTTTGGTCTTATGCGCATCAGATGAGTCAACTCGCTTGGAGGAACACCGCCATAAGGCGCTTGTATAGCGCATCGTTCTTTAGGGTTGATAAAGCTTTCATCATCGAGAATATAAGGCAAATCGCCTTAAGCACCGCGCTTGCCGCGCGTTCCGACCGGATTAAAATTGTATCGGCGTTTTCAGTCATGCGAAGGGCTGCAGAGCAATTACCATAGGAAAAGTTGCTTGCAGGTCGGTTACGAAAAAATGGTGCCCCCTGCCGGACTTGAACCGGCAAACCCATTCGGGTGACAGATTTTAAGTCTGTTGCGTATACCAATTTCGCCAAGGGGGCACGCGTGCCTACTGGTAATTATCCATCACAGGATTGCAACCCCTGTTGTCTTTCACCGGCATTTTTCATTGAATTTCCAGCCGACCATTGTTGCAAGGGGCAAAATGTGCAAATCCCATCGCAGGATAAAGGACCTGACGATGAAACGGTCTCCGGTCAATAATTTGCAGGATAATTCAGCCGGCGCAAAGCAATGGGGGCCGATCCCGCTCTGGAGATGTTGCGGTTGCTGTGATTCGCGATTGTCTGCCCCAGCGGATATGCGCCGGATACGACGGCTTTTGCATCGCTGCACAGGTAACTGATATGGAAAACATGACATGAAAAATGCCGTTGACGATGCCAAAGAGGCCATGCGCGAATTGTTTGCGCCGACGCCGCTGCAATTCAATGATTTTCTCAGCGGCAAATATGATGCGCAAATCTATCTCAAACGCGAAGACCTGACCCTGGTGCGTTCCTACAAGATTCGCGGAGCATTCAATTTTTTTCGCAAGGCGCTGCGGGTGGATCAGCCGCCGGAGCGCTTCGTCTGCGCATCGGCCGGCAATCACGCACAGGGTTTTGCCTATGTGTGCCGTCACTTCGAAAAATCCGGCGTGGTCTATATGCCGGTGACGACACCGCCGCAAAAGATTGCGAAAACCAAGGCCTTTGGTGGCGCCTTCATCGAGGTGCGGCTGGTCGGCGACATTTTTGACGAGTGTTATGACGCTGCGAAGGCCTACGCAGAAAGCGATGGGGCCATGATGGTGCCACCCTTCGATCACGCGGATATCATTGAAGGGCAGGCCACAGTTGCTTCGGAAATCGTCGCTCAATTGCCAAAGGGCATCCATGCGGATCTGATGATCATTCCCGTCGGCGGCGGCGGACTGTCGGCCGGCATGACCACCTATCTGCGCGATCAATATTCCAGTCAGGCCTTCCTGTTTTGTGAGCCGGCGGGTGCGCCGAGCCTGAAGGAAAGCCTCAAGGCCGGGCACCGGATAAAACTGAAGCAGGTCGACAATTTTGTCGATGGCGCTGCCGTTGCCGAGATCGGTGAGCAGAATTTTGAAGCCCTGAAGCAATTTGGTGCAGATCAGGTCATGCTCATTGCGGAAAATGCCGTTTGTGTGACCATCTCGGAATTGCTCAATATCGAAGGCATTGTGCTCGAGCCGGCCGGGGCATTGGCCATAGCAGCGCTTGAGGACATCGGTAAAAAGGTGCTGGCTGGCAAGACCGTCGTGGTGATCGTTTCGGGTGGAAATTTCGACTTCGAAAGGCTGCCTGACGTCAAGGAACGGGCCATGCGCCATCTCGGCCTGAAGAAATATTTCGTTTTGAGACTCGCGCAACGGCCGGGTGCATTGAAGGATTTCCTCAACATGCTCGGGCCGGAGGATGATATTGCACGGTTTGAATATCTGAAGAAGTCGGCGCGCAATTTTGGCTCCATCCTGATTGGCATCGAGACCCGGAATTCCGAAAATTTTGATCGCCTGACAAAGGCATTCGATGATGCGGGTTTGCGTTATGAGGATATTACCGATAATGAGATTCTTGCCAGTCTGATTATCTGAATGCCCAAAATTTCATCATTTTGGGTGACGATATTCAATCGGCGTGGATTTAGGGGGATGGGTATGTCTGGTGTTGAAAAAACAATGTCTCGTCTGACCTCGGGCGCAGTCTCACACTTTCGGATCTATCGCGGATGGGCAACCCGAATGACGAAAGACGGTGTCTAAATGGCCGGAATTGCAGCGCTTGTCACAGCCTATATTTTTTCTCAGTTCTACCGGTCTTTTCTGGCTGTACTGACGCCGATACTGGGCTCGGAGCTGGGGGCGGACAAGGCGGATCTTTCGCTGGCCTCCGGTGCGTGGTTCCTGACATTTGCATTGATGCAATTTGTCGTTGGCGTTGCGCTCGACCGGTTTGGTCCCAAAAGAACTGCGACCATCATATTCGGTCTTGGTGCCGGTGGCGGTGCCTTTCTGTTTGCAGCAGCCACCACACCAACAGCAATCATCATCGCCATGGGTTTGATCGGCATTGGCTGTTCGCCTGTCTTGATGGCAGCTTTTTTCCTCTTTGCGCGGCGTTTTGCCTCAGCGCGTTTCGCCATTCTCTCGTCGTGGTTTGTGGCCCTGGGAACGGCCGGGAATGTTATCGGCGCCAAGCCGCTGGCGATCGCTGTCGAACTTGTCGGTTGGCGCGAAACCATGACCGGTCTCGGCGTTATCACCTTACTGACGGCTGTGGCCATTTACTTGCTGGTCAAGGATCCCCCGGTTGAAAAAAGCGCGGGGAAAGATGCGGGTTTTTCCGGCTATTTCGCCCTGCTGAAAATCCCGGCCCTGTGGTTCGTCATACCGCTGATTGCCATCAATTATGCGCCCGCGGCGGGCATACGTGGTCTGTGGGTCGGTCCCTATCTGTCTGATGTCTACGGCGCATCAACGCAGATCATCGGCAATGTTTCGCTGTTCATGGCCATCTCAATGATTATAGGAGCCTTCCTCTACGGGCCGATGGATACGCTGTTCGGCACCCGCAAATGGGTGGCGTTTGTCGGTAATCTGTGTGGCATGATCGCGCTTGTTGTGCTTGCCGCCTTCCCGATGCAGCCGCTCTGGCAGGTGACCATCCTGTTGTTTGCCATTGGCCTGTTCGGTTCGAGCTACGGCGTTCTGGCGGCCCATGCCCGCTCGTTCTTTCCCGTGCATCTGACCGGCAGGGGCGTGACCCTGATGAATTTTTTCACCATAGGCGGGGTCGGGCTCGTTCAATTCGTGATGGGGCAGGCCGCCGATGCCAGTTTCAATCCGGTGCAACCGGAGCAGACGTTTTCCATCCTGTTTTATGTTTATGCTGCAATGATGGGTGCAGCACTGGTGGTCTATTATTTCTCATCGGACAGCAAGCCTGAAGCGCGATAATTCCACCTTTTGATGGCGCAAACCGGAGCGCATTTTTTCTAAAGCCGGTTGATCCAGCCGGTGATGACTGTTGCCATTTCCTGCGTTGTGGAGGGTGACAAGGCATCGCCGGCGATCACGTGTTGGTTGGGATCATCGCTGTTTTCAATCAGCACGGTCTCGGTCTTCGCACCCCATTTTTCCGCGATCAATTTGGTGATGTCAGGGCGCACGATCGCGTCTTTTTCCGAATAGATAAAGAGGGCAGGTATCTGGATATTGTGGATTTCGGCCTTGTTTGACAGTTTCACCAATTCGGCCATCGGCAGCAATGCGCTGCTGGGGTATTCATAGGTCCAATTGTGCCGATGCAGATCATTGGCCGGTTCAAACGCGTATCGTTTTCCAGCGATCAGTTCGACGAGTTGCCTGGCCCAGGGCATCGTCAGCATTGAGGCTCCGAACCCCTGCACACCGTAATTCGGCGAAATGTTCACGACACCAACCACATCGGCGGCCAGTCTTGGTTTGGCTGCAGCCCAGGTTGTGAGTGTCCCGCCCGTGGAGGTGCCGATGAGGATGACCTTCTCACCAATCCTTCGTCCGATTTCGATGGCCTCAGTGACATCGTTGAGCCAGCCCTGAACTGTTGCCTCGCCCATGGCGTCGCCGGTTCGCCCATGGCCTTGAAGCCGGGTGTAGTAGAGATTGGCGCCGAGGTCAGCGGCAATGATGTCCGGAAGTGGGCGCACTTCGCCCGAAGAGGCTGAAAAGCCGTGCACATAGACGATGGACAGCGGGGTTTTTGCCTTGGAGTTCGGATAGGCCCAGACAATCTGTTTTTGCAGTCCCGATCGAAGGTCGCCGAACTTCTCTTCCTCACGGGCGAGATAGGCGTCGATATCCTCGCCGATTGCTTCGGAATTGAAGAGGATTTCTGTATTCACCGGCGTACGAGGTCCCATGAAAAACACAACGGCCCCTGCAATGATCAGGGCAACAAGAGCATAGAAAACGAGGGTCATCTTGGATCGTCTGGCCATGATTTTCTCCGGGGTTTGTTACAGCAGTCAACAGCGCGAATGAGGCCAACCGTCAATGCAGGTCCACAGCAATATTCGGGCGGTCTATTACCTCACGCAGGGCAAAGGATGAATTGATTCGCACCACATGGGGCAGGGCGGAAAGCCACTCCTTGTGGATACGTTCATAATCCTGCAGGTCCCGGGCTGCAATACGCAGCAGGTAATCATACTCGCCCGACATGAGGTAGCATACCATCACATTCGGACAGCGTTTGACGGCGGCCTCAAATTCTCGGAGTATTTTTTCATACTGCCCGGAAAGGGAAATGTGGACGACTGCCGTCATGGAATAGTTCAGGGCCCGATTTGACAGCCGGGCATGATAGCCCTTTACGATACCGGATTTCTCCAGAATATCGAGCCTTCGTGAACAGGCTGAGGCTGACAGTCCAACCCGCTCCGCCAGGTTGGCATTGGATATCCGACCGTCCTCCTGAAGGGTGTTTAAAATGGCGATATCAATGGCATCAAGCTTGTCCATTGGTGGTTTCTTCCAATATTTTATATTTCACGCAAGGATAGTTGAAAAAACCTATCGATGCAAACAGCCTTCGCAAGGACATTTCATGTCTGCTGTGGTGAAATATTGGTCGATGAGAGCGCCTGTCGGTGCGACGAACCCAATGAAGGAACGCAGATGCGAGTTGGTTGCCCAAAGGAAATCAAGAACAATGAATATCGTGTCGGGCTGACACCGGGTTCGGTGCGCGAATATGTTGCGCATGGTCATGACGTCATTATTGAAACCAATGCAGGTCTCGGCATTGATGCCGATGACGGTGCCTATCAGGCAGCCGGGGCAAAGGTTGTCGGCAGCGCAAGGGACGTTTTTGAACAGTCGGACATGATCGTCAAGGTCAAGGAACCGCAGCCGTCGGAGTGGGCGATGTTGCGGGAAGGCCAGTTGCTCTACACCTATCTGCATCTGGCTCCCGATCCAGCCCAGACCAAGGGTCTGATTGAATCGGGTTGCACAGCGATCGCCTATGAAACGGTAAGCGATGAGCATGGCGGTTTGCCGCTGCTTGCGCCAATGTCGGAAGTGGCCGGACGTCTGGCCATTCAGGCCGGAGCGACAGCATTGCAGAAGATCAATGGCGGGCGCGGCGTTCTGCTGGGCGGTGTGCCCGGCGTTCTGCCAGGCAAGGTAACGATCATCGGTGGCGGTGTTGTTGGTCTGAATGCCGCCAAGATGGCCGTTGGACTTGGCGCGGATGTGACAATCCTTGATCGTTCCATTCCACGGCTTCGTCAGCTGGATGATATTTTTAACGGACGTATTCATACGCGGTTTTCCACCATCGAAGCGCTTGAGGATGAGGTTTTCTCCGCTGATGTGGTGGTTGGCGCCGTTCTGATCGCGGGTGCTGCGGCACCCAAGCTGGTCACCCGTGAAATGCTTACCGGCATGAAAAAAGGGTCCGTCATTGTCGATGTTGCCATCGATCAGGGCGGTTGCTTTGAAACGTCACACGCGACAACCCATTCCGATCCGACCTTTGAGGTCGAAGGCATCATCCATTATTGTGTGGCCAATATGCCGGGCGCCGTTCCGGTGACGTCAGCCCATGCGCTGAACAATGCAACGCTTTATTACGGCCTGCAACTGGCGGACAAGGGGCTGAAAGCCATTGCCGAGAATCGTCATCTTCGCGCCGGCCTGAATGTGCACCGTGGCCGTATCACCAGCAAACCGGTGGCGGACGCTCTGGGCTATGAATTGGCCGAACCGCTTGCCGTTCTCAAGTCTGCCTGATTGGGCTGACTTGAGCCAATATCTTGCACCTGAAAAACCGCGCTGCAGCAAAGGCAGCGCGGTTTTTCATTTTAGCGGTATGCAATATCGGTAATACGGCGCAGCGTGACCCGGCGATTGCGCCAGTCCTCATAGGGGGTGGGCACAAGCAGATCTTCCTCACCATAGCCGACGGTTTCAAGCGCATGATGGGGAACGCCGTAGTAACCCACGAGGACTGCGCGCAGCGAATTTGCCCGCTGCTCGGAAAGTAGCATATTGTTCCA
This sequence comes from Rhizobiaceae bacterium, assembly GCA_029233925.1. Taxonomy (GTDB): domain Bacteria; phylum Pseudomonadota; class Alphaproteobacteria; order Rhizobiales; family Rhizobiaceae; genus Hoeflea_A. The sequence continues at coordinate 155,260 of JARGOX010000009.1, forward strand.
ATCGGATCCCACGGCATCCGTATGACCTTCAATCAGAAACAGTTCGCCACGGTTGCGGCGCAGAATACGCTTCATGGCATCGGCAATCTGCTCCACCTTCCAAAGTTCTCCGTCAGGTATGCGGGCTGATGCAAAGGCAAAGTTCAACGATTGTATTTCGATGGACGGTGCATTGTGGCGCAGGGATTTGCGGCGCTTGATTTCCTGAATGCTGTTTTTCTGTGACGGCTTGATGCGTTTGATTGTCGGTGCGCTCAGGCTTTTTTCGATCGAAAGCGCTGATGGTGCATTCTTGCTGAACTTGTCGGTTGCAGCGTGTATCGCTTTTGGCATGTGCTTCTTTTGAGGAGCCCATTTTTCAATCTGTTCAGCCTTGGCCGCGACGGGCAGGGTTAAAGCGGCGGCAATGGCTGTCAGAAAAGTGCGGCGGTGCATGGTCTGTTTCCCTTTCATCATCGAACCGGCGCAATGGCGGGTCCCTTGGTCGATGGGGAAACGATAGACGGGTGCGGCTGAAGCGGGGATGAACGGCCTATTCATCCAAACAAGAGTTTCGGGCTCAGCACATTTTTATCAGCCGCAGCAGGTCTGCATCGCTGAGCGGGTGGATGAAGGTCTCGCTTTGGCCGATCGGGGAAAATCCAAATTTCTGATAAAGCGGCAGGGCAGCGCTGTGGTCCAAGGTGCAGGTATTGACCGTTACCCGTAGCGGGTCGCTATCCCAGGCCGCGTCCAGTGCCTGCGCCAGGAACCAGCGGCCTAATCCGCGTCCCTTGGCATGGTCCATCAAGCCGAAATATTCCAGATTGACCGTTTTGGAGTCTGTTTTGCACAATTCGAAAAAGCCGGCCGGGGCACCATTGAGGTAGAGCACGTGGACGGAGGCCTCAGGCGCATGGACGACCTTTTCCAGTGCATTGTCATCCAGGCGAAGGCGGGCGACCCAGTGCAATTCCCTGCCGGTGCGAATTTGCAGGTAGCGGTAAAAGTGCAGCGGTATTTTTGAAACGCGCATCAGGGCGGCATGCTGATTGACCGGCATTGGATAGAACAGCTTCGGACGGTGCAATTGCTCCAGATAGGTGACCACGGTTTTGATGGGAGGGGGCGCTTTGGCCATCATGCTTCACCGGTTGCTACGGGTGTGTCGTCCCTCGAACCCCATTCCGACCATGAGCCATCATAGAGTTGAAGTTCCTGGTGGCCGAGTGATTCCAGCGCAAGCGTGATGACTGCGGCGGTAACACCCGAACCGCAGGTGGTCACGACTGGCTTCGACAGATCAATCCCGGCTTGCGTGATGACATTGCGCAGCGCATCCAGGGCAAGCAATTGCCCGTCGCTCGAAAGGCTGAAAACCGGCACATTGCGGGCGCCCGGCATATGGCCGGATCGCATGCCTTCCCGTGGCTCCGCGTCGGCACCGCTAAACCGCCCGGCACTGCGGGCATCGGCAATCTGCATGGAGCCGGTGTCAACGGTTGAGCGCATATCAGCCAGGGTGGCAACCGCCTGCCTGTTGAAGACAGCCTGAAAGGTCCCTCTGACAGTTTGTGGAATGTCATCCGTGACCGGCAGACCGGCCTCTTTCCATCGGTCAAAACCGCCATCAAGAACGAAGACATTCGGCGCGCCCATGGTCCGCAGCATCCACCATACGCGTGGTGCGGTGAACATGCCCGGACCATCATAGACGATGATCGTATCACTGTTTGACAGCCCGAGATCGCTCACCAGTGCGCCAAAGGCCTCCGGCGAGGGAATTGTATGCGGCAGATCCGAAGCGGTGTCCACGACAAGGTCCTGGTCGAAAAATACGGCACCGGGAATATGCCTGTTGCGATATTCTTCCTGCGCATTGCGGTTTTGCATCGGCAAATACCAGGAGGCATCGACAATCTTCAGGTCCGATTGTCCGAGCCGCTGCTCAAGCCATTGTGCAGACACGACAAATTTGCTTCTTTCGACCATGATGTTCTCGTCCTGCCTGTTCAACCCGGTATGTCACCGAAGCGAATTCTGAAGCGGCGGTTTTCGCGCCCCTTTTTCTCGATCTTGCCGATGTGGATTGCACCGACCTCTTTCGTCTCTGATACATGTGTGCCACCACAGGGCTGGCTGTCAATTGCCGCATTATCTCCGATGCATACAAGCCTGATGCGACCGGTGCCGCGTGGAGGGCGGACATTCTTGGATTTGACAAGACCGGGATTGGCTTCAAGCTCGGCTTCGTCGATCCACCTTGTGAATATTGGATGGTTGGCCGAGACCAGTGCCATCAGTTGTTCACTGATGGCGTTTTTGTCAACCGCTTCGCTCATGTCGAAATCAATCCGACTTTCATCCTCGCCGACGGATGCGCCGGTGATGGGGAAAGGACAAACAACGGTCAGCAGGTGGCAGGCCGTATGCATGCGCATGAGCTTGTAGCGCCGGTCCCAGTTTATATGTTGAACCAGCTTTTCTCCCGCCAGCGCCAGGGGCTGGCCATTGGCGGGGAGGTGGACGATTTCAGCCTTTGACTGACCGTTGACGGTTGCAGCGATTTCGATTCGTGAACCGTCTGCCCGTTCAAGAAAACCGATATCGCCTGGTTGGCCGCCGGATGTGGCATAAAAACACGTCTGGTCAAGCAGAATGCCGCCACGATCATTAATGGCCACAACCGTGCCTTCCGCGGTGGAAAGATAGGAATCTTCTAAAAACAGGGGATTTGTCTCGATCATGTTCAAACCGCCTCATAGGGAACAGAGATGTCGCTCGTCTGCTCCATCCAACCAGGCACTGGCAGTTGTTTTTCTCGCAGAAATTGTGGATTGAACATTTTGGTCTGGTAGCGGTTGCCATAGTCACACAGCACGGTGACAATGGTGTGTCCCGGTCCCATTTCCCGCGCCATATGCATGGCGCCGGCGATGTTGATGCCTGACGAGCCGCCGAGGCACAGACCTTCTTCTTCAATCAAGTCATAGACAATGGACAGGGCTTCCGCGTCCGCAATTCGATAGGCCAGATCAGGCGTGAAACCTTCCAGGTTTGCCGTGATCCGTCCCTGACCAATACCTTCGGTGATTGAATTTCCCTCTGATTTCATCACACCACTCGTGTAGTGACTGTAAAGGGCTGCGCCATGCGGGTCTGCAAGGGCGATCTTGATATCAGCGTTGAATTCCTTCAGGCCAAGGCTGACTCCGGCAAGCGTACCGCCAGAGCCAACCGCACAGACAAAACCGTCCACTTTGCCATCGGTATCGCGCCAGATTTCCGGCGCCGTCGTTTCCACATGGGCCTGCCGGTTGACGATATTGTCAAATTGATTGGCCCAGATGGCGCCGTTGGGATCGTCAGCGTTGATCTGCTGGGCAAGACGTCCGGACAGGCGCACATAATTGTTGGGGTTTTTATAGGGTGCCGCAGGGACCTCGATCAGTTCTGCGCCCAGAAGGCGAAGCGCGTCTTTCTTTTCCTGACTTTGTGTCTCGGGAATCACGATGACGGTGCGATATCCTAGCGCCCTTGCCACCATGGAAAGTCCGATGCCGGTATTGCCTGCCGTTCCTTCAACGATAACCCCGCCCGGTCGCAGGAGGCCCTTGCGTTCTGCGTCTCGAATGATGAACAGTGCGGCGCGATCCTTGACCGACTGGCCCGGATTGAGAAATTCGGCTTTGCCCAAAATGGTGCAACCTGTCAGTTCGGATGCTTTCTTGAGTCGGATCAACGGCGTATTGCCGATAGCATCCAGTACAGATTGTAATACGGTCATGATCGAATCCCGGTTGAATTGATGCAACACTATTTGGCCCCTTGTGGATTATCAACAAGGGGCTGGACAAGAAATGGTGTTTGTTCGGGCCGCGCAGATCGGGAAAAAAATTTCAAAACAGCAGAGCAATTGCCGTTTAGGAGAAGAGAGATCAATTCCTCTCGTAAATGACCTGGCGGACATTGATGTTTTCAGCGCGAAAACCGGCTTCGCAATAATGCAGGTAGAATTCCCACAGTCGTTTGAACCGTTCATCGAAACCCAGAGGGCTGATGGTTGGCCATGCATCCCAAAATCGGTCGCACCAGTCTGACAAGGTTCTGGCATAGTCCTGAGCAAAGGCCCGATGCCCGGACAGGTGCAAATTGGCCTTGTGCGCCAGATCTTCGAGGATTTCCATCGTGGGCAGCATGCCGCCGGGAAAAACGTAGCGCTGGATGAAGTCCGGGTTCCTGCGGTAATTCTCATAGGCGTCTTCGTGGATTGTGATGATCTGCAAGCCGGCGCGACCGCCCGGTTTCAGGCATTCATTGAGCTTGGAGAAATAACCCTGCCAGTATTTTTCACCAACCGCTTCAAACATTTCGATCGATGCGATGTGGTCATAAACCTGCTGCTCTTCACGATAGTCCTGGAACTTCAGCTCGACCCGGTCTGACAGGCCAGCCTTGTGGATACGCGCTCTGGCATAATCCAACTGCTCGCGGCTGATCGTCAGTCCGGTGACGCGGGCGCCGATTTCGCCAGCCGCATATTCGGCAAAACCGCCCCAGCCACAGCCGATCTCCAGCACATGACTGTCCGGTGTGATGCCGATGGCTTCGGCCAGCGCCTTGTATTTGGCTTTCTGGGCGCTTTGCAGGTCATTGGCGCCGGTCTGGAACAGGCCCGAAGAATAGGTCATGCTGGGGTCGAGCCATTTTTCATAGAAGGCGTTGCCCAGATCATAATGGGCCGCAATGTTCTTTTTCGCCCGGGTTTTGGTATTGGAGCGGAACAGGTGACGCAGGCGCTCTATCAGGCTGGCGATCCCGCGCGCGCCGCTGGCCACGTAATTGCCGACTTCGACATTGACCAGAAACAGCTCCAGAAAGGTCGGGATGTCGGGGCTTTCCCAGTCACCATCCATATAGGTTTCTGCCACACCAATGGTGCCGCGCTGGAAGGCGCTGTAGGGCAGGTTCCAATTATGCAGAACCAGTTCAGCTTCCGGACCTGGCTGCTGTCCTTCAAAACGCAACCGTCGTCCGTCCGGTGTCCGCAGTTTCAAAATGCCGCGCTGCATACTGGCCAGCGAGCGAAGAACAAGTTGCGCCTTCCAGGGAAGTCCCTTGAGATGGCTGCCAATACTATCCGTTGAAACGACTTCGATCCGGTCGTTTGTTGGTGCTTCGGAACCGATCATCATCCTGCGTTCTCCCGTATGCATATTATCAAGCGCATCCTCTTGTATCCAAACGGGATGCTTTACTCTCTTCAGCCGGTTACAAGCGATGCCGGTTTCAAGACTGACACATACATGCCCGAGATACGCTTGCCTGACCCTGCCAGTTCCATATAGGGCGGGATCAGAAAACCTCCATATTCTGTATTGTTCATATAGAAATGCGTTTTAGCAAGAGGCATGTGTGCCAGCCGTACACAAATGGATGGCCCATTGTGTTCCAAATGCAGCAGTCAGCGGGGCTTTGTCTGCGCAACTTCTGGAAGGCAAGTCAAAGCAAGCCCTGCTGGAATAGTTTTCAAAGGCTGTGGGCAAGCAGCAGCCATTGTCGGTAGGATGCAGGATGAAAAGTCTTGTCGGCAAAGGATGGGTAAAGGCGCAGCAAGCCCTATGTGCCCAGAGCAAGCACAGCAGTGATAACATCAATCTGCGCAATGGTTCCGATCATTGCTGTTGCTGGTACTTTCCCGAAAATCAGCCTGGCCAGATGTCGCCAAGCGTTCGGCGGCTTTGCCATGAGTGGCATTTTTCATTCGCCTGGCTCAATCAATCTGGCTCAATCAATCTGCCCAATCACTCGGGTTTGCCGAGGAAGTCGCGTTTGCCGACCTCCACGCCATTATGGCGCAAGATATTGTAGGCAGTGGTCATGTGAAAATAGAACTGCGGCGTGACGAAGCTGGACAAATATTGCGATCCGTTGAATTGAATTTCACCGGAACGCAGTTTCAGCGTGACAGTGCGATCCTCTGCCCCCTGGAAAGAGGCTTCAGGAACGCTTTTCATGAAATCCAGTGTTTTTTCAATGCGCGCGTGCAGTTCGGCGAAGGTGGTCTCAACGTCTTCATGGCTGGGGACGTCGCTCTGCGAAAGCCGCGCCGCGGCGCCTTTTGCCGTGTCACAGGCAACCTGAACATTTCTGACAAATGTGAACATGTCCGGGAACAGGCGGGCTGTAAGCAGGGCTGCCGGATCAATATTGCGTTTCTCGCAATGCGCCTCTGCCTTGGACAATATTGCCGCAAGGGCGTCAAGCGAATGCGAAAGAGCTGGAACGGGAGATTGCATGGCTGAATTCCTGTCGTGCAACGCGATAATGCGCATTTGAAACATGAAAGCAGCAATAGCAAGGTTGTATGTTTTAGCAATGGCCATGGTCGCCAAAGCGACGGATATGAAATCGATCCATGAAAATACCGGGATCGATCATCGAACAGCACGATGCAGTGCGGCGGGCAAGCAAGGCAACGAAGGCAACGAAGGCAATTTCGATACCAAGGACAAGCCGTATTCAATGTCGACTTCAGTCGCATCAATGATTTTCGGCAACCTGAAATGCAAAACGGCATTTTCTGCGACGGCACAAGTCTGGTTCAGAAGCGTCCGGACGGGCGCTCCATGAAATAGTGGATGTCACTTTGGCCGACCTGCGCGAACCCATGTCGCCGGTACAGGTTTCCGACGGGGTTCCATTTCAGATACTCAAGTTTGACGGGCAAACCTTTTTCGTCGGCAATTGACAGACAGTGCCTTAAAATTCGGGTTCCCAATCCATTGCCGCGATATTGATCCAGCAAGTAGAATTCTCCAAATCGAACATGATCCTTTGCAGTGAGAAATGAGACAACGCCGACACACTCACCTTTGCGGTTGATGTTGTAAAATGGCTTGGTTTCAAAATGCCTTTTGTGGATTTGAGTTTGGACATCATCATCCCAACCCCATTGCTTGATGATATGCTGTTCCATGGCATTGCGCTTGATTTCAAATATTGCACGCAATGCATCCTCTGTTTTCGGCAGAAGATCGAATTGTATTTCCGGCAGGAGTGGTGGCAGATAGGTGTCCATGAACGACAGTATAGCGCCCAATGAGCCAATCGATAGTCAGCACTGAAAATCTGTCCTTCCCCAGACCCTTCATAGAAGGTTTTGAGTCGGGCAGGCGGTATCGCCAATGTGAAGTTGTTCGCCGTGATCACAAGCGCAACTGCCAATGGCACGACTGCTAAGTTCAGCAGCATTCTCCATGGTCTGAAAATCCGTTTAAACATGTTGGCGTGCCACAGGCCCCTACAGCACATTTCGTCCGAAATTCTCGCAGATTGCCAGACGAGCGGCAGGCTTTGTCGAATTCCCGGTTCTCTGCAACAATTCTGTTTTTAATTATTTTTGGAAAACATCGCCGTTCTTGCGCGAAAAACCGGACTTGCGACGCATTCCTTGGGGGCAGCAGAAGCCAGCCTTGGGGGCAGCAGAAGCCAGGTGGTCGAATGAGGCGGCAGGTCAAATCTCCGCGTGCAAGCCGGACCCTGGGTGGCCTTGGGTTAACCAGCGGCTGCGACCGGAAGGCAAGGGAGCCGAATTGAGTTTATCGGTCTGTATCAGGCTGACAGGACAGATGCTGTCGATGTTCTTGTCGAAGGTGTGTAACGAGGTTTGAACAGATCTGCGAAAGTCGAACCAACGGGCATGTTTCAAGACGGCGACGCAGATCGTACCATATTCCGCCGCCGTGCTGTTCAGGCACCGCACGGGTCGCCTTCGGCGGGAATTCTGTGATTCCAACACAATTGTGCGGGAAGCAAAGTTGCTGTCGTGTGTATTGTGCTGACAAACCAGTCGGCAAAGTCATATAGCGCCGGTCAAACGCGCGATAATGAGGAAAAATAACAGTTTAAGTGAAAAATGGCTCCCCGGGCCGGATTCGAACCAGCGACCAATTGATTAACAGTCAACTGCTCTACCACTGAGCTACCGGGGAACGGTCCACATGTGTGGTGTGGGTGGCCGTATAACAAAAGAATTTCGTTGTTGCCAAGCCTTTTATCAAAATAAATTGCAGTGAACCGAGAATATGGCCCAGAAAGCTTAAAAGTGACATGTTTACACCTATATGAAATCGTCGATTCAACGAACGCAGGCTCCTCCCATGGACCTGTTCCTTCCCGACCAATGTTCCATGGAGAAGCAGATGAGCAACCGGATTCGTTTTGGTTCCCGGCATATTCATCTGCCGAAGAGTCGCCTGTTGCGAATCGCGCTGGGTGTTGTGCTGCTGGTTGGCGGCATTTTCGGGTTTTTGCCGATTGTCGGCTTCTGGATGATTCCCCTTGGGTTTATCGTGCTCTCTCATGATCTGCTATCGGTGCGGCGTTGGCGCAGAAGGATGACTGTGCGCTGGGGAGCCCGCTGGCGCAGACGAAGCTGACCTGGCAAAACCGAATTGCGGCAGGGTAATTGCCAAAATTACCGTCCCACCTCTTGCCATTGTGCACAATTCAATTTATGTGCTGGCGGCTGCCCTTTGACGGGTGGCATTGGGGCCTCGTGGCGGAATGGTTACGCAGAGGATTGCAAATCCTTGCATCCCGGTTCGATTCCGGGCGAGGCCTCCAAAACTCTTTTGATCTTGCGCAGTGCGCTGCGGATTCGCTCTCCCGAGAAAAGCGATATTGTGCGTGCACCTGATCAATTGTATGCTGTGAACATATACGCAATTTGCATAATATTGCGCAAAATTTATTCATAATGTGTAAAACATGTGGACAGATAGACTGCGCACGCGTCTTGTCTTTGGCCGAATTGCTGTGAAAACTGGCGTCTCATATATCGATGAGAGGCGAATTTCATGCTCGAATTTTTGGACCAGATGAACCGGGTTGCAGGTCACTACCGTTCCCTGATTGAACGACAGGGGTTGGAGGTGCGCCATTCTTCCGACTTTGTTCTGCTGGCGGATGAAGCCACCAATATGGGCTTTGCAGTGACCCCGCATTTCTGCCCGATGTTCAACGCGTTTTACCGCGATGAGGCATTCTGGATTGGCGTTTATGATGGCGAACAATGTGTGGCAATGCTTGCCTTCAAGCGCCAACCGCTGGGCAGCGAATCACTTGCAAGTTACATGAAACGTTCCTGGGTCAGGTATTATGCCCGGGATTCGGAAAATCCCGTCGTCTTTGCAAATGAGCAAAAGCCATTCATGGATTTGACGAGTGGTAATATGGCCTATTGCGGTGAGTTCCGGGTGATGCCGAAATACCAGCAAAAAGGAATAGGCCAGTTGTTGGCTGCCTACGCCAAACCGGCGGCATGGACCTTCTGGCCTGACACTGACATGCTCTATATCTTTATGGAGAACAAGGACGTACGCCGCGGCCTCATGGCTGCCATAGAATTGTCTATGCAGATAAAGAATGCCTTGCAATGGGTTCAGCATCCGAGCCAAGCAAAACGTGACTATTGGATGGGCGCAAGCCCACAACGCGATTTTGTAGGCTGGCTAAGGGATGAGGTTCGCAACCTAGCCGTTCCTGTGCTGAAAACGTTGCCAAAAAGGGAAAGCCTTTTGGAGTCCGTATCATGAGAACCAGCCGTTTGTATTCGAGTACAAACAGTTTGCCGTGACGCGTGGTTGTAAATTTGACCTGTTCCAGGGTGGGTTCGCCCTGGCAGGCTCTTCGGTAGGCTGCAGCCACCGCGTCGTCATTGCCGAGGCTCTTCAGTTCGGTTCGCCATCCGGAGCCCATGACCTTGCCGGCCAGTGACTTCCGGCCCACATGGGTTATGGCCGGTATGTCGGAATGGATTGGCATTCCGAACAGCACCAGATCATCGGTTAGACGCAGCAGGTATTGATGCAGATTCTCATTGATCAGGCCGCCAGTGCGTTCCCATTGTTGAAACAGATGGCGCTGAATACTGGATGTGCCTTCATCCTCAAGTGCAGAATCATTGAGAAGCTCAGTGTGGACGTCCATATATCGTTTCTTCCGCCGCCAGAAATTGCGCAATAACCCTGCCGAAAAGAGCCACGAACTGGTCCCATTCGTTAGCTGTAAATAGTTCCAGATTGGTATGGCTGGATACTGTTACTGCGATGATATCACGGGACAAATGGCAACCAAAATGTTCACACATGGCGTTCAGATAGTCATGATCATTTCGATATTTGTCCGGCTCGGAAATGATCTCGTCGACAGAATGAAACTCGATTTCGTTCATGCGAGGATTTCCTGAGGAAAGCATTGTGGCGGTTCCCTTTGCGAATATCAGTGAGTTTGGTTTAGCTGAAAACTCTAGTCTTTGTCCATAACCAGATTCTTGGAACGCAGGTTTTGCAGGCTTCGATACTGTTGCTGTATCAACCGGTGCCGTTTCTCCAGTGAAATTTTCTTGCCGAAATTTTCAATGATCATGTCCGCCGTATGGGTTGCCTGATCAAAAAGTTCCAGATCAAGTTCGCTCTGCGGTCCCCGGTCGGAAACCAGAGTTGTGTTCGGATATCCGCTGTCAGATTGCATCGGTCCATCACCTTTCCCAGTCAGGAGCCAATCAGTGGTGATCTTGAAACGACTGGCGTATCTCGCCAGCAGTTCCCGGCGAACGCCGCGTGATCCATTTTCATGTGCCGCGTAGGTCGAATAGGGAACACCCATGGCTTCTGCAGCAAGTGCTGCCGTTGTATATCCTGCAGCTTTCCTTGCCGCCAACAATCTGCCGTTCAATTGTTCCATGCGTCTATTATGCGACCATTTCATAAGCATTGGGCGTAGAATTTTCTCGTATTCAAGCCCGGGTTCTTCAAAATGCATATTTTTGAGAGCTTGCCAAGCCCGCAACGGCGTCATTGACCATTGCAATGCTCAAAAGGGGCGGAGCATGGGGGTCCCGGGTAGGTCCATTGAACAGTTGAAGTGATCTGCTGGGCAGATCACTTCAAATCGGCAGGTAGGTTGTGAGCATTGGGATTCAAACAGGCAATCGCGGACATATATTCCATTGGCTCGGGTGAAAGTCCGGGGTGGCATATGCCGACAATCAACCGACCACTTCATTGCAGTTTGTGACCTGCGTGCGTTCTATTCAATGATAAGGTCGTCAACTCTGACTTCGAGTGCTTTTGCTATGGCGCATATGGCTCTGAGCGATGCTGATTTTGCACCGTTCTCGATACCAAGCAGGTGGTGCTCGGAAATTTCTGTCCGGTCAGCCAGATCCGTTAGGCTCATCCGACGGTATTCCCGAAATACCCCAATGGGTCGGCGTCCGCTGCGTATGGCTGCAAGCACCTCGTCAGGAAAAACTTCTCGCTTCTTTTCAGCTTTTTCGTCGGCAAGATTCAGTGCGTCCTGCAGCACTCTTTGCAATGCAGTGAATTCACTTTCCGGCAAGATCACATAGCGCTCATCACTCGTCGGCAACGTAAACGTGCTGGCGTTGGCAGCTATTGTGTCTATCATGCTCATATGCAGGTTCATTTGCTTCCCTCAAGCCGCATCTGAAGCCTTGCCGAAAATGTTCAATGGTCAAAACCATTTTGACATCGCCCATATCGGGTGCCGTTGATGCTTTGTATATCCCCTGAAACAGCGCACTTTGCGGTACGCCATTTCCATTATTCTCCCGCTCCATCAAGCCACCGGAAAACTGTCCATGGCCGACTTTCGCTGGCATTCAAACCGTGCGCTTACGCTGGCAATTCGTGGCATGCGCATTGCAGGTCCGGACACGAATAGGCAGGTCTCACCTGAAATCGCATTATGTCCCAAAATGGGTTGGCTCCCACAAGCCAATACAATTTTACGGTGCTGCACACAGATTACGCTTTTAGCATACTCCTTTCTGCCGTGGATGATCAAGTAATCCTGACAAAAAATACGCGCCTCACAGATCAGGCTCCGCAGGCCTTTCAATGCAACTGGCGGGAAATGGTTTTAGTAGATAGGATCAGCAATTCTGCAGCCCGGCCAACGGGTTGCCAACAGGCATTGAGCAGATCGCCGGATAGGTGATCGCTCATGGTCTCGGGTATTGTCAGGTATTGCCTGATTCTTTCAGAATGTTTTAACGGACCCTTATGCTCTGCTAACCGCAAAAACCGGCCCAAATGGAAAATTTCGGGGTATAATGGGAGAAAGGCATTCTACCGGGCTTTGATTGCTTGAATACTGGTGTTGTCGCGATTAAGACGCATGGCAGATAAAACGGAGAGTTTGCATGACCATCGATTTCAAGCTGGCGCGTCTCAAAATGGTGGACAATCAGATCCGCACCACGGATGTGACATCCCATGTGGTGCTGGATGCCTTTCTGTCGGTTGAGCGGGAAAAATTTGTCCCGACCAAACTCAAGCCACTTGCCTATATTGACGATGATCTGCGGATTTCCGGTCATCGGGAAGGGGAGGTGGACCGTTACCTCATGGAGCCATCGCCTCTGGCCAAGCTTCTCCAACTGGCGGATGTAAAGCCTGACGATGTCGTCCTCGAAGTTGGCTGCGGCTGTGGCTATGTGTCTGCATTGCTCTCCGAAATGGCCGGTTCCGTCGTGGCGCTTGAAACAGACGAAGCACTTGCGACGAATGCTGCTGACACACTTTCGCTTCTTGGGTATGACAATGTTGCCGTTGTCACCGGGCCTCTGAACGAGGGCTACAAGCCGGAAGCGCCCTATGACGTCATTTTCATTGGTGGTTCGGTGGAGCAGGTGCCGCAAAAGGTTCTGGAGCAACTCAGGGACGGCGGACGTCTTGTCGTTGTCGAAGGCCAGGGCAATGCATCAAAAGCCAATCTCTATGTGCGGGAAAATGGCCACACAGCGGCAAGGCGTGGTTTCAACACCTCCGTCAAACCGCTGCCTGGTTTTTCGAAAACGCAGGTATTTGAATTTTAGGTACGACCTGTTAAGGATTGTCGTGTTTTATGGTTAACAATACTTATGTTTGCAGGCGTTGCAGCGTAGTGTTGCCGTTTGCGCCATTCGTCATGAAAATTGAGTCAAATGCGGATAGGTTTGCCATCAGCGCGTGTTGAACAGCTGTTTTTCGAGGGAATTGGGTTTTGTCAAGTTTGAGTCGTCGTCTGTTGTTTTCCGTCGCACTGAGCGTCGCAGCATTTGCTCCCCTGTCTGCCAGTGCCGAGACAATTCTCGGAGCAATGGCTGAAGCCTACACCAACAATCCGGACCTGAATGCCGCCAGAGCGGGATTGCGGGCAACGGATGAGGGCGTCGCGATCGCCAAATCCGGTTATCGTCCAACAATTTCAGCAACAGCGAATGCCACGAGGACCTCCACGCATCTGGGTGGTACGAATGTCGATATACAATCAAATTCTGCTTCTGTCGGTGTTTCGTTTACGCAATCATTGTTCGACGGCTTTCAGACCAAGAACAATGTGCGGGCAGCCGAAGCAAATGTGTTCGGTGGTCGGCAAGACCTGATTAACACGGAAATGTCAATTCTTCTGTCTGCTGCACAGATCTACGCCAATGTCGTGCGCGATCAGAAAATCGTCCAGGTCCGCAAGCAGAACCTGCAATTCCTTCAGGAACAAAGGAATGCGTCACAGGCCCGTTTCGATGTGGGGGAAGGAACGCGAACGGACATTTCACTTGCGCAGGCGCAACTTGAATTTGCCCGTGCGTCATTGCTTGCCGCGCAGGCACAGTACAAGTCGAGCATTGCAGTCTATGTGCAGATCGTCGGGAAAGCGCCAAAGAATCTCAAGGCACCAACTGCGGCGCGGAACATTCTGCCGTCATCCGCTGCGGCAGCCGTGCAGATCGGTTTGCGCGAGCATCCCAGCATATTGAGTGCACAATATGCAGTGGATGCGGCTGGGTTCACTGTTAGATCATTTGAGGGAACTCTGCTGCCGAGTGTTTCGTTGAACGGTTCAGTGAACCATTTTGACGGAGGCTCCTCCGAAGGCAAGGTTTCGGCCAATCTTAATGTACCCATTTATCAGGGGGGCGCTGCATCGGCACGGGTCCGCCAGTCAAAGGAAACGCTTGGGCAGGCAAGAATCCTGGTGGATTCAGCGCGTCGGCAAGTCGAGCAGAGCATTTTGACCGACTGGGCGCAACTGGAAGCCTCTAATGCCTCGATTTCGGCCAACCGGGCACAGGTCAGTGCTGCGCAATTGGCGCTGGAGGGCGTCGGTGAAGAGCGTAAAGTGGGTCAAAGCACAACACTTGACGTTCTGGAAACGCAGTCGAATGTCCTGTCCGCACAGGAAGATCTTGCCCAGTCACAACGCGATGCCGTGGTTGCCAGCTATTCTCTGTTGAATTCAATGGGACGGCTGACCGTGCAGCGTCTGGGGCTGCGTGTTGCAGGTTACAAGCCGGAACAGCATTACAAGGCTGTCAAAGACAAATGGTTTGGCCTTCGCACGGTAGACGGCCGTTAGAAACATACGGCTATTCTGACTTGACTCGATCCGCTGGCGACATAGCGGGCATTTGCCGAGGGCCTGCAACTGTTGACATTATTTGTCTTCTGGCCTTCTGCCAACCCTCAGGCCCGACGGGAAAACGTTTTACGCTCCCACCAAGTGCTTGGGCGTCACAGGCTCATCATTAAACTGTGTACCGTGAATGGCATTTTGCCGCTTGGGATTCTTTTCTGCATTTCAATAGCATAGACTTGTGTATGTGATTCGGGTTTCGCCTTGCGGCGGCGCCCGAGCGAAAAGCGGCAAATCTCGAGGAACGATATGGCACAGGCAAATGTGGCGCGTGAGCCAAGTATGGAAGAAATACTTGCTTCCATTCGCAAGATCATTGAAAGCAATGAGGATACGGCGGAGACTGCACCCGAGGCGATTGCCTCTGACCGACCTGCCGCAGGTTCATCAATATTCGGTGCGCGTGAAGCTGAGCCACCCCTTAGCGTTATCAATGCTGCACCGGCGTTTCGCGCCCCTTCATTGGGTGAGCCATCGCGCACGACTTTTTCCGGGGCCACGACGCCAAAAACCAGTGTGCCAACAGCGACTCCGCCAACAACGTCATCGGTAACATCGACTTCGGCATCATCAATTCCGGCAACCGCTGCTTCAGCGCCATCTGCGCCGGCAGTTACCAGAAGTTACTTTACTGCAGAAGACAAGAAGACCGGTCCGACAGGAACTGATCGTCCGCTTGGCGATAAAAGCACCTTTGTGGCCAATAGCGCCGCAGCGAGGTCCATTGTCTCGTCAAAGGTGTCGCCCGCAGCAGCGCCTGATGTAGAAGCTTCAACACCCTATAAAAGCAGACAGTCTGACGGATTGGTAAGCGGTGACAAGATTTCGGCTACCGCTTCCGCTGTTGCAGCCGCTCCACCAGCGCCGGAAATCGCGAAAACAGATCCCGTCGCAACAGTGAGAAAAGAACAGATGCCCACCAATACATCTGCCCAGGCGACGCCCCGTCGTGAAGACGCGCTCATCTCGGATGAGGGGCGTGCCCTGATCTCAGCTGAAGCGGGCGCCAAGGTGGCTGCGTCCTTCGGCAACCTCAATCATGCCGTTTCGCATGGACCGACGCGTTCCTTTGACGAAATTGCCGAAGAAATGCTTCAGCCGATGTTGCAGGAGTGGCTGGATGACAATCTGCCTACCCTGGTCGAACGTCTTGTCCGTGAAGAGATCGAACGGGTTGCGCGCGGACGCTGATTTTTTTGATCTTGCGACACATCACCATTGTCCTGATACGCAATGGCCCATTGCGCATTTGACCTGTGCGGAGTTTGATCTGCAGGTCATTTGGCTTTTTGGATGCGCGGCAATGCTGCCGTCACCATGATTTTCTCGAAATGACATTTTCTGTCGGTCACTCCATATCGAGCGTTGGCGGGCCAATCGGGGATTTGGCTTGAATGGTGTTGTCGGTGCGGGTACACCAACTTCAACACTCCCTTATTGATGGCTGAACACATGCTCGAAAAAAACTATAATGCTGCCGAAAGCGAACCTGAAATCGCCAAGCGCTGGGAAGATGCCGGTGCTTTCAAGGCCGGTGCGGGCGCCAAAGAAGGCGCAGAGACCTTCAGCATTGTCATTCCGCCACCCAATGTAACGGGCTCGCTGCATATGGGCCATGCTCTGAACAATACGCTGCAGGATATACTGGTTCGCTTTGAGCGGATGCGCGGCAAGGATGTCCTGTGGCAACCGGGCATGGACCACGCAGGCATTGCGACACAAATGGTTGTCGAACGCCAGCTGATGAAAGTCCAACAGCACCGTCGCGACATGGGTCGGGAAAAATTCATTGAAAAGATCTGGGAGTGGAAGGCCGAATCGGGTGGCACGATTTTCAATCAGCTTCGCCGTCTTGGCGCCTCCTGTGACTGGTCGCGCGAGCGGTTCACAATGGACGAGGGCCTGTCAAAAGCTGTTCTGCAAGTGTTTGTCACGCTCTTCAGGCAGGGGCTGATCTACAAAGACAAAAGACTGGTCAATTGGGACCCCAAGCTGCTGACCGCCATTTCGGATCTTGAAGTCGAGCAGGTCGATACCAATGGGCATTTGTGGCATTTGCGCTATCCATTGGAGGAGGGGGTTACCTACGAACACCCGATCGCTTTTGACGATGATGGTAACCCAAGTTCCTGGGAGACCAGAGATTATCTGGTGGTCGCCACAACCCGTCCTGAAACCATGTTGGGCGATTCCGGAATTGCCGTTCATCCCGACGATGCGCGCTATGCGGCGATTGTCGGCAAACATGTCGTGCTGCCACTGGTCGGCCGACGCATTCCGATTGTCGCGGATGACTATCCGAACCCCGACGAGGGGACGGGCGCAGTGAAGATGACGCCGGCGCATGATTTCAATGATTTTGAAGTCGGAAAGCGTACAGGTCTGCGCGCCATCAATATCATGACGCGTGATGCGCATATCACGCTCAAGGACAATGAAGACTTTCTGGAAGGGCTCGACAGTTCGGATGAGCTGACGCGGACATTGGAAGACTATGAAGGCGGTGAGCGTTTTGCCGTGCGCAAAGCCATTGTCGAACGCCTGGAAGCGCTTGGCCTGCTGGAGAGGATCGAAGACCACAAGCATATGGTGCCGCATGGTGACCGTGGCGGTGTTCCCATCGAACCGTTCCTGACGGATCAATGGTATGTCAACGCCGCCGTTCTGGCTGAGCCGGCCATTGCCTCGGTTCGCGAGGGACGCACCAATTTTGTTCCCAAGACCTGGGAAAAAACCTATTTCGAGTGGATGGAGAATATCCAGCCCTGGTGTATTTCCCGCCAGCTGTGGTGGGGACACCAGATTCCTGCCTGGTATGGACCCGACGGCCATATATTTGTCGAGTATTCCGAGGCTGAAGCCGAGGCTGCGGCGCAAGCCCATTACGGCGAGCCGACTGTCTTGGTGCGTGATGAAGACGTGCTTGATACATGGTTTTCGTCAGCCCTCTGGCCGTTTTCGGCTCTGGGCTGGCCTGACCAGACGGCAGAACTGGAAAAATACTATCAGACCGACGTTCTGGTCACCGGTTTTGACATCATATTCTTCTGGGTTGCCAGGATGATGATGATGGGTCTGCATTTCATGAAAGATGATGAGGGCGTGCCGATCGAGCCCTTTCACACCGTTTATGTGCACGCGCTGGTGCGCGACAAAACGGGCGCCAAAATGTCCAAGTCCAAGGGCAATGTCATCGATCCTGTGGAACTGATGGATGAATATGGCGCCGATGCACTGCGCTTTTCGCTGGCGATCATGGCAGCCCAGGGGCGTGACGTAAAACTGGATACCCAGCGTATTGCCGGGTATCGCAATTTTGGCACCAAACTTTGGAACGCTACCCGTTTTGCCGAGATGAATGGTGTTGCCATACAAAGTGATTTTGATCCGCTCAAGGTCAATTTGACAATCAACCGCTGGATTTTGACCGAATTGTCGCGCGCGGTGCACGATGTAACGGTTGGAATTGAAACCTACCGCTTCAATGAAGCCGCATCAGCGGCCTACCGCTTTGTGTGGAATCAGTTCTGCGACTGGTATCTCGAATTGTTGAAACCGGTGTTCAGCGGTGAAGACGAGGTTGCAAAGCGCGAGGCACAGGGGTGTGCTGCCTATGTTCTGGAGGAGATCTACAAGCTCCTTCATCCCTTCATGCCATTCATGACCGAGGAACTGTGGGGGCAAAGATCCGGTCAGGATACGCTGCTGTGTCATTCTGAATGGCCAACCCCGGGACACCTGGACGAAGCTGCGGCTGATGAAATCAACTGGCTGATCGACCTCGTATCCGGGCTTCGTTCGGTGCGGTCGGAAATGAATGTGCCGCCTTCGGCGACGTCGCCGCTGATTGCGGTTGGCGCAGATGATGAAACCTGTGCGAGACTGTTGCGGCACGATCCGGCCATCAAACGTTTGGCGCGGGTGGAGGATATTGTTCTCGAAAGCGAAGCGCCCAGAGGATGTGCCCAGATCGTGGTTGGTGATGTTACCTATAGTTTGCCGCTTGGAGCCCTCATTGATCTGGCGGCAGAAACAGCGCGGCTGGAAAAGGCCTTGGCAAAGATTTCGGCTGATTACGAGAAGATTGGCAAGAAGTTGCAGAACGAAAAGTTCGTCGCCAATGCACGCCCGGAGATTGTCGCAGCGGAACGCGAGAAATTGACGGAACTGGAAGGTCAGATGGAGAAGTTCACCACCGCTTTGAAACGCGTTGAGGATGCCGGCTAACGCGCAACCATATGGCGAAGTTGAATAATTGAAGGGAGCAGATTTCATTCTGTTCCTTTTTTTATGTCTTGAAACGGACTCTGATCGCGAGTTGTGACGATTTCGCAACACTTTTTCAGTAAAGATTTGCTAAGACCGCTGTTCAACCCTGTTGCCAATTTCCCGCCACAAACCGGGCGCATCCGTTTGTCTGTGAACGGGTCTGGACGATTTACTCTTTACCTTCCGAGGATTCAAATGGACGTTAAAACCATCGATAAATCAAAGCTGCCCAGCCGCTACACCACTGTAGGTCCTGCACGTGCGCCGCACCGTTCATACCTTTATGCGATGGGGCTTACCTCCGAAGAAATCAATCAGCCCTTGGTCGGTGTTGCCAGTTGCTGGAATGAGGCGGCGCCGTGCAATATCTCCCTGATGCGTCAGGCGCAGGTGGTTAAAAAGGGCGTGGCCGCGGCCAAAGGCACCCCACGCGAATTCTGTACAATTACAGTGACCGACGGGATCGCCATGGGGCACCAGGGGATGAAATCCTCACTGGTTTCTCGAGATGTGATTGCTGATTCGGTCGAACTGACCATGCGTGGCCATTGTTATGATGCGCTCATCGGGCTGGCTGGATGTGACAAATCTCTTCCCGGCATGATGATGTCCATGGTGCGCCTCAATGTGCCATCGATCTTCATTTATGGTGGCTCGATCCTGCCCGGCACTTTCCGCGGTCGCCAGATCACCGTGCAGGACGTATTCGAGGCTGTTGGCCAACATTCGGTTGGTGATATGTCCGATGAAGACCTTGCGGAAATTGAGCAGGTTGCATGCCCGTCCGCCGGTTCCTGCGGCGCCCAGTTCACGGCCAATACAATGGCAACCGTTGCCGAGGCCATTGGTCTGGCTTTGCCCTATTCCTGCGGTGCCCCGGCCCCTTACGAGTTTCGCGACCGTTTCAGTTTCGCCTCGGGCGAAAAGATCATGGAACTGATCGCACGCAATATCCGACCGCGCGATATTGTTACGCGCAAAGCGCTGGAAAATGCAGCAACGGTTGTTTCGGCCACTGGTGGGTCAACCAATGCAGCGCTGCATCTGCCGGCTATCGCTCATGAATGCGGCATTGAATTCGATCTGTTCGATGTGGCCGAGATCTTTCGCAAGACACCCTATATCGCCGATCTCAAGCCGGGTGGCCGCTATGTTGCCAAGGACATGTTTGAAGCCGGTGGCATTCCACTCCTGATGAAGACCCTGCTGGAACATGGCTATCTTCACGGTGATTGCATGACGGTTACCGGTCGTACCATCGCCGAGAATATGGAATTTGTGAAATGGAACGATGAGCAGGATGTTGTGCGGGCCGCAAACAATCCCATTACACCGACGGGCGGTGTTGTCGGGCTGCGCGGCAATCTTGCTCCGGAAGGGGCGATTGTGAAAGTCGCAGGAATGGTCAAGCAGACATTTACCGGCCCGGCGCGCTGTTTTGATTCCGAAGAAGAATGTTTCGAAGCGGTTTCGGCACGCAGCTACAAAGAAGGTGAAGTCATTGTCATTCGCTATGAGGGACCAAAGGGTGGTCCTGGCATGCGCGAGATGCTCTCGACAACGGCAGCGTTGTACGGACAGGGCGTTGGCGACAAGGTCGCTTTGATAACGGATGGACGCTTTTCCGGCGCGACACGTGGATTCTGTGTGGGCCATGTGGGTCCTGAGGCTGCGGTTGGTGGTCCCATCGGACTTATCCAGGATGGCGACATCATTGAAATTGATGCAATCAAGGGCACCATTGAGGTGCGCCTCACCGATGACGAACTTGCAGAACGACGCAAGGCCTGGCAGCCGCGCGAGACGGATTATACCTCCGGTGTTCTTTGGAAGTACGCTCAGACGGTTGGTACGGCCCGGTTGGGTGCGGTGACGCATCCGGGTGGAGCGAAAGAAAAACAGTGTTATGCGGATATCTGATATGATGTTTGGGCGCGTCTTTGCCTGCTTTTTATATGTAACGCTTGGAGCGTCCGGGTCAGCTTATGCCTTTGACCTGGACGCTGGCGTAACCGAGAAATCCGGTCCGCTTGTCTTGTTCAAGTTCGGATTTTTCTCCTATAAAAGCGGCAAGAAGGATGATGCGGTCGAAGCCTATCGACATGCTGCACAGCAGGGCCATCGCGGCGCGCGCTGGGCTCTGGCCAATATGTATGCCGCTGGCGATGGCGTTGTTGAAGATGATTTTGAAGCCTTCAAGATCTATGACAAGATTGCCCGTGACGGCATAGAGCCCGGCTCCAATGAATCCGGCTATTTTGCAAATGCCCTGGTTTCTCTGGCCTCCTACTATCGGCGTGGCATTCCCAACTCTCCAGTTCAACCAGATCTTGCCCAGGCCCGGCAATTGTATTTTCAGGCGGCTTCCGTTTTCGGTATTCCGGAAGCCCAGTTTCAGTTGGGCCGCATGACACTGGTAGGAGAGGGTGGCAGACCCAATCCTCGTCAGGCCAAGAAATGGCTTAACCGGGCCCGCAAATCCGGTCACCCGGGTGCTGCGGCGCTGTTCGGTGACACGATCTTCCAGGAAGGCCACACAGTGCGTGGACTTGCCTATATGACAGTGGCACTGGAGCGTTCCAGATCCGGTGATCGCGACTGGATCAGATCAATCCAGGAAGAAGCCTTTTCCATTGCCGACGAGGCCGATCGGCGCACCGCCATGGCGCTGGCGGAAAATATGCTGACCAAAGGTGGCAACTGAGCAATCCGCGCAAAATGTTTGCTTGTCCGTGAATAACTTGGTTGTGTCGTCTATGACCACTTCGTTTTATGGAATGGTTAGATCATCCGATCCTATAATTGCCATTCAGCGTTTTTTGTTACAGATTATCGTCTTCGAATAGAACTATCTGGTGACAATCCGGTTTAGCGCCATCAGAAAGCCGCCCCACTTTTTTCGTGTGAGTCCAGGCTAGTCATTTCAATTACTGAGCGCCATTGAGCGTCGAAACAGTGCGAGGCTCGCTGCAAAGAACGCTGCACCCAAGCCCAACATTGTAAATAATTGTGGCCAGACCGCACCTATGCCCGCGCCACGAAACGCGACGGCCTTGGCGAAGGTCAGAAAATGACGCGAAGGCAGGGCCAACGTCAGTGTCTGCACGATATCCGGCTGGCTTTCGACAGCTCCCATGCCCCCCGACAACATGATTACCGGAATGATGACCATGATCACCAACAATGCGAACTGCGCCATGCTGCGCGCCAATGTGCCCAAGAGCATTCCGATTGCAGCGGCAGCCCAAAGGTAAACTGCTGCACCTGCCACCAAAAGCGGCAGCGATCCTGCAACTGGAACCTGCAGTATCCCCTGCACGACAAACAGCAGAGAGCCGATGAAGGCCACCAGCACCACGACGATGGTTGCCAGAACCTTGGAAATAGCCACTTCAACCGGCGTCAGTGGCATGACCATGAGATGTTCTATTGTCCCATGTTCGCGTTCGCGCAGCATCGCGGCCCCGGTTAGCGCAATGGTGAGCAGCGACAATTGGTTGAGCAGCGATGACATTGCCTTGAACCAGACCGGATTGCCGTTGGGGTTGAATGCGCGGCGCAACTCCAACCTGAGTTGCGGCGTGGTGCTGTCCGGTCTGCCCGTTAGAAACGCGCGTGCTTCGGATAGCACGATGTTGCGGAGGTAATCGGAGCCAAGCTGGGCCTGTGACACCGCCGTTGCATCGACCAGAAGTTGCGCTACCGGGGTCTTTCCAGTGATCGTACCCGCAGCAAAGTCCGGCGGGAAGTCCAGCGCGAACATGATCTCTCCACGGTCCATCGCGGCACTGGCCTGATTGGCGGTCATGGCGACAGGGGCCTGGAACCAAGGGGGCAACAATGCCGCTTCGATCTGTCTTGTTAGGGGAGAGCGGTCCTCGTCCACGATGGCTATGGCCGCGTTGCGCACCGTATCACCTGCACCGCTGGCCTCGAGCATCACTGCCGCGACGAAAGACCAAAGTATCAGGATAATCATCACCGGGTCGCCCAGAACGCTTTTCAGCTCTTTGCCGACGAGCCAGAAGATGTTTTCCACGCGCTGCATTTCACTTCTCCTGTTTGCGCAGGAGCAGGATGGCCAATCCGGTAAACACAGGTCCAAAGACCGCCAGTCGAATCAACGCCCCCGAAAGATCCGCCAGCCCCAATCCCTTGGTGAAGGTGCCGACGCTGACCGCCATGTACCAGGTGGTCGGCCAAAGGCTGCCCAGTATCCGTGCTGGTCCCTCCAGCGACGAAACCGGAGTCATCATGCCGGAAAACTGCAATGTCGGCATCACTGACAGGATGGTGCTGGCAAAAACAGCCGTGACTTGCGTGGAGGACATCATCGAGACCAGAAGACCAAACCCGGTCGCCGCAACGGAATACATCAGTGCGGCAAGGAGCAAAACCAGCGGATTGCCTTGCAATGGTACTCCCAGCACCAGCACCACCAGTGCCGTCAGGATTGCAAAGTTCAAAAGTGTGATGCCGATGTAAACCAATTGCTTGCCGATCAGGAATTCTGCACGTCCTGTCGGGGTGACATAGAAATTGGTGATTGTTCCGATCTCTTTCTCGCGTGCCACGCTGACAGCCATCAGGATGGCAGGGAACAGGAGCAACAATAGCGGTGGGATCGAAGGACCGATGGAGGGCAGGCTTTCCATAGCCGGATTGTAGCGAAAGCGCGGGATCACCTGCACGGGTCCCGAGTTGTCCTGCGCCAGCATGGCCAGTGCGGGTGCAGCACCTCCTGCATCTGCCAGAACCGACTCGTGATTGCCCTGTACATAACTTTCCACGGTGCCGGCCCGCGTGGTATCGGCGCCATCAATCCGTGCGGCAACCTCGGTCCCGACACCGCGCCGCAAATCCGCGCCAAAACCGGGCGGGATCTGCAACGCCAGCGTCAGTTCGCCACTGGCCATCCGCTGTTCCAGCGCATTTGAATCGAGGATCGGCGCTCTGGTCAAAAACCAATGGGAGTCTTCAAATGCAGAAAGATAGGCCCGGCTTTCAGCGCTGCGGTCCTGATCCAGGGCTGCGAAGGGGATATTGCGCACCTCCTGCGAAATGCCGAATGACATGATCAACAACAGCATGGCGGTGCCCAGAAAGGCAAAGGCAAGCCGCACCGGATCGCGCCGGACCTGCATCGCCTCGCGCGTGGTGTAGGCCCACAAGCGGCGCAGACTGAAGCCACTCGCATTGTCGAGACTATTGGATGTGGAAACGAGCGAAGTGGCGCTGGCAGGTTCAGTCGGAATTTTCGCCGAAATATAGGCGATGAATGCTTCTTCCAGCGACGTTGCTTTGCGTGAGGCGATGATTGCGTCAGGACTGTCCGTAACAAGCACCTTTCCCGCATGCATCAGCGAAATTCGATCGCAGCGCATTGCCTCGTCCATGAAATGGGTTGAGACAAAGATCGTGACCTGATCGTTTCGCGACAGATCGAGCAAAAGCTTCCAGAAATCATCACGCGCCTGCGGATCGACGCCGGATGTCGGTTCATCGAGGATCAGGATTTCGGGCGCATGAATTACCGCCACCGCCAATGAAAGCCGTTGGCGCAGGCCCAGAGGCAAAGCATCGGCTCGCTGTTCGAGATATTCTTCAAGTTCAAAACGTGGCACCAGATCCAACATGCGTTGATTTGTAAGTGCCCGTCCCAAGTGAAACAGTCTTGCGTGTAACAACAGGTTTTCACGAACGCTTAACTCGCCATAAAGAGAAAACGCCTGCGACATAAAACCGACGCGGCGGCGGGCTTGCGGGTCCTGAGCGTCGACAGGGCGGCCGAATATCCATGCCTCGCCTTCGGTAGCTGGCAAAAGCCCAGTCAGTATTTTCATTGTGGTGGTTTTGCCGCAGCCATTGGAGCCGAGAAAGCCGAATATCTCGCCGCGGGCGATGTCGAAATTGACGCTGTCAACGGCGGTGAAGTCGCCAAAGCGTCGGGTCAGGTTCCGTGCCCGTATTGCAGGTTCCTCGGGTGGGGGTAGGGGAGTAGGTTTATCTGTCGGTGCGGCTGTTTCCGCTCTGGATGGGACGGCATGGGCATTGGCGGGGCTGTCGGACACTGCGTCCACATCCGCCTGCAACAGCGCAACATATGCCGCGCCGACTGAAGTAGTCGCGGTCTGTAGCATCAGATCGGCGGGGCTGGCCTTGGCCAGAACGCGGCCGCCGTTCATCGCAACCAGATGATCAAATCGCGCGGCTTCCTCCATATAGGCGGTGGAAACCAATACGCTCATCTGAGGTCGATCGACGCGGATTGCGTCGATCAGGTCCCAGAACTGACGTCGCGACAGTGGATCGACTCCTGTCGTTGGCTCATCCAGAAGCAGGAAATCGGGATCGTGGATCAATGCCGAACATAGGCCGAGCTTCTGTTTCATGCCCCCGGAAAGCTTGCCTGCCGGGCGCTCCAAAAAGGGGTGCAGCCCAGTGGCTCGAGTGAGACGGTCGATGCGCCGGGTGCGTTCGACCCGGTTCAATCCAAAGAGCTTGCCGAAAAATTCCAGATTCTCGCGTAACGACAGGTCATGGTAGAGGTTGCGCCCCAGCCCTTGTGGCATGTAGGCGATGCGTCCACCAATGGCATTGCGGTGACGCGTATCGGCCATGCTCCCGCCCAGAGTCCTGACTGTGCCTTCTTGAATCCGTTTTGCGCCGGCGATCAGCCCCATGAGCGTCGATTTGCCTACGCCATCGGGACCGATCAACCCGATCATCCGCCCAGCCGGGACGACAAGGTTCAGGCCGTCCAGCGCCTTCACTTTGCCGAACTGGTGACCGACCTGCTCAAGCCGAGCGACGGGATCGGTCTGTCCAGGCTTGCTTTGAGTGGTCATGGCGTTTTCCGTGGTTCTGGAGACGCGGGCAACGTCGTGGCAAGCGGCGGGGTCAAGCCGGCGGGCCATTCAGGCAGACTGCCGTCTGCCCGCGCCAGCCGGACCCAGGCGAGACCGCGCACTCCGGTTTTCACCTGATCGATGCGCGAGGCCACCCATTCGGGCGGAATTCGCACGCGTAGACGAAACATCAGATTTTCGCGCTCAGTCAGGGTTTCCACCTGTTTGGGTGTGAACTGAGCCTGCGGCGAGACAAATATCACTGTTGCCGGGATTGTCATATCGGGCATGATATCGGCCACGATGCGGGCTTCGTCCCCGAGGCGAACGCGGGGCGCTTCGCTCGCGGGCAGGAAGAATTCCATATAGACATTTTCGAGGCTGACAAGCGTCAGAATCTTTCCACCACTGCCCAACACCTCGCCCGGTTGCGCCAATCGGTATAGTATCCGCGCAGCACCACTTGCATAAAGCGTTGCATCCTCAATGCGCGCCGCAATCTCGGCCCGGGAAGCCGCCTCCGCATCGACTGTGCGTTCCTGTGCGTGTTGGGTTGCCTGAGCAGCGGTCAATGCAGCTTCAGCCACCTGCGTTTCGGTGCGCCGAATTTCTCGATTCTGGAGCGAGCCGACATTGCGCTCGCTCAGTGTCTCAGCGCGGGTCTGCTCACTTTGCGCCAGGGCCAGCCGAGCACGGGCTTCGACCACATGGGCTGCAGCGACACCAACGCCGGCTTTTGCGCTGGCTACCGCCGCATCGGAACGGGCCAGTTGGGCGCGCAGTTCCGCCGTATCCATAATCGCCAAAACGTCACCATGATGTACCAGATCGCCCTCACGAACCCGAATTTCCGCCACCCGTCCCGACAACCTCGGCGATATATCGATCAGATCTGCTTCAATCCGGCCGTTGCTGCGTGCAAAGCCTTCGGGTGGCAGGCCAGATGGTTTCAGCAGAACAGTCCAGGCACCGAAGCTCAGCAGCCCAGCAAGCGCGATTACAATAATCCAGACGGAAATCTTGCGTGACATCAGTTTCGTCTCCTTGTGAACCTGCTGTGGTCGCGGTTATCGGAATAGTGCCTGACGACAGCATTCAGGTGGCCGACAGCGATCGTATTCCTGTCGCGCGGTTATCTTTTCCAAGAGTTTCAACGAGGATCAGCAAAGCTTTCTCAGCCGTCGAAATCAAACCTTCCTCAATCAAGCCGCAGAAGTTGATTGCCTATTGCCAGAACGTGTCCCCGAGCCATAGGAACGAATGCCGGTATGTTGTGACATGCCGCAATCGATGAGAAGGCGTTGATCTCGGTGTTGCCCCAAGGCCGTGCCTCGAACGTTCAGATGCATTTTCTCTCCTCTGGCTTCGCGGCATCATGCATGAGGCCTGCGCGGTAGATCGCGAAGACCCGCGGCGCGTCGGCCCGCATCTGGTCCTGATCGCCGCTGATGAGCGCCTGCACCACCAGGCCCTGGATCATGCCGAGAAAAAGGGTTGCCGCCGCCGCCTCGTCGAGGTCGCTCGGCAGTTTGCCAGAACTTCTGCCTGCCGCCAATATGCGGCGGAGCCGGGTGGTATAATTCGAGGTCAGGGCATGCGCCGCCTGCTTGGCCGGAGTTGCCCCGGCGCGTTGGAGTTGTCCCATTAAAATTCGCGGCACACCCGGGTGTTCGGCCACGAAAGCAATATGCGCCATGAAGGTTGCCTCCAACGCGGCGGCCGGATCAGATTCGCCGCCGGCCACTTTGTCGATGCGTTCAAATAGGCGATTTGAAACCCAGTTTATCACATCGCGCCAGATGGCGTCCTTGGTCGGGAAATGTCTGAACAGAGCGCCCTGACTGAGTTTCATCCGCCCCGCAATGGCTGTTGTGGTGATGTCCTCAGGATTTTTTGCAGCAGCAAGCTCTATGACCGCCTCGACAGCTTCGTTGCGTCGTTCTTTGGTTGGTAGATATTTTGCGCGGGGCATTGGAGCGACCTATAAAAAATGTGACCACATACTTTCTAATTGATTTTTTCAGAAATTTAAACCGTTTTCCTACCGATTATTCAAAAAATTGACAATTTATGGAGAAAAACGCGCTTTACAAAGTGAGTAAGCTATTACATATATGGCAAACAGAAAATCCAAATTTGTTTTATTCAGGGATGCCGCAATGTGCTACGTCGTCAAATTTTCCAGTATTTTGTTACTGACTGTGGGCATGTTTGCTGCTGTTCCAGCCTTGGCCAAAACGTTGACGCAGGCACAGATTGCCGATCAGATTGTTGACAAAAATCTGATCGGCCACCGTAAAGGTGTGACCGTGCGGCTGCGTTACAATTCCGATGGAAGTGTGGAGATGAAAGCGGCATTTATCGCTGGCGCAGGCACTTGGGCTTTTGTGGGTGATGGGCTCTGCATGATGATGACAAAAGGACCGAAGCGCGGAAAAACCTGCACCGGCTTCGAGGATCTCGGTGACGGCTCTTTCCGCAATTCGGAAGGGATGATTCTGCAGGTCAGCAAGTGACGCAGGGCAAAACAAGACCGCGAGCGGCGACGGTGCCGGAAAGTGGTTTTGTATCGCCGCGTTGACTCTTTCGTATTTTAAACGACGATGTCGGAGGTAACGGAAATGACACGCAATCGACTGATTGGTGCAGTGGCAATCGCATTTGGTGCGTTGACACTGTGGTCTGGCGGAATGGTGCTGTTCGGACCTGACGCGGCACGTGTCGCGGCGGGGCGGTTTGTGCCCTTTGTGCTTTGGTTCAATTTCCTGTCAGGCGCCGTCTATATCGCCGCTGGAATCGGCATCTTTCAGGGGCGCCGTTTCGGCAAGATGCTGGCCAGCGCTCTGGCCGTCGCATTGGCCGTGCTGTTCGCGAGCTTTCTTGTAAGCATCGCCGGTGGCCAGGAATGGGAATTGCGAACCATGGTTGCACTCGTGATACGCTTCGCATTCTGGTTCCTGGCTGCCTGGGCGTGCGTAACCACGAGGCCTGAAAACAGAAGCGTCCAAAGCTGAAGCCGGACTGCTTCAACCAATGACGCCGGAGGTTTCTGCGCACAGAGACCTGATTGAAAAGGAGACCGCTCTTGCACCGCAGTTCCGCTTTCTGGTTTCTCCCACCGGTCGTGCTGGGAATAGTCGTTGCCGCCATCTTCATCAGTCAGGCGGAGGGGCCAGCACGATTGGAAGATTCTTTGGTGGGCCAAACGGTGCGCACGGTTTCGCTCCAACCGGTCGCCATCGCCCCTGTGGCTCGTGGTTGGGGCGATGTGGACGCGGCAGAATCCTGGTCGGCGGTATCCGAGGTCAAGGGCCAGGTGATCTGGCGCCATCCCGATTTGGACAGCGGCAAAGTGATTGCCAGCGGCACCAAAGTGCTTGAAATCGATCCGGCCGATTACCGGCTGGCCATCGTTCAGGCGGAAGCAGATCTCGCCGCCTTTGCCTCCGAATCAATGCAGATCGACGCGGAAGAACAAAACACAAGCCGAATTCTGAATCTGGAAGAAGCACGACTGGCACTGTCGGAAACGGAACTTTCGCGCAACCGCGATCTTCTTGCAAAAGGAGTGACGGCGCAGACCCGCGTCGATGAGGCCGAGCGTGCAACGCTTCTGGCCCGGCGCAGTGTCGTTGAACTGAAAAATACGCTTGCCCTGATTGCACCGCGCCGCGCCGCGCTTGCAGCGCAGATCGACCGCACTAAAGCTGCTTTAGCCCGAAATCAGCGCGACCTGGATCATACCTCCATCATCACACCCTATGATGTGCGGGTCACCTCGGTGACCGTCGAACGGTTTCAATATGTCAATGTTGGTCAGATGCTGGTGACGGCGGACGGTGTGGCCCGGGTTGACGTGGTCGTGCAATTGCCTTTTGCCGTGTTCCGACGCCTGTTATACGGGACCGAACTGGTCGAGGATACGTTGGCAGCGATCCGCAAGGGTCCATCCAGCCGGATAGAGGTTGTGGTGCGGCTGGTGTCCGACCCCACACAAACGTGGGGTGCCACCCTGACCCGCGTCGAGGGTACACTGGATGCGCGGGCGCGGACAGTACCCATTGTGGTTACAGTTGACGATCCCTACGGCGATTCCAATCCGCCGTTACGTCCGCCGCTGTTGCCCAACATGCAGGTCGAGGTCACCCTGACCGGTCGTACCATTGCCGGCTCTGTGGTCATCCCGGAAACGGCGCTGCACGGCGATCAGGTCTATCTTGCCGATACCCAGGATCAGCTTGAATTGCGCCCGGTGATCGAGGCTTTTCGGCAGGATGGTCTCGTGGTGATTTCAGATGGCTTGAGAGCGGGTGACCGTCTGTTGCTTGATGACATTACGCCGGCAATTCCTGGTGCCAAGCTGTTGCCGATCGAGGAAAAACCATGATTCGTTGGTTTGCCGCCCATCCGACGGCCTCGAATCTGCTGCTCCTGCTCTTCATCGCCGCCGGGTTGTTCGCGTTTCCGACCTTGAAGCGGGAGACTTTTCCAGATTTTCGCCCCGTCGAAGCGGAAATTTCCATCGTCTATCGTGGCGCCACAGCGCAGGACGTGGAAACCGCGATTTGTCGTCCACTGTGGGACGCGTTGCAGTCCGTCGATGGGCTGGAAGAAGTTGTTTGCATTGCCCAGGACAGCAATGCTCGCGCTGTCGCTACGCTGATAACAGGGGGCGACGCGCTGCGTTTTGTCAACGAAGTGCGCACGGAAGTTGGCGCCATCGACAGTTTTCCTGCACGCGCCGACCCTGCGGTTGTGCGCGAACTGCACCGGACCGACCTGGTAACATCGGTTGCGGTTTCGGGCGAACTTCCGGCGCGTGAACTGGAGCTTTTCGCCTCCGCCCTCTCGGATCGGATCTCGACCCTTCCAGATGTAGCCAGGGTCGTCACGTCGGGTTTCGGAGATCGTCAACTGCGTATTGAAGTGCCGCGTGCTGTAATGGCTCAGCACGGACTGACTGCTGAGACCCTGGCCGGCATTCTCGGCACACAAAGTCTTGACCGTCCGCTTGGTACACTTGAAACCTCGGAGGCGGATCTGAGCCTGCGCTTTACCGAAGAGCGGCGCAGCGCACCGGAGCTTGCAGCGATCCCGGTGCTGACTTTGACCAACGGTGCCACCCTGACACTGGGTGAAATCGCGCAGATAAGCGACCATTACAGACCCGCCGAGGAGCGGGCGCAGATCAACGGTACCCGGGCGATGCTGCTGGGCGTGCACAAATCGCTCAATGCTGACGCCCTGCGCGCGCTGGACTCGGTCAAGGAGATGGTTGGGCAAGAAAATGCCAAACTGCCGCCGACGATACGCGTTGAAGTGGTGCAGGACGTGACCTCGATTATCCGGGATCGGTTGGCGATGCTGGTCAGCAACGGTGCCATCGGGCTGGTGCTGGTGATCCTGGTGATGAGCCTGTTCTTCCGTCCAGGCTACGCGATCTGGGTCGCCATGGGATTGCCCGTGGCATTTCTCGGCGCTTTTGTCTGGATGGCGCTATCTGGGCTTTCGGTGAACATGATAACCTTGGTCGCCTTGCTGATGGCAATCGGCATTGTCATGGATGATTCCATTGTGATTTCCGATTCCATTGCCACCGCAGCCGCCGAGACTGGTAACAATCTCGATTCCGTTACAAGCGGTGTGATGGCGGTTACGCCGGGCGTACTTTCATCCTTCCTGACAACGGTTGCTGTTTTTGCACCGCTCTCGTTCCTTTCCGGCGATCTTGGCAAAGTGCTTGAGGTTCTGCCGGTGGTGTTGCTTGCTGCGCTGGCGGCCAGTCTGGTAGAGGCCTTCTTGATCTTGCCGCACCATCTCAAGCAGGGACTGTCCGGCAGTGCAAAGCCACCCTCGCGGTTCCGCCTGAAATTTGATGCCGGATTCAATGTGCTCCGCGACCGATGGGTCGGGCGTATTGCCGATCAGGCGATAGGCTGGCGATATGTGGTGGTCGGGCTTTCGATCGGTGCTCTGATACTGACAGCTGGCGCGATGGCCGGCGGTTTGGTCAAGCGAGAAGCAATGCCGGAGATCGATGGCGATGTGCTGGAAGCACGTATCATGCTCGCCCAGGGCACACCGCTGGCCCGGACAGAAGCCGTGGTGAAAAAGGTCGAAACGGCGTTGGCGCGGGTCAGTGAACGATTCTCGCCGGATCAGCCGGACGGCCAGGCACTTGTTCAGCGCACGATTTCCCGGTTCAATTACAATGTCTCGGCGTCCGAAAGCGGAGCACATCTGGCCACAGTTTCAGCCGACCTGCTGAATGCAGAGATTAGAAACACGACATTGGACGAGATTATTTCAGCCTGGCGCGAAGAGGCTGAACCGCTGCCCGGCGTGATATCGTTGATCGTGGCCGAACCCGGCATCGGTCCGCAGGGGATCGCCGTCGAATTGCGCTTGTCGCATCCGGATCTGGATGTGTTGCTGGCGGTAGGTGCAATCACGCGGAACGAGCTGGAAAGCTATGAGGGTGTGCGCAATACAATGGTTGATATGCGCCCCGGAAAGACCGAACTGCGGTTTCAATTGGCACCGGGGGCACGCCCTTTGGGATTGACCTCCGCAGATGTCGCCGGTCAGATCAGCGCGGCTTATCTGGGCACTCGGCTTGTCGACGTGCGGCAGGGCGATATCACCCGAGAAATCGAGGTCATTCTGTCACAGGAAGACCGTGACAGCCGGACCGATCTGGAAAATTTTACCATTACCTTGCCGGATGGCACGGGAGTCCCATTGGCCACGGTTGCCGATTGGAAGGAAGCTCGCGGCTGGGGCAGCATCACCCAGGTGGATGGCTTACGCACCGTCACCGTGCAGGCCGATGTCGATGGTCGCTATGGCAATGCCGATGCGATCACAGCGCATTTGGTCAAGGGTTTTCTGCCGGATCTGATTGCGGTGACGCCGGGTTTGCGCTTCGAAATTCTCGGTCAGGCCGCCAATTCCGCAGAAACCGTCAGTTCGATCATGGTCGGTTTTCTGATCGGCCTTGTCGGCATATATCTCGTTTTGTCGTTTCAGTTCCGCAGCTATGTCGAACCGGTGATTGTCATGTTGACCATCCCGCTGGCATTTCTCGGGGTGATCTGGGGCCATGCGATCATGGGGTACAATATTTCGATGCCCTCGCTGGTGGGAGCGGCCTCGCTGGCCGGGATCGTCGTAAACAACGCCATTTTGCTGATTGAGGTGATCAAGGACAAAGTCGGTCCCAAGATAACCGTGACCGAGGCCGCGGGACTGGCCGTGCGGGCGCGATTCCGGCCAATCTTCGTGTCGGTCACGACCACGATCCTCGGTATGGCGCCGCTGTTGCTCGAAACCTCGACCCAGGCACAGACGCTCAAGCCGCTGGTAATATCGGTGGTATTCGGGCTCCTGACCTCGACCACGCTGGTGCTGCTGGTGCTTCCGGCGCTTTATGTAATTCTCGCCGAGTTGGGGTTTGCTCGTGCGGGTCGGGCGGCGTCTCAGACATGAAACGCGCCGCTGTCGGGCAGGCGACTGGTGCAGATTATCCTTGCGTCTCTTCTAAAGAATCCAGCACTTCGACACGACGTCAACTGTGTCGCGATAAATGGGCTTTGTTGCCTGTAGCGAACGCATTATTGTTTTTATTGGCGAAAAACCAATTACCACCGCACAGGCATGAGGTTTTTGAATGAGTTTGTTCTTTGCGCAACCAAAAGACAGGAAGATCTCTATGAGTGGGTCTTCGCGTGTCGATCTGTTCATACTCATCCTATTGGTTTTCATGAATGGATGCGCGACACTGCCCCGTACGGCGGTTGCAGAAGCGGATCAGAGTGCCGTTGAGATTCAGGGCTTTACCGGTATCAGATTTTGGGGTGACGGTCCTTCAAACAAGCTTGGTCCGCGTAAATCCATGCCCATACTGCCAGTGAAAGCTGGCCAGATCAGTTATCTGGTGCTTTCGGGGGGTGGTTCTGGGGGCGCTTTTGGCGCCGGGATTCTGACCGGGTGGACAATGGCAGGAACCAGGCCAATATTCGATATTGTGAGCGGTGTAAGTACCGGAGCGCTCATTGCGCCATTCGCATTTCTCGGATCTTCCTACGATCCTGCTCTTGCCGAATTGTACACGAGCGGGATTGC
This sequence comes from Rhizobiaceae bacterium, assembly GCA_029233925.1. Classification (GTDB taxonomy): domain Bacteria; phylum Pseudomonadota; class Alphaproteobacteria; order Rhizobiales; family Rhizobiaceae; genus Hoeflea_A. The sequence goes on from JARGOX010000009.1 coordinate 188,964, forward strand.
CGAAACGCTTTTCAGGCCGCGACCGATCCTTGCGCTTATGGGGTCAGCCCTTTCTGATCCCCTACCATTGCGGAGTCTAGTGGAACGCTATGCTACCCACGAAATGCTCCAGCAAATCACGGTAGAACATGCAAAGGGGCGTCGCTTTTTTGTTGCCACAACAAATCTGGATGCACAACGAACCGTCATATGGGATATGGGTGCAATCGCGGCAAGCGGCCACCCGCAGGCACTGGCTCTATTTCGCAAGGTACTCATAGCCTCCGCAAGCATCCCGGCATTATTCCCGCCAGTGATGATTGACGTGACAGTGAATGGAAAACGGTTTGAGGAGATGCATTCCGACGGTGGCGTTACCACACAATTGTTCACGGCCCCCGAATCCCTTCTGGCTTCGAACCAGGGGAAACCACCGGTCAGGGCAAAAAATGTTGATCTCTACATCATTCTCAATAGCATGCTGGAACCGGAGTTCGAGACAGTGAGACCAACGACGATGGCGATCGCCGGCAGGGCCTATTCAACATTGGTCAAGACTCATGCACGGGCTACCGTCAATGCGACATATACTTTGACGCAGCGATTGGGAGTCAATTTCAACCTTACTTACCTCGATGAGGTTGTTCCTTACGACCTCAAGGATCCGTTCAACACTGAATATATGCGTCGCCTATTCGCGATCGGCCACGAAAAGGCGTTGTCGGCAAATATCTGGAGGAAAAGCCCTCCGGCGGCCAGCGATGAGAATGCTGGTGTGAAAATCGACAACTGAAGTGACCGGATGATCTGGTCGTTGGTAGAAGTACACACTCATTGGTTCTCGCTGCTTAGGTTTGGTCAGGATTAATTTATCTTGCAATGCGCGTACCCGTCGGTGCAAGCAATCGGAACGACGCAGATGACGCAGATAATGACGAAAAACGACCGGCTGTGCCGATTGATGACGCGATCAACAACTGATGGTGCCCTTGTCATTTGGTATCGATGGCGTCGCGCGGATCAAACAGTCATCCCGGCAGTGCTGTGTTCACGCAGGCAGGTTACTGATCTGGCTACGGCTTTTGGTGTGACGCCGCTGGCTAGGAAACCTCAACCTGTCTGTTCCATATTTCGCTTGGAGCGTCCGGGTCGGCGAGGGTGGCAGACGCAATCCCCGTCAGGCCAAGAAATGGCTCAACAGGGCCCGAAAATCCGGTCATCCGGGTGCTGCAGCGCTGTTTGGTGACACGATTTTTCAGGAAGGCCACACAGTGCGTGGTCTTGCCTATATGACGGTGGCTCTGGAACGCTCCAGATCCGGTGATCGCGACTGGATCAGGTCAATCCAGGAAGAAGCGTTTTCAATTGCCGACGAGGCTGATCGGCGCACCGCCATGGCGCTGGCGGAAAATATGCTGACCAAAGGCGGCAACTGACCACATCCCGCAGGGCGTTCAGTCCAGAACGGATTTGGGAAAATAGAACGAAACCACCCAATTGGGCATATCGACGATTTCCGAGATGCGAAGATCACCGGCTACACTTGTCAGCATATAGGCGTCGACCGCTGATACCTTGCTTGTGGCGCATATCCAATCGATCATCTGTCGCACAGCATCACGGGCGGCTTGCATGAGATCGGGGCCAATGCCTGTGGTAACGCGATAGCCTTTGCCATCGATATGATTGGTGACAGGTCCGTCCGTTTCCAGACGCGGAAATGCAAAATTGGCATTCTTGATCAGGTCGATCCTGATTTCCACGTCCATCGGACTTTCAATGGCTGTGCCGCAGACTTCACCGTCTCCCTGGGCCGCATGGGTATCGCCCAGTGAAAGCAGTCCACCCGCCACCTCGACCGGTAGATAGAGCGTAGACCCCCTGCAATTGTCGCGAATGTCCAGATTGCCGCCGACTCGACGGGGCGGAACCACACTATGCAGGCCGGTTTCAGCCAGTGCCAAACCAATGGTTCCGACAAAGGGTTTGAGCGCAACCTGACCCATGGGTGAAAAGGCGGCCGGCCGCATCAGGTTCTTTTCATAGTTCCAGATATGCAATGCCGGATCCGGGAAGTCATCCGCCAGCAGGCCAAACCCCGGAATGTTCGCCGTCCAGCCCCAACCAGACGGGTGGAAATCGAGAAAGGTGATGGCCACTGCATCACCGGGCTCTGCACCGTCAATATGAATTGGGCCGGTCACGGGGTTGACCTGCTCGAATTTCAGCGCGCGCAGATCATCGAGTGTTGAGCCTGCGTGAAGTTGGCCGCCAGATGCATCGATCGTTTCGATGGCTATGGTCTGGCCCGGCGTGACACTGAGTGCGGGTGCAAGAGAATTGTCCCAGCCAAAGTGATGGTGGTGCTTGTGTATCGTATGATTGCAGACCATGGCCGTTTACTCCATTTCATGTTTTTCGTTTGAGGACCTCTTCGATTTCGCTATTCCCCATGATTCCATTTGGTAGAAACGCCATGACGGCGACGATGACCACCCCCAGGAGCAGACCTGACAAGCCAAGCATCTGGGGAAGTTTTATCGACAGCAGCGTCGGGCCCGTTTCAAGCCAGCGCACAATTTCCAGGCCGATCGTGATCAACAATGTGCCAAACACGGCACCGGTCACACTGCGCAATCCGCCCAGGATCAGCATGGCGACGGTCAGGAATACGAAGTTGAAATAGAATGGCCGTGCCGAAATCGTGCCGAGGAAAAAGGCGTAGGCTATGCCTGCTGTGGCAAAAAACAATGTGCCCACCACCCAGGCAATGAGCCTGATGCGATAAACGTTGACACCCATGGCCCTTGCACCAACTTCATCATCGGCGCAGGCACGCAGTTGCACGCCGAGTGCGCTCTCGCGAAACAGCCGCGCCACGAATATGGCGACGATAACCAGGATGGTGATATGCGGCAGATCAAAGATCTTGGGGATTCCGAAAAAGGCCTGATTGCCTTTGAAAATGTCTGTCCTGTGCAGAAAAATCGAATGCACGATAACGAGAATGGCGATGCTGACGATGGTGACACCGACACCGGTCAGGCGCGCTATGAACAGGCCGGTAAGAAGGCCCAGAACACCTGTGATGCCGAGAGCGAGAAGCGCGGAGACGATGGGGGATAATTCAAATGCATTCAGCCCCCAGGGGGCAAGGGGCAATGAAATTGCTTTCATCGCAGCCGGAGTGACGCAGATGGCGGCGACATAGGCCGCAATGCCCATGAAGGCCGAGTGGGAGAAACTGGTGATATTGGCGTTGCCCATGAAGACCTGCAAACCGACGACCACGAGGAGGTTGACGAATGTGGCATAGAGAATGCGCGCCTGGTAACTCTCACCCCAGATGTAATAGGCACCGACAAGCGCCAGTATGATGAGGCTGAGAACGGCACTGCCGATCAAGCCGTCCCGCTGACTTTTGTTGAGGGACCAGTTCATCAGATCTTGTCTCCTTTATCCAAAGCGGGCGACAGGATGCCATCCGGTCTCCAGATGAGGATAAGTGCAACGAGTGTAAAGACGGCAGCCTGTGCCATCCCGCCATAGCTTTGGGGCAGAAGAACCAGGACGGCGACTTCGGTAATGCCCAGCAGAAACCCACCAAGGACTGCGCCCGGCAGACTGCCAAATCCGCCAATCACGCAGGCGACAAAGGCTGTAAGAACCGGGTCGAAACCCATATGCGGCGCTACGCTGCCGCGCCTTGCCATGATGAAGATGCAGGCCAGTCCTGCCAGCAAGCCGGAGATGGCGAAGGCACCGGCGATAACCCGGTTGGCGCGAATACCGCACAGACGCACCATTTCAAAATCCAGAGCCGCTGCACGCATGGCGACACCAAGCGTTGTCTTGCGCAGAAAAAGCATCAGCAAACCAATTGCTATAATGGTTGCGCCCGTTTCATAGATTTGCAGTGACGATACACGGATGTTGCCTAATGTCAGAGTCTGGTCAAGAAAGATGAACTGGGTCGCGGCCATCGGGCGCGGGGAGCCAAGCAGCAAAAACAGGTTCTGCAAGACAATGCTGACGCCGAATGCGGTCAAAAGCCCGGTGGTCAAATCGGCGCGGCGTACCGTTCGGAACGCAACGCGCTCCAGAACGACAGAGGCCAAAACGCAGAAGGCAAGGACACCAATCATCAATACCCACGGATTTGCCGTCAAAAGGGTTGCGACAATGATCATGGAGTAGCCGCCAAATGCGATAACCTCACCATGGGCGAAATTGACCAGCCCCATGATGGAAAAGACAATCGCCAGACCCAATGCGATCAAGGCATATTCCGCACCAAAACTCAGCGCATTAAGGACTTGCTGGATGACATAATCCATCAGCGGTGCACTCCTGTCAGCTCATCAACCAGTTTTGTGCCGTCGCCAAATTTGCTGGCGTCGCCGTGACTGGAGATTGTTCCGGTGTTCAGCACATACACATAGTCCGAAACCTCGATGGCCGCGCTGGCGTTTTGTTCGACCAGCAAAATTGTCATGCCAAGTGTTTTCAGGTCCCGTATGATTTCAAATATTTTTGCAGTGATCTGCGGTGCAAGGCCAAGAGAGGGCTCATCCAGCAACAGAATTCGGGGATTTGATACAAGCGCGCGGGCGATTGCCAGCATCTGCTGTTCTCCACCTGACAATGTTCCGGCCCGTTGGCTGCTTCTTTCGCCAAGCACCGGAAATTGGACGAACCATGCGGCGATATCGGCGGTCAGCTGTTTCTTGTCGCGCCGGGTGGCGCCACCCATGATCAAATTGTCATAAACGGTCAGATTGGCGAAGATGCGTCGTCCTTCCGGAGAAAGGGCGATACCCAGTTTGCAACGCTCTTCGATCGAGAGCCGTGAAATATCCTCGCCGTCAAGGCGGATCGTGCCAGTCGCGCGGGCTGTGCCGGTGATCGACGACAGTGTCGACGTCTTCCCAGCTCCATTTGTCCCCAGAAGGGTCACGCATTTGCCCTCGGGGACATTGATGTCGATTCCGTGCACGGCCTCAATGGGGCCATGGAATACCTTCAACGATTCGATCTGCAGCATGGTTTCCATTCCGAAGGTGGTTTCCCCCGGGGGATGATCCCGGGGGAGGTGTTGTCATTGCGCCTTATGGCCAGGTTGGCACATTGGCCGGAATTTCCTGGCTTAGAACAACGCGTTTGCCATCCTTGAATCCGATAACCGGAATCTCACGCAGCGCGTAGCTGTTTGTGCCGTCAAAGGTGATGGTTTCCACCGACATGACCGGGATTTCCTTGGCGCTACGGATGGCTTCACGAATAGCCACCGGATCAATGGAGCCGGAGGCTTTGACGCCATAGGCAACGATCTTGATCATGTCAGCACCAAGCGAGGGAAAGAGACCGCTTACCTTCATGTCTATCTCGGCGCATTGCTTCTGGAATTCGTCGATGCGGCTGCCGGGCACGGCAGGTGCCAAAGTGCCGAAGAACACCTTGTCCAGAACGGTCGGGTCATCACCTGCCAGGGCGTCCAATGACGGATCGTCGAAGCCGTCGGAACCGACAACCCAGGCATCAAGGCCGGCAGAGCGCATCTGCCGGATCAAAATACCGATATCCGGCATTGCCCAGGAAATATAAACGGCGTCCGGTGCGGGATCGAGCGCCTTGAGTTCAGCGATCTGCGGGCTCCAGTCCGTGGTGCCGGAACTGTAGTTCAAGGTGGTCTGTAGCGTGCCGCCATTTGCCTCGATCACTTCGGCAAACCATTGCGGAGTCCTTGCTGACCATGAACCGCCTTCATCAGAGGTAAAGATAGCGACATTCTTGACGCCCTGTGAAAGCGCGTAATTCGCGGCTGCGGCTGCTGTGTAGGGATCGGGCGCGACATTGGTGAGAAAATTGTCAACCACACCGCTATGCATTTCAACCTGTGTGCTTTGCGATTGGATAACCGAAACGCCCTGTGCGCCGGCGATTTGCGCCACAGGAATCATGGTGTCGGAAAAAGGAATGGTGCCCAGGGCAACAATGCCTTCGCCGAGGAATTTCTCGGTCAGGGAAATCGCGGTCTGCGTATCGGAGCCCGTATCCTGAATGAGCAGCTCGAACTTCTTGCCATCGACACCGCCTTCACGGTTGATCATCTCGGCCATGCAGCGCGCGCCGTCCACTTCATTATAGGCTGCAAAATCACCGGTCAAAGGCACCGGCAATCCGATTTTGATCACGTCTTCAGCCAGCGCTCCCGCTGTCATGAAGCCCATCGACATTGCTGTGGAAAGCATGAGTGTTTTTATAATGTGTCGTTTTTTCATTTGTTCCGCTCCTGTTGGTCTTTGTTGCCTTGCCCTAGATAGGCATTGATGACCTCCTGATTTTTCGTGACATCTTGCGGCAACCCGGAGGCCAGCAGGCTGCCCATATTCATGACTGTCAGCTTCTCGCAAGCAGACATGATGAATGTCAGATCGTGTTCAATAAGGACAATGGCGCACGGATGTCTTTCGCGCAGCCAGGTCAGGTTTTCAAAAAGTGCACCGGTTTCTTCAGAGTTCATGCCAGCCGCCGGTTCGTCCAGCATCAACACCTTGGGACGCAGGGCCAGAGCACGTACGATCTCCAGTCGTCGCATCTGTCCGTAGGGTAAACTGCCCGGTGCCTCTTCAAGAGAACTGCGCAGGCCGAAGCGATCAATGGCATCTTCGATCAGGGCAGGGTCGCTTGCACCCTTGTCTCGTGCATGGATCTCGGCGACCTCGATATTCCTTCTGACCGAAAGATTGCGGAACAGGCGCAAATTCTGAAAGGTCCGCGCTATGCCCAGCCGTGCGCGGGCCTCTGCGGCCATCTTGTGGATTGGCACATCATCGATGATGATTTCACCGCTGCTGACGGACAGGAGCCCGGAGATAAGATTGATCATCGTCGTCTTGCCTGCCCCGTTCGGACCTATCAGACCGTGGATTTCATTGTTTTCCACCGTGAAGGTCACGTCATCAACAGCTCTGACCCCTTCAAAATTCTTCGAGACGTTCTGGATCTGCAGCATTTCAATAGACGCCTTTGTAGCGGTCGCACTTTTCAGACCATTCGAGACCTTCAAGTTGTGCGAGTTCTCCGCGCTTGTGCGCCACATAAACATCAACAAATTCATCGGTGAACCAGTTGCGGGCGACATCGGAGGCACTAAAAAGGTCGAGGGCCTCGCTCAGGCTTTGTGGCAATCGCTTGAAGCCCATATCGGCCAGCTCTTGCGAACTTTTTAAAGACAGATCCTGCTGCGTCGGCTCTGGTGGTTCGATCTTGTCTTTGATGCCTTGCGTGCCGGCAAAAAGCAGAGCTGCAAAGGCAAGATGCGGACTGCAGGCGGCGTCGACGGCCCGTATTTCAAAATTGTACTGACCTGCCCGGGTCTTCTCATCCCTGGCAGAGACCGGGCAAATCCTGACCGAGGCTTCTCGGTCACGGTATCCCAGATTGTTGAAAGCTGCGCTCCAGCGATGCGGAGTCAGGCGCAGATAGCTGATCTCCGAGGGCGCAAGGATGGCCAATATCTGATCGAGATATTTCAACAAGCCACCAATGAAGTGTCTCGTCAGCGTACTCATGCCGTAGGGGTTCTCGGCATCATAGGTCAGCGGCGCACCTTCAGCGTCGAGAAAGCTGAAATGGATGTGAACGCCATTGCCGACACCCTCCGGGTTCAAAATGGGCGAAAAGCTTGGCGTCACACCAAACCCGCGGATAATGTCATCAGCAAGAACCCGCAGGATAACTGCATTGTCAGCCGCGGTTATTCCAGATGATGGCTTGTTGGTCAGTTCATATTGAGCAGGGCCGTATTCCTTCATGAAGGTGTCGGGTGCGCAATCGGTTTCGCGCAGAGCTGCCAACAATGGTTCGGCCCAGCTCTGGGCGTCGCGAAACCCCTTCAGACCAAAGGCATCGCCCGGTCGCGGTGACAGGCCCTTGATCTGGAATTCATGTTCAAATGCAGCCAGAACATGTGCCTGTGTCGTGTGATGAAATTCCTCCAGAGCACGCTGGGCCAGTGATCGTGTGCAGAAGGTCCAGGGCTTGCCTTCCAGGCTGCAAATATTCCCGAGGGAAAAATCCAGAGGGCGATTGGCAATGTCAACCTGAATGCGGGTTTGAGGATCCGGGATCAAAGCCAGATCGCCCAAGGCTCCAAACGGGCTTTCCGAAATACTATCGAAACAGGTGATTTGAACATTTGTCGGCGTCCATCCGACGCCGTTGGTACATCTTTTCTTCCACTCTGATTTCGGAAAGGATTTGCCACGCACGATTCCCGCCAGATCTGACGTGCCAACAAAAACCAGCGTGTCTTCATCACCTGTTTTCATTCGATCGATCCAATCAGCGAGCCGGCGTGGTCCTTACCGCGCAATGCGTCCCAATCCGCAATCCTGTTTTTTGTCGTTTCCCAATCACGCTCGGCCAAGGGAACGAGGAAAGCCTCGACAAGCGTAAATGCCGAGACATAACTGTCCCAGAGTGTGCCTGAATCTATGGGGATTGAAACGAGTTCATGTGCGCCCTTTGCGGCAGGCGTAATCCACTTGTCGGTTATGATGATTGTATGGGCTTTGCGAGATCGCGCCCGTTCCGACAATTGCGTGAGACTTGATTGGTAGCGTCTGAAATCGATGATCAGCACAATATCCGACGGGCGCATACGCAACAGATAATCCGGCCATTGTTCCATGTCTGACGAGATGTGGAAAACATCTCTGCGGATCTGACTTAGATGTTTGGCGAAAAAAGACGCGATACTGTCGCTCATCCGACCACCGATCATGAATATGCGGCGCTTTGGATCACCCAGCACGTTGCAGATCCGGTCGAACTGGGCTGGTGTAACACTCTCGATCAATTCCGTATTGAGCGTTTGAACCCTGCTTATGTAAGAGGCCAGTGTGGCACCATCATCAATTGCGCTGCCCTGGCGCAGATCGATTGGCGATTGCTGGCCTTGCTTGAGTTCACGGACAAGTTTTTGCTGAAATTCCTGAAATCCTGCAAAACCCAATTTGCTGACAAAACGCGAAATGGAGGGCGCGGAAATATGGGCGCGTTGCGACAGGTCGTGGATGGGCTCAAGTCCCGCAAAGGGATAGTCTGCCAACAGGACAGAGGTCAATTTGCGTTCCGCAGGGGTAAGGTGAGCATCAAGTTCTTCAATTCGTTGCCTGATTTGCATCGTATGGATCTCGGCTTTCCCTGCATCTTCTGAGCATAGGGGCAATGTAATTATTGTGTCAATAGAGGCAATATATGTGATGTTGACAATATAATTTCCCTTCCTATACACAATTGTATGCTGGATTTTGATCGGAGTTTGTCTTGGAGAAAACGGTTGAGCATTCGAGTGAGGCTGAATTGCCGGGGCAGGGTATCGATCCGGAACCAATCGAATTGATGAATGAAGGTTCCTCCAGCCCCCTTTTGCTGGTTTGTGAACATGCGGGGCAGGCGATACCACATGAACTCGGAGACCTGGGCCTGTCGGAAGATCAGCGTCGCCTGCACATAGCCTATGATATTGGTGCAGCAACGGTGGCACGGGACCTGGCCGGTCGATTTGGCTGTGCATTGATATTGCAGCGCTACAGCAGGTTGGTGATCGACTGCAATCGCCCTGTAGGTACGCCACAATCGATACCGGAAATCAGCGATAGCATCCGGATACCCGGTAACGCCGGTCTGTCTGACCGGGCTCGAGAACAGCGAGAAAACGCCATTTTCGATCCCTATGCTGCACTTTGTGCGGCGCAGATTGCGCAGGGGCATATTGAATTCACCTATTCAATCCACAGCTTCACACCGCAAATGGATGGCCTGTACCGGCCTTGGGATGTCGCCTTCCTCTATCGGGACAATTGCAGCCAGGGTGAGGAGCTTGCCGCGCTGTGTCATGAAATGTTTCCACAATTGAAGATTGGACATAACGAGCCCTATAGCATCGAGGATCCGACAGACTGGTATATTCCGGTCTGTGCAGAACCACGCAAAATTCCCCATTGCCTGATAGAGATCCGCAACGATCACATTGATACAAACGAAGGCTGTGCGGTCTGGGCAGAACGCCTTTATCGGCTCATTTCCTGTTTCATGGAGCAACACAATGCAACTGACGCGTAATCAGCCACTGGAGCCGGCCCAGTCCGCTTTGCTCTACATTGATGTGCAGAATTTCTGTGCGCGGCGTGATGGGGGGGAATTCAAGGATATTTCAAAGGCCGAGCTGGAAGACAAATATGGTTGGTTTTTCAACAGGTTGGAAGCCGAGACTTTACCCAATATGCAGAAGCTTCAATCGGCCTGCAGGGATGCTGGTGTCGAGGTGATGTATACGACCATTGAAAGCCTGACAAAGGATGGTCGTGACAGAAGTCTGGATTACAAGATTACCGGCTTCAATGTTGCCAAGGGATCGTGGGACGGGAAAGTGCTTGATGCAATCGCGCCAGGCGATGACGAAATCGTCCTTTCAAAAACGTCTTCATCCGTCTTCATTTCGACCCATATCGACTACATCTTGCGCAACCTTGGCGTCAGGCAACTGGTGATCTCAGGCCTTATCACGGATCAATGTGTAGAGGGCGCGGTGCGCGATGCCTGTGACCTGGGATATCTCGTCACATTGGTGAGTGATGCCTGTCTGACCTACAGTCAGGAACGACAGGACCATTCCCTCGCGACAATTCGCGGCTATTGCCGTCAGGTGACAACCGAAGAACTTGTTGCCGAACTGGCCGGATAGGCGTTTGCGCCTGTCGGTTGTTTCAGAAAAACGAAATGATTGCATCGAACATGGCAGACTCTATGCAGCCGATGCCGGTTGTTGTTCTCAAGCGGCTTCGAAATCAAGCTGTGCAATCACTGGAACATGATCGGACGGTTTTTCCCAGCCGCGCACATGTTTTTCAATATCGGCAGATTGCAACCGGTTTGCTGCCTCCGGTGACAGCATCAGGTGGTCTATGCGAATGCCGTTGTTCTTTGGCCAGGCGCCCGCCTGATAATCCCAGAATGAATAGACCTTGGCTTCGTCCGTGGTGTTTCTAATGGTTTCGGTGAAGCCGAGATTTTCCAGACGCCGCAGGGCCGAGCGGCTTTTTTCATGGTACAGCGCGTCACCTTCCCACTGGGCCGGATCCCGGCAATCATAGGGTTCGGGAATGACATTGTAATCGCCAGCCAGAACCAGCGGTTCTTCCAGAGCCAGACGGTCTTCTGCCCAATGATGCAGGCGTTCCATCCATTCGATTTTATAGGGAAACTTTTCCGTATCTACCGGATTGCCATTGGGCAGGTAGAGTGAAACCACCCGGATCACCCCTGACTTGACCGAATAGACGCCTTCGATGAAACGCGCCTGTTCATCTTCTATCTGGCTGCCGGGCAGCATGGGCAGGCCGCGATTGACCTCGTCGGGCCGCATTTTTGAAAGCAGGGCGACACCGTTAAACCCCTTCTGACCGTGTGTCTCGACATGGTAGCCGAGTGCTTCGATCTGTTCGCGCGGAAAGTTCTCGTCGACCGACTTGACCTCCTGAAGACAGGCGATGTCCGGCTGGCTTTCCGCTAGCCAGTTCAAAAGATTGTCAAGGCGCGCCTTGATCCCGTTAATATTCCAACTGGCTATTTTCATTAAACCGACCGTTAAACCGTGAAGCTGGTTCCACAGCCACAGGACGCTATTGCGTTGGGATTGTTTATCTGAAAGGACTGCCCCAGCAGATTGTCGACGAAATCTATTTCGGATCCGCCCATGTAGACCAGCGACAGCGAATCGATCAGGACGCGGGCTTTGCCCTTTTCCAGGACCAGGTCATCATCACCCGGATCATTGGCCAGATCGAATTTGTAGGAAAAGCCGGAGCATCCTCCGCCCTCCACTGACACACGAAGGGCAGATTTACCGCTCTCCGATGCAAGGATATCAGCAATCCGGCTGGCAGCAGCGTCGGATAGGGTCACTTCATTCATGGGCTTTGTACTTGTCTGTGTCATGCAAACCTCCTGACCGGGAAATGAGCCCGGAGATAAAACGATTGAACATTGTTGTCCTATAGGTATGAACAACAACAGGCCGCGTCAACGGGGAAGGCGGAACAATGACAGTTGATCAGAGTGCATTGGGCTTCGGGATGGGGGAGCGTGCCGTGTGGGCAAGCAATCCATTGCTCAGCAGGGGCAGGCTCTACCCGGAAAATTCAAGCCTCACACGATCTGAATTTCAGCGTGACAGGGATCGCATCATTCATACAACGGCATTTCGTCGTTTGAAGCACAAGACCCAGGTTTTTGTCGCCCATGAGGGTGATCATTACCGCACCAGACTGACCCATACGATTGAAGTTGCCCAGATTGCCCGTGCCTTGGCCCGCGCACTGAAGCTTGATGAGGATCTTGCAGAGGGTGTGGCGCTGGTCCATGATTTTGGCCATACGCCCTTTGGTCATACCGGAGAGGATGCCCTCAATGCCTTGATGAGGGATTATGGCGGGTTCGACCATAATGCACAGTCCTTGCGTATCGTCACGCAACTGGAGCGTCGCTATGCGATGTTTGACGGGTTGAATCTGACCTGGGAAAGCCTTGAGGGGCTGGCCAAACACAACGGCCCCTTGACGGATGGTGAGGGGAAAGGTCTGAAATCGGCAGTGCCGCAACCGATCCTTGACTATTGCAAGTTGCAGGATCTGGAGCTTGCAACATTTGCCAGCCTGGAAGCACAGGTGGCGGCCATTGCTGATGACATTGCCTATAATACGCATGACATCGATGACGGATTGCGCAGTGGATTGCTGACTTTTGAAATGCTCGAGAACGTGCCTTTTCTGCATGATTTACTGACGACGGTCCGCGATCTTTACCCTGAACTTGAAGACAGTCGAACAACCCATGAAATCATGCGGAGGCAGATAACGATCATGGTTGAGGATGTCATTTCAACGGCACAGAAAAACCTGTCTCGAATCAATCCGAAAAGTGCGGATGACATCAGACATGCCGGCATGGCTGTGGCGCAGTTCTCCGAAGCTATGCAGATTGCCGATCGGAGCATAAAATCATTTCTCCATGAGAACATGTATCGGCATGCCGATGTGATGCGGGTTCGCGAGCAGGCTTCAACCATTGTGAATGATATTTTCAATGCTTATATGGAGGATCCGCGATTAATGGGCGGGCACTGGGCTGATGATGTGGATAAACTTGACCGTGGTGAGGTTGCTCGGCGTGTTGCCGATTATCTGGCGGGAATGACGGATACATTCGCCGTCACACAGCATCGGGCAATGTTTGACCACACACCGGAATTGCGTTAGTCACCGCAAAACCTTGCCGGATACGAAGGGGTACACTCCCGCGTACGGCGTTTCCCGGATGGAACTTATGAATCTTTTCAAAGACTTTGAAAAGCGCGTTGTCGATGCGCTTCAAGCCCTGGATCAGATCCAGAACCATGATGGCCCCATCAGCTTTGAGCGTGTGGCAATCGAGCCGCCTCGCGATCCCAGTCATGGTGATGTCGCTACAAATGCCGCCATGGTGCTGGCCAAATTGCTTGGTACAACGCCGCGCGCCCTTGCGGAAGATATATCGCGCATTCTGGAGAGGGACGCTGATATCGAGTCGGTGTCTGTTGCCGGGCCGGGGTTCATCAATATGAAACTGTCTGCGGTCTTCTGGCAGCGCACGTTATCGCAGATGATTGCAGCCGGCGACAGCTTCGGCCGCAGCACGATGGGTGAAGGTCGCAAAATCAATGTTGAATATGTTTCAGCCAATCCCACTGGTCCGATGCATGTCGGCCATTGTCGCGGAGCCGTCGTCGGGGACACGCTTGCCAATCTTCTGACATTCAGCGGTTATGACGTTACCAAGGAATATTATATCAATGATGCCGGTTCGCAAATTGATGTGCTGGCCCGTTCCGTATTTCTTCGTTACAGGGAAGCGCTGGGCGAAAAAATATCCGAGATTCCTGCCGGTCTCTATCCGGGAGATTATCTGGTCCCTGTCGGCAAGCTGCTGGCTGAACGGTTTGGCATCAAATTGCGTTCCATGGCGGAAGCGGACTGGATGCCGATCGTCAAGGATGCGGCCATTGATGCGATGATGGATATGATCCGCGCCGACCTGGCATCACTCCACGTTGTGCATGATGTGTTTTTCTCCGAACGGACGCTGCATGACAATGGCGCAAAGGCGATCCGCGAGGCGATCAATGACCTGACGTTCAAGGGACATGTCTACAAGGGCACGCTGCCACCGCCAAAGGGACAATTGCCAACGGATTGGGAAGACCGCGAGCAAACCCTTTTCAAGTCCACCGATGTGGGTGATGATATTGACCGGCCGCTGATCAAGTCCGATGGTTCCTATACCTATTTTGCTGCAGACGTGGCCTATTTCCACGACAAGTTCGAGCGCGGGTTCGAGGAAATGATCTATGTGCTCGGCGCGGATCACGGTGGTTATGTCAAACGGCTGGAGGCGGTTGCCAAGGCTGTTTCGGCTGGTCAATCCAGGCTCACCGTCCTGCTATGTCAATTGGTCAGGCTTTACCGCGAGGGTGAACCGGTTCGCATGTCAAAACGTTCCGGTGATTTTGTTACCCTGCGTGAAGTTGTTGATGAAGTCGGAAGCGATTCTGTTCGTTTCATGATGCTTTATCGCAAAAGTTCCGAGCCGCTTGATTTTGATTTTGCCAAGGTGACGGAACAATCCAAGGACAATCCTGTGTTCTATGTGCAATATGCCCATGCGCGCTGTCATTCCGTATTTCGACAGGCGGCACAGGCATTTCCCGATGTTGATATTGATTCGGTCGATTTTTCAAAGGCCATCGCTGATCACATTCGTGATGCAAGTGAAATGCAACTGGTTGGCAAACTCGCCGAATTCCCCAGAATTGTGGAAAGTGCTGCGGCGGTGCATGAGCCGCACAAGATTGCATTTTACCTCTATGATCTGGCGAGTGCCTTCCACGCTCATTGGAATAAGGGTAAAGATTCAAAAGAGTTGCGGTTTATTAACGATAATAATTTACACTTGAGTTTGGCCAGACTTGGGTTGGTAAAGGCGGTTGCCACCGTATTAAAATCGGGCTTGTCGATTACGGGAACAAATGCGCCGGCGGAGATGCGTTGAGTGTCACCTTTTGCCCACATTGTGCTGGCATGTAAAATTGCTCTATGCATGTGAGTATACAGTATGACCGATAGTAACGATCCCGAGAAATATCAGAAGACGGCGGGCGGCCGAAAAAATGATGATCCGTTTTCTGAGCTTGCACGTATCGTTGGGTTTGATGATGACAAAGACAATTCGATCGACAGTGAGGCAGAGGTCATGAATTCCGATGGGGAGTTTGACCTTGAGGCGGAACTGATGCGCGAGCTTGAAATTGATGGCGATGACGCTCCCGGTTTCAATCTGGATGAGGCAGCATCGGAACTGCCGGAAGTTGATGTGAATACAACTGGTCACGATGGTCGGGCAACAACGCCCGGCAGCACGACTGTTTCCAGCCAGACAGTCAAAAGTGTCCGTTCGGATGCATCTGAAGCATGGCCGCATGCGTCTGCCCAACCTGCGCGAAACGTAACAAGTCTTGAAGCGGAGTTGCAGGCAGCGTTTTCTGCATTGGAAGGCAAGGGCCGTGCGGAACCACCAGCGCCGGCGACAAAATCGCCTGCACCAGTTTCGCCGCCGCCTGTCTCTGAAACGCCAATTTCTGCAGCATCGGTTTCGCCACCTCCGGTTTATCGAGCGCCCAGTTCCGCGGCAGCGGTTTCGCCTGCGCCCGTTACTCAGGCTTCAGATACTCAGTCGATGGTTCCTCCTGCTCCGGTTTCACCAGCGCCTGTTTATCAAGCGCCTGTTCGCCAGGCACCTAGTCCCCAGGCACCTAGTCCCCAGGCACCTAGTCCCGAGGCACCAACGCCCGAAACACCAGCGCCCGAAACACCGGTGCGACAAGCGCCTTCTGCTCCTGCGCCGACACAGGCAATGCCGGTTGCTGATGACGTGCCATCTGCCGCTTCCAAGCCGGCGGTCCCCCTGATGGAGAGCGAGGATCTTGCTGGAGCTTTTGACAGGCTTCAGCAGGATATTGACGCTGCAAAACCACGCTCAACCGCTCCGGCTCAAGGCGATATTACCGCGGCTCTTCTCGCGGGCCTCTATGAGAGTGAAAAGCAGCCTGTGGAAACGGCACCGGTCGAGGAGGAGATTCCCTTTGACCCATCGGATATATCTGAGTCTGATGTCTTGCCGGAAGCGATGGCTGAACTTGAGCTGACAGATTTTCAGGATGAAGAAGATTTTGACAGTGCGCTGCAAAGCGACGAGTTCAATCTTCTTCTGGAAGACGAACTGGCGGATATCTCAGAGCCGCAATATGCAGTCGATAGCGGTCCGCAATACGAAGTGGGTGATGAGCCTGAGCCTGTTTCCAATGATGATCTTGATATGGATCTGGACAGGGAAATGCTGCCAGAAGAGGCCGATGATGCCGGTTTTGGCGCGCAAATCGCGGCCATGGGTGTGTCAACTGCCGTTGAAGATCGCGACACAGGGGAGACCCTGTCGACAGATTACGATCTGGACGATGGCGACGAAAATTATGGAAATGAATACGACGAGGAAAATTTCCTCGACGAGGGCGAATTCCAAGATGATGATCTTTCACCGCCTGACTACGATTCATTTGATGATTTTGATAATGATAATTCAGGACGCCGTGGTTTGATCGCTGCTTCCATTGTACTGGGTATTGCTCTTGTCGGTGGTGGCGGTTTCTATCTGTGGAACAGCAGTCTTGGCAGTGATGGCGCAGCAGATGGTCCGCGGGTCATCGTCGCCGACAGCGATCCGGTGAAGGTAAAGCCGGAAAATCCGGGTGGAAAAACAGTGCCCAACCAGGATCTGGCCGTCTATGACAAGGTCTCGGGAAACGATACCTCAGCTTCGCAGGATCAAAATCTGATCACCACAACCGAAGAGCCGGTTGATGTCGTGCAGAGAACCCTTGATCCCGATACGCTGCCGCTTGAGGGCAGGGGTGTGGACGTTGTGCCATTGAGCAAGTCCGAAGATCGGCTAAGAGCGACAGCGGACACGGAGCCGGCTGCGGCAGAAGTTGCCGCCAACAGCGTTGCGCCGCGCAAAGTGCGCACATTGATCGTCAAGCCGGACGGTACAATCGTTGCGCGTGAGGATCCTACGCCTGCTGAGACGCAGGACGGTGCCAGCCAGCAAGCAGGCGGGTTGGAAAGTCAAGCAGTTGGCACCGATGGCGCTTTGTCGAGCAACTTGAGTTCTTCCTTGGTAGGGACTTCCGATTCCGGTGCAGCCCAAGAGACTGCACTGCCTGCAATCGAGGACAATTTGCAGGATTCGGGCAGTTTGCCTTTGCCGAACGTCAAGCCTGCGACAGGAGCAGACGAAAACGGTGATGCTGGATCTGAGGTCGCGGCTGTCGTAGGCGGCAACGGGTCGGATTTGCGCACCACAATGGTTGCGCCGGTCCCGTCTTCGCGACCAGCGGATCAACCGGTCAATATTGTAGAAGCTGTGACCGAGCGCGGCAATCTGGCAGGAAGCGAAACGACGTCCAATGCCGGTGGTTATGTGATGCAGATTTCGTCACAGCCGTCTGAAGAAGATGCGCGAAAATCCTATGAGAATCTGTCGCGGCGATACGCTTCAATCATTGGTGACAAGGGCGTGGATATTCAACGCGCTGTCATTCCCGACCGCGGTATTTTCTACCGTGTTCGGATTTTGGCCGGTTCGAAAGCTGAAGCCAGTGATCTGTGCGCACGGTATAAATCGGCGGGTGGCAGCTGCTTTATCGCCCGTTAGATCGGCAACGAGACTTTGCTGTGTTGCTCATGAAAAACGCCTGTTGAAAGAGCGGCTTCTTTCGCAACCTTCCCTTGGGAGAGCCGGTCTCACCTTTGGTATAGCTTAATGACGGTGTATGATTCTGCATGACCGAATCAAAAGCAATGATCCTTGGATGCAGCGGATTGAAGCTCACGGAAAGTGAGCAAGCCTTCTATCGTGCTGAACGACCGTGGGGTTTCATACTCTTCGCACGCAACATTTCCGAAAGAAACCAAGTCACTGATCTCATTTGTGAATTGCGCGAATGTGTCGGCCGACCTGACGCGCCGGTTCTGATTGATCAGGAGGGTGGTCGGGTTCAACGCATCAAACCGCCGCTTGTGCAGAATTATCCGCCCGCCGCGAAGATTGGTGCCCTGCATGTGAAGGATCGGGAACTGGGATTGCGTGCGGCATGGATCATGGCACGCCTGCATGCTTTCGACCTTTCGCGCTTTGGCATATCAGTCAATTGCACGCCGGTGCTTGATGTTCCTGACAGGGACGGGCATCAAGCCATTGGGAACAGAGCCTATTGCAAGAATCCGACTGCCGTTGCCGAACTTGGAAGGCAGACCATGGATGGCCTGATGGCCGGTGGCGTCATGCCCGTGATCAAGCACATACCTGGTCATGGTCGGGCAACGGTTGATTCCCACTTTGATCTGCCTGTTGTGAATGCCTCATTGGAAGAATTGACTGCGTGCGATTTCGTTCCCTTTCGCGCCCTGCGGGATGCGCCCATGGCGATGACAGCCCATATCGTTTACGCCATGCTGGATCCGACAGCCCCGGCAACATCGTCAGCTTTGATTATTGAGCAAATCATTCGCCAACAGATCGGTTTTAGCGGACTGCTGATGTCGGATGATGTTTCAATGAAAGCACTTTCTGGGGATTTCGCAACAAAGGCTGGTGCAATCTTTGGCGCGGGGTGCGATGTCATTTTGCATTGCAACGGTGAAATGTCGGAAATGACGGCGATCTGCGGCCATACGCCTTTCCTCACCGGTGTTCCTGCGGACAGGGCTGACAGGGTCATAAAGCTTACTGGCAGGGTTGACGATGCGGATGAGCATGCTCTGCGTGGTGAATTTGCCGAGCTTCTTGCGGAACATGTGCCTCTCGTTGGATGACCGGAAAGGTCGAATTATATGGTGAACGCGTTGAAAAAACAGTCGGTACCGGTCGGTGCGAAAGCACCGATGGATCGACTGTGGGAAGACGCAGATTCCGTTGATCGCGGCCTGAGTGAACCGGCACTGGTTATCGACATTGACGGCTTTGAGGGGCCACTTGACCTTCTGCTGCATCTGGCCAGAAACCAGAAGGTTGACCTTGCGCGTATTTCGGTTCTGGCATTGGTCGAGCAATATCTTGTTTTTGTCGATCGTGCCCGGCGGGTGCGTCTGGAGCTGGCCGCTGATTACCTGGTCATGGCGGCGTGGCTGGCTTTCTTGAAGTCCAAACTCCTGATCCCGCAAAAAGCTGACAGTGACGAGCCCAGCGGTGAGGAAATGGCGGAGCAACTGGCTTTCCGTCTCAAGCGGCTTGAAGCCATGAGAGATGCCGCAACCCGGTTGGTCAACAGGAACAGGCTGGGACGGGATGTTTTTGCACGGGGCAATCCCGAACTGGTTGTTGTTGAAAAGAAGTCCAAGTTTGACGCGACCCTTTATGATTTGCTCAATACCTATTCTGGAATGCGCCAGCGCCAGTCGGTCTCGCAGGTCACCATTTCCCGACGCCGCGTCTGGTCTTTGAGTGACGCGCGGGTCATTTTGCAGCGCCTGATTGGAGAGTTGCATGAATGGACTGCGCTTGAACATTTTCTCATTCGTTATTTGAGCGATCCTGAAGAACGGGCGACAGCAATTGCCAGTTCCTTTGCCGCGACGTTGGAGATGGTGAGGGAAGGGCATCTGGAAATTCGTCAGGAACTGGCTTTCGCACCGATCTATTTGCGACGGGGAAAGCCTCAGGAAGGCTCCGTATCCGGGGACAATATTGCTCAAGAGGTAAAGCAGAATGTCTGAAGGCACACAGGCGCAAATAGTGCCGTTCGACGATGAATCAGGTGACTCCGATGCTGCGGATAGAAGTGAAGCGGCCATCAGAGCCATGCATGAAGCCGAGCGTATTGCCGAAGCAATGGTGTTTGCATCAGCCGAACCGGTTTCCGAACGCCTGATTGCTGAAAAGCTGCCGGAAGGCACCAATATCCGAATGGTGATGAAGCGGCTTTCGGGTTTTTACGGGCTTCGAGGGGTCAATCTGCTTCGGGTTGGCGGCAATTGGGCATTCCGAACGGCCGCAGATCTGTCTTTTCTTATTCATCGTGATCAGATGGATGTTCGCAAATTGTCCAGGGCTGCACTCGAGGTTCTGTCGATTACCGCCTATCATCAACCCGTCACCAGAGCGGAAATAGAGGAAATCCGGGGAGTTGCGACCTCACGGGGGACATTGGATGTCCTGTTGGAATCGGGCTGGATCAGGATGCGGGGACGTCGTCGCACCCCCGGTCGTCCGGTGACCTATGGCACGACACTGGAGTTTCTGGATCATTTTGGTCTGGAAGAGCTGCGCGATCTGCCGGGGATGGATGAGCTGAAGGGGGCTGGTTTGCTTTCCGCGCGCATACCGTCAAACTTCCGGGTGCCCGTGCCACCTGCAGACGACGAACTGACAGATGACGAGGATCCCATTACCCAGATGGATCTGGAAGAGCTGGGGCTCTTGACACCGATGGGTGAAGAAGACGACTAGTGTCTGCATTCTGAAGCGCCTGCATTGTGCAGCACAATGAGGTAAACATGGAATGCATCGAACCGGTGTCTTCTGCATCGGCCCCAGGTAGAGAGTGACAGGTGACTGCAGCCTCCGTGAAACATCATCCACAACCGAGTGCCGGTGTTGCATTCGCCTCCGAGCTTGCCTTTGAGAATATCGAGCATGACTATCAGGGGCAGCAGACACTACGTGGTGTGTCGCTGATTGCGGCTCCCGGTGAGCTTTTGTGCCTTTTGGGGCCGTCCGGGTCGGGAAAGACCACCTTGCTGCGTCTTGCCGCCGGTCTGGAGGAGCCCAGACAGGGGCGAATCTTGTTGAACAAGCGGGAGATATCGGGCCCGGATGTTTTTGTTCCACCGGAGCAACGCGGTGTCGGGCTGATGTTTCAGGACTTCGCACTTTTCCCGCATATGAGTGTGTTTGAGAATGTCCGGTTCGGTTTGAATGCCCTTTCTCAAGCTGAGTCAAAAAAGCAGGCGCTTGTCGCATTACAGCGCGTCGGTCTGTCTGACCTGGCTGACCAGTTCCCGCATGCGCTGTCGGGTGGTGAACAACAGCGGGTCGCGCTTGCACGAGCGCTATCTCCACGTCCCTCCGTTCTTTTGATGGACGAACCTTTTTCCGGGCTTGATTCGCGCTTGAAAGATACGGTACGCGACGAAACATTGGCAATCTTGCGCGAAACCCGAGCAACAGCGCTCATGGTCACACATGATGCGGAAGAAGCGATGCGCATGGCAGATCGCATTGCACTGCTTAACGATGGACAGTTGGTTCAGGTCGGCACTGCGGAAGATCTCTATTATCGTCCGGTCAATCTGTTTACCGCAGCCTTCTTTTCAGAACTCAATGCTTTTGAATGCACAGTGCTATCGGGTCGAGTCGATACACCCCTGGGAATTTTTGACGCGCCGTCCTTCCGGGAAGGTCAGTCGGTGTCAGTGGCCATCAGGCTGCCCAGTGTGGAAATAGAAGTGGAAGGCGGCAACATACCGGCACGCATTATTTTCAGGCGTTTTCTGGGTGTCGTGGAGCATATCGGGCTTGCCGTTCCGGGCACCGAGCAGGTTATTCAAGCCCGAATTCGTGCGGGTCAACTGAAGTCTGGATTGCGTGACGTGACGCTTTGCGTTAACGAGCATGACATAATGATGTTTGAAAGTGGGTTTAAATAACCTACATCAGTGAAAAGAAATCCTCAGGGAGACGTGAGTATGGGTAGTTTCAGCATTTGGCACTGGTTGATCGTTCTGGTCGTGGTGCTCTTGCTCTTCGGTCGCGGCAAGATACCCGAACTAATGGGTGATGTTGCCAAGGGCATTAAAAGCTTCCGCAAGGGAATGGGCGACGAGGAGAGTGACGATTCTTCCAAGACGGTTGAGCACAAGGTCGATGAAAAAACAGGTGAGAAGAGCTGATCAGGCCGCTATGGTCGTCATTGTTCTTTTTTAATGCCTGTTGGTCGCAGTGAACGCTGCGCGGAGTTGCATCTATGTTTGATCTAGGCTGGCCGGAACTTCTGGTCGTGGCGCTGGTTTTGATAATTGTCGTTGGTCCGAAAGACCTGCCAGCAATGCTGCGCACATTCGGGAAAACCACCCGTAAGCTCAGATCAATGGCAGGTGATTTTCGAAGCCAGTTTGATGATGCTCTGAAGGAAGCCGAGCTGGGCGATGTGAGTAAAATAATCTCCGACTCCCAGCAACTCAACCCGAAGAACCTTCTCAAGGATGTGATTGATCCACTTCGTGATGCCGGCAAAAGCATAAAGTCCGATCTCGACAAGGCAATGAAAGAACCGGATGCCAAGCCCGCTGAGACGATAGCGAAAGCGCCTGAAACACCGGCTCCAGCGGCTCAAACCAAACCAAAACCGGTTTCTGCTGCGGCACAAAAAGCAGCTGGTGACGGGGCCAAGCCAAAAGTGGCAAAACCGGCCGCTGCCAAGCAGCCCGTTGCAAAGGCAAAGCCGGCAACGCCCAAGAGGGCCACCGCTAAAACGCCCGTCGCCAAAAAGCCTGCCACCAGTGCAGCGCCAGCCGGCAAGGCTGCGACGACGGCCGCTGCGGCCAGGAAAACGGCAACGGCAAAGAAAACCGGGACGGCTAAAAAGCCAGCGGTCGCAAACAAGACGACGAGCGCCAGGACAGCCAAGGCCGTCTCAGCCGCCAAGCCCGCCAGATCGGCTAAAACCGGTGGAGACAAGCCGTGACCTCTGAAAATATGGATGATACGGCACAGCCTTTGCTTGCCCATCTGATTGAGCTGCGTACACGCTTGCTGTGGTCCGTTGGCGGCTTCTTTGTCGCATTTCTTGTTTGCTTTTTCTTTGCCAAGCAATTGTTCAATCTGCTTGTCGTGCCCTTTACCTGGGCGGTCCAATGGGCTGGCCTTGATGGCAGGCAAATCGAACTCATCTACACGGCACCGCAGGAATTCTTTTTCACCCAGATCAAGATTGCCATGTTTGGCGGCCTTATCATTGCTTTTCCGCTTATTGCCGCGCAGATTTACAAGTTCGTTGCACCAGGACTCTACAAGAATGAGCGTTCGGCATTCCTGCCGTTTCTGATTGCCTCGCCTTTGCTGTTTCTGCTCGGCGCAGCGCTGGTCTACTTTTTCTTCATTCCGATGGTTCTGTGGTTCTTTCTGGCGATGGAGCAACCAGCTGATGGCAGCAATGTTGCTATCGAGTTGCTGCCGAAGGTATCGGAATATCTCGATCTGATCATGACTCTGATATTTGCATTCGGTCTGGTCTTTCAATTGCCGGTGGTGACGACCCTGCTGGCGCGTGCTGGTCTGGTCTCGGCCAAGGGGCTGGCTGACAAACGCAAATATGCGATTGTCGCCGCCTTTATTGCTGCTGCCATTTTGACACCGCCCGATCCTGCAAGTCAGATCGGTCTGGCGCTGCCGACGATCCTTCTTTACGAGATCGCCATTTATGCGGCTCGAATCGTGGAAAGACAGCGTGCAGAACGCAAAGCCAGAGAAGATCTCGACGGCGACGGCGACGGCGACGGCGACGGTGACCCAGAGTCAGATGACGAGGGTGAATCCTCTGAGACGCCTTCACCCTAGCGCAATCTCACAGCAGTCAACCATTGTCTTGAACAACAAATTCCATTGAGGGCTGACTGCTTAAAATAGGCCAGAATCATGCTTGATATAAAATGGATACGGGACAATGCCGCTGCGTTTGATGCAGGGCTTGCAAAGCGCGGTGTTGAACCTCTTTCAGCCATGCTTGTCACACTCGATGAGGAACGCCGTTCCCGTGTACAGCAATTGCAGGAACTGCAATCCAGCCGCAATGCCGCATCCAGGGAAATTGGTGCTGCGATGGGCCGAAAGGACAGCGAGACCGCCGCAAAGTTGAAAGCAGAAGTCGCGCTGTTGAAGGGCTCGATGCAGGCCTGTGAGGATGATGTCAAATCGCTGGATCTCCAGCTTCATGAGGCGCTTTCAGCCATTCCGAATCTTCCCATGGACGACGTGCCGGTCGGGAGCGATGAAGATGATAATGTCGAAACCAGACTGGTTGGCACAAAACCTGGCTGGAACCACGCGCCGCAGGAACATTTTTCCATTGGTGAGGCGCTTGGTCTTATGGATTTTGATGCGGCGTCGCGGATGTCCGGTGCGCGTTTTGTCGTTCTGCGGGGGCAGTTGGCGCGGCTTGAGCGGGCGCTTGGACAGTTCATGCTTGACCTGCACACCAGTGAACACGGGTATACGGAAGTGCTGCCACCGCTGCTGGTTCGCGATGATGCATTGTTTGGTACCGGTCAATTGCCGAAATTTGCAGAAGACCTGTTTCGCACAACCGATGGTCGCTGGATGATCCCGACCGCAGAAGTGCCACTGACCAATCTGGTTCGGGAAGATATTCTGGAAAAGGAAAAGCTGCCGCTGCGTTTTACCGCACTGACGCCCTGTTTCCGTTCTGAGGCCGGATCTGCCGGTCGTGATACACGCGGCATGTTGCGACAACACCAATTCAACAAGGTTGAATTGGTGTCGATTACCGATCCGGAAAGTTCGACCAGTGAGCACGAGCGCATGACGGCCTGTGCTGAAGAGGTGTTGAAACGGTTGGGCCTGCATTACCGTGTCATGACATTGTGTACCGGCGATATGGGATTTGGTGCGCGCAAGACCTATGATCTGGAAGTCTGGTTGCCAGGTCAAAAGACCTACCGTGAAGTCTCCTCCTGTTCCGTTTGCGGGGATTTTCAGGCACGCCGTATGAATACGCGCTTCCGCAGTGCCGGGGAAAAGGGCGCTCAGTTTGTGCATACATTGAACGGATCGGGCGTTGCGGTTGGCCGAGCGCTGATTGCTGTTATGGAAAACTATCTCAATGAAGACGGTTCCATTACGATTCCCGATGTTCTGCTGCCCTATATGGGTGGTTTGACCCGCATCGAAAAGGCCAGTTGAGAAGAGTGAAATTGCCAATGCGCATTTTGTTGACCAATGATGATGGAATCCATGCGGAAGGGTTGGCCGTGTTGGAACGGGTTGCCCGGACGATCTCCGATGACATCTGGGTCGTTGCTCCGGAGACGGACCAGAGCGGTCTTGCCCATTCTCTGACCTTGTCTGAACCTCTCAGATTGCGTGAAGTGTCGGATCGGCATTTTGCCTTGCGCGGGACGCCGACAGATTGTGTGATCATGGCTGTGCGCGATGTTCTGGACACACCGCCGGATCTGATTTTGTCCGGCGTGAATTCCGGGGTGAACGTCGCCGACGGTGTCACCTATTCAGGAACGGTTGCCGGGGCCATTGAAGGCACGCTGCTGGGCATTCGCTCGATCGCACTCAGTCAGGCCTATGGCTGGGCTGACGGTCGTGTCGTCCCTTGGGAGACGACAGAAACGCTTGCGCCGGAATTGCTGAAGAAACTCATTGATATTGATCTGCCGGCCGGAACATTCCTAAACGTGAATTTCCCAAGTTGCGCTCCGAAGGCGGTGACCGATACGGTGGTGGCCACTCAGGGCAAACTTGTTCATTCCATCAATATTGAACGCCGCGAGGACGGACGCGGTTTTCCCTATTACTGGTTGCGCTTTGCGCAGAAAGCCCAGGAGTTCGAAGCTGGAACAGATCTGGCCGCAATATCGAACAAGAGCATTTCCGTGACTCCGCTGAAGCTGGATATGACAGATCATGACCTGCTGCAGCAGGTGGCGGAGGCCCTTGCTTGAATAACAATCTGTCTGAACGGGAAGGGTTTGCCTCGCTGGTTCTGCGCTCGCGATCCGAGGGTATCACCAGCAAGCAATTGATGATGGCGCTGGAGAAAACGCCACGCAGCCAATTCACGCCGCCGGCATTCAAGGACGCTGCCTATTCGGCACGCACCATACCGATTGATTGCGGGGAGTATATGGAAGGCGTCGATCTGAGTGTGAAGATGATCAATCTGCTGGGTCTTCAGCCAGGTCAGCGGGTGCTTGAAATCGGCACGGGTTCGGGTTTTACCGCTGCCGTGATGTCACGCATTGTCGAGCGTGTGGTGACGATGGATCGCTATCGCACACTGAGCGAACAGGCGACACAACGGTTCACCCGCATGGGGCTTTCAAATATTGTTACGGTGACTGCGGACGGAGTTGGCCCGACATCCGGCGAATCGACTTTTGATCGCATCCTGGTGACGGCCGCTTTCCAGGAAATGCCGCGCATGTTTGCCGACCGACTCGTATCGGGTGGGAAAATGATTACTGCGATTGGCGAGGCGGATCAACCGCAGATATTGGTCCGGTTGACCAAAATCGGCAGCCGTTTTGAAAGAGAAGATTTATTTCCTGTGCGGTTTCAACCGCTCCTGAAGGGCTGCGCTGCGGTACTTTAGGCGCATTCTGACCACCTGTGTGGTCTGGTCCTGAAGAACTTATCTCAATTAAAAACTCTCGTTTAACGCACCAGTAACCTTAACGCGTTTAAATGGTCTCATGTTGTTTTGCGTATGTGAGTCCAAATGATGCGTATCAAGCTTTCTGCCATATCTTCAAGAAATGCCGCCCGTTTGGCTGGCGCCGTCTGCCTGACGAGTCTGGCAGCAGGTTGCAGTTCAGATATGTCGCGCTTTCAGGACGGCTTGTTTACCGGAACTGTTCCAAATTCCATCGGTGCCAGTCAGGCTTCGGCAAGGCCTGCGCCACAACGGGTCAATGCACCCGTATACGCCGCGCCAACCGCCGCGCAGCCCTATCCAGGCGATGTCACGCCTGGCGGCTATGATCGGACTTATACCGGCTCGATACCACGAACAGATGTGCGATCTGCACCTGCCTATCCGCCAGCGCCACAGCAGGTGACTTATCAGCCGCAGCCGTCGGTTTATCAGCCTGCAGTTGTGCGCCAACCCCTGCGCCAGCCGATGCCTGTACAGTCCACCAGACCGGATGTGCAATTGGTGCCTGTGCCCAATGTCGTTGGTTATCCCAAATCCAACACCCAAAGCGACAATCAACCTGCGCCCGTAACCAGAACGGTTGGCGTGCCGGTTCACAGTATTCCAACGCCACAATCGGCCAATCGACGTTCCGTCGTTGCACGCACCCGTGCTGCTGCGCTCCAGCCTTATCCTGCGCAACAGCCTTACCCTGCTCAGCAGCCAGATCCGGTGGTCACCGGAACGACACCCGCGAATGCGCCGGTTCAGGCCCCGGATAACGGACAGACATTTAACGGACAGACATTTAACGGACAGGCATCGACGGCCAGCGGCTGGTCAGCTGCCGGAGGAACCCGCGTGCAGGTCGGTCCGGGTGAAACGCTCTACAATCTGTCGCGTCGTTACGGCGTGCCGGCCAAAGAGATCATGAAGGCGAACAATATTTCGGATCCGTCGCGTGTCTATGCAGGGCAGGTCGTCGTTATCCCGACCTATGTCTACTCGAACAAAGCACCGGTTTCAGCGCCTGACAACAACCCGACGACACGTGCGTCACGTGCCAGCACGGGCTTTGAGGGGCAGGCACAGGCGGGCAATGTTCCCGTGCCAACACCGGCACCTGCAAGGCAGAGAGCGCTTGCTTCGAACACAGTGGCAAACAGACAGCCGGTTCTGCTACGCAAACCTGCCGCGAATTCGCAGTCATCTGCTGCCGCGGCGCAGGATTCGCGTCCAGCGAACATTCAGGCGGCACCCGTTCAAGCGGTCCATGTCGGATCTCATTACACCGTGCAGTCAGGCGATTCACTCAGCAAGATTGCGTCACGCACCGGCATATCTGTTGACTCGTTGAAGAATGCGAACGGACTTGACCAGTCAACAATCCGCATTGGCCAGAAATTACGCATTCCACAGGCTGACGGCAATATCGATACTGTTCGCACCGCCAGTGTTCCTGTTCAAAAGGGAACGGCATCGAAACCCAGCGCAACTCTTGTGTCAACACCAAGTGGCACAGTGGCCGAACAGTCTGCGGTCAAGGGCAATGCGCCCAAGGCAACGGGCATTGGCAAACTCAGATGGCCGGCCCATGGTCAGGTCATGAACCAATTCGGTGCCGTCAATGATGGCGCGCGCAATGACGGGATTGATATCTCACTGCCGCAGGGAACGCCGGTCAAAGCCGCTGAAAACGGTGTTGTTATCTATGCCGGTAGTGGTTTGAAGGAATATGGCAACACGGTGCTGGTGCGTCACGATAATGGATTGGTTAGTGTTTATGGCCATGCCAGTGAACTGATCGTCCAGCGCGGTGACAATGTCACCAGAGGTCAGGTTGTGGCCCTGTCTGGCATGAGCGGCCAGGCCAGTCGGCCAAAGCTGCATTTCGAAATCCGCAAGGATGCCAAGCCGGTCAATCCGATCACCTATCTCGAATAGAGACACTCCAGTCTCCAGGAGAAAAACCGGGTCGGCGCGTTCCCTGCAGACCCGGTTTTTTTTCGTCTGGCGTTTGGTGGATGCAATTCGATTATGAGGGCAAACTGGTGGAAGCCCACAGAGATGGTTTTGCCTCATGCAGGCGGTCGTCTTGTCTATGATGGGAAATGTATGCCCAGTCGTCCACCCAGGTCCTGAATGAATTGCCAGGCGACACGACCTGAGCGCGCACCTCTGGTGGTTGACCATTCCAGGGCTTGCGCGCGCAATTCATCCTTGTCGATATCAATGGCAAAATGTTGCGCATAGCCGCTGACCATATCAAGATATTCATCCTGACTGCATTTGTGAAACCCCAGCCAGAGGCCAAAACGGTCGGATAGAGAGACTTTTTCCTCGACAGCTTCTGATGGGTTGATTGCCGTGGAACGTTCATTTTCCATCATGTCGCGCGGCAGCAGGTGACGCCGGTTTGATGTCGCATAGAATACGACATTCTCCGCCCGGCCTTCCAGACCGCCCTCAAGTGCAGCTTTCAGCGACTTGTAGGTCGTGTCGTCATTGTCAAATGACAAATCGTCACAAAACAGAATGAACCGCTCCTGACGATTCCTCAGCAGAGCCATCAGCTGCGGCAGGCTGTCGATGTCCTCGCGATGTATCTCTATGAGCTTCAAGGGATGCGCGGCATCGGGTTCGGACTGAACAATGTCTGCATGGGTTGCCTTGACCAGTGAAGACTTACCCATGCCACGCGCGCCCCAGAGCAGAACGTTGTTGGCCGGCAGGCGATCAGCGAAGCGTTTGGTGTTCTCATGCAATATGTCGCGGACCCGATCGACGCCACGAATGAGGCTGATCGCAACGCGATTGGGATGGGAAACCGGCTGGAGAAAAGCGCTACCGGGTTCCCAGACAAAACAGTCTGCGGCGGCGAAGTCGTTGTCGATCGGATTGGGACCGGAAAGGCGCTCGACCGCCGTCGTCAGCCGTTTGATCTCTTCAAGCAAATTTTGTAGTAAAGCTTCGTTCACGTCTGTTTCCTCTTGGTCGCGTGTCGCGGGTGCGGTAGCACGATGGCACAGGCACGAAAAGGGGGCGAGGAAATACGTCGGTTGTTGCATTACCAGCCGCGACACTATATCTGCCTGAGCAAATGGTGGTTTTATCCCCGTGAATTCAACGAGTCGAATAATTCTCTTAAGGAGCTACGCATGTTTGTAACACCGGCATATGCCCAGGGTTTTGGCGGAGGCGGCAGCGAAATGCTGATGTCTATCATGCCGTTCATTCTGATTTTTGTGGTTATGTATTTTCTCATTATCCGCCCGCAGAGAACGCAGGCCAAGAAACGCCAGGAAATGCTCAATAATGTGCGTCGTGGCGACCAGGTTATCACCGGCGGCGGGATTTCCGGCAAGGTGACCAAGGTTATTGATGAGAGCGAAGTCGAAGTCGAGATTGCCGACGGTGTGCGAGTCAAGGTTCTGCGGGCAATGCTTGCCGAAGTCAGGGTCAAGGGCGAGCCGGTCAAGGAACCTGTACAGAAAAAATAATGCGTGAATTTGTGGCAGACATGGATCTGCCACGATATTTGCTATGAATGCCCCGTTGCGCAAAATGCGCCTTGCCTGATGAACTGAGAACCAAATGCTGTATTTTTCCCGCTGGAAAACCACCCTGATCTGGTTTGCAATCTTTGCAAGCGTTGTGTTTGCGCTGCCCAATCTGCTTTCCCAGCAACAATTGTCCAGTTTTCCGGACTGGATGCCGAAAAAGCAGTTGACTCTTGGTCTCGACCTGCAAGGTGGCTCGCATATTTTGTTGCGTGTCGAGCGTGATGACATCGTCAAGGAACGCCTTGAGGCGACAGTTGATGACATGCGGCGGTTGTTGCGTGACGCGAGCATTGGATATACCGGCCTGTCAGGCAAAGGCATGGTCGCTCAGGTCAGAATTCGCGATGCGGAGGATATCGAGCAGGCCAAGGAAGTGCTTGCTGAACTCAGCCAATTGGTCAACGCCGGTTTGCTGAGTGGCGGAACCATCCGGGAAACTGTTCTGGATGAACCGCAGCCTGGACTTATCCAGGTGACCATGACCGAGGAAGGGATCGATCACCGCATATCCTCCGCTGTGTCGCAGTCCATCGAGGTTGTTCGCCGCAGGATCGACGAATTGGGCACGACCGAACCGGTTATCCAGCGTCAGGGCGATGATCGCATTCTGGTTCAGGTGCCCGGGTTCAATGATCCGGAGCGTTTGAAAGACCTGATCAACCAGACGGCAAAATTGTCCTTTCGGCTCGTCGACCGGTCCATGTCCGTGGAAGAAGCTCTGAATGGACGCCCTCCGGCGACTTCAGAGATTTTTTATTCCAATGATGACCCGCCCATTCCCTATCTCATCCAGAAGCGGGTGCTTGTCTCCGGTGAAAGTCTGGTTGATGCTCAGGCGGGCTTTGACCAGCGCAACAATGAGCCGGTGGTCACATTCCGCTTCGACACCAATGGTGCGCAGCGTTTCGGCCAGGTGACGCAGCAGAATGTCGGCTATCCCTTCGCCATCATTCTCGATGATGCGGTTATTTCGGCTCCGGTCATCAACGAGCCGATTCTCGGTGGCAGCGGACAGATCTCCGGAAGCTTCTCAGTTGAAACAGCCAATGACCTCGCCATCCTGTTGAGGGCAGGTGCCTTGCCTGCCACGCTGACAGTGATTGAAGAACGTTCGGTTGGTCCTGGCCTAGGTGCCGATTCCATTGCCGCCGGTGAGACGGCAGGCATTATTGGCGCCATTCTGGTGGTCGGCTTCATTTTTCTGGCCTATGGATTCCTTGGTCTGATTGCCAATCTGGCGCTGATTTTCAATGTTGTCATGATCATTGCCCTTTTGACAATTATCGGGGCGACGCTGACCTTGCCGGGTATTGCCGGTATCGTGCTGACCGTTGGTATGGCGGTGGACTCGAATGTGCTGATCTATGAGCGCATCAAGGAAGAACGGCGCGGTGGCCGATCGCTGATACAGTCGATTGATGCTGGCTTCAAACGGGCTTTTGGGACGATCCTGGATGCAAACGTCACGACGTTCATCGCCGCTGTCATCCTGTTCTATCTGGGATCGGGTCCGGTGCGTGGATTTGCCGTCACCCTTGCCATCGGTATTGTGACGACTGTGTTCACGGCCTTCACCGTTACCCGCTGGATGATTGCTGAATGGGTGCGCCGGCGTCGGCCAAAAGCATTGCCGAAGGGTGTGCTGACCGACCTGTTCACGGATGCCCATTTCAAGTTCATGTGGCTGCGTCGTACAACATTCATCTTTTCCGCAGTTGCAGCTCTTTCCTCGCTGGTGTTGTTCGGCACCTTTGGGATGAACTACGGCATCGACTTCATGGGCGGCTCGATCATCGAGGTTCAGTCAAAGGACGGTCCGGCGGACGTCGCTGACATTCGTGACCGCCTGTCGAATCTCAATCTTGGTGACATTCAGGTTCAGCAATTTGGTTCGCCCGAAGAAGTACTGATCCGTGTACAGGCACAGGGTGCCGGTGAAAATGCCGAACAATCCGTCATCATCAAGGTGCGCTCAGATCTTGAGAGCGATTATGATATACGCAGGGTTGAAGCGGTCGGTCCCACAGTTTCGGGTGAGCTGGCACGCGCCGGCAGTATTGCGGTTCTGGCCTCTCTTTTCGCTATTCTGATCTATATCTGGTTCCGTTTTGAATGGCAGTTTGCGCTGGGTGCCATCATTGCGACCCTGAATGATGTGGTGCTGACGATCGGCATGTTCGTGATTTCGGGGGTGGAATTCAACCTTTCCAGTATTGCGGCGGTTCTGACCATTGTCGGCTATTCGCTCAATGATACGGTGGTGGTCTATGACCGTGTGCGGGAGAATTTGCGACGATACAAAAAAATGCCGCTTCCCGAATTGCTTGATCTTTCAATCAACCAGATGCTTTCGCGCACTATCTTGACCTCCGTGACCACTTTGCTTGCGCTGGTTGCACTCTATGCCTTTGGCGGAGAAGTGATCAGGTCCTTTACATTCGCCATGATCTTTGGCGTTGTTGTGGGCACCTATTCATCCATCTTCATTGCTGCGCCGGTGCTTATTATCTTCAAATTGCGTGGGGCCAGCTTTCAAGTCGGCATGAAAAAGGGCGAGAAATCTGACGCCGAAGAGGATTCCGCGCCGGAAGTGGCTTGAGCAATGAGTAAGGGAATCCAGATACGTGACGCCCATTTTCCGGGCAGGGCACCCATTGACGCTTATGGTGACGGTGGTTTCCGCTTTGCCGATATGTCACACATTGGGTCGCTGCTTTGTTTGCCGTCCGGGATTCATGGATGGCATGCAACATCGGACAGCGAACTGGATGTTGCGCTGTTTGAGCGGGTCTTTGATGAGGCAAATGATATCGAAGTGCTGCTCGTGGGAACCGGTGTTGATCTGAGGCGATTGCCTCAGGTGCTGAAAATCAGGCTGCGTGATGCGAAAATCATTTCGGATCCAATGAATACGGGTGCGGCGGTCAGAACGTATAATGTCATGCTGGCCGAGCAGCGTGCCGTTGCCGCTGCCCTTATCGCGGTCGAATAGTTCAATTTGTTGAAACACACGCCAGGATTCAAGCGTTGGCTGATTCACCGATTTCATCGCATGATTTCTGTCTTGCAGCACTGCGCGATGGTGACAGGGACCGTTACCTCTGCGCGCTGCTGACCCCTGAGCCCAGCCGGGCGGCTGTATCTGCGATTTATGCTTTCAATCTCGAATTGGCACGTGTGCGCGACAATATCTCCGAGCCAATGATGGGTGAGGTGCGTCTGCAATGGTGGCGAGACCTGCTCGGCGGCAATCCGCATGGTGATATTCAGGCCAACCCGATAGCCGCGGCCCTCCTGTCAACAATCGAAAAACACCAATTGGCTGCAGCACCCTTTCTCAACATGATAGAGGCACGGCAATTTGATCTGTATGATGATCCGATGCCCGATCGCAACGCCTTCGAGGGCTATGCAGGCGAGACTGCATCCGCCGTCATCCAACTGACAGCACAGGTTCTTTCGCCGCAAGGTTCCCGGCAGGTTTCAGAGGCTGCCGGTCATGCCGGTGTGGCTCAGTTGATTGCCGGCTCACTGCTGCTTATGCCATTGCACAGGGCCCGTGGGCAGATCTATTTGCCGGCAGACATCCTCAGGGCCAGCGGTCTTGATCGGGACAGTTTTCTGGCGGGTGGGGAAACAAGTGCCATCGCCCAGTCCATATCCGGGTTCGTGGCTCTGGGACGTGAACATCTGGATCTGGCGCGCAAAGAAATGGCAGGAATGGATAGGGATTGCTTCTCGGCCTTTCTGCCTGTGTCCAGCGCCCAATTGATCTTTGACAAAGTTGATAAAAACGGCACCGGCCAATTGTCGAAACCAGTCACAGTGCCCCAATGGCGCAGGCAACTGCGTTTCTGGCGCTCTGCACGCCTGGGGCAAATCTGAAACCATGGCATCAGAACTAACTGCAACTGAGGTGTCTTGTCTCGGCAGATGAAATTGAACGTCATGGGCTGTCGTTGGTTGGTTTCAAATTCAATGGTTGATGGCAGTGTAAATCAGGCGCATTAATTCGATGGGCCTTGAGTGAAAATGAAACAGCGCAAAGTCCCTCAAATTCACACTGACCTGCTTTGGTGAATAGGGAATGCACGGCCATGAAAAAGCCGCCAATGGAAAATTCGGCACTTGCCAGCGCTTACAATTACGCGGCTGGATATCGCCAGCGCCCTCATACGCTTGATGCAACAGAGGATGCCATAGAGCTGCGGCGCAAATTCTGCATTCCTACACCCCAGACCGGCCGTAATGGTAGTGACGTCATTCTCGACCTGATCGCGGCGGCGGAGCCGGGTCTCGTGGGCAATACGGATCCGAATTTTTTTGCCTGGGTGATGGGTGGTTCGCACACGACAGGCGTGGCAGCCGACTGGCTTACATCGATTTGGGGGCAGAACGCAGCAATCTTTCAGACGTCACCGGCGGCGGCCATTGCTGAAGAAGCGGTCGGTGCCTGGGTTCTGGACCTGCTGGACCTGCCTCGAGACAGTTCCGTCGGGTTGGTTACGGGGGCAACCATGGCCGGTTTTGTCAGTCTGGCAGCCGCTCGGGGTGATGTCCTCGCTCGTGCAGGATACGACATAGAAGAGTGCGGCTTGCAGGGCGCACCGCTGATCCATATTTATCTGAGCGAAGATGCACATGCATCCAATCTGGCGGCTTTGAGATACCTTGGTTTTGGTGAAGCCAATTTCGTGTATATCGCTGCCGATACGCAAGGGCTCATGGACAACCAAGCCCTGCAAATTGCCATGAAAAAACAGATTGGGCCAAAAATCGTCATCGCTACAGCCGGGCACATCAATTCGGGCGGTTTCGATGATATGGACGCGATCGCCAGGGTCTGCAAGGCGCAGAATGCATGGCTTCATGTGGATGGTGCCTTTGGTCTATGGGCACGCCTGCTGCCGGAAAAATCGCATCTGACAAAATCTATCGACATGGCCGACAGTTGGTCTGTCGATGGGCATAAATGGTTGCAGATTCCCTATGATTGCGGCTTTGCAATTGTCAGGAATGCACAGGCGCATCGCAAGGCGATGGACATCTCGGCCAATTATCTCAATCGCGGTCCCCATGATGGACGTAACCCGACCGAGTACAATCCCGAACTATCGCGACGTGCACGCGGGTTTGCGGCCTGGGCAACAATCAACGCCTTGGGTCGCGAGGGCATTGTCACGCTCATTGAGCGCCATTGTGCCTGTGCGACGCTCCTGCAGAAACGACTTGCTGGTGTGTCAGCAATCCAGATTCGCAATCATGTGGAACTCAATCAGATCGTCTTGCGCGTGGATGATTGTGACGAATCGACTAGAATGCTGGCAAAACGGCTCAATATAAAATGCGGGACATTTGTGCGTACAACGGTTTGGCGCGGAGAAACAGTCTTGCGCATTTCAATCATTGAAAACAATACCGACATTGCGACGATCATAAAACTGGCGGACAATATCGAGCGGCTGATCAAAGCAGATCAATGCGAATGATCCTACCTTGAATTCTCATGGCCCTTAGCGCATGTCTGGCTTTAGATCGAGAGCGAATCATCCGGCAGCAGATCCGGAAAAGTCGCCTGTTTTTTTGCCATCGACGCCTGGACTGCTTTCATCAGGTCCTCTGCGCGCAACATGCCTGCGTTCCAGGTGGCCATGTAATCGAGACCATCAGCGACGCCATGATCGCGACTATAGGCCAGATTGCGCTTGATACCGGCAATGGCGAGCGGTGATTTGGTCGCGATTTGCTCCGCAAGTGCCAATGCGTCGGTCATCAATTGCTCACGTGATGGTGAAACGCGGCTCAACAGGCCGAAGGTCAGGGCTTCGTCTGCGCTAAAGCGGCGACCGGTATAGGCAAGTTCGGCGACAACGGAGGGTGCAATCAATTTGGGCAACCGCTGTAACGTGCCGACATCGGCCGTCATGCCGATATTGATCTCCTCAATGGAAAAAAAGGCGTCGCTGCTGGCCATACGCAGGTCGCAGGCCGTGATCATGTCTATTCCACCGCCGATGCAAGCACCGTGGATCGCAGCAATGACCGGGAAGCGGACACGCTCTATGGCCGTGAAGGCCTCCTGAAGCTGCAGAATCTTGTTACGCAGGGCGTAGGCGGCTCGGGCCGGTTCTGCTTCAAACAAAGATGCAATGGCGGCAAAGGCTGCCAGATCCATGCCGCCGGTGAAATGTTTGCCTTCGCCGGTCAAAAGAACAGCGCGTACGGTTTCATCTGCTTCCAGCGCGCGCAAGATGCGCGGCAATTCGGTCCAGAACTCCGGTGTCATGCCATTGGCCTTGTCCGGTCTGTTCATGGCAATCTGTGCGACAGCACCATGGTGATGGACGAGAAAGAAGCTGGATTCCAGATTAATCACCACTTTACTCCTGTTGTGCCACAACGCTCTGATCTTCAACGCCAAGCCAGGCGCTGCAATCGGTCAGGGCACGCGCCGCAATGGTTCGCTTTTTGACCAAAGTCTTGTCTTTTCCACGGAAGCGCTTGAGGCCTTCGGGTCTGATGATCTCGACCGGTGGGAAAAGGCCGAAATTGACATTCATCGGCTGAAAAGAGCGTTTTCCAGGTTCATCGTTCCAGGAAAGATGACCGCCTGTAATATGTCCGAGAAGCGCACCAAAGGCCGTCGTCTGTGGTGGCGGGGAGATCGGGTTCCCCAGCAGTTCCGCAGCCGCAAAACGACCGGCCAAAAGGCCCATGGCTGCTGATTCCACATAGCCTTCGCAACCGGTGATCTGACCGGCAAAACGCAGGCCCGGACGAGACTTGAGCTGCAAGGATCCGTCCAGTAAATCCGGTGAATTGATATAGGTGTTTCTATGCAGCCCCCCGAGGCGGGCAAATTCCGCATTTTGCAATCCGGGAATCAACTGAAAAATGTCTTTTTGCGCGCCATATTTCAGTTTTGTCTGAAACCCCACCATATTGAACAGTGTGCCCAGCGCATTGTCCTGCCGCAATTGCACCACGGCGTAGGCCTTGACGTCCGGATTATGGCAGTTGGTCAGTCCCATCGGCTTCATCGGGCCATGGCGCAGAGTTTCGCGACCACGCTCGGCCATCACTTCGATCGGCAGGCAGCCGTCAAAATAAGGCGTTCCTTCCCAGTCCTTGAATTGGGTTTTTTCACCCGCAATCAAGGCATCGATAAAGGCGCCGTACTGGTCTTCATCCATCGGACAATTGATATAGTCCTTGCCCGTTCCGCCTGGCCCGACCTTGTCGTAGCGCGATTGGAACCAGCAGATATCCATATCGATACTGTCAAAATGCACGATGGGTGCTATGGCATCAAAAAAGGCGAGGGCATCGGAGCCGGTTTGCTGCTTGATCGATTCGGCCAGTGCGGGGGCTGTCAGAGGACCGGTCGCAATGATTGTCTGGGGCCAGTCAGCGGGCGGCAACCCTGTCACTTCCTCACGGCTGACGGTAATGAGAGGATGGGCTTCAATTGCTGCGGTGACTGCATCGGAGAACCCGTCGCGATCCACGGCCAGAGCACTTCCGGCCGGCACCTGATGTTTGTCGGCGCAGGCAATGATGATCGAATCGGCAATCCGCATTTCCTGATGCAGGACACCCACGGCATTGGTCTGGGAATCATCTGATCGGAAGGAATTGGAACATACCAGTTCGGCCAATCCGTCGGTCTTGTGTGCCTCGGTGCCACGCACCGGGCGCATCTCATGCAGAATCACCGGTACGCCGGCATTGGCAGCTTGCCAGGCAGCTTCTGTGCCTGCCATGCCGCCGCCGACAATATGGAGTATTTTTTGTGAATTGTTCATAGCGGCGCTTTTAGCATCTCGCACGGCTGCGTCCAATCAATTGAGGTGCCCTGTGCAACTCAATTATGCGCAACTCAAATATGCTTTCGCAGATGACGTGGGTTCAAGAGCAGCGCGCAGTAACCAGCGCCGCACCGGCTCTGCCTTGCAGGGGCCGGATTGAAACCTGTTCGTCGCCATGATGACAGTCACGCGTTGCGTTCAGATGTCATGGATCTGACGGTGATGCCTGCCGATTTCCCGGCGATTGACGCCAATATCATTGAGGATATGGTCCGGCATACCACGCAACATTCTGGTGGTGCGACGGTATTTTCGCCAGTTCCGGTAAACGTTCAGGATACCCATGTTCTTGCTCTTAAAAAGGTTGTTCGAAACGGCTGTGTTCTGCGTCAATCATGGCAAATGTGAGACGTTTTGAAGAGGCTGAGCGCTTTGCGGATGTGCCCGGCGCAGATAATGTTTGGCGCCTTGCTGTTGACTACCAATTGGATAAACGACAACGCCCACCGGGGGAGGATCCGATGGGCGTCATATCAACGGCTGACGATTTGGGAGGAGGTAAATGCGTCAACCTATTCCCGGACCATGGGAGGAGGTATGGTCAGGGAAATCTCGGTGTCTTGGCACGTGGCGTGTTGCTAAACGGCACGGCGTGCAACAAAGGGTATGTCTGAACGGGCAATGCCGATATCGCTGAGTTCGCGGTCCGACATGCGGCTAAGCTCGCTGCATGTGCTGCGATATCTGCGCCAGTTCTGAAATGACTGCTTCATAGATACCATTTTCTTCATCCTTCGGTGTCTTGCGATCTTGTTCCAACCGCTCTTGATCTCTGAACCCAATATAGGTGCAATGGATTGTATTGTGCAGTGCAATATTCGCAGGTGCGTCATGCATTAATGCACGGCTTGATGACTGATGGTTGAACGGAATATCGCCCGCTGGGTTGAGGGAATCCAGCGAGCGATATCTATTTGCCGGGCGGTCGGGGGGGTGACGGCCGGGCAATTGGCTGGGACGATGGGGGGGGGGGGGGAAGATCATGTCCCGCTTCAATCAAACGCATAAAAGGGAAAAAGGTTCCAAGTCCTTGCGGATTTTTTTGCAATGTGCTCATTGCGTGCTCAGGCAGGCATGTGTTTGTGAAAATTGCAATTTTTCGCTCGCTGGGGGAGGAGATCCAGCGAGCGATATAAATTTGCCTGGCTGTTGGGGAAGAGCCGGCAAAGGCGGAACAAAGGGAGGAGAATTATGTCCCGTGGTCAAACAACGTCGATCAGCGGAAATGGTTCCATGCTTTCATGCCGAAACGCGAAAAAAACAGCACGGATCGGAGTCGCAAGTTTGGGGGATTGAAAGAAATAGCGCTCGCTGGGGGAGGAGATCCAGCGAGCGCTATCTATATGCGACCGACAGTTGGGAGGAGGATAACTGCCGGTCAAATCGCAGGGACGTTGGGAGGAGGATAACGTCCCGCGAAACTGATAATCACAATATAGGTTAAGATGCTGAATTTGTGCAGCGCAATATTTGCATGTGTGCCATGCAGCAATGCATAGCTTGAAATATGCATCAGGCAAAAAAATAACGCTCGCTGGGGGAGGAGATCCAGCGAGCGCTATCTATATGCGACCGACAGTTGGGAGGAGGATAACTGCCGGTCAAATCGCAGGGACGTTGGGAGGAGGATAACGTCCCGCGAAACTGATAATGACAATATAGATTATGATGCTGAATTTGTGCAGTGCAATATTTGCATGTTTGCCATGCAGCAATGCATAGCTAAAAAGCTGGAGGCAAAAAAATAGCGCTCGCTGGGGGAGGGGATCCAGCGAGCGCTATCTATATGCGACCGACAGTTGGGAGGAGGGTAACTGCTGGTCAAATCGCAGGGACGTTGGGAGGAGGATAACGTCCCGCGAAACTGATAATGACAATATAGATTATGATGCTGAATTTGTGCAGTGCAATATTTGCATGTGTGCCATGCAGCAATGCATAGCTTGAAATAAGCATCAGGCAAAAAAATAGCGCTCGCTGGGGGAGGAGATCCAGCGAGCGCCATTATATGCGACTGACAGTTGGGAGGAGGATAACTGTCAGTCAAATCGCGAGAACATTGGGAGGAGGAGAATGTCCCGCGAAACTTGTTGTTTCTTTTTTAAAACGACTTGCGTGCGACAGTATCAATGTCGCTTCGTTTGATTCCAAGGTCAATAAGATCACGATCACCCAGGCGATTCAAGGCATCGCGTGTTTTGGTGTAATTGCGCCATTTCTGGTATGTGAGCATCATGTTCATTGTCTTCAACCGTTCGTGTGTTGGCTTTGCCAAGTGCGTCATCAACTTGAACTGCATATAGTGAATGGGTTTGGAGTTGTGCAGCGCAGTATAGGCATAGGTGGCATGAGCTTTTTGCATGGCTGCAAAAGCAGACTGCCGGCAAGGAATCCGTTGGAGCAGGGGATTGTCATGAAATTTCCTTTGACCTGTATTTTACCGGTGATATAGAGACGCGCTCCAACCGGTGTTTTAAGCGTGTTCTATGCTGATCAAACCGTTGGGTTATGTGCGGGTGTGGCGGAATTGGTAGACGCACCTGGTTTAGGTCCAGACGCCGAGAGGCGTGGGGGTTCGAGTCCCTCCACCCGCACCAAAACAGAATCTCGTCATTTCTACTGATATTGTGAATGGAAGCCCCATTTTCATTATTTGAAAAGGTTCACGCGCTCCACGTTCACTTTTGCGATGACGTCTCGCAGCGCGATGTGATGCATCGGGCAAAGACTCAGCCGCCCCGAAGTGCCGTTTTTCCGATCTGGAGGATGTCTTGCTTTCATTGAACCACTGTGTTCGTGATCCAGTGAGTCGATCCGCCAAGAAGGCGGTAAAGAGCGATGCTTTCGCATCGGTCGAGACGCCAGACAAAACGGGTGACGCAGCGGGCGGCCACTGGTCACGAACCCTTCGGGTCAGCTGTCTTTTGCCACTATCTACGTCGTTTCGCTTGCCGGTGCCTTAAAGGTACGCGCTTCGCGAACCAACTTGATCCTGACCAAAAAACAACTGGCAGAGTGAATCAATGAAAGCCAGACATGCTCTATTGCCATTGGATATGCGTTGCCTGGGCTACTCATTTCGGGGTCGGAATGTTTCCGACCACCAGTCGTACTGTCACCATGGCTGTCAGACTGAGGATGTCATACTTTTGCATTTGGAAAAACATATCGAAAGTCCCATTGGAACCAGAAGCGCAGGATTTGGGTTCTTCGCTGACACCTGAGCAATATTGAAAAATGGGCCGGAATCACCGCGAATAGCGGATTTGCATTGCAGCTTTGCGACCAATTTGCTATTGCGCGGCGAACGCCCGTTGGCGGCAACCGATTTTCGCTCGCATGAGGATAGTATATCGGACTGCGCGATACGGAAAAAGTCAATAATTACAACGGTTCAGTGCCCAAGTTGCTACGGTAGGGGTGCTGCAGCTGATCGTTGCCAAGCTTGGCAGGCAGTAGAACATCACTTTGACCAGCCTTTCGGCAGGTGGTGATTGATACGAGATTGAAGGTTTGAATATGCAGGTTACAGAAACGCTGTCCGAGGGTCTGAAGCGCGAGATCAAGATTGTCATTCCCGCACAGGACATGGAAACAACGCTGAACGAGCGCCTCGTGGACGCCAAGAACAAGGTCCGTCTCAACGGATTTCGTCCGGGCAAAGTGCCAATGGCTCATATGCGCAAAATGTACGGCAAGTCGATCATGGCTGAATTGGTCAATGAAATGATCAACCAGAAGCCTACGGAAATCCTTGCCGAACGCGGCGAGAAGTCAGCGACCCGGCCACAGGTCACGATGACCGAAGATGAGGCCGAGGCAAACCAGATTCTCGATGCCAAGGCTGATTTCGAATTCTCTATTTCCTATGAGGTCATTCCCAAAATCGAACTCAAGGATATCAGCAAGCTGAAGCTGAACCGGATGATCGTTGATATTGAAGATTCGGAAGTTGACGAGCAGGTCCAGCGTGTTGCTGACAGTGCGCGCACCTATGAGAGCAAAAAAGGCAAGTCTGTCGATGGCGATCGTGTCACGATGGATTACCTCGGCAAGATTGATGGCGAGCCATTTGATGGCGGCGCAGACAATGATGCCAATCTCGTCCTTGGTTCAGGCAATTTCATTCCTGGCTTCGAAGAGCAATTGCTCGGCGTCAAGGCAGGCGACGAAAAGACTATCAACGTCAAATTCCCGGACGATTATCAGGCAGCGCATCTGGCAGGCAAGGACGCCACCTTTGATGTGACCGTCAAGGATGTCGCCACACCGGGCGAACTTGTGATTGATGATGAACTGGCAAAGACGCTAGGTCTGGAATCGGCTGATCGCCTTCGCGAAGTCATCCGCGAACAGATTGAAAGCCAGTACGGCCAATACACCCGCCAGAAGATCAAACGTCAGATTCTGGATGCGCTGGACGAAGACTACAAGATCGAGACTCCTGAATCCTTGCTTGAGGTCGAATTCAACAATATCTGGGGTCAGGTCACGGGTGATCTGGAACAGTCAGGCAAAACATTCGAAGACGAAGAAACGACAGAAGAGGCAGCCCGCGAAGACTACCGCAAACTTGCCGAGCGTCGCGTCCGTCTTGGTCTGGTGCTTTCCCAGATTGGTGAAAAGGCCGAGATCACGATTACCGAAGATGAAATGCAGCGTGCTCTTTATGATCAGGTTCGTCAGTATCCTGGTCAGGAACAGCAGATCATGGATTATTTCAAGCAGACACCTGATGCTGTTGCCCAGTTGCGTGCGCCAATCTTCGAAGAGAAAGTCATCGACCACATCATCAGCCTGGCTGATGTGACGGATCAGACTGTCAGCAAGGAAGTGCTGATGGCCGATGACGAAGAGGAAGAAGCAGAAAAGAAACCTGCTAAAAAGGCCAAGGCAGCGCCAAAGAAGAAGGCTGCTGCCAAGAAGAAAGCCGACGCTGAATAATCGGTTTTTCTGACAGATTAAAAAGGCCGCACTTGTTGCGGCCTTTTTTTTGTTCGGGTTTTGTCGACTGCAAAAGCGATTCAACGTTTTCGTCAGATCAGCGAAAGGCCTTTCAGGCTGCTGTGGCCATCTCTGCCAATGATGATGTGATCATGGATGGCAATGCCCAGTGGCGTGCACGCATCGACAATTTTGCGGGTCATGTCGATATCAGCACGCGACGGCGTGGGGTCACCGGATGGGTGGTTATGCAAGAGAATGATCGCCGTTGCAGACAGTTCCAGCGCGCGTTTGACAACTTCGCGGGGGTAGACGGGCGTATGATCAACCGTGCCTCTTTGTTGAACCTCGTCGGCAATCAGCACATTTTTCTTGTCGAGAAAGAGGATGCGGAACTGCTCGCTTCGTTCATAGGCCATGGCCGTGCGGCAATATTCCATCACGGACGACCAGGACGTCAGGATGGGGCGATTGACCAATTGGCCCTTCAGCATGCGTTGATTGAGCGCGGCAAGAATTTTCAGGTCTCCGGCGACCGCCGCACCGATTCCCGGGACCTCGCACAACAGATTGGCTGGGGCTCCCAGAACCTCTGCCAGCGAGCCAAATTTCTCCAGCAGGGCCTTGGCCATGGGTTTGGTGTCTTTTTGCGGTATGGCGCGGAAAAGAACCAGTTCCAGCAGTTCATAATCTGCCAGTGCCTCCTGTCCGGCTGTCTGGAAGCGTAGCCTTAGCCGGTCTCTATGCCCCTTGTGATCTGAACGTTCTGGCAGGGAAATCTCCTACCTCTCAGACGTGCCAAGCCCAGGCGTAAACAGACCCGCTGGCGAAAGGGTGAAAATCTCGCAACCATTC
This sequence comes from Rhizobiaceae bacterium, assembly GCA_029233925.1. Taxonomy (GTDB): domain Bacteria; phylum Pseudomonadota; class Alphaproteobacteria; order Rhizobiales; family Rhizobiaceae; genus Hoeflea_A. The sequence goes on from JARGOX010000009.1 coordinate 232,772, forward strand.
GCGGTGACCCCGATGGAATGCTCATATTGCGCTGTCAATGAACGGTCACGGGTGACCGCAGTCCAGCCATCGGCCAGAACTTTAACGTGGGGTTTTCCCAGATTGATCATTGGCTCAATCGTGAAAATCATGCCTTCACGCAGTTCCACGCCTTCATGGGCACGACCGTAATGCAGAATATTGGGCACATCATGAAACAATTTGCCAAGACCATGCCCGCAAAAATCGCGCACCACCGAGCAGCGTTCCGCTTCCGCGTATCGCTGTATGGCCTCGCCGATGGCACCGGTTCTGGCGCCGGGTTTGACAACATCCAGTGCCAGCAACAGAGATTTATGTGTGACTTCCATCAGCCGGTGTGCTGCCCGTTTGATTTCTCCGACGGGATACATGCGGCTTGAGTCTCCATGCCAGCCATCCAGCACATAGGTGACGTCAATATTGACGATGTCGCCTTCGCGTAACGGCTTGTCGGAGGGAATGCCGTGACACACGACATGGTTGAGCGACGTGCAACAGGAATTTGTATAGCCACGATAATTCAATGTGGCTGGAACTGCGCCATGATCCATGCCGAATTCAAAGACAAACCGGTCAATGGCCTGGGTTGTCAGACCCGGTTCAATCAGCGGAACCAGTTCGTCAAGGCAGCGCGCGGTCAAATGTCCGGCCTTGCGCATGCCGGCAAAGCCTTCCGGACCGTGGAGCTTTATGTGACCATTGTTCTTGTTTGGCGCTGCAATGGCGTCGATGTAATTAATCAATTGTTTTCCTCACAGACCTGGTTCGTCGACAGGGATCATGCTGTCAAAGCAAATTTCCTGCGGGCTTATGTGGCACCGAACAGCCACGGCTTCAACGCCGCGGGAAATTGCCCGGTCAAATGCTTCTGCATAATTGCTATCGAGATCGCGGCAGATTTTCAACCGGTCGCAATCGGATCGCTGGACAAGATAAACCATAATACCACGATTGCCAGCTTCTACCATATCTCCCAGTTCCTCGAGATGTTTGGCGCCGCGGCGGGTTTCACTGTCGGGAAACTCTGCCAGATTTTCCTGCCTGATAAAATGGACATTCTTCACCTCGACATAGGCTGGCGCGCGTTCCGGGTCTGTGAGCATCAGGTCTATGCGTGAATTTTTGCCGTATTTCTGCTCTCGTTTGAGGTCCCCATAGCCTTTGAGCGTTTCCAGCCTTCCGGCAAGAATTGCTTCCTCGACGATCCTGTTGGGCAGACCGGTATTGATGCCGACAGTGGTGCCGTCCGCCTCGACCAGTTCAAGTGCATGTTTGTATTTGCGGGTCGGGCTGTCATGGACTGACAGCCAAATGGGTGAACCGGGGGTTGTCAATCCACGCATCGATCCGGTGTTCGGGCAGGACCCGGTAATTGTCTGTCCATCAGCAAGCACGGCATCGAAGAGAAACCGCTTGTAGCGTTTGATCAGAGTCGCAGGGACAAGGGGCGTCGGAAATTTCAAGTGATACTCTCTGGCAACCGGGGCAATGTTAAAAAAGTCGTTTTGTTTATGCGCAAGCAGATGCCTGTCGGCATGCGATCTCTCACGCGGACCGCAGCCCGTTATTTGCGCAAGCGCCTATACCCGTATCTTGACGAAACTGCCCGGGGCATCTTCAATTGCGTTGAGTTTCCCGCCACCGGGAATACGGGCTTCGACCATTTTCTTGTCCTGTTTTTTTATCCATTCATGCCAGTGAGGCCACCAGGAACCTGGGTGTTCCTTGGCTTTTGACACCCAGGCGGCAAAATCTCCCTGAGGCTTCGTGCCGGTCCAGTACTGATATTTTTTCTTGTCCGGCGGGTTGACGACTCCGGCAATGTGACCGGAACCGGACATGACATAGGTCACTTTTCCGCCAAAGAATCGACATCCTTCAAAAACCGATTGTGCAGGTGCTATATGATCTTCGCGGGCTGCCAGATTATAGATCGGAATCTTGACGTCCTTGAGCGACAAGGTTTTGCCATCCAGAACCATTCGGCCATTGGAAAGGTTGTTTTCCATATAGCAGTTGCGCAGGTAAAATGAGTGGTTTGCAGCTGGCATACGGGTTGCATCCGAGTTCCAGTACAGCAGATCGAAGGGCATCGGCTCCTTGCCCTTGAGGTAGTTGTTGACGACATAGGGCCAGATCAGTTCCGAAGAACGCAGCATATTGAAGGCGGTTGCCATTTTTGAACCGTCAAGATAGCCGCGGCCCTTCATGTTTTCCTCGATGGAATCGATGTTCTCCGCATCCGCAAAAACCATCAGGTCACCGGCATGAACGAAATCGACCTGGGTTGTAAACAGGGTGGCAGAGGCTATGCGGTTGTCACCCTCCTGCGCAAACAGAGCCAGTGCGGCGGCAAGCAATGTACCGCCAACGCAGTAGCCGATGGCGTTGATTTCCTTTTCGCCGGTGGCTTTCTCAATGGTGTCGAGTGCAAACCCGATTCCCTCGCGGGCATAGGCCGACCAGCCCTTGTCCGCATGGCGTTCGTCGGGATTGATCCAGGAGATGACGAAAACCGTATGCCCCTGATCAACAGCCCATTTGATGAAGGATTTTTGCGGATTGAGATCGAGAATATAGAACTTGTTGATCCACGGCGGGCAGATCAGCAACGGGCGCTTCAACACGGATTCGGTCGAAGCGTCATATTGGACCACCTGGCAGATGTCGCTTTGAGCGACGACCTTGCCGGGGGTAAGGGCCAGGTTCTTGCCCACCGCGAAAGTGCCTTTATCGGACTGTCTGATCCGCAGGTCGCCGCGGCCAGCCTCGATGTCCTCAGCCAGCATGCGCATGCCACGCACCAGGTTTTCACCGTTCTCGGCGACTGTTTCCTTGTAAACTTCGGGATTTGTCAGTATGAAATTTGCCGGCGACAGGGCACTCATCAATTGCTTGACGTAAAATTCAGCCTTGTGGCGCGTGTGTTCATCAAGCCCGTCTGCATCGGTAACCAGTTTGTCTGCCCAATCGGCGGTCACCCAATAGGCCTGGCGCATGAAGCTGAAAAATGCGTTGTCCTGCCAGTCTTCGTCCTTGAAGCGTTTGTCACTCAAATGGCCTGCCGCCGGATCCTCGACCTCTTCACCGGAGAACTTTCGAACCGAATTTGACCAGATGTTGAAGTAACTGGAGAGCAGGTGCGTCTGTGCCTCGATCGCGCGTTTGGGGTCGGACAACCAATATTCGGATAGTTTCGAGAAGGTCTTGACCATATCGGTGGCGGGGCCCGAAAGACTGTCTTTCTTTTCTCCGGTTTCACGCGGTGTGACCCAGGCTGATGCGGCCTTGCCAAGGTGTTCCATCACATGGGCCATGTTGCGGGCCATGGCTTCAGGGTCCTTGATAACAAAGGGTTCTATCGCCGACATGTTTGCCAGATCTTCGAATTCATTCTTGCTCTTGCCGGGTGTTTTTTTGCCGCCAGATTTATCCGAAGGGTTGTTTTTTTCTTGCGGGCTTTTGCTGCCTCGAGCAGTCATGGCTTCGTCTTGACCAGTCGGGTCTTTTTTTTCCGCCAATTTATGCACCTCCGCGCTGCGCAACCAATTTTCAATTCGTCCGTCTTTCGGTCACTTTATTATGCAACACTTATGGAAATAATGTAGGTATAAATTGCAGTTAAATCATTATCCTTTGGTGAAGACGTATGTGGTGGAAAATATGAGCGGAAGCTTGAAAAAATATCTGGGATCGGCGTCCACGGGATTGTCCCTGTCAGCCCTTGTTTTATTGGCAGGGTGCGTTTCGGCTTCACTGGAAGATGCGGCCCCCAAACAAGTTCCGACACCCGAGAGCCCCAGACGAACCGGTGATGACGCTGCAACCAATGCAGCGGCGGGCGGCAACCAGATCCAGCAGGCAGCATCGCCGAGTGACGCCAGTTCAGCGCGTGACAACAGCTTCGTGAGCCAGGGCGCTTTGAATAATGATGAGTTCCCGACATTTGCGCAAACGCCCAGAGCGGCAACTGTCCAACTCAGCGATGAAGACAAAAAGGCCATGCTTGAAGAGATGCGGGCGATTCGTGCCGCCAATCAGGCAACTGGAAACAGGGCAGTCGCCGCTTCCCGGCGTAGTGGCAGCCTTGATGATGTTGCGCGTACACATGCGACGGAAACGAAAGCCGAGATTGAGAACTGAAGCACCCTTCGTCGGGATTGCCAGCTTCAATGCAACCATCTATTGGAACGCCCGACAGTCCTGCAACAGGCAAAGATAACACAGCGGTGGTCGATAGATTGATCCATCGATCCACCGATACCGGGGACCAAACCGAGAGCATCATGGAAGAATTTCACAAAGTCAGACGTCTGCCGCCTTATGTTTTTGAACAGGTAAACCGCCTGAAAGCCAGCGCGCGGGCGGCCGGCGCCGACATTATTGATCTTGGAATGGGCAATCCTGATCTGCCCACGCCGCAGGCGATTGTCGACAAGCTGTGTGAAGTTGTACAGGATCCACGAACGCACCGCTATTCGACATCCAGAGGTATTCCCGGACTTAGAAAGGCGCAGGCACGCTATTACGAGCGCCGGTTTGGCGTCAAATTGAATCCCGAGACACAGGTTGTCGCAACCCTTGGATCAAAAGAGGGCTTTGCCAATATGGCGCAAGCCATAACAGCGCCTGGCGACGTGATTTTATGCCCCAATCCGACCTATCCGATCCACGCTTTCGGTTTCATCATGTCGGGCGGTGTCATTCGGTCCATGACGGTCAAACCTGATGACAGTTTTTTCCACTCACTGGAACGTGCGGTTCGCCATTCCATACCAAAGCCGATTGCGCTGATTCTGAACTATCCGTCCAATCCGACAGCCCACACAGCGAGTCTTGATTTCTACAAGGATGTTGTGGCTTTTGCGAGAAAACACGAGATCATTATCCTGTCGGATCTGGCCTATGCGGAATTGTATTATGATGACATTCGGCCGCCGTCGGTTCTGCAAGTGCCAGGTGCGATCGATGTCGCGGTCGAATTCACATCCATGTCCAAGACATTTTCCATGCCCGGCTGGAGAATGGGATTTGCCGTTGGCAATGAACGGCTGATTGCCGCCTTGTCTCGGGTAAAGTCCTATCTGGATTATGGTGCGTTTACCCCGATCCAGGTCGCTGCGAGCATGGCTCTCAACAGCGATGGCTCCGATATCGAAATCGTCCGCAATACCTATAAACGGCGCCGTGATGTGATGGTGGAATCCTTTACCAATGCCGGATGGGCAGTCCCATCACCCGAAGCAACCATGTTTGCCTGGGCACCGTTACCGGAGCGTTTTCGAGAAATCGGATCACTGGAATTTTCCAAGCTGCTTATCGAGCGTGCCGATGTTGCGGTCGCGCCGGGCGTCGGCTTTGGTGAATATGGTGATGAATTCGTGCGTATAGCTCTGGTGGAAAATGAGCATCGCATTCGACAGGCTGCACGAAATATCAAACGCTTTCTTGCCTCCAGCGACGAAAATATGCAAAACGTTGTTCAGCTGGACACCCGGCGATAGCCGTTCATCTTTCCACTGACTAAACGCCCGGCGTATCTGTTCATCGGGCGCAGCATCACAATGACTGGATTTTTCGAAAATGGTAAATGCGTTGAAGATCGGCATTGCGGGCCTTGGCACTGTCGGTGCATCGCTTGCCCGTATCCTGATCGATCGTCACGACAAGCTGGCTGACATTTGCGGCAGACCGATTGAAATCGTCGCTGTCAGCGCGCGCGATGAGAAAAAAGATCGTGGCGTTGACCTGTCGCATGTGCGTTTTTATGCCGATCCCGTTGAATTGGCGGCAGAGGCTGACATCGACGTTTTTGTTGAATTGATGGGCGGTGAGGGGGATCCAGCTCTCAATGCGGTCCGCACAGCTTTGGCACGCGGCAAACATGCCGTGACGGCCAACAAGGCCTTGCTGGCCCGCCATGGTGTCGAACTGGCCGTGGTTGCGGAAGAAAGCGGCGTTCTGCTGAATTTCGAAGCCGCTGTCGCTGGTGGAATTCCGATCATCAAGGCGATGCGTGAATCACTGACGGGCAACAATATCTCCCGTGTTTTCGGCATATTGAACGGGACGTGCAACTATATTCTGACCGAAATGGAGCGTGGCGGCCTGTCCTTTAAGGACTGCCTGAAGGAAGCCCAAAGGCTTGGTTATGCGGAAGCCGATCCGACATTCGATATCGAAGGCAACGATACGGCCCACAAGCTGGCGATCCTGACCAGTCTTGCCTTCGGTACCCGGATTGCGCCCGATGACATCTATCTGGAAGGTATTTCCAACATATCGATCGAAGACATAAGGGCGGCCGACGATCTGGGCTTTCGCATCAAATTGCTGGGTGTTGCTCAAAAAACCGATACAGGTATCGAACAGCGGGTTCACCCGACGATGGTGCCGAAGGAATCGGTTATTGCGCAGGTTGATGGTGTCACCAATGCTGTGGCCATCGATGCCGACATATTGGGGGAATTGCTGCTTTCCGGGCCGGGAGCAGGCGGCGACGCAACAGCTTCTGCGGTGCTGGGCGATCTCGCTGATATCGCGAAATGCCAACCGGGCCACCAACACGGTCCCGTACTCGGACGGCCGGCAGTTCAGTTGCAGCCCTACGTCAAGGCGCGCATGCGCAGCCATGAAGGTGGCTATTTCATCCGTTTGACAGTGGAAGATCGCACCGGCGTCTTTGCCAATCTGGCCAAACACATGTCTGACAATGGTATCTCGCTTGAATCGATTGTGCAGCGTCCTGGACGTTTCGGCAAAGGTGGAACCGGCGAGCACAAGACAGTGATCCTCGTCACCCATGCAACCATGGAAGCATCGGTGCGCAAAGCCGTCCGGTCTATTTCATCAGATGGTTATCTGCAGGATAAGCCCCAGGTGATCAGAATAGAACGACCCGGGCATCACTGACGTCCTGTCGCTTCTGATCTGGATTATGCTGAAATTAGTATTCAATTTCAGCAAGATAATCTTTTTTCCTGAGGTTTTGAATCAGCATTGGGCGGACGTTACCACATTTCCCGCGCGTTCAGCAGATGGCCGGAAATGGTTTTCAGCAGGTTGAGGGCGACATCCCGGTCATGCTCCACAACATCAAGAAACGCCTGTTTGCCAATTCGCAATCCAGTCAGGTCAGTGGTTGCAACCATGTCAAATTCACGATCCCGCTCCATGATGATGGCAAGGTCGCCGATGATGCGTCCCGGCTCTATTGTCGTAATCAGCAGCGCCTTGTGTTCATCCGTTTCGGGTAGCCATAATTCGGCTTTGCCTTTGGTGAATGTGTAGGCACCATCTGTCCGGTCGCCGGTTTTAAAGATCTTTTCGCCTTTCTCGTATTTCACCCATTGGGAGCCATAGGCAAGCAGGCGCAATTGTTTGCGGTCAAGATCTGCAAAGAGGGCGGTGCGCGCCAGTACGTGAAGCTTCTCTGCCAGTCCGGCAGCCGCCGGTGCAGAAGTCTCATCTGGCACCTTTTCGTTTGTCTCCACAGCATATCCGGTGGGGACAAGCTGTCCGCCGCGCAATTCGTAACAGGAATCGTATTGCTGCGGATTGCGAAATTTTGATTCAAGCACGATGATCGTCGCATTGGGCAACAACCTGCGGGCTTTTTGTTTCATCTCGCTGCGCTTGCTCTCCTCTTCGGAAGCAAAAATGCGATCCAGTATCAGGATATCCGGACGTCTGATGGCCGCACGAATGAAATCGATATGTTCCTGTGCTATCTGCGGAAAGTTGGCGCCATTGAATCCGGCTTCCGTATCCGCATAAAGAAGCATGATATCGGTTTTGATGTCTTCTTCCTGCAGTGCCTGTGAAATGATTTTCATCAGCGCCTTCGAGGTGCCAACCGTGTATTTGGAAACCCGTGCGAAGAGTATATTTTCCAGTATGCTGAGATTTGGGCAGTAGGTATGCCGATCCAGTGGTGCGTAAAATTCCCGCACCCGATGGTAGATCTGAAAACCGTAGTCACGGCGGGCCTGGGTAATTTTTTCTGTCAGTTCGTGCGGGAAAGCGTCTTCAAACTGTTCTGCCGTGATGCGAAACGGAAGGCTCATGACCAACATGGTTTCATCGTGAGACAGGGAGTGCCAACCCATTTTTTGCTGCTTGCGATAAATGGATACGAGACTTTCAAAAAAGTCGGAGGTGAGCGTGGCAACGCGAAGGAACATGGGATGTTCCGCACCGACATTCGAAAATGTCTGCACCAGCACGGCCATGAGATCCATGGCCAGCTGTTTTATGTCATCTTCCAGTCCCAGTTCCCGCAAGGTTGACAGAAAAACCGGGTCATCAACGATCTGATGATCGCTGGTGCCGTCATTGCGTATGGCAAAAAGAATATTCTCGCTGACGGTCAGGGCGGGATTAAAGTGCGCGCGGTCAAAAAAGTGTACGAATTTGGCAAAATCACCAGACCTCAATTCGTCTCGCAAACGCGCCCGGATCGCAAGGATCTTGCTGGTTAGCTCAGGATAATTCTCCCGGTCGATTCTGGCCTCGAGTCCTCGCTGCATCAGCATGTCCTGAAGTCCGATGGCGTTGATGATCTCGAGCCACCATTCACGCAATTCAGCGGGTGTATGTGCACCCACCAATTCCGGGTCAAGCCATTGATCCTGCAGGGAGTAGGGGCTGTTGCCGACGCGTGTGGATTCCTCGATTTCGGTGATTTGCGCATCGGTGAGCGTTTCAACGCCGATGGGCGCCGGCATGAGCGGCATCTGTACATTTTGCCCCACCGAACCACTGAATATATGTGGTGTGCCGCCCGCTGAGCCGATGCGGCTTGATATTGTTTCCTGATAGAGTGAAGCCAGGTCGTGACCAGCGATCGTGATGCTTCCTGAGGCCGGTAGAACAGATCGGTTCAAAGCCTGGACAAAGGCCCGCCGGGCAAAGGCATTGTCGCTTTGAATGGCAATGAAGGACCCCTTTTTGAAATCAGCACTGATCCTGTTGAGTACGGGCATGCCGTATTGATCAAGGATTGTGAGATCGCGGATCGAAATATCACCCGCAAGATGGGGAATTTTCTCCGGTCTTGAATAAAACAGATCCTCATCAATCATGCCCGGCTGCGTAAACTGTTCGGTTATCGTGCGGTACCGCAGGCTGACATCCTGAATCTGGCTGTAATAGGCCAGCAATTCGCGCCAGGGGGACATCAGATCCTTGTGCGAAGCCAGCGCCGCTGCGAGCGCGCCGACTGTCAGTTCTCCCTGGATAACCAGATATCCGCCTATGGAAAGAAACAGAAAAGGTGTCAGCTGATTGATGAAATTGTTGAGAAATTTCATCAGAAATTTGAGATTGTAAATACTCAGACGAATTTTGAATATCTCACCGAACCGATTGGAGAAATCGGCAAGTGTATAACTCAGGCCATTGACCGTGCGCAGGGATTCAACGCCGGTAACGGTTTCTCCTATGCGATCCGACAGGGAGCGAACGACCAGGATACGTTCCTTGTTCAAGAGGTTTATCTGCCGTTGGAGCCTCGGAATGATATAGGCCTGAAGGGGGATCAGGATAATGGCAGCGACACCCAACCATACGTTCTGTACAAATAGAAAACCGGTGATCGTCAGCATCTGACCAGCCGCAAACACCGGTCTTGAGATTGCATCGCCCATCATGGTGCACAATGCTTCCGCTTCAGCGGTAATCATTGAAATCAGCGCACCCTGGGATGTCCTGCGAAATTGCGGCAGAGGCAGTCGCAGCATTCTAGAAATGAGTTGATATCTGAAACGGCGCAGCAGACGCTCGGCGACCACGCCTTTATAGATATTCGTCTGCATCTTCAGCACGCCCGAGACAATGACGGTCAAAAGAAAAGCGATGCAAAGGGTCGCCAGATATTCAAACTGGCCCAGGGGAAAACCGTACAATGTAATGGGGAATGTTGTGGAACCAATTGCCTCGTTGATGATCTGTTTTGGCAATTCCAGAGACATGTAGAGAATCGGAAAGGAGATCACCGTCAGGATCAACAGGATGACCTGCGACCGTGCGCTGTATTTCCAGATGAATGTAAGCAGGGATGTCGACATGTATCGCCGTGTTTGTGAATTCTACAGGCGTGGTGTTTAGGCTTTCAGGTCTATTTTATCAACTGATGTCGCGGCCTCCGGTATGGCGTTTCTCTGCTCCTAATCCGTTCGCAGGGATGTTGCCTGTCGAATCAGTTTTTTCTCCACCTGTTGTGCGCGTCAAAGGTGATCGAAGGAAACATGCTTTTACACTAATCGATTTAGTGGTGAGCAATTGAAAAGAACCAAGGAATTCCGGCATTAATCGGCCCGATTGCCGTTGCCAATGATCCCGTCAACGGGCTATCAGGTCCAAAATCACAACAACAGGATCATCAGAAATGGCGACCAAATCTCCCAGCGACAGCAGTCTCGACCGTTTACTGACACTTGAGATCGTGCGCGTTACCGAGCGGGCAGCCGTGGCGGCGTCCAGGTTGCGTGGACGCGGTGATGAAAAAGAGGCCGATCAGGTGGCTGTTGACGCCATGCGTCAGGAACTCAACAAGTTGCCGATCAATGGCCGCGTGGTCATCGGGGAGGGGGAACGCGACGAAGCCCCCATGCTCTATATCGGTGAGGAAGTTGGTACCGGATTGGGCCCGGATGTTGATATTGCTCTGGATCCGCTGGAAGGCACGACGATCTGTGCGAAGAACCTGCCAAATGCATTGGCTGTGATTGCCGTGGCGGAAAAAAACAGCCTGCTTTATGCGCCTGATGTCTATATGGACAAGATCGCCATCGGGCCGGGCTATCCGAAGGGCATCATTTCGATTGATGCCAGTCCGACAGAAAATCTGTCTGCTCTTGCCAAAGCCAAAGGTGTGCCGATCGCACAGATTACCGTGTGCATTCTGGATCGTCCCCGTCATGCCCGTATGATTGAAGAAGTCCGGGCATCCGGTGCAGCCATCCGCCTGATCGGCGATGGTGATGTGGCCGGTATCATTCATACGACGGATCCCGACGAGACGGGCATTGATATCTACATGGGTATCGGCGGCGCGCCGGAAGGCGTTCTGGCTGCTGCGGCCCTTCGCTGCATTGGTGGTCAGATGCAGGGTCGCCTGCAGCTGAACACGGCGGAAAAGATTGCACGGGCCAAGACGATGGGCATCATGGATCCGCTTCGGGTCTACGAGATGGAAGACATGGCCAGTGGCGACGTTGTGTTTGCGGCAACCGGGGTGACCGATGGCAATATGCTCAGCGGTGTTCGTTTTGCCCGTGATGCCATCGTGACACACACAATCGTCATGCGTTCATCCTCGCGCACCGTGCGCGAGATCAAGGCCAGGCACCAGGATCTCGGAAAATTTGGATAAGATGATACTGCGCCTTGAACAGAGGCACTGTTGTCAAAGACCAATATGCAATAGCATCCGCACAATTGTTTTGGAGTCATGTGGTTGGATGTGAAAACCGAAAGTCGCGGACAGACTTTTCTGGATGTCGAGAAATCCCTTTCAGGGCAGCACTGGCTGCAGCGTCTCGATGCTGCAGGCCTTAACCGGGCGCTGGCGATCGCGCAGGTCGAGGGTATTTCAGACCTCGTGTCACGCGTCCTTGCCGGACGCGGCGTGATCGCGCAGGATGCGACGTCATTTCTGGCGCCGACCTTGCGTGATCTGATGCCGGACCCGTCCTCCTTGCAGGATATGGAAGTGGCAGCATCGCGGTTGTGTGATGCGATCGTCGCAAAACAGCGCGTAGCGATTTTCGGTGATTATGATGTTGATGGTGCCGCTTCTGCGGCCCTGGTTGCTCTCTTTCTCGAACATTTTGGCGTTGCAAGCGAGATCTACATTCCTGACCGGGTGTTTGAAGGCTATGGCCCCAACGTCAATGCCATGGACGAGCTGATTGATAATGGCGCCGGCCTGATCGTTACTGTCGATTGCGGTTCGGCCAGTCACGAAGCGCTCCAGCATGCCAAAAGCCGCAACGTCGATGTGGTCGTCATCGATCACCATCAATTGAGCGATGATCATCCGCCCTGCGTTGCACTGGTCAATCCCAACCGTGGTGATGATCTGTCAGGGCAGGGGCACCTTTGTGCTGCGGGTCTGGTGTTTCTGACGTTGGTGGCCACTGCGCGCACCTTGCGCAGCCGGGGAGACAAACGCGCCGGATCGCTGGATCTGCTGAAAATGCTTGATCTGGTTGCATTGGCAACGGTTTGTGATGTCGTGCCTCTGACCGGCTTGAATCGGGCGTACGTGGTCAAGGGCCTGGTGGTGGCGCGGCAGATGGGCAATCCGGGTCTGGCAGCATTGATGAAGGTTGCCGGCGTGGATGGACCCCTGACGCCTTATCATCTGGGTTTTCTGGTCGGACCGCGGATCAATGCCGGTGGGCGGGTTGGTGATGCGGCTTTGGGCAGTCGTCTGTTGACCATATCCGATACCATCGAGGTGCAGACGATTGCGGAAACACTCAATCGGCTCAACCAGGAACGGCAGATGATCGAGCGCTCCATGCTGGAGGAAGCCGAAGCCGAAGCGCTGTCTGAAATTGGAGTGGGCGAGGGGCCGGCTGTCATTGTCACCGCCAGTGATGGCTGGCATCCGGGTATTGTCGGAATCGTTGCCGCGCGGCTGAAGGAAAAATTCCGACGCCCGGCCTTTGCCATTGCCTTCAACCCTTCGGGATCGGGTACCGGTTCAGGCCGATCCATAGCCGGTTTTGATATTGGACGCATGGTGCGTGATGCTGTGACCAAGGGACTGGCAACGAAGGGTGGCGGCCACTCAATGGCTGCGGGACTAAGTCTCGAGCGCAGCCAGCTAGGGGCCTTGCGTGCCTTCTTTGAGGAAACTGCGGCAGAGAAGGTGCGGTCTCTGCGTTCAAACCAGACCTTGAAAATTGATGGAGCCATTGCTGCCAGTGGCGCAACCATTGACCTGCTGGATCAATTGGAAGGTGCCGGGCCGTTTGGCGCAGGCAACCCGCAGCCGGTTTTTGTTCTGCCCAACCACCAGCTTGTCGATGCGCGGATTGTCGGTGCCGATCATGTCAAGTTGCGGCTTGCCGATGCAACCGGCTCAAAGATTGAAGGTATTGTCTTTCGCGCAAGCGAAACAGATGTCGGCAAGGCTTTGCTGAATGGACGGGGGAAGCGTTTTCATATTGCCGGTACCCTGTCCGTCAACCATTGGCAGGGCAGCCGCAGGGTACAGATTCGGGTGATTGACGCAGCCATGGCTTGATTGCGAGTGCCGGGCGAACAGGGAGAGAGATCTATGCGAGTTGCATTGACGGGAGGGGCAAGCGGTATCGGCGCTGCCGTGGCGGCAAATCTGAAGCGGCTGGGTGCTGATATCGTTGCCTTTGACATCGTCGAACCAAGGGTCAATATCGATCAATGGATCAGGGTCGATCTGTCCGACCCGGCGTCAATACTTGAAGCGGAACGACAGGTTTCCGGTTCATTCGACGCGCTGATCAACAATGCCGGTCTGCCGCCACGTGAGGGTCTTGAAGAGAAGGTTCTGGCGGTCAATTATTTCGGGCTGGTCAACTTTACCAAACTTATGCTTCCCAAACTCAGGCAGGGTGGGGCAATCGTCAATACCGCGTCGAAAGCAGGCGCCAGATGGCGCGATAATATTCCGCAGATCAAGGCCTTGAGAGATCTGGCCGACGTGGATGCCTTGCCGGCCTTCATAGAATCTCAGGCCATCAGCCCGGTGCGGGCCTATGATCTTTCCAAGGAAGCGGTGATCGTGTGGACCATCACCCAGACTGAACGTCTTGCAGCGCTCGGGTTGCGCGCAAATACGGTGAGTCCGGCGGCCGTTTCGACTGATATTCTGGATGATTTTGTCTCAGCCTTTGGCGAAAGGGCGACAAAGGCAATGGCCCGCATTGGAAGACCTGGTACGCCGGAGGAGGTCGCGGAAGTGATCTGCTTTCTGGCAAGTCCTCAAAGCAATTGGCTCAAGGGCATAGACATTCCCATAGACGGCGGACTGGCGGCCATGAGCCTGTCGGACGGTCTGGACATGTCGATCTGAGCGGATATTGGAGCCAGACAAGCTCTATGTGTAACGTTGCAGCTCGGCGTCAATACGGGAGGCCGCCTCGCGCAGAGATGAGAGAAACTCCGCAGCAAATTCCTCATGTTTTTTGAAAACCCTTGGCCAAAGCACCGTCATGCCGCCGAAGGGTTTGCCAGCCTTGTGCAGCGGGACTGCGATTGCCGCCAATCCGTCATCAAGGACGGTTTCGCCCAGGTATTGCGTATAGCGTACGCCATATCCGCGTTTGCGGGTTGCTTCAATCTCCCGCAGATATTTGTCGAAGCTGAGATTGAATCGTGCAAGCCCCCAGATTTCATCACCTTCGCTTTGCCGGTGAAACTGGAGAATTTCTTCATCCTGCATGGCGGACAGGCAAACCATTCCGGTTGCTGATCCAAAAAGGCTGATCCGGCGATTGACGACGCCACGGTAGAGATGAAACGGGCTCAGGGGTCTGGTCGACTCGACAATGCGCATCATGACATTGTCAACGATGTGAATATCTGAGGGCCAGGATATCTTTCGGGTCAATTCCACCGCATGTGGCATGGCCACATCGATCAGCAATGCAAGGTTGGCTGGTATTGGTTCTCCGCTGCCTGCTGCCAGCGTGATATTGATGCGGTAGAGTTGATCAGCCAGCGACCGTCGCACCAGACGGCGGCGCATCAATGTTGCGAGCAGCCGCCGGATGGTTGATTTTGGCAATGCACATTCACGATGCAGATCCGCCAGAGAACTGGCTCCATTGCGCGCCAGCGTTTCCATGATGGTAATGCCGCGATCCAGTGAACGGTTTTCAAGTTTTTGCATGGGGTCCCTGCAAATGATCCGATGGCTGCGTGCCATTGAGCGGCACAACTGGAAATGATCAGTTGCCAGTTTTGAGGATTTGGATCAAGTATTTCATACATGTGTGGGAGGCATTGGTGGCAGGCAAGGTGATGGCGGCACCTGCGATGAGCGGTCTGGCACGTCGTCCGACTGAGGCGGAGGTGTTCATTCTTAACAGGCGTAAATGGCTCGTCCATGATGAAATGACGCGACCGATCCTGTATGGAATGCGATGTTGCAAAGCTGTATCCATTGCCGGATCAAACCCGCACCATGGAATTGTCATCGATACACATTGAGTGAACCTGAAACAGGGAAACAGGCATGCGTTTTTTTTCAGACAAGAATCGATCCGTGGATATGGGGCCTTACCCTCTTGAATTGTTGTCACGCGCCGCGAGCCTGCCGGATCTGTCTGCTGTTCCCCTATTCAAACAACTCTCTTTCAACCGGCCTGATCAACCGCAAAGCATCGTCAATGCCGCCAGCCAGCACCAGGCCATGCTGGATGCCATTCGGGACGGACTGGTCAATAGGGCCAGATCTGATTGTCCTGCGGACCCGGGTGAACGGGCCAAGCATCTCAAGGCTTTCGGGTATTTCAGTGATGCATCCATGGTCGGCATTTGTGCATTGCCGGATGATGCCTTGCTGAAAGAGCCCTTTCGCAATCCGGATATAGACCGGTTGGCCGAGGATTTGCGCACCAAGCAAACCAAGACCCTGGCATCGGGTATCGACATGATCATGGCTGATCTGAAGGAATCGATGCAGGCGCCGCCATCAACAATTGATGGCCACACCCATGCAATTGTCTATCTCTATGAGTATCCGAGAGATCCGAAACCCGATGAGCCGGGCAGCGACTGGATTATGGATGCACAGGCCCACCGTGCATGCCTGCGGGCCTCGGAAACCGCCGTTGTCATTGCCAATTACATCCGGCTGCTGGGGTTTGATGCAAGGGCGCATACGGGGTCGACCAGCGATGTCGATCTCAACCGCCTATGCGTTGCAGCCGGCCTTGCGACGCTGGAAGAGGGCGCTCTGGTCAATCCCTATGTGGGTGACAGGTTCGGCGTTGCCATTGTCACAACGGCCTTTGCCGTGGCCACGGACGCGCCGCTGGTGCCGCTGGCCAAGCAACCAAGGTCAAAGACCCACGGCCTCGCCTGGAAACTCGGCAAGGGTTTTGCCAAGAATGCTTTTAACCGGGAGCCTTTTGCAAAACGCCGCTATGTCGACGGCGCCCATCCTTTTGAAAAACTCAAGCGTGTCGATGATCCGACAACCTTCATCGACGAGCAGCGCGTGGCGCGGGTGCCAAAACGGGCGGACATGTTCGCCCGGGCGCAATTCGGCGATATGGGCAAGGCCAACCAGAAAGGCGCTACCAACGGCCACTATGCACGCAAGGCCGCGCCGGCCATGGCGCAGCGTCGCGCATTGGGAGCCTTTGTTCTGTTGCAGGATGGTGCTGTCACCCAAGAGCCTTTGAGGCCGGATCCGCAGGTCGTCGCGCAGAATATCAAGGCGGCGTCCTATTTCCTGGGCGTCGATGCCGTTGGCATTTCACGCTGCCCGGACTGGACGTGGTATTCCCATGATGCCGTGGGCGAGCCCATCGTTCCAACCCAGGATCAGGCGATCTCGATGATCATTGATCAGGGCTATGAGACCATGGAAGGGGCCTCCGGTGATGACTGGATATCGGTCTCCCAGTCGATGCGGGCCTATCTGCGCTTTTCTTTGCTGGGCGGCGTTATTGCAAACCAGATCAGAAGCCTTGGCTATTCCGCCAAGGCCCATTCGGTAATGGATGGTGAGGTCCTGCAACCGCCATTGCTGCTGCTTTCCGGACTGGGTGAGGTGTCGCGCATCGGCGAAGTCATTCTCAATCCCTATCTTGGACCGCGACTCAAATCCGGCGTGGTGACAACGGACCTGCCGATGGCCCACGACAAACCGATTGATTTCGGCCTGCAGAAATTCTGTGAAAGTTGCAACAAGTGCGCACGCGAATGTCCCTCTGGCGCCATTACAGCCGGTCCGAAACTGATGTTCAATGGCTATGAAATCTGGAAATCGGACAGTCAGAAATGTGCGACCTATCGCATAACCACACCGGGTGGCGCCATGTGTGGACGCTGCATGAAAACCTGCCCGTGGAACCTCGAAGGTCTGTTTGCGGAAAAACCCTTCCGCTGGGCCGCCATGAATATTCCGCAGGCAGCGCCTTTGCTGGCGAAGCTGGATGATGCCGTGGACAATGGCGGCCTCAACCCGGTGAAAAAATGGTGGTGGGACCTGGAGATCGAGGAAGACGGCGGCTATCGGCCATCCAAACACCCGGTCAATGCAAGGGATCTGCAGAAGGATCTTGATCTCAAATACGAAGACCAGACCCTGGCGGTCTATCCGGCCCACCTGGCGCCGCATCCCTGGCCCTTTCCGTTTCCTATGGACCGGGAGAAGGGCATTGAAGCCTATCAGGCCCTCATCACCGCCAAAGAGTACAAGGCGCGTCTGGCACGCGGTGAAACAGATGGTCTGGCCCATGAATACAGGATCGAGGGCGATGCACCGGTCATCCGGGTGCAAATTTCCGCGCTCGAGCAAATGACGCCAGATGTGACCAAATACGAGTTCTCGACACTGGATGGCTCGCCTCTGCCAGCCTGGGACGCTGGTGCGCATCTCGATATCGTCGTTGCGCCTGAATTCCTGCGGCAATATTCGATGTCCGGTGATCCGGCCGATCGAAGCAAATACCAGATCGGTGTGTTGCGGGAGGATCAGGGCAAAGGCGGCTCAAAGCTGATGCACCGAATCTTCGCCAGGGACCGCAAGATTTTCATATCCAAACCGATCAATCATTTTCCATTGGTGGAAGAGGCCAAAAAGACCATGCTGATGGGTGGGGGAATCGGCATCACGCCGATGATCGCCATGGCGCACCGATTGCATGCCCTCAAGGCCGATTTTGAAATGCATTATTCCTGTGCGTCGAGAAAGAGTGCGGGTTATCTGGATGATCTTGCACGGTTTGACTGGAAGGACCGGGTGCATCTGCACTTCAGCGATGATGGCACAAGGGCCGATCTGGACGCGGTTCTGAACGGCTATCAGGAAGGCTATCACGTTTATACCTGCGGCCCCGATCGCTACATGCAGGGTGTCATCGATGCGGCGATCCGCCAGCATTACCCTGAAGAAGCCCGCCATCTGGAATATTTCTCGGTTCCGGAAATTCCCGAATACGTCAATCATGATTTCATCTTGAAACTCAGTCGTTCCGGTAGGGAGTTCAACATTCCGGCTGACAAATCTGCGACCGACGTGCTGGCTGAAAATGGAATCCATATTGATGTGAAATGTTCGGACGGCATCTGCGGCGTGTGCAAATGCGGGCTCGTTTCCGGCGATGTGGACCATCGTGATTTTGTGCTGTCAAAAAAGCAGCGGGAAACGGCAATCATTCTTTGCCAGTCAAGAGCCAGCAAAGACCAGGGCATTGTCGAAGTGGATTTGTAGGGCCGCTTCCAGGAAACCGGCGCGTGTTTTGGGCTATTTTGGCGAGGTAAACGTCAATGGACTTCAGGGCGCGCCGCCGTTGCCATGTTGCAACGTGCCACCACACAACATGCGCAGTCGACAGACTGCGGTGCTCATGTATTTCCGAATATTTTCAGAAGGATGTGGTACGCCCTAGGGGAATCGAACCCCTCTTTCCAGAATGAAAATCTGGCGTCCTAACCGATAGACGAAGGGCGCGTAGTGACGGTTATATAGTCAGGTACTGAGATTCCCGCAAGCGCGAATTTGGCTTTTTTGAAAAAAAGGTGACTATGAATTTTAGACAGAAAAAACGAGAGGTTCAACGCCTGCGACAACGCCAGTTCCAGTCTCTCTTTTTGCCGACGTCGATGTGTACTGATTTGGTGTGGCAATAGGTTCCGACGCCACCGCGACCCTTTACTGTCCGCAGGTATTTTGCCAGTTGCCACTTTGTAACCCCGTCAACCTGAATATCGGCTGCCTCGCACCTCGTGTGACGGGATGAGCGGGCGCCGCCGACGCTGGCATTGTGCTTGGCATCGCGGAAGCCGGATGTGATGATGACATCTCGCTTGTAGTGACGTCGCACCTTGGACAGCAGTTTGAGCAGATCGGGCTTGAGGCAGGCGATTTTTACCCGATCATGTTGTTGGCGCAGGCCATGGCGTGAAAGGCGACCAAGCCCTGCAGCTGAAGCCAGTTGAATATTTTTGGCTGATTCAGCCTCTGAACCGGTACGGGAATCAGTTTCAAAAAGCGTGTCGAGACGCAGGCCGGGCAGATCATCAACGTCTGCAGGTATTGCAGAAACCGTTATTGAATCAGTTTTGCTCTGTGCAATGCTGTCATCTCTATTTTTTTGATCAACCGGATTTGCGCTGCTCGGCGTTCCAATCGAGAAAAGACGCGACAACAGGGACCCACGTTTTTTGGGTTGCGCATAAGCATTGGAAACGCTGGGTGTTGCGGCTGGCTGATCAGGCGCACCCGCCTTTTGGTCAACGGCTACAGCTTCTTTGGATGATTGAGCGACGGCGAGCCTGTCGGCTTCTGGCTGTGTGGGCGTTGTGGAAGGCACTTTGGTCTGGCTGGCATCGGCCTGGTTGGCATCATCGAATGATCCGTCCAACCTTGGCTGGCTCAGCGCAGTTGAATCACCAGCATAGGCAAGTGTTTGCTTCTGCGAGCCGGCAAAGGCGCGTTGGCCGGCGCTGTTGTTTGCTTGTGAGAAGCCGGAACTTGCCGAATTATCCGGCGGGGCAAATCCGAGGATAGCGTCGGAAGATGACATGCAGCCTGAAAGCATGGCTGCTGTTGCCATGATTGCGGTTGCTTGCGCCATTTGCCGGTACGTCGGCTGATAGCTGCGCCAGATAGATCTCAAAATTCAGCTGCCCCTGAATGGTTCATGAATGTTCAATCGTCGCATTGCGATTCAGACCGAAGACACATTCATGACCATCGAAGCTGCAATCCCTGCACGCGGGGATTGCAATAGAAATGCGGCAGAACCAAGGTGGGACAGATTTAACGTGCCGACGCTATGCGCATTACCAGTTGCCGGTGTTCTCCATCGACGCCCATGGCTCCTGCGGAGCAAGGGATGGGCCACGCTGGAGAAGCTCAAATGAAATGCCGTCCGGTGAGCGAACAAAGGCCATATGGCCATCGCGGGGCGGGCGGTTGATCGTTACGCCCCTGTCCATCAGCGACTGGCAAAGCGCATAGATATCCTCAACTTCGACGGCAATGTGACCGAAATTACGGCCGCCCTCATAGACTTCGGGATCCCAGTTGTAGGTCAGTTCCAGCAGGGGGGCTTTGTTCTTCTCGGCAGCTTCCTTGTCTTCGGAGGCAGCCAGAAAAACCAGCGTAAATCGGCCGCCTTCGCTTTCGATCCTGTGGGTTTCGATCAACCCGAGTTTGTTGCAATAAAATTCGAGTGATTCATCGAGGTCGCGAACACGAACCATTGTATGGAGATAACGCATTGATCTATCCAAGCTATTTAAGTCGACTGGAAGATATAGAATTCAATGGCATATGCAAGGCGCGTCGGTTTTTCCGCAGGACGAAAAGAAATGGTTGCGACAACTTATGGTACCAATGCTATCGTGTGTGAAAGAATCACTCATTGATTTGTGGGTTTGCGTAACTTTGAGAGGCCGTGGTGAATGGGGGAAAAATCTCCACACAAGGGTGAAGCAGCCCAGGCTGCATTATCCGGCGAAGCTGTCGATCTGATCGAGATATCAGGAACCATCAAATGGTTTGATGTGGCCAAGGGATTTGGTTTCATCATACCGGACAATGGCATGGATGATGTCTTGTTGCATGTCACATGCCTGCGCCGAGATGGGTTTCAGACCGTTCTGGAAGGAACGCGCGTCGTTTGTGAAATCCAAAAGGGTGATCGCGGTTACCAGGCCTTCAGAATTCTCTCGATGGATCAGTCAACGGCTGTGCATCCTTCGCAATTGCCTCCGGTTCGCACCCATGTACAGGTGACGCCCAGCAGCAGTCTGGAACGGGCGATTGTCAAATGGTTCAATCGCTCCAAAGGCTTCGGCTTCCTGACACGCGGTGATGGCACGGAAGACATTTTCATCCACATGGAAACCTTGCGGCGCTTCGGATTGACCGAATTGCGCCCCGGGCAGGTTGTTCTGGTCCGGTTCGGACAGGGCGACAAGGGCCTGATGGCTGCGGAAATTCACCCCGACATTGATTTGACTTTCCCTCAGTCTCACTGAATTATCGGCCATTGCCGGCTGGCTGCTGAACCCAGTTGCCGTGACAAGCCGGTTTCAGGAGAAACCCCTTTGATAAAATGTAGAAGTTGACACTTGATCTGACAGTTTGCCGTTTTGGTGACGGTGATCT
>JARGOX010000030.1 GCA_029233925.1 Rhizobiaceae bacterium
GATCACCGTCACCAAAACGGCAAACTGTCAGATCAAGTGTCAACTTCTACACATTGGCCATTCCCCAACAGCAATTGTCCGCTCTGTTTTGCCAGTCTTTGGATATGTCTTCAAATCAAGAAGCAAGTCAAGTCGGTCCGTCGAGACGATCTGGGAAAGGCGCCTTCTGCGTTTCCGCAAGGAGCCTAGAATCCGTCCGGGCGTCTTACCCGCAGCGAATGCCTGCTTTCCGCCCCACTGTGGACTTTAAGTGGTGACCTTCTTGGTTCACTTTGGGGAGGAGGAGGTGGCGAATGGAAGGTGTGGTAATCTGGACCTTTCGCCATAGTGATCCAAGCCGAGCTAAGTCGACCTCTGATTTTGACACGGATTTGACATTCCGCTCCTAACCCATTGAAATCATTAGGTCTGTAGAGGTATCATAAGCCGTAGCTCACAAAATGGCGCTATGTTGCTAAGTGGGCTACAGCCTGAGCTAAAAAATGGGCTACAATTTTCTCTAGTTCGCTCTATAGGGCATTGAAATATAACGATAAATAATTGTATTTGAGTCTTCTCGACCGCACCATTTTTGACTTTGATGATCGACAAATTCCCAAGCGTTTTTGGTGAGAATGGTCACGCGGCCTGCCCTCCTGATTGTTTTTCTGATCAGCGCTGGCGTTGCCGCTGCCCTTTGACCTTTCATCAGGGACGTCTTTGGCTGTCGCACATTTGCTCTGCGATGGGACCCATGTTGATCACGCGTTCCACTTCGGCAAAATAGCGTTCCGCATCGCGCGAAGGTGGCGCATCTTTCATGGTGATGACGTTCAGGGGGAAGCGGTAGTCCAGATCCAGACGCGCCATTGTGGTGCCGGCGGGCAGACGACTGTAAACCGTGAATTGGTCCAAAAGCGTCAGGCCGAGGTTTTCCTGAACCAGAGCGCATGCAGAGTTCATCAGGCGACAGCGCGCTCTGTACTCAGGCTTCAATCCGCGGCTCTGGAATAATTCGTCAATCAGCTGTTGCTGAAAAGACAGGGGATCGTAGCCCACAAGCGGATGGCCGGCAATGTCTTCCAATGTGACCTCCTCGCGCCCACTCAATGGGTGGTTCTCTGACATGAGACACACCAAAGGAGCCTCCGCTAGCCTCCGGGTGCTCAATCGGGGATCGTCAATGTCATAGATCGTGAGCGCAAAGTCCAACTGCCGAAATTCCAGTTGCGGCAGGATCTCCTTGATATGCACAACAGCCAGTTCAAAGTGAAATCGAGGCACACGCCGCTGCATTTCTGCAAGTGATTTGGGCACCAGACTGAGCCCAAGTCCGGGCGATGTGCCAAATCGCAATGACACATCTGTCCGCTCGCGTGGAGCGAGGCGAGCCTGAATTCTGCTGAGCCCCGAATGGACGGATTCCAGGTCTTCCATCAGCGCATTGGCCTCAGGCGTCGGAATGAAACCCTTTGACGTGCGTGAGAAAAGCGCAAAGCCGATATGTGTCTCGGTGTGGCGCAACATACGGCTGACCGCCGCAGCGGAGACGTTGAGAAGCTGTGCTGCCCCGGACACGGAGCGCGCCAGAAGAACTGCACGGATCACTTCTACCTGTCGGATCGAGATCATGGCATTTAACCAAACGTTAAGGAGGCGATAGCAGATGTTAATGGTCTTGCGTCCCGGGTTCAAATAAAAACGCGCTACTTGTGTCCAGGGGAGCGGGCGATGTCGGATTGCGGAGCACAGATCAGATCCACAGAAGCCATCGAAAAAGCCTATGACGTCATTGTCGTTGGCGGTGGAATGTCGGGCTGTGCAGCGGCACTCTCTGCAGCGCGTGCCGGCGCCCGCGTCCTTTTGATCGAACAGAACGCCTTCCTGGGCGGCGCTGCCACCGCTGGTATGGTCGGCCAGTTCGTCGGTTGGCAAACCCGCTCCGGCCGCACGGTTGTTGAAGGCGTGGCAGCCGATATCGTGTTGCGTTTGCGCGACGAGGGCGGTTGCAATGCGCTTGGCACATTCGTCATGTCTACCGGCCATGTGATGAACCGCATCGAGTATCATGCGGAAATCCTCAAAGTCGTCCTTGACCAGATGCTGCTGGAGGCTGGCGTCGAAATCCTGTTCAAGTCCGTCACCATCGCAACTGAAATGGCTGATGAGCGTATTACGGCAGTCAAGGTCTGGTGTGCAGGGACACATCTGGACCTGCATGCAAATACATTCGTTGATGCGTCCGGCGATATGAATCTGATCACTTTGGCCGGCGGAACATTTCTTGCGCTCGAGCAAGGGCAGGCGTTGCAACCGGGCACCATGATGTTTGCCATGACACCGGTTCGTTTTGATGCGCTGGAGAAAATGACGCGCGAAGATCGCGACCGAGTTGTACGCCGGGGCTTGGAAGAAGGCGTTCTGCCGCGGGCTGCATTGCACTATTCACGCGTTCCCGGTAGCGACGCAGCCTGGTTCAATATTTCGCGGGTGGTTGTTGATCCGGACGATCCGTTCTCCGTAAGTTCCGGCGAGATCGAAGGCAGACGTCAGGCTTTGGAAATTTCGCGTTTTCTCACCGCGAATCTGTCCGGCTGTGAAGCAGCGCGCCTGTCGGCTTTTGCGCCGCAACTTGGCATTCGCGACACGCGCCGTGTGCGTGGTGACTATGTGATCACGCGCGAAGATATTACCAGCGGTGTTCGATTTGCCGATACGGTCGCGGCAGGTGCCTATCCGATTGATGTGCACAAGCCGAACGGGACCGACATTACATTCATCGAATTTGACGAGGATCACCACTATAATATCCCTTTTCGGGCGCTGATTCCCCTGGGGTTGCGCAACGTGCTGACAGCAGGACGCGGTATTTCGGCGACCCATGAGGCCTTTGCTGCGCTCAGGGTCATGCCCACAGCGATGGCCATGGGACATGCAGCAGGGCTGGGCGCTGCCATGGCGGCAGAAGACAGACAGGGCGAAATTCGCCGCATCGACGTGACCAGCCTGCAAACGCGGTTGCTGGCCGCAAACGCCTATTTGGGAACCTGACATGGCTTTTGGCGCGCTGCTTGTTTCCTTTGCATTCTTCATGGCGATTGGCACACCTGTGGCTCTGGCCATGGGATTTGCTTCGATCATCTATATTTTGCTCGGTGATGTATCGCCGGCAATTTTCATTTTCTCAATGGTTGAAAGCCTGGGGGGCGGGACCCTTCTGGCAATTCCGTTTTTTGTCCTGGCGGGCGAGATCATGAATGTCGGTGGCATCACCATACGCATTTTCCATTTTGCCTCTTTGCTTGTTGGCCATATTCGCGGCGGCATGGCGCATGTGAATATTCTATCGAGCCTGCTGTTTGCCGGAATTTCCGGTTCAGCTGTGGCCGATGCCGCAGGTTTGGGACGCATAGAGATCAAGGCGATGGTCAATGCCGGATATACACCGGCCTTCAGCGCTGCAGTGACGGCAGCTTCCAGCTGCATCGGGCCGATCATTCCGCCATCCATCCTGATGGTACTTTACGGGTCAATGTCTGATGTATCGATCCCTGCGCTTTTCCTCGGTGGATTGATTCCCGGGCTCCTGCTGGGCCTGTTCATGATGATCTATGTCTATTTCGCAGCCAGGGGCGAGGGCGTCGAGCCGGCGCCTCGGGCCCGGTTACGCGAGATTGCGCGCAGCTTGCTCGTCAATGCGCCGCCGCTTGCAACGCCTTTTGTCATCATTGCGGGATTGGTCTTTGGCGTTGTAACCCCGACAGAAGCAGGCGTGATTGCGATTGCCTATGCCTGCATTGTTTCAGCGCTCTATGGTGACCTGACATGGTCGACTCTGGGATCCATGCTTGAAGAAGCCTTGATCACCACAACACAGATCATGTTCATTCTGGGCATGTCATCGCTGTTTGGCTGGCTCATCACGACCGAGCAACTGCCGCAGGCGATGGCCTCCTTCTTTGCTGAATCCGGCTATGGTCACATTGCGTTTCTTCTGGCCGTCAATGTGATCCTTTTGATTCTTGGCACATTCATGAGCCTGACGTCGATCCTGGTCATTTTCACCCCCACTCTGGTGGGAATGGGCACATCGCTTGGAGTTGATCCCGTTCACCTGGGTGTTGTTGTCGTCTTGAACCTGACCGTCGGTCTGATCACCCCGCCACTTGGCTGGTGCCTCTATATCGTCACCGAGATTGCCGAGATCCGGTTTATCGATACCGCGAGAGCCATCCTGCCGTTTCTGATCCCTATTCTGGCCGTGTTGATGCTGATCACCTATGTGCCGCAACTTATTCTTTTTCCCGGCGAATATTTTTTGCAGGGACGATAGATGCAACCGAAACGATCAAAGCTTCAAAAGGGAGGTTACTATGAAAATGAATACCAAACGCGTGACGATCACCGCAGCGGCGTTGCTGATGTCAATGACCGTCGCCCAGGCCGCCAGCTATCGTCTGGCATGTCCATCCGCCGAGACATCAACCACATGCCTTACAGCGACCTATTTCTCTGACAAGGTGCGCGAACTTTCCAAGGGTGATATCGATATTCAGGTGTTCCCAGCCGGACAGCTCGGCTCGGGCGCAAAAGCCATCCAGCAAATGCGCGCCGGCGTTCTGGATTTCGTTGTGGAATCAATGTCTAACTATGGCAACTTCGTCGATGATTTCAACGTTGTCTCATGGGGTTTCACATTCCGCGACAATGCGCATTTCCAGACTTTCCTTGCTTCTGATCTGCAAAAGGCGATGCAGGACGAACTCAATGAAACGTCCGGCGTAAAGATGCTTGCAGGCAATTGGAGCAAACTGCCGCGCATGGTGGTTTCGACCAGGCCGATCCACACACCGGAAGACCTTGCCGGGCTTAAATTTCGTGTTCCTGGCATTCCGTCATTTATCAAAACCTGGTCGACCCTTGGTGCGAACCCGACGCAAGTGCCATGGGGTGAGAGTTTCCAGGCGCTGAAAACCGGACTGACCGACGCAATGGAAACGCCCTATGATTCCATTTTGAGCCAAAAATTCCATCTGGCAGCCCCCTATGTTTCGCTGACCGAACATGTCTACGATTCCATCACAGTGTCGATGAATGGCGCGAGCTTTGCCAAATTGGATGCAGCGGACCAAGACCTTTTGCTGCAGGCTGCCGCTGACGCAGCAGACTATTCGGCCGAATTGGTAAGCGAAGTCGCCAAGACGGTTGCCAGTAAACTTGAAGCAGATGGGGCCACGATCCTCGACGTCGATCGCGCACCCTTCGCCGCAAAATTGAAGGCTGCGGCGCACGAGCAGGAAAATGAAGGTCTGTGGGGCGCTGGCCTCTACGACGGCATTCAGGCTCTGCAGTAGGTTTTCCCTCCGGAGAAGTAACACATGGACCGTTTTGACAATTGCCTCGCAGTGATCAGCAAATTCTACCTGCGCATTTCGCAACTGCTTTTGCTGTGCCTGGTGCTCGGAGTTCTGTCAGAGGTCATCATGCGCTACTTCTTCGGAAAGGGTGTTCTTGGTTCGTCCGAGTTGACACGGTTGACGATCACCTGGATCGTTTTCCTTATGTCTTTCGTGCTTTTTCGCAAGCGCCGCCATATCGTGGTAACGGCGCTTGTGGACATCATGGCTCCGCCTTTGCAGCGTCTGTGTGAAAAAATCATCAACGTCTCGGTGATCATCCTGTCGATCTACGTTTTGGTTCAGATCGGGAATGTCTGGGAATTTTTGGCATTGAAGACACCGGTTTTCCAAATCCCGGATACGCTCTTCAAGATTTCACCAGCCTTCTGCTTTGTCCCGATGTCCCTGCAAGCCATGCTCAACCTCTTCATGCCAGAGCAGAAGCCATCCCAACCTGTAGGAGCAGATGAAGGCTTTTGATGCTCAATGGGCAAGTAAAGTAGGTGTCTCTGCCCATATCATAATCCGGTCTGGACACGCCTGTTCATTTGTCAGGCCGCACACTTGCCACACACAAATTGGCAAAGCCTCTTCGTTGTGGGTCATGAACGCCCAGCCAGGTCCCGCCCATCATCGACCAGCAGATGTCCCGCCTGCAAATCAGTGAAACCTATAATTGAGTCGCGTCGTCAGAATTCCGCCCAAATGCTCGGAACTCTCGGAAATATGCTCCGTAGACCGAACCATCTCGGTTTTTCAAAGTGAAAATATTCACCCGTTTATCGGGAGGGTGCGCACAGGGCGTACCGGCAAAATCCCAATGAAAACATTACATTTGACGTAAATGCGATAATTTCCGTTCAGTGCATCGATTTTTCAATCCGGAAAACTCGTAAAATTCATTTTGACAGATTCAGCAAATGTCGTCCTATTCTGGTCAGCGGTGAGGATGAATTCTGGCCTTTTCTGCTGCGTTTGAAGGACAGGTCCTTCGAAAACGCGAAGATTGCATTTCTTGCGGGGGTATCCAATGACGTTTCGCTGTTCCAATCTCTTAGACCGTGCTTATTCCAATTTGCCCTCTCGGAGCAGCCTGCAGGCCGCGTATAACGGACACCTTTTGACAGCCAACAAGGCAGGACGGGTGCTATGGAGGCGATCGATCCGCCATCTGCGGGACCTGCATCGTCATCTGGCCTCATCAAGCAGTTCAATTGTGCTTGATATGGCCTATATCCGCATCCTGCCGGGCGCGGCTGTGACCGCCGGTCTGCTGTCCATCGCTGCGCACGCCGATTCATCCGTCTCGACAACGCCGCCCAATCCGGCTGCGGGTTTGCTGACCTCGATTGACGCGATTGATGATGCCGCAACTGTTAAAAAGGCCCAACTTTCGGACTTTGCGCTTGCGACAATTACTGCTTATAGAAATGCCGACCCCTTGCCTGACGCGCCGGCACCGACAATCGGCAGCCTGTTGAACGCCGGTATCGCCATCACCGAAACGGTTGACGGAATTTCCGTGATATCAGATGTGAATGGTGCGGCGGCCATTGGCCATCCATCCGGCAGCGCAGTCCAACTGAATGTGCGCAATGGCGGCTCGATCGTTACCAGCGGCAATCAGAATCCGGGTTTCCGCGTTGAAGGGTCTGGAAACGCGACAGAGATCAACCTGGAGAGTGACGGCAGAATTTCGACGACGGGAACCGGATCACCTGCTCTGCAACTTGGTGGTGGTCATCATGTTGTTGGTTTCAGTGAAGCAGGCATTGATACCAGTGGCAATCAGTCCGCCGGGATTGATGTTGCCCTGGGAGGGAACGGTATGTTTCTGCTGGAGTCGAATGGACGTCCCGCAGATCGTCCCGTCATCCAGACCATTGGCAATTATGCGCCCGGTGTGAATATTCTTGATTCGGGCAGTTCCACATTTGCCTTTGATATCAATGACGGGCCGGACATTGCCACCGAGCCCGGGTTTCAGACCCAGGGCAATTTCTCGCCGCTGTTCAATGTTTTGGGCGGTGGCCAATCAAGCCTTTCCTTTTCGTCCACCAATTCCAGTTTCGCCACGCAGGGCAATTGGTCGACCGGAATGAATTTCTGTTTTGCAGAAAGTTCGGACATGCTGATCCTGCTGGAAAGCCTGTCGGCCAAGACAACGGGTGACAATGCGCCTGTTCTGGCGACCCGAATTGGTTCGGGGAGCATCACGAACCTTGTCGCCATCGATGTTGACTTGACGACGAATGGCGATGGTTCGGCTGCCATTCACCAACGCACGAATGGCAACAGCTATTCGCATACCGTCCTTCTTGCAGACAGTTCCGTGGTCACAACCGGCTCCGATTCGCCCGGTATTTTCCTCGATAGCAGTGTCGGCAGCGCTGAATCATCAAATCGCACCGTTACACTTCTGAATTCGACCATCACGACCGGAGATGACCGCAGTTCCGGATTTTTTGTGAACGGTTTGGGGTTCGGTTCAGCGATGGAGACCATACTGACCGGTATCGAAATCTCCACGGTCGGAGACGATTCAAGAGGGCTTTTAGAGGGATCTGTTGGCGCAAGTTCGGCTTTCTCATCAACGATAGAGGATTCAACCCTATCAACCATGGGAATGCGCTCGACCGCTTTGGAGTTGGGCGCTGCGCAATTGGTTAGCAGCGTGCGGTCAATTGAGATGCAAACTGTGGAACTGTCGACGGACGGCGACAACTCCGCCGCTGCCTTTCTCAGGCTCTTTCCTGAAACGCCCTCTGGTGTACCGGCCGCCAGCACAACTACATTGTCTTGGGATGACGTCACCCTGAACACGGAAGGCAACTCGTCGCCGGGGTTTTTGATTGGCACCACAGACATTGCCACCGGCTACGGTGCTGCAGCAACGGCCATGTCAATGGCGATTGACGGTGACAACACAAGCATCACGACTTTGGGCGCCAATTCTCCCGGGTTGATTGTCAACGGATTTGGCGACGAAGTCACCAATAGCGACTTTACTCTGCAACTTGAAAATCAAAGTGTTTCGACAGCCGGAACCTACGCTTTTGGCATGCAATTGAATGTCATGGGTGGCAGCGCCAGCGAATTCATCTCCACATCGGTCCTGAACCAGATTGACATCGAGACTCAAGGTGTTTTGTCCTTCGGTCTTTCTGTCGGCAACTTCACCGGCTTTGTTGGAGACAGCAACACAGTCAATGTGACTACGTTCTTCGGCAATGTCACGGTCGATACGCAGGGTGATTTTGCAATCGGCTTTCTTCTGGACCCCATTGGAACGGACAATGTCAATTCCATCGCCACAACGACCGGAGTTCAAACGACAATCACCACCAGCGGCACGTTTGCACCAGGCCTCATTCTCGGCAACGGTCTCGGCCTTTCCGTCGAGGGCACCCGGACACCGCTGGTCTGCGATACACCGCCCAACCATTGTGTTACCATCAACACCGCATTTGATGCGGCCGAGACAACGATCGGTGCCGGTCCGCTTGTCTCCATCAGCAATCTCGCGCTTTCCAACATCTCAGCCACCACGTCTGGAGCCTATTCGGATGCACTGCAGATCAGTTCTCATTCAGCGCTGACGATCTCCAGCGATGTTCTGGGGACAGCTGCCCCGGATGGCGGGATTTTCACCGGTACCATCGACAATTTCGATGGTTTCGTTGCGACCGGCGAGGGGAGCCGTGCCGTGCGCAATTATGGCATTATCCATGGCGGTGACGACGGCATCATTTTGGCGCCTGGAACAGTGGGCAATTTTGCCAATGATGGCACCATCATGTCCAGTGGGGACGTGGCACTGACCTATGGTGCGACCGACGATACATTTGAATTGGGACCCGAGGGCATTGTCATCGGTCGGGTCGAGGCAGGCCAGGGCACAGACACATTGGTACTGGGTGGCGATATTCCCGTGCCCTTTGTGGGTGAGGAACCGGATCCTGACGAGGGCACCTTTGACCACACGTTGATTGGAACACAATATATCGATTTCGAGCAAATCGTCCTGGACACCTATACACACTGGGAGCTGACCGGAGGCGACACTGCATCAGCCCTTCTGCCGGTCAGCGTTGAGCGGGGCGCATTAATCGTCAATTCAAACCTTACCGGGCTGGAGGTGACAACATCCGGCAATGGCGCTCTGAGTGGCAGCGGTTCTGTCGGCACATTGCTGAACAACGGCATTTTCACGCCTGGCGGTGATGGCACCATCGGCACCTTTGGTATCGCCAGTGACATGACACTCGGCGCTTCCGGTGTCCTGGCCGTGGATGTCACCAGCACGGGCACCTCTGACGTCGTCAATGTCACGGGCGTGGCCAGTCTTTCCGGGGCGCTGGTGGTCAATGGAATTGGCTATCCAGTTGGTTATCCAGGCTCTCAAAACTACACAATTATCAATGCGGACAGTGTGAGCGGCACATTTTCCAATATCTATGACAATTTGCCCGATGTGAATTTCCTGGCAACCTACAACGCGGCCAATGTGGTGATCGGTTATACCGGTGCAGGCAGCGCATCCGACAACAGCGCGCCGGACCGGCCGGACGATAATCCGCTGGCTGACCTGGAAACGGACCTGATAGCAGCCATTGAAGCAACCGATGGCGCGATTTCCATCGGCGAGGATGAAGATGGCGATACCTCGTTGCTGTTGGAAACGGACTGGAACACGGCGCTCGCCTCCAATGCTCCGGAGCTGCCCAACACCCACCAGGTGTTCCTGTCACCGGATGCGGTCTCCGACAAATCGATCTATCCCAATACATTGCAGGCAGCAGGCCATGCCTCGCGCCTGTTTGCAGATACGGTGCAGCGTCGGGCCATGCTGGGCGCCCTGCCTGACCCGTCCGACACCTCGGCAAGCGCAGAACATGCCTATGGCACGTCCGGCAATGCGGGCGCCACACAGCGATATTCGGGGTGGGGCAGCCTGCTTGGTTCCAGGACCCAGGTTGATGCCGGGGCCGCCGTCAGCGGATATGAATCCGATACCGGCGGCTTTGCTCTTGGAGGCGATGCCGCGTTCGAGGCCGGAAACGACAGCCTGATGCGATTGGGTTTCGCATTCGGCAACACCCAGTCCAATGTCAGCGGTGGTCTTTCCTCTGCGGATATTGGCATCTGGCATATCGGTGCCTATGGCACCTTTGAGAAGGGTCCGCTGATTGCCTCGGCTGCGCTCACCTACGGATTTGGCGACTACGATATTTCCCGGGTCATTCCCATCACCGGCTCGCCCTCGGCTCTGGCGCAGGGGGATACGGATGGAGACACCTTTGCCGTCTCACTGGCTGCTTCCTATGACATCGCGGATACCATCGGCCTGCCTCAGGAGAACAATCTCCGCCTGGCGCCGATCGTCCGTTTTGACCATGTAAACGCGCACCTGGGCGGCTATACGGAAACCGGTGCCGGTATATTGAACCAGAGCGTCTCTGCTTCCGACTGGAGCCGCAGCTGGGCTGGCGTCGGTATTCAGGTGTCAGCCGCCTACGAGACGCAATCGGGCATGGTGATCAAACCCGCCTTGGAGATCCGCTACGACTATGCTTTCGGTGACGATAACGCCCTGGTCAACTCCGCCATCGCCGGCATCAACAACGCGAATTTCACCACCTTTGGTGCAGGCGAAGCAAGAAGCAGCGTGTCGCTGGGCGCCGGCGTGGCCCTAGACTTCAATCAGAACGTCTCCGCACATGTTCAATACAACGGATCCTATTCCAGCAGCACAGATACACATCAGGCCAGCGCCGGGCTCACCTTCAAGTTCTGATGGGGGATTGTATTCGAGACTGTAATATCCATGCTCTGAATCACTGCCGTGTTGGATACGGTTTTACCTTGGATACTCATGTCAACTTGTCAAAGCCTAATCCCGCAGCGCCGCTTTGGCATGACGGACATTTCCGAAGATGAAAATCCGATCCATTAGCGCCGTAAAGGTTGCCGCATAGATCCCCGTTATCCAATCGTCGCGCACAAAATAGAACCCAGACATACTGGTTGTGGTCTGTACCGGGGTTCTTCGTTCTGGCGATTAGCACCTGATCGTTGACGTTAAATTCGCCAGGCGCGCGTTTTGATGTTGTCATGGATCGTTTCTCCTAAATCTAATCCGTCGATTGCTCGCAAAAGCGCAGGCAATTGCTGAACGGGTCGGTGACATTCATCACCAGCCCCCAGGGCATCGCCTCCACGCCCGGTTTCATATAGGCATACTGCTTGTCCAGCAGTTCCTGTTGAAAGGCGCGTATATTGTGCATGGTGACAAAGGCGGCTGATCCAGGGCTGGCGTCGCCGTGGTGGCCGCTCAGGTGCAGGATCGTTCCGGCGCGTGAAACCTGCGCATAGAGGGGGAAATTTTCTTCGAAGCGATGTTCCCAATCAAGCGCGAAGCCAAGGAAGTCGATATAGAACTCCATCGCCTTTTGCTCATCGAAAATGCGGAATATCGGCACTGTCCGATCAAACTGGATGTTTGACATCTGCTCGGAATTGCGTTGAGAGCGCATAGGCATCAATCCCTTCATTCCTTGCGAAAAGCTCTTGCCTGACTATGTGCAAAGCCACCTTTCATGACAAGGCAAAATGCCAGGTGGTGATTCAATTTTTGAAGGGAACTCAGTAAATGATTGAAACCATGAGTGATATGTGAATTTCACTGTGGATCAGATGCGCGCATGGCAACGGCTAGGTCGCGGCGTCTTCTGACATCCCTGATCACCCCATCATGCGCATATGAAGGTCGAACATGATCCAGATGCTGCCGCCGACCATGATGAAAATCAGGATGGCGGCAAAGGCCAGCGCCAGCAGGTTTTCGCGCGGCGTCGATGCGAAATTGAGGTGCAGGAAGAAAGTGAGGTGAACCAGCACCTGGATGATCGCTGCGATCATGATCACCGACAATGTTGCCGTGGCCGGAAAGAGGCCGGACATGACCAGCCCGAAAGGGATTGCGGTGAGGATCAGTGCAAGGACAAAACCCGTGATATAGGTCTTGTGGGTGGGCGCATGGCGCAGGTTCTGCATCTAGAGTACCCCCGGCAGATAGACGACGGAAAAGATTGCGATCCAGACGATATCGAGAAAGTGCCAGAACAGTCCGAGCCTATAAAGCCGCGACAGAACGGGCGGCGTCAGACCCTTGGTCAGGATCTGGCCCATCATGACGAGTATGCCAAGCATTCCGAAACTGAAATGCAGGCCATGGGTCCCGACCAGCGTGAAGAAAGCGGAAAGAAAACCGCTGACCTGTGGCGTGGCGCCCGCCGCGATCATGCCGCTGAACTCGGACAGCTCCATGGCAACAAAGCCGATGCCGAGGGCGATGGTCACGATCAGCCATAAGATGACACGGCCTTTCTGTCTGGCCATCGAGGCCAGTGTGGCGAAACCGAATGTCAGGCTGGAACACAGCAGCAGGAATGTCTCGCCCATCGTATGCGGCAGGCTGAACAGCATTTTCCCGCCGGGGCCGGCCGCGATATTCTGGCTCATCACCACATAGGTGGCAAACAGCAGCGCAAAGATGATGGCATCACTCATCAGATAGAGCCAGAAGCCGAATTCGCGCGCTTCAAAGTCTGAGGTTTTCGCATGGTCTGACGCTAAGACCGTGCTGGCGGAGGATTCTGCTGCCGACATGCTAAAACCTCCCTTGCATGGTTTGCCCATCCGGCAAGCCGGATGTTGTCATCGGTCTGTCGGTGGCGATCTTGTGGGTGGTGTAACGGCGCTGTATTTCGATGGCCTCGACCTCGCCAGCCGTGATGGTGAATTCATTGTCATCATTGCTGCTGCGGATAATCAGCAACAACAGGGCGCCGGCAAGACAGGCCATGGCGAGCCACCAGATGTGCCAGACCATTGCAAACCCCAGTGCAAAGGCCATGCCGCCCAGCAAGATGCCGATGGCAGAGTTCTTCGGCATGTGAATATCTTCATATTGCGTGGGTCGCAGGTCGGCGACGCCGCGGATTTTCATATCGGCAAAGGCATCGATATCTTCCACCTGCGGGATCACCGCAAAATTATAGGGTGCTGGTGGTGAGGCGGTTGCCCATTCAAGCGTGCGGCCGTTCCAGGGATCGCCAGTGATGTCCATAGCCGTCTTGCGATCGCGCACACTGACCAGCAGTTGCACACCGATGCACACGATGCCCAGCAGCACCAGCACTGCGCCAAGCGCTGCAACCATGAGAAATGGCTGCCATTCGGGCACATTGTAGTGTTCCATGCGCCGCGACATGCCCATGAAGCCCAGAATATAGAGTGGCATGAAGGCCAGATAGAAGCCGCTGATCCACAGCCAGAAAGCCCGATTGCCCCATTTTTCATTCAGCGTGAAACCGAAGGCCTTGGGGAACCAGTAATTCAGGCCGGCAAAATAGCCGAACAGCGCGCCGGGAATCAGCATATTGTGGAAATGCGCCACCAGAAAGGTGGAATTGTGCATCAGGTAATCGGCTGGCGGCAGGGCCAGCATCACCCCGGTCATGCCGCCAATGACGAAGGTCACCATGAACCCCATGGTCCAGTACATGGAGGGATGGAAGACAATGCGACCACGATACATGGTGAACAGCCAGTCGAAAACTTTGACTCCGGTTGGTACGGCTATAACCATCGTTGCAATGCCGAAAAAGGCGTTCACATTGGCGCTGGAGCCCATGGTAAAAAAGTGATGCAGCCAGACGGTGAATGACAGGATGGCTATGGCGGCCGTCGCATAGACCAGGGATTCATAGCCAAACAACCGTTTGCCAGAGAAGGTGGAAACCACCTCGGAATAGATGCCAAAGGCCGGCAGGATGAGGATATAGACTTCCGGATGGCCCCAGATCCACAGCAGATTGGCGAAACTCATCATGTTTCCACCATCGCCATTGGTGAAGAAATGCATGCCGACATAACGGTCCAGTCCGAGCAAAACGCCGACTACGGTCAGCGCCGGAAATGAGAAGGTCATCAGGATTGAGACACACAGCGTGGTCCAGGTAAACAGCGGCATGCGCATGAGTTTCATGCCCGGCGCGCGTTTTTTCAGGATCGTCACGATGAAATTGATACCGGTCAGCGTCGTGCCGATGCCGCTGACAAGCAACGCCCAGATCCAGTAGTCGACCCCGACGCCGGGACTGTACGCGATGCCCGAATAGGGTGGATAGCCGGTCCAGCCGGCCTGCGAGAACTTGCCGATGACCAGCGAGATCAGGACCAAACCCGCTCCGGCGGCTGTCAGCCAGAAGCTGACGGAATTAAGGAAGGGAAAGGCGACATCGCGTGCGCCGATCTGTTGCGGAACCACGATATTGATCAGACCGGTAAGGAAAGGCATTGCCATGAAAAAGATCATGATTGTGCCGTGCGAACTGAAAATCTGCTCAAAATGTTCCGGCGGCAGGTAGCCTTCGGAATTCAGCGAGAACGCCTGCTGCGCGCGCATCATGATGGCGTCGACAAAACCACGCACAAGCATCACCAGAGCCAGCACGATATACATGATGCCGATGCGCTTGTGATCGAGGCTGGTCAGCCATTGCGTCCACAGGCTGCGCCAGGCCCTCAGATAGGTCACCAGAATGAAGGCGGCCAGTCCGCCCAGGATCGTCACGGCTGCCCCGCTCATGGCGACCCAACTGTAGAGTGGCAGTGCATCTATCGTCAGTTTGCCGAGCATGGTGGACGCCTCGAGTGGGTTGGCTACTGGCCGGATATTGTTGCGGAATGTTTCGGCCGTGCCGCATATTTTGCCAGAATCATTTCGAACAGGCCTGGCTCGAAACCTGAATAATATTCAACCGCATGGGCGACACTCGGCTTAGCAAGCGCCTGATAGGCGGCAGCATCAAGCGATCTCTGCGACTGCCGCACCCTGGCTGTCCAGGCTGCAAAGTCTTCATCGCTCAAAGCCTGCGCGACAAAATGCTGATCGGAAAACCCGTCGCCGCTGTACATGGTGTTCCGACCGGCGAACCGGCCCGGATTGTCGGCGATCAGATTGAGCCGTGATGTCATGCCGGCCATGGCGTAAATCTGCCCGCCCAGCGCCGGAATCATGAATGAATTCATCACGGTATCGGAGGTTATTCGCAGCGATAGAGGCCGATTGCTGGGAAAGGCGATCTCATTGACCGAAGCAATGCCGTATTCCGGATAGATGAACAGCCACTTCCAGTCCTGCGCCACGACCTGGACTTCAATGGCGGCTTGCGTGCCGGTGAGCGTTCTATAGGGATCAAGCCGATGGGTCGAGGTCCACACGAGATAGCCAAGCATCACGATAATCGCCGTCGGCACCAGCCAAAGAACCGCGTCCAGCCCGACCGAATAGGACCAGTCCGGGCTATAGCGACCTTTCCCGCCAGAGGCCCGGTAACGCCAGGCAAACAGAAAGGCCATGATGAAGACCGGGATGACGACAATCAGCATCACGCCGGTCGCCGTCAGGAGAAGATCAAGCTGGGCCCGCGCCACGGGGCCCTTGGGGTTCAAAATGGGGGCTTTGTCCAGGGAGCAGCCTGTCAGCAGAGCCAGGCACAGAAAACAAGGCAATTTCTGGAAAAGTCGCACGCCGCGCCTCTGTTTCACCTGTCCATCCCCATTGTTTTCTGCTGGCCATTGTTTCTGCAAGCTCTGTGGCCACGAGAGCCGCAGACAATGCAACTTTGATGCCGCAGCTTTGTGCATCTTAAGCTTGTAGGGGATATGCACAAGCGACCATGCGGGTTTTTGGTTTGGTAGGAGATGGTCAGGGCCATCTGTCTTTCATCCGGGTCAATCGATGGGTGATGGAAGGGCCGCAAATGGCCTGTCGAACGGAAATCTCCGGAGCCAGCGCGCTTTGAAACAAAAAATGCCCCGAATCGCAGCTGCGACCGGGGCAAGTTGAGGGATACTCTCCCATAGGGAGTCCGTTTGAAACGCAGCCGATTTGATCAACCGTCAGACTGGTTTCATATCTTCAAAAATGGTTCAGCCTGCGGCTTTGGCAGTCTTGAGCCGCGCAAACAGGTCCTGATTCTGGCAGAAATCAGGGGCGCTCTGCGCTACGGGCTGCAATTCCAGCCATGACGCGCATTGCTCCGCCTTTGTGCAGCTGAGGCATCTGTCTGCGGCTCTTTTGCGCACGCCGCCAGCACCGGGCAGGGCGGCCAATTGATCACTCGCACCCAATTTTTCGGTCATTTTCTCAAACAGTTCCGCATGGCGCGCGATGCGGGAATAGAATTGGGGAAATGTCATGGTACCCTCCGAAAATTGTCCTCTTCGAGTGGGATGCTAGGGTGCATGCGAAGGCAGCGACTTGATCCATGTCAAGCTTTTCACGCAATTGCTTGGGGTGGTCATGGCGCTTTCGGCTGCAATCATATGGTTTGCATGACAGAAAGGCTTGAACCTGACGGGGCATTCCTTTAACTCGTAACTGACCTGCTGTCGCAAGACATTTCCCGACAATTCAAGTGGCAAGTTTAACTCATATGACCCTTATTGATACACGCACGCCAGATCCCAAGAAACTGATCCCGGGAGCAACCGGGGACTGGGAAGTCATCATTGGCCTCGAGGTACATGCACAGGTCACCTCAAATTCGAAATTGTTCTCGGGCGCCTCCACCACCTTCGGCAATGCGCCCAATGATAATGTGTCGCTCGTTGATGCCGCCATGCCCGGCATGCTGCCTGTCATCAATGAGGAATGTGTGCGCCAGGCTGTGCGCACGGGCCTTGGCCTGAAAGCCCAGATCCACAACCGGTCGATCTTTGATCGCAAGAACTACTTCTATCCCGATTTGCCCCAGGGCTACCAGATTTCTCAGTTCAAGGACCCCATAGTCGGCGAGGGTAAAATCATCATTTCCGTCGGTCCAGACAACAAGGGGCAATTTGACGATGTCGAGATCGGCATCGAGCGATTGCATCTCGAGCAGGACGCCGGCAAGTCGATGCACGATCAGCACCCGACAATGAGTTATGTCGACCTGAACCGTTCGGGCGTGGCCCTGATGGAAATCGTCTCCAAGCCTGATATGCGCTCGTCCGACGAAGCCAAGGCCTATGTCACCAAGCTGCGGACCATCCTGCGCTATCTGGGCACCTGCGACGGCAATATGGACGAAGGGTCAATGCGCGCTGATGTGAATGTTTCTGTTCGCCGTGTCGGAGCGGATTTCGGCACCCGCTGTGAGATCAAGAATGTCAATTCGATCCGCTTTGTCGGACAGTCCATCGAATCCGAAGCGCGTCGCCAGATTGCCATTCTGGAAGATGGTGGTTCGATTGATCAGGAAACCCGTCTGTTCGATCCGGTAAAGGGTGAAACCCGGTCCATGCGATCCAAGGAAGATGCGCATGATTACCGCTATTTCCCCGATCCCGATCTGTTGCCGCTGGTATTCGACGACGCCTTTGTCGCTGAACTGGCGTCCGGACTACCCGAACTGCCGGATGACAAGAAAGCCCGGCTGATGGCCGAAATGGGCCTGTCGGTCTATGACGCCTCCATATTGGTGTCTGAAAAGGCCATTGCCGACTATTTTGAAAAGGTGGCAGGCGGTCGCGACGGCAAAATCGTTGCGAACTGGGTCATCAACGATCTTCTGGGCGCGCTGAACAAGGATGGCAAGGGAATCGAAGAAACACCGGTATCACCGGAGCAATTGGGTGCCATCGTTGATCTGATCAAGGAAGGCACCATATCGGGCAAGATCGCCAAGGACCTTTTCGAAATCGTCTGGACCGAAGGCGGAGATCCCAAAAAACTGGTCGAAGAGCGTGGCATGAAACAGGTCACCGACACCGGTGCCATCGAAGCCGCTGTCGATGCCGTGATTGCCGCCAATGCCGACAAGGTTGAGCAGGTCCTGCTGAAACCCTCCATGGTCGGCTGGTTTGTCGGCCAGGTGATGAAAGCGACGCAGGGAAAAGCCAATCCCCAGGCCGTCAATGCGATCATCAAGGAAAAGCTGGGTATCGAGTAGCAGGAGCGCAACATGTGGATACGCACAGCAAGCGAACGGGATCTGCAGGAAATCCGCACGCTCCTGATCAATGCATGGCATGACACCTACGATTCGATCTACGGCGCCGATAAGGTCAGCGAAATCAATGAGGATTGGCATTCGCTGAATGCCTTGAAACCGAAGCTGACGCAGCCCGACAGCGAATTCATATTGGCCGATGCCGGTGAGGGCATCAGCGGCATGGCGTTCGCATCGACCCGGGATGGCAAGGTCGTTGACCTTCATCAATTGTATGTGCTGCCGCAGTCACAGGGGCAGGGTGTAGGCACCCTGTTGCTGGAGGAACTCGAAAGCTGTTTCGCAGAGGCCAGGAGAATCCGGCTGGAGGTTGAAGAAACCAACGCCAAGGCTCTGGCATTCTATGAAAAGGCCGGGTTTCATGAAGTGGGGCGCACAGACGATTGTGGCGCTGCCGGTTCCGGCCTGCCGGCGCTTGTTCTGGAAAAAACCATTCCTTGAACCCGGAACTTTGTTGTTGTGCCTTTGAATTGGCATATTCGCATTGGCAACTGGCAAGTCTGTCTGGACAACGCCGTCCCGGCACTGCATAAGGCCATAAGCATCGTCATGCTGAAGGTCGCAAGAGGTATCCATGAAGAATTTCCTGATCCAGTTATTCACCTGGTGGAACGGAGCTACACCTGGGACACGGTTTCACACCTGGCGCAAAGGCACCAGAGTGGGAACAGACGAGACCGGCAATGTCTATTATCAGGGTGGTCAGGACAGCGAAGGGCGCACCCGTCGCTGGGTCATCTATAATGGTCTGGCCGAAGCGTCAGCCATTCCTCCCGGCTGGCACGGCTGGATGCACCATAGAACGGATGTGTCGCCTGCCGATGAAGCCTATCTACCGCGTGAGTGGGAAAAGGCACATCTGGCCAATATGACAGGCACCGCTGCCGCCTATCGGCCGAAAGGCTCCATACTCACCGAGTCTGAAAGACCACGGGTAACAGGTGACTATGATGCCTGGACACCAGGTGCCTGATTGTCCAGTACAGCCAGGATATGTGATGTGATCAAAAATATTTTCAAATTTGCTGCCGCCGGTCGGCTGTCTGCCATTGTCCTTTGCATCCTGTGCGGCGCAGCGACGGCTCAGGACGCGGTGGAAAAGCTGGATCTGCAGCCTGCAGAGGAGTCACGCAGATCGAACCCGGTTGCGGTTTTTTCAGGCATCGACAAGATTACCGGCCGTATCATTACCTTTGACGTCTATATTGACGAGACCGTGCAATTTGGTGCGCTGCAGGTAACGCCGCGCGTTTGTTATAATCGCAATGAAACCGAAGCGCCCAAAACGACGACATTTGTTGAAGTTGACGAGATAACGCTGGATCGTAAAATTCGCCGTATCTTCACCGGTTGGATGTTTGCGGATTCACCGGGACTGAATGCCGTTGACCATGCGGTCTATGACGTATGGCTGAAAGAATGCCGCTCGGATTCTTCGGTACCGGCACCAGCGGAAAAATAGCATTTTCGAACGCTGGAAATGCACATTCAAAAAACCCGGATCGGGCGCTCTATAAAATCTGCATCAACGCCCATGGCTTTGTCCAGCAGGGCTTCATAGGTTTCCTTGGGAATATCGATGGTTCCGAACCGTTTCAGGTGTTCGGTGGTAAATTGGGTGTCGAGCAGCACAAAGCCGCGTTCACGCAAACGCTTAACCAGGGCCACCAGACAGACTTTGGAAGCATCCGGCTCACGCGAGAACATGCTTTCTCCAAAGAATGCACCCTTTAGCGTCACACCATAGAGTCCGCCCACCAGATGATCATCCCGCCAGGCCTCGACGCTGTGCGCATGGCCGATCTGATGCAATTGCCCGTAGAGTTCGCGTATGGTCCTGTTGATCCAGGTCTTTGTCCTGCCGGGCGCCGGTTCGGCGCAGCCATCGACAACGGCGTTGAATGCCGTATCGATCCGTATATCAAAGCGGTTCTGACGACAGGCCTTGGCTAGGCTTTTGGGAATGTGAAATGCGTCCAGTGGCAGTATGCCGCGATGCTCGGGTTCTACCCAGAATATTTCCGGATCATCGGCCGAATCGGCCATCGGAAAAAGGCCGCAGCTATAGGCCCTCAAAAGCAATTGTGGAGTGATTTCCATCCGGTCATCACTCTGGTGCATGCTTGTTCTCCGCAATTGCGACAGCCCTTGAAGTATCCAGGCTGTCGCCGATTGAACAAAATCACGCCCTGAAACATGCAGCCTTGCGCACCTACAGGGCACTCAAATGCTATTTTTTCGCCAGGTATTTTTCAAGCCAGTGAATGTCATAATCACCATTGGCTATATCCTGATTGTCGAGCAGGTCAATGAACAGCGGAATCGTCGTATCGATACCATCGATCACAAATTCATCCAGCGCCCTGCGCAGGCGCATCATGCATTCAACGCGTGTTCTGCCATGAACAATCAGCTTGCCGATGAGACTGTCATAATAGGGAGGGATGGAATAGCCCTGATACACCCCGGAATCGACGCGAACGCCAAGGCCGCCGGGCGGATGGTAATGGGTAATCAGCCCTGGAGACGGTGTGAATGTGCGGGCATTTTCGGCATTGATCCGACATTCGATGGCGTGGCCGTTGAAGCGCACTTCATCCTGGGTCATCGAAAGCCCGCCGCCTGATGCAATGCGGATTTGTTCATTGACCAGATCGATGCCTGTTATGGCCTCTGTCACCGGGTGTTCGACCTGCAGCCTTGTGTTCATTTCAATGAAATAGAATTCGCCGTTTTCATAGAGGAATTCAACGGTACCGGCGCCCCGGTACTTGAGTTTTTTCATCGCATTGGCGCAAACCATGCCGATATCTTCGCGCTGCTGGTTGTTCAATGCGGGAGAATTCGCCTCTTCCCAGACCTTCTGGTGGCGGCGCTGCAGGGAACAGTCGCGCTCCCCAAGGTGCACGGCATTGCCTTCGCCGTCGCCCATGACCTGAATTTCTATATGGCGCGGCTTGCTGAGGTATTTTTCAATATAGACCGCATCATTGCCAAATGCGGAACCGGCCTCTGTGCGAGCAGTGGCAAGTGCAATGGAAAGTTCGGACTCATTGTTGGCAACTTTCATGCCGCGGCCACCGCCACCGGCTGTCGCCTTGATGATGACCGGATAACCGATCTCGCCGGCGACACGCGCCGCTACGCGATCATCCGATACTTCACCCGGTGAACCCGGCACCACCGGAATGCCCAGTTCCAGCGCCGTCTTCTTGGCGGTAATCTTGTCGCCCATGATCTGGATATGTTCGGCCGTAGGTCCGATGAATGTAATGGCGTGGGCTTCCAGAATCTCAGCAAACTTGGCGTTTTCGGACAGGAATCCGTAACCGGGATGTACGGCATCGGCCCCTGTAATCTCGCAGGCCGCTACGATCTGATGAATATTGAGATAGCTGTCGCGCGACGGCGGCGGACCTATGCACACGCTTTCATCGGCAAGGCGCACATGCATGGCATCTGCGTCAGCAGTCGAATGGACAGCCACTGTGCTGATGCCCAACTCCTTGCAGGCACGCAACACGCGCAGCGCGATTTCACCGCGATTGGCTATAAGTATCTTTGACAGCATGAATTGGCCTATTCAATAATGAGAAGCGGTTCACCGAATTCGACCGGTTGAGAATCGGTGACGAGAATGGCCGTGACCTTGCCCGCCCGCGGCGCAGGTATCTGGTTCATTGTCTTCATCGCTTCAATGATCAGCACAGGCTGTCCCTCATCGACCATCTGGCCAATCTCGACAAAAGCATTTGATTCAGGTGACGGTGAAAGATAGGCGGTACCCACCATGGGGGAGGTAACCGCATTTTTCATGTTCAGACCTGAATCGGCAGGTGCATCGGATGATGCAGATCCAACCGTGACCGCAGGGGCAGCAGGTGCCGGACCCTGTGCATAGGCTTGCATGGGATATGCAACAGGTGAACCGCCGCGTGAAACGCGAATACGCAGATCATCCTGTTCGATCTCGATCTCGGTGAGATCTGTTTCATTCAGGATATTGGCGAGGTCGCGCACCAGATCTTGATCGATACCGGTTTTTCTTGTTGCCATCGAGATGGGTCCTTTACGAACGTGTTCTTAATTGTCACAGATGTCGAATAGTGCACGCAGCGCAAGCTGATAGCTGTTTGCTCCGAACCCACATATCATGCCAGCAGCAACCGGTGCTACCATTGATACATGTCTGAATGCTTCACGTGCATGAATGTTTGAAAGATGCAGTTCAACCACCGGAACACCAATTGCCCGTATAGCGTCCTGCAAGGCAATGGACGTATGGCCATAGGCACCCGGATTGAGCGCAATGCCCACAGCCGCGT
Source organism: Rhizobiaceae bacterium (assembly GCA_029233925.1). GTDB lineage: Bacteria > Pseudomonadota > Alphaproteobacteria > Rhizobiales > Rhizobiaceae > Hoeflea_A. Next base: position 22,771 of record JARGOX010000030.1, read on the forward strand.
CCCCGGCCTCATGCAGCCAGTCGACCAGAACGCCTTCATGGTTGGTCTGACGGAAATCAATTTCATAGCCGCGTGTTTCTGCCAATGTTTGGCAATCGGCCTCAATATCTTTCAAAGTCTTGCCGCCATAGATGCCCGGCTCTCTTTTGCCGAGGGCATTCAGGTTGGGTCCATTCAGAATGAACACTTTTGGCGCCATGGTTTGTTACCCTATGAATTAAAGTGACAGACATATAGACGGCATCGCTGGCAAGGAAAAGCCCCAGCTGTTGCTCCGGGGCATTAAAACACAGGAAGATTAAGGATCCGCTGGCACGCGAGAATGTCGAATGACATTGCTGATTCTTCGGGAAGCACCCGAAGAATCATAATTTCAGCCAGCAACTATTCCTGCTTTAATACGCCAGTCAGCAAGTTGCGCTTTGGCATTCGCGCATATTGGCGATCTTGCCGGCCAGGGTTAACGTCCCGACAGCACCGAAAACAGCTTCTTCGCCAACAACGTAGGATGGTGTTCCGGAAATGCCGAGACCATCAGCCAACTGATAGGTTTCCCGGAAACTGTTATTGATGTTTTCATCGTCCATCGCCGCACGCAAGGCCGTTTCCTCAACGCCAAGCTTCAATGCAAGCTTGATGGCGCTGGCCTCCGTAGCGCGGCCTCGTCCGCCCAGCAATTCCAGGTGGAATTCCTCGTATTTTTCAGGAGCCAGATTCAGAAAGGCTGTGCTGACACGATGGGCTGCAATGGAATCCTCGCCAAGAATGGGGAATTCCTTCAACACGAACCGAATATTGGGATCGCTGGCGATAATCTCTTCCATGTCCTTCATGGCGCGTTTGCAATAGCCGCAATTGTAATCGAAGAATTCGACAATCGTCACATCGCCTTCCGGATTGCCAAGAACAATATTGAAAGGTGATTCGAAAATCTTCTCGCGCGCCTCAACGATCACCTGTTTGGCCTTTGAGCTCTGCGCCAACTCCTGCTTGGCTTCATAGGCTTGCTGGGCTTCCAGCAGTACCTCGGGGTTGGCGATGAGATACTCCCGGATGAACTGGCCGAACTCCTCTTTTTGTGCATCGTCCAGAGCAAAGGCAGGCAATGGTGCCACCAGCAGCAGCAGGGCTGTGCATATTCCGCCAAAATATCTGCGTGTCATTCGGGTCATATTATCCTCATTCAGTCCGGCCATTGGGCACTGCTTCATTTGTTGCGATATTGAATAATGTCATTGGCGCGTTGCCAACTGGGCGTACCTTTCTGCAATTTTTGCTGGGCACGCACTGCGAAGTTCTTTGCCAGGGCGAGATTTCCGCCTCTGAAGTTGGCTTCAGCCTCAGTGAGTTCGGCATTGGCGATGTCACCTGTCTGCGCATAGGCACGTGACAGATAGGAGTAGGCATTGAAATTGTTTGGATCCGTTGAGATCGCAGCTCGCAATTCCTGAATTGCCTTCTTCATCACGGAACTCTTGCCTGTCGAAAGATAGGCAAATCCCAGTCGGCCCCGTATCACCCCTGATTTGTATTTGTCGAGCTGAACAGCCCTGGAGAAAGCGGAAGCAGCCTTGTCAGGTTGCCGTGCAGCCAGAAAAATCTCGCCTTTCATTTCATAGAGATAGGGATTGCTCTTGTCCTGTGCAATCAGCTTGTCAATTTCCGAAAGCGCTTTGCGTGTATCGCCGCGCAGGAAAGAAGCGATTGCCTGTCCATAGCGTTCACCGGCGCTGCCGCGAGAATCCTGAAAGGCTCGGCTGACGGCTGGCGCACCGCCTGCATAAGCGGCTATCTTGCCCCGCGCCATGTCATGGCGGTTTTGCAGCGATTTGGAATCTGTCTTGTTGTAAAATTTGCTTTTTTTGGCCAGCTCTTCCATTAGGGAAATACGATCCTGGGGCAGGGGATGGCTGACTTCATAGGGGTTGCTGCGCACACCTGCCAGGACACGTTCCTGGGAAAAACGCTGGAAGGTGGTCAGCATGCCCTTGCCGGACTGTCCTGTTGCCTCAAGATATTTGATGGCCGCCCGGTCGGCGGTGATTTCCTCCGAACGGCGATAACTCAGCAGCGCACGCTGCGCGACACTTGGAGCAGCAGAAGCCAGGCCGCCACCTGCGGCTGAGGCACCTTGCACACCGGCAAGGCCGCCCGCAGCCGCTGCGCCCATTCCGACAAGCGATCCGACAACGGCCAAAGTCCGCGCTCTGGCAATCTGCTCGCGCAATCTTTGCTGGTGTCCACCGGCCAGATGTCCCGATTCATGGGCAAGGACACCAATGATCTCATTGGGCGACCGGGCCGTCAGGATGGCTCCGGTATTGATGAAAATGCGCCGGCCATCAACAAAGGCATTGAAGGATGAGCTGTTCACCAGGACAATCTCGATTCCCTTGCGATTGAGGCCTGCGGTTTTCAAGATCGGGCGAGAATAATCCAGTAAAAGCCCTTCAAGCTCCGCATCGCGCACGACGGGGACACTGCCCTGTGCCAAAGGTGATGCCGTCTGTGCCACAGAAACAAGGCATGTCAACAGAACCATGGACAGGCTCTTCATCGTTTTCGATACAAGCGACACCTGTATGCTCTCCTTGAAATCTAAACCGGACATGTGGTTTCTCCCGCAAACAATAGCAGCCATTGAGTCACGATGAACAGGGCATGATCCGTACTTCGCGTCATTGTGATTGCTTTACAATGGTTGTGATCTCCATGCCAATCGGGCATTTGTATGACAGTGCGTCCTTATGGACCATATCACGCAGGCCATACCATAAGGATTTGACAGTGACACGGATTTCCAGACGCAGTGCCGTCGAGCCTTTCCACGCCATGGATGTGCTGGGCCAGGCGATCAAAAGAAAAGATCAGGGCTATCCGGTCATTTCAATGGCGGTCGGTCAACCCTGCCATGCCGCTCCGGCAAGTGTCATCGCGGCTGCCCGCGAAGCCTTGCTGTCAGAAAAGATCGGCTATACCGATGCCCTCGGTCTGCATGCCCTGCGCAACAGGATTTCGCAGCACTACTCAACCCGCTACGGGGTTGCCGTCGACCCGGGCCGAATTGCCGTGACCACCGGTTCATCGGCGGGTTTCAATCTGGCGTTTCTCTCGTTGTTTGATGTGGGCGATCGCGTTGCCATAACGCGGCCCGGCTATCCCGCCTATCGCAATATTCTTGCGGCGCTCGGGCTGCAGGCTGTCGAGATTGAAGTCAATGCCGACACCGGTTTCACGCTCGGTCCGCAAGCCCTTGAGGAAGCGGCGAAAATCCACGGCAATATTGCCGGTGTATTGCTGGCAAGTCCTGCCAATCCGACGGGAACCGTCACCGGCAGGACGGCGCTGAAAGCGCTTGTCGATTATTGTGATGCGCGCGAGATCGCCTTTCTGTCCGACGAGATTTATCACGGGCTCAACTATACGGGTGAAGATACCACGGCCCTGTCGCTGAGCGACAATGCCGTCATCATCAACTCCTTTTCCAAATATTATTGCATGACAGGCTGGAGAATTGGCTGGATGGTGCTGCCGGAAATCATGATTCGGCCCGTCGAGCGGCTGGCGCAAAGTCTCTATATCAGTCCGCCGGAGCTTTCCCAGATTGCCGCCTGTGCGGCGTTTTCGGCCAGCACCGAACTGGAGGCTATCAAACAGGGCTACCGTTCGAACCGTGAGCTGCTGATGCAGCGGCTGCCGCAGATAGGCTTTGACATAGCCTCGCCCATGGATGGGGCATTCTATGCCTATGTCGATGCAAGCCGGCACACCAATGATACGATGCAATTCTCAAAGACCATGCTGAACGAAATCAACGTCGCGGCAACGCCCGGCAGGGACTTTGATCCTGTCGAAGGACACCGCATGATGCGTTTTTCCTACGCCGGTTCCATGGACGAGATGGTCGAGGCTTTGGACAGAATGGAAAAATGGCTGCTGAAGACTGTCTGATAAGACGTGCAATCCGCTCGGGGCAAAAAATCAAGCCCCGATGCGGATTGTTTAAGTCTTGGCCAGGCAATGCCGCCAGTCATCAGACCGGCCAGATCGCCTGCAATTTTTCCCCGGAAAGAATGCGATCACGCGCAGCCGCCTCGTTGGCGCCAAGCGCATCTGCCGCATCGGCTACATCGCGTACCCGACCCTTGGGAATGGCGACGACACCGTCAATATCACCGAAAATGATATCGCCGGGTGCTACAGTCACCTGGCCGAGCGTCAGCGGCACCTGGCTTTCCCTGGGTTCCTTTTTGCCCGTCACACCGACGGGGCTTGCCGATGAGCCGAACAGGGGATAACCCAGTTGGCGCACCTGGGCGAGATCACGCACCGACCCCTGAACGATAGTCGCGGCGGCGCCGGCTGTCTTGGCGCCTGACGACATCAATTCGCCGGAGCAGCTTCCCGCTGCGCAAGAAGCATCGCACACGAGAACGCCGCCCTGCGGGCAATTGTCGATGGCGTTGTGATAAACGTCCTGCGGCTCGCCCTTGCGGTCCGAGGGTTTGAACAGAACAGTGACCGCCGGACCACAGACCACGGCACCAGGCTCCAGCGCACCCAGCAGCGAAATGCCCTCCAGGTGTCCCCATAGACCCAGCGATTCCATACTGTCGTGAACGTCACCGGAATACCACTTTTTCAGTCGCTCAATGGCGTCCCAATCGGTGTCCGTATAGTCGAATTTTGAATTCATTTCAGTTTGTCCTGTTCTTTGGCCTTGGCAATGGCGAGACGGAGATACGATGTCGAATTGGCGATCTGTTCGCGCAGCAGCGCCTTGGCGCCGAATTCGTTGCGCTCGCGGATCATTGCGAAGATTTTTGCGTGTTCGTCGTAGGCCGCCTCAAGCGATTTGGACGGGACGCGGCTGGTGACCCGGATCAGCTCGGTGATCAGGCCAAACAGATTGTTGTAAAAAACCGTCAGAATTTCATTGCCGGCCGAGCGCACCAGCGCCAGATGGAAAGCGGCGTCCATTTCCGTGAAACCGGAAAAATCACCTTTGTCGCGCGCCACTTCCATGCCTTTCAGCGCCGCTTCGACTTCCGGGTCGATCGGGTTCTCCCTGGCCGTCAGGGTTCCCAGAACCTCGATCTCGATCATCCGGCGAACATCCATCAGTTGAACGAGATAATCGGGATCCGTGGAAAACCGTTGCCGGATATTCGTTGCAAGCGTGCCCAGAAATTCACCGACATCATCACGCACGACAATGGTGCGTTCGCCATGTTTGCGGCGCACCAGTCCCTTGGTTTCCAGAATCTGCAGGGCTTCGCGCACAGAGCGTGTGGAGACGCCGAAATCCCGCGCCATCTCACTTTCCGAAGGAAGGCGTTCACCGATTTCCAGCGTCCCCGCCAGGATCTTTTCCTCGAAAGCATCCGCAACGGAGGAATGCAGGCGGCTGCGCGCGCCCACCCTTTGATGTTGCTCGGCTACCACGCAGTGAAACCTCCATCGACCACGACATTCGAACCGGTCATATAGGACGAGGCGTCCGATGCCAGAAAACGAATGACGCCGTTGTATTCATTGATTTCGGCCTGTCGGCGCATCGGCACGCGTTCCAGGAAATTGTCGACGAATTCCTTGTCGAAACTCCCCGTTTTTACGCCGCCAAAGGAAATGAGATTTGTGCGCACTTTCTTCTCTGCCCAATAGGTGGCCAGATAGCGCGTCAGGTTGATCAGACCGGATTTTGACGCAGCATAACTGACGGCCTTGATGAAGGGCACCCCGTCGCGCTCCTGGCGATAGGCATAGAGGGCCTGGTTGGGCGACACCATGCCGTAGATCGATCCGATATTGATAATCGAACCGCGACGCGCCTCGGCCATGGTCGAGCCGACAACCTGGCTCGTCAGCATCACGCCGGTCAGGTTGGTGTCGATGATGTCGTCCCAGTAGTGTTGCGGATAGTCTTCGAAGGGCGCGTTCTGCTCTGCCGTACCGTCGGGCTTGGAATCAATACCGGCATTGTTGACCAGAATATGCGGCGTGCCCCAGTCTTTCTTCAACTGCTCGGTTGCTGCCTGCAGTTCTTCCTTCTTTGTGACGCTTGCCTCATAGACCCGGATACGATCGGTCAGACCGGGAAATTTTTCTGCCAGTTGGGCGTCGGAGAACGGACGCCGGCTGAAAATGGCGACATTGGCCCCAGCCTGCGCCAATGAGGACGAAAACTGTGTGCCAAGTTGCCCAAGGCCCCCGGTAACCACCGCGACACGATCTTTGACGCTGAACATTTCATCCATTTTACTTCTCACTTCTTGTAGATATTGGGAGGTGGCGGATCACGCGGCTGAGCAGTGGTACGAGCGCCACAGAGCAGACCACGATTCCCAGACCGGCGGCGATGGGGCGTTCGAAAAATCCCAGCAAATTGCCATCGGCGATCTGCATGGACATGATAAAATTCCGTTCCAGTATAGGGCCCAGTACAAGCCCCAGAATGACCGGTGCGATCGGGAACCCGTTGCTTTCAAGTATATAACCGACGATTCCGGCGATCAACATGATGCCAACACCAAACATCGTGTTGTTGATGGCAAAGGAACCCAGAATACAACAGATGAGAATGACAGGAACAATCAGGTTGCGCGGGACGGCCAGAATGTGCCGCGATCCCTTGATGGCAAGCCAGCCCAGGGGAAACAGCAACAGATTGGCGACGAAGAATGTCATGATGATCGCCATGGGCATGGTCGGATTTTCCAGAAACAGGCGAGGGCCGGGGTTCAGGCCCTTCATGAAGAGAACGCCCACGGCAATGGCAGTCACCGCATCGCCGGGGATGCCGAAAACCAGGGCTGGTATCCAGGCGGCAGACAGGCCTGCATTGTTTGATGATGTTGCTTCAATCAGCCCCTCTTCATGGCCGGTCCCGAATTTCTCCGGTGTACGGGAAAAGCGGCGGCTGACCCCATAGGCGATCCAGGCAGAGACATCGCCGCCAACGCCCGGCAGCGCCCCGATCGCCGTGCCAAGCGAAGCGCCGCGCAGAAGACTTAAAGGGTAACGCATGAGCAATTTGCCCATGCCGCGAAACGGACGGATGCGTGCCGTGTTGAAAGCAGGTGGAAAGCTGGCGGAGGATGAAAATCCGCGCAACACCTCTGCCAGTGCGAACATGCCGATCATGGTGGGGATGAAGCTGATGCCGCCCATCAATTCAATAGAGCCGAAGGTAAAACGCGGTTGGCCGGAGGTCACATCCAGCCCAACGGTCGAGATCAGAATGCCAAGCAGCAGAGAAATGAAGCCACGCGCCGGATCTTTTGCGCTGACGAGGGCAGACGTCATCAGGCCCAGCAAAGCCAGCCAGAAGAACTCGAAACTGGAGAATTTCAAGGCAATGCGTGCCAAAATCGGACCGCTGATCATCAGCACCAATGCGCCCACCAGACCGCCGATGGCGGAGAAGAAAATACCGATGGACAGAGCTGTTTCAGCCCGCCCTTTCAACGTCATGGAATAGCTTTCCTCGACATAGGCGGCAGAGGCCGGAGTGCCCGGAATACGCATCAGCGCACCGGGGATATCGCCGGCCGTAATCGCCATGGCCGTGGTCGAAACAATAATCGCGATGGCGGGAATCGGGTCCATGTAAAAGGTCAATGGCACCAGCAATGCGGTTGCCATGGTCGCCGTCAATCCCGGAATGGCGCCGATGAACAGTCCATACAGGGCGCCGCCAAGGATCGCTATGAGGACAGCGGGCTGGAATACGATGCCCAAAGCACCGATAAACGCATCAATTGTCATCGCATCACCAGGGCATGGGCAGCGGCCCTGCGGGCAGCGGCACAAAAAGCAGGCGGGCAAAAACGAACTGGGCAACAAGCACCAGGCCCACACTGGTCAAGACAGCGTGGATTGGCCGCGCGCCCATCAGCAACATCAACGGCAATGCAAAAGCAAGGCCGTACAGGGGAAAGCCGATGACCGGCAGCAACACGATGCCGAGCGCGATGCCGGCAAGTGTCCAGACTGCGCAAAAAACCGGGCGGCTGGCGCCCTTCCATTCGCTGAGATCGAACCAGCCGGCGCTACTTTTTTGCAAAAGGCCGGTGATAAAGATGCGGATCGACAACACCCCCATGGCGATGCCAATCAATGTCGGCATTAACGCGGGCCCAAAGGTCGTTCCCGGCACGGAGGGAAGTCCCCGCGCGCCGAGAATGATGGCCAGTGAGAGCAGCGCCAATGCGCCGCCGATGATGCGATCATCGATCCGCATGGTCGATTACTTTGCCAGTCCGAGGACCTTCATGGATTCGACCAGGCCAGTGCGGCTGTCCGAAACGGTCTTGGTGAAGTCTGCAGAATTCTGATAGGCGACGGAGAAGCCGCGACCATCCATGAATTTGTTGAATTCCGGATCTTCAGTAATCTCCTTGAGTTGCGCTGCCAGGGTCGCCGTGGTTTCCGCAGGAAGATCGGCAGGGCCGGCCAGGCCACGGAAAGGCAGAGGTGACCACTTGATCGAGAATATTTCATCCGTGGTCGGAAGGTCGGGATAAACCGGGCTGCGTTCGCCGGAAAGAAGCGCAAGTGTCTTGGCCTCTCCGGCTTCCACCAGAGCGCGGGCCTCGGCAGGCGATGTGGCCACAACCTGAATGGCATCGGCTGCAAGCTGCTGCATGGCAGGGGCCGATCCGGCAGAGGCAATCCAGGGGCTGGCAGACGGGTCGACATCCAACTGGTTCAGCAAACCGGCCCAGGCAAGATGGGACAGGCCGCCTGTATTGGCGCCTGAAGCCTTGATGGCGCCGGGATTGGCCTTAACGGCGTCAATCAGCTCGGCGACAGTCGAATAGGGCGCATCGGCACGCACATTGACTGCGATCGGGTCAGCGTTGAAGCGGCCGATCAGGGTGAAGTTTTCAGGTTCTGCGCCGGGAATTCCCTGCGCTGCATACATCGTGGTCTCGATTGTGATGACACCCAAAGTGTAACCGTCATTCGGGGCATTCGCGATTGTGATATGGCCGACAAGTCCACCGCCACCGGTTCTGTTGACGACGTTGAAGGGCTGACCGAGCCGTTTCTGCAGTTCAGCTGCGACCGCACGGGCGGTTGCATCGGTGCCGCCGCCGGCAGACCACGGCACGATGATGGTGACGGCCCGTTCCGGCCATTCTGCATGGGCTGCTCCGGCAAATCCCATCCAGGCGAAAGCTGCCGCGGCTGCGGCGATAGTCAAACGTTTCATGATAATCCTCCCTGGCCGGTGACAAAGAGCATCCCGGCGACAGAAAGGTACACATGACATAAGTCATATGTCAAGTGTTCGAATTGGTCTATTGTGCGTTACGCACAGCTTCGGGAATTCAGCATCTTTCGAAGGGGTAGAATTATTACTGATGGCTTTAAATTAGTAAATTCAGTTATTTACGCTCAGCAACTGAATCATCTTCTCAAGTGAAGCCATGGCCACGACGCCATCTGAGATGGTTGGTGCTGCCGTTGTTTCACCGGCAAGTCCCTTGGCCACGTCTACCATCAAGGCTGCGTAACCCTTGTGATCTTCATTGGCAGCGGCGGTAAAATTCGGTGTCCAGGTCAGCGTATCCGAAGCAGCGCTCAGCGTGGCTTCGGCATCATCCGCCTTGAAGGGCGGGTCACGATACCAGGCCACATTGATGATATTGGATATCTCGATGCGGTTGTGGTCACCCATCACGGTGATCTGCTCCATCGGTGTGCCGCGCGACTGAACAGTGCCCATGACAAGATTGCCGATCACGCCATTGTTGCAGCTGAACCCCATATGAAACAGCAGCCGGCCGGGCGCATTCTCGATACGGCGCACCGTCATTTCCTCGAAAGCACCACCTGCCAGCCAAGGCAGCAGATCCATGTAATGAACGCAATGGTGCAGGTAGAAGCCGCTGTAATCCGGCTCCCCCTGAAAATAGGTCGGAGCCGTCATGTAACTGCCGGTCATGCCCAGAACCGGCCCGAAATTTTCACCGCGCAGAATGTTCCGGGCGATGCGGTTGCCGGTTGAATAGCGCTTCATGAAACCAACATGGACGGAAACCCCGGCCATGCGCGCCGCTGCCTCGATTTCCAATGCGCCCCTGTGGCTGGCGGAGGGTGGTTTTTCCATAAAGACGGGCAGCCCGCGTTTTATCGCGGCAAGACTGGCTTTGTGATGAACATCCGGGCCAACCGCCATGCAAATGGCATCAAGCCCCTGCATGTCAACCAAGCTGCGCCAGTCGGTTGCGGTCCGTGTTACGCCGTATTGATCGGCGGCGTTGCGCAATGCAGTTTCATCGATGTCACACAGTGCGGCCAATCTCAAGCCGGATTGTCCCAGTTGTGGCAGCAGCATTTGTGTGGCGTGCCGCCCACAGCCGATCCATCCCACATTCACCGTCATTGTCCATACTCCGCAAGGGCCAGGGTCGAGCGGATCAATGCCAACCCGGATTTGAGTTTTTCTGTTTCATCCTCTGCCGGTTCACGCCAATGGGCGATGGGCAGCGCCAGGCGCTGGTCGTCCCGCCTGAACGGCTCCAGCGAAACAGGACCGGAATAATTGATCTGCGAGAGCGCGCGCATGATTGCCGGCCAGTCCATATTGCCGGTGCCGGGAAACCCACGATGGTTCTCATTGGCCTGAAAATGTACCAGCCTCTTGCCTGCCGCCCGGATGGAATCGGCAATCGAGCGGTCTTCCATGTTCATGTGAAAAGTGTCGAGCAACAGCCCGAGCCCACCATCATTGACCAGATCAACAACTTCGATGCCCTGCTGGGTCGTGTTGAGCATGTCCGTCTCAAAGCGGTTGAGGGGTTCGAGCGCAAAGGCGGCTCCGGCAGCACGGGCGTCAGGCGCGACAGACGCCAGACCTTCGATCATATGCTCTGCGCGCGTGCGCATGCTCTTGTCGGAACGCGGCAAGGGTGGACGACCGGCAAAGACCATAGGCTCACCATAAAGCGGACCACCGATTATGCGTGCGCCAATGGTGTTGGCGGCTTCGACGCATTGTCGCAGATAATCCAGTCCGCCCTGCCGCGCGGCGGCGTCATCCGATGCAATGGACCGGGCCAGATTGACCCGCGCTGCCAAAACGACCCCGAGACCGGCTTCCTGCAATGCCGAACGCGCCTCGGCAAGGTCCAGATGGTCTTCGGGTTCGGGTACCAGCAATTCGATAAAATCAAATCCGATCGACTTGATCTTGTGAAAGAGGTTCAGATGGGCACCCGTGAACGGGCGCACAAATTGCATGGATATAATTCCGACCGGGTTCAACATGATAATCCCTATCCCTTTACCGCGCCTTGGGTCATCCCGGCGATCAGGCGTTTTTGAACAAACAGAAACATCACAGTGGCCGGCATGGCGCCGATGATCCCGCCAGCGGTGAGCAGGCCCCATTCAACTTCGTATTCGCCGATCAGCGTTTGAATGGCGACCGTAATTGTCTTGACGTTGCGCCCGCCAAGCGTCAGCGCATAGAGATATTCATTCCATGCGGTGATGAAGATATAGACCGCGGTCGCAATGATCCCCGGCATGCACAAGGGCAGGATCACGCGCCGCAGAGCTCCCAGCCGCGTACAGCCGTCCGTCATGGCCGCTTCATCGAGAGACCGGGGAATGGCATCGATGTAGCTGGTCATCATCCAGACGGAAAAGGGAATGGCGACCGTGGAATTGGCAATGATCAAGGCCAGATAGGTATCGACCAGGCCCAGCGTTTTCATCAGGATGAACAGCGGCAGAATGAGCAGCACCAGCGGGAACATGTTGACCAACAGGAATTGCAGCATCATCAGCCGCCGTCCCCTGAAACGAAAACGCGAAAATGCATAGGCGGCCGTGACGGACAGCGACAACCCGACAATCACCGTGCCACCGGCAACAATGAAACTGTCAATCAGGTTGGTGCCAAAGCCGACCGTATTGAAAAGACGAGTGTAATTGGCCAGCGTGGCGCCCGCCAGCGAGGGCCCTTCAGTAAACAGCCGCGATTTTTCGGTGATGGATGTAAGCGCCATCCAAAGATAGGGAGCAAGCGTAAAGGCCAATACCGCCAGCATGGGCAGATCAACGGTGAGAAGACGCCTGATGAGGGATCTGTTCCTGACCATCATCCGATATTCTTTCCTGCACGGCGCAAATAGAGGATGACAAAACCCAGAAGTAGAATGGTGAAGCACACTGCCAGTGCCGAGCCGTAGCCATAATCGAGCCCGGTGCGTGCCTTGATGAAGGCGTAGAGAGGCAATGTATAGGTGGTATAGCCCGGGCCGCCGCCGGTCATGACGAAGATCACATCTATGGAATTGGCAACCCAGATTACCCGCAAAAGAGTGGCTGTCAGCAATACACCGGAAATGCCGGGCAGGGTGATGTGCCAGAATTGCCGCATGCTCGATGCACCATCAATTGCAGCAGCCTCATAGTAGCTGCTGGGGATCGCCTGCATACCGGCAAGGATCATGACAGCGAAGAAGGGAAAACCCTGCCACGTCAGCGTCAACACAATTGCGTAGAGCGCCGTGTCCGGGTCGGCAAGCCACGGGATCGAATGCGAAATCAGATTCAGTCGCAACAAAAAATCATTGAGAACGCCAAAGTTGGAATCGTAGATCCACACCCACATCAAGGCAATGACCACGGATGGCAACGCCCAGGGGATGATCACCAGAGCCCGGGCAAGGCCGCGCCAGGGAAATTGTTGGTTGAGCAACAGGGCTGTGATCAGCCCCAGCAGCATTTGTGCCGGTACGGTCAGGGCGATCCAAAGCACCGTATGGCGCAGGGAAATCCAGAAGACAGGATCGGCCAATGCCTTGGTGAAATTGTCCAGCCCGACAAAGTCGAAGGATTTTGGCCGGAACAGGACATAATCATGCAGGCTCATCCACATCGCCTGCAGCATGGGCAGAAACACAATGACCAAAGTCACGATGACGGCCGGCGAGAGCATCGCATAGGGAAGAATACGGCGCCCTATGGGAGTCGTCAGGGCTCTTGTCTGGGGCATGGGATGGCCTCGATGGACGGGCAGGGTGGCAAGCGAGGATCCCGCCTGCCGCCCCTGTGCTTACTTGTTGTAGAGCGTGTCGATTTCGGCATTCATCTGGCTTGCAGTGATTTCTCCGATCAAGGCTCGCTGCATGTTGACCGGCCAGACCATATTGGTGAAATCAGCGGTCTCACTGACATTTGGCAGCAATTGCGCAAAAGGCAGAGATGCAACTGTTGCATCCACGAAACGAGCCTCGTGATTCTTCCAGTTCTTTGAGTCTGTCAGGGTTACCGGCAACTGGCCGGTGGCCAGATTGAACTCGGTATTGTTGCCTGCGGATGAAAGGAAACTGATCCACTTCCATGCAGCATCCTTGTCTTTGGCCGAAGAAAAGACCGCAGAGCTTTCATCCCCGAAAGAGGTCCAATGCCCGCCGCCACATCCAGGCACTGGCACGGCTGAAACCTTGTCACCCAGAGCTTCAACCATGCCCTTCGAAGAGCCGATGTGGTGAATTGTCATGGCCGTGGTCCCGGCCTTGAAGCCGCCGATGATTTCCTTGAAACCATCATTGGGAGCGGAAGGCGGAAAGGCTTGGTCTTTCTGGAAAAGGTCGAGCACATATTGTGTGCCTGCGATTGCTGCGTCAGAGGTCATTTCGCCGGGACCAAAGCCTACGCCATCGCGCGACAGGGTAAAGGTGGCCCAATGATCATGGCCGCCCTTGCCACCGCGAAACCCGAAGCCGTAAACGTCCGGTTGGCCATCACCGTCGGTGTCCCTGGTCAGAGCCTTGGCCGCAGTGCGGAATTCCTCGCAGGTGGTTGGCGGTGTCAGTCCGGCCTGCTCGAACATGTCGGTTCTGTAATAAAGATAGAGCACCACATATTGCACCGGCAACAGATAGTGGGTGCCGTCCGCAGCAGCGGTCAGATCGAACAGATTGGGCAGGATGTCGTCCTTGCCATCCCAGGCATCAAGCCGCGCGTCAATCGGCTCCAAAGCTTCCATTTCGATGAGGCGGGGAAGGGCGTTCAGCTTGACCAGAGCTGCATCGGGTCCATTGCCTGCTACGATGGACGTATAGAGTTGGTCATAATAACTGTTCCACGGAACATTCTCGGCATTGATGGTAATGCCCGGATTGGCGCTTTCGAATTTCGCCACCAGGTCGGACATGGGGTTGTCAGGATTGTCGAAATGGTACCAGAAATCCACCGTCTCGGCATTGGCTGCCCCGCCCGTCAAAGCCGTACTGATCATCAGTGCGGCTGCAAAAGCGGCGCTTTTGAGCTTCATTTTCATTTTGTTTCCTCCATTGTTTCAGTCTTTTTCGCTGCCTGGGCGACGAAAGAGCGAAATGCAGCTCCGGCATCGCTCAAAGCCTGGCGGGCCTCCTCCAGTTCAAGGCTCATTTGCATGAAGCCGTGAACCACTCCGCTGTGAATGCGGAACCTGTCAGCCCGTCCCAATGAGGACAGGCGGGCATATAGCTGTTCGCTATCGGAGCGCAACGGGTCAATTTCCGCGGCGTTCAGATAGAGTGGTGGCAGGGCCCTGAGCATGGCGTCGCTGGCGCGCAGCGGTGCAACCAGCGGCTCTTGCCGCGATGCTTGCGGGCTGTACCAATCGAAATAGCGCATCATCTTGCCGCGCGTCAGGCCAGGGCCATCGGCGCACTCCACATAGGAGGGCGTGCTGAAATCAGCGCCATAGACGCCATAAAACAGCAGCCCGAGGTCGGGTAATGTTCCGTCGTCTCTTTCGGCTTTTTGTTCTGCAATCATCAGCGCAAGAGCGAGATTGGCGCCGGCGCTATCACCGGAAATGGCCAGCGGCCCTGTCAGGCCGGCGAAGGGGCCATGCCTGCCTGCCATGGCGCGCCAAACATGGATGCAATCGTCAAGGCCTGCGGGAAAGGGATGTTCAGGAGCAAGCCGGTAATCGCACAGGACAACTGGCACGCCTGCTTCCTGCGCCAGAAGGCGCGCTGCCCGGTCGTGGGTATCCATATTGCAATAGGCCCATCCGCCACCATGCAGATACAAGATGGCGCCGGAGGCAGGGTTTTCGGGAAAAAGAATGCGGCAGGCAATGGGATGGCTGGTGCCCTCTGTCAGTAGAAAGTCGCAAATTTGCGCCATGGGTGGCGTAGCGTCATTCCAGCGTTGGTTGCTGCGCGACGCCTGCGCGCGCCCTTCTGACGGCGGCATCATTGTCGGATCTGCTAGGCCGCCGTCTTCTTGCGCCAGCCGCTCAAGGATCGTTCGCATCTCAGGGGAGGGAACCGCCGCTCTCATGCTGTCTCGTCCCTATTGTCGCCCAGAATATTGGGGCCGAAATCAACAATGGTGGTGATATGGAGGGACAATGCCGCGACAGTGCGCTCGATATCTCCAGCCTCCACGGCGTCGACGATGACCTGATGGCGATTGGCCGTTTCAACCAGGTTTCGATTCTGGTCAGGGTGCATGATTTTGTAGCGATGGGCATGAACCAGGCAGCGGGCCAGCACAGGCCGCACCGGTGGCAGATCGGCAAAATCGAACAATTGCGCGTGAAACGCACGGTCGTGGACCGACAACAAATATTCGTCGCCATCCGCAGCCGCCTTTTGCATGGCCCTGAGCTGGAGGCGAAGAGGGTCGGCCAGCTTCGATCCATGCAGCCTGATGGCGCGCCGTACGCCCCGGCATTCAATATCATGGCGCAGGCGGATCAATTCTTCTGCGTCTTCGGCCCGGCAATCGACCACATTTGTCCCCCTATGGGGCATGCGGTGCACCAATCCCTCTTCCTGCAATAAAAGCAGTGCTTCGCGGATCGTGCCCTGACTGGCCTCGAACCGATAGGCAAGCTCCAATTCCAGCATGGCCGAGCGCGGCGCCAGCATGCCAAGCACAATCTCGCGCTGCAACTGGGCATAGATCGTATGACAGCGGCGCGATGCACCCCTGCGGCTCTGGTTTGGGAAGTTTCGCGGCGGAAAAGTCTCGACGGCCATTGGCACTCGCTTGATTATCATTATCAATAACGATAATAAGCAAAGAAAATCGAGTCTGACAAGCCCTTCATCAGCGTATGCAGGTCGGCAAAAAATGGGGAAGGTCTATGGCCGCGATCACATTCAGCAATATCGCCAAGTCATATGGTTCGGTCAGGGTCATCCACGGGATTGATCTTCATATCAATGACGGCGAATTTGTTGCGCTGGTTGGCCCTTCGGGGTGTGGGAAGTCAACACTCTTGCGCATGGTCGCAGGACTGGAAGAAATCAGTAGCGGAGAGTTGAAAATCGGTGATCGCGTGGTCAATGCGGTTGAGCCCCGTGACCGTGATATTGCCATGGTCTTTCAGGATTATGCGCTCTATCCGCACATGACGGTCGCACAGAACATTGCTTTTGGTCTGCGGATGCGCAAGTCAGATGCGGCGGACATCGCGGCGCGGGTTGCCGAAGCGGCGAACATGCTGCAGATCGAGCCCCTCCTTTCGCGCCGTCCGTCTGAGTTATCCGGCGGACAACGCCAACGCGTCGCCATGGGTCGGGCGATCGTGCGTCGACCGAAGGCCTTTCTTTTTGATGAGCCGCTTTCCAATCTCGATGCAAAACTGCGTGTCGAGATGCGAACTGAAATCAAGCGTCTTCATGCCTTGCTGGGACGCACCACCCTTTATGTGACCCATGACCAGGTTGAGGCGCTGACCCTTGCCGATCGCGTTGTCATCCTCAAGGAAGGTCGTATCCTGCAGGAGGGGGCTCCGCTTGAGCTCTATGAGCATCCCGCAACACGCTTTGTTGCCGAGTTTATCGGGTCGCCGCAGATGAACATGTTTGCAGGCACTGTCCGGCATGGTGAAGGGGCAGCCGTCCATCTGAATGGACTTCAACTGTCCTTCGAAAGCATCGATGCAGAAGAGGGAACGCCGGTCAGTCTCGGCGTACGACCGGAAGGATTGTTGTTGTCCTCAGGCATCGCCGCAGACATGCATACACGCGTCGATGTATTTGAACCCATAGGCTCGGACACGATGGTTTCCTGCCCGATTGGTGGAACAATGGCCGTCGTTCGCCTCGCACCTGAAGTGCCGGTGGCACGGGGAATGGAGCTCAATCTGTCCTTTGACCGCAACAAACTGCACCTGTTTGATGCGCATACAGGGGATCGGATCAAAGCTCGGGCAAATACCAAAGATCGATGATTTCAACCCATCTGATGAGCCTGGCCTGCCCGTCGGACGGCGCTTGCCAGGGTAAAGCTGCGCTTCATGGCATCCGCGATACACTGATCTGCGTGCCTTGACCCGCAAACAAAAATGCCAACCGGATTTCCGGTTGGCAATTCTTGTGGACGACTTTAGGCGTTCTGATCAGATCAGAAGAAGCCTCTTTGCCACCAGCCGGCCTTTTTGGGCTTTTCTTCGGCCGGGGCTTTTTCATCAGTCTCGGTTTTTGTCGATGTCAGCTTCGGTCCCTCGGTAACCGCTTCGGCACTGCTGCGCCTTGAGCGTCTCGGTTTGGCCGCTGGTTTATCTGCAATCACGTCCGGTTCCGCAACGGCCTCGACCACAGGTGTGTCGCTTGTCGATTCGACATCTGCCGGTGTCTCTTCAGCGGCAACAGAACCTTCAGTCGCAACGGGCTCTTCAGCTGCAACAGGTTCCACCTTGCGACGCGGCGCGCGGCGACGCCTGGCCGGCTTGGCTTCTTCAGCTTCCGGCGCACGCACCTCGGGTGAAGCCTCCACTGCCGAAGGTTCACTCGCAGATGCTTCGACAGTTGCAGTTTCCGCTACAACAGATGCATCGGTCGCAACTGATCCACCGTCTGGATTTTCAGAAACCTCTGCATCATTGCCCTGTTGGTTTTGCGTTGCATCGGCGTCAGATGACTCTGCAGAAACCTCTGCGCCATCCACCTGATCCTGGTCACGGTTGCGTTTTCCGCCGCGCTTGCCTCTGCGACGGCGCTTCTTGCGGTTTTCGCCGTCATCATCAGACTGCCCATCGGTTTCGCCAGATGCTGCAACGGGGCTATCTTCGGTTTGGTCCGAATCGGCGCCATTTGACTGTGCTTCACCGTTTTCTTCATTGCCGCGTCCACCGCGCCGCCGTCTGCGACGCTTGCGTTTGCGGCCATTGCTTTCGTCTTCGTCACTTTCCGGTGCCGGCTCTTCTTCGAAAACAACGGGTTCATCGTCGATCTCTTCGAATTCCGTATCGACCTGAACCGCGTGCTCGATGACGACCGGTGTTTCGACAGGCGTTCCCTGATCAATGGACAGATGCTGCTGACCGATCGACGCGTCCGCTTCAACCGTAATGGAGACACCAAAGCGATGTTCATATTCGACGATCGTGTCGCGCTTCTGATTAAGCACGTACAGCGCAATAGCCGGTGTCGTTCTGATCGTGATGTTGTGTGTTGTATTCTTGAGAAGATGCTCTTCCGCAGTACGCAACACATACAATGCAACTGAAGACATCGAGCGAACGTAGCCCGTGCCACCGCAATGATCACAAACCTGCATCGTGCTTTCCAGAACACTTGCACGAATGCGCTGACGGGACATTTCCAGCAGGCCGAAGTGCGAAATGCGTCCAACCTGAATGCGGGCCCGATCGCTCTTCAGGCAATCCTTTACTCTCTTCTCGACAGCCCGGTTGTTGCGCTTTTCCTCCATGTCGATGAAGTCGATCACAATCAGGCCTGCAAGGTCTCGCAGGCGCAATTGGCGCGCCACCTCATCAGCAGCTTCGAGATTTGTTCTCACAGCTGTATCCTCGATGGAATGCTCCTTGGTCGAACGTCCGGAGTTCACATCGATAGCGACCAGCGCTTCGGTCTGGTTGATGATGATGTAGCCACCCGATTTCAACGTGACCTGCGGCTGCAGCATCTTGTCGAGTTGGGCTTCAATGCCTGATCGCGCAAATATCGGCTGCACTTCACGATAGGGCTGAACCACCTTGGCGTGGCTCGGCATCAACATCTTCATGAAGTCCTTGGCTTCGCGGTAGCCTTCTTCCCCGGCCACAATGACTTCATTGATGTCCTTGTTGTAGAGGTCGCGTATCGACCGCTTGATCAGGCTGCCCTCTTCATAGACCAGACAGGGAGCGGACGACGTCAAGGTCAGATTACGGACATTTTCCCAAAGTCGCATCAGGTATTCAAAGTCGCGTTTGACTTCGGTTTTCGTACGGTTTGCACCGGCGGTGCGCAAAATGACGCCCATGCCCTGTGGCACTTCGAGGCCACGAGCCACTTCTTTCAGCCGTTTGCGATCCTGTGCATTGGTGATCTTGCGGGATATGCCACCGCCTCTTGCCGTGTTCGGCATGAGAACCGAATAGCGGCCTGCAAGCGACAGATAGGTTGTGAGCGCAGCGCCCTTGTTGCCACGTTCTTCCTTGACAACCTGGACAAGCAATATCTGCCGGCGTTTGATCACTTCCTGGATTCTGTATTGCTTGCGCAGTTTGCGCCCGCGATCAGGAACCTCTTCAAGCGCGTCTTCTGCACCAACAGATTCGACGGACCCATCTTCATCTTCGTCATCATCATCGTCGGCAGGACGGCGCCTTCTGACGTTTTCTGATATCTCGTCGGTTTCGATATCGGCGCCGATGGATTCCGGTGGCGTATCTGTGTTTGCTTCACCGTCGTTTGATTCTGCCGCATCCGCCGCAACAGGCGTTTCGCCGCCGCCGTTTTCGTCTGGGGAATCTGTCCCGGCGTCTATCGCGGAATCTGTAGCGGAAACTGTCGTGGCCTCGCCGTCATCGGACGGTCTGGCCTTGCTGCGGCTGCGCCGTGTACGGGTTTTTTTCTTGACCGGTTTTTCAGCCTCGTCTTCGTCGTCTTCGCGTCGCGCCTCTTCCGCATCGGCCTCAAGGAGTGCCTGGCGGTCAGCCACGGGTATTTGATAATAGTCGGGATGAATTTCTGAAAACGCCAGGAAACCATGGCGGTTTCCGCCATATTCCACAAAGGCTGCCTGTAGCGAGGGTTCGACCCGCGTTACTTTTGCAAGATAGATATTTCCGCGCAGCTGTTTCTTGTGCTGCGATTCAAAATCAAATTCCTCAATTCGGTTTCCACGAACAACGACAACGCGAGTCTCTTCCTCGTGAGACGCGTCGATTAGCATTTTGTCTGCCATTTAATAGATGCTCCTCGGCACAGGGCAGCAAACGGTGTGTTCCGGGCGGTCTCGCCCGAACAAACTGTGTCGCCATGGTACCGAAATTTTCGAGTCCTGATCGCAATTGCCGCCTCACGCCTACAGCACCCGGAACACCGCATGTCCGGGGAGCCTTTAGGGAGAATGTAGTCGGTTGCGTTTCCATCAAAATTCCAACCAGGAATACATGAACATAAGGTCTTTTTCAGACCGATGAAATTTGCTCCTGTGATAGAAGCATACAGCTAAGAGCCGCAATTCGATGGTCGGATATTACGACCTTTATCGATTCACAGAGAGTTGAGAGGTTATGACGTCAGACGAATGGCCATATAGCGCCGGAATTCCTGATGCAGGTGGCAGCCCGATTTGCCCGTTCTATCTCGTCAACATATCAACCTTCAATATCGCTTTTATGGTCTAGTTGTCATTCTGGCAAGAGGCAACCGCTATTGACCCTTGCAATTGTATTGTCACGTGCCTTGCAACCGGAAACAAAGAGACGTCAGGCAAGAACTGGTTAACCACGTTGCGTTAGGGTGGAAATCGGTCGTGCCGTTGCCCGTTTTCAAGGGTGAAATACTTTGATCCGGGTGCCGTTGGGGGCCTGTTACGCCGCGTTCATTGACGAAAGTGACGCTGACGGGTGGTTTGTTTTGCGCCTGCTGTGCTAGGAGGCCTCTGGCTTGATGAACTGGGTAACGCATGGTGTCTATTTCAGCGTTTTATAGGCATTTGATTGGCAAACAATGATTCAAGAAGCTAGTATTGGACAATATGATACCTTTTAAACTTACTGGTTGTGTTTCAATGACAGGGATGCGGCATTCTTGGGCCGGTGGCCTTGCGACCGGCGTGAAATGCCTCGCATTGACGTTGGTCTTTGCGTGCCTTTCCTTTTCGGCGCCTGTCAGCGCGGCCGACCCGGATAATTTCTCCAACCAGCTTGCGGCTCTCGATATGCGCATTGCCGGTGATGAAATACGCACCAGAATTGTTATCGAATTCGAGCAGGAGCCTGAATTCTCTTACCAGTTTCTCGACTCACCCCATCGGTTGGTAGTCGACCTGCCGGAAACGATTTTCAGTCTGGGCGACAAGGCGGCTGACCCCCGCGGTCTGATTTCTGATATTCGCTATGGCACCATGGCTCCCGGACGCTCTCGGATTGTTATCAGCTCCATTGGCCCGATGAAGGCCGAAGTGGCAAAGGTCATGGAGAGCGAAACGGACAATAGTTTTCGTCTGGTCTTCGATCTTGTTGCCGTTTCTGATCTGGAATTTGCCGCGCTGGTTGAAAGCCAGAAATGGGATGAGATTGAAACCGGCGATACCCAGTCAGAAAGTGCCACGGGTTTGCTGCAGGGCGATGAGAAACCCTTTACAGTCGCCATCGACCCTGGCCATGGGGGCATTGATGCCGGTGCGCGTGGCAGAAACGGTGCTCAGGAAAAGGAAATCACCCTGGCGCTGGGGAAATTGCTCAAGGAGAAGCTTGAGGCCGATACCGCAACGCGGGCGATACTGACCCGCAGCGACGATCATTTTGTCTCGCTGTCGGAGAGGGTGCGCATTGCCCGTCAGCACGATGCCGATCTGTTTGTGTCCATTCATGCTGATTCGATTCGCATCAGGGGTGTAAGGGGAGCGACAGTCTATACGCTTTCAGAAGAAGCATCCGACGAGATGGCGCATCAATTGGCGACCCAGGAAAACCGCTCTGACCTTCTCGCCGGTCTTTCACTGGAAGACGAACCGGACAGTGTTGCCGACATTCTCATTGATCTGACGCGGCGGGAAACGCAGATATTTTCAGTAAATCTGGCACGGTCGGTCATTGGCACCTTTGACGGCGTCATCAAGTTGATCAACAATCCGCATCGTTCCGCCGGTTTTCGTGTTTTGCGCGCACCGGAAGTTCCCTCAGTCCTGGTCGAGCTTGGTTATCTGTCAAATGTGCAGGATGAAAAGCTGCTTGAAGATCCGCAATGGCGACAACAGACGGCTGATCTTCTTGTCTCCGCCATTCTTGCCTATCGTGAAAAGGTTCAGGTGGTGCACAACTGAACGAAAGGGGCGTGAATACGCCTTGTTGCTAATTGTGGCTATGATGCCACATCACCTATGGAATGCCCGGATTAATCGGGCGATTGGTTCTTGCAGCCCTAATTTACGCACAATCGGTGTTGTACTCAGTGAAGATAATTTTGTTGGCGCACCGACTCGGTCCGCGAATGACCCAGATACGGTAAGGAAACGATGCTAAGACTGATAGGATATTTATTCGGCATTGGTACCATTTTGGCACTCATAGGGGCTATTGGTGTTGGCTGGTATGTGAGCGAAGTCACAAAGGATCTGCCGGATTATGAGGTGCTGAGCACCTATGAACCTCCGGTAACAACGCGCATTCATGCCGCCGATGGCGGTCTTATGGCAGAACACGCGCGACAGCGGCGGCTTTACCTTCCTATTCAGGCCATTCCCGATCGCGTCAAGGCAGCGTTTCTGTCGGCTGAGGACAAGAACTTTTACAATCACAATGGACTGGACTTCAAAGGCCTCGCCCGGGCCTTGGTGACCAACATTGAGAACGCTTCCTCCGGCAAGCGGCTGGTTGGTGCGTCCACCATTACGCAGCAGGTGGCAAAGAACTTCCTCTTGAGCTCCGAGCGTTCCTATGATCGCAAAATCCGCGAAGCCGTTCTGGCCTTTCGCATCGAGCAGGCCTACTCGAAAGATCGCATTCTCGAGCTTTATCTCAACGAGATTTTCTATGGATTGAATTCCTACGGCATCGCCAGCGCCGCGCTGACTTATTTCAGCAAGTCGGTCAATGAACTGAACCTTCAGGAAGCGGCATATCTGGCGGCATTGCCGAAGGGGCCTGCAAATTATCATCCCTACCGAAAAACGGACCAGGCGATCACCAGGCGCAACTGGGTGATCGACCGCATGGTCGAAAATGGCTACGTCAAGTCTGCTGATGCCGAGGAAGCCAAAGCCGAGCCTTTGGGCGTCAATACGCGGCGGACAGGAGCCTATTTGTTTGCATCCGAGTATTTTGCTGAAGATGTGCGCCGGGAAATTATCGACCGTTATGGAGAAGATGCTCTCTATGAAGGCGGCCTTTCTGTCAGAACGACTTTGGACCCGCACCTGCAGCAATTGGCGCGTAAGGCATTGCAGAATGGCCTGATCAGCTACGATACCAAACAGGGATATCGCGGCCCGGTCGGGACTGTCAGCATTGACAAGGATTGGGGCGCGGCTGTTGCTGCATTGACCCCGATGCGCGATGTGCCGGAATGGGTACTGGCGGTCGTATTGGAAGTTGGCAACAAGGAAGCAACGGTCGGATTGCGTCCTTCGCCGACGGAAACCGGAAAGACCGGTGAAGCACGAGACAAGGCAACGCTCTCCGGCAGCGACATGGAATGGGCCTACCGGCTGAAGATTGGTGGCAAGGCAAGCAAGGCCAAGACTGTCGCCGACATCCTTAAAGTCGGGGACGTGGTCTATGTCGAAGAGATCAAATCCAAGGATGGTGCATCAAAACACGTCCTCAGGCAGACACCGGAAGTGCAGGGCGCCCTGGCGGCCATGGATCCGCATACAGGTCGTGTGCTGGCCATCATCGGTGGCTTTTCCTACGCGCAATCCGAGTTTAACCGTGCAACACAGGCTATGCGCCAGCCCGGTTCCGCATTCAAACCTTTCGTTTATGCAGCCGCTCTGGACAATGGCTACAGCCCTGCCTCCGTGGTGCTGGATGCACCGATAGAATTGGTTTCGGGTGGTGAACTGTGGCAGCCCAAGAACTATGGCGGCGGCTCGGCCGGCCCTTCAACCTTGCGGCTGGGTATCGAACGATCGAGAAACCTGATGACCGTACGACTGGCCAGGGATATGGGGATGAATCTCGTGGCCGAATACGCTGAACGCTTTGGCATCTATGATGACATGCTTCCGGTTCTGGCCATGTCGCTGGGTTCAGGTGAAACAACAGTGCTTCGCCTGATTTCCGCCTACGCCGTTTTGGCCAATGGCGGGAAACAGATCAAGCCATCGATGATTGACCGCATTCAGGACCGTTACGGCAAGACGATATTCAAACACGAAGAACGCACCTGTGATGCCTGCGTGGCAACAGAGTGGCAAAATCAGGAAGAACCTGAAGTCATCGATAACCGTGAGCAGGTTCTCGATCCCATGACCGCCTATCAGGTGACCTCCATGCTCGAGGGCGTTGTGTCGCGCGGCACCGCTGCCGGTAAAGTGAAACTGGGCCGGCCGGTTGCCGGAAAGACAGGAACAACCAACGAGGAAAAGGACGCCTGGTTTGTGGGCTACACGCCTGATCTTGTCGCCGGTGTGTTTATTGGCTTCGACACTCCGAAACCAATGGGGCGCGGCTCCACGGGAGGTGGTCTGGCGGCACCCGTGTTCAATGAATTCATGAATGCGGCTTTGAAGGATACGCAGCCTGTAGATTTCCGTGTTCCACCTGGATTGCAACTGATACCGATCAACCGGAAAACCGGCATGGCCGCCGAAGCCGGCGATCCGGATGTCATCTTTGAATCGTTCAAGCCGGGAACCGGTCCGGCAGATTTCTTCTCGGTGATCGGCATGGAAGAATTTGCCACCAGCGAGGAAATTCGCAACGTTTCACCACAGGCCAATCGCGCCATTGTCTCTGGCGCCGGCGGTTTGTATTGACGGGCAGAATTTCTCTTTGAAAAGGGCATAGACACCATCCGGTGTCTTTACTTGGATCGGCGTCGTGATTATGGTCGCGCCGATTGCTGCTATCTCACAAAATGTTCATAAAAACAGGAAAATAGGCGAATCATGCGTTCGGAAATTCAACTTGTTGTTGACGAAATCAAGCAGGCCATAAGCCTGCTGAGGAGGCATCTTTGACTGGGATCAGGCAATCAAACGGCTGGAATTCCTGAACGTCAAAGCAGAAGATCCTGACATCTGGAATGATCCGCAGGAAGCCCAGAAACTGATGCGTGAGCGCCAGCAGCTCGATGACAGCATCAACAGTCTACGCGATGTCGAATCACGCCTGGACGACAATCTGGGTCTGATTGAACTGGGTGAAGAGGAAGATGATACCGAAATCGTCGGGGAAGCCGAAGACGCCCTGCGCGCGATGAAGGTCGAGATCAACCGGCGTCAGATCGAGATGCTGCTTTCCGGCGAAGCCGACAGCAATGACACCTACCTGGAAATTCATTCCGGGGCTGGGGGCACCGAAAGCCAGGACTGGGCTTCGATGCTGCTGCGCATGTATACGCGCTGGGCGGAAAAGCGCAAAATGAAAGTCGAGATTCTGGAATTCCATTCGGGCGAAGAGGCCGGCATCAAATCGGTGACCCTGCTGATCCGCGGGCACAATGCCTATGGCTGGCTGAAAACGGAATCCGGCGTCCACAGGCTTGTCAGGATTTCGCCCTATGATAGCCAGGCCCGGCGCCACACGTCCTTTGCTTCGGCATGGGTCTATCCGGTGATTGACGACACCATCGTGATTGACATTCCTGAGTCCGAGGTGCGCATCGATACCTATCGCGCTTCGGGGGCCGGTGGCCAGCACGTCAATACCACGGACTCCGCCGTTCGGATCACCCATATACCGACCAACATTGTTGTTCAGTGTCAAAATGAGCGATCGCAGCACAAGAACCGGGCCACCGCCTGGGAAATGTTACGTTCGCGCCTATATGACGAAGAACTGAAAAGACGCGAAGAAGAAGCCGGCGAGCAGGAAGCCTCGAAGCGGGACATCGGCTGGGGACACCAGATACGCTCCTACGTGCTGCAACCCTATCAGTTGGTCAAGGACCTGCGAACGGGCGTCGAAAGCACCAGCCCGCAGGATGTTCTCGACGGCGATCTGGACACCTTCATGGAAGCGGCACTGGCGCATCGTATTCAGGGCAGCGACGCCGAAATATCGGATGTCGATTAATCCGGCTTAACATTCAGTCACGAATATCCTTGAATATGTCGGCAACCGTCACAGCTTTTCTGGTCAATTGGTTGCCGGCATGAAGGACAGATCACCCAGGTCATCGACAAACAGCTCAAAGGTTTCGGGTTCTTCAACCGCCGGATCGAGCTTGAGATAGATGAAAGCCGCAAAACCGGGACCCTGCGCAATGCCGGTCGAGTTTTCCGGGCGCATGTCGGTGATATAGGCATTCATCTCGCCCAGTGCCGTAACCTCCTTCGAGTCGAACAGCTCCGGTCCCGTTTCAGTCAACTGAATACGCTGCAGAAACAGCCGCGACGTATTGTCGGCTGAACGCAGCGAAACAATGCGATAATAGCCTCGCATTTGTGCACCCGGAGCTGTTTCCGCGCTCTGTGTGGAATCCTCTTCCGGCTTGGCTTCAGCAACGGTTTCCCAATAACCGCCGCTGACAGCCGAAAGGATGCGCGGTGAGATCGATTCAGAAATCGCGGCAGGTTCAGCCGGTTCGTTTGACTGGGCGGCCGCCTGACCGGCCAAAAACAGGCTGCACAAGCCGGCGAGAGCCAGCCGCTGATAAGTTTTGATCGCCATTACATGTTGCATGGTTTGCCTCAAATATTGGTCCCGGATGAATAGTGACGGGAAACCTGATTTATCCGCGAAAAACTGTGAAACAAATTTCGCCTGCCGTCTAATAAAGAAATTGTTCGGCGAGAATGCGTTCATCCCAATTATGATCGGGGTCGGACAATATACGCGCTGTCACTCTGGTGGATTCGCGCACGCTTACTTTGACAACGGATTTGACTTCGGTGTGGTCTGCGACGGCATTGACCGGCCGCTTCTCCGTCTCCAGAACCTCTATGTCTACGGTGACCCGGTTGGGCAACAGTGCCCCGCGCCAGCGCCTTGGCCTGAAGGGGCTGACAGGTGTCAACGCCAGAAGGGGCGATTCCAATGGCAGGATCGGGCCATGGGCAGACAGGTTATAGGCGGTTGACCCGGCGGGGGTGGCAACCATCAATCCGTCACAGATAAGCTCTTCAAGCCTCACATGGCCGTCGATCAGCACCCGAAGCTTGGCCGCCTGATAGGATTGGCGAAACAGTGAGACTTCGTTGATCGCATAGGCGTTAACCGTGCATCCCTCCGTGTCTGTTGCAATCATTTCCAACGGTCGGATGTGGTTTTCCACTGCCGCATTGACACGCTCACGCAAACCCTCTTCGCGGTATTCGTTCAACAGAAAGCCGACGGAGCCCTGGTTCATGCCATAGACCAGTTTGCCGGTGTCCATGGTGTCGTGCAAAGTCTGCAGCATGAAACCGTCCCCCCCCAAGGCAACGATCACGTCTGCATCTTGCGCGCTGGTCTGACCATAAAGCGAAGCAAGACGGGCCGCAGCTTCACTCGCCTGGTCTGTATCGCTGGAGATGAAAGACAGGGAGGTAATATTTCGCGTCATAAGATCCGGTTCTGGTTCGTTCCAGGCTGTTGCCCTTCGGGAAAGCCAATAAACGGCATTCCGCTTTTATATCAGGAGAAAACAAATACATGGAGGAGGGGGCTTATTCAATGCGGTCATTGGCCTTGCCTGATAATAGGCAGGCCGCGAAGCTGGGTAATGTGCTGTCAGTCCGTCAAAAACATGCCTTTTTGAATTTTTTTACTTTACACATTCACCCATTATGCTAATTCGAGCGCGTTGCCCTTGTAGCTCAGTTGGTAGAGCACCTGATTTGTAATCAGGGGGTCGGGAGTTCGAGTCTCTCCGGGGGCACCATTATTTCAAGGTCCGACCCGGAGACATGGGTAACACAACGTGGGTCTTCGTCGAATCCGGGGGCACTGTCCATGATTTGCCATTTTAGTATGGTT
>JARGOX010000042.1 GCA_029233925.1 Rhizobiaceae bacterium
TCAGAGAATCAGCTCAACTCAACAAAATCAATACGCTGATTGGGTTTTGACCCTAAGGTGCTACGGCTGGCACCGAGGGTGATGCATGGACAGCGTGCGAAGGGGATGCTTCTATTGACATTGAGGGCGTAAAAGCGCATATAGATGTCAACACACCCGCCACGCCTCTCAACGATGCGCAACAGGCGGGTTTTTTATTGGCACGACAACCGTTTCAGAAACCAGCACTCTCATTGGCTGTACAGCTCAATTTGCTGCAGCAGCGTGGGATGCAAATTCCAGATTTAGGTATCGCAGAGCACTATCTGCGCTTCATAGGCTACTACCGGTTGGCTGGATATTGGTTTCCCTTCCAGTATCGCAACGGATCGCTGAACCACAACAATTTCATGCCGGGAACAAGTTTCTCGGAGGCGCTGGATCGGTATATTTTTGACCGTCGTTTACGAGTGCTTGTCATGGACGCCGTTGAGCGGATTGAAGTTTCAGCTCGATCTACGATTTCAAACACTATGAGCGAGGCCAATGGGCCGCATTGGCAGTTAAACCGCACAAATTTCAGGCCAGGCTTCAATCATCAGAATTTCTTGAGAATTATGCGTCAGGAAACCGGCGTTGCGACGGGTCATCATCACAAGCAGCCGGTGTTCGTTCAGCACTATTTGCAGAAATACGATAATCCACCAGACCCGCCAAGCTGGATGGTGTTCGAGTGTTTGTCGTTCGGGGCGGTATCGAAGATGTTTCCCAATCTGCCGAGGCAGCATCAGAAGAGCATTGCAAGCATGTATGGGTTGCCGAGGCAGAGGTTAGCTTCTTGGCTCCATGCTATCTCCCATGTCAGGAATTTATGCGCGCATCATAGCCGCGTTTGGAATCGTACGTTTGGCGTCACTCCCTCGGTTGATCGGCAGCAACAGCATCACATTTCCAATCCGCAGAAGTTCTATAATCAGGCAGTGGCCATTCAGACCCTGCTCAGGCGTATTTCAGGTGATACGCATTGGGCCGATCATCTTGCGGCCCTTCTTGCCGACTATCCAGGCGTGCCCGTCTCGGAGATGGGGTTCCCTCTGAATTGGCGACGGGAAGCAATTTGGCTGTAGGCCTTTCCATAAAACCTTCGTATTTCGGAACACCCCGTTGAGACCGGTCTCTGGCATTCAACGAGTTCACGGGTTCCATTCCAGGCCTGCTCTGCCCGCCACGACCCTCTCAGGACCCGCGTTCGAGGTCCCGAAAGCGGCGTCCCATGTCGCGGTCTTTGCGGAACAGGCCGGTGACGTGGGTGGTTGTGCACGGATGTGTGGCCCCCGATCACTGACCGCGCGCCCTCTCGTAGCGCGCGGTTCAGGATGGATCAGGCGGGTTACCCGATGATGCTGTTCAACGTCTCGGACGGGCGCATGACTGCGGCGGTCCTTGCTGCGTCGGGGTGATAATACCCCCCGACATCGGCTGCGGGGCCCTGGACAGTCGCAAGTTCGGAAAGGATCTTCGCCTCAGCCGCCGCCAGAGCCTGCGCGATTGGCGCAAAATGCGCGGCAAGCCCGGCATCCTGTTCCTGAGCGGCCACAGCTTCCGCCCAATAGCGGGCAAACCAGTAATGGCTGTCACGGTTGTCAGGCTCGCCCACCTTGCGCGAGGGGGACCGGTCATGGTCGAGGATGCCTTGCGTCGCCTTTTCCGCGGCAACACCAAGGACCCGGGCCTTCTCGTTGCCTTTGGCGTCGGCGAGGAAGATCAGGCTTTCGCCAAGGGCACAGAACTCACCCAGGCTGTCCCAGCGCAGGTGGTTCTGCTCATTGAGCTGCTGCACGTGTTTTGGCGCAGATCCGCCTGCCCCGGTTTCAAACAATCCACCGCCGTTCATCAGCTTCACGATCGACAGCATCTTGGCGGACGTTGCCAGCTCCAGGATCGGGAAAAGGTCCGTGAGATAGTCGCGCAACACGTTGCCGGTCACGGCTATCGAATTCTCACCCCTGGTGATCGTTTCAAGCGATGCGCGCGTGGCTTCCCGTGGGGCCATGATCGTGAACTTGTCTGACACGCCCTGCGCTTCAAGGATCGGCTTCACGTAGGCGATGAGTTCAGCGTCATGCGCCCGCGCGGCATCCAGCCAGAAGATCGCCTCGCTGCCCTCGGCCTTCTGCCGGGAGATCGCCAGGTTGACCCAGTCCTCGATCGGCGCCTGCCGCGTTGAGGAGGAGCGCCAGATATCGCCCGCTTCCACGGCGTGCTGATGCAGGACGGTGCCATCATCGAGGATCATCTTGACCGTGCCGGCTTCGGCGATCTCGAACGTCGTGGGATGAGAGCCGTATTCCTCAGCCTTTTGCGCCATGAGGCCGATGTTCTGCACCGTTCCGGCAGTGGCCGGGTTCAGCTTCCCGTTCTCCTTGAAGAAGGTGATCGCTTCGTCATAGATCGGCGCATATGAATTGTCCGGGATCACGCAATTGACGTCGCCCTCCTTGCCGTCAGGGCCCCAGCCCTTGCCGCCTGCGCGAATGAGGGCGGGCATCGAGGCATCGATGATCACGTCTGACGAGACGTGCAGGTTGGTGATGCCCTTGTCGGAATCGACCATGTACATCGGCGGGCGCGCTGCCATGCAGGCGTCGATGTCGGCGATGATTGCCGCGTTGTCCTTGACGCGCGCCAACAGGTCGCCAAGACCGGAATTGGGGCTCACGCCCAGTGCGGCCATCGCATCCCCGTGCTTGTCGAAAACGGGGGCCAGGAAGGCCTTTACCGCGTGGCCGAAGATGATGGGGTCAGACACCTTCATCATCGTCGCTTTCAGGTGCAGCGAGAAAAGGATGCCCTGGTCCCTGGTCTTGTCGATTTCGGCAGCAAGGAAGTCCCTGAGAGCAGCAACGCTCATGAAGGTCGCGTCAACGACTGTGCCCGCGGGATATTCGAGGCCCGCCTTGAGAACCGTCTCGCCCGAGGCGGTCTCCAGCACGATTCTTGCGCCGGTTGCGGCACCCAGCGTGGCAGAGGTTTCATTCGAGAAGAAGTCATGCCCCGACATGGACGACACATGGGTCATGCTGTCGGCTGTCCACTCACCCATACGGTGCGGATTGGCCTGCGCGAAGTTCTTCACGGCCTTCGCGGCGCGGCGATCGGAATTGCCTTCACGCAGAACCGGGTTCACTGCCGACCCCTTGATCGCGTCATACTTGGCCCGTGTGGCTTTTTCATCGTCAGTTTCGGGGTTTTCCGGATAGTCAGGTATCGCAAAACCCTGCGACTGAAGCTCCTTGATTGCCCGGACCAGCTGCGGCACGGATGCGGAGATGTTGGGCAGCTTGATCACATTCGCCTCTGCCGTCTTCACCAGACGGCCCAGTTCTGCCAGATCATCGGACTGACGCTGATCCTCGTTCAGATGTTCGGGAAAGGTTGCCAGGATGCGTCCGGCGAGGCTGATGTCCTTCGTTCCGACGCTGACGTCCGCGGCGGCGGCGAATTTCTGAATGATCGGCAACAGTGAAGCGGAGGCCAGCTCCGGTGCTTCGTCAACTTTGGTGTAGATGATATCGGGCATGAGATGTTCCAGATTTGCTGCATTTGAAGGTCTGATACCAGAAACGGTACAGCAGGTCGACGTTACACGGTCGAACGCAGTGCGGTCACTTCCCTGACGCAGGAAAATACGAGTGCGGCAAACGCCGGTCGCTGGCGGATCATCTGCATGGATCGCTCCAGCGCGCCGTGACCGCAGCAATTCAGATTAGGTGCAGCGCAAATAATTTGCACCAATCCGTATTCTCGCACCAAAGGGGAATCTCTTGTATTCGGAGTGGTTGTTTCAATCACCATTCTTCGGATTCACGCGTCGTCAAATGCCAACCTCACGCGAGCAGTTGGGGATATCTCCGAGAATTTCAGAGTTTGTGGCCCAATGAATTTGGATATATTGGAAGAGAAAATTTATAGATTATTCAGTTAAAGTATCACAAATTCTTATCATTTCGCTAATTTTATCTTTGGTTATTGGCTTCACAATATATCCTTTTATCATAGAAATATCTTCTGATTTTTTTCGATCGTAAGGATTATTGGAAGATGTGCACATCATGATTGTATGGCCATTTGGTATTTTACCAGCGTCTATAAGAACTTCGAACTTCTCCAACGTTTCAAATCCTGAGGTCATTGGCAAATTGATGTCGACAAGAACTATATACTTATCTGAAATATTTGCAAATATGGAACTCGATTTTTCGATAAATTCATGGCCGCTACTAAATTCAGAAATCTTACCAATATTTGTATTCTTAGCCAAAAATCGCAAAAGAACGTAACGGTCGACTTCATCATCATCAATAATTATTACATCGTATTTAGTCATTTCAATATTCACCAATTGGAATACTGATATTGAACGTAGTACCTACGCCAACGGAACTGGAGAAACTGATAGACCCACCGAGGCGGGTAACCTGCTTATGCACCAATGTCAGCCCTAAACCGTCGCCACTGCGCTCATCAAGACGCTTGAACATCGCGAACACACTTGCATGCCTCACCTTCGGTATTCCGATACCGTTGTCTGCAATGGACAAATTCAGTACGTCGACTTCGATATCGTACTTTACGTGAACAGTATGAACTGGCTTCTCCGCGTCGCGATATCGTAGTGCGTTTGAGAGGATATTTTCAATTATGAGCTTCAGAGTCGGGCGCTCAACGCAAACTCTCTCCAGGCCCCGGATTTCGATCTCCAACTCGGAAACCTCGGAGCCGCGCCCGGTCAAATCATTCCAGACTTCCAGTGTTATCGGCTTCAGTTCCACCATTTCAGGTGGAAGTGTGCCTCGGCCTGCTCGGGCAATTTCGAGGATACCCTCTACCTTCTGAGCACTGCGTTGGCTGATTTCCATGGCTTTGTGCAGATTCTGACGCAGTTCATCCTGATTATTCTCATTCAGGTCCTCGAGGCACAAATTTAGCAGACCAGCTATGGATGAAAGCGGTGCCTTCAAATCATGACTGGCGCTATAAGCAAACTGCGTCAATTCTATATTGAATGCCTCGAGTTCCTGGTTCTTGGCTTCAATTGCCTTTGCCGTCGCAACGCGTTCTGACAAATCAATTATTGTACTCATCACCATTTCCCCTTCAGGAGTGGAAACAGGGGTGAGGGAAATTTCAACGGGAATGCGCTGTCCGTTGCTGTGCTGTGCAAACAGGTCCCGTCCCAAACCCATGGTGCGAGCTTCGCTCGCACTCATGTAGCTTCCGACGTAGACGGGATGTACACGATGGAACTCTTTTGGAATCAGAATTTCTACTGTAGAACCAACAAGTTGACTCTCTTCGTAGCCGAACAGCTCCAAGGCTGCCTTGTTCACGAATACGATTCGGCCTTTGCCGCCGACCATCACCATCGCACTTGCCGCAGCATCCATTGCTTGTGTCAGGCGAACTTCTTGCGCTTTGCGCTGACGTATATCTATTGGGCACTTCTAAAAACCTCGCCTGATCTGCGCTCATCTGATTCAATGTACCTC
>JARGOX010000031.1 GCA_029233925.1 Rhizobiaceae bacterium
AGATCACCGTCACCAAAACGGCAAACTGTCAGATCAAGTGTCAACTTCTACATTTGATTGCATATATGGCTATTTGCGCGGTACTTTTGGCACGGCGCTGCCACGTTTCTTGGCTACGGGCGCTTCTGTAGCGGTCTTCCCGCTGTCTTTTCCACCGTCAGAGTGCGGATCTGCCGATGGCTTTTCCGCAGTAGCCACTTTGGCCTTTGCCCTGGAGACCGGCGCCTTGCGTTTGGCCGCCGGTGCCTTTTTGCGTGGTCTTGGCTGGGGTTTGTCCGGCAAAGCCTCAAGCTTCAGGCTATCCTGGCCATCAGCATCCTTTTCGACGGTGACTTTGACAGTTCCACCCTTTTTCAATTTGCCGAACAGCACTTCATCAGCGAGTTGCTTCTTGATGTGCTCCTGAATAACCCGCCCCAATGGACGCGCACCCATGCGTTCATCATAGCCCTTTTCGGCCAGCCAGGAGATCGCCTGTTTGGACAGATCGAAGGTGACGCCGCGTTCTGCCAATTGTGCCTCAAGCTGCATGACAAATTTCTGCACCACCTGGTGTATGACAGGCGTCGGCAGGGAACCGAAGGCGATGATCGCATCGAGGCGGTTGCGGAATTCCGGCGTGAACATGCGATTGATCGCCTCGAGGTCATCGCCCTCACGTTTTGTGGAGCCAAAACCAATGGCATTCTTGGCCATATCGGAGGCTCCGGCATTGGTTGTCATGATCAGGATGACATTGCGGAAATCAATCTGCTTGCCATTGTGATCTGTCAGTTTGCCGTGATCCATCACCTGCAGCAGAATATTGAAAAGGTCCGGGTGGGCCTTTTCGATTTCATCGAGCAGCAATACGCAATGCGGATGCTGGTCGACACCATCAGTCAGCAATCCGCCCTGATCAAAGCCAACATATCCGGGAGGCGCACCGAGCAGACGCGACACCGTATGCCGTTCCATATATTCCGACATGTCGAAACGCAGCAGTTCAACACCAAGAGAACTTGCCAATTGGCGGGCCACTTCGGTTTTACCGACACCTGTCGGACCGGAGAAAAGATAGCTGCCGATCGGTTTATCGGGTTCGCGCAATCCGGCCCGTGCAAGCTTGATCGCCGAGGTCAGGGCTTCGATGGCCTGATCCTGCCCGTAAACAACCGACTTCAGTTGCTTGCTGAGATTGGCAAGAACCTGCTTGTCATCTTTGGATACGGTCTTGGCCGGAATACGGGCCATCGTTGCGATGGTGGCCTCGATTTCCTTCTCGGTGATTGTCTTGCGACGCTTGCTTTCTTCCAGCAACATCTGTGAGGCGCCCGTCTCATCAATCACGTCAATTGCCTTATCAGGCAATTTGCGATCATTGATGTAACGTGCAGACAACTCCACAGCGGAGGTAATGGCCTGATCGCTGTATTTGACCTTGTGATAATCCTCGTAATAGGGCTTGAGCCCAGTCAGAATTTTCACCGCATCATCAATGCTTGGCTCATTGACATCAATCTTCTGGAAACGGCGCACGAGTGCCCGATCTTTCTCAAAAAACTGCCTGTATTCCTTGTAGGTCGTGGAACCAATGCAACGAATGGCACCGGACGAGAGAGCGGGTTTCAAAAGGTTCGACGCATCCATGGCGCCGCCGGATGTCGCCCCTGCCCCGATAACCGTATGTATCTCATCGATGAACAGAACGGAGCCCGGCAATTCCTCCAATTCCTTTACGACCTGCTTGAGCCGTTCTTCAAAATCACCACGATAACGCGTACCGGCAAGCAGCGAGCCCATATCAAGCGAATAGATTGTTGCATCCAGAAGCACTTCCGGCACGTCGCCCTTGACGATACGGCGCGCCAAGCCCTCCGCAATCGCGGTTTTTCCGACACCCGGATCCCCGACATAGAGCGGATTGTTCTTCGTGCGTCGGCAAAGAATCTGAATGGTACGGTTGACCTCCTGCTCGCGTCCGATGAGCGGATCGACCTTGCCATCCCTTGCCTTCTGATTCAGATCGACACAATAGGCGCTCAATGCATCCTGATTTTTTGGCTTGCTGCCTTCTTCACTCTCGGAAGGCGTGGAAGGCCCATCGGTTTCCGGCTCCTCGGCGCCACGCACCGGCCTGTTTTCCGAAACGCCGGGGCGCTTGGAAATGCCGTGAGAAATGAAATTTACGGCATCATAGCGGGTCATTTCCTGTTCCTGCAGAAAATAGGCCGCATGGCTTTCCCGCTCGGCGAAAATGGCCACCAGTACATTGGCTCCGGTCACTTCATCGCGACCTGACGACTGTACATGGATCACCGCACGCTGAATGACGCGCTGAAAACCGGATGTGGGTTTGGAATCCTCATCATAACCAGTGACAAGATTGTGCAACTCGTTGTCGATATATTCGGTTACTGTTGTGCGCAAACCATCCAGATTGACACCGCAGGCGCGCATGACAGCAGCTGCATCGGCGTCATCCATCAGCGACAGCAACAAATGTTCCAGAGTTGCATACTCATGATGACGATCATTGGCCAAAGTCAGGGCCTGGTGCAGCGCTTTCTCCAGGCTGTTAGAAAATGTCGGCACGATTATATCCTCATTTCTTTTCCATCACGCACTGCAATGGGTGCTGATTTTGCCGCGCAAAATCCATTACCTGCGTAACTTTGGTTTCAGCCACTTCATATGTAAAGACCCCACATTCACCAACACCGTGATTGTGAACATGCAGCATGATCTGCGTTGCCGCGTCCCGGTCTTTCTGGAAAAACTTCTCCAGAATATGAATGACAAACTCCATCGGCGTATAGTCGTCGTTCAATAGCAACACGCGATAAAGACTTGGCTTTTTCAGTTGCTTCTGAGTGCGTGTGATGATGGAGACGCCATTGCCTCTGCCGCCACCTTCACCCTCATCGTCGCCGTCCTTGCCTGCCCGTATAGGCTTTACTGCCATTATGTCTCTTGTCCTGTGTCCGCGGGACCACATCCGCATTCGATGCAATCCCATTCGATTTTCACTCTACCCTAATCTAATCTTTATTTGAGCGATTTTAAGCCCCCATCTGTGGCTCTCCACCAGTTCTGATCATTCTTCTGTAAATAGGTGCCAATTTTTCGTTGAACAGGGTCTGTGACGGAATGAACCGATTTGGAAGAAAAGCAGATAGCATATCCCAAAAACAAAAACCCGACCGCTGTTAGCCGCCGGGTTTCAAATGGTCATGGGGTGGAGTGTCGTCAATCGAACGGTCTTGAAGAACCTGGCTCCCGGTCGTCAGATTGAATTAACGGGTTCATGCGTTTGTTTTTTCCGCGTCGGTGACAAACGCCGCAACAGCCTTGGGCATCGCGGCTTCATAAGGCTTGATGGCGCTCTGCGTCACATCGGTGTACATCTCACCCATTTTTGTTGCCTGTGAGACGAAACCCTCATAACTGGTTTTGGCGTATTCGCTCTGAATTTCAAGCGCCTTTTCCACTGATTTGGCAGAAAAAAGCTGTTCCAGAACCGATGCATTGTCCTCATAGGACTTTTTTGAATACTCAGTTGCCTCGGTTGCCATTGCCTGAAAACCTTTGGCCAGATCGGAGTAACTCTTGAGCATATTCTCCATGGCATCCTTGCCCTGTTTGCTCGCATCATCAAAGGAAAACATCACGGTATCCTGTCATTGGAGTGGAAATAGACATGCTTTTAATGATCGGGAACGCGCCCTGACCTGCAACCCCTATCTATATGCACCGCAACACAATGTCAAATAATTTGTGCAGTGCAACAAAGTCAATTGGTCATCAACTTGACGTATTTGAAAGATCTGCGAAACTTTTTGGAAACCATAAACGGATTGGTAACGCTGTTTGACTAGTCTGCTGAAAAGCCCGGAACCAGTCATGAATTGGCCGGCAAAAAATCGTCTGCGTAGTGTTTAAAGATTGGACAGGTATAGTGTATCCAGTTTCGTCAGGTCCCAGCCTTTGGTCTTGCAAGACAAGCCTTTATGGCGCTTTCAAATATGTCATCGCGGTCGCTTTGTTGTTATCATCCATGGCAGTCGGAGCCACCGCAAACCCAAAATATGCCGGTATCGTCATCGACGCCAAAACGGGCAAAACTCTTTACGCATCCAGTGCTGATTCGGCGCGCTATCCGGCGTCGCTGACCAAGATGATGACCCTCTACATGGTTTTCGAAGCACTCGATAACGGCAGTCTTTCCAAAAAGACACGCATCTCCATTTCCAGAAACGCCGCCAATGAGCAGCCATCCAAAATCGGACTTCGTCCGGGGCAGACAATATCCGTTGAGCAGGGCATTTATGCACTTGTCACAAAATCTGCCAATGACGTTGCCACTGCATTGGGAGAACATATTGGTGGTTCGGAAAGCGGTTTTGCCCGTAAGATGACGGCCAAGGCACATGCACTCGGCATGAAAAGCACGACGTTTCGCAATGCCCATGGTCTGCCCAATTCAAGCCAGAAGACAACAGCGCGGGATATGGCGCGCCTGGGTCTGGCTCTGCGTGAACATTTCCCGCATTATTACAGCTATTTTTCAACCCGCTCTTTCAAATATGGCAAAGCCAGGTATGGAAATCACAACAGGTTGCTTGGCGTGGTCAAAGGAGTTGACGGCATCAAGACCGGTTATACCCGCGCCTCAGGTTTCAATCTGGTGAGTTCCGTGCGGGCCGATGGCCGCAGTATCGTTGCCGTCGTCATGGGCGGGAACACCGGGTCCAGCCGCAACGAGCAAATGAAAAAGCTGATTGCTACCTACCTGCCGAAAGCCTCACGCACAGGACGTGGAGACTTGATCGCACAGGCACCGGCGGCGGCAACACGGATTGCCTTGCCTAAAATTGGACCCATCCCGAGTTTCCGGGACTTCAGTGAGGTGCGTGTTGCACTGGCCTATGCAAATCCAGAAAAGACCGCTGTTTTCCCCATACCTCTTGACCGTCCGGTTATCGGCAGAAATGCCCTGATCGACAGCCTCAAGAAGCAGCGCGCTGTGGTCGCACCAGCCCCCCGCCCAGACACGCGTGACGATGCAAACACCCGTCAGACGGTCAACAATGAGATCGATCCGGTGGTTACCGCAAGTACAGGCCTTCCTTCAGGCTGGGTCGTTCAGATTGGTGCTGCTGCTACCCGCGAAGGTGCCGAAAAACTATTGGCAGAAGCGAAATCAAAAACGGGTGGCATGATCAATGATGCGCAAGCATTCACGGCCATTACATCCAGCAACGGCGAACAGTTGCACCGTGCACGCTTTGCCGGCTTCTCCGGAAAATCTCATGCCTGGAAAGCATGTAAAGTACTGAAGAAAAGCGGATATGGCTGCTGGGCAACCCAACAGTAAATCCAACCGAAAACTTCAGGGGTGGATCAAACGAACCACCCCGCCCTCGAGTTTGTTCAAGAGTATTGAGGAAGAGCTAATGACCACGCAGCAGAATATCTTTGGCCTGGTTGATACGGGCAGCCAGAAAGACCGAGCCCCCAGTATCGGGATGCATACGCTTCATCAGGCGGCGATGCGCATCGCGGATCTCCGCCTCGGTAGCACCAGCCGAAAGACCAAGGATCTCGTAAGCTTCCTGCTCACTCATGGAGCCCGAAGCTGGCGCAGCACCCAACCCGTCGCCCGTGTGCGAATCAAAGTCGTCTCTCCAAGTGGGTATACGCCTGTCAAGATACGTCTCTAGCACCTGAACACTTTCCGGGTCGCTGTGCAGTTCGGCGTGCAGCGACAGGAGTTCCATTTCATCCATGGCATTGAGTTCGCGACCATCGAACTGACCGGCAAGAACCAGACCATTGATCTCACCGGTATCCAGGTCCAGCTCCATTTCCAGAGCAGCCGTTCTGACATGCGATGTCTGATTGCTGCTCCGGCTCGCCCTCGAACTGGCCCGTGCACGTCCAAAAAGCGCTGCGGCGAGGCCGAACAGGGCGAAGGATATGCCGCCCCGCCCCACAAGCATAAAGATAATTCCGGTACCGGCCAGCACAGCAGGCACGAGATAGCGTAATACAGCGGCCACCCGCCGTGCATCCATCCGCAAAAACAGGGCCGCCAGAATCGCCAGCACGAAACCGACCAGAACAATATAAAACATAATAAGCACGATCAGCTGCCCTTTCCACCAGGAAGCTGCTCCAGCAGCATCTGGGACGCGTGGCTCTTGTCATTTTGAAGTGCGCGCAGACCACCAGACGCGTAAACGGCCACAGCCCGCAGCAGATTGACCAAAGCACTGGCCGCATTGCTGTCCAATCTCAGGTAGGCGCCACCGGAAAGGCGTGCAATTTCGCGAAAACCTGTTTGCGCTGCCGGATCCCCACCTTCCTGAAACATGAAACAGGGTACCCGCCGCATGCCAAGTTCGCCGGCCAACTGGGACAATCTATCAACATCTTCTTCCATGGCATCACCAATAAAGACCAGAGCACTGACAGGCT
Source organism: Rhizobiaceae bacterium (assembly GCA_029233925.1). Classification (GTDB taxonomy): domain Bacteria; phylum Pseudomonadota; class Alphaproteobacteria; order Rhizobiales; family Rhizobiaceae; genus Hoeflea_A. The sequence continues at coordinate 6,460 of JARGOX010000031.1, forward strand.
TGCGCCTGGCCTCATCGCGGGCATGTTTGAGGACCTTGGCAATTTGTGTCTGTCCGCCACGGCAATCGATGCGCAACATCAGGTCGCGCAATTGTCTGGTATCGTTGACCCAGCGGGATGCCTGACATTCTCCAAAACCCCGAAAATATACCAGTTGCACATTCAGGCTGCCCACACGGCCAACAGCATTGAACATCTCGCTTTGCAGACCGCAGGCCGCATCCCAGGTCGGTTGGCGGCTCATTGTTGCATCCAGCGCAAAGATCAACCGTCCGCTGTCCGAACCGGCGGCAACGCTGACGGAACGGGCCGCATTGAGAAACGCCGCAACATCCTTCTCTGATGATTGTGCAGTGCTGCTCTTGGCAATCCTACCGGAGCCACGACTCCTTGTGATGTCCGACTTTGCCATGGAAAACTCCCTTCCATCACTTTGGCACAACTTCAATTTCAAAATACCAGTAACGTGAATCTAGTGCTTGCGCAGGCCAATTTGTAGCAGTTGCCCAAAATGAGATAGCGGGCCGGCGCCAAAACCCGGGAATTTTAACTGATCGCAACGATTCTCGCGATCCTATAGCAGTCCGAGATCCGCCAGTTCTCTGCGCAAATCAGGCGGCAGAGAAAATATTCCGCTTTTACGTGACGTCACGTCAGCGGGCGCATCGCTGGTGGTCAGATAACGCCACCCCTGAAATGCCCTGCGTGGTTGCCATTCTGTAAGGATCAACCGGGGCACCATGACGATTTTGCACCGGGAAATGCCCGTTCCGTCGGTGAATGGCCGAATCTCCACAATTGGCTGGCGCACCTGGACATTGCCCTTGATGACCCAATACAGAGAACCGCCATCCAGCAACTCGTCGACCCGTTTTGGCACCATGCGTGTTGTATGGAAACAGATTGCCTCCACTCCGCGGCTTTTCTTGTCTGCTAGATCGAAATCCATGGATGCCTGCAGGCTCTCGACCGCATCGACACCAACGCACAATTTTACCAGGTTAAGGGTCATGACACCGGGGTAAAGGGTTCATTGCCTGCGTCAAGCTTATTCAGCGTGATGTCCACAAGTCGCTGCCCCGAGCCTGGCCGCAAGATCTGGCTGCAGTCTCTGGCCGCAGTATCTGGCTCCTGCCCCCTAAGTACGGCTTTCACCTGCAGGGTGCCAGACCCGGCAGGCGATCAGCCCCACATCAACAGGCCACAACATTGACCGCCAGCCCGCCCGTGCTGGTTTCCTTGTATCGCTCGTTCATGTCCAGACCAGTCTGTCGCATGGTTTCCACACAAGCATCCAGAGGAACAAAATGTTTGCCGTCGCCCTTGAGTGCCAACGATGCTGCTGTAACAGCTTTGACGGCTCCCAGCGCATTTCGTTCTATGCACGGCACCTGCACAAGGCCCGCAACCGGATCACAGGTCATGCCAAGATGATGTTCCAAAGCAATTTCAGCTGCATTTTCAATTTGTTCCGGCGTGCCCCCCATGACAGCAGCCAAACCGGCAGCGGCCATGGCAGATGCCGAGCCCACTTCCCCCTGACAGCCGACTTCGGCGCCCGATATGGAGGCATTCTGCTTGATGATGCCCCCAATGGCAGCGGCCGTCAGCAGGAAGGCGTGTATGCCCTCCCGGTCCGCACCGTCTTGAAAGCGTGTGTAGTAGCGCAGGGTCGCCGGTATGACGCCCGCTGCACCATTGGTCGGCGCCGTAACAATGCGACCACCGGATGCATTTTCCTCATTGACCGCCATGGCATAGACACACAGCCAGTCATTTGCCAGCAAGGGATTGATCTTGTTCTGCTTCCACTCATCCTGCAGCCGGTCGTGAATGGCACGCGCACGACGACGGACCTTGAGGCCACCCGGCAGAACACCTTCACGCGATAGCCCATTGTCCATGCATTGAAGCATCGTTGCCCATATCCTGTCCAAACCCTCGTCCAGTGACGCATTCGATTGGCGCGTTTGTTCATTGGCGCGTTTCATGTCGGCAATCGACAATCCGGATTGACTGGCCATCTGCAACATTTCATCGGCATTCTTGAATGGATGGGGCACGTCGGGCGTTTGCACAGAATGCTGTTGGTCGTTCAATGGTTCAAGTTCCATATCCGAGACCACAAAGCCGCCGCCAATGGAATAGTAAATACGGCGCAGCAACAGGCGGTCATCAACATCATAGGCGCTGAATGTCATGCCATTGGCATGGCCGGGCAATGGGTTCTTCCTGTCGAAAATCAGATCAATATCGGGATCAAATACATAGGTCGGATGATCAACGGGCTGAACCGTCTTCGATTTTTCGACGGAGGCGATGATGTCGTCCATTCTCGACGTATCGACTGTTTCAGGGTCAAACCCCATCAGTCCCAGAACAATGGCCCGCCCCGTGCCATGGCCGACGCCGGTAAAGGCAAGAGAGCCGTGCAGGCTGACCTCTAGACGGTCAATTCGATACCCGGCGGGCTTTGGCCATTCGCCATGCAGAATTTCATTGAGAAACCGACCGGCGGCCACCATCGGCCCCATCGTGTGGGAACTTGATGGGCCAATGCCAATCTTGAAGACGTCAAAAACGGAAAGAAACATCGTATTGGTCATCCATATGCAACAGATTGCTATGGCAGTGTAGACCCGCTGATATTCAATTTGCACCATTGGACCGACATAAACCATGGCGGCTGCGACAGAGCTGATCGAACGGGCACACCAGTCATCGCCAGCAAAAGTATGATCAGTCCTGAAAAAGACTGTTTGGTCCCGCGGCGTTAGCAGAGGGCCTGTTCAAATGCCGTCCTGCATCTGTTCAAAAAAAACAGCGCACGAAACACGCACGCTGTTTTATAATTCTTGTTTTGTAAATCCGGCTCAGATCCCACCAAAGAGATAGATCAACGCCAGTAAGCCCACAAAACCAATCACCGTACGGGCAGTTACGCCCCAACAGGACTTTTGGACTGTTTCTTCCATTTTGGCTCCGAGTGATGCTTGAACAAATCCACATGCGCTTGTTGCTCGCTATGTGGAGGCCGCCTTGTAACGGATCGTTAATACCTTCGCAACTGCAATATATGACCTTTTCATGACACAGGGCAGCGGCCTGCCACTCTCTCAAGCTTTTTCAATCACTTATCACAGATCATTGTCGACAAGATTTGTGCGCAATTCCGCCTGAATTGAATTTTTCCGGCATAAGAACAGGCTTTATAGTCTTTTCCGACTCAGCAAGGCGTGACACATATGGGCATGAGTGAACTGGATATCATTGCCGCTGGCATCTGTTTGACAATTTGGTGCATATTTTCTCTGATCGCCGATCGGGAATTTTCCGCATTGCCGCCAAATCTTTCCCAGATCATGAATATTCACAGAGCCCGCTGGCTTGAGAACTGCCTGCGCCGTGATTTGAAAATGATTGACACCAGCATCATGACGGGACTGCAACAGGGGACGGGCTTTTTTGCATCGACGACTTTGCTCGCCATTGGCGGTTGTTTCGCCCTGCTCGGAGCGACCGATCAGGTTCTTGGTGTCCTCTCCGGCCTTTCCTTTGATGTCCCCGCCGAACGGGAGGCATTCGAATTGAAGGTTGCGGGATTGATTGTGATTTTCGCCTATTCATTCTTCAAGTTCGGCTGGGCCTATCGGCTTTTCAATTATTGCCTGATTCTCGTTGGCGCAATACCCATGGTAGAAGACATCTCCCGACAGCCCGAGGAAGCCCATCTTGCTGTCCAAAGAGCCGTCACCATCAACATCATCGCCGGAAAACACTTCAATGCCGGTTTTCGCGGCATTTTCATCTCACTGAGCTATATTGGCTGGTTTATTGGGCCAATCGTGCTTTTGTGCACAACATTGCTTGTGCTCACCGTTCTCATACGTAGGCAATATTTCTCATCAGCGCGCACGGCCGTGCTCAAAGGTATCGACATCTGATCCAGAGGCGCCCTGAGGCGGGATATTTGTTTGAGGGTCGCAAGATTCCTTGACAGCCGGACTCGACCACGCCACAGCCAATCATGGCTACAAGTCCCTGGGCAGGTCAGACAGCGACGGACTAAAAAAGGTAATCAGGTGACAAGAATTCAACGCGCAACCATTCCTGATCTGATTTTGGTGGCGCTGACCGCGCTGGTCTGGGCTTCGGGTTTCATCGCCATCAAAGTAGCGGTTCCCGAAACCAACGCCTATTGGCTGGCGGCCATGCGTGTTACGACCGGACTTCTTGTTCTGCTTCCCTATGCTCTTTGGAAAGGCATCCTTCTGCCCAACTCCAAACGCATGTGGATCCTGGTGCTTGGCATGTCTCTGGTGAATGTCGTCCTGCCCTTTATACTGATCTCATGGGCTGAACTGTCGATTGATGCCGGCGTCACGGCGTTGCTTATGGGAACCGGACCATTTCTCGCCTTGATCGGCAGCCATATATTCACGACTGATGACAAGCTGACCGGGACCAAATTCCTTGGCGTGGTTCTGGGGTTCACCGGTGTGCTCACGATCGTCGGATTCGATGTCCTTTATGGGCTTGGCAGAGCCAACCTGATGGCACAGGCCGCCTGCTTTCTTGGGTCTGTGTGTTATGCGACAGCCGGACTTCTCGTCAGGAAAATTGAATTGCCACCCGGCCGTCTGGCATTTTTGGCCCTGGCGCTTTCAACAGTTCTGTTGATTCCCATCGCCTTCTTCCACGATGGGCCACCCCCTACGGATATCTCGCAAAATGCCGTGCTCGCAATAATTTATCTGGGTGTTTTTCCGACCGGGTTTGCCTATCTGCTGCGTTTCCACCTGATCCGGAAAATTGGCTATTCGACCTTTGCCATGGGTCTCAACCTGATACCCGTATTCGGGGTTTTTCTCGGGGTCTGGTTGCTCGACGAGCCACTTTCCTGGCGCATCCTTGCCGCTTTGATTTTTGTTGTCTGCGGCCTGTATATTGCCCAGATCAAACGCGGCGAATCCCTGACGGAGCCCGATACAAATGAATGACCTGCCAACATCAGGCCAACGCCCACCTCGCGTTGCGGCGATCGACGTTGCAAGAGGTGCCGCCCTGCTTGCCATGGCCATCTATCATTTTGCCTGGGACCTGGAGTTTTTTGGCTATGTTCCGGCAGCTATGACGGCTGAAGGCGGCTGGAAGCTGTTTGCCCGCTCCATTGCCGGCAGCTTTCTGTTTCTGGTGGGCGTCAGCCTCGTTCTGGCGCATGGCAAGTCGATTCGCTGGGATGTCTTTGCCAAACGCCTGGCTATGGTGGCATGCGCCGCGCTTGCCATCACGGCTGCGACCTTGTGGTTTACGCCAGACAATTACATCTTCTTTGGGATCCTGCACAGCATTGTGGTTTCCAGTCTTCTTGGATTGTTCTTCCTGAGGGTCCCGCCCCTTCTTACCCTGGCCATCGGACTGGCAATCATCCTTTCCAGACCCTATCTGCTCAATCAGATGTTCAACCACGATGGCCTCTTGTGGTTGGGACTGTCGACGGTGCCTGCGCATTCCAATGATTTTGTTCCCCTGTTTCCCTGGTTCGGGCCGGTCCTTTTGGGCATCGCGACAGGAAAGATCGGTGTGCAATTCGCGCTGATCGACAGGCTTGCGTCACTTTATCGCGGCGCAGATATTGTCGGCAGGTCACTTTCACTGGCCGGTCGCCACAGTCTTGCCGTTTACTTGATTCATCAACCCATGCTGATTGGAACCGTCTATCTGGCCAGCATGATCATACCAGCGCCACCGTCCGATCCCATCGCAGAATTTTCTGGCAGTTGCGTCCGCACTTGCGTAAAGGAAAATGAGGCCAATTTTTGCAGCAGATTCTGCCAATGCACCTTGAATGAACTGGTTGACAGAGAACTTCTCGGGACGCTGATGACACAGGGTCAATTGGGAAAACCGGTCGAAGGCGTTCAGGAAATTGTGCAGTCGTGCACCGTATCGTCGCTGCCGCGTGCTGATTGATTGTGCACTCTATTCGGGTGTCAGGCCACGCGCATTGAAGGAATATGAAATCAAATGAACGCATATAAGGCAAAACCCAACGACCTGCCATGGCCGCCCATCATCGCAGGCGCCGCTATCCTTCTGTCCGTTCTGGCGGGCATGCTGATTACGCTTGAACTTCCCGGAACGGCACTTGCCAGATTTGCCGGCAGTCTGCTGATCATCTCCGCCATCAGCCTGGATATCTGGTCGATGATGACACTGCACGCATCACAAACCACAATCATGCCAAATAGAAAATCGTCCCATCTGGTGACAACGGGACCTTTCGGCTACAGCCGCAACCCCATTTATGCCGGCAATGCCATGCTGCTGTTTGGTCTAGGGTTGCTGACCACGAATGGTTGGTTTGCCGTTTTTGCCGTAGGCGCCATGATCGGAACCCATGTGATGGCCATCCGTCGCGAGGAACTGCATCTTCTGGCCATTTTCGGCGCCGAATACGAAGCCTATTGTAACCGCGTAAGACGTTGGGTTTAGAGCACTTCACAGATCCAGCACACCAAACTCATTTGGTTCACATTCTGAGATCTGAAACGTTCATATTCAAAATAACAGTGGAAAAAATTGAGCTGCGCTTCAGCAACGCAGTTCTATCAACTACCGACACGCAGTTCGGCCAGACGGGCCAGGCACGCCTCGTCGACATGATCGAGTTCGGACAACGTATCTTCAATGTCCTGGCGTTTCTGATTGAGTTGCTTGCGCTTTTCGGCGACGCGCGTCATCATCAGTTGCAGCTGGCCCAGCTCACCTGGAGGCCCCTTGTAGATTTCGATGATCTCGCGGATTTCATTGATAGTGAACCCAAGCCGCCGACCGCGTAGAATTTCCTTTATCAGGTGACGGTCAGCCGACCGGAAAAGACGTGTACGTCCCCGCCGTTCAGGATGGATCAGACCTTCGTCCTCATAAAAACGCAAGGTGCGTGTGGAAACGCCGAATTCACGGGTTAATTCGGTAATTGAAAAATATTTATGCACGTCGATTCCCGCCGATTCATTCGCAAGCGACACTGACTTTCTTTTACGTAAAAGTCAATTTATTGAAAGTGACATCCGGCAAGCCATACTGATCGCAAACGATCGGCTCCTTTGTCACACCGCCACTCCAATCAATCCGAACCACCAGCCGGCAAGGCCGAGAAACGCAAAAAAACCGACAATATCCGTTACTGTCGTCACGAAAACCGCCGAAGCGATGGCCGGATCGACACCAAGTTTATCAAGCAGAAGCGGCAGCAATATTCCCGCCATGCCGGCAGCCAGCATATTGATGATCATCGCCAATCCGATTACCAGCCCCAACTCGCCACTGCCAAACCAGGCATATGTGAGAACAGCGACAAATCCGGCAAATACAATACCGTTAAGGAGACCGACAATGACTTCACGACGAATGACCCGTCCAGCGTTGTAGATATCGATATCCTTGGTCGCCAGAGCCCGCACCGTAACCGTTAGTGTCTGTGTACCGGCATTGCCCCCCATCGAGGCGACAATGGGCATCAGCACCGCAAGGGCGACCATCTGTTCGATCGTGGCATCGAACAGACCAATGACGGCGGACGCCATGATTGCAGTCACGAGATTGACAAGCAACCAGGGAAAACGCGATCGAACGGTCGAGACCACATCGTCTGACAATTCTTCATCGCCGACACCGCCCAGACGCTTGATATCTTCATCGGCTTCTTCCTGAATGACATCGACCACATCATCAATTGTCAGAATACCGACCAGACGGTCATTTTCGTCAACAACAGCTGCAGACAGAAGGTCATATTGCCCTATGAGCTGCGCTGCTTCTTCCTGATCCATATCGACAGATATCTGCCTTTTTGTATCATGCATGATGCTTTCAATTTTCGTCTCCCGACTGCTGCGCAAAATGCGGTCAAGGTCAACGGCGCCGAGCAGCTTGAAAGTCGGGTCTATGACAAAAATTTGCGCAAAGGAATCAGGAAGGTCCTCATCCTCACGCATATAGTCGATCGTTTGGCCTATGCTCCAGAAGGGTGGCACGGCAACAAATTCGGTCTGCATGCGCCGACCGGCTGTTTCCTCTGGATAGTCCAGCGACCGACGCAGACGAATACGCTCGGTGAAGGGAAGTTTTGCAAGGATTTCCCTTTGGTCTTCCTCGTCCAGGTCCTCAAGAATGTAGACAGCGTCATCGGAATTAAGATCACCAAGACCTTCGGCAATCTTGTCATTGGGCAGATCTTCGAAAATTTCGAGACGAATGGCCTCATCGACTTCGGTCAGCGCGGTAAAATCAAAGTCATCCCCGACAAGACTGATCAGGGCATTTCTCTGCTCGGACTGCAGTGATTCAATCAGATCGCCAAGTTCGGATTGGTGAAGAGTGGATACTTGCTCTTTAAGAAAGAGAATATCACGATCCGCAATAGCGGCACCGATACGCGCCAGGTAATCGCCGCGGATCACCCCTTCGTCATCATATAATTCCTGACCGCCGTGCGCTGTGTCCCCGACTGCCGAATAATCGTTTTGATCTGTCATGTTATCCGAATCCGAAACGCTGCACTCCGATGGCTGCAACCTTAGAGCAAGTCGTACTCAAGCTAAATCATTTGATTCAAAAAACACGCCGGAATCCCTTGTTTCCAGCAGTTTTCCGCACTGCACAGCGCCTGAAGAAGATCAGTCTACTTCCTATGAAACAATAAGGCAGATGCACGCCGCTTAATCTGATTGCAGCAAAATACGACCAAACAAATCCCGATCGACATTGCCTCCGGACAGAACCACGACGATTGTTTTGCCGGCAAATTGCGCGCGTTGCTGCGTGGCCGCGGCAAAGCCAACCGAACCTCCCGGCTCGACCACAAGTTTCATCCGCTCAAAAAGCTGAATCATGGCGTCTTTCACCTCACGGTCAGAGACCGCAAAGCCTCCCGCTACAAGGCGCCTGATGATCTCGACGGTGATGATGCCAGGCTGTGGCGTGACGATGGAATCGCAAATGGTTCGGACGATCACATCCGCCATTTCTCTTTTATCCGAAACGATGGATCGTATGACGTCATCATAGCCCTGCGGTTCACCGCACCAGATTTTAGCATCTGGCAATGTTGCAGCAAGACCAAGAGCCAGACCGGACAGAAGACCGCCGCCGCCCACCGGGCAGAAGATCGCGTCGACCTCAATGCCCATCTGTGCTGTCTGTTGCGCAATCTCCAATCCAATCGTGCCCTGCCCCGATATGACGTCAATGTCGTCAAACGGCGGAACCAGTACCGAGCCGCTCTCCTCCACCAGACGGTGCGCGATCTCTGCCCTGTCTTCACTGTTGCGTTCATACAGAACAATCTGCGCGCCATAGCCCCGTGTGTTGTCAATCTTGATCTCCGGTGCGTCGCTCGGCATGATGATGGTTGCCTTGGCACCAAGCAGACCGGCCGCTGCTGCAACGCCCTGCGCGTGATTGCCGGAGGAATAGGCAACGACGCCATTTTTGCGGGCATCCTCGGCAAATCTGGACAATTTCGTGTAGGCACCGCGAAACTTGAATGAGCCTGTACGCTGCAGGCATTCCGCCTTGAACAGGCACCGCATTCCGAGTGCATCATTGATTTGCCAGGATTCCAGCAATGGTGTTTTGACCGCCAAACCATCCAGACGATGGGCGGCATCTTGTATCAGGTCAATATTGATCGGAAGGTCCATGTTTTAATCCCATCAGATGTCTTGAATAAAAAGCGATACCGGGACGGTAAGGTCAGGCTTCTTCAGCCCCGGCTACAAGATGAAGAAGCACGGCATCTGCCGTCGAGGGGCTGCAAGCCATCGGAAGATCATAGACAATCGCCAGGCGCGTCAATGCCTTTACGTCCACATCATGGGGCATCGGAGACAGGGGATCGACGAAAAATATCAGCGCATCCAGAGCTCCCTCGGCAATCAGGGCGCCGATCTGCTGATCTCCACCCAACGGGCCGCTCTTGACCGAACGGACCGACAAATGCGGATGGGCTTTGCTGATGCGTTGTCCCGTTGTTCCAGTCGCCACGATCGCCATATTTTCAAGATGTTCGGCATGTCTACCGACCCATGCCACCAAAAGATCCTTGCGGGAATCATGCGCTATCAATGCCAGTCTGTTTTTCAGCATCATGTTTACTCTTGCAGATTGATCGGCTGAGCCCGAGATGGAACCAGGGTTTTAACCCAAATTCACGGGTGGGCAAACACCATAGCAATGACAAGTCGTTCGACAGAGGCTATGAGACATGCCCATGGCAGATATCTTGTCCATTATCAAATCAGGCCAATATTGGCAGGAAGCCCGCAGTGAGCCAATCACCCGTTCCACACGCTCCTCAATTCACGATATTCATCAATGCCAGTCCCGTTGCCGTCTATTCCGTGCTGGCGGACATTGAACATCGACCGGAAATACTCAGGTCTGTGAAACAGACAAAAATATTGACGCCACCGCCGGTCGGCAAGGGCACACTATTTGTCGAGCGGAATTTGTCGATTTTCCGGGCTTTCCAGCAACAATTCCACATTGCTGCATTTTCTCCACCGGATAGAATTGAATTTACCTGCAAAAAAATGGGGTGCCAGCTGCGCGCGGACATCAAACTGCGCCAGGATACCGACGGGACACGGCTCACAGCGACGGTTGCGTCTCCGGATTCAGGCTATGCGGGATGGATTGCCCGATGGTTCACGCGGCACTGGGCCGGCGAACTTGAACAGCAATTGAACGCGATCAAACGTTATGTGGAACCACGCGCCAATCCGGCATGGCAAGGCGGCTTGCGGCCCAAAAAAAAATAGGAGTTCGGGTTCAGGTTTCCGCGCGAACCACGGCACCACCACGGTCGGCCAGCGTCTGGAGATCAGCCGGTTTCAGTTCCACCGATTCGCCACACCCGCAGGCGGATGTCTGGTTCGGATTGTTGAATACAAAACCGGACCGCAACGTCGTGGTTTCGAAATCCATTTCCGTGCCGAGTAAAAATAGAACGGCTTCGGGTGCCACATAGACACGGGCGCCATCTTTTTCGACCATATCATCCTTGCTGTCGAAATCGCTCACCAGATCAACGGTATACTCCATACCGGCGCAACCGCCCTTCTTGATACCAATGCGCAAGCCAACCGCCGGTTCTTTTGAGGCAGCGACAAGATTTTTGACACGATCAGCAGCTTTGTCCGTCAATGTCATGACTTCAAATCGGCCCATCTTCAATCTCCTTGGCGCCCTCAGGCAGTTACGATTTCAGCAAAGCAATGTTCGATGACTATGCCATACACTTCGACATAAACATAATGGTCGCAATTCAAATTTCAATCAGTACCAGCCCACTGCGATCTGCGCTTCTTCCGACATGCGGTCCGGTGTCCAGGGCGGATCAAAGGTCATATTGATCTCCACGCCGGAGATACCCTCAACCGTATTGACCGCATTTTCTACCCAACCGGGCATTTCGCCCGCGACGGGACAGCCCGGCGCGGTCAGGGTCATGTCGATTTTGACGCTTCGATCATCCTCGATATCAATTTTGTAGATAAGCCCGAGTTCGTAGATATCTGCTGGTATTTCAGGATCATAGACCGTTTTCACTGCAGCAATGATATCGTCGGTCAACCGTGCGAGTTCATCACGCGGTATGGTCGTTGCTGAAAAGGTCGCCGGTTGCGAAGTTTCGCTTGTGTTCACTTCATCGTTCATTGAACTCATCCCGATTATCGCTGCTTGGTCAGGCAAAGAATGCCCGTGCCTTCAACAGCGCATTGTAAAGTGCGTCAACTTCCGCACGTGTATTATACATGCCAAATGAGGCACGACATGTCGATGTCACACCAAAACGCTTGAGCAAAGGCTGCGCGCAATGGGTGCCCGCGCGCACAGCCACCCCTGAACGATCAATGACCATTGAAATATCGTGCGCATGAATGCCTTCGATCTCAAAGGAGACAATGGCACCCTTGCCCGGTGCATCACCGAATATGCGCAGCGAATTGATCTGACGAAGCCTCTCATGTGCATAGGCGCATAAGTCAGCCTCATGAGCGGCGATCGCTTCTCTGCCTACACTGTTCATATAGTCAATCGCAACGCCCAATCCAATGGCCTGAACGATTGGCGGCGTACCGGCTTCGAAACGGTGCGGCGGCGCATTATAGCTGACCGCGTCTTCGCTGACGTCGAGGATCATCTCACCGCCACCCTGAAACGGCCGCATCTTCTCCAGCATGTCCTTCTTGCCATAGAGAACACCGATACCCGTCGGGCCATAGAGCTTGTGTCCGGTAAAAACATACCAATCACAATCAATATCGCGCACATCAACGTGCGTGTGCACGGCGGCCTGACTGCCGTCGATCAATACGGGAATGCCTCGTGCCCGGGCAATGCGACAGATTTCCTTGACGGGTACAACCGTGCCCAGAACATTGGACATGTGGGTAATGGCAATGAGCTTGGTGCGATCGCTCAATTGCGCTTCAAAATCGGCCAGGTGGAAAACACCCTGCTCGTCTACGGGAACCCATTTCAGCTTGGCGCCCTGACGTTCTCTGATGAAATGCCACGGCACGATATTGGAGTGATGCTCCATGAGACTGACGACAATTTCGTCCCCCTCACCGATTTCCGGCATGCCATAGCCATAGGCCACCGTATTGATCGCCTCGGTCGCAGATTTGGTAAAGACGATTTCGTCTACCGAGCCGGCATTGATAAAGCCCCGCACCTTTTCACGCGCAGCCTCATAGGCATCTGTTGCAGTATTCGACATGAAATGCAGACCACGATGCACATTGGCATATCCGGTTTCATAGGTCTTCGATACCGCGTCAATCACGGCCTGCGGCTTTTGAGCCGAAGCGCCATTGTCGAGATAGACCAACGGTTTGCCATAGACCTGCTGGGAAAGGATCGGGAAATCCTTGCGGATTGCTTCCACATCGTAGGAGTGTGTCTGCCCGGTGGTTGCCTGTGAAGACTCAGCCATGATTGTTCAGCCATGTTTCAAACTGTTTTTCCAGCGCTTCGATCAGGACTTCATTGTCCAGTTCTTCCACGACTTCGACAATAAAGGCCTTGACCAGCAAACTGCGGGCCCGTTTTTCGCCTATACCGCGGGCTTTCAGATAGAAAAGTTGATTTTTATCGATATCTGTCACTGTGGCGCCATGACCACATTGCACATCATCGGCAAATATTTCCAGTTCCGGCTTGGCCGAAAAATCGCAGAAATCGGACAACAACAGCGTGTTGCAGGCCATTTTTGCATCCGTCTTTTGCGCAATCTGCGCCACTTTGATCTGGCCCTGGAACACGCCCTTAGCGCGATCCAGCACGACGTTGCGGAATATCTGGCCCGAAACACAATTGGGCACAATATGTTCAAGCGTCATCGTCACATCCGTGTGGCTCTCGCCGCCCAGCAGATTGACCCCGCGCAGGGTCAGTTCCGATCCTTCGCCACTTGCCACGATGTGTATTTCCTGACGGACAAGTTTTCCACCGGCATTGGCAACAAAAAGCAACAATTTGGCATCAGCGCCAAGCTTGATATTGATCTGACCCAGGTGGGTGTCTGATAAGCCTTGTTCCTGATTGATGACCCAGACGATATCTGCGCCGTCACCAACATCGAGATCCGTGATGGACGAGACCAGTGCGTCTTCTTCACAACAGGAGATGTGCCGCTCGACAAACAGGCCCTTCACGCCCTTGCCGATCGTTACGGGAAACCGCGTATGGGCCTGACCACCACCATGCAGAACCTGTATTTCCAGCGGATTGTCCAAAACGAGATCGTCTTCAACCTGCAGTTTGACACCATCGGTCACAAAGGCGCCATTGATCCGGCCGACCAGATCGTCGCTGTTTCGAAGAGCCATACGTGCGGCGGCTGAGCCGTCAGACAAATCTTCGCGATAGGCAGTTGCAGTCACGCCTCCAGTGGCTGCGATATTGGCAGCATGTCCATCCACGACCGAAATGACATTTGCCCCGGCAATCAGGCGTTCCGCCGGTTCAATATCTGCCGACTTGCCGATCGAGGGAACCGTTTTCAGCAGGTTTCTAAGGTCCGTATAGTGCCAGGCTTCGACCCGGCGCGTCGGCAGACCGCGCTGCTTGATATCCTCGATATAGCTGTCGCGGATGGTCAATACGGCTCCGTCACCGGGCAGATTGCCAAGATTGTGAACAAAGCTGTCGACCAACAATTGTTCAGCGGCAGTGATCGGCTTTTTGCTCTGCATATTCATCACAAAACCTTTTTACCCCGGCCGTTTTCAGGCGGCATCCTTGATGACATTTGCATAGCCGTCGCTTTCAAGCTCCAGGGCCAATTGCCGGTCACCCGACTTGATGACCTGACCCTTGTAGAGAACATGCACGCTGTCGGGGACAATGTACTCCAGCAGGCGCTGGTAATGCGTAATGACAATGAAAGACCTGTCAGGAGAACGCAGAGCATTGACACCGTCGGCGACGATCTTCAGCGCGTCGATGTCCAGACCTGAATCGGTTTCGTCCAGAACGCACAATTTGGGTTCAAGCAGCGACATCTGCAAAATTTCAGCGCGCTTCTTTTCACCGCCCGAAAACCCGACATTCAATGGTCGCTTCAACATGGCCATGTCAATTTGAAGATTGGCAGCGGCAGCCTTGACCCGACGTATGAAATCCGGCGTTGTCAGTTCATCTTCGCCGCGCGCCTTGCGTTGCTCATTCATCGCGACTTTGAGAAATTGCATGGTGGCGACGCCCGGGATTTCGACCGGATACTGGAATGCCAGAAACAGACCGGCAGCAGCCCGTTCGGCCGTATCCATGCCCAGAATGCTCTGACCGTCGTAGAGGATATCACCTTCTGTGACTTCATAATCGCTACGCCCTGTCAGAATGTACGAAAGCGTCGATTTCCCCGATCCGTTCGGGCCCATGATTGCCGCAACTTCACCGTTCTTGACGGTCAGGTTCAGCCCGCGAATGATCTCTGTGCCATCTTCGGCAATACGCGCATGCAGATTTCTAATTTCAAGCATATTGGTCTGTCCAAATTCTTTGATGATCCATAGGCGGTGCAGGCTTTGTCGTTTCGAGCGCTGCCCTATGCGATCCATTCCTGTCTTCATTTCGCTCACCCGCGCCATCAGTCATTGCTGTTGACTGACAGGGCGGAAAAAGTCGGAATTTATCCAACACTGCCTTCCAGGCTGATGCCGATGAGCTTTTGCGCCTCAACGGCAAATTCCATTGGCAATTCCTGTATCACTTCCTTGACGAAACCGTTCACAATCAGGGCAATCGCCTCTTCTTCAGGAATTCCCCGCTGCATGCAGTAAAACAAGTGGTCCTCGGAGATTTTCGACGTCGTGGCCTCGTGTTCAAATTGTGCCGTCGAATTTTTTGCTTCAATGTAGGGCACGGTATGCGCGCCACAATTATTGCCAATAAGAAGCGAGTCACATTGCGTGAAATTGCGCGCACCGGTGGCGCGCCGATGCGCCGAAACCTGGCCACGATAGGTATTGTTCGAATGACCTGCCGAAATGCCCTTGGAAATGATCCGGCTGGACGTGTTCTTGCCCAGATGAATCATCTTGGTGCCACTATCGATCTGCTGGCGGCCGTTGGAAACGGCGATGGAATAGAATTCGCCGCGCGAATTGTCGCCACGCAGAATGCAGGAAGGATATTTCCAGGTAATCGCTGAGCCCGTTTCAACCTGGGTCCAGGAAATCTTGGAATTGTCACCGCGGCAATCGCCCCGTTTGGTAACAAAATTGTAAATACCGCCCTTGCCGTCCTTGTCGCCCGGATACCAGTTCTGAACTGTGGAATACTTTATTTCCGCATCATCGAGTGCGATCAGTTCGACCACGGCGGCATGCAACTGGTTTTCGTCACGCTGCGGCGCTGTACATCCCTCAAGATAGGAAACATAGCCGCCCTCTTCACAGATGATCAAGGTGCGCTCGAACTGCCCCGTATCCTTTTCATTGATACGAAAATAGGTCGACAATTCCATCGGGCAGCGAACGCCTTTTGGAATGTAGACGAAAGAACCATCGGTAAACACGGCACAGTTCAGCGCCGAATAGTAATTGTCTGACACGGGAACGACGGTGGCAAGATATTTGCGTACCAGCTCCGGATATTCCTGAATGGCTTCTGAAATGGCCATGAAAATGACGCCGGCCTTCGCCAGTTCAGCCTTGAAAGTCGTTACCACGGATACCGAGTCAAACACCGCATCAACAGCAACTTTCGATTGCTGTACGCCGGCCAGTATTTCCTGCTCACGCAGCGGAATACCCAGCTTGGCATAGGTCGCCAAAAGCTCCGGATCCACCTCATCGAGGGTCATCGGTCCGGTCTGGCTTTTGGGTGCCGCATAATAGACGATATCGTTGAAATCAATTTCCGGATAATCGACGCGCGCCCAATCCGGGGCTTCCATCGTCAGCCAGCGTCGATAGGCGTCAATACGCCACTCCAGCATCCATTCCGGCTCATTTTTCTTGGCCGAGATGAAGCGGATAATATCTTCGTTAAGGCCTTTGGGGGCCTTGTCCATTTCAACATGGGTTTCAAAACCATATTTATACTGGTCTACATCGATCTGGCGAACCTGATCGATCGTCTCCTGCACAGCAGGCATAGGCGCTCTCCAATCTCGTCGGGTTCAAGGTCCGACAGTTTGTCAAGGTCATGTATGGTCAGGCATTTGCCTTCGCAGCATTTGTCATAACGTATCTAGTGTCGTGAAAACCAAATTTCCACCGTGTGGGCCGCTTGTAAGCCGAATTTTATAACTTTTCTAGACTAGATTAACGGAATTGAATTCCTGAGCGCAATTGCAATCACCAAACAGGCCGCGAAGGGTGTCCAATAATCCAATCGATACAGGCTGTTGACGGCATTCACGACAAAGTCGTTTTTCGCTCCGTCACGCCACAATATGTCGCGCTTTTCATCTTCAGGGTGCAGGCGTGCCCTTCTTGAGCAACTGATCCAGACGTTTGCTGTTTATCTTTTCAAATGCAGCCAGAAAGCGATTCACGTCTTCCGCACTTGTTCCAGACCCGATACTCACCCGCACACCGCCAAGGGCCGTATCGCGCCCCATCGCCGCAAGCACGTGGCTTGGTCCGACTTTCCCTGATGAGCAGGCCGAGCCAGCAGAAACGGCTATACCTTCCAGATCGAACGATATTTGTGCCGTCTCGGCTTTGAGGCCCGGCAGGCAAAAGAAAATGGTATTGACCAGCCGCATCTGGTCCTGACCATAAATGATACAGTCCGGAGCCGACGCGCGCATGGCGCCCTCCAGGGCATCGCGCCTGTCGCCAATATCCGAAAGGCTTTCACTGAGGTTCTCCAGTGCCATGGCACATGCAGCACCAAAGCCACAGATCGCCGGCGGATTTTCAGTACCAGAGCGGTGTCCCTTTTCCTGTCCACCGCCTGGAATAAGCGGTTTGGGCATCATGATCTCACCGGCACTGACAATGGCGCCCGCCCCTTTCGGTCCGCCCAATTTGTGGGACGAAATGAACAGGAAATCGATACCGGAAGCGCTCATGTCTATGGGCATGCGGCCTGCTGCTTGAACCGCGTCGACGACCAATATGCCACCCGCTTTGTTGACGATTTCGGCGACCTGCGAAACAGGCTGGCAGATACCGGTTTCATTATTGGCCATCTGAACCGCCACCATGGGCAATCCTGTTGAACGGTCATGGGCTTCCAAAAGAGCAGTCAAATGGGCCAGATCCACGATGCCGTCGTGATCAACCTTTATGGTTGAAATTTCGTCATGCGCAAAATGACCGCCCGCCAGAACGCATGGATGCTCAACAGCGCTTACATAGAGATGGCTGATGAACAGATCCGCCTTTCCCATCTTGTAATGGGGGCTCAGCAATGTTGCGGCCGCTTCCGTCGCGCCACTGGTGAAGGTGACATGGGCGGCAGGAGCACCCACCAGCGCTGCAACCTGCCGTCTTGCTGTGCTGATGCGTGAACGGGCGAGGCGCCCTTCCGCGTGCACCGAGGACGGGTTACCGGGCAGATCCAATGCAGCCAGCATGGCCTCGCGTGCCTGCGGCAAGAGAGGCGCGGTCGCATTGTAATCCATGTATATACGTGACTTGTTCATGCGATTGCCGCGCCAGTCAAACTGGCAACGCCTCATTTTTCTTGAATTTTCGGGTGCCAATGGCTTATGACACACCTTCATATCCGGAAGGATAAGCAAAAAACAATTCAAACCAATCCAATTCGCGTTGGTGGCACGGTATAATTCGCCAATTGAAGCGAAAGACTTTTTGCCACAAATGCAATTGAGCCGGAGACGCAATGCCTGAAGTCATATTTAATGGTCCCGCCGGACGGCTGGAAGGCCGCTATCAGCCCGCCAAGGAAAAGAATGCACCGATCGCCATCGTGTTGCATCCCCATCCGCAATTTGGTGGTACGATGAACAACCAGATTGTCTATCAGCTTTTCTACATGTTCCAGCAGCGCGGTTTCACCACCTTGCGCTTCAATTTCCGCTCCATCGGGCGCAGCCAGGGTGCGTTCGACCATGGTATCGGTGAATTGTCCGATGCGGCTGCCGCGCTGGACTGGATACAGACGCTTCACCCCGACAGCAAGGGCTGCTGGGTCGCCGGCTATTCTTTCGGTGCATGGATCGGCATGCAATTGCTGATGCGTCGACCTGAGGTCGAAGGCTTCATGTCCATCGCGCCACAGCCGAACACCTATGATTTCGCCTTTTTGGCACCCTGCCCTTCCTCGGGTCTGATCATTCACGGCGACGCCGATCAGGTCGCGCCGGAAAAGGATGTCCAGGGACTGGTGGAAAAATTGAGAACCCAAAAGGGCATCATGGTCACCCAGAAGGTCATGCCCGGTGCAAATCATTTCTTCAGCGGACAGGTCGACGGGCTTATCGAGGAATGTTCCAATTATCTCGATCGGCGTCTGGCCGGTGAACTGGTGCCCGAGCCTGCGCCCAAGCGCATACGTTAAACGTCCGGTATTGAACAATGAAAGACAGGTTGCGGCAACATTTTCTGAATTTTGCCGCAACCGCAGGTCTGGGTTTTATTCTCGCGATTGTGCCTTTCAGTCCGGTTGTGGCTGAGGGAACCTTTCACCCACCAGATCTGGTGGACATCCCTCAGGGGCCATTCAAGATGGGATCTGACGGCGATGAGCGCGAAGCCGCCTACCAACTGGATGAGGCCGCCTACGGTCACAACGTGACCCGCAAACGCGGCTGGTATGACAATGAACCGCAAAGCGTGGTGACGCTTGACCGCTTCCAGATAACAACAACACCAATCACAAATCACGCCTATGCCGCCTTCCTGCAGGAAACCGGCCATCCGCTGCCGCACGTTTCAAAAGAGCAATGGCAGCGTTACGGCCTGATACATCCCTTTGAGAGGGCCATGCCCTATATCTGGCCGTCCAACCGGCCACCCGCAGGTCGTGAAACGCATCCGGTGGTTATGGTCAGTTTTGAAGATGCCAGAGCCTATGCGCGCTGGCTTGGCAAAAAGACCGATCACCTTTGGCGCCTGCCGACAGAGGCAGAGTGGGAAAAGGCAGCCCGCGGGGACAAGGGCTTTCATTTTCCCTGGGGTAATGAATTCGAACCGCAATTGTTAAACAGCCACGATTCCGGTCCATTTACGACCATGCCCGTTGGGTCATTCCCTGCCGGTGCAAGCCCTTACGGTCTGCTTGACGCTGCCGGTCAGGTTTTTGAATGGACATCAACCATGGCCGGAAACAATCGGCGAATTGTTAAAGGCGGTTCCTGGGACGACCGGGGTTGCGGTGTTTGCCGGCCTGCCGCACATCACGGCCGTCCTGAAACCATCAAGCACATCCTGATCGGATTTCGGCTTGTTCGCCAATAAAACCGCTATTATTTAGGGACAATCCCGGCTTTCTGGCGTCGGTTCCACATACCGACCACCCGAGGTCGGTTGACGGCACCCGGTTGTCCCCGGCCAGCTTAGCGGCAGGCCAATTCGGGAACGAATGGCCAGAAACGCCCAGGCCTCGGCTTCCATGGAATCACCGTCAAAACCCAGATCCTCAGCGGCCAGGACTTCGCCATTGTGAAGGGCTGCAAGTTCTCTCAAATCATCCATAATGGTCCGATTGTGCCGTCCCCCGCCGCAAATGATCCATTGATCCACCACCACGGGCAATTGCGCAGATGACTTGAATATCGATTCGGCGGTCAATCGCGCCAGAGTACGCGCGCCATCTTCAAGCGAGGCGCTTGTTGGATCGGGCGGACGAAAATCATTTCTGTCGAGCGAACGCCTTTTTTCATCGGCAAAAAACGGCGCCTGCAAATAATCATCCACGATTGACCATATAATGCGCCCTTCACTTGCAATTGCGCCACCCTGATCAAAAGGGATACCCGCTTTCATTTCGACCCATTGGTCAATCAGCGCATTGCCGGGGCCCGTATCAAAGGCCAGAACTGTCCCGTCTTTCCCCACCCATGTAATGTTGGAAATGCCGCCGATATTGACGAATGCCACACTTCGTTTCTGCCCCAGCGAGGCCGCCAACGCTGCATGATAGGCAGGTGCCAGAGGTGCGCCTTCGCCCCCGGCCTCCATATCCGCTGCGCGCATATCATACACAACCGGCACAGCAAGTCTGTTTGCCAGCATAGCGCCGTCTCCAATCTGAACGGTCAGCCGTTGCAGGGGCCGGTGCAAGATTGTCTGGCCATGAAAACCCAAGACATCGATGGACGACAGATCGATTTCGAATTGCTTTGCAAACTGAAGAACCGCGTCGGCGTGCAATCGCGTCAATTCGCCTTCCAGTTCAGCCAGATCACCGGGTCTTTCGCTCCTCAGCCTGATCGAGGTGGCGCATTCCAGTGCACTGGCAAGCCTGCGGCGGAAATCCGGCCGATAGGCCACGCTCAAAGATGGACCGCGTTCCAGCACCTGCAATCCATCGCTTTTGATGAGCGCAACATCAATGCCATCCATCGACGTTCCGCTCATCAGACCGATGGCGGTCATCGCGCCGGATCGGGGTGCGACTGCAGGCCCGGAAAGGCCGGAGGATACAATTTTGTCAGACACCATCAGGCTCCTCAATAAGTTCCATCAAAACAAATGGCGTGAATTCTCTTCGAAACAATGATAAATGCCCCGCCGAGCCGATAAACCCTTTTGCCTGCGCAAAGGGGTCTGCAAAGAAAGAGTGACAATGCCTGCTTTCAAGTCCGAATTCCTTCATACGCTCCACGAACGTGGTTTCATCCACCAGACCTCGGATGATGCCGGTCTCGATGCACTGCTTACCAAGGAATCGGTGAAAGCCTATATCGGGTTTGACCCGACAGCCTCCAGCCTGCACGCCGGTTCATTGATACAGATCATGATGTTGTACTGGTTCCAGAAGACCGGACACAAGCCCATTGCATTGATGGGCGGTGGAACGGGCATGATCGGCGATCCGAGTTTCAAGGATGAAGCGCGGCAATTGATGACACCTGAAAAGATTGCGGACAATCTTGCAGGGATCAAACGCTGCTTTGCAAAATACCTCCAGTTCGGTGACGCGCCTTGTGATGCGGTGATGGCCAATAATGCCGACTGGCTGATGGACATCAACTATGTCACCTTTTTGCGGGATGTCGGGCGCCATTTTTCCGTCAACCGGATGCTGACCTTTGATTCGGTGAAAATGCGGCTGGAACGGGAACAATCGCTTTCATTTCTTGAATTCAACTACATGATCCTGCAGGCCTACGACTTCGTGGAACTCAGCAAACGCTATGATTGCCGCATCCAGATGGGTGGCTCGGATCAATGGGGCAATATTATCAACGGCATTGATCTTGGACACCGCATGGGTACGCCGCAGCTCTACGCGATAACCTCGCCGCTGCTGACCACCTCGTCCGGCGCCAAAATGGGCAAATCCGCAAGCGGCGCCGTCTGGTTGAACGCCGACCTGTTGAGCGTTTACGATTTCTGGCAATATTGGCGCAACACCGAGGATGCGGACGTCACCCGGTTCCTGAAGCTTTACACGACACTACCGATGGATGAAATCGGCAGGTTGGAAAGCCTCGGCGGCAGCGAGATCAACGAAGTCAAAAAAATACTGGCAACCGAAGTCACGGCCATTTTGCATGGGCGTGCGGCAGCCGAAGAAGCTGCCGAGACTGCTCGCAAGACGTTCGAAGAAGGGGCCTTGGCGGAAAATCTGCCGTCAATCGAGATCGCATCCGGCGAATTGAATGCAGGCATCGGCATTTTGAGCCTGTTTGTCACGGCTGGCCTGGCGGGATCAAACGGCGAAGCGCGTCGCCATATCAAGGGTGGCGCGGTGCGCATCAATGATAGTCAGGTCAGTGATGAAAGACGCGTGATAAGCGATGCGGATCTGACGCAGGACGGCGTGATCAAGCTGTCACTGGGCAAGAAAAAACACCTGCTCGTGCGTCCCGTCTGACTCGGATCATTGGCAGGGCATCTGGAATGAATGTCCTGCAAATGCTGTCATTTTGACAATTGGGCGCGGCTCTATTTGCCGCCCTCATTTGGATCATGGGTGCGCGGCGCAGGTTCTGGTCTGTTTTCATCACGAAACTGGAAAATGGATCTGAATATTCCGGGCGCAATGATCGAAATCGGGTTGATGACAAGTTGCGGCTCACCGCGTCGCCCCGACAGCCGGAATGTTATACCAATCAGCCCTCTGTCGCGACCATTGCCCAATAGCACGCCGAGAACCGGGATTTCCGCCAGGATCCTGTTGAGCCCATAGGCAGGCATGAATGTACCTGTGACATTCATATTGTCGTTTTCGTCGAAGACAGTACCTTGAAAGGCAAAACCCACCAGCGGGCCACGGGCAATGCCGTCACTGACCCGAAGATAACCTTTTCCCATCTGAACGCGCGCGTATGCGTTCTGGAATTGCGCACGGCTGACATCGATATCGCGACGTACTGCCTGATTGAGGCTTTCGCTGCCGTCTGCATTTGACGAGACAAGGGACTTAAGATTTTCATCATTGACGATGTTGAATTCAAGCATCTCAATCGAGCCGATATAGGGACCATTGCCCGCTCTGACCAATTGCACGGCAAGCTGCCCGCCATCGATTTTTTCGTAGATGTCGGCAAACCGGGCAACGGCTCCCGCATCAGCGCTGGTAAATGTCAGCACCAGACCTGATCCATCGTGTGTGCCCTTGGCTGCAACCGCTCTGCCCCTGTCAGTCTTGGCCGTCAGGTTCAGTTTGAGAATGTTGCTTCCAACACCGCTATAGGCCAGTTTGAAACCCTGCATGGATTCATTGTTGAACCCGAACGCGCGTTTTGTATTCACGTTCAGGTCAATCCTTGGTTTCCCCTCATCACTGCCACTGCCTGAATCTTTCAGCAGTTGTTTGATCGTGGAACGCAAGTCGATCGCTTCACCGCCCACGTTGACAAGATACGAATTTCCCTTGCGAGACATATTGACCGAGAAATTGTCGTTGCGGCTCAATGAGGCCCGGCTGAACTTGGCGCTGGTGACGCCTCCACCGGAAACCTGCAGGCTACCCAGTGCCGAAAACCCTTCGCCGCGCAGGTTCAGGTTCTTGATCAGCATATTCTGCGGCAGCCCGGCAGCAGAATCGGAATTGCCATCAGCCGTCCCTTCTTCCGGTATCACCTCGAAACTTGCCGATGCCTTCACGCCCTTGCCCTTTGACCAACCGATCCACGGCAAGAGCAATTCTGCATTGGTCAGATCCGCAACGACCTCCTGTCGTCCCTCGCGCTGCAATATTGTTGTGAGATGAATGGTGCCTTTGATATATTCATTCAATTGCGGCGCAAACTGTGCCCGGTCATCGTCGGACACATACATTTTGACTTCCCGGAACGGTTCCAACCCATTTTTTGAATCAAGCGGATCGGTAAAATTCAGATGCGATTGCATGCCGTTGAGTTCGGCATCCGCGTCGATCCTCATCGCCTGCGTATCAACAAACATCTTGCCCTCTGCATTGGTGACTTTCACACCATTGACCTTGGGGCCCAGGCTGACGCCATCAAGATCCAACTCCACATTCCATTCGGGTTTGGGTGGTTGCTGTCTCTTGATCAGACCAAATGTCAATTCGACCTGTGAGCGCACAGTGCCGGAAAAATCTTCCGGCGTGTAGGGTGTGCGCTCAAGCGCATTGATCGGTTGATAGGAAATCAGTTCAGCGACTGCTGCAGCGTCCCCTTCCATGGCAATGGTCAAATGCGCCATCAAGGGTTTTGCATCGGTGCTTTCTATGGTGAATTTGCCATCTGAAACGGCAACACTTCTCCCGGTTGGAAAATAGGCAGAGCCCTGGTCGATCTGAAGCTCGAGGTGCTGACCGCGCAATGAAAGCAGGCCCGAGGCGCCTCTGACCGGCGGGATATCACCGGCAATATCAAAGCGCGCATCTTCAATGTTGAAGTCAACCTGAAGCTGGTTTTCGTCAAGATGCAATCCATCCGGCATCTCTTCAGCCATCCGGCCACCCGGAATGAAGACCCTGATAGCGCCTCCCTTGACGGTGCCGCCGAACAGATTCTCCTGCACCCAGGTTCGTGCCCTCTTTGCAATCCAATAGGGCCACAATTGTTTGATCGCTGTGGTTTGCATTGTATTCACATTGGCAACAAAACTGACTTCGGGACTTGTATCTGTGAGTTGAATGCCAGCCGATGAAAACATCGTGCCGCCCTGCCCCGAGACAATAAATTCATCCACATAGAACCGCCGCTCGGATTTGATAAAACGGGCAAAGGCCTTCATCGCCACCGTTACCGGCGGCTCATTGGAGTCGGTTGGCGCGATGGTTGCGTTGTCGACCAACAGGTCAATGGCAAACCCGTCCTGACTTTGACCCGGATAATTCTTGAGATCGATAATACCACCATTGAAGCTATAGGATGATTTTCCTATTTTTAGCCTGGAAGGCCTGAATTCAAGGGATTTGCGCTTGGTATCAAGCGCCAGCCTGATGGTGCTTTGCTCCAATTGCGCAGCAATTCCATCCATAAAGAGTTCGCCCGAGGAAAGCTGCAGATTGGCTTTCAATTGGGCACGTTCCTCACCCTGGCCTTCGAGTGCCTGAAATTCCACCCGGGCGAGACTTTCCAGGCGAAATTTTCTGTTCGGATTATCGGTGAAGGTACGGATCATTTTCCCCAGATGGACCCCGGTCAGATGGGCAATCAGTTGCATCCGTTTTTTTGTTCCGGGTTTGACTGAAGCCTTGCCGTCAAACTTTATGTCCTGATCGGCAAATTGAAGTTCTGCATCGATCTCGAACCCGGCTGCATTCATTTCAGCAATTTCGGCCGAAACCACATTGACGCTATAACCGGTAAAGCCCTCATTTTCCGTTGACACGGTATGTCCTATGCCCTCTATGGCGACATCGCGCAGGATAATGTGGCGGGTTCCCCTCAGCCTGAGCGCCCGCGACAGATCATGAATTGCCAAAAAGCCGCGATCGGTCAGCGTTTCCAGATCCGTGACCTGCAACGCCGAGAGATCCAGCGCGCTTTCCCGGCTTTGCACCTGCTTTTCGATGGCATTGGCAACGATGAAACCACCATCGATTTCAACATGGGATATTTTCAGACTGCCCGACAGAAGCGGCAGAACTTTCAGTGCGATGATGACTGCTTTGGCGCGCACGGCTTCTTCGCCATCCACCCCGACGCGCAGATCAACCTCTCTTGCGACCAGCGCCAACCGCCCACCTTTGGCGAAACGCACATCAGCGCCGCCAACTGTCGCCACAAAGCGATCCCCGACTGTATTTTGAAGCAGCGTTTGCGCCCGGCTGGCAAGCGCTCCGTTCACCACGCCACTTTCGAGCAGAAACACCCCCGAAATGAGGAGGATCAGCACGATGGCAGTCAGGAAGGTGAATAGACGCGCAAATCCAAAGAGCAATCGATGGTCATGGGGCGTATGGACGATGATCGGATTTTCGGCATTGGCAGAAGGCATGGAATGCAAGGCAACAGACACAAGTCCGTTGTTTTTTCTGCTCCCACCATTTCCAACTGACATTGATTGTTGTTCCGCGACTATACAAAGTTTGCAGCATCCGTCCACGCTTTGATAATGTGCAGCAACAGGACGATTCTACGTTCAACTATATGACAATTTATATGACTACCATATAGAGCGCATCCGGCCTATCAACAGGTCGGGAACCATGGCAGAGGACAGCACAAATGGTATTACTTGCAGAAGGCATGAAAGCACCTGAATTCACATTGCCACGCGATGGCGGCGAAACCGTGACACTGGCGCAATATTCCGGGCGCAAGCTGGTGCTGTTTTTCTATCCAAAGGACGATACCAGCGGATGCACGACAGAAACCATCGCATTTACCGCCCTGCGCGAGCGTTTTGACGCAGCCGGCGCAGATATTCTCGGCATGTCGCCTGACAGCCCTGCCAAACACGACAAATTCATTGCCAAACATGAACTGAACGTCGCTTTGGCGTCGGACGAGGAAAAAACCACGCTGGAAGCCTATGGCGTCTGGAAGGAAAAAAGCATGTACGGGAAAAAATACATGGGCGTGGAGCGTTCCACCTTCCTTGTGGACGAAAATGGGACCATTGAAAAAATCTGGCGCAAGGTGAAGGTGCCGGGCCATGCGGAAGCGGTTCTGGAAGCCGTCAGCCCTTGAAGGCGTCCATTCCCGCAAGCATATGCTTTATATCTGAAGGCTTCGTGGGCACATGACATTGGCACTTTCCAGGCCAATCACGACGTTGCGCGAGGGAACCAACCAGGCGATTGCGGCATCGGATCTTGACGTGAAAACCGCCATTGCTCAAGAGACAGCCAGACGCTGGTTTTCGCGATCCCTGTCTCTGCGCTCGCCACTCGATTCGCCCGTTGCGGACAGACCGGGACGTCCTGAAAAGCCTGAGTTGCTGCCACCAGGCATGATCGGAAAGCGCAATCTGAATTCCGTCAAGGGTCGCATTGCCCTGCTGCATGCCCTCGCCCACATAGAGTTGAATGCGACAGATCTGGCCTTGGACATCGTGGCGCGTTTTGTCACGGAATCCATGCCGCAATCATTTTTTGATGGCTGGATGCAGGTCGCCTTCGAAGAGGCAAAACATTTTCTTCTTGTTCGCGGACGCTTGCGTGATCTGGGAGCAGATTACGGCGATTTGCCAGCCCATGATGGCCTGTGGCAGGCAGCACATGATACGCGCAATGACCTGACCGCGCGTCTGGCTGTTGTACCGCTCATTCTCGAGGCACGGGGATTGGATGTCACGCCGTCACTACAGGCAAAGATGCGCAAAACCGGAGACCATGAGACCGCTGCAGTATTGGACATCATCTATCACGATGAAAAAAAGCATGTGGCCATCGGCGCCAAATGGTTCCGCTTCCTGTGTCATCGGCAAAAGCGCAACCCGGCGGATGCATTTCGGCAATTGGTCAGGGCAAATTTTCGCGGACAGGTCAAAGCGCCCTTTAACGATATGGCGCGTGCAGAGGCAGGATTGACACCTTCCTTTTACCGCAACTTGTCATCTGTCAACGCTTCCTGACGCAAGAAATCCCCTATTTATTTTCTATGCTCAACAGTACAAATCAAATCTTTATTAACCTTAACAGAGTCTAATAAGCGCACCAACGTCTTCGTATTGATTAGGGGAATAGAGTGTCGCATAGCTCAGTCAGCCGCGTATTTGGCAAACGCTCAAAGCAACACACATTGATTCTGGCCAGCGGCGACAATATACGCCATTGGACCATTCGACCCTGGGTGGTCGGTTTGACGGCCAGTTTTATAGCTGTCATGGCGATTGGATACCTGCTGGCGACAACCTATCTGATTTTGCGGGACGATCTGGTTGGATCGGCAATGGCCCGTCAAGCCAGAATGCAACATGCCTACGAGGACAGGATTGCATCGCTTCGTTCGCAGGTCGATCGGATCACCAGCCGTCAATTGCTTGATCAACAGCAGATGGACAACAAGGTCACGGAACTGATGGAGCAACAGGCCAGGATCAGCACCAGGCACGGACGCATTGATTTACTGTTGAACAGAGCGGATATTGCAGTCGTCTCTCCGGTTCGAATTCCGGTACCCAGGACACGGCCGGAAAAGGCTGACACCGGGAATCGGCAAGCGTCACTCGAGGCGACGTCAACACCCAGGGAAAATCAGTTTGTAGCGAATGAAATGCCCCTTCGTGTCAGCCATCTCGCCTATGCCGATACAGGCAACTCCGCAACACAGAGCGCCGGCAAATTGTTCGATGACGTATTCTTTTCCCTCAAGACAATCGAAAACGAGCAATTTGAAAAAGTTCAAAACCTGACATCAAATACCTATCAGGCAGTCGAGACAATCCATTCGATCCTGCGCAACTCCGGCATCAAGACGCAGCAGGAAAGTGGCATCGGCGGCCCATTTGTGACGGCCGAAAACCCTGCAGTTTTCGACACCTCACTTAAGGATCTGGGAACAGCACTCGACAAACTAGAAAAAGCAAAAAAACTAGCGCGCAAGATACCCATTGCCAATCCCGCACCTCAACAGCCCGTCAGCAGCCGCTTCGGCACACGCCGCGATCCATTTCTCGACCGCGTTGCTCATCACTCGGGAATAGACTTCAAGGTTGCCTACGGGCAGGCTGTCTTTGCTACGGGTTCTGGCACCGTCTTGAGTGCGGGCAGAAAGGGCGGATACGGAAAAATGATCGAGATCGATCATGGCAATGGCATCACCACTCGTTTCGCGCATCTCTCACGGATGCTGGTAAAAGTCGGTGATCGCGTGACGGTCGGACAGAAAATTGCCGCCGCAGGAAGCACTGGGCGATCAACAGGGCCCCATTTGCATTATGAAATTCGCGTCCATGACAAGGCGGTTAACCCACAACGTTTTCTGGCCGCCGGAGAAAAACTGAATTCACTTCTTTGACCCCAAAATTATTGCCATTGCAGGCATGAAACCGTTAAACAAGGCTACCCGTCAAAAGAGGATGGGAGCCTCTGGTTGAAGATCTGGCGGTTGGGCGAATTCGTACAATTATGTTTCAGAATTAACACTGTTTGACATAAAACCCCCATAATCAGGTTGTAATTCGGGTAAATTCCGCGATTTCCTTGACTTGAGGGATCGTTCGGACTAGTGCGATCACATTGTGAATGGAGCGTCATGAGACCTCCGGGCATTTAGTGACTCTTGTAACGGAAACGACGTTCTCATTGATTACATTCTCTGATCTTGGCTTAAGTCAAAAGGTTCTTTCAGCTGTCCAAGACGCTGGATACACAATACCGACTCCAATTCAGGCTGGCGCCATACCACCTGCCTTGGCTGGAAGAGACATTCTTGGAATAGCGCAAACCGGCACAGGCAAGACAGCGTCCTTTGTGCTGCCAATGCTCACGCGGCTCGAAAAAGGCAGAGCGCGTGCGCGCATGCCGAGGACATTGATCCTGGAACCGACCCGCGAGTTGGCCGCCCAGGTCCAGGAAAACTTCATCACCTATGGCAAATATCACAAGCTGAATATTGCGCTTTTGATTGGCGGCGTTTCCTTTGAGGAACAGAATCGGAAGCTCGAACGCGGTGCAGACGTGCTGATCGCAACACCGGGTCGTCTTCTCGATCATCAGGAACGCGGCAAGCTTCTGCTGACCGGTGTTGAAATTTTCGTCATTGACGAAGCTGACCGCATGCTCGACATGGGTTTCATTCCCGATATCGAACGGATCGCAAAGCTTATTCCCTTTACCCGGCAAACCCTGTTCTTTTCTGCGACAATGCCTGCGGAAATCCAGCGGCTGTCAGACGGGTTTCTGCAAAACCCTGAAGAAGTCAGGGTCGCGCCAGCTGCCTCCGCAGCCACGACTGTGACGCAACGCGTGGTGGCATGCAAATCCAAGGATTTCGAAAAGCGCGCTCTGTTGCGTGACCTTATCCGTGAGCAGGATACGCTCAAGAACGCGATCATATTCTGTAATCGCAAGCGCGATGTCTCTGAATTGTTCCGGTCGCTAGAGCGTCATGGCTTTTCCGTTGGCGCATTGCACGGTGACATGGACCAGCACTCGCGCACGGCCATGCTGCAGGGCTTCAGGGATAACAAAATACAGCTTCTGGTCGCCTCTGATGTGGCTGCCCGTGGGCTGGATTTGCCGGATGTCAGCCATGTCTTCAATTTTGATGTGCCAATCCATGCAGAAGACTATGTTCACCGGATCGGCCGGACCGGGCGTGCTGGACGCGAAGGTGCATCCTTCACCCTGGTAACCTCCCGTGAGACCAAACAGCTCGATGCCATTGAAAAATTGATCAATCAGAAGATCGCATGGCATGATGGTGACCTGTCGTCTGCCAATAGTGGTGGCAGTGAAGAAGAAGCACTAAAACCGAAGACACGTTCAAACCGCAGCCCAGGCAAATCCTCCGGCGAGTCCGGTGGACGCAAATCCTCCGGCGCGTCCGGCGGGCGCAGTTCGTCGAGCGAATCTGTTGGACGCAGCCAGCGGCAACCAAGCAAAAAAACTGAAGAAGAAAGGCCCGAACCCGTCGAAATGATAAAGCAGCAGAAAAGCCCGGCAACCAACGACAACAAGAACAGACGTGGCGGCAGACGCAGCGACAGTGACGATTCGGCCTCTCCAGTTGGTTTCGGTGATGAAATTCCCGCATTCATGATGATTGGCGAAAAACGCTAGACCATCCGTTCAATCGGACTCAGGCATAAGCCCTTTGCGAACAAACCACACACATTTGCCAGCCTGTTGGGCTGGCATTTTTGATTCTGGAGCGCCCTGCCCATTTAGAGCATGTCTGGCTTTCATTGGTTCGCTCTGCCAGTTGTTTTTTGGTCAGTATCAAGTTGGTTCGCGAATCGCGTACCTTAAGGTACGCGCAAGCGAAACGACGTAGATAGCGGCGAACAAACAGCTGGCCCGAAGGGTTCGCGACCAATGGCCGCCCGCTGCGTCACCCGTTGTGTCTGACGTCTCGACCGATGCGAAAGCGTCGCTCTTTACCGCCTTCCTGGCGGATCGACACACTGGATCACGAACAGAGTGGTTCAATGAAAGCCAGACATGTTCTAATAAAAAAGATCGGTCAGCGCCCGCAGGCCAGCGACCTGACAAGCGGAAAATGGCAGCTCCGCATCTGGCACATGTGCTTTTGTCAAAAATTTCAGTTAGCGCGCCCGGAGAGCCGCTTCATAGGCCAGGTGCACCCAGGCGCTCAATTCATCAGGATCGTCCATGGCGCTGTCGGGAATGGACCAATAGGGCATTTTGACTGGTTTCTTCTTGCCCTCATAGGACCATTGGGTGGAGCCGGCCGCCTCAAACTTCCCGGCGCTGAGCTTGTCGGCCTTCAACAGCATTTCACCAGCAACCACCAGCGCCAGAATGCGCCCCTGATGATAGATACCTTTGCCGCCGAACATCGATTTGACCGTCACCGGTCCAAGCCCCTCGAACATCTCATGAATGGCTTCAATATCCATATTCTGTCGTCCCCACCTTTTTATCGACAGCAAAAACCACCGAACACGCAGACAAATTAACATCCACCGGATTCCCTGTCACGCCCCCTGCCCCACGAACAACAGTTGAATGCTGCCGATACTGGCGTCAGCCAAA
Source organism: Rhizobiaceae bacterium (assembly GCA_029233925.1). Classification (GTDB taxonomy): domain Bacteria; phylum Pseudomonadota; class Alphaproteobacteria; order Rhizobiales; family Rhizobiaceae; genus Hoeflea_A. The sequence continues at coordinate 38,212 of JARGOX010000031.1, forward strand.
TATAATGGAGCCGTCCGGACCGTCATGTCTCCATTTGATTGGAAAACATCGGCGTTTGAGAAAAACGCGGTAATGGATGAATATACCCGTGTAATACCACTGCTTTTACAGCCATTGACGAAATATCGAACATAGTAACAACTGTCGAATGGTGTTAATTTACCGCGATTACGAGAGTTTTGCATCAAACAAACACGGAGTTGTCATCATGGAAGCTTTGATACCACTGATCATACAGGCCATTTCCGGCGCGGTCGGCGGCGGCGTAATCGGCAATGTTGTCAAATCAGCAGCCATGAGCATGCTGCCCAAATTGCTTGCAGGTGTGGTTGGCGGTGTTGCCGGCGGCAGCGCCATTGGTCCGATCATAGCGGGCATGATAGGCGGCGACATGAGCAGCGGCATGGATATGAGCTCGATCATCGGTGACGTCGTCGGCGGCCTTGTCGGCGGCGGTGTCCTGACCGGCATAGCAGGCGCCGTCATGGGCGCCATGAAGAAATAGTTCCTGACTCGGGATATAGAAAAAGGCGGCTCCGTGGCCGCCTTTTTGTATCCCTCGAATGGACAAACCAATGAAAGCAAGACAGGCTCTAGTCGTCCGCTGGCGTCTCATCCGGTTCCAGCTGGCTGCGTGCAATCCGCCTTGCTATCTTGAAGATACCGTCAAGGATTTCGACCAGTTCCACCTCCCGCACATAGCCCATCAGCGCGCTCTTTTGATGGCCTTGTGTCTGCCCAAACCATTCCCTGCTCATGTTTCGCGACATGCCCACGACCTCGCGCTTCTTGTTTCGCACGGAGACAGCCAGTTCTACGTTCTCCTTGACAACCGCCTCTACCGCTTGATCCAGCGCCAGCGCGACCTCTGCGTGATAGGCACGGATCCGCCGCGCCGCCTCGGGCGTGATCGGTGCGTGCTCGTCCAGCCGTTTGCGCGCCGAAATGGTGATATCCGTCGTGATGCGGTCGGCGACATGCTCCAGATCGTTGGCGACGCTGACGAGTTGCAATAGATCGCGCGACTGCTTATCCGAAAGCCGCATCAGCGAGATGCGTCCCAGATATTCGATGATGGCTCTATGAAGCCGGTCCACCGGCGGATCCATCTCTTCAAGTTCCACAAGCGCCCGACGCGACGTAGACAAAGCGGTCGGCAGGGCCTTCACAAGCAGGTCGTCCACATAGTCGCCCATCCGCCCGATCTCGCGCCGCGCGTTCTCCAGGGCGAATCCGGGGGTGGATAAAAGCCCGTCGTCCAGGTATTTCGGCGTCAGCGGCGCCTCCTCCGACAGCGGTTTGTCCGGCACCAGCCACTCCACCAATCGCGCAATCTGCGCCGTGAAGCCGATAAACAGAACGGTATTCGCCACGTTGAACACCGTATGCGCGTTCGCCACCTGGCGCGGCACATCAGACTGCGGCGAAATCATCCGTGCGAATGCCGAAAGCTGATCGATGAACATGATCCACACGACCACTCCCGCTACATTGAACAGCACATGCACCACTGCCGCCCGCACCGCCTCCCGCGGCTTGCCGATTGCGGCCAGTCCCGCCGTGGCGCATGTACCGATATTGGCGCCCATCGCTACCGCGATCGCCGTCTCCAGCGTCATCACACCCTGGCCCGCCAGCACGATCACGATGCCCGTCGTCGCCGCCGAGGACTGGATGACCGCCGTGAACACCATGCCAGCCAGCACCGCCAGCATTGGAATCTCAAGCGTCGCGATGAAGTCGATGAACACCTGGCTGGTCCTGAGTGGGACCATGGCCTGGCTCATGAGCCCCATGCCGTAGAACACAAGCCCGATGCCAAAGAGCATCCGCCCGTAGTCCTGCCAATCCCGATTCTTGAACAGGAACGCGACCGCGAACCCCAGCGTGATCATCGGCAGCGCGAAACGCGTCACGTTGAATGCAAGGATCTGTGCGGTGACAGTGCTACCGATATTGGCGCCCATGATAACGCTGACGCTCTGCGCCATCGACATCAACCCCGCCGAGATGAATCCGACCAGGATCACCGTCGTCACAGAGGACGAGTTCACCAGTCCTGTGAACAGCGCGCCCATCCCTGCGCCCATAAACCGGTTGGTTGTGACTTTGCCAAGCACGTCCCTTAGCTGCTCGCCCGCCACCCGCTTCAAAGCCGCAGTCATCAGGTCCATGCCGAACAGGAACAGTGCCAGCCCTCCAAACAGCCCCGTGATAAGTGTGAATTTGTCCAGTTCTTCCGTCATTCCTCCATCTCGGGCCGTGCTTTGACAACCGTAACAGGCGGCCCGGCCATCTGAACCACGCGCTCGGCAACGGATCCGAGCATGACGTGTGGCAGTCCCGTCCGTCCACGGCTTCCGATGACAATCAGATCCGCTCCGATCTCGTTGGCAACTTCAGTAATCCGGCCCGGTGGCAGGCCGCTGACCTGCACCGTCTCTAGCTGCTCGAGACTTCCCGCCTCCGGATACTTTCCTTTGAACTCCGCGATGAAATCTGTAAACATTTCCTTGGCGACGTCCTCCAACGGCCGGAGCCAGTCGCCATCGGGCTTACGATAAAATCCAGGGCTGGACGCAGGATCGTGCACGACGTTAAGCACGACCAGTCGCGCGCCATCGCGCGCCGCCTGGCCGCATGCCCACAAAAGGGCAGCCTCGGAATCCGCCGAAAAATCCACGGCGCACAGGACCGTGCCTGTTTTATCTTTCATGGCAGAAGCGCTCCCCGGATCATAAAGAAGATCATCGCGGAAAAAAGCGCCGTAGCCGGCACGGTAATCACCCAGGCGGCGGCGATGCGCAGCAGCAGCGTGCGCTTGACCAGTTCAACCCGCTGAATTTTCCGCAGGCCCTTGCGCTCGGCCTTGTAAAGCGCGCCTGCTGCTCCGCCGGATTTCAGCCTCCGCAACATCTCGCCCTTCTCCTGCACACTCGCCGCATCAAACCGAGCGAGAAAGACTTCAACAGATTCGCCGTCCTCTCCTCGATGATGCTCCCGGATCTCCTCAGTCATCCGCGCGTAGCTGACCTTCAGGTATTCGCGCAGGAAGCCGACCCCGAACACCCCACCGACCGCGATGTGTGTCGAGCTGACCGGAAGCCCCAGCTGAGAGGCGATGATCACGGTGATCGCGGCGGCCAGCGCCACGCAGAAGGCGCGCGCCTTGTCCAGCTCAGTGATCTCAGAGCCGACCGTCCGGATCAACTTCGGCCCATAGAGGGCCAGGCCCAGCACGATGCCGGCGGCGCCGACCAGCATCACCCAGAACGGGATCGGCGCCTTGCCCGCTATGTCGCCATGCATGATCGCTTCGCTGATACCCGCAAGCGGCCCGACCGCATTCGCCACGTCATTGGCGCCATGAGCAAAGCTCAGAAGCGCTGCCGCGAATATCAACGGCACCGTGAAGAGCGCATTGACCCCATTCTTGTCGTTGGGCAAATCCGGCGCGACGCGCGCCACGTGTCGGCGCATCAGCACCCAGACCACGGCTGCAATGACAATGCCGACCAGACTTGCGGTCATGAACCCGACGGGAAAGATCTTCTTCAAGCCTTTGAGCATCAGGTAGGTCGCGAACGCCCATGCCATCACCGCGATCAGCAGCGGCGCCATCCGTTGTGCTGCAGCCATCAGATCCGGCTGATAGGTGATCGTGCGCTTGATGAGATAGAGGAATGCTGCCGCGATGATACCGCCAAGGATCGGCGAGATTACCCACGATGCGGCGATGCGAGCCACCACCCCCCAATCGGCAATGCCCCAGCCGGCCGCCGCAATGCCCGCACCCAGAACGCCGCCGACGATGGAATGGGTTGTCGACACCGGCGCGCCGACGGCAGTCGCGAAATTGAGCCACAAGGCAGCAGCCAGCAGTGCCGCAATCATCAGCCAGATGAAGGTGTCGGCGTCGGCGATCATTGCGGGGTTGATGATGCCGTTCTTGATCGTGCCGACCACGTCGCCGCCGGCGATCAGCGCTCCCGCGGCTTCACAAACCGCGGCAATGATAATCGCTCCGACCAGCGTGATCGCGCGCGATCCGACAGCCGGCCCGACGTTGTTCGCAACGTCGTTCGCGCCGATGTTGAGCGCCATATAGCCGCCAATCATCGCAGCCATCACCAGCAGCGTGCCATGGGGCCCGCCAGGCCCGCGCGCCAAGGCGAAAAGCATGATCAGCGCGATGAAAAGAACCGCCGTACCCAGTCGGAAAAGTTCTCCCCGGTTGACCAGCAAGCCTTCCTCAAGCTTGCGAATATCCCAGATTTTGTTGGTCATCGCTTCCCCACCTCCCCGCAGTCACAGGCTTCTGCGCAAACGGGCGACCTGATCGCGACAGATTTGTGACAATATAATGTTGTTTAGAGCATCATCTCAGGCCGGACGTTTTGTCATGGATCAAGTCCGGCGGTGCGCTTGCCCTTTGGCGGCGGCCTCTCAATTGCCGGGCCATCGTTTGTGCTAAAGACAGGTTATTTATGGACACCACCCCGCCCATTTCGGGAGCACAACGCCAAACTGAAACGTGCGATCGCCGATGGCGAGCCGGTCCGTTTCGCCGATGTCAAGATCGACGAAACCGCGACAGCCGACAAGCAAGCCAGATGAATGGAAGAGTTGATTTGAGTTTCTGGCACCGCGCCCGTCCGCTCACTACCGCCAAGGCATGAATGACAAGGGCCGCCAGTAATGGCGGCCCTTTTTGTCAGCGTGGTTCGCTGTGCAGTCCCTTGAGGATCGCGAAACAGGCGAGCAGCAGGATGATGGTGAACGGGAAGCCCGTTGAGACAGCCATCGCCTGCAGCGCCCCCAGTCCGCCGCCCAACAGCAGCGCAATAGCGACCAGTCCCTCGAAACTTGCCCAGAATATACGCTGAGGCACCGGCGCGTCGATCTTGCCGCCAGCGGTGATCGTGTCGATGACCAGCGACCCGGAGTCGGACGAGGTAACGAAGAACACGATCACCAGCACGATGGCGATGAACGAGGTGATCTGTTGCAGCGGCAGGCCTTCGAGCATGGCAAACAGCTTCAACTCCAGTGGAGAATCGACGACGAGCTGGTAGCCGTCATTGACCAGCTGGGTGATCGCGGTGCCACCGAATACTGTCATCCAGAACACCGAGACGACCGACGGGATGAGCAGTACGCAGACGAGAAACTCGCGCACTGACCGACCGCGACTGACGCGGGCGATGAACATGCCGACAAACGGTGACCAGGAAATCCACCAGGCCCAGTAGAATGCCGTCCAGCCCTGACGGAAATTGTCATCGTCACGTCCGAACGGATTGGAGAGTTCGGGCAGATAGCGAACATATTCGTAGAGATTGTGGAAGAAGCCGGTGAAAATCGCCACTGTCGGTCCGACGATCAGCACGAAGACCAGCAGCAAGGCGGCCAGCATCATATTGATCTCGGACAGCCGTTTGACGCCCGCATCGAGGCCGGCGACGACCGACATCAGTGCGACGCCGGTAATCGCGACAATCAGCAGAACCTTGGAAACGTCGTTGATCGGAACGCCGAAGAGGTGGTTGAGGCCGGCATTGGCCTGTTCTGCGCCGAAACCCAGCGAGGTGGCGAGCCCGAACAGCGTGGCGAAAACCGCCAGGATGTCGATGATGTGCCCGGTCCAGCCCCAGATGCGCTCACCAAAGATCGGGTAGAACACCGACCGCATGGTCAGCGGCAGTCCCTTGTTGTAGGAAAACAGTGCCAGTGCCAGTGCGACGATGGCGTAAATCGCCCAGGGGTGCAGGCCCCAGTGGAAGATCGTCGCCGCCATACCGAGATTGCGCGCCTCGATCGCGTCGCCCGCTGCCCCGCCAAGCGGTGCCCAGCTTTCGGGCGTGCCGGCGTTGTCGGCGAAAGAGGAGGAGAAGTGCGAGATCGGCTCCGATACGCCGTAAAACATCAGCCCGATGCCCATGCCGGCGGCAAACAGCATCGCAAACCATCCGGTATAGGAATAGTCCGGGGTCGCGTCCTTGCCGCCGATCCGGACCTTGCCGTAGGGCGAGACAATCAGGAACAGGCACAACAGCACGAAAATGTTGGCCGCAGTGAGGAAGAACCAGTCGAAAGTCTCGGTCAACCAGTTGCGCAGATCGTTGAAGGCTGCACCGGCACTGTCCTGGAAGGCCAGGGTGAAAAAGACAAAAGCGACGATGCTCAATCCGGAGATCGCGAAAACCGGATTGTGGATGTCGAGACCAAAAGGCCCCATTGACATGGAAATATTGTCCTGACCCACCTCGTATTCGGTGTCGATCATGTTGCTTGGGCCTTCCGGGTCCGGAATACCCTGTCCGCTGGTGTCACTCATGGTGTGTCCTCCCGCTCAGGTTTTGTTTGTTGCTGCAAGTGTCGCCGACGTGCGCTTAGCCGCGGACGAGAAAGACAGATGCACGCGTATGGGTCGCAAGCCGGCCACCGTTGGATGGCCAGACATGATCGGCGACATTGGGAATATGCGTCGCCATAACGATGAGATCGCATTGGGTTTCGCGTGCCGTCTTGATCAGCGCGTCATCGAGATCGACTGCCGGATCATGACTGACCACGGTCTTGCCATGTGCCTCGATGCCGTGGGTCTTGGCCTGCTCGGCAACAAAACCTGCGAGCTTCTGATCGTATTCCGCCTGATTATGTCCGAGTGGACCGGGCGTTGACGCCGTCACGCCGACATAGGTCACCGGTGCGTTATAGAATTTTGATAGTTTTGCGGCCGTGTCCAATGCGAGCGACAGCTTGTCAGCGTGTGCAAGATCCACAGGTACCATTATTTTATTGTACATTGGCTCTCCCCGTACTGTATTCGATCGGCTCGATTGTCGCCGATGCTGTTATCCGGCATTCCCCATTTGGATCACCTTATGACACAGTAAGCGCATCCAGGGTGGATCGCCAAGTTTCTTTCGACTTTAGTGCGCTCTGGCTGTTAGCAATTGCTGGGTGACGCAACAAAGTCGGGTGTCTTGGCAGCCAGAGACGTGATTTGACCAGGCGCCGGACAATATTTTTCCGTCTTCGATGTTTGATATCGTGGGTTTAACTTTGGACTTGCCCGTAGTTTTGAAAACTATCAGAAAATCCCTCCACTTTTTACGGGCAAGTCCAAGAAGGACTTGCCATTGAGGTCGATTTCTCACTGCCAGCCGAGCGGGTTGTTCGTTGCCTCAACCAGATCATCGAATGGCGAGAAAAGCCGGATGCAAAACGTGTTGATAATGGCGCGGAATATGTCAGTGGCACACTGTTGTCATAGCCACAAATGCGGGAGATCACCAATATTCACATTCATTCTCAAGCCTAAACACAACGCTTACATCGAGCGCTACAACCGAACCGTTCGCCAGAAATGGTTGGGTCGCACTATCTTTGAATTAATTCAGGAGGTGCAGGATCGCACCACCCATTGGCTATGGACATACAGCAATGATAGACCGAATATGAAGATTGGTGGAATAACCCCAATCCAGAAACTCAAAATGGCAGTATAAATTCTACCAGATGAGCCCGTAAAAATGGGAGGATTACCATACCGTGTGAAGGGAAAACGTTTTGCCCCAAGCGGTTGCCAATTGACCAGACTTGTAAGTAGATTGCACTTGGAGATTATCTTGACCAAGAAATCACGAGTTCGCCTAGAAAGGCAAGAAATCGCTTTGGTAAAAGCGATGCTCGCTCGGGGTGGATATAGCGATCAAGAAATACTATCATATTTCACGCGCCCAACACGATCCGTAAACCATCGAGTGATTTCGGAAATCAGAACCGAAAGCAAACACAAAGTCGTTAAGGCCGCACCCGACGATGACTTGAGTGAATTTCTGGCGACTTGGCCGGACGTCGATCCGGCCACTGGACTGAGCTTGCGCGGCGACGAACTGCTCATTAAGGCTCGTGAGGCAATGATAGCGGCCGTTCACACGTTCAACGGCGCAGGACTGACTTTTAGAGCAGAATTGTTCATCGTAACCAGCGTGATCGCTTGGACCTACCTGATGCATGCCTTTTATCGGCGTGAAGGAATCGACTACCGCTATAAAAACGCGGACGGCACCCTTAAAAAGACGGCATCAGGCGAAGATTGTTATTGGGAACTTGGATATTGCCTGCGTCATGCAAGATGCCCCATTTCAGTAGGTGCCGTCAAAAATCTTGAGTTTCTGATCCTTATCAGGCACGAGATAGAGCATCGAATGACTAGCCGCATCGACGATGCCATCAGCGCAAAGATGCAAGCTTGCTGCATCAATTTTAACGAGGCGATCAAAAGGCAATTCGGCAGTCAGTACGGTCTCGAACGTCGGCTTCCGATTGCCCTACAGTTCGTTACATTCAGCTCTGATCAGCGCTCTGTCCTGAAAAAGGCTAGTTCCCTTCCACCACACATAGAAACCTTGATGGACGAGTTCCACAAAGGCCTCTCAGATGAGCAGCTAGACAGTCCGGATTTTGCATACCGCGTGGTTTTTGTGCCGAAGCTTGCGAACCGGAAGTCCTCTGCCGATCTCGCGGTAGAGTTCGTCAAGCCAGGTTCGGAGGAGGCTTCGGAGATCAATCGCGTCTTGCTCAAGGAGGTCGAGAAGAAGCGGTATCTCGGCAAGCAGGTTGTTGAAATCATGCAGGCGGAGGGCTACCCCAAATTCAAGCAGGGAAGTCATACGGCCTTGTGGCAATCGCTAGATGCGAAGAGCCCCACCCATAACTTCGGGCGAGATGGCGAATACAAGGGAATGTGGGTTTGGTATGAAAGCTGGGTTCATCGGGTGCGCGCTCATTGCCAAGAAAACGCAAAAGCTTATCAAAATCAGGCCGAAAGCTAAGGTGTGTCTTACAGGAACGAAGCCTGCCAAGATGATCAGATGCCTTGTTCTAAGAGTTGGCTAAAATCGAGAGTCCCAACATATCTGGCGATGAGTTCCAACGTATGTGGCAACAGGCAAGTGATCGGACAGGATAGGATAGGAAGCATGAGAATATTTCACCTACCGCCTGTTGTCACAGACCTTGTGTTGGCCCGGAACCGTCTCAGAGACCGCTATGCTTCGGCCGCCCTGAATTTCACATTGGATGGAAACCTAATCGGTGACATCGGCGAAGCTGTAGCAGCTGAACTGTTCAGCCTAAAACTTTCTGCTCGCAACGGAACAGGAATTGATGGGCATGCTGAGGACGGACGAACGGTGCAGGTGAAAGCGACTGGCACCAATAGAGGCCCAGCTTTCCGAATGGTTGATACCCGAGCCCAACATCTACTGTTTCTAGAATTCGACCTAGACAGCTTAAAAGGCGAGATTGTCTTTAACGGGCCAGAGGAGATCGCTTTGCGGTTCTTACCGTCCAGCTGGGTGGGCCAGCGGAGCCTAACAAAAAGACAGATTAGGCAGGCTGACACTCTCGTCGAGGAGAACCAGAGACTAATGCGAATTCGATGAACGATCCGACTCGACCACTGCCGATTCTTTCGAAGCAAAAACTAAAATTGAACCCAGGCTCATTCAGAGACTTAATGTAGGTGGCAAATTATGGGAGGGATCGCCGCCTTTACGGGACTTGGCCGCAGAGAGTTATAAGCTTGTCGGGAATTATAACTGCCAAGGAGCCGCTCTTTTGTCTTCGCGTTTGGCGAAATTACCTCAAAAACGGCTTGAGTCTCAACGCATTTGGCGACGAGACCGACTTTCTCGGAAATTGCAGGTATGGACCGCGGAAAAAATGGTGACCCCTGTTGGATTCGAACCAACGACAACCGGCTTAGAAGGCCGGTGCTCTATCCAGCTGAGCTAAGGGGCCTGTATTTGATAGGCGTTTAATGCGTCCAGGGCTGTCGACGGTCATAGCGAAAATTATCGGAATAGACCAGACGATTGCGTTTGGGTTCATGCGGTTCAATGACACGATAGGCAATGCCATTGCGTTCGGCATAGCTGATCGCGTCTTCGCGAGAATCAAAGCTGAGACGAACCTGCTGTTTCATGTCGCTTGAAGATGTGTAGCCCATGATCGGATCAATGGTGCGCGCAACTTCCTGATCGTGCTCGAGAATCCACTGATGAGTCTTGGCTTTGCCCGATTGCATCGCTGTTTTCGCCGGGCGATAGATTTTCGCGGACATGGCCAGCTACTCCCAAATCAGGTTGCTCAGCGATCGCAGCTCGCTGTGCTTATATTGGTCGGAGCGGCAGGATTCGAACCTGCGACCCTCTGGTCCCAAACCAGATGCGCTACCAGGCTGCGCTACGCTCCGACGTGCCTTGAAGGCTTGGATTGCCTAAGCTGTTAGCCGGAATTCCGCAAGAGGAAAAATGGATTAATATGGATAAAATGAAAACAAACCAACCGAAGAGCCACTGAACCTGCCAAAAGTCGCATGACGGCCACGAAATCGCCCCTGCCCTGCGCCAAATTGCAACGCCGAAGCAATGCGTTCATCCTGGTGATTTGATTGGATCGGCTATGCGCGTGACCGTCAGTGCTGCAGAATCACTTTACGGCTTGCCGATAATGGGATGAAACACCCGATCACCGATTTTTACGCCGATTTTCTTCGCCATGCCGCCATTGAGCTCCAGAACATATAGAACCGGCTGGCTGGCGCGGATGATGTCTTCAGAATGCGGTACGGCATCATGATGAATATCCGCCACGACCCCATCAGCGCGAATGAACAGCATATCCAGGGGGATCAGAGTATTTTTCATCCACATCATTGCCCGCTGCTCACGATCGAAGCGAAACAGCATGCCGGCACCTGCATCCATCTGTTCACGGTTCATCAGGCCGACAGACCGTTCCGCATCACTCAGCGCAAGTTCTACGGTAAAAACGCGACTGCCCTTGTCTGTTACGATCTCAAGGTAGTTGCTCTGGGCCAGTGTCGCCTGGACACTGACAAGCTGGGCGATCAGCAAGAAAACAAGGCTGATGCTCAAGCGTATCATCGGCGTGAAAACAGGTTTTATCTGTAGAAGACTCGACTTGATCTGACACCGCTGCCTTTCCAGAGGACTGGATT
>JARGOX010000010.1 GCA_029233925.1 Rhizobiaceae bacterium
CCAATCCAGTCCTCTGGAAAGGCAGCGGTGTCAGATCAAGTCGAGTCTTCTACACCTAATTGCCGTTACCGCCGCCATTGCCGTTACCGCCGCCATTGCCGTTGCCGCCGCCATTGCCGTTGCCGCCGCCATTGCCGTTGCCGCCACCATTGCCGTTGCCGCCACCATTGCCGTTGCCGCCACCATTGCCGTTGCCGCCACCATTGCCGTTGCCGCCGCCATTGCCGTTGCCGCCGCCATTGCCGTTGCCGCCGCCATTGCCGTTACCGCCGCCATTGCCGTTGCCGCCACCATTGCCGTTGCCGCCGCCATTTCCGTTGCCGCCACCATTGCCATTGCCGCCGCCATTGCCTTTGCCGCCACCATTGCCATTGCCGCCACCATTGCCTTTGCCATTGCCTTTGCCGTTGGATGCCGCGGAGTTATTTCCGCTCTTGGAGGCATTTGACTGACCATTGCTGCTTACCGAGACAGAGCCTTTTGAAGCATTGGAAACGGATGCTGTCTGCCCTGAGCTGACGTCCACGGTGCGACCGCCGTTGACTGAGGTAACACCAACGACCCCTCTTTCCACGCTGACTGCGGCAATTTTTCCGTTCACTGTGACCTGAAAACGGGTGCCCTTTACAACGGCCGCCAATAGTGGCGTTCTGACCGTGACATGCTTTCGTTTCTTTGTTTCCACGTCCAGAAGGAGCGTGCCAAACTGCTGTTGCAAAGATGTATTGCGTCCGTGTTTCTGCGCACTCTTAAGGTGTGCCAATGTATTTGGATGATACATGATCATCTCTATTCCGCGTTGCAAAACAAGGCGTCCGCGTTTCCCGGTATGAATCCAGCTTAACTTGGGCATTTTCATGCCACGCCGGATCACGGTCCAATTCTTGTTGTCTGTCGTGTACCGCGCTGGTTGACTGACCTTTGCAGCAATCCAATCGGATGCAAGGATGGGGCCTGATGACGCTGCGACCATAAGCAACGCAAATAAATACTTCAGGACGAAACTGGGCATGGAAAACTCCGCGATAGGGTATACCACAATGACGTGGATGGATTAATATTTTACTGCCCAGTACCAATATATTTTAAGTAAGTGTGAGAAACCCTAATATTTTGGGTGGAAAAAGGTAGCAGTCCGTTTTAAAGTCATTCAATAGGTTGCTGCCTTGAAGAAACGTCCACATTCGCCTGAGCAAAACAGCAACGCGTCGCAGGTGCGAACGCCCTGTTCCAATTGGCAGAGGGTCCCGGTGGGTTACAATATGCTCTCAATGCCCCATGACATCTGAAATTTTGATAATGCGGCGTCTCGGGAATCCTGCACCGGTTCTCTAATAATTTTCCTGCAGGATGTTTTCCAATTCATTCTCCAGCCATTTGCGAGAAGGAATATGGGTGGTGAGGGACAGGGCCTTTTCATAGGCTGTCCGTGCATCGGGCAAGTAACCGGCTTGCCGCAGCAAATAGGCCCGTGTCGCCCAATAGGGCTGAAAACCTTTGGTCTGATCTCCCTCAATGGCCGCGAGGGCGGCAAATCCTGCCTGGGGGCTGGCAGACCGGCCCAAGGCGACCGCATAGCCCACTGCGGCGCCGGTCGTTGGGGCAACAGCCATCAAGCCGGCATAGAGTTGCGCGATGACCTGCCAATCGACCTTGCCCAATTGCAGGCGATCACAATGGGCGCTTTGTATGGCCGCTTCCAGTTGAAACCGCGCAGGCGCCTTGAAGGTTGCGGCTTTGGCAAGCATGGTCTGGCCACGGCGGATCAAGAGACGATTCCATCTTGAAACGTCATGCGCTTCCAGCGGAACATAGACACCCTGCTGGTCAATGCGCGCATCGCGCCTCGCAAAAGAAAAGGCGATCAATGCGGCCAGCCCCAGTGCTTCCGGTTCGTCCGGCAACAATTCGCAAACAAGTGTAGACAGATAGAGCGCCTCGGAACTGATGTCCTGGGTCGGGTCGCAGTTCTGGTTGTTTTGCCAATCGAGTGAATAGGCACCGTAAATGGCCTCCAAAACGGCAGCAAGACGCGGTTTCAGATCATCTGGTTCCGGCAGGGAAAAGGCAATTCCTGCCTGTTTGATCTTGCGCTTCGCACGCACCAGACGTTGCGCCAGAACCGGACCGGGCATCAGGTAGGCAGAGGCTATTTCGCTTGCCTGAAAGCCCAAAACCGTTTGCAACATCAAGGGTGTGTGCACCTGTGCATCAATCGCCGGATGCGCACAGGCAAAAATCAGGTTCAAGCGGCGGTCGGGAAAGTGATCTGGCTCCTGCATATCGGTCTGCGCGGCCCTTTCCACCAGAATGAAATCCTCATCATCAAGTGAACCTGAAGCGGTTCTGGCTGCTGCGCTTTTTGCCGCATCCTTTCGCCGGTTCCTGGCCACCGTAACAAGCCAGCCTTCCGGGTTTGTAGGGATTCCATCCTTCGGCCATGTCTCCAAAGCACGGGCAAAGGCATCAGCCAATGCATCCTCTGCACTGGCGATGTCGGCGCCATTGCTGACAAGAATTGCGATCAACCGGCCATAGGAGGCTCGGGCAACTTTGTCTGCCTTTGCGCGAACCTCCCCGAACCGCCTATCCACGGGAAAGCCTATCCCGCATAGGGGTTTCCACCTTCAGGCATGGCGGAAGCCCTGACTTCGATCGTTCCATATTGTGCTGCCGGGCATTTTTCCGCCCATGCCAGCGCCGCATCGAGATCGGGCACATCGATTACGAAGGATCCACCTAGTTGCTCTTTGCTATCAGCAAAGGGGCCATCCTGGATCCTCTTTGCGCCATCTTTCAGGCTGAGGGTTGTTGCTGTCATGGACGGCTGGAGCCAATCGGTATCAACAAAAACACCGGCATCCTTGAGGGCGCGAATATAGGTTCCGTAGACCTTCAGGGTCTGTGCGATATCCTCCTGACTGGCATCTGCAAAGGCGGTTTCATCGCTGTAGAGGAAAAATGTGTAACGCATTATCTTGTTCCTTGTTCGGTAGGAAATTCGTGAAATGTTCAAACAGCTTGGAAGGCTTGAGCAAGTTTCCGGAGACCTGTTTCATAGTCCGGCCCAAGCATGCCATCAAGGAAAAGTCCAAACACCCGGCCGATGGGATTCATGCCGAAATCGGATTTGGTCGACCAGGTCACGATGGTGGTGCCAGAAGAAGGCTCAAGCAGGCCAGAAGAAGGTTCAAGCAGGCCAGAAGAAGGTTCAAGCAGGAAGGTGGTAACGGGCCTGCCCATCGCACCCAGATCTATCTGCATTGTCACCGACCGGTTTTCTTCCAGTGCGACAATTGTCTGCGTGCCTTTGCCATCCTTTCCATCAAAAGCAAATCCTGACCCAATGCCTGATGAAGGACCATGCATGGTGATTTTCAGATCCGGATCCTTGACCTTGTAAGGGTTGAATCTCTGGTAGCCCTCACGCGAGGCAATAAGCGAAAAGACCTTGTCGACCGGCGCTTTGATCGTGGCCACACGCTCAACTGTTTTACTCGACGGCAGTGCATAGGGAGCAACTGCCACGGCGGCAACGGCGATGGCGGAAATGATGATCCAGGATTGCATGGGTTTTCCTTTCGTCTGGCTTGAAAGCAGGATCGCTTTCACCTGCATGACGACAAGGGAAGACGTCAATCGACAAAAGCAGCTGATTTTTTTGATATTTGTTCAAAGAGCATCGAAAATAGTAAGTTCATTCCCATAGGGCAGCGTCTTGCGCATGGTGAAGAACTGCGGACTCGGGTGCAATCGAGCACAAAGGATCAGGTTTTAAGGTATGGTGGTCCCTATGATCATGGGTGCCACGGAGGTTTGCATGTCGCTCAAGTCTGACAGTCAATATCATGCGAGAATGCAATTGGTTCTGCGTTATATCGATGAGCATCTGGATGACGGATTGGCAATCGAAGATCTTGCAGGAACTGCCGCTTTTTCAAAATACCATTTCCAGAGGCAATTTTCCGCACTCTTCAAAATCAGTGTTCACCGTTACATACAACTTGTGCGTATGAAACGAGCCTCCTACAGGCTCGCATTTCGAAAGCAGGATTCCGTTCTCTCGGTTGCGCTGGACAGCGGTTATGCGGGTCCTGAGGCTTTTGCCCGGGCCTTCCGTCAATACATGGATCAAAGCCCCAGTGCGGCAAAACAGAACCCGGTATGGGCCCCCTGGCATCAGGCTTATGCACCACTCAACCAGATAAGGAGCCAATACATGTCACCGACTTTCACCGCCGACGCTGTCGAGATCACGGATTTTCCAGAGACATCTGTCGCCATCAAATCCCATAGGGGTGATCCTGCCCTGGTCGGCGATGCCATTCGTCAATTTATCGCCTGGCGCCGTGCTGAGGGTCTTTCGCCAGCGCGAAGCGCTACATACAATATTTTCCATAATGATCCCGATGAGACGCCTGCCGAGGACTACAGGCTGGACATTTGTGCCGGGACAAACCGCCAGGTGCCAGATAATGATGCGGGTGTCTTCGCAGGTACGATACCAGCCGGGCCTTGCGCGCGTGTGCGCTTGGTTGGCTCGGCCGACAATCTGAGGCCGGCGATTTCCTATCTCTATGGCGAATGGCTGCCGGCAAGCAGCCATCAATTGCGGGACTATCCGATTTTCGCCCAGCGCATCCATTTCTTTCCGGACGTGCCTGAACATGAAGCTGTAACCGACGTCTTTCTGCCGCTCAAGAAGCCGGTATAGATCAAGAATGACTGTGGCAACGCATCAGGTCTGCTGCCTTTGGTGAACCTGTACCCGTTGCCACGGCGGGGGCGGAAAATGGAAGGATGTCAAACCTTTCACGGCAATGCGGTCGCGCCTGCCTGATCCGACAAAGAGCACTGCGTCGGCAGGTTGGTATGCAATGAATGCAATAGCTGCTGCAGCCGGACCACCAAGCCCTTGGGCCTGTGCCGTTTCTGCGGGCAAAGATCGCCGTGCGGCAATTTTTTGCGTTTGCGCATTTCGTGACAATTTCAAATATATGTCGGCCGGCCTGGCAGTGGCTCCATCCATGTCATGCTGCCAATTGAGCTCTTCGACCATTCTGCAGATTTGAAAGCTGGCGTGGAAAGAGTCGATTGACATTGCCAATTAAGTCCGTACTTTATTTTTATGACCAGACTTTCCATCGACATTGGCGGAACATTCACAGACATTGTTCTTGAGGCAAATGGACGTCACGCCACCCACAAGGTGCTCACCACGCCTGCCATGCCAGAGGCCAGTGCGATGAGGGGTATCACGGAGTTGTTGGTGCGGGAAAATGTCGTTTTGGCAGATGTGCATTCTATTATTCACGGCACCACATTGGCAACCAACGCCCTGATTGAGCGTAAGGGTGCGCGCGTTGGGTTTGTGACGACAGCCGGCTTCAGAGATATTCTGGAAATGCGCAATGAGAAGCGCTTTGACCAATATGACCTCAACATCGAATTGCCCCAGCCGCTCGTTTCGCGCGATATGCGTTTTACCCTGGACGAACGGATATTGACGAATGGCGACGTCCTGCGTGCGCCTGGATTGCGCCAGATCGATGCCATTGCCGACGATCTCATCGCCATGAATGTCGAGGCCGTGGCCATTGGTTTCCTGCATGCCTATGTGAATCCAGCCCACGAGGTGCAGGTTGCAGAGCGTCTTGCCCAAAAGCTCGGTGATGATGTTACTATTTGTCTAAGCGCGCAGGTGTCACCGGAAGCACGTGAGTACGATCGGTTTTCGACCGTTTGCGCCAACGCCTATGTGCGGCCCCTGATGTCACGTTATCTGGCGGGATTCAGCAAGGCGCTGAGTGATCAGGGCTTTTCAGGCTCCTTTTTGATGATGCTGTCGGGCGGTGGTTTGACAACGCTCGACCAGGCGATCAAAACGCCAATCAGACTGGTTGAATCAGGACCGGCCGGCGGCGTTGCGTTGGCCGCGCATGTTGCCAGGGACATTGGATCTGCCCAGACCCTTGCACTGGATATTGGCGGCACCACCGCAAAAATCTGTTTTCTGGAAAACGCCATACCGCAGACAACCCGAAAATTCGAGGTCGCGCGGGCCTGGCGCGACATCAAGGGCAGTGGTCTGCCGGTTCGCGTCCCGACGATTGAACTTGTCGAAATCGGCGCCGGTGGCGGATCGATTGCCAAGGTCGATGCCCTGTCGCGTTTGACGGTGGGGCCAAAGAGCGCAGGGGCTTCTCCCGGCCCCTGCGCTTACCAATTGGGCGGCACGGAAGCGACCCTTACCGATGCGCATATCGTTTTGGGAAATGTATCGCCCGAAGGGTTTTCTGGCGGTTCGATCACGCTTGACCCAAATCTCTCCGTTGCAGCAATCGAGGAACAGCTTGCAGCACCGCTCGGTTTGAAATCGGCTGAAAGCGCAGCATCAGGTGTTGTTGAAATGGCCGACGAGATCATGGCCAATGCGGCCCGGGTGCATGGTCTGGAACTTGGCAAGGACATTTCCCGGTTCGATCTGCTGGTCTCCGGCGGTGGCGGTGCATTGCATGCCGCACGCATTGCGGAAAAACTGTCCATCGACCGGATCATCGTTCCGCACAATGCCGGCGTCGGTTCGGCCGTCGGTTTTCTGCATGCGCCGGTCTCATTCGAATTGGCGCGATCCGTCATGCAGCCTGTGTCAAAGCTCGATGCACAGGCGGTTGAGGCCGCTGTGGTCAAGGCAAGAGACGAAACACGGGAGGTGATTGCCGCCATCGCCGATCCCGAGGCCATTGAAATCACCGCCCATGCCGAATTGCGCTATGCGGGGCAGGGGCAGGAAGTGCGGCTGGATTTTGATGCCGAAATGCCTTTTGCGCCGCAACTGGCACATCTCGAGGAGCGATTTCATGCGGCCTACAAGAGCCTCTACAAATTTACCATGCGTGAAATCGATGTTGAATTTTTCTCTTTCAGCGTGACAGCCACCGCCCATTTGAAATCTTCTGCCTTGAGCATTGAGCAAGGGGACACTGCGGGTAAATCAGAAGCGCCTGATCGCCAGGTTTACGATCTTGATGGTGAGGCATTCATACCTTTCCATACAGTCTCACGCGATCAATGGATGCCCGGAGAAACGGTTACGGGGCCAGCGATCATAACGGAAAGCCAGACGACAACGCTCATTCGCAAAGGCTGGTCCTGCCACAAGCTGGCCAGTGGGCACCTGATCCTGGAAAGGGTGCATCCCGCATGAGCCAGCCAACAAAAAAACACGCGGTCACGGATCGCCAGATCATCGCGCTGAATGTCATATGGAACAGGCTCATTTCAGTGTGCGAAGAGCAGGCCAACGTTTTGATGCGGGTGGCCTTTGGAACAATCGTGCGCGAGGCAGGTGATCTTTCGGCAGGTGTGTTTGACGCCCATGGCGCCATGTTGGCGCAGGCTGTGACCGGCACCCCCGGCCATGTGAACACAATGGCTAAATCCGTTCGAGCCATGCTGGCGCGCATTCCTGCCGACACCTTGCAGCCCGGTGATGCGCTTGTCACCAATGATCCCTGGCTTGGCGCCGGGCATGTTTTCGATTTTGTTGTGGTCACGCCCGCCTTCCTCGATGGAAAGATCGTCGGCTACCTTGCCTCCACCAGCCATGTTGTCGATGTCGGAGGGCTTGGCTGGTCTGCGGAAGGGCGCACTGTCTTTGAAGAAGGTGTGGTCATTCCTGTCAGCAAATTGCGCAGGCAAGGCGCTCTGAATGAGGACATCCTTGGCATTATCGGCATCAACTCGCGCATCCCCAAGGAAGCGCGCGGCGACATTCTTTCGCTGTTGAGTTGCAACGACACCGGCGCCGAACGGCTGATCGCCCTGATGCAGGAATTCAATTATTCCTCTCTTGAGGATATCGCTGATTTCATATTCGAGCGATCACGCGCCGGAATGGCTGCCGCCCTTGCCGAGGTGCCCAATGGCACATTCAGCAATGAACTGGAGTTGGACGGCTATGACAGCCCCATCGTCCTGAAAGCCACAATGGTGATTTCTGATCATCAAATTCACGTGGATCTGGCAGGATCATCTCCCTCCATCGACCGCGGCATCAATTGTCCCCTCAATTATTCGATTGCCTATGCGGCCTTCGGCATTCGGGCATTGCTTGCGGGCCATGTGCCGAACAATGCTGCTGCGCTGGAAGCCATAAAAATCACGGCGCCTCCCGGTCTGATTGTCAGCGCCGAGCGTCCTTCTCCGGTCACGGCACGCCATGTCATTGGCCAGGCTTTGCCCGATCTCATGCTGGGATGCCTGGCCCAGGCGCTTCCCGGCAAGGTGCTGGCGGAAAGCTCCGGCGCTCTGTGGACCATCTCCCTTTCCGGACACGGAGACACACCCTTTTCGTCACTCAATGTTGCGCTTGGCGGCATGGGCGCACGGCCCGGTGCCGATGGCCTGTCGACGACGGCTTTTCCTTCAGGTGTTGGTTCGGTTCCCATCGAAATCGCCGAGAGCGCCGCTCCGGTAATTTATCACAGCAAGGAATTTGCCACGGATACGGGCGGTGCTGGTCGCTATCGCGGCGGATTGGGCCAGCGCGTGGAGATCGGAGCCCGCAACCAGGAAACTCTCAAACTGTCGGCAGCGGCCTTCGAGCGGCTGAAAATTGGCCCGGCGGGGCGTGATGGCGGGTTGCCGGGTGCGCCCGGTCGTGTCGAGATCACCGATGGGACGGTGATAGACGACAAGGGCAATTATGAAATTCCACCGGGAGAAAGACTGATCCTCAGAACGCCGGGTGGTGGTGGGTTTGGAGACCCCGGACTCAGGGCGGCAGACTTGATCAAACGCGATATTGCCGAGGCGCTGGTCAGTGAGGATCAAGGCAGCAAACTCTATAAATATAACAGTCAAAACAGGAAGGAACAGTAAGATGAACTATATGAGCAAAATCGCAGTGGCAGGCATAGCCCTTGCCATGAGCGGCGCGGCTGCAGAGGCCGAAACCAAATGGGACCTGTCAACAGCCTGGCCCGCAACCAATTTCCAGGCCAAGACCGCCATCGCATTTGCTGATGCGGTGCGTGAGGAAACCAATGGTTCGGTCGATATCACGGTTCACCTGAGTGGTGAGATCGGCGTCAAGATTTCTGAAAAACTCTCTGCCGTTGAAAATGGCATTGTTCAGATGGCAGACATGCTGTTGTTCCTGCAGGCCGGTGAAGAGCCGCTGCTTTCAATCGACACCTTGCCTTATCTCATTCAGGGCCAGGACGAAATGAAGGCTTTTCTTGAAGTTGCCGGTCCGACCTTTGACGAGATCGCAGCCAGACACAATCAGAAAATCCTCTATTATGTGCCTTGGCCGAGCCCGGGTGTTTACACCAAGTCGGCGATTGTCAGCGCCGACGATATGTCCGGCAAGCGCATTCGTGCCTTCAATGCCGCCAGTTTCGAGTTTTTGAAAAACCTCGGCGCAGCTCCATTGGAAATGCCATGGGGCGATGTCGCCGCGGCTGCAGCTGCAGGCACCATTGACGGCGCAGCAACATCCTCTTCATCGGGTGTTGACGGCAAATTGTGGCAATTTACAAGTCACTTCAATCCTCTCAACTGGTCGACATCGACGGATGCCGTCACGGTCAATCTGGATGCATGGAACGCCCTGACAGACGACGAGCGCGCAACGATCGAAGGACTGGCCGCCAAAATGCAGCCTGAGTTCTGGGCGGTGTCTGCGGCTGAAGACAGTGGCAAGGTCGACATTCTGAAAGAAAACGGGATGATCGTCACGAGCGCAGATGATTCCCTGAAGGCCAAATCGGCTGAGGCAGGCAAGGCCATGTGGGCCGCCTACATCGAGAAAAATCCGGATGCCAAGCCGCTCATTGATGCCTACGCGGCCAAGCTCGGCAAATAGGAAAGTGTGGCTGGATCGTGTTGACGCGATCCGGCCACCGTCAAAGCATGGACAGATTTCTCAACACGGTTGATCGTTCGTCCCGTTTGCTCGAAGGCTTCGCGGTCCTTTTGCTGTTCGGTTTCTGTGGTCTGATGCTTGCCGAAGTTGTGGCGCGTGGCTTCTTTGGTCAGAGCCTTGCCTACTCCTGGGAGTTCAGCGCCTTTGCCATGGCCTCGGTTTTTCTGCTGGCATCGGGGCGAGCCGTTCGCACCGCAACCCATGTGCGGGTGTCGTTGATTCTGGAAGCCGTGCCGCTGCGCATGCGACCGGTCCTGGACATCCTCGCCAATGGGATCGCACTGATCATCGTCGCCCTTATCGGTTTTGCATTGTTCAATGCGCTCTCGACCTCCTTTGATCGCGGGTTGGTCTCGCCCACCATTGTTAGTACTCCGCTCTATATTCCGCAGGCCGTGCTGGTGCTTGGCGCCCTGCAATTGTGGTTTGATTTTCTTGCGCGCCTGATCCGTTTGCTGACGGGGCGCGAACCGACCCTTACAGGCGCCGATGCAGCGCCGGAGGAGGTCGCTGATGTTTGACATCGCCCTTGTTGCCGTTTTGCTCTTTGTCGTGCTGCTGGGATCCTCGGTGTGGATCGGCCTGTCGCTCTTTGCCACCGGCTACATCCTCCTGTCCGTCTTCAAGCCCAATATTCCCATGGAGATTTATGCCGGCAAGGTGATCTGGGGATCGACAACCTCTCTTGAACTTCTTTCTCTGCCGCTGTTCATCCTGATGAGCGAAATACTGGTGTCGGCCCGTCTCGGGCGCTCTCTGTTTTCCGGTCTTGCGCCCTGGGTCGGGCGGCTTCCCGGCGGTCTTCTCCATGTGAATGTGGCCGGATCAACGCTCTTTGCAGCCGTCTCGGGTTCATCGGCGGCGACGACAGCCATCGTCGGCAAGGTGACATTGCCGGAGCTTGCAGCACGCGGTTACAACCGCAGTCTGGCCATGGGGTCTTTGGCCGGTGCAGGCACGCTGGGTTTCCTGATACCGCCCTCGATCATCATGATCATCTATGGTGTTGTGGCAGGCCAGTCCATTCTTGAGCTGTTTGTGGCCGGGGTCGTTCCAGGCATTCTCCTGGCGCTTTGCTATTCCGGTTACATTGCCATCCATCAGATCGTCACCCGATCACAGCCAAAACAGGATGTTTCAACCTTTGCCGAGAAGCTCCAGGGGCTTCGTCAGATCGGGCCGATTGCAATATTGATCATCGGCATCATGGCCTCGCTCTATCTCGGGCTTGCCAGCCCGACCGAACTGGCAGCTGTTGGTGTTATGGGTGCCCTGTTGATTGCCGTTTTCACTGGTGAGTTTACTGTACGGGGCATGGTGGATGCGGGACGCCGCGCCGTGCGCACGACCTCGATGATCGGGCTGATCATCATTGGCGCAGCACTGTTGAACGCGGCCTTCGGCTTTTTGGGCATTCCCAAGGCAATTGCCACCGAGATCGCGGCTCTTGGTCTTTCGCCCTTTGCGCTGATCTGTGTGCTTCTGGTATTCTATGTGATCATCGGAATGTTCCTTGATGGCACCTCGATCATCGTGATGACACTGCCCGTCACGCTGCCGCTCATCATGGCGGCCGGTTTTGACCCGATCTGGTTCGGCGTCTTTGTCGTGGTGACCGTCGAGATATCGCAGATCACCCCGCCCATCGGCTTCAATCTCTTCGTCATTCAATCCCAGACCGGGGAAACCATCGGCGCCATTGCGCGCGCGGCGCTGCCTTTTTTCCTTGTGCTTCTGGGTTTTGCCCTATTGATAACCCTCGTGCCCGAAATCGTGCTTTGGCTGCCAGGAACCCTGCAATGACGCTCACCCTTCATGAACGTGTCGAAGACGATATCCTCGATCGCATTCAAACGGGGGATTGGCAGGTTGGAGACCGGTTGCCGCCGGAAAAGGACCTTGCTGCGCAATTGGGCATCAGTCGTTCAACCCTGCGTCTTGCGTTCGACGGGCTGGAACGAAAGGGTGTGCTGCAGCGTAAAAAGCGGGCCGGGACGCATATTATTTCAAACAGTCCGCAATCGCGTTTCCAGATGGTGACAAGTGGTCTGCGCGAAGTTTTGAGCCTGGGCCGCGATACGTTTCTGGATGTCAGCCAGACGCGGGTCGTTGCCGACGGAGAGATTGATCTGCTCGAGGGCCTCAAGAGCGAAACCGGCCATTGGCTGGAGATAACCGGTACCCGGAAAATTGATGGCAAGGAACCGGCCTTCAACTGGTCGCAGATCTATGTCACCGGTCGTTATGCCGGCATTGAACCGGCACTGGGAGATGCGTTCAGTTCCGTCTTTCAGGTGATCGAAAAAGCCTTTGGCACCTCTGTGGCCAGGGTCAACCAGAGTGTGCTGGCCATTGCCTGTCCCAAAGAGGCATCTGCTGCCATGGGCCTGAGGCAGGGTGATCCGGTTTTGCAGATTCTGGCCAGACTCTATGACGCTGATGACCGCTTGATCGAAGTGTCATCCGCCATTTTTGACCCGGCCCGGTTTCAGGTGAACACGGATGTGCGGGTTGATTGATTCTGTTGTACCTGCGCCATCTTTCTGCAGCGCGGCAAATCCGTCGAGATAAACCGCTTTGAACCGCCCAATATGAAGCCTGCTGTTGTCAACAGCCGCCAATGCGTCCGCATCACCCGGTAAGCCAGACAAAGGCCCGTGCCAGGAAGGCTTTGGCGTCCTCTTTTATGGGGGGTCCGTGCGCCATGACAACAGACTTGGCAGGCCATGCCAGAATATTCTGGATAGCGGCCCGCGCGGCGCGGCGGTTGATGAATGCGAGGCGGAACTTTCGCGGGACCGATGGCTCGGGCGCAACCATCAGGTCCAGCTTTGCCACGATGCCGCGCCAGCCGGAATGCGCGTCGGGGGGGAATTGCTGGAGCAGATCGGTAAAAAGCACCGTGCCGCTTTTGATGTGAAAAAACACCACCTCGGTCGTGATGAGATTTCCGGGCACAACAACCTGATCGATATCGCCAGCCCAAAGCGGATCGGGCGCATTTTCCAGGTCACCGTCAAAGGCAATATCCTGGCACTTCTTGCGCAATCCGGGCGGTGCAAAGACGCGGGCAGCCGGATAGGCGCGCTTCCAGTCCGCAAGCGACAGGTGATGAAGCGAATTTGGCGCTATGATGTGACGCACCGGGCCCAAAGCATCCACCTGCGTGCGAAGTTCTTCCGACAGGGCGATCGGGGACCAGATGAAAAGGCCTCCGTCAGCCAGCCGGATGATGGCCATGCGGGTGGGATAATGAAATCCGATCACTGCGACATCGGAACCATCCGCTGTCCAGATATCCTGACCGACTGTGTTCAACATGACTGATCCAATGCAACGTGCCGGAAAAAATATCAAGCGTCGCGCAACAAATATGGGAAGGCGGCGGAGCCTGCAAGCTCTGCCGCCGTTTTGTTCAGATAGCCTGAATTTGATCACCCCCACTAACGCTGTTTACAAGTCGGCCATTTGATGCCGGTTTGGCGCAATGATGTTCGCGTTGGATGCCCGACCAGATGTTTAAGGGTTTTGGGGGCGCTTCCACCGCGGCTGTTGCAGCCCTTGAACAATGTCCTGCGCGAAGGAGACGAAGGTCAGTCGTCCGCCTTTTGCGCCGTCGCTTTTTGATGTCACAGCCAGTTTTTCCAGACGCGGGCCGAAAAAGGCCGGCTTCGTTGGGCTTTGCACAGGCAAAGGAACCTCGAAAAGAAATTGCCCCTCAGGCGCATAGACATATAGGGCCGCGCCATCAACGGCGGCAATCCAGTAACGGCCCGCGGCATCCAGCGCCGCGCCGTCGGGGCGACCGGCTTTGTTCTTCATATCCGCGAAAAAGACCGGTTCTCCAGCGTCGCCTGTATCGGGGTTGATGGGTGCGGTCCAAATGGTCTGAATGTCCCAGTGAGAATCCGAATAGAACAGGCGACTTCGGCCGGTATCGACCGTCATGCCGTTGGGAATGCAAAGGTCCTGAATGACCGGCTTCAGCGCAAGGTCTGCAGCAACACGCCAAAGTGCAGCTGCTCCCTTGGCAAGATCAAGCGGCATGGTCGAAACCCATAGGGTTCCACGATCATCGACTGTCGCATCGTTGAAGCGATGGCCTAGGCGCGTCTGATTAAGCAATGTTGCGAGCGTTGCTTTGTTGGGATCGAAAGCAAACAGGCCGGTTTCCATGCCGATTATCGGCTGTCCTGCCTGATCGAGGACAACAAAACCGGGCTCTTCGGGCATCGTCCAGAACTTGCTTTCTCCTCCATCAAGATCGGTGCGAAATAGCCGTCGTCCCGAGGTGTCGACCCACCAGACCTGTCCGGCCTGCTGATCAACCGCCGGGCTTTCTCCGAGCAGGGCAGTGGGGACTTTCGCGCTGCTGAACGCATAAGTTGGTGTGATGATCATGGGCAGTTCTACGCTCTGCAGGTTTGTAAAGTCACGTGTTTGCGGTCGTATGAAACGCGCTTGACAACCAGAAAAATATATAATTAAAACATTAGTGCAACTAATATATTAGTGTGTAGGAAATTTCATCTATCTGGGAGGAAAACAAATGAAAATCACCACTGGAGCGTTTGGCCTTTGTGTGGCCGCAGCACTTTCGCTGGGTCTGACACTGCCATCCAATGCGGCGGTTACCCTTAAGATCGGAACCGTCCTGGCACCGGCCGACCCGATGGGGCAGGGGCTGGAAAAATTCAAGAAGGACGTCGAGGCCGCCACGTCGGGCGAGGTTGAAATCGAAATTTTTCACAGTTCGCAGCTTGGCGATACAACTGAAATGATTGACCAGGCGCGCGCCGGCGCAAACGTCGGCACGCTGACGGACGTTGCTCGTCTGTCGAGTTTCGTGCCGTCGCTGGCGATCATGTCGGCGCCGTTCCTGTTCGACACCTATGAGCAGGCGGACAAATTTGCTCTTTCAGAGGAATACCTTGCCTGGGGTGGCGAATTGAAGGAAAAATCAGGCCTCGTGATGCTGGCGTCCAACTGGTACCAGGGCCCACGCCATCTGTTGACGCAGAAACCTGTTGCCGTCCCGGCGGATCTCAAAGGCGTGCGCATGCGCACCATCGGCGCTCCGGTGTGGATCGAGACAATTCGGGCCATGGGAGCCGAGCCGACACCCATCGCATGGGGCGAAGTCTATTCGGCGCTGCAACTGGGTGCAATTGACGCCGCAGAAGCCCAGCCGACAGCGATTACCGGCGCAAAACTGTTTGAAGTCGTCAAGGTTGTCACCAAGACCGGGCATATTCAGCTAGTGACTGCGCTCGTCGTGTCTGCCGATGCCTGGGACAAAATTACTGCAGAGAACCAGAAGATTGTCCGCGATCTGGCGGTGGAATCAGGTCGCTATGCTTCTGATCTGACGATCAGCCTCGGCGTGGATGCGCTGGATCAGGTTGCCGCTGCAGGCCTGCAGGTCAACGATGTTGATCTTGCGCCATTCAAGGAGGCGGTGAAAGGGGTTTACGGAATGCTGAACCTCGAAAATGAAATGACGATCGTCAACAACACACTTGGGCGTTGAACGACCCAATTAACCATCGCAACGTCGATAGAACAAACAGGAAAATGCATATGTTGAGACGGATCGAATTTGCATCCGCTTCGCTCCTGCTGGCGGGCATTGTTTTGCTCGTCGGCACCGGATCAGTGGCCCGGGCTTTCGGCTGGCCCATTATCTGGTCCGTGGAAATTGCCCAGTTGATGTTCCTCTGGCTTTGCGTGCTGGCGATCGATCTGGCCATGCAGGACGAACGGCACTTCGGGCTTGAATTGATCCTCGACAATGTTTCACCTCCGCTACGCAGGGTGATTGAGGGCGCCAATATTGTCGTCATGATCTGCCTTCTGGCCTTCCTGCTGCGTTATGCATGGAAAAACACGATCCTCATGCATCCAAGGCTGGATGGCGCCCTGCAATTGCCGGGTTCGATTTTCCACGCGTCCATGGTGCTTGGCTTCGTGCTTCTTGTACGAACGCTTGTCGCCAAACTCATCAGTCTCACACGATAATTGGCGGGCAGGACCATGTTGTTACTCATCGGTGGATTGTTCGCCTTCTTCCTGCTTGTTGGCATGCCGGTCGCCTTTGCCCTGGCGCTTGCCTCCATCCCTGTTTTCGTCGTGACCGGCACAATGCCGCCGACAGTTGCCGTCCAGAAGATGGTGACCGCCACGCAAAGTTTTCCGTTGCTGGCTGTTCCCTTTTTCATTCTCGCGGGCAATCTGATGAACGCGACCGGTATTACCAGACGTCTTGTCAACTTCGCCCGACTGCTCACCGGCTGGATGGCCGGCGGGCTCGGTCAGGTGTCGATCGTTCTCAGCATGCTGATGGGTGGTATATCCGGTTCTGCCGTTGCCGATGCCGCGATGGAAGCCCGCCTGCTTGGCCCCGGTATGGTCAACCGGGGCGGCTATTCGAAAGCCGCGGCTGCGGCAGTCATTGCATTCGGTTCGGTGATAACTGCAACCATTCCGCCAAGCATAGGGCTTATATTATTTGGTTTCATCAATGAAGTCTCCATTGGCCGCCTGTTTCTTGCCGGGGTCATCCCGGGAATCCTTCTGACCGGCATCCTGATGGTCACCGCATGGCTGGTGGCAAAGAAGAATGATTATGCGGCGGAACTGCCAATCCTGCCGACGTTCCGGGAATTGCTTGCAAGCTTTTGGGACAGCATCTGGGCAATCGCCTTTCCGGTGATTCTCGTGGTCGGATTCCGGTTCGGATTTTTCACAGCCACCGAGGCAGGCGCATTTCTCACCTTCTATGCGCTGTTCGTCGGTTTTTTCATTCACCGAGAACTGACATTTCAGACGCTCTACTCCGCTGTGAAGGGCTCGGTGACGGATATCGGCATGGTCATGCTCCTCATCATGATGGCCGGTGTGCTGGGCTATGCCGTCACCATTGAGCGTGGACCTCAGCAGATTACTGAATTCATGACTGCACTGACAAGTCAGCCGATGCTCATCCTGCTACTGGTGGTGATGCTTCTTGTCATGAGCGGCATGTTTCTCGAAGGAGCAGCAAACATATTGCTCATTACGCCGATCGTTCTGCCCGTTCTTGTGCAGGCCGGCTACGATCCCATTCACATGGGCATACTTATTGTTACGCTCATCAATCTGGGAGGACTGACGCCACCGGTCGGAATCATCATGTTTACGGTTTGCGGTATTCTCGACGTCAAGACAGGAGCCTTTGCGCGCGCCGCCATACCTTACTTCGTCGCCATCGTGGTATTCCTCGCCGTCCTCGTGATTTTTCCGCAGCTGTCGCTACTTTTGCCCGGCAGGCTCATGTAAGTGGAGAAACACAATTGAAAGACGGAACAACGAATGAGCGTAAAATGACAGTGAATCAGCTATCTGCAGCATTGACCAGCGTGCACGAGGAACAGTTTCGCCCCAGTGCGCAGGGATCGGCCGCAGCCCGGGTCTATGCCGGGATTCGCGCGCAGATCATCTCCCTTGAGTTGCAACCGCATTCCAACCTCGTTCGCACCGAAATTGCCGAAAGTTATGGAGTCAGCCAATCGCCGATCCGCGAGGCGATCCACCGGCTTGAGCAGGAAGGATTGGTCGTTTCCTATCCGCAGTCGCGCACAGCCGTCGCCAAGATTGACGTCGACCATGCGCGAGAAACGCAGTTTCTCAGAGTTGCCATAGAACTGGAGGTCGCTCGCACTTTGGCAAAGATGGCGCAGCCAGACCTTTTGCGCCCGGCCCGCCGCATCCTTGCGATGCAGAAAATGGCCGGTGACGATCTGGACATTGATGAATTCACCTCGCTCGACAGACTGTTTCATCTATCGCTGGTAGAGCCTACGGGTTTTGTTGCTCTATACCATCTGGTGTCCAGCAGGTCGGGCCATATCGACCGGCTGCGTCGGCTCAATCTGCCAGATCCTGGCAAGATCGTTTCCGTGCTGCACCACCATGGGGAAATACTGGACGCCATCGCTGCGGGTGACCTGGCGCAGACGGAGAAGGCCGTGCGCGCGCATCTGGGCGGGACACTGGCGGCAGTTCCGCAGATCATGGAGCAATATCCGCATTATTTTTGACCGAGGCGCTGCTGCCAAGCGGCAATTGCCTGAAAGACCGAGCGGTTCCGACCCTTTCGAACAAGAGGAACGACCTGATGAGCATAGCCCCATGACCCGGAAAACGCCTTCGCAATTGCGCTCTGCGCGCTGGTTCGCTCCCGACGATCTGCGCAGCTTTGGCCATCGCTCACGAATGATGCAGCTTGGCTACAGCGCGGAAGATTTCGTCGACAAGCCGCTGATCGGCGTGCTCAACACCTGGTCTGAACTCAACACCTGCCATGCACACTTTCGCGAACGGGTGCAGGATGTGAAGCGCGGAATTGCTCAGGCTGGCGGCTTTGGTGTCGAAATGCCGTCCCTTTCGGTTGATGAGAGCTTCACCAAGCCGACCTCGATGCTCTACCGCAACATGTTGGCGATGGAGACCGAGGAGATGATCCGCTCGCATCCGCTTGATGGCGTCGTGCTGATGGGTGGTTGCGACAAGACCACGCCCGGTCTGGTCATGGGGGCGCTTTCGGCGGGTGTGCCGATGATCTATCTGCCCGCAGGCCCCATGCTGCGTGGCAATTATGCCGGCAAGATTCTTGGCTCCGGTTCGGATGCCTGGAAATATTGGGACGAGCGCCGCGCCGGCAATATTTCAGATGAGGAATGGATCGGGGTGCAAGGCGGCATCGCCCGCTCGGCTGGCACCTGCATGACCATGGGCACTGCCTCGACGATGACGGCGATTGCTGATGCGATGGGGCTGACTCTGCCTGGCGCATCCTCGATCCCGGCGGTAGATTCCAGCCACCAGCGCATGGGCGCTTCTTGCGGAAGGCGCATCGTCGAGATGGTCTGGGAAGATCTGACACCGGACAAGATTGTCACGCCCGCCGCCTGCCGCAACGCCGCCATCGTTGCCATGGCCACCGGCTGTTCGACCAATGCAGTGGTCCATCTGATCGCTATGGCCCGGCGCGCTGGTGTTGCTTTGACGCTCGATGATCTTGACGCTCTCGGGCGGGTCACACCGCTGATCGCCAATGTCCGCCCGGCAGGCAAGGATTACCTGATGGAAGACTTCTACTATGCCGGTGGATTGCGTGCTTTGATGAAGCAGATCGAAGACCGTCTTGATTGCGCGGCAATGACGGTGACTGGCAAAACCATGGGTGAAAACCTCGAGGGCGCGCAGGTCTACAATGACGACGTCATCCGGCCGTTGTCCAACCCGGTGTATCAGGAAGGCTCGCTGGCGGTACTGCGCGGCAATCTGTGCCCCGATGGTTCCGTCATCAAACCGGCGGCCTGCGATCCAAAATTCCTTGTGCACGAGGGCCCGGCGCTGGTCTTTGACAATTATCCGGATATGAAGAAGGCCATTGATGATGAGGATCTCGATGTGACGCCAGACCACGTGCTGGTCCTGCGCAATGCCGGACCTCAAGGAGGGCCTGGTTTCCCGGAATGGGGAATGCTGCCGATCCCCAAGGCACTGATCAAGCAGGGGCACCGCGACATGTTGCGGATTTCAGATGCGCGCATGTCGGGAACCTCCTACGGTGCCTGCGTGCTGCATGTGGCGCCGGAAAGCCATGTGGGTGGCCCGCTTGCCCTGCTGAAAACCGGTGACATAATTCGCCTTGACCTGCCCAGCCGACGCCTCGACATGCTGGTGGACGAAGCCGAACTTGCCCGCCGCCGCGCCGCATGGAAAGCCCCGGAATCTCGCTTCGAGCGCGGTTATGGCTATATCTTCAGTAAACATGTGACACAGGCTGATCAGGGCTGTGATTTTGACTTCCTGCAATCCGATTTCGGCCGCACCGCCGGTGACCCGGAGATTTTTTGAGGGACCCATGAGCGATTCCATTCTTTCCGACGAGATCCGCGCCAGGCTGAAAAAAGTGTCCACGGCCTCTGTGGCGACCGCGCTTTTCAAACGGGGCTTGCGCAACCAGTACATTCAGGGTGTCGTGCCGGTTTCAGCCAAGGATGAGACCATGGTCGGCCAGGCCTTCACCCTGCGCTATATTCCCGCCCGAGAGGACCGCAATCCGATCACGGTCTTTCAAAATCCCGACCACCCGCAGCGGGTGGCGATCGAGACATGCCCTCCCGGTTGGGTTCTTGTGATGGATGGGCGCAAGGACGCGCGCGCCGCGACCGCTGGCTCCATTTTGATCACGCGGCTTGCCCTGCGCGGGGCCGCAGGCGTCGTCTCCGACGCCGGCTTCCGGGACGCCGAGGGCATCGGCGCACTCGACATGCCTGCCTATTTTGCCCGGCCCTCAGCGCCAACGAACCTCATCCTCCACGAAGCGCTTGATATCAACGTGCCGATCTCCTGCGGTGATGTCGCGGTGTTTCCCGGCGACGTCATGCTCGGCGACCGCGACGGCGTCATGGTCATCCCGGCGCATCTGGCCGATGAACTGGCCGATGAATGCACGAATATGGAAAGCTTCGAAGATTTCGTACTGGAACAGGTCAACGACGGCGCAGCGATCATCGGCCTCTATCCGCCGACCAAGCCAGAGCACCAGAAAAGTTTTGAGGAATGGCGCAAGCGTAACGGTCGATAGGCAATGGATGGGTAACGTCAGTACCGGTCAACGGGGCTGATGCGATCAAAAGTGCCGCCAACCTTTGTGCTATCTGCTCTGCCATTCATGATGACTTCACATTCAGCGAAATAAATACAATCAACTAAAACCCCGGCCCAAGAAACCACAGACCAGCGAAAATGAAGGCTGCAAGAAATACGGTTTCCGAGACCAGCAGTCCTATGGCTGGCAGGCCCACTTTCAAGGTTTCACGCAGCGATGTTTTCATCCCGACGCCTGCAATGGCGGTCAAAAGGGCCCATCTGGACACAGTCGCCGCCATTTCGCTGATTTCGTCCGGAACAAGGCCAAAGGATTTGGCTGTTGCAAAGACGATGAATACAGCAACAAAGGCCGGCAGCAGAGGTGGTCGTTTGGAAAGATCATCAGAAGAACGCCCTGCCGCGCGAACCACGATCGATGCGACCAGGACAATCGGCGCCAGCATGGCGACCCTGAGCAGTTTCACGAAAGTTGCGACTTCGCCAGCCTCGTCGGAAATTGAAAAGCCCGCGCCGACCACCTGAGCGACGTCGTGGATCGTCGCTCCGATAAAGATACCTGCGGAATGATTATCCATCCCGATATCCGATATGCCGATCGGGTAGAGGATCATTGCAAGGGTCGAAAGCAGGGTTACGCCTACAACCGTGAACACAAGTCGCTGTTCGGATTTGTCATCCTTGGGCAGGATGGCAGCAATCGCCATTGCCGCCGATGCCCCGCAGATCGCCACGGCACCTGCCGACAAAAAAGAGAACCGACGGCGAAATCCAAAGAACCGTCCTACAAGCATGCCAAAGGCGATGGTGAGGATGACCCCGCCGATGACCATGCCGACAATCGGCCAGCCCAGCTCCTGGGTCATGCCAAGACTGATCCGCAGTCCCAGCAGGGCAACCCCGAAACGCAAGATCGTACGGGCCGAAAAGGCGATACCTTCGACGCAACGGCCTTCTTCCGACAGAAAGTTCAATGCTATGCCAAACAGCAAGGCCATGAGCATTGCCGGTGCGCCGTAGTGTTCGGCTATGAATTGTCCGGCCAGAGCGATAAGGGCGGCGACAAGAAAGCCGGGAAATATCGCGTGGAGCTTCGATTGCAATTGTTGCATTTTGTTCCTTTCCGGCGTGCGGCGATCATGTCACCAGCATCGCGCGGATGTCTGTCAGATAGTGTGCGGGCACCAGCAGCCCGTTCTTGTGCGCGTCGTCGCGTGCATTCAGCCGCCGCTCGCCTGGCAGACGTGTGCCCTCCAGAGCGCTGATGTGCGCAAGCAGGCTTTCAAGACGCATCAGGAAGCCGTCGCGCCGTCTGGATGGATCAATGGCAATCAGAAACTGTCCGACAGCTGGCGGTGGCCCGTCTGCGGTAAAGAAGGAACTGGCCTCGTGGCTGAACTGGCTTCCTGTAAGGGCGGCAGCCAATATTTCAACCATCAGTGCAAGCGATGTGCCTTTGGCATCGCCAATGGGCAACATTGTTCCCTCCAGTGCCGCCTGAGGGTCCGTTGTCGGCTGACCGGAGGCATCAAGCGCCCATCCCGAAGGAATGGACGTGCCGGATTTCCTGGCATGCATGACTTTTCCGCGTGCGACCCTGGAGAGCGAAAGGTCGATCACCAGAGCAGGGGCATCTTGCCGTGGAGCGGCAAAGGCGATCGGATTTGTACCAAAAACCGGCACGTTTGATCCCCAGGGTGCAATGGCCTTTGGCCCATTGACCATCATCAGTCCGATCATGCCGGCATCAGCCACTTTCTCGACATGATAGGCGAGGGACCCGCAATGGTGGGAATTGAAAACCGACATCAGGGCCATGCCATGCTGCCTGGCGGTTTGAATACCCTGTGCAATGGATTCATCAAGAGCGGGATAGGCAAGTCCGTAGTCGGCGTTGGTCCTGACGGCCGTGTCATTTTCCTTCACGCTCGAGATCCGGGCATTCCGGTTGATCTTGCCGCTGCGGATCTGCGCAATATAGTCACCCGCCCGGGAGAACCCGTGTCCCGATTGCCCTTCGGCCTCGGCGGCAACCAAGGCACTGGAAACCGAGCGTGCAGCCGTCTCACTGATTCCACTTGCCAGAAAGGCCCGGTAGAGCAGCAGTTCGCATTCAGCGATGCTGAGACGTTCAACATTTTCCATGACGTTCCATTGTTCGGAGAGGGTGGCCACCTTGAAGATGGCCACCATGAAGGAAAATCAGGCGCTTCGATAGTACTTGGTCATCGAAAATTCACGGTGACCCAGAGCTTCGGCGGCCGTGTTGCGACCGTTCGCCGTGCGGCATATCATTTCGATCAGTTCGTCGCCGGCCTGATCAATCGTCATGTCACGACGCAGAATGCCCGAAACGTCCACATCAACGTGTTCGCTCATGGTGCGCACTGTCCGCGGGTTCGCCGTGATCTTGATCACAGGCACAATCGGATTGCCGATCACGTTGCCCTGACCCGTCGGGAAGGTGTGCAGAACGTAACCACCGGCGGCCATCAATGTCACACATTCAGCCGCAGCCGAAGACGAGTCCATGAAGTAAAGACCCATGCCCGATTGCGGTGCTTCTGCCGGCTCCAGAATATCGATGTACTGTGAGGTGCGGCCGATCTTTTCCAGATTGCCGAGCGCCTTTTCCTCAATCGTCGTCAAGCCGCCTTCGATATTGCCTTTGGTTGGCTGGCTATCGGACAGGTCGTCGGTCTGATTCGCAAAGATCACCTCTTCCGAATAGGCCTTCCACATCTTGTACCAGCGCTCGCCAACCTCTTCGTTGATTGCCCGCTTTTTGCAGATATGTTCCGCACCGGTAATTTCCGATGTTTCGCCAAAGCAGCCATAGATGCCGTGCGGCAACAGCTTGTCGTACATATTGCCGACCGTCGGGCAGGACCCCAGACCTGTTGTCGTGTCGGACTCACCGCATTTGGTCGAGATCCACAGATCGCTGATCGAACATTCCTCACGCTGCAATTCGGATGCATAATGCACCATGTCCTTTGCCGCGCGCGATGCGTTCATGATGGTTTTCAGATCGCCGTTTTGCTCGATCGAGAAGCCCTGAACAGGCTTTCCAGTCGCTGCAATGCCGTCGACGACCTTTTGCGTCCAGCCCGGTTCGATGCCGATGACGACAACAGCTGCAACATTGGGGTTGCACCCGGTGCCGATGATGGTGCGAAAGTGCACGTCAAGGTCGATGCCAAACTGCAAACGGCCATAGGCGTGCGGAATCGCTAGGGTGCCCTTGATGTTGTTTGCAACAGCTTCACAGGCTGCGTTCGAAATATCATCCAGTGGCAGGATCAACACGTGGTTGCGTACACCGACACGTCCGTTGTCGCGTCTGTAGCCCTGGATCGTCACTTTTGAGAGGTCTGTCATGGTCGTTATCCTTACCAGCGCTTGGTTTTGCAATTTTGCGTGTGCAGGTGATGGCCTTTTTTGACATCGGCAGTCATGATGCCGATGTCTTCGCCGTATTTGAATACGGTGTCGCCCTTGGCTAGGTCCTTCAGCGCGATCTTGTGGCCGATGGGGACAGCCTCGAGCGCGGTCAGCCGAAAGGTCGAATTGTCGTGTGTGACACACACAAGCATATCAGTGTTGGCTTCCAGCCCTTCGACAACAACAACTCCAACGCTGTCGCCTTGTTCATGCACCAACAGATGCGGGATTTCAGACATTCAAGTCTCCATTTCCAGGTTAGGTTTGAGAATAATTTTCGGGGAGGCCGTCTTGCCGGCACGTATGTCGGCAAAAGCAGCCAATCCGTCAGACAGCAAGCGGCTTTCTGTCCAATCAAGGGCGCCCAGACGCCCGTCATAGATCGCTTGTGCTGTCTGACGAAAATCTTCGGCAGTATAGGTATAGGTGCCGATAAAAGTGATTTCCTGAAGTGTCATTCGGCGTATATCAAGGCCGCCGTCGCTCTGACCCAGACCGATATGTGCTATGACACCGCCGGGCCGCGCGCGGTCGGAGGCCGTGGCTCGCGTCTCGGCATAGCCCACACCGTCAATGACGATGTCGAAAAACGCATCTTCGCCGATCGCTGCGGCCTCGCGCGCATCCTGACCGCAATTGTGTTTGAGAAAATCCCGGCGCAGGCTGTTCGGCTCGACGATGATGACATCTGTGATGCCCTGCGCGGCAAGACTGAGCGCGGCGCCAAGACCGATCGCACCGCCGCCCAGAACAAGGGCGCGCATTGGCGTGTCCTGTTCAACCAGGATGCGACGGGCCTCCCGCACGGCATGCCAGCCACAGGCGATGGGTTCCGCCAGCGCGGCCCTTTCAAGTGTCATATGATCGGGAACCGTTACAAGATTGCTTTGCGGAATGGCCAGAAGTTCGGCAAAGCCGCCCTGCCGTGGCTCCATCGAGATGATCTGACGGTCTGGGCAAATGTTGTCGCGCCCCGATTTGCAGGCCGCACAGGCTCCACAGGTCACCAGAGGGTTGACCGTGACCCGTTCACCGGCGCGTTGGCCGCCTTGCACGATGCCCGCCGCTTCATGACCAAGTATCAGCGGCGCCGGGCGGCGTTCGTCATGGCCGAGAAATGCATGCATGTCAGAGCCGCAGATGCCAATGCTTTCAACCCGGACAATCACCTCGCCGTCGCGCGCGACGGGATCAGGAACATTTGTGTATTCGAGCGTCTCTGGCCCGCTGTAAACAAGTGCCTTCATTTGGATGTGAACCCTCCGTCGATCATGATCGTCTGACCGGTGACATAGGCTGAAGCGTCGGAACACAGGAACAGTATCGGTCCGTCGATATCCTGCGGTTCGCCGTTGCGCCCGATGCAGGTTTGCGCAGCGTTGCGCGCGGCCCGCTCCGGGTTTGAAAAGACAGCTGCTGTCAGTTCCGTTCGGAAAAACCCAGGTCCGATGGCGTTGATATTGATGCCATGGGATGACCAGGCCTCCGCCATGGCGCGGGTCAGTTGGGAGACGCCGGCCTTTGACGCGCCATAGGACAATCCGCCGGGAAAGGCCCGGGTGGATTGCAGCGATGCAAAATTGACGATCCGGCCCCAACCCTTGGTTTTCATTGGCGCAACAAGGTGTTGGCTCAGAAAGAATGGCGCTGCCAGGTTGAGGTCAAGTGTCAGGTCCCAGCTTTCCGGCGTCACGTCATCGGCAGCCTGCCGTGTGTTGATCCCGGCGGCATGAACCAGAATGTCCGGCGCCCCGAAGGGGTCGGCAATCTTTTGTGCCAGATCCGCAAGCCCGGCCCGGTCCGCCAGATCATGGACAATGGAATAGGTCTCGCCAGTTGATTCAGCTTCCCATTCAGCAAGCTGGTCAGAGCGGCGCGCCACGCCCACGACCTGCGCACCGGCTGCCGCCAGAACCAGGGCAGCACGTCGCCCCAGCCCCGAGCTGGCGCCCGTCACACAGGCGATTTTGCCCGTGAAGTCAAAAAGTTCTGTCAGGGGCAATGGATTACTCATCTGCGGTCAGGTCAAACACTTGGTCGGGAAAATATTTTGCCAGTCGGATGTCGGCGGTGCGCGCATGGCCTTCCATGCCTTCGAGCCTTGCGATCCTCGCGGTTGCCTCGGCAACAGATTTCGATCCTTCACGCGTTGCCCGCTGCCAGGTCACGATTTTCATGTACTTGTGGACGGACAGGCCCCCTGTGTATTTCGCTGCGCCCGATGTTGGCAGGACATGGTTGGTGCCGGACGCTTTGTCACCATAGGCAACGGTTGTTTCCTCACCCAGAAACAGCGATCCGTAACAGGCCAGACGGTTCAACCACCAATCCAGATCCTGCGCCTGAACAGTCAGGTGTTCCGGAGCATATTCATCGGATGTCGCTGCCATTTCCTCGCGGTCGGCACATACAATGACCTCTGCATAATCCCGCCAGGCGGCGGTGGCGTTTTCGCGGTTCACCTCTGGCAAGCTGTCGATCAGAACCGGCACCAGTTTCATAACCTCTTGCGCCAGCGGGCGATCATCCGTCACCAGCCAGACGGGAGAATTGTAGCCATGTTCGGCCTGGCCGACGAGATCGGCCGCAACGATCATGGCATCGGCAGAGCCATCGGCAAGGATCAGGCTGTCGGTTGGTCCGGCGATCATGTCGATGCCAACGCGTCCGAACAAGATGCGCTTGGCTTCGGCAACAAACTGGTTGCCGGGACCGACCAGAATATTGGCCTCCGGCAGACCGAACAGGCCATAGGTCATGGCCGCGATAGCCTGCACGCCGCCCATCGCAAGAATGGTATCAGCGCCTGATATATGGGCCGCATAGACTATCGCCGGCGCAATTCCCACACCCGGGCGCGGTGGTGAACAGGCAACAATGTTTTCGCAGCCTGCAACCTTGGCTGTGGTCACGGTCATGATCGCGCTGGCAATATGGCTGTAACGTCCGCCCGGCACATAACAACCAGCCGATTTTACCGGGATGGTTCTTTGTCCGGCAATCAGGCCCGGCACAATCTCGATCTCGATGTCTTTCAGCGTTGCCTTCTGGGCTTCCGCAAACCTTTTGACGTTCGCATGGCTGAATTCGATGTCGCGTTTCAGCTTTTCCGGGACCTGCGCAACAGCGGCCTTGATGTCACTTTCAGACAACACGATACTGCCTTCGTATTTGTCGAATTTGGCCGCATATTCCAGCGCTTTCGCGTCCCCGCCAGCTTCAATATCCTTCAGAATCGTCTTGACGATTTCCTGCACGTCAGAAGCGTCGCTGGCTGAAGTCAGTCTTGCTTTTTTTAAGTATTCTCGGGTCATCTATCGTGTCCTATTTGTAGATGTCTGGAAGAAGCACTGTGGAAACCAATGGCACGTAGGCGATCAGCAGGACCACAATGAGCATGAAGAAAACAAAGGGCACTGCGCGGGCCGCAATCTTGAGTATGGACTCGCCTGTAATGCCGGAGACGACGAAGAGGTTCAGACCCAGTGGTGGCGTGATGAAACCGACCCCAAGCGAGGTAATCATCATGATGCAGAACTGGATTTCGTTCATGCCGATGTTGTCAGCCAGCGGTTTGAGGATCGGCGCCAGGATCACGATATTCGGCGTTGTTTCCATGACGCAGCCGGCGGCAATCAGGATGCCGACCATCATCAACAACAGAACGTAATAGTTTTCAGTCAGCGAGGTGACGGCATAGACGAAACCCTGCGGAACACCCATGACCGCCAGTGCCTCGGCCAGCGGCAGTGAAAAGGCGATGATCGGCAGGATCACGCCGTTGACTTTTGCCGAGCTGACCAGCATCGACGGGAAATCCGACAGTTTGAGCGTGCCCAGAATGAATCCGAGAATGATGGTCACGATAATGGCCGTCGCACCCGCTTCGGTTGGCGTAAGACGACCGGAAAAGATGCCATAGAAGATGATGCCGGGGACAAGGAAGGCGTACCAGCCGGATTTGATGGCCGTTACAAGCTGCCCTGACCATTCACCAAATGTCATCAGGCCGCCACCTTCATAGGCGTGTTTGCGGTTGACGATGATATTGGTAACAAGGATGGAAACCAAAATCAGAATGCCGGGTATCAATGCAGCCTGAAACAAGGTCGAAGCTGATATGCCCAACACGAGACCGATGATGATATAGGCAATCGACGGCGGAATAAGAATGCCCGTACAGGCACCCGCGGCCACCAGGGCACAGGCGTAGGGGCGGGGGTATCCGCTTTCCACCAGCCGGTTGATTGTCATGCGCCCGACAGCAGCAGCCCCTGCAGCGTCCGATCCGGAAATGGCGGAAAACATGCCGCAAACAAGCACCGTCGCTGATCCGAACCCGCCGCGCGCCCAACAGGTCAGCGCCTCGGCGACGTCGAGGAATTTGCGCGACAGGCCGGTGCGAACCAGCGCGTCTCCCGTCAGGATAAAGAGAGGCACAGCAGTCAGGGCAAAAGCGTCGATCCCGGAAAAAAGAGATTCACCCATCAATGACATGGGCAAGACGCCGGAGAAATACAGCATGCCAATGGCGCAGCTGCCGATGGCCGCCCAGACCGGCACGCCGAGCGTGCACAGAAGGACGAAGATCAGGACCGGGCCGTAGAAGGACCAACCAAGTTCGACTGTTTGTTCTTGTAAGGTATTCCAGAGCATTGTTCAGCCTCACTCAAACAGGGTGTTTCCTTCGAAGACCGGACGACCATTTTTCAGGTCGCGAAAGTCACGAAGAAAAGATTGAACGAGACGAAATGCGATCAGGCCAAAACCGATTGGCACAGCGGCCAGAGCCCAGACTTTTGAGATGCGCAATCCGTCGGTGACGGAACCGAATTTCCAACTGACGTGTACAGTTTCCAAAGCGTAGTAGAGTGCAACCAATGCAACGAAGAACATCACGAGGTCACCGAAGATATAAAGCAGCGCCTTGCCCCGCTGGCCGACATAGTAAAACAGCACGTCAATGCGAATATGAGCGCGTTCCTTGACTGCCGAAGCAGCCCCGATCCAGGCGAGATAGATGAATGCGTAGCGCACAACCTCTTCACCCCAGATCGATGAATAGGAAAATACTTCGCGTCTGATCACTTCGACAGCCATGGTGAGGACGAGCATTGTGTAGAAAACCAACAGCGCCCATTTCTCCAGATTCTTGTCAATTTCATGCAACATACGCGCCTCCCTGCGGTGTGTTGGGCTACCCGAATGGCGGAACCATCCGGGTAGCTTGATGAATATTTTGGGTATCAGGCGTCGTGGACGTAGTAGCGGCTTTGTGTGTTCGCGCCTTCTTCGAGCTTGGCGAAATTGTCCATTGATCCGGCCAGTTCAACCTTGAACTCGTCCCACTCGCTGCGCTGGTAGCCGCCGGCATCTTTCCATTCAGCAAGCTGATCCTGCGTCAGGCTGTGGAATTCAACGCCTGATTTGGACAGTTCCGACATTGCATAAGCACGCGCTGCCGGAACCTTCGCAAGGTTTTGCTGTGATGTAACTTCGGATGCAAATTCAATGCCTTCCTGCACGTCAGCAGGCAGCGAATTGAACCATTCGAGATTGCAGGAATAGACCTGGCTGTCGGGTACGGCCTGGGTGAATGTCACATGACTCAGAATGTCCTTGAAGCCAAAGACATAAAGCGCACCGACGGATGGATCCAGGGCATCGGCAACGCCCTGTTTGATCGCTGAAGGTGTTTCACCCCAGGCGACCGGCGTCGGATTGGCGCCAACCATGCGGTAATACTGCTGCAACATCGCGCTGCCCGGAACACGGAACTTGATGCCGTCCAGATCGCCTGGCGACAGAACTGCGCCTGCACCACCCTTGCGAATCGCCACAACGCGCGGGTCGATCACGACATAGAACAGCGGTTTGAAGCCACGTTCGGCGATCTTCGGGTTTACTTCGGCTTTCCATGCATCGGAGTTTACAAGGTTGGTGAAACGCTGATTGGAACCGCAGAAGTAGGGCAGGTTGATCAGGTCCGTTGCAGGCGCAAAGGGCGCAAAGTTCGAAACGGAGTGTTGAGCCGCCTGAATTGTGCCGCCCTGAACCTTTTGCACAAGGCTGCCACCGGCACCCAACTGACCACCTGGAGCAAGCTTGACGTAGACCTTGCCATTCGTCGCGTTCTGGATGTTTTCTTTCAGGTCCAATTGCATGATCGGGTAGCTGCGTGATGCGCCAAGCACATAAGCGGTCGCAATCGTCATGATATGGTCCGCGGCAGCTTCGCGCTCTTTTTCCTCTGATGCTGTCTGGGCAACAGATTCGGACGACCAAAGCGTTCCGGCAACACCTGCAACCATTGCAGCAGTGAATGCGCCGGCGCTGGTCAGCTTCATGAAATTGCGGCGTGCCGCAGACTGCAATTCATTTGTTGGATTTGTCATAGATTTCCTCCCAAAAATCGAAGCACAATTGCTTCATCTATTCCGTTTGCTTTCAGTGTCTTCAGCCGCCCGTTTCAGGATCGCAGCCACGAAGAATACCGAGGTTGCAAACAGCAACAGCATTTCCCCAACATCCCCGACGAGCGGAGAATTGGAGCTTGAACCCAAGACAACATTGCCAATGAATGCTGCAAAAAACACACCTGAAATGGATAACAACATGGTTTCTCCTGTCGATGATCTGATGCTGGTTCAAGTGATTTGTAAGCTGTTACATTTTGAAATGCAAGCTGTTACATTCACAATATGTAACAGCTTGCATTTGCTGATGTGGTTGCTGTCACCAAAAGAGCTTTCACTCAGGTGGATCGAAGGATACAAATCGGTAAGCAGCGAAACAGCGATTTTACGGGGGCAGAAGATGCCGGAACACAGCGGCACAAATTTTCCGACGATGGTCGATGTCGCGCGGCTGGCGGGTGTGTCGACGGCAACCGTTTCGCGCTACCTTAGTTCCCCCGAGGCCGTAAAAACAAAGACCCGTGACAAAGTTGCCCTGGCAATCGACAGCCTTGGCTACACGCCAAATTTTGGCGCACGGGCCATGGCGGCGAAACGCACCCAGACGATTGGAGCGATTATTCCAACAATGGAAAATGCCATATTCGCCAGGGGCATTCAGGCATTCCAGGAGGAACTGATCAGGCATGGCTATACGCTGCTTGTCGCAAGCTCATCCTATCGGCAGGATATTGAAGAGGAACAAATCCGGATGCTCGTGGCCCGTGGGGCGGATGCATTGTTGCTCATCGGCTATGACCGCAGCCAGAAAACCTATCAGTTTCTGAAGGAGCGCGGCGTTCCGATCCTTGTGGCCTGGGTCTATCAACAGGATACGCCGCAATTGTCCATCGGCTTTGACAACCGTGAGGCCATGGCCGGTTTGACACGGGAGGTCCTGCGCCTGGGGCATACAAGAATAGGGTGTATTTCAGCCTTCACCGATAACAACGACCGCGCAAGAGAGCGTGTCGTCGGTATTTCGGACGCCATCAAAGCGTTTGGACTGCTGCCGGAATGTCTGACGGTCGTTCAAACAACCTATTCAGTGGAATCCGGCGGAAGAGCTCTCGAACAGCTCATGTCAAAATCTGAAAAACCCACAGTGATCATGTGCGGTAATGATGTGCTTGCTGTGGGTGCGTTGCGCAAGGCCAAGGCGATGGGGTTTTCCGTTCCGCGTGAACTCTCGATAACAGGCTTTGACGACATCGAGCTTGCGACTCTGACCGAACCGCAGATTACAACGGTGCACGTGCCGCATCGCAAGATGGGCCGGCTTGCAGCCCGCATGATCGTTGATCGCTTGCAAGGCAAGCCACGAAGACCCAGCCTCAAACTGAAAACCGATATCCGTATGCGCGGAACACTGGCACAGGCCCAGAAAACGCCGTCCGGGATCGGGTCCCGCTGAACGGGAAAATCCGTTGCAACATTCTGCGTTAAATTGGAGTGTATGGGGTCTCGGCGATACCGACAAACGCGTAGGTTAGACGCCGTTTGGCCGCATCATTCGTCACCCACGACACGCACAATCATGCCATTGAGCTCTTCTGTCACCGTGACCTGACATCCAAGCCGGGAGTTCGGCTTTCTGCTGTCCGAGAAGTCCAGCATGTCTTCCTCGTCATCGACGGGGGCGCCGGTGATCTTGAAATGAGGCTCTTCGATATGGATGTGGCAGGTGGCGCAGGAGCATTGGCCGCCGCATTCCGCGGCAATGCCCTGAATATTGTTGCGCACCGCGACTTCCATCACCGACAGTCCGAGGGTGGACTCCACGATCTTTTGCGTTTCGTCCGGTTCGATAAAGGTGATCGTCACCATTTTGTCTTCTCCAAATTCAAAATGCCATTCGACCGCGGCTCAGGCCGTGCGGATCCAGGCAGTCTTTCGTTTCTGATATTTCTCGATTGCCGCAAATGAGCGATCAAAGCCGTTGCCCGATTGCTTGTGTCCCACCAGGGGGGCGGTGATATCCGCGCCGCCATAACAATTGACGTGGACCACTCCGGCCTGAAGCCGCTCGACCATGCGATGCGCACGGGAAAGATTCTGGGTCCAGACCCCCGAAGCAAGTCCATAGGTTGTGCTGTTTGCCAGCCTGACAGCCTCTTCCTCGTCGCGGAAGCGCTGCACCGACAGGATCGGACCGAAGACCTCTTCCTGCACAATTGGGCTGTTTTCGCTGCTTGCCTCGATAACGGTTGGGCGGAAGTAAAAACCCTCTGCCGAGATGGGGTCGCCACCGGCCAGTACTTTGTCACCGGCCTGCCTGGCACGCTCCACGAAAGCGCTGTTCTTTTCCAATTGTGCTGCAGTGCCAATCGCACCAGACTGACTGCCAACGCTAAGGGGATCGCCGACGATGGTCTGATCCGCAGCCGCGCAAATATGGGTAAGGAATTCGTCGTAGATTGCGTCCTGCACCAGCAGCCTGCTTGCGGCAACGCAAACCTGCCCGGAATTGGCAAAGATCGCGCGGGCGGACTGGCGCGCCACGGCGGCCAGGTCGCCGCAATCTGCGAAAACCACATTCGGTGATTTGCCGCCCAGTTCCAGATGCACAGGCTTGAAGTTGGAATCGGCGGCGTAGTGCAGCAGTTGACGGCCGACAGCGCCGGAGCCGGTAAAGGTGAGAACATCGACGTCATTGCTCAAGGCGATTATTCGTCCGGCAGAGCCGCGCCCGGTGACCACGTTGAACACCCCATCGGGAACGCCCGCCTCGCTGGCCAGTTCGGCCAGCTTCAGCAATGTGAGGGAGGCCGCCTCGGATGGCTTGAGCACCACGGAGTTCCCGGCAGCCAGCGCCGGGGCACTTTTCCAGGCCCCGATCATCATGGGGAAATTCCAAGGAACGATGGCACCGACCACCCCGGCAGCTTCGCGATGGATCAGACTGAGGATCCCGGGAGCGGTGGGCGTGATATCTCCGTTCATCTTGTCGAGCGCTTCGGCGTAGAAGCGGAACGTTGCCGCCGCGCTGCCAGGTTCTGCGCCGATGGCCATGGAGATTTCAGTGCCATTGTCACGTACACCCAGCACCGCAAGTTCCAGAGCGTCTCTTTCAATCAGTGCGGCAAGGCGGAACAGAGTGGCCTTGCGTTGCGCCGGGGCCATGCGTGACCAAACGCCGGCCTCGAAGCTGCGCCGCGCCGCGGCGATGGCGGTTTCGACATCGGCCTCGCTACTGTCGATGAGCGTTGCGATTGGTGCGCCCGTACCGGGGCTTGTAACGTCCATACGGTCGCCACCGGCGCTGGATCGCCATTCACCATCGATAAAGTTTTTCATGTCGCCGAGCGGCCGGTCGCGCAGGGCGTCGATACGGGTCTGGTCCAGAGCCATCGTGATTGTCTCGCT
This sequence comes from Rhizobiaceae bacterium, assembly GCA_029233925.1. GTDB lineage: Bacteria > Pseudomonadota > Alphaproteobacteria > Rhizobiales > Rhizobiaceae > Hoeflea_A. The sequence continues at coordinate 33,856 of JARGOX010000010.1, forward strand.
TATTTCGCAAAGAGGTTGTCGTAGTTGACGTCGCTGCCGCCGCCCATCGGTCGCAGGCGCAGGAAAGGCCAGGGGTTGGCCAATTTGCCAACGGGCACTTCCACCAGGACCGGTCCATCCGTTTGCACGCTTTGGCTGAGAGCAGCCTCAAGTTCGGTCGGTGAGGTCGCACGGGTAAAATCGATACCGAAGGCGCTTGCCAGCTGTGCGAAATCCGGGTTGCTGAGTTCGGTGATGTAGTTGCGCCCGAAGGTCGATGACTGGATCGAACGCACATTGCCATAGTGGCCATCATTGAAGACCACCAGTGTCACCGGAAGATTGTAGCGTCTTGCTGTTGCCAGTTCCTGCATCGACCAGCCAAATCCGCCATCGCCGGTGATTGAAAAGACCCGGCGTCCGGCCCCGCCCACGGCAGCGCCCAGCGCCGTGGGAAAACTGTAGCCCAGCGTTCCCTGATAACCGGGGCCGATAATCGTACGCGGTTGGCGGCACTCGAAGGCAATCCGGGCAAAATAACCCACCTGTGTCAATTCGTTGACGAAAATGCCGTCATCGGGCAGCGCATCGCGCAGCGCTTTGACATAGTGCCACAATGTGCCGGTTGCCTCGATTTGATCCTGTGCCCAGCGTTTGATGCGTGTCGCCGTTGCCGCATCAAGAACCGTGCGCGGTGACACGGCTTCCGCCAGCGCGCGCGCGCCGACAGCCGCATCGGCCGCGATTTCCACCGCCGCTTTGCGCGGGTTGGTCATGTCCGTGGGGTCGATATTGAGGTAGATGTAGGTCTTGCTGTCCTGCGGCCAGCTGGGCTCCGGTGTCATGATGTCCATGAAACGCGAACCGATGACGAGAACGACATCGGCGCGTGAAAAAAGCGGACGACCGGCAAGCGACGTAAAGGAAAGGGCAGCACTATCGGGTATGGCGCCGCGCCCGTTGTCGCTGGCAATGACTGCCGCACCCATGCGTTCGGCAAGGGCCAGGATGTCAGCGCCCGCGTCCATCGCGCCGCCACCAATATAGATCACCGGAAATTCAGCGCCGTCGAGCAGCTTTGCAGCCTTCTCGATGGCCTGGGGATCGATGTTTGTGCCCGGTACGCCTGATGCTTCGGCGGCAGGTGCATTTGGTGCTGAGCGTGCCATCAGTATGTCGAAGGGAACTTCCACCGTCGCCGGTCTGCGCCGTCCTTCCATCGCGCTGTTGAACGCATTGGAGACAGCGCCGGGTATGCGCCCGGCATCCATGACCAATTCATGGGATTTTGACAATCCCCGCAAGACGCCACTCTGATCGGGAATTTCGTGAAGGTTGCCATATCCCTTGCCGATTGCCTGCGAGTGGATCTGACCGACGAGAAAGACCACCGGCGAATTGCAGGCATATGCGGTGCTCAGGCCGGCGGTGGCATTCAGCATGCCTGGACCAGGCACCACCATGCCGACACCCGGTCGCCCGGTAACCCGCGCGTAGCCGTCGGCCATATAGCTTACGGATTGCTCATGGCGTGGCACGAAGACAGAAATATCCGGCCGTTGCGAAAGCGCATCCACGGCCCAGTCGAGCTGGATGCCGGGAATTGCAAAGAGCGTGTCGGCGCCATTCTCGATGAGCGCGGTGCAAAGCGCCTCGCCCCCGGTAGGCAATTTGGTCTTCGGGTCAGACATTTGTTTTCCTCGCTCATGTGCGTGCTTAGGCAGCCGCAGCCGCCTGTGTGTCTTTTGTGGGGATGTCCTTGATCGGCAGGTCTGGATCGGCCAGGGCGATCTGGTCGGGCGATTGCCCTTTTGCAAGCCAGCGCTTGCCCATCATATAGGCCTTTGCGTCATTCATCGCGTCAACGGCCAGCAGGCGTTCACCGATGAAATACCACAGCGAAATGGCGCCGGGTTTTTCGCCGGGACGTGTGACGACATGGTCAAAACCCCGATTGAATCCGGCAATCTTGAGTGAAACGTCATATTGATCGGACCAGAACCAGGGTTCAGGCAAATAGTTTGCCGGCGCCTGCCCGAGAATGTGTTCGGCCACGTATTCGCCCTGATCGCAGGCATTCTGGACCGACTCGAGCCTGGTCATCTCGCCACGGAAAGGAAAGGCGGCGCAGTCGCCGATGGCGTAGATGTCCGGATCCGAGGTCAGGCAGCTTTCATCTGTCAGCACGCCGTTCTCGACGAAAAGCCCGGCTGAGCGCGCCAACCGATCGTTTGCGCTGACCCCGATGCCCGCGACCACAAGATCGACGCCGACTGCCGAGCCATCGCTCAAGGCGGCAAGCGTGGCACGGTTCCCGTCAGCGATGAGCCGCTCGAGCCCAACGCCTTCGCGCAGGTCAACACCTCGGTCAAGGTGAAGCTTGCGAAACCATTGGGCGGTTTCGTGTGCGGCAACACGGTTCAAGATCCGGTCCTGCATTTCAATCAATGTGACTTCGAGGCCAAGATCAATCGCGACTGCCGCCATTTCCAGGCCAATGTATCCACCGCCCACCACCAGCAACCGCTGGCCGGGGCGCACCTCCCCAGACAGCAGGTCAGCGTCTGCGAGGGAGCGGCAGGTATAGACGTTTTCGAGATCGCCGCCGACGCTTGCCGGCAGGCAGCGCGGCGTTGCGCCAGTCGCCAGGATCAATTTGTCGTAGACAATTGCGCCCCTGTTGCTGGTGGCGACGTGTTTTTTCAGTCGGTCGATAAAGTGGGCCTGGGTCTCGCGGTGAAGGGTGATCTTCAGATCCTGATAAACCTCTTCGGGGCGCAGGTGCAGCCTTTCGCGATCAAGCTCGCCCTTGAGGTATTTTTTCGAAAGCGGTGGCCTTTGATAGGGCAGGCCAGGCTCTTCGCAAAGAATCTCTATGCTGCCTTCGAAGCTCTGGGAGCGAAGGCGCAGGGCGGCTGAGACGGCGGCCTGACCACCGCCGATGATCACGACGCGTTGGGTCATTTGATCCTCATCTGAAATCGTCGGTGAGGTAGTCTTCTTCCCACTCACCAATGGAAACCTTGACGCGAATTTCACTGAGGACATCGCATTCGAGCGTCACCGATCCTGCGGGCTCGCCCGAGTTGGCAAGGTTGGCCACCTCATTCGAGAAAATCCAGGCGTAGTTCTTTGGCAGACGCCAGACCAGGTCCGTTGCGCCCTTTTCGACCTGCCACAACCCGGGATTCCGTTCACCCTCAAGGTCGATTTCCTCCAGTGTGACCCTTGTATCAGTAGAGAACACACCGGCATCATTCAGCACGGCCTTGCCGCCCTTCTGGGAAAAGGCCTCCAGCGCATCAGCGAGGATCAGAAGTTGTTCGGGGGTGCCGAGAACCAGCAGAATCGGATGGAAATCGCTCGGCATGTAGCTCATGCGTAACATCGGCTCGTTCCTTACTCGGGTTCGTGGACTTCCTTGATGTCCTGGCTGTGGGCAAGTTCCTCTTCGCCATCATCGAACATCAGGCTGAGCCACTGACCGTCACCCATATTTTCAGCCACCTTTCCCGTGCGCCCATCAAGCAGCACAATCGTGGCGCCTTCGGGCACCTTGAGCAGGTCGGTGGTTGTATTCAGGACTAGTCGTGCCATTTTCGGCTCCTTAGCAGCGTCATCAGAAGAAAGTGGACAGGTTTTTGGCCTGCAGGATGTTCTGGTCGAGGAGGATCTTGCGGTGGCGGACTTTCCAGTCGCCATCGACCCGTACCAATCGGTCGTAGCGCTTGCCAACGAAGTTGTAGGTCTCGTATTCCACCCGGTTCAAATAGGTGTGGAAGCGGCAGGACGTGTGCACCTCCTGAGCGGAGGCCGCATCGGGGAGGGCTTGCAGCACCTGCACATTGGTAACCATATGGGTGGTGCGAGACAGCGGTTCCTCAGCATAGTGAACACCGGTGAGAATCTGCTCGACACGCTTGGTGACAGTCCACTTGTCCTCGTTGAACCAGCTGATGCCTTCGTCTTCACGGGTGTTCTCGCGTTCGGCGTGCTGGCCGAATTTGACATTGTGCCGCATGGGCATGAAATACCGCAGGTCTTCATGCAGCATGTCGAGCCATTCGGTAAAACGGCGGGTGTCGATGCATTCGGCTTCGTCGTAATAGAACTCTTCGATCTCACGGCGCAAAGTGTAATAGGCGTCATCGCGGAGGATGCGCGGGGTTTCGACGGTTGCGTCCATCTTGTTTCTCCTGGTTCAGGCGCGTTTCGGGAGCGGGGCCGATGACCCCTGATGCGCAAAGCACCCGACATCAATGACCGTGCCGGAAATGGCCTGGGCTTCGGGTGACATTAAAAAGCGGATGGTGCCGGCGAGATCCTGGCCATTCATGAAGCGGCCGGCTACCGTGCCGACGGCCTTGGCCTGAAGCTTTTGTGCATCGCCGGACACCCGTCCAAGACTCATGCCGGAGAGGATTCCGCCACCGCCCGGAATGACCGTGTTGACCGCAATCCCGTCGGCAAAGAAATCCAGCGCCAGAGAAGCCGAAAAGGCGAGCAAGCCCCCCTTGCTGGTGGAATAGGCCGCCATATTCGGTTTGCCATAGCCGGCGCCCGAGCCGACATTGACGATCCGCCCGCCACCGGCTGCAATCATGTGGGGCAGGGCGGCCCGGCACAATTGGTAAGGGCCTTTCAGATTGACTTCAAGAATGCGCTGGAACAGATCCGGCTCCGTGTCGAGAATCGTGCCGAGAGGACCAATGGCGGCATTGTTGACCACCCCGTGCAGCCGCGCGCCATCGCGCAGTGCGACCTCGATGACATTGGCCACATCGCTTTGCGAGGTGACATCACCGGCGAGAAATTCAAGAGACAGACCTCTGGCCTGTGCATCTGCGTTCAGGGCGTCAACCGATGCATTCGCCACACTGGAGACGGGCGCCTTTTCAAGCCCGAAGCCAACGACCCGCCAGCCTGCCTCAGCCAGGTAAACGGCGATGTCGTGGCCGATCCCGAAGGTCGCTCCGGACATGACAATAGTGTCTTTGACCGATGCGGGCGTATTGGTCATTCCTCCGCCGCCTTTGGGGTGAAACGTTCGTCGCCCTTGCCCATGAGAACATCCCAGGGTTCCTGATCGAGATATTGCGCCCAGCGGCGGTAGAAGCCGACCGCCATATGTTCGGTCACCTGTTGCGAGACATCACCGCGCACTTCAATGCCGTTGACCACGGGGTTGAGCTCGCTGGCGCCCATGGACTGAGTGTAGTTGAAGTTGTGCCGGCGTGCGATCGTTCCCATGGAAGCCTTTGTGGCGTAGAGCCAGTTTTCCATGTCGTCTTGCTCGGTCATGCCCGCTGGACCTGAATAGCGCATGTAATAGGTCCGCAGGAAATCCTTGATCTTGGTCGGTGCATCGGCGTCGACCAGGAAGAAGCGCCAGCCTTCGGTCTCATTGGCACTGTGCGGGTGCCAGGAGCACAGGCTGCGCGGTTGGCGACCGTGATAGGAGGTATTGGGGAAGATCGTGCCGACGAAGGGCAGGAACCGCGCGTCTTCGCCAAGACGGCGTTTGCGCTCCTCGTGGCAGTAGCGGAAGTAGTCGGCAATTTCGGGATCGTTTTTGAACTGATCGACAAACTCATAGCCTTCAGGCTGCACCGCTGAATGCACGCCATGGCCTGCCGGAAAACTGCACCATACGTGCTGGGCCTGCTCGAGTTCATTGTCGCGCCGCCCTTTCACACCTTCCAGAGCCGAAGGGCCGATGCCGATCATGTCGACAGAGCGGTGGCTGGGGTTGTGATAGGTGTCGCCGAGAAAATTCTCGGCAGCAAATTTCCAGTTGGCAGGAAAAACCCATTTGTGCACGCCGATGACTTCCGAGCCGCCGGGCCGGCCATCGCGGCAATCCAGCGCCTGGTCGAGATGGATCTTCGCGTCACCCAGATAAGTCAGGAAATCCGGCGCATCAGGGTCCCAGGTTGCCCAGATCGTGCCCTTGTAGTTATGAAGCTTGGCGACCTCGACGAGCGACCACTCGTCCCTGTTGAGATTGCCATCATAGAGGGCTTTGTAGAGCGGAATGCCGCGGATGCGTCCGTCCGTCGTATAGGTCCATGAGTGATAGGGGCAGGTAAACAATGAAGTGTTGCCCGATTCGTAACGGCAGACCTTCATGCCACGATGGCGGCAGCTGTTGAGCAGAACGTGAATCACGCCTGCCTTGTCGCGCACCAGAATGACCGATTCCTCGCCCATGCGGGATGTGAAGAAATCACCCGGATTGGGGATCTGGCTTTCATGGCCGACAAACAGCCATGCGCGGGTGAACAGCGTTTCCAATTCGCGACGGTAGACATCTTCGCTGACATAAATTTCGCGGCTGATCTGTCCGCGACGCCAGTCAACGAAATCCGCAGCCTTGCTCGGATGGGTCATGGCGATTTCCTCCTGAACTCATGGGGTGTTGCTTCAAAAGAAGTTAACATGTTTACTGTATATGTCAAGCGACGCCGTGGCAAAAACCCTGGATCTCATGCCCGTGCGGCGGCGGTCTTGTTTTGGTCGCTGGAGCTGGCCCGCGTGATAATCACCGCCAGTACAACCGCGATGACTGTGACAAGGACGGGGGCCATGCCGTTGGTTCCCAGATAGGCGGTGGCGGTCATGACGGCGAGGCCGGCAACCATCATCAGCTTGCCGTAGAGCCAGCCTGGCACCGCGACCCTGGGGGCGGGAAGCATCGACAGTTTGAGCAGATAGGCCCCGGCAAGCGAGTTGGAGACCACGATCGCAATTTCCAGAGGCGTGCCTTCAAGCAGCAGTGCCGGGTTGTAGACCCAAACGAATGGCATGCAGTAGGCGACGATGCCGATGCGCATTCCAAGAAAGCCGGTCTGCCACATATTGGCCTCGGCCAGCCGCGCCGCGACGATACTGCCGATCGCGATTGGCGGTGTGACCATGCTCATCAGGCCGAAATACAGCAGGAACATATGTGCGGAAATCGGTGCGACGCCGAGATCAATCATGGTCGGTGCAACAACGGTGACGAGCACGATATAAACCGCGGCCGTGGGCATCCCCATGCCGAGGATGATCGCCACCAGCGCAGAGAGCAGAAGCAGGGCGATCAGACCGTAGGCACTGGCCATATGGGTGAGCGCCAGAGAGAGTTGAAAAGCAAAGCCGGTGGAGTTCATAAGCCCGATGATGACACCGGCAGCGCCACCAATCAGCAACAGGGGTCCAAGCTCACGGCCCAGATTGAACAGAGCGCGGCCCAGCAGGGGCAGGTCGTAGCGGAAGCCGATTTTCACCGAGTAGACCACCAGCATGGTTGCTGACGCGATCAGCGCACAAAGACCGGGATTATAACCCGTACCAAAGAGCATGTAGAACAGGACCGCAATTGAGATCAGGATTTCCCATCCACCCTTGAGCGTCTCCTTGACCGATGGGATCTCGGACTTGTCGAGCCCGGTCAATCCGTTGGCGCTGGCCATGGCATCGACCTTGAAGAAGAGCACCAGAAAATAGAGAAAGGCAGGGATCGAAGCGGCAATGACGATTTCGGAGTAAGGCACCTGCAGCACTTCGGCCATGATGAAGGCGGTCGCACCCATGATCGGTGGGGCAATCTGGCCGCCGTTCGATGCCACGGCCTCGATCGCTGCGGCCTGGACCCGGGTCATGCCGGTGCGGATCATCATCGGGATTGTGAACACCCCGGTGGACATGATGTTGGCCACGGTCGAGCCGGACATCGTTCCGAAGAAGCCGGAGGCGACAATTGCCACCTTGGCCGGGCCGCCGCGACGGTGTCCGACGGCACCAAGTGCAAGGTTGTTGAAAAAAGTCATGCCGTTGGCGACTTCAAGCACCTTGCCGAAGACCATGAAGGGCAGCACCAGTGTGACGATCACCGTGATCACCAGGCCGGGAACGCCATTGCTGTCGGCGTAGAGGTAGAGGATTGTGCGCGTCGGCGCAAAAACAGAGGCTTCCAGCAGGCCTGGTATCATGTCGCCGAAGAAACCATAGGCGGCAATGACCCAGACCAGCGCGGCAATCACAATACCCATCGATTTGCGCAGGGCTTCAGCCATCAATACCAGAGCGATGGCGCCCGGAATCCACATATCGGGCGTCCGGTAGGCCATGGTCACCATCCAGCCCTTGAAGTTGTAAGCGTACCAGATCCACGTTCCTGCACCGGCCAGAGCAAGGATCAGATCAATAATTGGCAGTGTTCGGGGATAGGGATGCGACAACAGTCCACCGGCAACAGCCAGACCCAGCATGACGGCGACAATCTGCTGTGTCACAAAAGAAAGCCCGAGCATCTGAGGCACGTTGAGCGCCCAAAGTACGCCGATCACCGGTGCGGCTATCACCGTCACGACGAGGACGATGTGATTGATCCGTTCCATGAAACTCCACCCGGGCTAAACAATAGTGGCCTTTCCCGTCGTTCGCAGGTGACGGGAAAGGCTCTTGAGGTTTGAAGATTAGAACCGAGCCTGGTTCGCTTCGTGCGCGTCGTTCCAGAGGCCGACTTCCTTGTAGAACTTGACGGCGCCTGCATGGTAGGGGATTGATGAGGTCGCAAGCGGCAGTTTGTCTTTCGGAACGCTGCGCAATTGGCCAATGTTTTTCTGCATCGTTTCCCAGTTGTCGTAGAGCGTCTTGGCCAGAGCGTAGGCATCATCATCCGAAATGGCTTCTGCGCCGACCAGAAGTGTATTGTAGGTCACAACGGGTGTTTCACCGATGATGTAGGGACGCTTTTCGTTCTCCTTGACGACGCCTGCGGATACACCAGCCACTGATTTGGCGAAGAATGCATCATTGCCGAGGCTGCCGTTGCCGACGATCCGCAGACCACCATCAACGGATGCCTGTGATTCAACCAGAACCGGCATGGATGTCGCCACCGGGGCAGCATCAGCGCGACCTTCAACAACGGCATTGATACCGTCCATCAGGCCACCACTGGTCATGAAATCGACATCCTCAAGCTTCAGCCCACCCGAAGCGACGATGGCCTTGTTGATCTCGGTCAGGGCCTGCGACGCAGGAAGTTCGCCCATCACGCGCTTGCCGCGCAGATCGTCGGCGGTCATGATGCCGGAGTCGGCACGGGTGATGAATGCGTAGGGAATGTTCCAGACGTTGGCGATGGCCCTCAGGTTGGGAAGCTTCTGCGGGTATCCGGCGCCGCCCGTATAGGCCAGGCCTGAGTCCACTGTCGATGCAAGTCCAAGTGTCATGTCGCCCACAGAGATGGCAGGCAGATAGACCGAAGACCCGGCAAAGGGCTGTGCATTGGTGCGAACACCCAGTTCTTCCTGGAACAGCTTCGCAAAGCCGCTTCCGATCAGGTAGAACGAGGACCCTGAGGGGTTTGTCCCGATTGTTATGTTCTTGAATTCAGCCTGTGCTGGTTGCTGCAGAGTGCAGAATGCAACAGCTGCGAGGGCGATAGCTTGCTTGATTTTCATGTTTTTCCTCCAATGAATAGTGCTTGCTTTCTAATAAACATGTTAACCTTATTGCCAGGCGCCGTCAAATGGGAAAAACTGTTGTCAGTGTAAAATCGCAATTGGACCACGGCCTTATTCGCCAGTTAACAGGCCAGCCGATGGCGGTTTGGAGAACCTAGGAAAGAGTCGCAAAAAATGGAAAAAATCATTGAAGAACTGAAGCTTATCGTCGGTGAAAAAGGCTGGTTGGCCGTCGAGGATGCTCCCGAAATGCTAGGCGATATCACCGGTTCCGGCGAAGATTGTTTGCTCGTTTTGCGACCGGAATCGACTGAGGAAGTTTCCAGAATCACCGCTGTGTGTTGTGCAAACGGGATTGCGATCGTGCCCCAGGGCGGCAATACGAACCTCTGCCGCATGGCAATTCCGACAGAAAAATCACCGACAATTGTGCTCTCGCTAAAGCGGATGAACCGCATCATCGACCTGAATGTTGCCAATGCCACGGTGACTGTGGAAGCAGGCTGCGTGATGCAGGTGCTGCAGGAGACGGCGGCGCAAAATGGGCTGTTGTTTGCGCCTGATTGGGGCGCACGCGGCGCAGCAACTGTTGGCGGAGCGGTTGGCACCAATGGTGGCGGGCTGAACGTTTTGCGCTACGGGACGACCCGTGAACAGGTGCTCGGGCTGGAAGTCGTGCTACCCGATGGTCGGGTGTGGAACGGCTTGCGCCGGTTGATAAAGGACAATTCGGGATTTGATCTCAAGCAATTGTTTATTGGCTCGGAGGGCACGTTGGGAATTATCACCAAGCTGGCCTTCAAACTGCATCCCGAGCAGGCAGTGTCCCAGTCCATGATGGTTGCACTCTCGGATGTGTCGCGGTTGATCGAGCTCTATCAGTTGGGACGCCAGATTGCCGGTGAGCGGCTGGCAGCCTTCGAACTCATGCCAGGCATCGGCATCGAAAAAGCGCTGCAACGCTATCCGGACATCAAGCGCCCAATGGAGGCACGCGCCGATTGGTACGTGCTCATTCGCATGTCTGATCGCGGCAGCGTGGAGGAGCACCTGATGTCTCTCTTCGAGCAAGGCTTGCACAGGGAGGTGATCGCTGATGGGGTGCTGGCGAGCTCCGGAACGCAGGAGCGAAACCTGTGGGAACTGCGCGAACAGATGATCCCGCATCAGTATTTCAAAGACTATACGATGCTCAAATGGGACGTGTCGGTCCCCGTTGATCGCATAGCTGATTTTCTGTTGTCTGCACAGGCGAAGGTGCATGGGCTTTGCTCTGATGCGATATGCTATGCAGTCAGTCACGTCGGGGATGGCAACATCCACTATACGGCCTATCTCGACCCTGAGATTGGCAAAACCGGCGTCAAGGATGAGATCTACGATGTCATCGATGAACTCATCTGGTCGTTTGGCGGCTCGGTTGTTGCCGAACATGGGGTTGGCGCGCTATTTCGCAATCAGGTCAAGCGCCAGAAGAGCGATGTTGAATACGATCTTCTGACCAGAGTGAAGGAAACATTTGACCCGCAGGGTCTCATGAATCCCGGAAAGATGCTCTTTGGTCGCGCGTAGATCTTCGTTCGCTTGCGAATTGCAATCTGCGGGTGCGACTTCTATCCTCTCCATGATCCGGGATCCAGGGGCGAAAATCCAGAAAGTGAAACAGGCAATATTCGTATGAACAAGTCCGAAAAGGCCGAAGAAAAATATAACAGAGTCATGGGTGATCTGAAATATATGGATCGTTCCCTTGCGATTGCCTGCACGCGCGGACGTGAAGCGGTGGTTTCACGGTTTCGGACCCTGCTGCACAGGCAGAAACTGTCTGAGCAGCAGTGGCGGGTGCTGCGGCTGCTCTGCGACCAGAATTCACTGACGGCGGTGGAAATCTCGGCCCGTTCCTGCATCCACAAGGTGAGTATCTCGAGGATTCTCAAATCTCTGGAACAGCGCAATATGGTTGAGCGGATCGCAAGCACCTCGGATCTGCGGGCGAGCTACGTGGTTCTGACTGAGCACGGCAAGGTGGTGATGGCGCCCTTGGTCGAAGAGAGCACCAGGATCAACAAGGGGATCGTTGAAGCCTTTGGCTACGAGGATTATGACAAGCTCCTGGTGCTTCTCAGGAAACTCTCTCACATCAACGACTGAAGGCCGAAGGGGTGGCGTTTGGGCGCGCTGACGCGCCCGACCTGTTTCCATGTGATCACGCTGCCGTCGTGCCTGCACCCCGTATCGTATCGACCAGCGCAGGGGTGTCCTTCGGTAGCGTGTCGCCGCGCCAGGCCACATGCTGGTCGGGCCGCACCAGTACAAGCCTGCTGCTGTAAGCCGTCCCCGCTTCATCGGAAGTCGCCTCCAGCACCTTGAAGGGCAAGCCGCATTGCGTCGCCGCAGTTTCAAAAGGCGAGACATCCACGTCGGGATCAAGCCGCAACAATGCAAAACCATCACCCATCGCATCATAAAGCGAGCGTCCGTCTTCGAACCAGAAATGCGGGGCTCGGCAGCCTGGAACGGTGGATGATTCGAACATATCCATCGAATAATCCGGTTGGGCCACACCATCGTAGCAAATGATCGGAGACGTGTCGTAATAATAGCCGAAATTGAGCCCACCGCAGCAATATTGCCGGACATTCAGCGCGTAGGCACGGCGGCCCAGTTCGGCGCGCTTGTGCTCTGCCTCCGGCCCTTCGGCTTCAATATCTGCAGGAACGCTGCCACGTTGCTGCGCCATCTTGTGGGCGTGGTTCATGGCAAACCGCGAGACCTGTTCCGTGATCGGCTGACGTTCGGCTTCATGCGCACTCAGGATTTCGATTGGCGCCCAGCCCTGCAAATGGGCTGCCATCAACCACGCGAGGTTCGCGGCGTCAGCGATGCCGGCGTTCATTCCGTAGCCTGCATAGGGCACCCACAGGTGCGCGGCGTCGCCACAGATGAACACCCTGCGGTCGCGGAACTTGTCCGCAACAAGGCGGCGTCCAAACCAGTCTTCCTTGTTGAGCACTTCGATTTCGAAGTCATCGTCAACCCCCAGGATGGTACGGATCGACCGATCCCTGTCGACGGACTCGAAATCCGGTTCGTCGTCCCGCAGATAATTGTGAACCAGCCATTTTTCCTTGCCATCGATGGCGTATGTATTGCCACTGCGTCTCGGGTTGAGTGAGAACATCGCCCATGCCGGACCGGCTTTCAGCAAATCCAGAAGGCCTGGCGCGCGAATGTAGGTGGATTGCACCCGCTGGACTACGGCATCACCAATGAAGCGGGCGCCGATTTCTTTGCGCACGAAAGACCGTCCACCGTCACATCCAATCATGAAATCGCTGCGGATTGCAGTCTTTTCACCCGTTTCCAGATCATGGGCAATTGCGGTTACGCCGTCCTCGTCCTGATTGAATTCGACGATCTCGGTGCGGTTCATCAGGCGAATACCAGCAGCGGCTGCGGCCTGTTCGATCAGCACCGGCTCCAGATAGATCTGGTTGACGCGATGCGGCGGTTCAGGCGTCGGCCAGGCCGTATCGGGGCCCTCCGCCCCGCTCTTGCGGCCGTTGCGGGACGGGATTTTGATCCGTGTCAGTTCGATGCCTGTGGCCGACGTGCGATAGGACACGTCGTGCGGGAAATCATCCGGCAGGCCAGCGGCCCGCACCTTTTCAGAGACACCCAGACGACGAAAAATCTCCATCGAACGGGCGGAAACATGATTGCATTTGACGCTGGGCGCCTCGCCGAACGTGCGGGTTTCCACCACCGTCACCTGCAAGCCCCGCGATGCAAGGTCGAGGGCGAGCGTTAGTCCGACGGGGCCAGCTCCAATGACCAGAACCTGTGTATCAATCATCTCATTCATATTTGTACCTTTCGATGCGGTCATTTTTCACGGACGGGCGTCCGTACGCGCCTGAGTGGCGTTTCGCCTACCTCCAGAAACGAAGGCTGCTGATGAACAGGAAGGCATCTCGCAGATAGCAACGCCAATCTCGCGAAATATTCCATCGCCCTTTTTCGGCAAGGCCCAATGTCCAATTATCGGACAAAATGTAAATCGAATGAATTCGATTGATCTTCATATTGCCTTGTGGAAGCCAAAAACTGGACGCGAAAACCCTCCATTATTTCGTATTTCCTGAAATTGATGGTGACTATTGCAATTACTTATCTTGTTTAGCATTATGTTGGCAACGTCCATTAAATGAGAAATTTTATGAAATCTTTCATTGCATACGCGACGACCACACAGCTCAAAGCGCCTGACGGATTGGAAACTGCAGCGAATCTGGAGCCCATGGGGAAGACAGGCAGTCTTTCCAGGGCAGCCCGGATATTGCGTGCCGTTGCCGCGGGTGGGCAAAAGGGCGTTTCGGCGGCAGACATCGTCAGGGCGACGGGCCTGCCGAGGCCCACGGTCTACCGGGTGATTCAGATGCTGGAGGAACTCGGTTGGCTGGAACGCGCTGAGGGCAGCCGACGGGTGTTCCTGGGTTCGGATCTGGCCCTCTTGGGTTTGAGCGCCTCACACCGTCATTCGCTGGACCTGGTCGCCGGCGACATCCTTGATTCGCTCAGTCTTGAAATCGGTCAGACGATCTATCTGAGTGTGCGTTCCGGCGATGACGCTGTCTGCGTGGCGCGTGTTGAGAGCGGAGCACAGATTCGTACCTTGGTGCTTGAGGTCGGGTCGCGGCATCCGCTGGGTCTCGGCGCTGGCAGTATGGCGCTGTTGGCCGCCCAGTCTGATAATGAAATTGCAGCCATTGTCGCGCGCAACATGCCACGCTTTCGCACCAGGCCCTCTTTTGATGAAGCGGCATTCAATCGGGCTTTGGCTTTGGCGCGGGAGGGACGGCATGCCAGTCATCAGGGGCTTTTCACCCATGGCGTCAGCGGCATCGGCGTGGCCGTGCGCGATGACAACGGCCACCCGGCCGCCGCAATCAGCGCCGCATTCATCACCGGTTGGCTGGATACGGCACAGCTTGAACAATGCACATTGAAAATGGAGCAGGCGGCCCAGGCCGTTGCCAGCCGTTTAGCCATGGCAGCACAGCGAGATTGAGCGGCTTTTCAGCGCTGCACGTCGGGTTGCTGCCTTCTTTGGCCACGTTGCAGTGTAGAGCGTAATACTTGAGGGCCGTCCATGCGAGTAATCAAAAAGTAGGAAAAGGACTCAGCGGTTGTAATCGCGGGGAAGGAAAGAGAACCCCTTCGCCCGCCATTGTGTCGCGCATACATTCAACAAGGCTGTTGCCACGACAATGTGTTGGTGGCGCACTGGTTGGTATTTGTCGGCATGCGCCCCGCAAGTGTTTACGCTGCAGACGGTCCAGGATCGTCAAAGTCCTCCTGTCTGCCTGCGATACACATTTATGGGGTGTCGAGCGAGCCATGAACAAGTTTGAGCGTGGGTTTGGCGCGCGCCGGGTTTTCCACACCTTGCCTTTTGCGTCTTGCCGCTTCTGGCTGATACAGGACTTTCTCCAGAAAGATGCGTTCTTCGCAGCCCTCCTGGTTGAGCAGGATGAACGCCTGGCCTTCGGCAAGGCCGATCAACGCCAGTCCTCGCGCAGTGGTAACGGGGAGCGATATGCCGACGGGGTAAGCCGATCCGTCTTTAGAGATTACCCGCGTATCCGAGGCGCTCCCATTCACACGAAAAATGACGCGGCTGTTTATTGTCGCGACATGCGCGGGGACATCACTTTGGAACACCACGCGCGCCGTATCGATTTTTCTCTTCAGGATCGGCGCGAGCGGGTCTTCTGTTCCGCGGCAACGGGCACGCATGAATTCAAGGGTGGTGAAATCCCTGTTGGTAAGGGTGCAGGTCTGGTTTGACATCGCAGGTCTCCATCGCTCCTCAAGTGGGAACGCTTTTAACGAATGAACTTGGTTTGGAGGATCCCCTGGCCGCAGGCAGCGACGCAGGGGCTAGAATCCTGCGATGAGGCAACCACCCATCAAAGAGAAGCGGGGCAGAAAGCGAATTCCGTTCATGACTGTAGCGCGGCTGATACGGGCATCCTGGATATTGCACCGGGTGCGTTGACGCTTTCAACGGTCAGACGGTGGACGCGCCCGTCACGTGCAGTCCAGTCGATAGACTGTCCCACAGACAGGCCGATCAGCGCCACGCCTATCGGTGTGAGGATCGAGATCCTGTTTTTCGCGATATCTGCCTCACCGGGCATGACCAGGGTGACGGATCTGTCTTCACCCAGATCGCTGGTAAAGCGCAGAACGGATCGCATCCGCACGATATTGTCTGAAATTCTCCCGTCTGTGACGATGCGCGCCCGATCGAGTTCGACAAAGAGTTCGCCGGCTACCGAAACAGCCGAAGTGGGCAGGGATTCGGCGAGGTTCGAAAGCCGTTGATGATCGGAGCGCGTCATGGTGATTGCGGGCTTTTGTTTTTTTCTGGTTGCGAGAGCCATCAGTTGGCCTCCTCATTGGAACGTGAACCGAGCGCGCACCTATGGCGTCGCTGAGTTCAAAATGGTAAATCTGGAAATGTATGTCGCGTATCTGGCTTCGGTCATCAGCAATGTGTGAAACGAGCCTATACCCCTCGACTGGGGCGCGACGCGACCAAGCCGGGGGTCAAATGCCCGCGATGGGGCATACCCTGAAATATATCTGCAGCTGTTGTTTGGTCACGTACATAGGGGAAGCCTGAGCCTTTGCAAATCAAATGTCAAGTTGGTCGATTGGCGGGCGCCCGGAAGTCCATCCGCATCGATCATTTGACGCCAGCGGCGCCCATTTGTTTGCCACGGAACTGCGAATGTGGGCACTGAATTTCCAGGCGACCACGACCTTTGATGGGCGTGCTGATAGTTACGCCGTCACTGCGGCGTTTGGGTGAAAGCCGGCCTGCCGGGTGCCGTTCATCAATGCCTATCCCAGTCCAGACGCAGGGCTTTCACTTGAAAGACGTCACCAACTACAACTGGATTGATGATCTGCAATGTTTGTCAGGATGCTGGGTGTGTCGGCGTTAAAGCGGTGCCTTTCTCGGCCAGCCAATGACCTTTCAGGGGAGGTAGATATGGGGAGAATTAATCTGATCCGCGGGATCGCTGCTGCGGCTGTGTCCGTGGGTGCACTTGCGGCTGCGGGGCAGGTGCGAGCGGAGTTCACGGCAGACATAGTGGTGGAAGCCGCCAAGAAATACGCCGGAACGGAAATTATAGTGAGCCGGGAGGCGGGGCTGCAATCGCTGGACTCACTAAACTTTGCCGGCCCGATCTATGAAGAGTTGACTGGCCTCAAAGTGAAAGTGATTGAAGTGCCGGGCGGCGAATTGTTTACCCAGACGCTTCAGAACATCGCGCAGGAACGGGCGCTTATGATGCGCTCAAGTGTGTCCCGTCTTGGATGCCGGATCTTGTGCGTGGCGGAGCACTTGAAGATCTCGGTCCCTATGTGGATAAATATGGCTGCTGTGAATACCTCGTGACCATTGCGCCCGTATACCGCGACAACCAGATGACCGCGAACGGCAAGATCTGCGGTTTGCAGGATGATGGTGACATCTTTGTTTTCAATTATCGCAAAGACATTCTGGGCGACCCGGCAATTCAGGAGGCGTTGCTCATGCCTTGTCGCCCGTGCCTGCAATCAAAAAATCATCTAGCCAATTTACGCATTATATGACATAAGTGGCACTATAATACAAAAATTATGTTTATATCGTTCAAAAGGGAGGAACCAAATGAACACTCGTAGAACACTCATGGGCCTGCTGGGTGGGGCAACGCTTGCCCTGGCTTGCGGATTGACAGCCACATCGGCAATTGCGCAGGAAGTAACCCTGCGTATGCATCAGTTCTTGCCGGCGCAGGCCAATGTGCCTCGACTGGTTCTGGATGTATGGGCCGACAAGGTCGAGGCTGACAGCGATGGCCGTATCAAGATCGAGCGTTACCCGTCGATGCAACTGGGCGGCAAGCCGCCTGAATTGATGGATCAGGCTGTTGACGGCATTGCCGATATTGTCTGGACCGTGGTCGGCTATACGCCGGGCCGCTTTCCGACAACGGAAGTGTTTGAACTGCCCTTCATGGTGTCGGACGCGCGCGCAGCGTCCTATGCCTATTGGAAAATGTTCGAAGAGCATATGAAGGATTCCGAGTTCTCGGATCTCCATATCCTTGGCACATGGGTACACGGACCCGGCATGTTCCACACCAGCAAACCTGTTCTGGTTCCATCCGACTTGCAGGGCATGAAGATTCGTGGCGGTTCGCGTCTGGTGAACCAGCTTCTCGAACTGGTCGGTGCGACGCCGGTCGGCATGCCCGTTCCTGCCGTGTCCGAGGCACTGTCCAAGGGCGTGATTGACGGGACCACCATCCCCTGGGAGGTGACTGCTGCGCTGAAGGTTCCCGAATTGGTCCATAACCACACCGAGTTTCAGGGACCTGCGCTCTACAATCTGACCTTTGTCCTGGCGATGAACAAGGGCGCCTACGACAATCTGCCCGACGATCTGAAGACGGTTGTCGATCAGAATTCAGGTCTTGATTTCTCTGTTTTCGCCGGCGGTACCCAGGCTGATGCGGACGGACCTGCCCGGCAGGCGGCTGTTGATCTTGGCAACAACATCGTTACTGTCACGCAAGAGCAGGCGGCGGAATGGGAAGCTTTGGTCCAGCCGATCTATGCCACCTGGATTGCAGACATGGCAAAGCAGGGTAAAGACGGTCAGGCCTTGATTGATCAGGCGCGCGCGCTGATGGCTGAATACGAAGCCAACAAATAAGCTCCAAGGGGCTTCAGGCCGCGGTCGGGAAACCTGCCGCGGCCTTCATATGCTGAGAATTGACGCCTGGGAGGGGTGGAATGCACCGATTTTTTACGGGATTATCCCGCCTTATGGCAATTCTGGGAGGTTCCGTTCTCACCCTCCTCATCCTGCTCATCTGCGTATCCATCCTCGGACGCTCGTTGAACACCATCCTGCACGGCCCCCTGTTCGATGGCGCTCTCTCCGGAGTGGCTGCCTGGCTTCTTGCCCTGGGTATCGGGCCTGTCAACGGTGACTTTGAACTCGTGGAGGCCGGCATCGCATTCACCATCTTTGCCTTCATGCCACTTTGCCATATTACGGGTGGTCATGCTTCTGTTGAAATTTTCACATCCTGGTTGCCCGAAAAGGCCAACAGCCTGTGGGGGATGATCATCGAAATCGTCTTCGCTCTGGTCATGGTGACCATTGCAATCAAGTTGAAGGATGGCATGTATAGCCAGATCCGCACCGGAACGACGACCTTCCTGCTGGAATTCCCGATCTGGTGGGCCTATGCGCTCAGCCTTCTGGGGGCATCGGTCGCAGCTGTTGTCGCGGTCTACATGGCCTGTGCGCGCGTTGTTGAAGCGCTGACGGGACGCGTGATTATCCCGATTGCCGAGGGAGCTGAACATTGACCAACCTTGAAATAGGCCTGGTCTCGTTTCCGGCGCTTCTGATCCTGATATTCCTGCGCGTGCCGATCGGACTGGCCATGTTCGTCACCGGAGCGGTCGGCCTTGGGTTGGTGGACGGGCGTCCGGATATCGTCCTGGCCAAGCTGAAGACCGAGAGCTTTTCCGCATTTTCCAGCTACTCGCTGTCGATCGTGCCTATGTTTCTTCTGATGGGACAATTTTCGACCCTGGGTGGGATGAGCCAGTCGCTGTTCAAGGCCGCCGAAAGCTGGCTCGGTCATCGTCGCGGCGGTGTTGCCATGGCGGCGGTGGGCGCCTGTGCGGGATTTGGTTCTATCTGCGGTTCATCCCTGGCGACGGCGGCCACCATGGGCCGGGTGGCGCTACCCGAACTGCGCCGCTATGGCTATTCCGGCGGATTTGCCAGCGCCACACTGGCAGCGGGCGGAACCCTGGGGATCCTTATCCCGCCATCCATCGTCTTGGTGATCTATGCAATCCTGACCGAGCAGAATATTGCCAAACTGTTTCTGGCAGCGATGATTCCGGGCCTGCTTGCTGCCGTCGGATACGTGTTGGTGATCTCCATCTATGTGCGTCTGCACCCGGACGCGGCAGGTACACGCCCTCCGGTGCCGATGAATGAGCGCTGGCGCGCGCTTCTCGACGTGTGGCCGGTCATGCTGATATTTGGAAGCGTCGTCGGCGGTATCTATCTGGGCTGGTTCACGCCAACGGAAGGTGCTGCCGTGGGAGCTTTCGGCACCGGTCTGATTGCCTGGCTGAACAAGGGGCTGACCCTCAAGACGCTGGCTGAAAGCTTTGTGATGGTGGCGCGGTCGACGGCCATGATCTTTTTCATTGTCCTGGGCGCAGGATTGTTCAATGGCTTTCTCGCACGCACGCAGGTGCCACAGGAGATATCGCAATTTGTGGTCAGTCAGGGCTTCAGCCCCTGGGTCGTACTGACCATCATCCTGGTTTTTTACCTGATCTTTGGGTGCCTGATGGACAGCCTGTCAATGATCCTGCTGACGATCCCGATCTTTTTCCCGGTGATTGCCGTGCTGGATTTTGGACTCAGCATGGAACATCTGGCGATCTGGTTCGGCATTCTGGTGTTGATCGTGGTCGAAGTCGGATTGATCACGCCGCCTGTGGGGATGAATCTGTTCATCATCAATGCGATGGACCGCGATACCCCCATCTCCGAGACCTACAAGGCCGTGGCCTATTTCGTCACATCGGATATCGTGCGCGTCATCCTGCTGGTGCTTTTTCCGGCCATCACGCTTTTCCTGCTGCCGAGTTAGTCACCGGCCATACGGCTGGATAGGTCCGTCGGGGAGGGGGCTTTCGGTGTGCTGATTGAATGGCTGGAGGCACCAATCAGCAGATTGTGCAAAAAAATGCATAAATTCGAAGTGATCATTGCGTTATTTGAAGTATAAGGAATTATAGAGCATAAAGCGTTCAGCGATTTGGGGAGGAGCTCCAATGGCGGAAACACAGTTCAATGACCTTGCGGGCATGTTTGCTGCACGCAATGCAGGCATGCCCATGTGTTTTTGTTTTCTGCTCGAAGGCGCGATCGAATTGAATGGCAACCAAGGGAATGTGTCGCCGGTTCGCCCGGGACAGGTTCAGGGAGGAACGACATGCCGCAATCACAAAATGCAGCGACCTATTTCGTGGATCGCCATCTCGATGAAGGGCGGGCGGACAAGGTCGCATTTCGCGAAGCCGATGGGCTCAAACGCAGCCTGACCTATGGCCAACTGGCTGAGGAAACGGCCCGTTTTGCCGGCGCGCTCGACCGGCGCGGGGTGCGGCGCGAAGAACGCATTGCGATGATCGTACGCGATCAGATTGAGTTCCCGATCATATTTTGGGGGGCGCTGAAGGCCGGGGCCATTCCCGTGCCGATGAACACGCTCCTGTCGCCATCCGTTTATGAAGCCATGCTGACCGACAGTCGCGCCTCGATTCTGGTGGTGTCTGCGGCCCAGTGGGATGTGGTCGCGCCCGCTGTTGAGGGTAACCGGTTTCTGCGCGCCATCATTGTTATCGGCGAGGCACCGGATGGAACTGAAAGCTACGCCGACTTCATCAACGGCGCAGAACGCCTTGAGACGGTTGAGGCCGATGGGGATGAACTGGCCTTCTGGCTCTATTCCTCCGGTTCGACCGGAGCGCCCAAAGGGGTGCGCCATGTGCATTCCAGCCTCAAGGCGACGGCTGATACATTTGGCCAACAGATTATCGGCATCGCCGAAGATGATGTCGTTCATTCGGCCGCCAAATTGTTTTTTGCCTATGGATTGGGCAATGGCATGAGCTTCCCGATGTCGGTGGGCGCAATGACCATTCTCAACAGCGGGCGTCCGACCCCGGAGGCCGTTATCGACATTCTTACAAACGAGCAGCCAACGGTATTCTGCGGCGTTCCCACCCTGTTTGTTGCTTTGAACGCCGCATGGGACAAGCTGGAAGTCAAGCCAGTGACCCATATGCGGATCTGTACGTCGGCGGGCGAGGCTCTGCCCCGCGAAGTCGGCGAGCGATGGAAAGAGTCCTGGGGCGTTGATATTATTGACGGCGTCGGGTCGACGGAAATGTTGCACATCTTCCTTTCAAACAGTCCCGGCGACATTGTCTATGGATCGTCGGGCAGGGCTGTGCCCGGATACGAAGTGCGTCTGGTGGACGAACATGACGAGGCAGTCGCGACTGGAGAGGTCGGCGAATTGCTGGTGCGCGGGCCGTCATCAGCGGATGGATACTGGAATCGCCGTCACAAATCCCAGGCCACCTTTCAGGGGCACTGGACCCGCACCGGTGACAAATACGAGCAGACGGAAGATGGCAGGTTTATCTATTGCGGGCGCACGGACGACATGTTCAAGGTGTCGGGAATCTGGGTGGCCCCATTCGAAGTGGAGCAGGCATTGATGGCGCATGAGGGCGTGCTTGAGGCTGCCGTGGTGGCCTGGAAAGACGAGGAAGGGCTGGAAAAACCCAAGGCCTATATTGTCCTGAAAGAGGGGCATGATGCCGCCGGTCTGGGGGACTTGAGGGCGTTTGTGAAAGATCGGATCGGCATGTGGAAATATCCACGCTGGATTGATGTGGTCGATGATCTGCCCAAGACCGCGACTGGAAAAATTCAACGCTTCAAACTGCGGCAGGAGACCTGAATGGCCCCCGTTGCATGGCCCGTTTCCTGGAATAAAAACCCGCCCGCACCCCTGAGCATTCAGGGCCGCAATCTGGAATATGCCTGTTATGGGCCGCCGCCGGATCAGGCCCCGACATTTGTGCTTCTGCATGAAGGACTGGGCAGTCTGGCGCTGTGGCGCGACTTTCCAGAAAAGCTGGCCGATGCAACAGGCTGGGGCGTCGTGGCCTATTCCCGAGCCGGCTATGGCCAGTCGGATCCGGCCGATTTGCCGCGTCCGCTGGACTATATGACACGCGAGGCAATGGATGTTTTGCCGCAGGTGCTGGATCAGATCGGCTTTCAGCGCGGCATCTTGCTGGGCCATTCGGACGGCGCCACGATTGCCGCGATCTATGCCGGAAGTGTGACGGATTTCCGGGTGCGTGGTCTGGTTCTGATGGCGCCGCATTTTTTCACTGAAGACGTGGGACTGTCGGAGATCGCCAAGGCGAAAGAGGCCTTTGCCTCCGGCAATCTGGCGCAGCGCATGGCCCGGTATCACCGCGATGCCGAATTGACCTTTCGGGGCTGGAATGACGTCTGGCTGCACCCGGACTTCAAGGACTGGAATGTTGCTGATGTCATCGATTATCTGCGTATCCCGGTGTTGGCAATGCAAGGGCGCCATGACCAGTATGGTACGCTGGCGCAAATCGATGAAGTGGCCAGCCGCAGCTATGCGCCGGTCGATGTGGAAATCCTCGAAGATTGCCGCCACGCGCCGTTTCTCGATCAACCTGAAAAGACCCTGTCCGCCATCTCGGAATTTGCCGCGCGGCTGCAACGCATTGAATCTGAAGAAGTGAGGATCGCCTGACGATGAAGCTTTGCTGGTCACCGCCCGGGTCAGCGGCGGCGCAGACAGCCGGTTGTGCAAACGAGAGCGGCACAATGAAATTGACTGGAGTAACCGACGATTTGGAATCGCTAGGGCTTCAGTCCAAAAATCCGAAAAACTGCAATATAATGCAAAATTCAGAGAGGTTTTGAGAATGCAGGGCCAAAAAATGCGATATTATGCATAAGTCGACTTTACAGGATGGTACTCAGCATTATAAAACAGACCAAGAGCCGACTGAGGAGATGCGCAATGACCAGGCAGATCGATTTCCAGACCGACCCTTCGCAATACCGCCATTGGCGCGTGGAATACGACGGCCCCGTCGCCAATCTTTACATGGATGTCGATGAAAACGGCGGCCTGTTTGAAGGCTACCAGTTGAAGCTCAATTCCTACGATCTGGGCGTCGATATCGAACTGGCCGATGTCGTGCAGCGGATGCGTTTCGAGCACCCGCAAGTCAAGGTGGTGATCATGCGATCGGGCAAGCCGGGGGTGTTCTGCGCCGGCGCCAATATTCGCATGCTGGGCAAGGCGGCCCATGGCCACAAGGTGAATTTCTGCAAATTCACCAATGAGACCCGCAACACATTTGAAGCCGCAGAGGCCGATTCCGGTCAGAAGTACATCGCGGCGGTCAGGGGCGCCTGCGCAGGCGGTGGTTATGAACTGGCTCTGGCCTGCAATCACATCATGCTGACCAATGACAGCACCTCGTCCGTTGCCTTGCCGGAGGTGCCGCTTCTGGCAGTGTTGCCGGGCACCGGCGGCCTGACCCGCGTGACCGACAAACGCAAAGTACGCCGGGACCGCGCCGATATTTTTTGTTCGATCGAGGAAGGCGTAAAAGGGCAGCGCGCCGTTGACTGGCGGTTGGTTGACGAAATTGTGCCCAATTCGAAATTCGACGATGTGGTGCTGCAACGCGCCGGTGAATTCGCTGCCGCATCGCACAAGGCCGATGTTGCCGAAGGTATAAAGCTGACCCCACTGAACCGCACCATCGGCGAGGATGGGTCGCTGACCTATTCGACGCTGGAAGCCCAGGTCGACCGCAAGGGGGGCAAGGTGACGATCACGCTGCATGGCCCCGATTCAGACGCACCTGCCGACATGGATGCCTTTTTTGCCATGGGTGACCAAGCCTATATGCTGCGGCTGGCGCGCGAACTGGATGATGCCATTTTGCATCTGCGTCTCAACGAGATGGAACTGGGCCTGTGGGTCATCCGCTCCCAGGGAGATCCCGAGAAATTTGCCGCCCACGAAGCGCTGTTGATGAGCAATGCCGATCACTGGCTGGCAAACGAGGTTCTCAAATACTGGAAACGTATTCTCAAGCGCCTTGACGTCACCTCCCGGTCACTGGTGGCATTGGTCGAGCATGGATCCTGTTTCACCGGAATTCTGGCCGAAATCCTGTTTGCGGTCGACCGTTCCTACATGATGGAGGGGGAATTTGAAGGCGACAACCGCAGGATCGCTACCGTGACCCTCAGCGATGCCAATTTCGGACCCATGCCGATGGGCAACGACCTGACCCGACTGCAAACGCGTTTTCTCGGAGAGCCTGAATCAGTGGGCCTTGCCCAGGCCCGCATGGGTGAAGCGCTGGATGCCGGTGAAGCTGATGATCTCGGCCTGGTCACGACCATTCTGGACGATATCGACTGGGAAGACGAAATCCGCATCTTCCTGGAGGAGCGGGCCAGCTTCTCTCCCGATGCCATGACCGGCATGGAGGCCAATCTGCGTTTTGCCGGCCCCGAAACCATGGAGACCCGGATTTTTGGACGACTGACGGCCTGGCAGAACTGGATTTTTATCCGTCCCAATGCGGTTGGAGAAGATGGCGCCCTGCAACGCTACGGAACCGGTGTGCGCGGCGATTTCAACAAGGAGCGCGTGTAACCCGCGCGAGGCAGACAACCTGCTCCGCTGTTGCGGTCGTGGGCTGACACATACAGGAGAGACCAATGCTAGATCTTATCAATGTGAGCTATGACACGCAGATCCCCAACAATGTCGGGCTCAGCGAAGACAAGACCGTGCTCAAGGCGCTGGAAAAGTGGCACCCCGGTTATATCAATTGGTGGAACGACCTGATCCCTGACAAGTTTCAGCAGTCGCTGGTCTATCTGCGCACAGCTGTCAGCGTGGACCCAAAGGGATGGGCCAAGTTCGATTACGTGAAGATGCCGGAATATCGCTGGGGCATTCTGTTGGCGCCGCAAGTCGAAGGCCGGACCATTCCCTGCGGTGAACATATGGGCAAACCCGCCTGGCAGGAAGTGCCGGGTGAATATCGCAACATGATGAAACGCCTGATCGTCATCCAGGGCGATACGGAGCCGGCCAGCGTTGAACAGCAGCGGTTTCTCGGAAAGACCGCGCCGTCCCTTTATGATATGCGCAACCTGTTTCAGGTGAATGTAGAGGAAGGCAGGCACCTTTGGGCGATGGTCTATCTGCTGCAAAAATATTTTGGCAAGGATGGCCGCGAAGAAGCCAACGACCTGCTGCTGCGATCATCGGGCAGTGAAGAGGCGCCGCGTATGCTGGGCGCCTTCAATGAGGAAACGCCCGATTGGCTATCATTCTTCATGTTTACCTATTTCACCGACCGCGACGGCAAGATGCAGCTGGAAAGCCTTGCACAGTCGGGTTTTGATCCGCTCTCGCGCACCTGCCGATTCATGCTGACAGAAGAAGCCCACCACATGTTCGTGGGAGAAACAGGCGTTGGCCGCACCATTGAGCGCACCTGCCAGGTGATGAATGAGAACGGCATTACGGATCCCTATGACGTCGACAAGATCCGCGCGCTGGGTGTGATCGATCTGCCGACTATCCAGAAAAAGATGAACCTGCACTACACCTTGTCGCTGGACCTGTTTGGCCAGGAAGTCTCGACCAATGCCGCCAATGCTTTCAATTCAGGCATCAAGGGCCGCTTTCTGGAGCATCGGATTGACGATGATCACCAGCTCAAGGGCGACACCTACAAGGTTTGGGACATGGTTGACGGCAAACTGGTGCAGCATGAAGTGCCGGCGCTCACCGCCATCAACATGCGCCTGAGAGACGATTACTCCCGTGACGCTGCTGGTGGAGTCGGCCGCTGGAACAAGCTCATCGCAAAAATGGGTGTTCAGTTCGAAATGAAGCTGCCGCATGAATCCTTCAACCGCAAGATCGGGGTGTTTGCCGGTCACAATTTCGACCCCGAAGGAAATCTGGTGTCGGGCGCCGAATACGACGCGGGCATGGCGGACTGGTTGCCGAACCATGCGGATGGTGATTTTATCCAGTCGCTGATGGTGTCGGTCACCGAACCCGGACAATATGCCGGTTGGATCAGCCCACCCAAGGTGGGAATCGATAACAAGCCGGGCGACTTCGAATACGTCAAGCTGCATATGGCCTGATCCATGTTCCGGTGGCGGTCAAAAGGACCGTCGGCCGGCCCGTACCGGAGGAGTTGGGAGATGAACATCGAACGCAGGATCGGGTATCCGTTCAAGGCCGCAGAGCTGGAGCAGAACCTTGCCCGGCTGAAAGAAGCCTGTTTCGGCTGCGCCGATTGTCGTGGTTTGTGCACGGCGCTGATCGAAGCGATGCTCCTCCCGGACCTGATTATGGCGGAAGTGAAAAACTGATATGACAACGCCCTTCAAACAGCATCTGATCGACCCCGAGATCTGCATCCGCTGCTATACCTGCGAGATGACATGTCAGGTTGGCGCGATCGAACATGACGCCAACAATGTCGTGATCAACGCGGATATCTGCAACTTCTGCATGGATTGCATTCCGGTCTGTCCCACCGGATCCATTGATGAATGGCGCGTGGTGGCCGAACCCTATTCGCTGGAACAGCAATACGAATGGGAAGAGATGCCGGTGCAGGAAGAGATCGCTGCGCCGCAGGGCGGATCCGCAACGGACGTTGAAGTCTATGACAAGGCGATGGCGGATCTCCTTGCCGATGCGCATTCAGGCGTGGGGGGCAAGTCGGTCGCGCCGGCGCGCGCTGCCAAGCCGACAGTCAATATGTACAATCTGGACAGGCCCGCAGAAGCCAGCGTGCAGGGCAATTACCGCCTGACTGCCAAGGAAAGCGATTCTGATGTCCGCCACATCATTCTGAGCTTCGGGGCGCTGCCATTCCCGGTCCTGGAGGGCCAGTCGATCGGCATCATCCCGCCGGGCACGGATGAAAACGGCAAGCCGCATTTGCCGCGACTCTATTCGGTTTCCTCGCCGCGCGATGGTGAAAGAGAGAACTTTCACAACATTTCGCTGACGGTCAAACGCGAAGAACATGGTGTGTGTTCGAACTTTATTTGCGATCTTGCCAAAGGGGACACGGTCAAGGTCACCGGTCCATTCGGGGCAACCTTCCTGATGCCGGATGATCCCGATGCCCGGCTTTTGATGATCTGCACTGGTACGGGGTCCGCGCCCATGCGAAGTTTTACCATGCGCCGCCAGCGCACGGTGGGCAACAAATCCGGCGGAATGACGATGTTTTTTGGCGCCCGCGACGCCGACAGCCTGCCCTATTTCGGGCCGTTGAAAAAGGTGCCCGAAAGCCTGTTGCACACCCATATGGTGTTCAGCCGTATCCCCGGCGCGCCGAAGGAATATGTGCAGGACCGGATGATGGTCGAAGAAGAAGCAGTTGCCGAACTGCTGGCCGATCCAAATACGCATATCTATATCTGCGGCCTGCGGGGTATGGAGGAAGGTGTCGAGAAGGCTTTCAACAATATAGCCGAGAGCATTGGTACCCAATGGGTTGCACTGCGCGATACAATGCGCGAAGAGGGTCGCTATCACGTGGAAACCTATTGAGATGCTGAACGAACAGACGGATCACCATCAGGCGACGCATCATTTCGAACATGAAATCCGGGTCACCTGGGGCGATTGCGATCCGGCCAATATTGTGTACACGGCCCGCATTCCGTGGTTTGCGCTTGATGCAATCAATGCCTGGTGGGAGCATTATCTGGGCGCGGGTGGCTGGTACCACATGGAGCTGGACCGCAATATCGGCACGCCATTTGTTCATATGAGCCTGGATTTCACATCACCGATAACCCCGCGCCATCGCCTCAAATGTCAGGTACGCCCGATGCGGCTGGGCGAAAGCTCGATTGAATTCGAGGTCATCGGCAGCCAGAATGCCATTGAATGTTTCAAGGGGCGGTTTGTTTGCGTGTTTACGGTGGCTGACGCCTTCCAGAAACAACCGGTTCCTGCAGAAATCAGACAGATTGTTGATCCGCTTTTGCCAAAAGCATGATGCATAATTTTGCCAGTATTCATGAACAACCGGTCAAATTTCATTGAAATTTTCCGCATTTCGCGCTAATTTTGCACTATTGTTCATATCAGGCGGAGCGCATGGCGGAAATTACGAACTTCAGGGGCGAAGCGCAGATTGTCGAACAGATAGCGCCGATCGACTTGGTGGTGAACCAATTGATCCTGCGGGTCGGCGACCGCGTGCGCAAAGCCCGTGAGCGTAGAGGCATCCCGCGTCGGGTGCTGTCCGAGATGTCCGGCGTTTCACCCCGCTATCTGGCGCAATTGGAAACCGGCGAGGGCAATATTTCAATCGCGTTGCTGCAGCGCATAGCGGTTGCACTGGACCACAAGATTGAATGGTTTGTCGGTGAAGATGACCCTTGGACGTCTGACGCATTGCGCGTCGCTGACCTGTATCGCCAGTCGAACGGGCAAATTCAGCAATCCGTCCTGCAATTGCTCAATCCAGTTACGCCCGGACGCAAAAAGACCCGGCGTATCTGCCTGTTGGGGCTGCGCGGTGCCGGAAAATCGACATTGGGCACGATCGTCAGCGCCAGGTTGGGCGTGCCCTTCCTTGAGCTCAATCGGGAGATTGAAGAACACAGCGGCATGCCGGTCAACGAGGTCATCGCGCTCTACGGCCAGGAAGGCTACCGCAAACTGGAAGAACAGGCCGTTCAGCGTGTGATCGCCATCCACGATACTCTTATTCTGGCAGTGGCCGGTGGCGTGGTCGGT
Organism: Rhizobiaceae bacterium; assembly: GCA_029233925.1. Classification (GTDB taxonomy): domain Bacteria; phylum Pseudomonadota; class Alphaproteobacteria; order Rhizobiales; family Rhizobiaceae; genus Hoeflea_A. Next base: position 62,855 of record JARGOX010000010.1, read on the forward strand.
GATCCCCTGGCCTACAACACGCTTTTGAATGGCTTCCACACGATCTGGATCAAGGCCTCGCCCGAGGAGCATATGAGCCGTGTCCGAGCACAAGGCGATGAGCGTCCGATGATCGGCAATCCCGAAGCAATGGATCAACTCAAGGCGCTGCTTGCCAGTCGCGAGGCCATGTATGACCGGGCGACCGTCAAGCTGGATACGAGTGGAAAGACATTGGAGCAGTCGACCTGCGATCTGATGAACCTGATTGAAGCGCAACAATTCCTGGCTTGAAAAGCCGTCTGAAAATCGCGCTACTCTTGCGTTCCGCAAGGACGACACAGCCAGAAGCCCGTCCGCCTTGCCGGTTGGCTACAATGAATCGGCTGTATTGCACCTAAACAGGTTTCCAGGGAGAACTGCATGCCCGTTTCGTTCCGTCGTGTAGGGCCGGTCGCAAACGTGGCGGTGGACAGCTCTTTGGTGGACGCCATGGGTATCGAAATGGGTATCGAAATGCGTCAGGGCCTTGCAGACGCGGTTTCCCGGGTCGCCAGACAAACCGGACTTGAACGCGTCGTTCTGAGCGGCACGCGGCAGGCCTTTGCGATCGGTGATGATGCACGAGAGCCTGGTGCAGAGCCGATACAACCGCAATTGGTGGACATTGTAGCAAAGATCGAGACATCCGTAGTGAACTGGATTGCTGCCATCGACGGCGCGGCACTGGGCGCAGGCTGCGCACTGGCCCTTGGCTGCCGCTTTCATATTGCTTTGCCCGGCAGCGTGAAACCTTGATGCGTTTGCGGGGCAACCAACAGGCGCGCGCGCTTCGCCACATCGCCCGTGCTGAACATGAAGCCGGGACCGCGATCTTTGCTGCAGATGTGCAGACGCCTGACATCCGCCATTGTGTCGTGGTCGGCGGCGGAACAATCGGGGCAGAGATCGCCTGCGCCCTGCTGAATGCCGGGATAGGGACCACCCTGGTGGAAACCGATGATGAGAGCGTGGCGCGGGCGCGCAGCAATGTCGAGACCATGATTGCTGCAAGCCTGAAAAGGGGCCTGATTGATGGGGCCGGTGCAGCGGCGCGGCGCGGGAAATTTTCCGCCACCGTTGATTATTCCAGGGCGCAGGATGCGGATCTGGCCATTGAAGCGGCCTTTGAAAGCATCGAGGAGACGAAAAATGTCTTTGGCGCGCTTGAGCAGGTGATGCGTCCGGACGCGGTCCTGGCCACCAACACGTCCTGTCTTGACATCAACGAGATCGCCCGTGAACTGCAGGATCCGGCACGCCTCGTCGGGCTGCATTTTTCCACGCCTGCCCACATGATGAAATTGCTGGAGATCGTCCAGGGTCGGGAAACATCCGCACGCGCTCTGATGCTTGGTTTTTCCCTGGCCGGAAAACTCGGCAAGGTTCCGGTCCAGGCCGGTGTCTGCGACGGCCTCATCGAAAATCGTATTGTCACGCGATACCGTGAAGCGGCGGATATTCTGCTGATGGACGGCACAAATCCCTGGGAGCTGGATGAAGCCATGGTTGCCTTCGGCTTTGCGATGGGACCCTATGAGGCGCTGGACCTGTCCGGCCTTGATGTCGCCTTTGCAAACCGGCGCCGCCAGGAAGGCGCCCGCGACCCGAACCGCCGATATATTCCGATCTCGGATCGCATGGTGGAGGAGGGGCGTCTGGGCAGGAAAGTCGGCGTCGGCTGGTACCGTTATCCCGGCGGCGGCGGAAAGGTGGTTGATCCCCTGATCGAAGATCTGGTGCGCGAAGAAGCCTATTTCGCCAAGGTCGAGCGGATAGAGTTCAGCGATGATGAAATCCGCAGTCGATTGCTGCTGGCAATGATTAATGAAGCGGCTGATATTCTGGACGAGGGCATTGCACATTCAGCCCGCGACATTGATCTGGTGAGCGTGTTCGGTTTTGGCTTTCCGCGTTGGCGCGGTGGTTTGATGTGGTATGCAGACAGACTGGGCGTCGAGGCAATTTACGAGCAATTGCGCGCACTGACGATCGAAGACCCGCTGATCTGGAAACCCAGCCGCCTGATTGAAGCCTGCGCAAAGTCGGGCCGGACATTCTCGAGTTACAGACCTAGAGCGCGCCAGGCTTGAATCAACTCTAGCCGGATTTTTCGGCAATCTCCGCATCATCCGGGCAAAATCGTAAAAATTTGCGCAACAGCCGGATGAACTCCTGCTTTTCCTCAGGGGTCAATCCGTCCGGTCGTGCCGCATCATGCGCAAACATGATGGCGGCCTTCTCTTCGACAAAGTTGCGTCCCTTGCGGGTCAGGTGCAGTTCGGCGACCCGGCGGTCGGTACGCCCCGTGCTGCGCCGCACCAGACCCTGCATGTCCAGTGACTTGATCAATTTTGTCAGATGCGCGGGTTTGAACCTGATCGCCTCTGCCAGTGTACCGTGATTGATGCCGGGATTGTGGTGGATGAGGATCAGCGCCGAGATTTGCCCTGGTTGAATCCCCTGATCTGAAAGTGCTTTCTTGAACTGTTGGAACACAAGAATCTGCGAAAGTGTAATCAGAAAACCGGACGAATTTTCCAGGCCGCCAAAGTCCAGCTTTTCCAGGTCGGTTTGCTCGGGCCTCTTATCCGGCATGAATGCGCATCCTATATTTATGTCTGACCTGTCTTCGCTTGAAATTGTAAAGCACGACATGAAAGCCGGAAGCCGGGGAATGGGTTCTCACGACACTTTGATGATGGTTGCCAATGCTGAATCGCCGGCTGCACAGCCTTGAAACAGCCCATATCCACCGCCCTTGAGCACCAGTTCCTCGATCATCTCGATAATTGCCCGCAAGCCCGTCGGACCTTGCGGATGGCCCCAGATCAAAGAGCAGCCGTAATTGTTCATGTCCTTCCAATCCAACCCGAATGCCCGCGCAAAGGCGATGTCATTCACGGCAAAGGGATTGTGGGATTTGATCACCGAAATATCACCGATGGACAGGCCTGCTTGGGCCAACGCCTTGGCGCTGGCCTCGATGGGCGCTGCGGGCATGAATCCCTTGTCTTCGCGGCCCTGCCCGAATGATACGATCTCGATCCGGGCGGCATCTGACACAGGCGAGAGTTCCGCCGCCCGTTCGGCACTGGACACGACAACCATGCCGGCACTGCCATCGGCCGGGTGGGTCTGACCCGCGAACGTCACACTGCCGTCCGGGCGAACCGGGCGCAAAGCCGCGATTTTGGCTGCATCCGACGGATAAATGCCGCTGTCTCCGTGCAGCACCTTGACCGTCTTGCGAAAACGGGCGTCGGGGACCTCGAAATCACCGTCCATAAACAGCTTCTGAAAGGCACGATCATAATCGAGCGCCTTTTGGTACTGCTCGGAGCGATACAGAACGACTTCGTGTTGTTCCGCCGTGTCTATGCCTTCGCGGTGCGCGACATTTTCGGCTGTATCGAGCATCGAGCCCTTGGCCCAGGGGTCATGGTTGAAGCTGCCGAGCACCCAGTCTTCGGCGCTGCCGGTGCCGCCGGGATTGGAAGGGGCAGGGTAATAGACATGCGGTCCGTTCGAGGTGCGGTCCCCGGACACGACAAGTGCCGTAGCGGCCCCGCCCAGTGCAATCTCGCCAGCCGCTGTGCTCAGGAGCCGCGCGCCGGTTGCACAAGCCTGGTTGATCGTTGGCCCCGCCAGCCGCTCGGCACCGGCCATGGCCGTGAACCATGGCGTGCCGTAAAAGCAGTCTTTCTGCAGCACCGTCATGCCGTAGGCGGCGAAGTCGAACTGTTCTGCCGCGATATTTCGCTCTGCAAGCGCCTTCCTGGTGACATGGGCGGCAAATTCCATTGCATGCAGATGCGACAGATCACCCTGCCAACGGGCGAATGGTGTGGACCAATAGGCCCCGTAGGGAATGAATGCAGTCATGACATTCTCCGATGTTGTCCCCGGTTCATGCCGGCGTTATGAATTGCTTCGCATCCTCGCCATAAAGCGTTTCCACGTCGCGGGTCCGGTTTGCCAGACATTGACGCTGGTTGAGATAGGCCTTGTCGGTGATCTCGCCGCTGTTGAGGTCGGGTGGCGTGAGCAGGAACCGCGCGCGGGCAGCATGTCTTGACGATCCGCCACCGGTTGATTTCAGTTTGTTCAGGCCTTCGGCAACGTGCTTGGTGACAGAAGGGTGTGCCAGAACGTCGGCCAAGGGCGCATCACCGGGCAGGCCGGCCCTGGCCCGGCAGGCGGCCTCATTCGGGAAAATCAGGAACCCGGCCGCCGAACGATTGTGACCGGCCACGACAATATCCTGGGCCAGCGGCGCCAGGGCGTCGACCCCGGCAACCCGCAATGCGCCTGCACTGACCCAGGTACCCGATGACAGCTTGAAATCTTCGCTGACCCGTCCATCAAAAAACAATCCTTTGCCGGGGTCATCCTCATCGGCCAGACGCACCGCGTCACCCATCTTGTAATAACCTTCGTCGTCAAAGGCATCCTGTGTCAGTTCGTCGTCCTTGTAGTAGCCGGGCGTCACATTCGGACCCTTGACGCGGATTTCCATCTTGCCGGCATTGGGAATCAGTTTCAAAGACACGCCGGGAACCGGCACGCCGATATTGCCCGTGCTGTCGGCCAGGAAATGACACAGGGTGGCCAGGGGCGCTGTTTCCGTCGATCCCCATGCGGCCATGATCGGAACCACATGGCCGGTCTCCTTGCGGGACATGTCGATCAGTCCGTCCCAGACATTGCCCTGCAATGCGGCAGCGGCGCTGAAGATCACCTTCATGTCAAAGAAAACGCGTCGCAACTCTGCATCATCCTGCAGGGCCTGAAAGAGGAAGTCGTATCCGCGCGGCACATTGAAGCTGAGGTTCGGCCGGATTTCCTTGAAGTTGCGGATAGTGGCATTGATGGCCCCCGGCGCAGGCTTGCCGTCGTCGATATAGATCGAGCCTCCGTTGCGCAACACCATATTGGTGGTGAAATTGCCACCAAAGGTGTGGCTCCAGGGCAGCCAATCGGCAATGATGGGCGGCTCGGTTTCCAGAAAGGGCCACAAGACGCGAAGGGCTTCCTGGTTCGACGTCAACATGCGGTGGGTGTTCCGCGCTGCCTTGGGCGCTCCGGTGGACCCCGATGTGAACAAAAGGCGTGCAACCGTATCGGGTGTTACCTGTGCGGCTGCAGCGGCGACAGCGGAAGAACTTTCCGGCCTGCTGGCATCCGTCAGGACCGTGTGCTCAATCGGCGCGGTGTCGTCGCCTTTGGACGTCAGGATCCTGCCACGATGCACCTGGCTGATGGATTGCAGCGCAGGGCCGAACTGGGCGATATCTGATACATAGATCAGCGACGGATCCAGCAGTTCAATCATGGATTTCAGCTTGGCGTGATCCGATGAGATCAGTGAATAGGCCGGAGAAACGGTTGCGACCGGTATTCCCGTGAAAATGGCGGCAAGGCCGACAACGGCATGATCGATCGCATTTTCCGAAAGGATTGCAACAGGCCGGCTCTGGCTGGCGTCGTTTTCCAGCAGCCAACCCGCCAGATCCAGAATGCGCAACAGCAGATCGGCGTAGGTCAGCTTGTCCCATTCGCCCTCGGCATTGCGTTCGGCCAGGAAAACCGTGTCGGGCCGGGTTTCGGCCCAGTGCACGATCCAGTCGCCGACACATCGCGCATGGTCTGGCAATGCGTATCCGCTTTCCAGATAGATCACGCCATCCGAACCATTTCGGCGAATAACGTGCGGCAGGGCAAAGCCATTCTTAGAGCCCTTCTCAGACTGATCCATCATCCATCCTCCCTGGAATTTCGCCAGATATTATCAGTTTGATTTATCTGGCATAAAACATTCTGATACAAGATAATAATCGTACATGATTTCAATATATTAACAATTGAAAATGAAAAAATATATATAAAATTGTTTATTTGGATACTAAATTTCGGGGGCAGCAAATGGCTTTGCGCCTGTTGAAAATGGCACTGCTATCGCGCTAACGGACATCCTGGGAAAAGCACAAGTGGGTGTTGACGTTTGGTTGTCGAAAACTTCGGTGGAGTGCCGTCAACTGCTGCCTTTTGCATTCCCACGCGCTGGTTGTACGCCGCTGCGCAAATTTGGACATTCACCCCGGGTGTCGGCAGTCGCCTGTTGAGCGGGTCGATGGCTGAGGGACAAAAGTGTGATCGTGCTCACAGGGCAGCGATGAACAGGCATCGATAAAGCCGATAAAAAAAATCTATCATAACGATTTTTATTCCGAAATAGACAAGTGCCCCGGAAAAGTAGAGCGTTAAGAAAATGGCTACGGAGAAGCACGATGACTGAAAAGAAGCTCTATTTGGAATTTGTTGAAGCGGGGGTTCGGGGCACCGTCACTCTCTACTGGGAAAATGCTCCAAAAACTTGTGAGGCGATTTGGGGGGCACTTGAAAAGCCGATCCAATGGTCTTCCACCCACGCCATTTTTTCCGGACCGGAAATCATGATGGGTCTGCCGGAAGAAGCGCGCAATTTTGATCCATTGGCTTTGCCACCGGAAAACCAGACAGTCCTGCCGGAAGCCGGAGAGCTCCTGTGGTTCTACCAGCCGAAAAATTTCTTCAAGATTGACCCGAGTGAATTTTGGGAAATTGGCATGTTCTACGATGTGGGCGGCCGAACCTTTGGCCCCACCGGCTGGATTCCATGTACCTATTTTGGGCGCATGACCGAAAATCTGGATGCCGTCGCTGACCAGTGCCGGTTGATCCGCACTGAGGGTGCAAAGCTCGTTGAACTCGGACGTCTCGACTAACCAAGCCACACTAGAAACGGAAGGAACTTCTAATGAAACTGGATTTTGCAAAAATGTTTCTCGGCGTTTCAGCGCTTTCGCTCATGGCGAGTGCTGCTGTTGCTCAGGAAAAGACACTGACCATCAACTCGTTCGGCGGCGCCTATGAAGAAGCGCACCGGGCTTGCATCATCACGCCTTTCGAACAGGAAACCGGCGCCAAGGTTGAAATCGTAACGGCCTATTCCGCCGATGCCTTCGCACAGGTACGTGCTCAAAAAGACGCCCCCCAGTTTGATATCATTCACTTCTCGGGCGGCCAGGAAATTGTTGCGGCGAACGAAGGGCTTCTGGCGCCGATTGATGCGGCAAAGGTTCCAAATCTGGCCAATGTCTATGATTTTGCCAAAGCCAATGTTGCCAAGGGTGAAGGGCCTGCCTACTCGATTGCTGCGATCGGCATGATCTACAACACGGAAAAGGCGCCATCGGCTCCGACCAAATGGACTGACATCATGGACCCGGCATTTGCCGAGCATCTGGTGCTGACCGATATTTCCAATGGTTATGGCATGCTGGGTTTCCTGATGATCAATCAGGTGAATGGCGGGACGCTGGAAAACATCCAGCCAGGTCTCGACGCCGTGACAAAGCTGCTTGAAGCCGGTGCGATCATCGTGTCGAAATCACCCGAAATCCAGCAGGAATTCGCCCAGAACGATGCCTGGCTTGCGCCTTATGCATCCGACTATGGCTATACGTTGCGCAAGGCCGGATTGCCCGCAGGATTTGTTCAGGGTGAAGAAGGAACGCCAGCAAGCCTGATCACGGTCAATATGGTTGCCAATCGGCCAAACGAAGACCTGGCGCTGAAGTTTATCGATATCTCCGTCTCACCTGAGGCGCAGCAATGTTTTGCTGATGCGCTGCGCTATTCGCCAACCAATTCGAAGGCCGAGCTGTCTGCAGAAGTTGCAGCAGATGTCGCCTATGGCGAAGATGGTGTCAAAGGTCTCTTGCGTTTCGACCCGATTGCCATTGAGGCCAATCGTGCTGCCTGGGTTGAAGCCTGGAACAAGACGATTGCCCGTTAAGGCGCAAATCTGGATATGATCTGCTTTTAACCAACTCAAAGGACCGGACATGACCGACAGGCTTGAAAATATGGCTTTGGTTATGCCCGGTCTTTTATTGCTGGGACTGGCTTTTATTCTGCCGGTCCTGCAAATGCTGGTGCTCAGTGTTTCCGGACCGGATGGATTTACGCTCGAGCATTTTACCCGTTTTCTCAGTGACAGCTATTATCTGGGCATTCTGTGGCGCACGGTCCGCCTTTCCGCCCTCATTACCCTGATTACGGCGCTGATTGGTTTCCCGCTGGCATACATCATGGCAAAATCCGGCCCGCGCCTGCGGCTTTGGTTGACCCTCATTGTTATCTTGCCACTGATGACCAGCGTCGTCATCCGTACATTCGGCTGGATCGTTCTGTTGGGACGCTCTGGTATGATCCCATCAATGTTGCGGGATCTGGGGCTTGTGGGGCGCAGTTTTTCCATCATTCAGACAGAAAGCGCCATCGTTATCGGCATGGTGCAGGTCCTGCTGCCGTTCATGACTCTATCGGTTCTGGGCGTGGTGATGTCGATTGACGGGCGCCTTGAAGAGGCTGCGCGCACCATGGGATGCAGCTTTATGAAAACCATCCGCACAGTGGTATTGCCCTTGAGTCTGCCGGGCATTGTTGCCGGTGGCCTGCTGGTGTTCACGCTCTCTGCCAGTTCGTTTGTCACGCCCAGCCTGCTGGGTGGCAGCCGCATTCAGGTTTTGGCCGGGTCGATTTACAATGCGGTGACCCAGACGCTGGAATGGGAATTCGCGGCGGCTCAAGCCGTCATCCTTTTTGTCGGTGTGGCGCTGGTTTTGGTGCCCTATCTCAGCGTGGCGGGGCGACGCAATGGTTAGTGGTACGCCCATCTGGGCCCGATATTTTGCGGTTATCTTCATCGTCTGCACCGCGCTGTTTTTGCTGGCGCCCCTGTTCGTCGTCATGGGTGTCTCGGTTTCTGAAAGCCAGTTCATCAGTTTTCCACCTCAGGGCTTCACCCTGCACTGGTACGAAAAAGTGCTGAGCTCCGACGCCTATGTAAGCGCCGCCTGGACCAGTCTGTGGATTGCACTGACGGTCACCATTGCCGCGTCGCTGATCGGCGGGGCGGCCGCGATTGCGCTGAACCGACGCAGTCTGCCAGCCAGCGGGTTGATGTCTGCAGCGCTGCTGTCGCCGCTGGTGCTGCCCACCATCATCTATGCCATCGGCATGTTGCTGCTGTGGAGCGCCATTTTTGGTCCGATCTCGCCATTGGCGCTGGCTATCGGTCACACGGTGATTGCCTTGCCCTATGTGGTGCGCACCTGTCTGGCCGTTCTGGCGGACACGGATCCGTTTCTGGAGGAAGCTGCACGCACGATGGGGGCAGGGCGCCTTCAGCGTCTGGCCTTTGTGGTTCTACCGCAAATCAAGCCCGGTCTGCTGGCGGGCGGATTTTTTGCCTTCAATATCTCTTTTGATGAAGCTGTCCTGTCATTGTTTTTGCGCAAGCCCGGCCTGACGACCTTGCCGGTGCAGATATATGGGCAGCTTGAGTTCAGCCCTGACCCATCCGTGGCTGCTGTCTCCACCATGATGATCGGGCTGACAATCGTGCTTTTGATCATCATCGACCGGACCCTCGGACTTGGAAAGATTGCGAGCGTTTAATGAGTGAAATCAATCTGAGTGACATTCACAAGTCTTTTGGCAAAGTCGAGGTCATCCCCGGGGTGTCCTTCAGCGTCGAGCGTGGTGAATTCGTTTCGCTGCTGGGGCCGTCCGGCTGCGGCAAGACGACATTGCTGAGAATCGTCGCCGGACTTGAGACCGTCAGCTCGGGGCGTGTGGACATTGCCGGAACGGATGTGACACATCTGCCGCCGGAAAAGCGCGACATAGCGATGATGTTCCAGTCCTATGCCCTGTTGCCGCATCTCAGCGTTGCGGAAAATGTGCGTTTCCCCCTGCGCATGCGCGGGATAGGCAGTCGCGACGAACAGAATGAACGCGTCAAGACCGCTCTGGACACCGTGCAACTCAGCCATCTCGGCGATCGCCGCGCGCGCCAGTTGTCAGGCGGCCAGCAGCAAAGGGTGGCGCTGGCCCGGGCAATCGTTTCGCGCCCCAAAGTGCTGCTTCTCGATGAGCCGCTGTCCAATCTGGATGCACGCCTGCGCGAAGACATGCAGGTTGAACTCATCGAAATTCACAAGAACCTTGGATTGACCACCCTGTTCGTCACCCATGACCAGGAAGAAGCGCTCAGCCTGTCTGACCGGATCATCCTGATCAAGGGTGGTCGCATAGAGCAGGAGGGCACGCCAGCCCATATTTATGCGCAGCCATCAACATCCTTCGCCTCCCAGTTTCTCGGGTCGGCCAATATGCTGTCGGCCGTGGTGGAAGACACCGGCAGCGGGCCAATGGCCGTACTGGGCGATGGGCAGCGCTTGCCGCTGGCATTGGATGAGGCGGCACGCGGTGCCGTGTCATTGGCGTTGCGCCAGGAAGATCTGGTTCTCTCGGATGCCAGCGATGCCAATGATGGGGGCGGTCTGAAGGCGAAAGTGCGTGCACGGGTGTATCTGGGCGCACGCAATCGCTACGTGCTGGAGCTTGCCGGTGCCTCGCTGCGGATTCTGACGGGCAATGATCAACTCTTTGCACGCGGTGATGATGTGAGCCTGACGATCGCACACGAACGCATCCGGGTGCTTGCCCCCTGATTGCGCCAAATTGGCAGAGCCCCCGGGGCAAATGATTCCCTTTGATCAGAAAATGCGCTACGCTCACAAACGTCATTTGATGTTTGCCACCGATCGTAGCGTTGGCCGGGGCGAGGCCGTTGATCCTCGTTTTTCTGGGGAGTAGGTTTTGCGTGATCTGGATATGCGTACTTTTGTGCTGCTCGCACGTACCCGTCATTTCGGGCGCGCCGCAGAACAATTGAATACAACGCAGCCGGCGATTTCATCGCGCTTGACGACGCTCGAACAGGAACTTGGCTGCAAACTGATCCTGCGCGGCAATCGCGAGTTTCGCCTGACCCCTGAGGGGGAAAGGGCGCTGGAGGCTTTTCAGGACATTCTGGCGACAATAGAGGGGCTGCGCAATGGTGGGCAGGACCCCCAGACGCTGATGCCCGAAGTGGTGCGTATCGGCGCGATTGACTCAATCGCCTCGACCTGGATGCCGCACCTTATCGAATCCCTGCACCGCATTGAGCCCAAGCTTCGGGTCGAGCTGACGGTTGACAGCACCGTGCGGCTTGTCTCCGAGATGGCGCGCGGCGAATTCGATCTGGTCTTCGGCCTTGACCCGGCTATTGGCGACGGATTTCGCAGTTTCAATGTCTGTGTCTGGCAAATGATCTGGGCGGGTTCCCCGAAACTGATCGACAAGGACAGGACATACAGCGTTGATGAGCTTGCTTCCATGCCAATCATCACCTTCCCCAAGGACACGCCGCCCTACCGGCAGATTGCGCCCTATTTCCAGAACGAGCGCATTCTGGCCTCCAAACTCACCAGTTCGAATTCCCTGTTTGCAATCATCAATCTGTTGATTGATGGTTTCGGTGTCAGCGCCATCCCCTCTGTCACGATACAGCGCGAACTGGACCGCGGCCTTTTGCACCCGATGAAAATCGTCAAACCGTTTCCGCCGATGCCCATTATCGGCACCTATCAGTCGACCACCCATCAGGACATCATCAATATGGTGGCTGAACAGGCACGCACATCTGCCAGCATGTTCTGCGAAAACACCGCCAATGGTGCGGCTTGGACGATTTGAGCAGCATGCACAAGCACAATGGCGTTGCCTTGATAAAGAATTTCCATATCTGGCTGTTTTTAAACCGAGTTCCACGTTTGCCGACCGCTGCCGAAACCTGATAGGCAGACCTGTGTTTTGTCGGGGTGATTACCTTGTTGAGCGAACAATCCACTCGGATTGACAGATTCTGCAGACATAAAACCTGTGGCCGAATCCGACTATCATATTGTCCGGCAATAAAGCGACACAGCTATACTATACAGCTATACTATACAGAGCGTCGTGTCGTCTTCGGATAGCTCAATGAAAGATTTGTTGCGGCTTCCTTCAGTCGGGGCAGGAACTCATCGACCAGATCAGAGATCTCACGGTCCATATTGTGGCAGCTGATACTGATCGAGGCGACGCAGTGATTTTTGCGGTCAAAGATTGGAACCGCCACCGACTTTATCGTAAGATCGACACCGCTATCGTTGGTTGCGTAACCCTTCCTGCCCGCTTCAAGGATAATCTCCCGAAGTATCCCTTTGTCTGTAATCGTCTTGGGCGTCAGCATGGAGAGCGTGCTGCGGTCGAGTATATCATCCATTTCCTCGACCGGAAGTTGTGACATCATCGCCCGGCCGGTGGCGGCCAGTGGGGCGGGGAAAGTGAGCCCAACAGTCATGGATGTATGGACAAAACCTTTGGCAGGCACGCCACATACAAAAATTACATCGGTACCGTCGAGGACTGACGCCGAAGATGAAATGTGGATTGTTCCTTCAATGACCTGTTCCATGAATGGCATCATCAGGTCAGTCATGGCGACGGATGACAGGAAAGCATGACTTAGAGTGAGAATGCGCGGCTGAAGCTCGAACACGTTGCCGTTGATTTTTACATAGCCCATCCCCGCCAGGGTCAGGAGCAGACGACGCGCAGTTGCTCGCGAGAGGCCGGTTTTCTTGGCGGCCTCCGACAACGTCAGCCCGTTCCGGCCTCCGTCAAAGGCTTCAAGAACATGGAGACCGCGCTCAAAAGCGCGCACCCATTCCTTTTGCTCATCGACAGCTTTTGTCATGTCGCTCCGTCTGGCTGGAAACACTGCAGCTTAACCTTGCCTGCCGCAATCATCAACACGTGATAACGCCGCTTCCAAGGATACAACATCCGCCGCTTTAATCCGAACTGCATCGTGGCGTCTAGACAATTCACAGGCTGTGATGGTGCGCACTGTTGACAACTTCGCCAAATTCACAATATTGTTCATCTGTCGAACATATGTTCGTCTAGTGAACAATATTGGAATACTTACCGAATGTCGAGTCTCTCGCAAACCTCTCTCAAGAACGTCGGCCGGCATCCGTCCGGTGACGCATTCGATATGATTGTGGTTGGGGCTGGGTCCGCCGGCTGCGTGCTGGCCAATCGGCTTTCCGCCGATGTGGGAAAACGCGTTCTCCTGATCGAGGCTGGCCAGGACACGCCGCCAGGCGCCGTTCCCACCGATATTCTCGATAGCTATCCACACCGCGCCTATTACAACCCGAAATATCATTGGCAGGGTTTGAGGGTTGCCAACGGTGCAAAGCGCGCTGGGTCTGCCAATGCTGGTGACAAGGCCTATGAACAGGGTCGGATCATGGGCGGCAGCTCCAGCATCAACGGCATGATGGCAATTCGGGGCTTGCCCACAGATTTTGAGGAATGGCAGGAACAGGGCGCTCAGGGTTGGACCTGGAACGACGTCGCACCGTTCTTCAGCAAGTTGGAAACCGATCTTGATATGGACGGAGCCATACACGGTGCGAATGGAAATCTGCCGGTACGCCGTATCCCGCGGGCTGATTGGCCTGGGTATTCCGAGGCGGCTTGCCGCGCCCTCGAAAACGCGGGCATTCCGTATCGGGAGGATCACAATGATGGCTCGTGTGAAGGTGTTTACCCGATGCCCATCAACAATCGTGATGACCAGCGGGTTTCTTCGGCCGCCGCCTATCTCACCCCGGAGATCCGAGCAAGAAAGAATCTGACCATCATTTGCGGTGTTCGTGTCGAGAAAATCGAGATCCATGAAGGCAGGGCAACAGGTGTGATAGTGCGCCAAAACGGTACGCGCGCCGTCTATTCAGCCCGTGAGATATTTATCTGTTGCGGCGCTCTGCATTCTCCAACCTTGCTGATGTGTTCCGGCATCGGAGATCCGGATCAACTGTCGGCGGCAGGGCTCGAAACAATCAAGGCCCTACCAGGTGTTGGCAGTAACCTGCAAGATCATCCCACGATTGGGATCGCCTCCTACATGCAACCCTCTGCACGACTGCCGCACGCGCTGCGTCGCCACCTGTTATTTGGCGCGCGATATAGCTCCAAGGTTGAAGACTGTGCCTTGGGTGATATGTATATCCTCTGTGCAAATCAGGTCGCCTGGCACAGCATCGGCAAGCAATTCGGGGCTTTGCTTGCATGGGTCAACAAATCCTATTCACGCGGCAAAGTACGCCTCAATCAAGGTGACCCTCATGGGGAGCCAACAGTCGATCTCAATCTACTCGATGACAAGCGCGATCTTGTGCGGCTGATGGATGCCGTGCGCTTTATCGCGCGGCTTTATGACTTCGCGCAATTGCGTGCGATTGCACCCGAGCCCTTTGCCGCGTCTTACAGCGAACGCGAGCGCCAGCTTGGAACGATCAATCTCAAGAACACGATGGTCGCCAAAGCTGGTGCCCTTTTGCTTGATTCAAGTCCGTTGGTCCGCCGCCTGTTGACACAAAAGCTGATAGCCCCGCAGGGCGACCTTTCTGCGCTGGTCGCGAATGAGGATCGGCTTGTTGAATGGACAATGAAAAGCGTCACCCATGGCTGGCACGCCTGCGGTACCTGCCGCATGGGTTCGCCCGGCGATCCCGCAGCTGTGCTTGATGCCGATTGTCGGGTGATCGGTGTTGAGGGCCTGCGCGTCGTCGACGCGTCAGTGATGCCGACGATCGTGAGCGCGAATACAAATCTGACAACAATGATGATCGCTGAAAAAATTGCCGATCAGGTCACCACGAAGAGGTCTGGAGCATGAGCCAATCCGTTACAACGAACACGAATTCTGAACTCTATGCCCGATGCGGATTTTACATTGACGGCCGTTGGATATTTCCTGATGACGCACGTTGTATCGATGTGGTTGATCCGGCGAGCGAGGAAGTCATCGGCAAAATTCCGTTGGCGCGCAAACAAGATCTGGATGCTGCGGTAGCGGCGGCCGCGCTGGCCTTTGCCGATTGGCGGCGGTCTCATGCCTGGGACCGGGCCGCGATCCTGAAAAGGACGGCATATTTGCTGCGCGAAAGGGCCGCCAGTCACGCTGGTATTTTCAGCCTTGAGCAAGGCAAGCCGGGTACTGAGGCACTGCGTGAAATTGGCATGGCAGCCGATCATTTCGAGTGGGCTGCCGAGGAAGCCACCCGACTGGTCGGGCAGATCGTTCCAGCGCGTCCTGCAGGTACGGTCAGCGTTGTGGAACACCAGCCGGTTGGTGTGGTTGCTGCCTTCACACCGTGGAATTTTCCTGCTCTTCAGATTGCTGCAAAGGTTGCCTACGCTCTGGCTGCTGGCTGTACAATTGTTCTGAAGCCGTCGGAAGAAGCGCCAGGGATCGCTATGCTGATCGTGCAGGCGCTGCATGACGCCGGTCTACCCTCCGGTGCCATCAACCTGATCTTTGGAGAGCCGGCTGAAGTATCGGAACGCTGGCTTGCCTCGCCTGAAGTCAAGGCAATGTCGTTTACCGGATCCACCCGTGTTGGCAAATTGCTCGCGCCAATGGCTGCAGCTTCGCTGAAGCGCGCAACGCTTGAACTGGGTGGACATGCACCCGTCATCGTCTATCCCGATTTTTCACCAAAAGAAGCCGTCAGCCTGGCGGCTGCTGTCAAATTCCGCAATGCGGGGCAGGCATGTGTCTCGCCGAGCCGCTTCTTTGTACATAAGGAAATCTTGAATGATTTCACGCGGGAGATGGTCGCCTTCGCAAAATCTTTGAAACTTGGGCCGGGTAGCGATGAAACCACGACCATGGGGCCGCTGGTCAATCGCTCGCGCGTCGACGCCGCGGCTCGCCTCGTCAAGGATGCGCTCGACCGCGGTGCGATCCTGGAATGTGGTGGTGGGCAGCCGGCGGACCGCAACAAAGGATTCTTCTTCGAGCCGACGGTTCTTTCCAATGTCGCACAAGACAGCTTGATAATGATCGAGGAGCCCTTTGCTCCGATCGCCCCGATTGTGGCTTTTGACGACGACGACGATGTCATCGGCATGGCGAACGACGTGGAATACGGCCTTGGCGGGTACGTCCTGTGCAGGGATCCGGTTCTGGCGGAGCGGGCTGCCGAAGGGCTCAATGTCGGTATGGTCGGGATCAACAACCTCGCGCTTGCAGGCGCCGATACGCCCTTTGGTGGCGTCAAGGCCAGTGGTCTCGGCCGTGAAGGTGGTCCGGGTGCGCTGGAAGAATTTCTACAGAAAAAGATGACAAAGCGAGCCGTGACGGTCTGAGGGCGCACAGCTGACAGGTTTCATGAAAGGACGACAGACTTATGAGTACAACAAGGGACCTTGGTCCGAATGAACGATTGATCGGGCTGCCCGGTTCTAGGGCGCAACTGGCGACACCGGCGCTGGTGATTGATCTGGATGTATTTGAAAAGAACGCTCAGACGATGGCCGGTATCTTTGCCGGCCGACCGGAGAGCCTGCGTCCGCACGCCAAGACCCATAAATGCGCCACCATTGCAAAGAAGCAAATGGAGCTGGGGGCGCTCGGGGTGTGCTGCGCAAAGCCTGGCGAAGCAATCAGGCTGGCCGAAGCCGGTGTCTCAAGTATTTTGCTGACCTCGCCCATCGTCGATCCTTGGAAAGTTGAGACATTGGTCGGGCTGAGGAAAGGGTTGACAGAACTGATGTTCTCAGTCGACAGCAATCTGGCCGTCGATTTGCTGGCAAACGCCGCCAGGAAAGTGGGTACGACGATTTCCGTGCTGGTCGATATCGGTGTCGGCAACAATCGCACCGGCGCGCGCGACAAGGAAGCAGCGGTGGCCCTGGGCAAGCATATCAAGACCCTCGACAGCCTGAAACTGCTCGGCATGCAGTGCTACGCTGGCCACGTGCAGCATATTGAGGACGCTGACGCGCGGCAGGCAGAAGCCGAGCGTGTGCTTGCCGGTATAGCGGCCACAAAGGCGGCAATGACAGAAGCTTTTGGTACATTGCAGATCGTGTCTGGCGGTGGCACCGGATCCTACGACATTGACATGGAAAACGGAGTGTTCACAGAATTTCAGGTCGGCTCATACCTGTTCATGGACGTCGAGTACAATGCCGTAAAGCGGCCTGACGGCTCGCCGGGACCTTTCCAGACATCTTTGTTTGTTCAAACGACAGTGTTAAGCGCCAATGTCGAACGGCGGGTGACCACGGATGCAGGCTACAAGTCTTTCGCAATGGATGGCCCAAGCCCGGTCATCTTCTCCGGTTGCTCCACAGAAGCTGATTACAAGTTTCTGGGTGATGAGCATGGCTGGGTGCATTTGCCTGTCGGTGCTGACGACTTGCGGGTAGGCGATGTGCTGAACTGCGTTACGCCGCACTGCGACCCGACCGTCAATCTCTATGACGTTTACCATGTGGTGCGTGGCGATACACTCGTGGATATCTGGCCGATCGAAGCGCGGGGCTGCAACTGGTAGCCATTATTGGAGATTAAGGGGAACCATGGAAAAGGTATTTCGATATATCTGTCAATTTCTGATGCTGCTCGGTGGACTCGGCATTGTCCTGATGATGCTGAATGTATCCATTGATGTGTTGATGAAGGTGATCTGGAACACACCGATCCAGGGCACGATCGAAATATCGTCGTATTATTATATGGTTGCCATTGTAATGCTGCCGATGGCGCTGGTCGAACTCGACGACGAGCAAGTTGTCGTCGATCTCCTTTATAACCACTATCCTGCCTGGCTGCAGCGAAGCTGTCTCGTTGTGGCGAGTGCCGCAGCGATGGCAATACTTGCCGTCATGGCTTGGCGTACCGGTCAAGATGCAATCCGGGCTTTCAAAGTCGGGGAGGTTGTGATGGGCAGCCGGGAAATCATTGTCTGGCCATCGCGTATCATGTTGCCGCTGGGTTTCGGTCTTTCGGCAGTTGCAGCGTGCCTGCGCATGTGCCTGGCGCTGCTGGGCAGACCAATTACCAAGACATTCCATGAGGCTGCATCATGACCAATCTCGAAATCGGTTGTATCGGCATCGCATGCCTGTTCGGGCTTCTGGCTTTGCGCATATCCATCGGCGTCGCGCTGATGATCGTGTCATTCCTCGGGATCTGGATAATGCTCAACCTGACAGCGGCCTTCGGGATTGTCAGTGCATTGCCATTCAACCTGATCGGTGATTGGTCACTGACGGCCATTCCGATGTTTCTTTTCATGGGATTCATCGCGGCCAATACCGGCATGACAGCTGGAGCATTTGATCTGTTGCGACTGATCCTGAGACGCATTCCAGGCGGCCTGGCCTCCGCGGCAGTGGGCGCATGTGGCATGTTTGCCGCCGCATCCGGATCCAGTATCGCCACCACTGCAGCAATGTCCCGCATAGCGGTCCCGGAAATGCTGAAGGCCGGGTATCACCCTTCTCTGGCAACTGGAGTTGTCGCAGCCTCGGGGACTCTGGGTTCTCTTATTCCACCATCCATTTTGATGGTCTTGTATGGAATATTTACCGAACAATCGATTGGTCAGCTCTTTATCGCTGGCGTTATCCCGGGTGTTCTTTCGGCCGTTATCTACATTGGCATGATCACCGCTCGCTGCAGCCACAATCCGAAGCTGGCGCCCAGCACGTCATTTGATGTCCACAAGTCGCAACTGTTTGCGCTGATTGTTTCGGTCTGGCCATTTCCTGTCCTGGTGCTCGGTGTTTTGGGTGGCATTTTCGGCGGCTTTTTTACGCCGACTGAAGCGGGATCTGTCGGTGCATCTTTGGCATTGCTGGTAGCGATTGTCCGCCGCGAAGCAACAAGGGACGCTCTCTGGCTGGCTATTCGCCAAACCGTAGTCGCCACCTCTTCGATCTTCTTTCTGACCATAGGCGCGGTCATGTTCACCCGCTTCATGGGATTATCCGGTGTTCCACAGGCCATGTCCGATGCAATGCTGGCGATTTCGGACAACAAGATCGTAATCATCATCATGATCGCCGCACTCTACGTTGTGCTTGGCATGTTCATCGATTCCATTGGTCTGATGCTGCTTACCTTGCCTGTCGTACTGCCAGTGCTGGAGGCCGCAGATGTCAATCTGATCTGGTTCGGCATCATTACAATCAAGTTGCTTGAGATCGGTCTCGTCACACCGCCCGTCGGGCTGAACCTCTATGTGCTGCACAGCGCGTTGGCGGGGCAGGTCCGACTTGGCCACATCATTGCGGGTGCGACTTGGTTTATCGCCATGGATCTCGTGACACTCGCTCTTCTGATCGCATTTCCTGCGATCAGTCTCTACCTGCCCTCATTGATGGCGGGCTAATTCAAACCATAACAAGGGGTCTAGCTATGCATACATTCAAGTCTATGACGGGAGCCGTCGCTTTCATTGCTGTGTCAGTTGCCATGCCGGCACTGGCAACCGAATACAATGCCAACCACTTCTTCGCCGAACGACATTCGCTGGTACGCGGACCATATGTGGAATTCGCAAAGAAGGTCGAGGAAGCGACAGGTGGCGAGATTGCTTTCCGCGTGTTCTCTGGCGGCTCTCTGGTTCCTGCCAGTGCCTCGCTGCAGGGCGTCCGCGACGGGGTTGCCCAGGTGACCTATCATGCCGGCACGTATACGCCAGCGGAACTTCCCATCGAAAATCTGATCGGCAATATGGCCTTTTACAATACCGATCCATTCGTCATGGCCATGGCCTCCACAGAGTTCAGCATGACCAACAAGGCAGCGCTTGAGGAGTGGAAACGCAACGGAGTTGTGTTTGGCGGCGGTTATTCGACATCTGAGTACTACATGATCTGCAATCAGCCGATCCAGACTCTTGAAGATGTCAAGGGCAAGCGCATGCGCATGGCTGGCGGTGCCTGGTCGCGTTTCGCAGAATTTGTTGGCGCAGTACCGGTCTCCATACCTTCCAGTGAAATGTACACCGGTCTGGATACCGGCTCGCTGGATTGCGCCGTGACGCCGGGCGACTCCATTGACAGCTTCAGCCTTGGTGATGTCATCAACTCGATGAATACGCTTGCCATCGGCAACTATTATGCTGGCTTCCTTTGGGGCTACAACGAGGCGTTCTGGAAAGGACTGTCCACTGAACAACGTGCTGTACTCTTCGACCAGATGGCCTATTTCATGGCCAAGGGTCGCGTTGAGTTCAGCGCTGATGTCGACAAGGCGATTGATACAGCCGTCGCCAACGGCATGAAAGTCTATGAACCCGATCAGGCTCTGGTTGATGCGCTGGCCGAGTTCGTGGCCTCCGACGAGGCGGCGCTGATTGCCAGCGCCAAGGAACGCGGTGTTACTGATCCTGAGGCGATCCTGACTGTTTTCAAGGCCATAGTGGACCGCTGGGACGCATTGCTCGAAGGTGTTGACCGCACCGACGTAGATGCGCTCGCAGAACTTGCCCGCACTGAAATTTATGGAAAAATTGATCCAGCCACCTATGGTGTCGATTAAACCCGATTGCCAAATGAACAATGATACCGGCCACCAATACGGCCGGTATCACCTCTTGCGTCTACAGCCATAGGCGTTCACGAGTGAAGTTTGAAAAGGCTGGCCGCAATGTTGATGCTGTTCATTTCTGGTGTCAGCGTCGTTGCCCTTGTGTCGATTCAGCGCGAACTGGATCGCGGCCTTTTTCACCCGATGAAAATCGTCAAACCGTTTCCGCCGATGCGACGATTTGAACAGCGTTCGTGATCAATCGTGTCGCTTGAAGCCAGCGCATGCAATCTCAATTGCTGGGCGCATGTCCAAAGCGGTCGCGGTAGTAGGATGCAAATCGTCCCAGATGTGAAAATCCGCAGGAATAGGCGGTCTCGGACACGCTTGGCGCATTGCGGCGATCCTGCAACAGGTAATGGGCCGCATCCAGGCGGGCGTTTCGCAGCACCTGCATGGGCGTCTTGTCAAACACCCGCTGAAACGATTTTTGCAGCGTGCGCACATTCACCTCTGCCGCCCTTGCAATATCCAGGACACTTATCGGCTCTCCCAGATTGGCGTGCATGTAATCAAGGGCACGGCGGATATCACGGGGGCGGGTTCCCCCGTCGGCCCGGGCGATAATGTGGGAAATATTGCTTTTCTGCAGGGTAAGAAGCGCATAGACAAGATCGTATTCGACCCGCAGATCGCTGCCTGACAGGGTTTTGTGAAACAGTAAGCCACCTTCAATTGCCGCCGCACAGGCGGCAAAGGCGCGTTGCAGCTGCTGACCGTTCGGCCGGGTAAAGTCGACCTTCATATCAAATCGGATGGGGCCGGGCTGCGGTGCGCCGGTGAGCGTCTGGGCCACGGCCTCCAGATGCTGCCGGTCGATCTGAAACAGCAACTTGCGACAGTCCGCCCCCCAACGCAGCCGTGCCCTGCGGTCAGGGTTCAAAATGGTTCCGGCCAGGGCATGCGCTGTCATTTCCTCGCATCCATGCTCGACGCTGGCTTTGCCCGAGAGCGGCATCTGAAACAGATAGAACGATCCCAATTGACCCGGATCAACGGTGACTTCAGCCCCGTAGGACAAATAGTTCACCGACAATTGCCGTCCGCGCACCGCGTTGTGTGACACGCAAAGCTGTGTGTCACGGCTGCCCAGATCGAGACGATGATCACAAAACCTCTGCGACACCTGGAACCGCGCCTCATCCAGGTCACGTGTGCGAAGCACGGGGTGTTGCGAAAAATACGTCCGCTGTTGCAGCGACATCATTGCTGATAAAACTCCATCAAATGAGGCTAGACGAATGCAGGTTTATTTCAAGCCCAAAACACTTGGCAAAAAAATCTGTTCGTTTTCCGGATAACGGGTTTGGCAATTTGGATGTATTCTCATCGGGAAAGCTCAAAAAAGGGGAATTTTGAAAATGGAAAAAGGCGTGATCAGTGCCAGCAGCGGCTTGAACGACCAAAGCTGGAATGTTGTAGGGCAGACCTATGTGCCCAAACTTCTCACCGACGATACTTTCGTCTGGCACGCCACCATCCCGGCTGACAGTTTTGTCCCGCCGCACATCCATCCCCATCAGGATGAATGGATCTACGTCATTGATGGTGCGCTGGAGATTGAATTCATGGCTGACGTGCACAAGGCTGCGGCCGGCGCCACCGTGAGAATGCCGCGCGGCGAGGCACACGGCATCTTCAACCGTTCCGGCAAACAAGCCACCTGCATTTTTGGCGTTGCCCCGTCGCGCAAGCTTTATGATCTTTTCATCCAGCTTGACGGTGTGACCGACCCGGCTGAATTGGTGCGTATTTCGGCTCTGCATGAAGTCGATTTCCTGCCCCCACCTGATGCGGCGCAATGAGATCGTGACGATGCAATCATTTGATTGGGATGACGCCTTTGCAAATATGGCGCATGTGGAAAATTCCCATTTGCTGCCGGATTTCTGGGCCAAACGCGCGGCGGTTTACCGCGCGGCTTTGTCCGGTGAGAAGCTGGAGGAGGACATTGCCTATGGGGATGGCCCGCGTCAGAAACTGGATATCGTCTGGCCGGAAGGTGCGGTTCAAGGCCTGGCTGTCTTTGTTCATGGCGGCTATTGGATGCGCCTGGACAAATCATACTGGACCGATCTGGCCGAAGGCGCCCGCCTGCGCGGTTGGGCCGTCTGCATCCCCAGTTATACGTTGACACCACAGGCGCGCATTCAGGCGATCACCGCGGAAATCGGCAATGCAATTGCCGTTGCAGCGCGGCGTGTAGAGGGACCGATATGTCTTGCGGGCCATTCCGCCGGAGGGCACCTGGTCAGCAGAATGCTGTGCGATGACAGTCCGCTGCCACCGGATGTGCGTGCGCGTATCCGGCACACCCTGTCGATAAGTGGCCTGCATGACCTGCGTCCCCTGATGCACACGCAAATGAACGAAACACTGAACCTTGACGCAGCCGAAGCATCGCACGAAAGCGCCGTGCTGCACACTCCGGCTGGTGTCAGCCCGCTGACGTGCTGGGTGGGCGGCGGTGAGCGCCCGGAATTCATCCGGCAGTCACGCCTCATGACGCTGATGTGGCAGGGATTGGATGTCCCGACGCGCTGCCATATCGACGATGGGCACAACCATTTCACCATACTCGAGGGGCTGAAACAGGCAGATGCACCGATCACCGATGCTTTCCTCGGCGCCGCCACCTTCGAAGGGAACGACACATGACGACATTGGAACCGGGAATCGTCAGATCCCAAGACAGTCTTGACGCGATCCGCTGGAACATTCTTGGGCAGATCTATGTGCCCAAGCAACTGACGGATGATTGTTTTTCATGGCATGCCACCTTGCCGCCAGGCACCTTCGTCCCCCCGCATATCCATCCCGATCAGGACGAATTTCTATACATTCTGGAAGGTCGGTTCGATTTCATCCTCGATGGCAATGAGATGGTGGGCGAACCGGGGGATCTGGTAAAGCTGCCGCGCGGCATTCCGCACGGTATTTTCAACAACTCGGGTTATACCATCAAAACCCTGTTCTGGGTGACGCCTTCACTGCGGCTCTATGACCTGTTCTGGGCGCTTAACAACCTGGGACCGGATGCCAATCCGGCTGAGGTCGTCGCCGTGTCTGCTGCGCATGCTGTCGATTTTCTGCCGCCGCCCGATGCAGGAGACGACGCATGACAATCCTGATTGCCGGCGCAGGCATCGGCGGACTTGCCACCGCCCTCATGCTGCACCAGCGCGGCATCAAGGTCCAGGTGATCGAACAGGCCTCTCATGTGCGTGAGGTGGGGGTGGGTATCAACACCTTGCCCCATTCCATCGCCGAACTGGCGCAGCTTGGCCTGCTGCCGAGGCTCGATGAAGTGGGGCTTCGCACCCGCGAATTGCGCTATCTGACGCGAACCGGGCAGGAGGTATGGCGCGAATTGCGCGGAACCCACGCAGGTCACGACCATCCGCAATTCTCGATCCACCGGGGAAGGCTGCAGAAAGTCTTGCTGGATGCGGTGATTGAACGCATGGGGCCCGATGCCGTCAAAACAGGTCTGCGTCTGGCAGGCTTCGTGCAGGATGAAGCAGGAGTAAGCGCGCATTTTACCGATGCGGAAGATGGCTGTTCCTCTCAGACCCTGCGCGGTGAGGTTCTGATCT
The DNA here is from genome assembly GCA_029233925.1 of Rhizobiaceae bacterium. Classification (GTDB taxonomy): domain Bacteria; phylum Pseudomonadota; class Alphaproteobacteria; order Rhizobiales; family Rhizobiaceae; genus Hoeflea_A. The sequence continues at coordinate 86,855 of JARGOX010000010.1, forward strand.
GCGCTGACGGTATTCACAGCGTTGGCCGCCGCAGTTTTTTCCCCAACGAAGGTTCGCCCAGCTGGGCGGGCGTAGTCATGTGGCGCGGCGCCGCCGAATGGCCGGTTTGGGAGGACGGAGAGACAATGGCCATTGCCGGTGGGCTGGGCGGCAAATTGGTGCTTTACCCCATCGCTCCCGTGCACGATGGTCGGCAATTGATGAACTGGGTCGTGAATATCCGTGTGGCAGATGCCAGCGTTTCGCCACCCCCGCCTGAAAGCTGGTCGAAGATGGCGCCGCTCTCCAAGGTGCTACCCTATGCCAAACGCTTTCACGTGCCCGGTATCGACCTGGAGGCGCTTGTGCGGGGCAGTGGTGCGATCTTTGAATATCCCATGGCGGACCGCGATCCCTTGCCCCGCTGGACGCATGGGCGTGTGACCCTGTTGGGCGATGCGGCGCATCCGATGTACCCGGTGGGTTCAAACGGTGCGGCGCAGGCAATCCTTGATGCACGCTGTCTTGCAGATCTGCTGGCGCAGGCTGAGCATCCGCGCGAGGCGCTGTACCGCTATGAATTGGAGCGCTTGCCAAAGACTGCCGAGATCGTGCGCACCAATCGTATTGGCGGCCCCGAGCGGGTTATTGATGAGGTTGAAAAACTGAGCCCCGCAGGCTTTGATGATATTGATGAGGTTTTGAGCTATGCCGAGCGGCAGGCCATCGTCAAAGGCTATGCAAAAATGGCCGGGTTTGCGGCGCGCGAAAAGCCCCAGGAAAATAGTCGCTGACTATGATCTGACAATGTGTACAAATACGTCAAACCGGAGCGTCTTGATGCCCGGGAACACCAGGCCTCGCAAAGGGGCAGAACAGGGAGATACAAAATGAAAAAGCACCTCAAACAATTGACGGCAGGTGTCGCGCTGAGTGCTGTGATGGGAACAGCAGCTTTTGCGGACGATATCAAGATCGGCATGGTTGTCACCCTTTCGGGCCCACCTGCGGCTCTCGGCCAGCAGATCGTTGATGGTTTCCAGCTTGCCCTTGAACAAAAAGACGGAATGCTGGGCGGTCAAAAGGTCGAACTGATTGTCGAGGACGATGAACTGAAGCCGGATGTGGCGCTGGTCAAGGCCACATCATTGGTGGAACGTGACAAGGTTGATTTTGTCGTTGGCACCGTCTTTTCAAATATGCTGCAGGCGATCTTCAAACCCATCGTCCAGTCAGACACATTTCTGGTCAGCCCCAATGCCGGCCCCTCGACCTTTGCCGGGCGCAACTGCAACCCCTATTTCTTTGTTACCTCCTATCAGAACAATCAAAACGCCGAAATCAGTGGCATGATTGCCAATGAGGAAGGATTCGAGAACGTCTTCACCATGGTCCCCAACTATCAGGCGGGCCGTGACAACATCGTCGGCTTCAAGCAGACCTTCAAGGGCAACGTGACGGATGAGGTTTTCACACCTCTTGGTCATCAGGATTTCTCGGCCGAGCTTGCGCGTATCTCGACATCAGGCGCCGATGCGATCTTTACCTTTATGCCCGGTGGCATGGGTGTCCGGCTGGTCAATCAGTTCGCCAATGCCGGCCTTTCGGAGAACATGAAATTCATGTCCGTCTTCACCACCGATGAAACCACATTGCCGGGCCAGAAAGATGCGGCAGTCGGCTTTCTTGCTGCGGGATCCTGGGCGCCGGACTTGCCCAATGACGCCAACGCCGCCTTTGTAAAGGCGTTTGAAGAGAAATACGGCTACATCCCCGGATCCTATGCGATGCAGGCCTATGATACCGCCAGCCTGCTTGACAGCGCAATCGCCAAGACCGGCGGTGACATGAGCGACAAGGACGCCGTACGTGCGGCCCTCAAGGAAGCTGATTTCACCTCCCTGCGTGGCGATTTCTCCTTCAACAACAACCATTATCCGGTGCAGGATTTTCACATGCTCAATGTGGTCAAGCGCGATGATGGCAAGTTCCATACCTCCTTTGTGCGAACCATCGCCAAGGACTATGCTGACAGCTTCAGCCAGAACTGCAAAATGTAGTCAGTAAGATCTTGAGGGGTGCCCGGCCGCAATGCGGGGCACCCCTTTGCTTTCAAAAGGTCAAATCTTGATGTCCACGACACTCTTTCTAATTCTCTGCCTGAATGGGCTGCAGTACGGCATGCTGCTGTTTCTCATCGCAGCAGGGCTGACGCTTGTGTTCGGCGTGATGGGCTTCATCAATCTTGCCCACGGGGTTCAATACATGGTGGGCGCATATCTGGCTTTCGCCTATGTGCAATTGACCGGCAGCTTCATGCTTGCGGTCATACTCTCCCTTGTTACTGCCTTGATCCTCGGGCTTTTGCTGGAATATTTCATTTTTCGTCATCTCTACAATCGTGACCATCTTGATCAGGTATTGGCGACCTTCGGCATCATCATCTTTCTCAATGAACTGGCCAAAGTCATCTTTGGTCCGGCAACGCTTTCCATCGCACCTCCGGAGTTTTTGTCCGGCTCCATCCAGCTGACAGAAACCTTGCGCTATCCAATCTACCGTTTCGTCACCATCATCGCGGGTCTCGTCGTTGCGCTGGGGCTTTATCTCACCATAAGCTTTACCCGCATTGGCATGCTGATCCGCGCTGGCGCCACATCGGCTGAAATGGTCTCTGCCCTTGGGGTTAACATCCAGCGGCTCTTCATGATCGTGTTTGGCGTTGGCGCCATGCTGGCAGGGTTTGCAGGCGTCATCGCCGCACCGATTTTTGCCATTGAACCGGGCATGGGAGACAATATTCTCATCGTTGCCTTTGTGGTGATTATCACCGGCGGGATTGGCTCCATCGGCGGTGCCTTTTTCGCCGCACTGCTCGTCGGTCTGATCGATACGCTGGGGCGCAGTCTTGCGACCGAGATTCTGTCAACCATCTTCAACCCTTCTTTCGCCAATCAGATCGGACCGGCACTGGCCTCCATGCTGATCTACATATTGATGGCCGCAATCCTGGTGTTTCGGCCCAAAGGGCTGCTGCCCGCCAAGGGAGTCTCCTGATGGACCGGTCTCTGGTCACGGCTGCCGTCCTGTTCGGCCTTTTATTAGCCATGCCGTTCCTTCTGCCGCTGATCGGATCGGCCTATCTCTCCGGGCTGATCATCAAGGCCATGCTGCTGGCCATCGCCGCGATCTCGCTTGATTTGCTGATCGGCCACGGCGGCATGATCAGCCTTGGACATGCTGCATTTGTGGGTGTGGGCGCCTACGCCACAGCCATCGCTCTGGAAAATGGTGTCGACGACATTTTTCTGCTGCTGCTCATTACACTTGCAGTCACAGGTCTGACGGCTCTTGTCTCGGGCGGTCTCGCACTGCGCACCAGCGGTTTGTATTTTCTGATGATCACGCTGGCTTTCGGCCAAATGATCTATTTCACGCTGACATCACTCGCGGCCTATGGCGGGGATGATGGTCTGACCCTTTGGTCGCTCGCCACCGTATTTGGCAGCAATGTCCTGCAAAGCGGCAATGGCCTTTATTATCTTGTGCTGGGCACTTTATTTGCCACATGGTGGGGCGTCTACCGCATCAGTCGCTCGCGTTTCGGTCGCGTCCTGCGGGCAGCACGCGATAATCCCGAACGGGCCGAAGTGATGGGGTATCCGGTTGTCCGCTTCCGTCTGATTGCCTACCTGATCGCTGCGATGATCGCTGGTGTGTCAGGCCTTTTGCTGGTGCAGCATGCGGAATTCGTCAGTCCTGCACTTGCCACCTGGCAGCGCTCCGGCGACCTGATCGTGGTCATTGTCCTGGGCGGTCTTGCGACCCGCAATGGCGCAATCCTCGGTGCCTTTTTCATTGTTATCGTCGAAGAGGTGCTGGGCTCCTTTATCCACGAATGGCGCCTTATCTACGGCCCGCTCCTGGTGTTGATGGTGCTCTTTGCCAAGGGCGGCATCAGCCATCTGCTCACGCCCAAGGGCGCAAAGGGCTATGCATCATGAGCACTTTGGAAATCCGCAAGCTGAACAAGAGTTTTGGTGCGCTCACGGTGAGCCGGGACATATCCATTAGTATCGGCGAAGGTCAGTGCCACGCGCTCATTGGTCCAAACGGCGCCGGCAAGACCACGCTGATCCATCAGATTTCAGGTGTCCTGCGGCCTGATTCCGGGCATATATTGCTGGATGGACAGGACATCACGCAGATGTCGGTCTCCAGACGCGTACAGGCAGGCCTCGGCCGAACATTTCAGATTACCTCGGTCCTGCCCAGCTTTACGGCGCTGGAAAACACCGCCATTGCCGCACAGGCCAAATCGGGCTCCAGCCTGCGTTTTTTCCGCGACGCTTCGCGCGAGACCGCGTTGAATGAAATTGCGCTGTCGACACTGCAGCGCGTTGGCCTTGCCGACCGTGCTGCCATACCGGCTGCCGATCTGTCGCACGGGGAATTGCGCCTGCTGGAGCTGGCTATTTCTCTTGCCGGCAAGCCAAAGTTCCTGTTGCTTGATGAACCCATGGCGGGATTGGGCCGCTCGGAAAGTGTAGCCCTTGTTGCGCTGCTGTCGGAACTGCGTGGCAGCCTGCCGATGCTTCTGGTGGAACATGATATGGATGCGATTTTCCAATTGGCCGATACCGTTTCCCTGTTGGTTGATGGCCAAGTGGTTGCCCGTGGCACGCCGGACGAGGTGCGCGCCGACGCCGCGGCGCGTGCTGCGTATCTGGGAGAGAATGCCGCATGAGTGCGCTTGTCAGCATCGAGAATCTGCACGCAGGCTATGGGAACACCGAGGTGCTCTTTGGCGTCACCATGGATATTACGGCCGGACAGGTCACCACGCTCATGGGCCGCAATGGCATGGGCAAGACAACCACTGTGCGATGTCTGATGGGCCTGATAAAGCCCACAGCAGGGACGATCATCATTCACGGAAATGACATGACGGGTGAACCACCCTACCTGATCGCGCAGGCAGGCATTGGGCTGGTCCCCGAAGGGCGCCATGTTTTCCCCTCGCTCACCGTCAGCGAAAACCTGAGCGCCACCGCCCGCCGTAAGGCGGATGGGTGGAGCGAAGAGCGTATCTATGATGCCTTCCCCCGCCTTGCCCAACGCAAGAGCCACTTCGGTTTTCAGCTTTCCGGTGGTGAGCAGCAGATGCTGGCGATTGGCCGCGCCCTGATGACCAATCCGCAGCTGCTGATTCTCGACGAAGCAACGGAAGGGCTGGCGCCGCTGATCCGCGAGGAAATCTGGTCGATGCTGGAAAGGCTCAAGCAGGACGGTCTGTCGATTCTGCTGATCGACAAAAACCTTGAAGAGCTGTCGCGCATTTCCGACCGCTATTTTGTCATCGAAAAAGGTGAAGTGGTCTGGAACGGCAGCTCCGCCGACTTCGACGCGCAGCGGGCCCATGTCGAACAGTTTTTACATCTTTAACGGCGTGGATGGCTCGGTCGGGAACCAACGGTCTCGAAACAGCATGCCGTGTTCTTGCGATCCTGCTGGCAGAGGGATAATAAGAGTGCATATCATTCTGTGAACTGGCTTGCGTCTCTTGGTCAAAGAATGGTTGCCGCCTTACCTCTGCGAAGTGGAATACACCTGAAATGACGACTGCAACGCGCGCCCGAACCCATTTGACTGTTCTGGTGGTTCTGGGATCCGTTCATCTGCTAAACGATATGATGCAATCATTGATCCCTGCGGTCTATCCGATCCTCAAGGAAGCCTATGCGCTCGATTTCGTTCAGATCGGCATCATAACCATGACATTCCAGCTCGCCGGAGCCATGCTGCAACCTTTGATCGGCATGGCAACGGACCGGCATCCTTTGCCCTATTCGCCCGTTGTCGGCATGATGTTCACCCTTGTTGGGCTCGTCAGTCTCGCCTTTGCGCACAGCTATGCGGTGATCCTGCTCTCGGTGACGCTGATTGGTATCGGTTCGTCGATCTTCCATCCCGAGGCGACCCGGATGGCGCGCTATGCCGGTGAAGGCCGTCAGGGGCTTGCGCAGGGTATCTTCCAGGTCGGTGGACAGGCCGGTGGCGCGCTCGGGCCGGTTTTTGCCGCGTTGATCATTGTGCCCTGGGGGCAGTCGAGCCTTGCGTGGTTTGCTTTGACCGCACTTTTGGCGATGACGCTTTTGACGTGGATTGGCAGCAAACAGCACCAGATCAGAGCGGAATTCACGGCCATGAGGGCGGCGATCAGCAAGAACGGCGCCGCGCCGGTGCAGCAGGCGCCCCTGACCATCGCCATAGGCCTCGTCGTTCTGACCTTTCTGATGTTCATCAAGAATGCCTATAGCGAGAGTTTCCGTTCCTTTTATACGTTCTATCTAATCGATCGGTTCGGCCTTTCGGTCCCGTCTGCGCAGATGATGCTTTTCATCTTCCTGCTGGCTGCAGCTGTCGGGGTGCTGATCGGCGGGATGGTTGGCGACCGGATAGGACGTTACCGGATAATCTGGATTTCAGTGCTGGGACCCTTGCCGCTCACATTGATCCTGCCCTACGCAGATCTGTTCTGGACAGGCGTGCTGACGATCGCAATCAACCTGATCATGGCCAGCGCCTTCGCCTCGATCCTGATCTATGCCATCGAACTTCTGCCCAATCGGATCGGGTTGATCGGAGGATTGTTCTACGGTTTGAACTTCGGTCTTGGCGGCATTGCAGCGGCTCTGCTGGGTGTGCTGGCGGACAGCTATGGCATTCAGACAGTCTACCAGATCTGCTCTTTTCTGCCGCTTGCAGGGTTAATGATCTGGTTCCTGCCTCGGATCGTCGAGGGCATTGGATCCTGAATCGGGAGAAGTTGGGCATCGCAGGGCATCCAGAAAAGGTTTGTCACATTAATACATACAGGCCAGTTGAGGTGACTCTGTCAGAGATTAAGCAGCCACAATCTCACGCTACTCAGCGAAGGCTGTAATGCTCGATTGACGAAGAGTTTGTCGTAAGATCAGATGATGTTGCAAATTGAAATGTTCGTAGATGGCTTCATGGGCAAACACAAAAATGTAGCATTGATCCAGGTGATTTGAACCAACCCCTACGGCGTTCTCACCGACGCGTCGGTTGATGTGAAACTTCTGCTCAATTGTTTGGCCTGCCACCTGTGATGTGGATGTGGGGCAGCCCCAAGTCACTCAGGCAGCCAAAAATGAGTGCAGTTTTTATTGGCAATTTGTTGAAAATTGTATCCCCGTTTATTCATTAGTTATCCAGATAAGATTAAGGGCCGCACCTTTGTTTCGGCAGGATTGTGCAAGTCCTAAAAGGACATCCCCTTCATCATCTACGGCCCGCACAGGTATTTTTGCTTGTCAGCAATGCGAACGAACACCTCATCAAGAAACCAGCTTCCCGAAGTTTGACCTCTGCGAGAAGTGATGGTGACACCAATCTCCTGGCCGAATTTCAAAACCCGACGGCGGATCGCTTAAAAGCTGGCGTTAATCCCGCTTTCGGCCCGCATATTCCTCAATATCCCGAAAGCTCAATGGAGCCGACAATAGAGCCAGACCGCCCGCCGGAATATTGCCTGTGGGATCCGATGGTAGGCGAAAGATTTTTTGGTCATTCGATGGAAATTACCTGTCGGAGCGACAATCGTTGAGTTAACGGGGCAATGCACTACGAAGGCCCGGATATCCTATTCATCTTGCCTCCATGACGTTGAGATGAAGTGGAAATCCTCCATCGTTCATATTCTCACTTCCCTGACGCTGGCCCCGATGTCAGACATGCTACTTGACACTGAAATCGATACCATTTATGAAATCGATTTGTAAGGAGAATTTTGTTGCGAAACGCTTGTCAGTCATGTCTGGACGGCGCTCGCTCAAGGGAGGAAAATGAATGCATCTGTTTCAGAAATTGTTGAAAGCCGGATCCAGTCTGGCGCTCGCGGGCTCAATCTCGGCAGCACTGGCGGTGGGAGCTCACGCACAAACAGAATTGAATGTTGTTTGGATGGGGTGGGCCGAGGAGTCGGTCAAGCCGCTGATGGATTGGTTTGGGAAGGAAAATCCAGACATCAACCTGAATTATCAACGGATCCCGTATAATGAACTCTTGTCGACGCTTGAGGTGCGTCTCGGATCCCGAACGCCGGAGCCAGACCTATATTCAGCTGACGCTTCTCTGACCGCGTCTTATGCCGCTCGCGGGCATCTTCTCGACTTGACGCCTTATTTCGCTGATGATCTCGATCGTTTCGACAGTGCTGCGCTTGGCGCGGCAAGCTACAACGGCAAGATGTATGCGGGGCCGTTCGCCACGTCGATGCAGCTCATGTTCGTGAATGTCGATCTGTTCAAGAAAGCGGGTGTCGAGCTTCCGAGCACTGATATCGACGGGCGCTGGACCTGGGAACAGGTTCGAGAAGCCGCCAAGGCGATTGCTAAGCCGGAGGATAATCTCTGGGGTGTCCTTCTCGAGCAGTCTGATCGGCCCTATCAGTTGCTTCCGCTCATGCAATCCAAAGGCGCTCAATTGGTCAGCGATGATGGTCTGGAGGCGACTGGCTATGTCAATGGCGAAAAGTTCGTGGAGGCCACGCAATTCTACGCAGACCTCTTTGGAGCCGACAAAGTCAGTCCGCCGGGACTGTTCGAGCTGAACCTCGTTCAGGAGGTCTTTCATACGGGTCACGCGGCAATGATGGTCGGCGGGACCTGGAACCTCGGTCGCCTGGAAAAGAGCGCTGATTTCGAGTGGATTGCAGTGCCGCACCCCTATTTTGCTGGTGGTGTGCCTGTTACGCCGACAGGGTCGTGGCAGATAGGCATCAATCCAAGGACTGAGCACCTCGATGAGAGTGTTCGCTTCATGAAGTTCTTCATGCGCGATGATGTGCAGGCTGAATGGTATAAGCTCCGGCCATATCCTCCGGTGCTCAAGGCCAATTGGGATAACCTTTCTGATCTGTTGAAGGGGAAGCCTTGGGAAATTGCGAAGTATGAATTACAGAATACTGCTGTTCCGCGCCCGCCAATTCCGGGTTTCCGAGAGTATGAGGAAATTCTGAAGCTCGCATTTCGGGATATCCAACAAGGTGCCGATGTTCGCGAACGCCTTGATAAAGCTGCCCGGGAGATGGACCGCGAGTTAGCCAAGTACAAGTAAAATTTGCCATCCGGGTCGCCGTCGTACACGTCTGCGGCCCGGATAATCGGGTCCCCACTGTTTTCATTCGCCGTCATTATCGTGCGCGTCGGGCATCGACGTGTACGCCCGATTGCGTGCACAGAATAAAAGGCAGTTCGAAGAACTCTCATGCGCATCAATCCAGCTTACTACTTTCTCGCTCCCGCTTTTATGGGGCTCTCCGTATTCAAGATTTTTCCGATCGGTGTAGCGATTGTGGGCAGTTTTTACGGTACCACGTTGATTGGGGAGAGTGTTTTTAGAGGGTTAGACAATTATCTGTCGATTTTCGGCGATCTTGATCTTCTGAGGTCGTTCGGCATTACCCTGTTGTTCAATTTGATCGCCAATCCGCTGCAGATTGTGCTCTCGTTAATGGTCGCCTTACTGGTTTTTCGTCCGGGCCCGCTCATCGGCCTTTTCCGTTCAGTGTTGTTTCTGCCTGTGACCTTGTCTCTGGTGCTCACGGCGCTAATCTGGAACTTGCTTCTCGACCCCTATCTCGGTCCGGTAAATGCGGTGCTTGATGCAGTGGGAATAGGCCGCCAGGGATTCTTCAAGGACGAGGCGCAGGCGCTTGGCTCGATGGTCTGGCTCACCACGTGGCGAGGTGTTGGCTACTGGATGCTATTCATGTTGGCAGGTCTCTACGCCATACCGGAATCTCTGTATGAGGCTGCGAAGATCGACGGCGCTTCATGGTGGCAGCGTTTCCGCCATGTCACGCTGCCTTTGATGCGTCGACCTATTGCTTTTGTCCTGGTGGCGTCGACCGCAATCAATATGCTGTTTTTTGCCCCAGTCTATGTGATTACCGCAGGCGGGCCAAACGGTGCGACCGACTTTGTAATGTTCCGTATTTACCAGGCAGCCTTCAACTACATTGATGTTGGTCGTTCTTTGGCGATGTCAACGGTCATGCTTGTCGTCGTGCTAGCTGTAGCGATAGTAGAGCTCTGGTTGATGCGTAGTGAGGATTAAAGTCATGCGATCACGAACTTCTGCCGCCCTTCTGCCGGTTGCCCGTTACACACTTTTGATAGTGCTGGCGATGATCATTTTGGCGCCAATCGTCTGGGTTGCCATATCGTCTGTCAGGCCGCCTGAGGAAATTTTTCTTTACTCACCGAAACTGTCCTGGCGGACCTTCATCCCAGAAACCTTCACTTGGGAGAATTACAGACTCCTCTGGGAAAGCGATTTTCCACGCGCGGTCACCAACACCTTGTTCGTAGCGTTCGCCACGGTCGCGCTCGGCATTCTGATCTGCTCCGCCGCTGGTTTTGCCTTTGCCGTGTTCGACTTTCCTTTCAAGAATACCCTTTTTGTCGTGGTCATCATAACCTTCATCATGCCATTTGAAGCGATCGTTGTTCCGCTTTACGTCATGGTTCGCGACCTGAATTGGAATGATACCTATTTTGCTCTGGTCATGCCCGAGGTCGCGAGCGGTTTCATCATCTTTCTGTTTCGTCAGTTTTTTACGAAGGTCAGCAAAGAGCTGTTCGAGGCTGCCCGTGTTGATGGGGCGTCCTGGTGGCGAATCTATTGGGACGTGGCGATGCCGCTATCCTGGCCAACTGTAGTAGCCGCCGCCCTCATGATGTTCATTCATCAGTGGGATGCATTTTTCTGGCCACTTGTCGCGGCCACATCGCCGGACTTGACGATGGTTCAAGTTGCGATAGCGCGTTACCTACAGTTCGAGCAGGCTGATTTCGGTCGTCTGTTTGCCGCGATGACCGTAGCATCCTTTCTCGCGATCCTCCCGTTCATGGCGCTGCAAAGATACTACATCCGCACGATCGTTGATAGTGGAATCAAATAAGTATAGAATAGGAGGTGTATTGCATGCCGAAAGAACCGAGAGTTTTTGTACTTGGATCCTTTATTGTTGATCTGGCATTTCGGTGTAACGGGATGCCACGGAATGGTGAAACGATCCGTTCAGACGGATTTGTAATGGGGCCCGGAGGTAAAGGAACAAACCAGGCTATCGCAGCCCGCAGAAGCGGCGCTACAGTCTCGCTGCTGACAGCAGCAGGGACGGATCATCTTGCCGGACTAGCCAAAGACTTCCTTGAAGGAGAGCAGATTACCACGCGATTTCTCCATCGATTCAGAGACTCCGGCACCGGGGCGGCCTTTATTCACGTGGATAGCATGACCGGTGAAAACCGTATCATCGTCTTCACTGGCGCTAACGAGTTCTTGAAGCCAGCACATGCGCAAGCTGCTGAAAGTGAAATATCTGCTTGCAGTGTTTTCTTGACTCAACTCGAACAGCCTGCGGAAACAGCCCGGGCAGGGCTCGAAATAGCACGACGTCATAACGTCATGACCATTTTCAATCCCGCACCGGCGCTGCCACTCGACCGCAGCATTATTGGGTTGTGCGACATCATTACCCCGAACGAGACAGAACTGGCCTCGTTGTCAGGAATGCCTGTGGAAACGAAAGACGAGGTCCGTGCCGCTGCCAGAATGGTCAAGTCTATGGGCGCGAGACATGTTGTCGTTACGCTTGGCATCAAGGGAGCATATGTTCTCGGTGACGCAATGGATGATTTCGTCGCGCCTTTTACCGCGCCTAAGGTGGTGGATACTGCCGGGGCCGGCGACGCGTTCAATGGAGCGATGGCCACTGCATTAGCAAATGGTGCGAGTTTGGGCAGCGCAGTTAGCCAAGGTTGCGCTGCGGGCGCGTTATGTGTCTCTATGCCGGGAACAGCACCGGCCATGCCAACAGCCGCCCAGATTGCTGAGCTCATCAAAATGCAATGCGGGGGGAGTGACCGCTTGGTGTTGACGCAGGCAAATGTACAGGTCTAACAAATTGTAACAGGTGAAAGATTCGATGGTCTCGCAAAAACAAGCGATTGAGGAATTTCTGGCAAGTGGAAATTCCGTGAAGATCGCAGATGTGGCCAAGTTGGCCGGCGTCTCTTCGACGACAGTATCGCGCGTTCTCAATGGCCAGAATAAGCTGGTTTCGAAGAGCACGTATCGCAGGGTGGAACGTGTCATAGGGGCGCTCAACTATCAGCCGGGTGCACTCGGTCGTGCGCTTCGGCAAGGCCAAAGTGACCTTGTTGCTCTGTTCATGCCGGATACCCAAAACCCCTACTACTCAGCCATCACGGATTCGATTGAAGTGTGTTTGCAGCAGGACGGCGTGAGTCTTGTTTTGTGCAACACGCGTGAGCAGCCTCTGGTACAGGACGCTGCTCTCCAGCTTGTCCTGTCGTTTCGAATCCGCTGTATTGTGATGCTCGGCGCGGTCGACAGTCCAGGCCTTCGAAGTGCCATTGGCGGGAGCGTGCCCGTACTCTTTATCAACAGAGCGCCTCCAGAAGGGGTTGTTGCCCCCTTCATCGGAATTGACAACCGAGCTGCCGGTTCGGATGTCGCCAAGCACCTCCATCAAAAGGGCCTGACGCGGGTCGGGGCAATCAGGGGTCCGCTGGGTTCTTCTGCAAGCCGGCTTAGGTTTGAGGGATTCCGGGACTCCATGGCCGATTTCGGCAAGCCGATCGAGCCGAACGATACCTGGCTGTCGGAATTGACTATACAGGCAGGTTATGAACTGGCCCACGAAGTGCTGAAAGACTCCGATCGACCGCAAGCCATTTTCTGCGCGAATGACCTGATTGCCTACGGATTTTACCGCCGTGCGGAGGAGTGTGGAGTCAAGGTGCCCGAAGAGTTGTTGCTTGTCGGTTTCGATGACAACCCGTTGAACCGCTGGTTGGCCCCATGGCTGACTTCCGTCAGCATCCCCTACGAAAGGTTCGGGCCGGTTGTTCGCGCGATGATTTCGGGCAACGAGGGCGATTATGCCGGACCAGTTCTGCTGGATCACCGGATTGTCGAAAGAATGAATACTACGATCGGAGATAAACGGTGACAAACATTATCATTGATTGCGATCCAGGACACGATGACGCTGCCGCCATTCTCTATGCCGCACACAATCTGAATATTACAGCGATCACCACGGTTTACGGCAACAACAGTTTGCAGGCGAGTACGCAAAACGCACTGGCTGTCCTGGAGCTGGCGAAGCTTCGCATCCCCGTATTCGCGGGAGAGGACAGACCTCTTTGCGGAAACGAGCGTCTTCCTGGAGATCTGCATGGCAAGTCCGGACTTGACGGTGCCGTCCTGCCTGAACCAAGTGCCGCCCCGCAGCCGGAAAATGGCATTGATGCGCTGATCGAGTATTCCCTGTCGGACGAAGGATGCGGGATCATTGCGCTTGGCCCACTCACCAATATTGCCCGAGCGATGCAATTGGATTCTTCTTTCGCCGGCAGGATGAAGTGGATTTCGCTCATGGGCGGTTCCACGACCGTAGGTAACAGCACAGCCGTGGCGGAATTCAACATCCATTGTGATCCCGAAGCCGCCGATATCGTTTTCCGATCCGGCGTGCCTATCAAGATGGTTGGCCTCAATGTTACTCGGCAGGTTGGCGTGGGGGAGGCCGAAATCGCTGCGCTGCGTGCAATGGGAGGGACCGCGGCTTCGGTTTTCGCAGATCTGTTTGATTTCTATCTCGAGCGCTCTCGCAGCATTTTTGGTTTGACGCATGCGAGTCTTCACGATCCGTGCGCCGTGGTGCCACTGGTCAAACCGGAGCTTATAACCTATCGCGACGCCCATGTAGCTATCGAACTCATCGGTGAACACACCCGCGCAATGACGGTCTGCGACCTGCGAAATGTGCGGCTGGATAATCTTCAAACGATTACCGCTAGCCGCAAATCCAATGCCGACGTGGCCGTTGAGGTCCGTGGCTCCGACATCGTGCGCCATGTCTTCGAGGCCATTGGCGCATTCTAGGTGCAAACATCACAAATGAAGAGTTTTAAAATGGATACCGATAGGCGTGACGAATGGAGCGGACGGACGCTCGGACCGTGGAGTGGATCTCAACTGGATCATTGGGCGTTCCCGATGGGCGGCATCGGTGCAGGGATGATTTGCCTTGAAGGGCAGGGATCGCTTTCACATGTATCGCTTCGGCACCATATGGAACGGTTTCACGAGCCATTTGCATTCGCCTGTCTGAGTATTGATCGCAGACCCGAGCTCACCCGAGTTGTAGAGGGTGCGGTTCCCGGACATAAGATATTTGCCAGCCAGGGTGGTGGTCTTGGCTGTGTCGCGCGAACATTTGGGCTGCCACGCTTTGAGAAGAGTATCGCGCGTTCGCGTTTTCCCTTCGGTCGCCTGGACCTATCGTCCGACGATTATCCAATATCGGCTTCCGTCGTGGGCTGGAGCCCATTCACGCCGCCCAATCCCGATCCCTCCAGCATGCCCGTGGCTGGGCTCGAATATACCTTTTGTAATGACACCGATGAACTGCTTAACGGAGTTTTCTCCTTCCATGCCGCGAATTTTCTTGTTCAGCAGCCTGGGCAGCAGATCATCGCCGATTCTGTTCCCGGTCATCACGGGGTCTCGCGATGCGATCGGGGTTTCACGCTCTGGGAAGATGGGGGGGGAACCGCGCCGGCGCGGACAAGCGCATTTCGTGCAACCGTTTTGGACGGCGATGTTCACGTTAACCCGCGCTGGTTTCGTGGCGGTTGGTACGACACTCAATCCATGGTCTGGCACAGCGCCCGTGATAGCGCACCAATCGACCGACCGGATTATGACGATGACGGTCCTGCTTCCCCTGGGGGAAGCCTGTTTGTACCACTCGAACTTCTCCCAGGCGAAGAAAAGAAGGTGCGGCTTCTGTTCTGCTGGCATACACCGTTCTCTGACCTGCGCTATGGCGCAGATGAAGTGGGTGCTGCCGGAAGTTGTTGTAGCCCAACGTCCGAATGTTGCGCTGAACATGAACCGGGAGAACGCGGCGGAATATCCCAACACATTGACAGCGAATATAAAAAGCCAATAACCCCGGCCTCGCCAACGGATTGTTATCGGCCTTGGTACACATCGCAATTCGAGAACGTGGCTGCGGTCGAAGAATATTGGCGGCAGGCCTACACCTCGCTGCGCGAACAGAGTAATTGTTTCGCTGATGCGTTCCACGACTCCACCCTTCCGCCGGTGATGCTGGAAGCTTTGTCGGCTAATCTGTCTATACTGAAATCACCGACGGTAATGCGGCAGGATGATGGACGTTTCTGGGGGTGGGAAGGATGCCGTGATACGGCCGGTTGCTGCTTTGGTAATTGTACCCATGTCTGGAACTATGCGCAGGCTCTCGCGCATTTGTTCCCGGAACTTGAACGGAGTATGCGTGAATCCGAGTTCGGTGAATGCCAGAACGCGCTGGGACACCAAATCTACCGTCATCCGTTACCGCTGCGCCCTGGGCTTCACGATTTTCTGGCCGTTGCCGACGGACAATTGGGTGGTGTGATCAAGGTCTATCGCGATTGGCGCATCAGCGGGGACAGTGATTGGCTTCGCTCTCTCTGGCCGTCGGTGAAGGCCAGTCTCGAATATTGCATTGCCGCCTGGGATTGCGATCGAAGCGGCAACTTGAGCGAACCGCACCATGTCACTTATGATATCGAGTTCTGGGGACCCGAAAGCCTGACATCCGGTTTTTATGCGGCGGCGTTGCGGGCCGCGATTGCGATGGCGGAAGCGCTCGGCGAATCCTCCATGGATTATCCGAGAATCCTGGACGCTGTGCTCGGCACTCTAAGCGAGCGGTTGTTCAACGGCGAATATTATGAGCAGATAATCGAGTGGCGCGACAAGCGACGAGGCCCTCCTCAAGACCTCGTGCGCCATCCGAAATCCTCGCCTTATTGGCCTGAGGCTCTCGAAATTATGGAACGGGAAGGGCCGAAGTATCAATACGGGCCGGGATGTCTGGCAGATGGCGTTATTGGGGACTGGATGGCGCGTTGTGCCGGCCTTGGCGCCGTGATGGAAGAATCGGAGGTGCGTGGCCATCTGGCTTCAGTTTGGCGATATAATTTCCGCAACGACCTCTATGCACAGGAGAATCCGCAACGACCGGGATATGCGCTCGGGCACGAGGCCGGCCTGCTCTTGTGCACCTGGCCGCGAGGTGGAGAACCTACTTTACCGTTCATCTATTCCAACGAGGTGTGGACGGGAATCGAGTATCAGGTGGCTGCCCACACTGTGATGCTGGGCGATTTTGAAACGGCGGAGAAGATCGTCGCAGCCGTGAGGTCACGCTACAATGGCGCGCTTCGCAACCCCTTCAATGAATATGAGTGCGGTCACTTTTATGCCCGCGCGCTCTCATCTTGGGCCCTGCTTCAGGCGATGTCGGGTGTGCGATACGACGCGGTGGACCGCGCGTTGGTCGTAGACGGACCATCACGACGGGACGGCCGCTATTTCTTGTCGACAGGGTACGGATTCGGAATCGTGGAATGGAAAGACGGCATACCGCTTTTAGACGTGCGCTCAGGCAGGATCCCCCTTGCCGACAATAATACTTAATCTGGAAAGACGAGGTAACTGAAATGGCGAAAGTAGCTTTCGACGCGGTCGAAAAACGCTTCGGTAATGTTGAGGTTCTCAAGGGCGTAAAACTGGATATCGAATCCGGTGAATTCGCTGTCATCGTGGGGCCGTCCGGATGTGGCAAATCGACAATGCTGAGAATCATGGCGGGTCTGGAGGAAATGAGCGGGGGCTCTGTCAGCATCGACGGACGCAATCTTGACGGCCTCTCGCCTGGCGAACGCGGCATCGCGATGGTTTTCCAGTCCTATGCGCTCTATCCGCACAAAACGGTTTTCGACAACATTGCTTTTCCGCTTCTTATCACCGGGGCGTCGAGAGAGACAATCAAGCAAAAGGTGGATGAAGCCGCGCGCATTTTGCAGATTGAACATCTTCTGGATCGCAAGCCCCGGCAACTATCCGGTGGTCAGAAACAGAGGGTAGCCATTGGCCGCGCCATCGTGCGTCAGCCGAAAGTGTTCTTGTTCGACGAGCCGCTGAGCAATCTGGATGCTGATTTGCGCGGACAGATGCGCGCCGAGATCGTGCGGCTTCACAAGCTCCTGGGCGCCACCATGCTGTATGTGACGCATGACCAGATCGAAGCGATGACAATGGCTGATCGTATCGTCGTCATGAAGGATGGGGTGGTTCAGCAAATCGGAAAGCCGCTGGAACTCTTCGAGACGCCGGCCAACAAGTTTGTCGCTTCGTTCATAGGGTCCCCCAAAATGAATTTCATCGATTGTTCCGCGACAGTGGCCGAAGACCGCTTGCAACTGATGCTTGGGGAAAGGAAATCTGGCATTTCTGTGCCAAACAAGTCCCAGTTTGCGCCATCTGAATTGCGGACCATGGGTGTTCGTCCGGACAGCATTGCGCTGGAGCATATTCCCAACGGATATACGCAACTCGATTTTGACGTTGAAAGAACGGAACTGCTTGGTTCCAGGACCCGCTATTTTGGTTCGGTCGCATCCGGTATTCCATTCGTCGTCGATGTAGAGGGAACACCTGGGCAGTTCGACGGTCGGACATGCAAGATCGGTCTGGCGCCCGAAAAAATGCATTTCTTTGACACGAACGGCTATGCTTTATGACCAGGCCCGCTTCATTGTCCATGATGCTGTCTGCATCATCATGGTCTTGTAACGCTATCTCACGAGGATGATCGGATGCAGCGGGAGCCATATCTCGAGTGGAGGCTGTTTCTGCCGTTGCGGGGGCGGGCGCTGGACCAACGATTGGTTCGGCGGGAGCGGGTATGATTGATCCACTTGGCATATCGACAGGAATTTATTGAGCAACGGGTCTTCCTGCCTCTTCAATCAGTTCAGAGTGCAGGAGCACTGCGTTGTCACGACGGGGCCGGTCCAACGTCCACGACCTGCATTCAGAAGTGCTGCCGTCTGGGCAGATAGAGCTGCTTGGTCTGTTGAGTGTCCCCCGCGTTTCGGGATCACTGAACTTTGCCATCAGGCCTAGAATCCGATTGCGATTTGGCGGTATGGCTTTGCCTCCCTTCAAGGTTGAAATCGTCTGGGAAACCAGCGTGATCAACTGAGTTTCAAGTCACGCAGCCAATATTTCCTTCCGCTCAATCTGGCCGATCTCTGCGTTTATGCCATGGGCTGTGAAGAGGCGGTCAGCCTGTCAAAATGTCCATGGTACGCCTGCTCTTGGAGCTATCGCCATAGGCGATTTCGGCGGCGGCGACGCTGTTAAACTTGGTGCTGTGTGAGATTGACACTTTGTTCAGGATGGGCCTGGGGGCATCAGCAGAGATCATGGATTGTTTCATCCTCCGTATAAGATGTTCGCTGGCTCGGATAACCTCGGCAGCGATCGAATGGGCAAAATCCGGCGACTTTGTTCGCAGGCTGACTTCAATGCCGGAACAGCATCGGCCTGAAGCTGGATAGGCAGTCTCCGTCATCACCAATACCCTGCTCCTCGCCTATTCGGCGTTGGTGTATCCATAGCGATACGCATTGTGGCAGCTTCTCTGATGTGAGACCTGAGCCTCCTCCAGCAGATGTTTCTATTTAAAGACAATTTGCTGTAACGATTGGGCAAAGAAAAAGCCTCAGATGGCGATAATATCCGCCATGGAGAAGGTCTCTCCGCGGCGAACGACCGGGGCTCTCGCACAGGCAGAAGCGCCAACGCCACTCCGCCATCACAACGAAGCAAAGTGCCTCAAAACGTAGTGCGCAGGTTCGCTGCGATCCAGGTGCTCGTGGTCTCGCCCGGACTGGTCACATTGCCGATAACCGAGAAGGTCGCGTCGCCAAAATTTAACTCAACACCGAGACCGGCTCGCACCCAGTTTTGTTCGTAAGGGGCGGCGGCAAAATCGAACGTGCCAAGGCCAATGACCTCGCCCGTGATGCTGCTGCCGGTAGATTCAAAACGATGTGCAGCCTCCAATGTGCCGATCACATTGACAGTCTCGGTCACTGGAACGCGGGCATCAACCCCGATACGGGCTTCGGTTGAGGTGTCGCACAACTTGTTGAAACTGGCCGGAAACGCGCCACCGGTTTCCGTGTAGCCGTCCATGCAGCCGCGTGCGTATGACCCTTCAAGATAGGGTGAGACATAGGGCACGAAGTTCTCAAACTGCAAACGACCGCGGGCACCGAAGCCGCGAATATCGGTCTCACCCGTGGAACTCGAAATCAGACCGCCATTGGCGCGGTAGTTGCGTGTGATGTCAGCGCCGCCGATGAGTGCGGTCCCGGTCAGCACGCCCCATATGCTGCCTGTGTTTGAGGTGTAAAGCTGCCCGATGGTTTCAAGCTTGGCATAGCCCGTCAAAACATTGGTGGCTCCTCCATAGGCAGAACTCTGGTTGTTGCCTGCAATGCCCACGGCGCCATTGATTTGCACCGCGCCAAAATTGCGTCCAATACCAATTTCGCCGAGGGCCACCGTGCCATCGCGTGCGCCATGATTGTCACGCCCGAGATCTCCGCTGGTCCAGGCGATATTGCGTCCATCGGGCGCGCGTCGATCCAAGGGGCGGCTGCCCGCGCCATTCAACAAGAGGCTGAGGCCGTTGGTAATCGTTGCATTTGTGGCTGCGGCATTGCCCAATGTCGCGGTCAGGTCGGTCATGGTGATAAGACCCACGCCACTGCTGCCGCCATCACCGCCGCCTGTGCCCCCGCCGCCTGTGCCCCCGCCATCGCCGCCGCCATCGCCGCCGTCACCGCCTCCTTCGCCGCCAGACGTATCGGTGGCATAATTGCAGGTTGAAGGGCCAGTGCCATTGCCACGTGCTATGTATAGATCAGAGCGCAGAAAGGGGCCGGCCCTGACTGGGAACGTGCTGCCAACCACGACACTTCCGTCACAATTGGTCGCACGCGCTGTGTAGGTGCTGCCATCAGAAATTGTTACACCGCTCTGGCGCAACCATTCCTCGACACTGACAAGGCCTGTCGTTTCGTCCCAGCGAAAGCCTGAAGGGATACCTGGATCAGCAATGTCACCCACCAGAACCTGCCCGTTGCCGGAGACCCCATAGGCGATTGACCCACGATCTGTCTGGCCAAGGGCTGAGACAACACCATCGACCCAGCGAACCGCCACCTGGCGCGTTTCGAATAGGGAACTGCCGCCGATAACTCTGCCATCGTAGGACACGTCCAAAGCATTGGAGCTGCCGCCATTGAGCGTCTGCAGCGCCACCATGCCTGTGTCGTCGGTCCAGGAGAAAGCGCGCGGAATCGTTGGCGAGTCGAAACCCGAAGAAATACCGACGGCAAGCGCGCCATCACCGGATGTCGCGTAGGCAGATGCCGAGACTTCATCGTCATCAAGCTGGCCAAGGCTCTGCATGCCGCCCCCGCTCGTCCAGCGCATCGCACGCAACCGCCCGGCGCCATCATAGGAACTGCCGACAATGACATTTCCATCGGCCGAAATGCCCAGGCCGCTTGAATTGTTGGAGCCGAGTGAGCCAAGGTCCTGAAAACCGCCTGCATCGCTCCAGCGATAGGCGCGGTTGCCGGTGATGTCGGATTCAAAGATGGCATTATTCGCAGTGCCGGTGATCACTGTACCATCGCCGGAAATGCCCAGCGCATCGAGCTTGAACAAAATACCGCGCGTGACGCCGCCCAGCGTGTTGAACCCGGTGGCTTCGGTCCAGACCATTGCATGACTGGACGTGCCGCCATCCAGCGGATCCGTATTGCCGATCACCACTGAGCCGTCATCGGAAACACCCGTGCCATACACCCTTGTTGCGGTATTCAGGTAATCCGCGGCACCAGCGTGCAGGGCAACCAGACAAACGGTACCCAGCGCTGTTGCGCCCAATAGTTTTCTCAATGCAGGTGATGTCATAAATGGCCCCTATACGGATATGCCCATCCGAATTATATGCATTGAGATACAATGCAGGGGCCACAGGGTTTGCTCCATCCCCTGTTCAGGGGAGAGACGCCTGAAGGGACAAAGGGCTTTCTGTACAATCTGCGTTATAAACAATTTTTTGCAAATGAGGGGCAAGATGCGAACCCGTCGCACGGCTACGCCGGCACTATTTGTTGCAGTTCCGATGATCATCGCAATGATGATTGCCGCCTGCGCTGTCTATGTCGCCCTCAATCAGCCGTGGCTGGGCCTTCGTTTTACCGCGACAGCCTCAAATGGCATAGAAATAATACACACGGCGCCGAGCGGCCCGTCGGCAGGCCTTCCCGAAGGTGCAACAATAACAGCTCTGACTGCCGAGAACGGAAACCGCATCGAACTGGTTCCGTTCGATGCGGTTGAGGATCCCGATACTGCCGCCAATTACGCAATCTTCAATGGATTTCTGGAGCGTCAACAGATTATTGCCGAAATTCTGCGTTCCCCACGGGTAATATTGAGTTTGAGCGATGGCAGCAATGTCACGGTTTCTCCGGGGAAACGTCGACCGCTTGCAAGCTTGTCTGTCGATTTCTGGATATTGATCGTCATTGGGCTTCTTGGGGTGCTGACGGGCGCCTGGACGCTTGCGTTCAGGCGCGAGGCCGATGTCGCCAGAATCTGGGCGCTCAATGGCGTGGCACTGTTGTTATCAACCTTCCCCGCAGCGATATTTCTGACCAGAGAAATCGCATTGAACGGCGCATTGTTCAGGCTCCTGTCGACGGTCAATTTTGCAGGGGCTTTGTCCTTTTGTGTTTTTCTGTTTGCATTGTTTCTCATCTACCCGCGCAGGTTGGTGCCGCTCTATTTGGTGGCTGCGCTTTTTGCACTTATACCCATTCTGGTTCTGATGCAGTACCTTCAGGTCGGCGCAAACGGCCCGGACATGGGGCGTTATCTTCCCATTGCGCTTTTTGCCACCGCGGCGTCGGTGGTTGCAATCATTCAATATCTGTTGGCCCGGGGTGATCCGGTAAAACGCGCCGGCGTGGCATGGTTTGGGGTTTCAATCGCCCTTGGTACCGGCATTTTTGTAATTCTGTACGTTGTGCCGAGTTTGCTGGGTCGGGCGCCTTCGGTTCCCCAGTGGATCGGTTACGCTTTGGTTCTTCTTGTCCACTCAAGTCTTGCGCTTGGTATTTTCAGATACCGTCTGTTTGAACTCGAGATATGGTCCTTTCGTATTCTCTTTTATGTCACGGGCACGCTGATTTTTGCTGTGCTCGATATGATGCTGGTCTCTGTTGTCGCCTTCGACGCCGTCCCGGCTTTTGGGCTCGCCCTGGCAGCGGTGGTCGTGTTTTATCTCCCGTTTCGCAACATGCTGCTATCGCGTCTGACACCGCCTGAAATGCAGCGCCAGGAGCTTTTCACCGAAGTAGTCGACGTCGCGGTCGCATCCTTTGGGGCCGAACGTGATGCCCGATGGGAAGCGCTGTTGCGTCATGCATTCGAGCCATTGTCGATTGAAAAGACATTGCCGGTTGCAGAACCGGAAATCCACGAGGATGGCCTGGCGCTTCTGGTTCCTGGCCGGGACGTCGTGGCGCCCATGAAGCTGGGATATGCGTTTTCCGGACGCAGATTGTTTACCCGCCGGGAAACCGCTTTTGCTCAAGAGCTTTGCAACATGCTTGTTTACGCCATCGAAAGCCACAGCGCGTTTGAACGTGGCAAAGCGGAAGAGAGGGCCCGCATAGGCCGGGACATGCACGACAATATCGGCGCCAAACTGCTGAGCGCACTGCATGGCACCAGGCCGGACAGCAAGGACGCCATGATACGCGATGCGCTGTCGGATTTGCGTGATATTCTCAACAATGTCACCGGCCTGCCTCAAACCATTGAGGAAAGTCTGGCCGAATTGCGCTTTGAGACCGCCGAGAGGCTATCTGCTGCCGGCCTTGCGCTTCAATGGTCCTCTCCTGATGAAGATGCGACTCCGCTTTGCCCGATTGCGGCCCATGCGCTACGGTCGATTGTTCGCGAGGGGATCAGCAATTCCATTCGTCATGCCAATGCCAAATCTGTTGCCGTTGAAATAAAACATGTACAGCAGCAGCTCGAGTTGACCATAAGGGATGATGGGCAAAGTGCAGCGGGGGACCTGCAGCACGATATCAGCACCGGCAGCGGGCTTGCCGGCATTCGCGACAGGCTGGCGGCGCTCAAGGGTCAGTTGGATATCATCGACAGCGGGGCAGGCTTCACGCTGAAGGCCCATTTTCCAAGTGTTCAAGGGACGCGTACATGAAGCAGGTGTTGATTGTGGAAGATGTTGCGGAAACGCGGAACTGGCTCAGCAATGTAGCGATTGCCGCTTTTCCTGAATGCATCACAACCATGGCTGACAGCCTGCGGGCTGGACGGGCGGCCGTAGACAGGCACGTTTTCGATATGGCGTTGATTGATCTCAAACTGCCTGATGGCAACGGGTTGGACCTGCTTTCTCACATCCGGCAATCGGGCGCTTCAACACTTGCCGTTGTCACCACCGTGATGGCCGATGATGCCAATATTGTTGCCGCGCTGTCTCGGGGCGCCAGTGGTTATCTGCTCAAGGAACAGCCAGCCGAGCGCATCGTGCAACAGCTGACCCAACTGGCTGAAGGCGTTCCTGCGCTGTCTCCGTCGATTGCGCGCCGCATCATGGAACACTTCCGCCGCACGGGGCCGGTGGTCGAGGAGGCGTCAACCTTGACTGCGCGCGAGCGCGAAGTTCTAGCCTTGATCAGCCGTGGTTTGCGCAATATCGACGTTGCCGACGCGCTGGGGTTGTCGGAGAACACAATTGCCAGCCACTTGAAATCGACCTATCGAAAACTCGGCATTTCGTCACGCGCAGAGGCATCCTGGCATGCCACGCGCATGGGGCTTGCGCCTGGAGATTAGGAAGATCACGCCGGCGGTACAAATCCGGTCGTTGCGGGACAGGTAGGCACGCAAACGCATCAATACGCCTGAAGAAATATTAAAAAACCCATAAATAACAGTGTGATAATTGGTCATGGCGTAATATGGCGAGATGCCATATTGTCGTAATTTCCCAATGATCTCTTCATTGTCTGTTTCCTCAAAATAAGAACAGACAGAATCCGGAATGGGGAGCCGTTCGATATCAGGCCATGCGCATTTGCAAATATTGTGTTTTGTGGCGCTGACGCCGGACGAGGCTCTTGCCGCTCGAAAGAGGGCAATATACGTAGACAAGTGTTTTTGAACTGCAGCTGTTACCGCCCCGCGTTGACGTTGCAAATGACCGACGCGGAGGAATCGCTCGATGACGATCATGACAACCAGGACTGTAGCTTTCATTGTAACCGGCGCCGTGTGTATGGCGGCAGGTTTTGCCCTGGCGAAGTCCACCTATCCACCGGTGCAGGTGCTCGTCTCCACTGAAAAGACAACCATTGGCCAGGACATCGTCTATCCCGATGGCACACCCAAGATCACCGGTGCGATCGTCACCATGCAACCCGGCGGCACGACAGGCTGGCATAAACATGATGCACCTCTGTTCGGCTGGGTGATGGAAGGCGAGGTCACCGTGGATTATGGCGACGCCGGCACAAAAACCTACAAAAAGGGCGATGCGTTTATCGAGGCGCTCGAGAGCTATCACAACGGCAAGAACACTGGCGAAACCATCACGCGGATCCTCGCGGTGTTCGCTGGTGCCGATGGCGTCCCCAACACGGTGATGAAGGCCGAATAAGGCGCAGCACGGTTGAAGGGCGCTGGTTTCTCGCCGATTCCGCCAACCGTCTGTTCCAGGCCTTTTGCATGCGACTCCCAATTGCTGCCATCGTATTCCGGTTTGAGCAGGCATGACTTCAGACTGATGCACCAATTGCCATAGGCGGCACATGCAAATCCGCACTGTCACTTGGCGACGATTTGGCTTTCGGCCAAATCAGCGCCAGCGCAAACGGTGGTGAAGCAGGCCCGTGTCTGATGGGGTTACCTGTTAGCCGGCATTCATCGAGCCAGAAAAATCCTGGCCTTTCCCCCGAAGGGCTCAACGATCACGGCGAGGACCGCCGGGAAAGCGAGCCCCGAACAATGATTGATCCGACTTATGGCATGAAGTCAGTGGCGGTGCGTTGGACTACTTTTGCCTGACAAGTCTGCTGCACTTGGCCGAGGCGTCCTCGCCCGTCTCTGTATAACACAGGTCGATCACGTCTGGGCCGGCGAGCGAACCGGCGAAGGAGCCGTCCTCGTCAACGACCACCAGGACCCGCCCATCAGGGGTCATGCTGCCGTAGACGTCAGTGGTCTCATAGGCCCCGGGTGCGCCAAAGGACTTGACGGCTTTGAACGCGGTTCCCTGCTGTTCGCGAACCTCTATGATGAGCTCGTGCCGGTCCCAACCGTCCAGGGCGCCAACGCCATACTCCTCACCCTTCCAGGTGCCGATGAGAGAGACCGGGTCGGCGGCAAATGCCGGAGCAGCGAGAATGAGAGTGAGCGTCGCGATGATTATGGTTTTCATTTCAATTGCCTCTGTTTTGAATGACCATTCTCTGTTTGGCTCCTTCTTGTCAACGGCAAACAGCGCAATTCGCAGAAAGGTGGTTTCCCTTCGATCAGATTGAACCAGATTGCCTTCTGACGATTTTTGGCCCGGCGTCGCTTCATATGCCGATGGTGACTTGCACCGGTGGTGGGGTGCCGTCGCGGTGCGCAACCCGCCCGATTGGGGACCAAAATCGCCACGGTCAAATGGTTCCTGAAGGCGATAAACCACCTCATCGTCACATCAATGTTGGGGCTGACCTCATGAGGGCCGCGTTGAATGTTATCCGGTGTTGGTATAACTGAATTGACGCTTCACACGACCAGATTGTCCCGCATTTTTCGCCCGAGGTTCCTATGGCAGAAATATCATCTACCGGTGACCAGATGCTGGTTGTTCTCGAGTGCGTGGCGGGTCGTGGTCCGTTATCTGCAACCCAGGTCTCCGAACTGTGTGGCCTGAACCGCACAATTGTGCACCGCCTGTTGAATACGCTTATAAAATCCCGGTATGTGCATAAATTGGCGCAGGGCTATGTGCTTGGCTCTGCGGCTTATGATCTGTCCAGATCAGCGACCAATAATTTGATGTATATTGCGCGCGAGGCTATGGAGGTTTTGTCGTGCGAGCTGGACGAGACGATCATATTGCATTCCATTTCCGGTTCGGAAGCCATGGCAATTGATCAGGTCCTGAGCAAAAACCGTCTGTTAATGGTGCGCCACACACCCGGGTCGCGTCACGCCCTGCACCGTGGAGCCAGCGGCTGGGCGCTGCTTGCTTTTCAGACGGACAAGTTCATTGAAAATTACACCAAAGCGCTTTGCCTACAGGATGCCGCGGCGGTTTCCAAACGGGTCAATGAGATACGAAAGCTGGGATATGCCCGGTCCTCCGATGAATTGCAACTGGGCGTTGCCGGACTGTTTGTACCCATTTTGAATGAACACAAATCATGCGACTTCAGCCTTGGTGTGCTGGTGCCTTCAAGTCGCGAACACGAATTGGACGGGATGGAGCAACGGCTAATGGATGTCTCCGGCCAGCTCACATTGAAAAACACCTCAGGCTAAAAGCTTGCCTGGTTTGGGTTGTGTTCGTATAACGGATTATATAGTCCGAAATATGAACAAATGGGGTCCGGCATTTGAAATACGACGTAATCATTTCGGGCTGTGGTCCCGTCGGCGCAACCCTTGCTGCACTTCTTGGCAGTCACGGCCTCAACGTTCTTGTTCTCGAAAAATTCGAAACGGTCTTTGACAAGCCGCGCGCCATTGTACTCGATTGGGAGATCATGCGGGTTTTGCAGATCTGTGGTATTGCGCACGATCTGGAGCCCTACACATCACCGCACACCGGCACAGATTTTCTCGGCGTCGAAGGACAGTTGATAAAGCAGTTCGATCCCCTGCCTCCTCCATACCCATTGGGTTGGCCCGCAACGCTTATGTTCGTTCAGCCTGAATTGGAACGCCAGTTGCGTGCCAGGCTGATGTCGTTGCCATCTGTCGATCTGAAGCTGGGTGCAGGTTTGGATAGCTTCACGCAAGATGAGGCAGGTGTCACCGTTGCATATTCAGATATGACGACCGGTGAGATGCGCCACGCCACTGCGGATTATCTTGTTGGCTGCGATGGCGCAAACAGTCAGATACGCGACGCGTTGGAGATCGGGCTTACGGACCTTCAGTTTGACGAATGGTGGGTGGTGATCGACGCGTGGCAAATGCAGGACACGCCGCTGCCCACGAAAACCACGCAATATTGCTGGCCCTCGCGTCCTGCCACCTATGTTGTTGGCCCCGGCACATTGCGTCGTTGGGAAATCAAGATCATGCCGGGTGAGACGCCGGATGAATTTCTCGACAAGGCAAAGTTGAACGCTGTGTGGGGCACCTATGTCGACACCTCGGCATTTGATTTGTGGCGCAGCGCAACCTATCGCTTCAATGCACGCGTGGCTGATCGATGGCGTGATAAAAGAATTTTCCTTGCGGGCGATGCGATGCACCAGACACCGCCGTTTCTGGGGCAGGGACTGTGCGCCGGTATGCGCGACGCCGCGAACCTGTCCTGGAAGCTCATCCGATCAAAAACGCATGGGGTGAGTGATGCATTGCTCGACACCTATCAAGCCGAACGGTTGCCCCACGTCAGCACAATTATCGAGCATGGCAAGCAGTTCGGCCTCATCATCGGCGAGCTGGACGAGGATGAGGCCCGCAAGCGTGACACAGACCTGCGCGGCCAGCTTTTGTCCGGCAAGATGATCACGTCGCGTCAAAGTTTCATTCCGAACCTGAAGACCGGTGTTTTGCATCCCGATGATCCGTTGGCCGGTACATTGATGGTGCAGCCGAAGATCATCCATGAGGGTAAGGAGACGCTGCTGGATGATGTTGTCGGAATGAATTTCCTATATGTCTCGACCGATGCAGAAGCCGGGTCATGGGCCGACAAACACATGGAGACGCTGACAAGACTGGGCGTGGACCAGGTCTCGATCGGTGCCGGTGGATACCGCGAGATTGATACATTTCTGCGTGACTGGGCCACTCAAAACAACGTGCGCGCCGCCTTTGTGCGCCCTGATCGCTATGTTTACGGCGGTGTGGCTTCCGGCGACGATTTTGAAGCCAGACTGACGTCACTATGCGCCTTTCTGGAGTGCTGACAGGCCGAGGAAGGGGACGGGAGAAAATCCCATCAACCCGGGGGGCGGTGGCCTTTCCGCGACAGGGCGTGTCTGATTCGCTCTGCCTGTTAATTGCGATGAGAAGCTGACGACGCGGAGCCTGCCAACGGGAAGCTTGCCAACGGGGAGCCTGCCAACGGGGAGCCTGCCAACGGGGAGCCTGCCAACGGGGAGCCTGAATGCCGACCTTTGCGGTGGAATGATTGCATCGAGAGAAAATTGTGTTTCGAAAGGGGAGGCGACGCGGCGCTTCCGGAGTGGAATATCGAAGGCCGGAAGCTGGTATCGTTGCTATCACCAGACCGGCGAGAAGGAAGCGCCCAAGCAGCGCCAGCCCTCGCGTTGGCAGCTCAACGCGCATGGGGCTTCATTCTCCAGCTTCAACGAAGCGGCACTGGACATCACGCCTGCCGAGATTTTGTTAAATTTCGCTAATAAGCCGAGACGCTCCACTTCAATTGCGATTTCCTGGTCGGTTGCCATACAGTTCACTTATGGCGATCCAATATGTC
Source organism: Rhizobiaceae bacterium (assembly GCA_029233925.1). GTDB lineage: Bacteria > Pseudomonadota > Alphaproteobacteria > Rhizobiales > Rhizobiaceae > Hoeflea_A. The sequence continues at coordinate 115,617 of JARGOX010000010.1, forward strand.
ACTGACGTTTTTAATCGCGTCATTCCCCTTCCAGCTGTTGCGCCATAGTTCCGCTGTTACCTCTTGATGGAGCTGCACCGAATCTTGCGCTGCTGTAATAGTCGCCACCCCCACACGAACATTTGCGTAGAGCCCAAGACGAAAGGAGCTTGTGGCAACCTGCGCCAATTTACCACTCCTGAAAATTTGAAAACTTGCGCCTGGCAGAGAGTCTTCCACGATACCAATTTGAACCCCCATCGGTTGGTCGACCAAAAGTCTCAAAATGTTCTCCACCTCAATCAGCGCTGAAGTTTTCCTTTTTGCCAGTTCTTCACCTTCCAGGCCCTGTCTACCGACGATTCCCAAACCCAGAAATTGCTCCAGCTCTGCGGCAGATACAAGACTTACGATGCTTGGGCGGCGGTCTCGGTAGGTTTCCTTGCGCTCCAACAGTATGGCGATTATCTGGTCCAGCTCTGAGTCAAAATTGCTTCTGTTGGCTGCTGCATGTGGCACACTTTCCGACAAAACATCACGCAAACATTTATCGAAATGATCTGTCGTCAGAAGAAACGATATTGGTCCGAACAAAACGCTGATTTGGTCGGCATTTGATTCCAGTTGATGCATTCTTTCATAGAAAGCCAAAGAGGAAGAGATAAACTCGGAACCGACACCCAAAAGGGATGCGAGTGAAATGCCGAGTAAATCTGCAATTTTACCCAAGGCGTCTACTCGGATGGGCTGTCCAGCTTCGTATCGATAGATCGCAGACCTGGACAATCCTGTTTTGGCGGCGACCTCTTCAGGTGACAGGTCTTTTGCAATCCGATGGGCTCTAATCCTTTCACCTACTTGCAATATGGTCTCATATTGAGAGAGCATTTTTTTCTCCGTTTGAAATTTCAACAAATACTCAATGGAATGGTCATCGTGCCAACGGATTCTTCAGATTCATACAATTTGAGATTATTCTCAATATTGACATATCTGATAAGTCTGCTGCAGCTGTACCTGACTCCCTTGATCATATCTTCTCCACAGGTCGACGTCTCTATATACGACTATGACGCATGTCTCTATCGCTAAAGTGTTTTAAAATGTGGTCAATACAAGCGTGAAGCAGATAAATAATGATTTAAGATCATATGTTTATTAAAAAACGAGCTGTTGCAAAAATTCTCAAATGATCGCCGTCCGGTCGGTGCAACAAAGGCAGGATAGCCCATCTCAGGCTGCTTGCTCACACTCCGGTTTCAATTGCAATTCCTGCTATTCGGATACTTTAAAGAATCGAGAATGAACATATATTGTCGCAGAAAGCCTCGATGTAAAAGTTTGTCCCAAAAATGGGATTATTCTTGACACTTGGAATTTTTGTATCATAGTCAGGCTAAGTCGGGACACTGCAAGTCCTGAAAATTGACCAGATGTTAAAGCGGATCGGCAACTTGATCACTGAAGACCAATAACCATTGGCGCCGCCACTGTTTGGTGGGCATATCGGTTAAATCCGTATTGACCGCTTGAAACCGACCCTATGCTTCATCGAAGGGGCTGAACTTGATAAAAATTAAGGGCGTCACAAAAACGTTTGGGGTCGGTGCAGACAGGGTCAACGCTTTGACGCCAGTGGATATGCATATTGAAAAAGGCGAATTCATAGCAATCGTTGGCCCATCGGGGTGTGGTAAGTCTACGTTACTTCGTTTGATTGCAGGACTTGAAGATGTAACGGATGGTTCGATTGATCTGGGCTCAAAAGACAAGAAGAGGCCTGTCGGTTTCGTCTTTCAAGATGCCGTGCTTTTGCCCTGGAAAACGGTTGCAGAGAACATACGATTTCCACTGGATACTTCAGCCGTGCCCAGATCCGTCAGCGACGCAAAGGTCGCTGAGCTTATCGCATTAATTGGCCTGACAGGTTTTGAGCGAGCATTGCCCAAACAGCTCTCTGGCGGCATGCGTCAACGCGCTGCGATTGCGCGCGCATTGGCAGATGACCCGCCAATTCTATTGATGGATGAGCCGTTCTCGGCAGTCGATTTGTTGACTCGAGAAACGCTCAACGATGAACTTTTGAAAATTTGGGAGCAAACAGGCAAAACCATAGTGTTGGTTACCCATTCAGTTGAAGAAGCTGCCTATCTGGGTACGCGTGTGATGGTAATGAGTGCCAGGCCTGGAAGGCTGCGTAAAACATTCAAGGCGGATATTCCCCAGCCGAGGAGTGAGGAGACCAAACGCGATCCAAGGTATCTTGACCTCGTCAGTGAGCTCAGAACGATGATGCGGGAGCCAGTGCTTTGATCTCGAAGCTGAGAGCCTTTGGCGAATATGGGGTGGCCCTATCGCTACTCTTGTTTGCATGGTGGTACGCTACGGGGCCCATGGAGCTCCCACACTATCTTTTGCCGACGCCACAGTCGGTCGGTGCAACGCTTTGGAAGATGCTTGTCGCGGGCGAACTGATCCATCACCAGCTGTTCACAATCAAAAATATTCTACTTGGATTGTTAATCGGTACGCTGTGCGGTGTCCTGTTGGCCTACTTTTTCTTCAAGCTTCCAAGGCTGGGGCATGCTTTGGAGGGGCCGCTTGTAATCATGCAAACCGCACCGAAGATTGCGCTCGCTCCTTTGGTTATTATTTGGTTCGGCTTGGGTCTCACGGCCAAAATCGTACTTATTTTCAGCCTTGTGTTTTTCCCCGTATTCGCGGGCAGTTTAGCTGGTTTTCGTGGCATTGATAGCAGAATGCACGATTTGGCGCGGCTGCTGAAACTGCGCCCTTGGCAAAGGTTTTATCATATTGACCTGCCGGCGGCTCTGCCCGGTATTTTTGTTGGCATCAAAATTGGTGCGGTACAAGCGCTTGTCGGGGCAATTTTGGCTGAGTGGATGTCAGGCAATCAAGGTCTCGGTTATCTGATGACTTTTGCATCAGCGACCTACAAAACATCCATTCTATTTGGCGCTGTTTTATTGACATCGTTGCTGGGCATTTTGATGCACGCGCTTCTCAATACGATTGAGTCGACACTTTTGGCGTGGAGCATTGAAGATGACCGATAAACACCGCCCGACAGCTCTGATGCCATTTTACAATGGAAGGCCACCACATCTGCCTTGCGGTCCCGGTGACTTGGCAAGGGACGTTCTTATCCCAGGCGATCCGGATAGGGTCAGCTTATTGGCCGACATGCTGGACAATGTCGTAAGCTTTGGGCGCAAGCGCGAGTTTGCGGTGATAACGGGGACTTACAACGGGCATCATTTATCGATTTGCTCAAGCGGAATTGGTGGGCCTTCTACCGAAATAGCTTTGGTCGAATTGAGTATGCTCGGGGTGAAGCGCGTTATTCGCATTGGTGGCATGTCGGCGCTTGTTCCACAAATACAGACTGGTTCCTTTCTGATCGTTGAGAATGCAATTGGACTGACAGGTGTCAGTGATTTGTATGGTGGGAAGGGTTCGCGATCCTACGCGGATGCCGGTTTGACCAAGGCGCTTGTACAATCTGCGCGCAACCAGGGCCTGCCAGCGCGGGCAGGCACTGTAGCGACGACAGATAGCTACTATCTGGGCCAGGATCGGCCCATTTCCCTGAATGAAAACGTTCCTGATACCGAGATCAGATACCTCGACCAATTTCGCGATGAAGGCGCTGTCGGCGTCGATATGGAAAGCCATGTCATTTTGTCCGTGAGCAAAAGACTGGGCCTGAAGGCAGCTTGCCTGCTCGGTGTGCACGGCAATCGGGCAACCAATGATTGGTTGGTTGATTACGAGAACACCCAGCGCAACCTGCTGTCCGTCGCCGGATCGGCGCTCAAATTTACCCCCAAAACTGAACTGTCACAACAGGAGTGAAAGACATGTATGCCAAATTGAAATCTATGGTAGCCACACTATCTGTGGTCGCCATGTCGCTGGCAGGATCCCAAGCATTTGCCGCTGACAAAATCATCTTTCAAATCGATGGAGGAGCTGTTCCATTCTATTCGCCCCTTTATGCGGGTGTCGAAAATGGGTTTTTTGAAGAACAGGACATTGATATTGAGTTCATCTACGCAGGTGCCTCCGATATTCTGACCAACATAGCCGCCGGCAATGTACAATTTGGTTTTCCCAATGGTGACGCTGTGATCGCTGCTGTTGCAAATGGATTGCCTGTCAAAGTGGTCCACACCACCTATCAGCGTGGTATCGGCGCTTTGCTCGCCAAGACAGAAAGCGGTATCGAAACCTATGCGGATCTGAAAGGCAAAACCGTTGCGGTCACGTCGTTCGGAAGCCCGAACTATCTCCAGTTGCAAGTTGGCTTGAAAAAAGCAGGGCTTTCACTCGACGATGTAAACGTCGAAATTGTTGCCGGTGGCGCAATTGTTCAGGCTCTGCAAAGTGACACTGTTGACGCGATCATTTTTTCTGAACTGAGAAAATATGCGCTCGAAGCAAATGGTTTCAATGTGAACATGATTTTGTCAAACGACTTCCTGCCATCATTTGGCAATGTCGTTGTGACAAGCAGTGACCTCCTTGCCAGCAACCCTGATCTTGTCAAGCGGGTCGCGAATGCCGTGACCAAATCATATGAATGGGTTATCGATGGAAATGTCGACAAGGCACTCCAAATTTCGTTCGACAAATACACGCCTACCTGGGCCGATCAAAAGGATGTTCTTTCGACAGCTTTCAACGAAACATTCGTCAAGTCCGTTTGGCAAAGCGCTTTGACCAAAGAAAAGGGCCTTGGCTCGGCTGATCTTGATGCATGGCAGCAGAATATTGATATTCTTGCAGAATATAACGTACTGGAAAATGCACCAAAAGCAGCGGATTTTGTTGTCGATCCTTCAATGATCGGCAAGTAAGTCATGCTTCTACGAGGTCTCCTGGGTCTTGTTGGTTTTGTCGCGCTCTGGAGCGCGGCAATTCCTCTTTTTGGTGTCCCCGATCACGTTCTTCCAAGCCCTCTGGAAGTGGTGGAGCGGCTTGGGTTTTTATACGATCATGGCAATCTATTGATGCACATTGAAGTGACGCTAATCGAGATATTCTGGGGTTTCACGATCGGTCTCGTGTTGGGCGTTTTATTTGCCGTGATATTTGCCAGAGTTCCATTTTTGGAAAGAATTTCGACGCCGTTGATATTGCTGCTACAAACCGCACCCAAGATTGCAATTGCACCTTTGCTGTTGCTTTGGCTGGGATTGGGCGCAGCCCCAAAAGTTGTTCTCGTTGCGATAGTTACATTCTTCCCGGTTATGACAGCGATGCTGACCGGCATCAAATATGTCAACAAATCCTATATTGATCTGGCCGATGTTTTGAAACTCAACAGCTGGCAGCGTTTTTTGTACATTGAATTTCCTTCCGCAATTCCAACTCTTTTTGCCGGCGCAACGGTTGCAACAACCCTGGCGATGACCGCTGCGGTGATTGGCGAATTAATGGGGGCCAACAAGGGAATTGGCTTTCTGCTTGCCACAGGGCAGGAGGATGCCGACACAGCCACCGTGATCGCCATGGTCATCTTGTTGTCCGCAATCGGTTGGGCGTTTTACGCCCTTCTGGATTATCTGCGCGTTCGTATGGAAGATCGGTATTCATGACTGATCGCTTGAGTGATTGCGGCGATGATGCCCGTGAATTGCAACGCACAACAGGAACAAGCAGCCGACGGGTTTTTCTATGTGTTCTGGATTCTGTCGGTTGTGGAGGCGCTGCTGACGCTGACAAATTTGGTGATGGCGGCGCGAACACCTTGCTGCATATCGCTGAGGCATGTGCCAACGGTCTTTGTGAGGAGGGACGCACCGGCAAGCTTCATCTGCCAAACCTGTGCAGTCTTGGATTGGGTGCTGCAATTGAAAAATCTTGCGGAGTGGCAGCACCTGGCCTTCCATTGCCAAAAATCGGGGCGCAATGGAGTGTCCTTGAGGAGCGCTCAAATGGGAAGGATACACAAACGGGCCATTGGGAACTGGCTGGCAAGGTTTTATCGCAAAACTGGCACTATTTTCCGGATACGGAACCGGCGTTCCCCAATGACCTCATGGAGCGTTTTTTTGCCCTTTCCGGTATAGATGGATCACTCGGCAACGTTCATGGATCCGGCACCGAGATGATCACACGATACGCTGAAGAACATGTGCTTACAGGACAGCCAATTATCTACACGTCGGCGGATAGTGTCCTTCAAATTGCAGCTCACGAAACAGAATTCGGCCTCCAGCGTCTCTACGAAACATGCCTGTGTGCGGCGGAAGTGTTTCACCCCTTGCGCGTGGGTCGCATTATAGCGCGCCCATTCGCGGGCAATGCTGGAACAGGATTCACAAGAACGAACAATCGCAGAGACTTTGCAATTCCACCACCAGATGGGACGATCTGTGACCGCGTTGTAAAATCAGGTGCCAGGGTCCATGCAATTGGGAAGATCGGTGATATCTTTGCCCACCAGGGTATCAGTGAGGTTATAAAAGGCGAAAATGATATGGTTTTGTTTGATCGATTGATTGAACAAATCGAGAGCGCTGGCGATGGCGACCTGGTTTTTGCAAATTTTGTCGAGTTTGACAGCCTGTATGGCCACAGGCGTGATCCAAATGGATACGCACGGGCATTGGAAGTGTTTGATGGGCGCCTCCGCGATGCCATCAAGTTACTGCGTGAAGGCGATCTGCTCATGCTGACGGCGGATCATGGCAATGACCCTACGTGGGGTGGTTTTGATCACACGCGTGAACGTGTTCCACTCCTTTTGGCAAGTTCACCCACATATCCTCCATTTGATTTTCCACACTTGTCTGAAATTCGACCATTTGACACTGTGTCCAAACTCGTTGTGCATCATCTGAACCTGCTGGATCGATAGTTCCCTTTTTTTCGATATCTTTTGTCAATTCTGGATTGCACTGTCTGTGAACTGTGTTGTCCTGAGAATTTGGTCACGTAGAGAATCTTTCACAGGCGCTGCACGGTAAGCGCTAGGCCGGTCCCACATGCCAATCGCTATGTTGATTTGCGAGAACGTCTTTTCCGGAAATTTGGAAGGGAGTTTCTCCATGGGAGCCTCCACAGAGCTATACGGTGATATTGATGTTGTTCTGCCCGCAAGAGGGCAATGTCGCTGGCCTGATCGTAAGCGCAAAAGATCTTTGAAACGACCTTGATGAGCGGAATTCAATGCGAGCTTGCTACGTCGGATTCGTATTCAGTGGCGGCAAGAACCAAACATATGGGGGCGAGGGGGAGAGCCAGGTCACGCCCAAAAGCCGAGGCTATGGTTTTCAAAGTAACCAGTGATTGATAGTCTTTGAACCAAATGATTTTTGTGAGTGAAGCAAATTGGCTGGGGAACCTGGATTCGAACCAGGACTAACGGAGTCAGAGTCCCGACTACCCACTTGTTATAGAACTGCTTTTTCTCCGAAATCGGAGAATGCCCCTTATGCAAAATCAAAGGGTTACAACAAAAGTTCCAACTGATAATCGGCTTTCCGAAGCGGCTCGCTGGTACGCAGAAAACTGCCAAAATAGTACGCGGGCATTCGTTCCACTACTTCGACGGAAATTCGGTCTGACAGCTTTACAGGCTATCCAAGCTGCCCAGATGGCACGCGAGTTGCGCTGATGGCCCGGCTTCAAGAAAATGATATTTTGTTCGCCTACAAGGCACTCAATATCATGCCTGGTCTGTCAAGTAATACGCGCCGTGTTGGGGGGTTGTTGATCGACCATTTCAATCGCAAAACAGGCCAATGTGACCCCAGTATTGGCCGTCTAGCGCGGATTCTTGATATAAACCGGGCAACCGTCATACGCGCCACTGCTGAGCTGTGCAGCGACGATTGCGGACTGTTTGAGAAAGTGAGTCATGGCGGGCTGTCACATCGTGCGAGCTATTTGCCGAATTGGGCAAAGTTTCGTGAATTTGTCGCTGATTTGGGAGCCAGAATGAAGACCGGCGAGGGTCCGGCAAAAGTCGCAAAACTGCGACGTTCAGAGTCGCAAAACTGCGACGTTAAAGGTCGCAATACTGCGACCCAAACCAATCTAATAAACCAATCTAATAAACCAATCTGCACTTTGAGCACTGAGTCTCAGTATGCAAAACCGCGAGTTCTGAGACCCGCTGAGCCTATGAATGGGCTTTTGAAAGGGAACAAGCCGCCAGGTGCTCGTACCCTTCTCCTGCCCATCAATGGAGGCAAGTCTGTATCGAAGGGGAAAGCGGCATGGTGCTCAGCGGAACGACGCTTGGACCAGGATATCCGAGCATTTGGCGAGGCCAAGTACGCTGATTGCATCGAGCGCATGACACCCGCACTGATGCAATCAGCTACACAGGCTGAGATGGAACGGCGGGGATCTGGCGGCTTGTTTGTCCTGGAAGTGTTGAATTATCCAACAGGTGGGCGGCGTCATGGCAGCGATTGAAAAGGAAAATGAACCTATGCTTTTCGACTTTGTGCAGCTTGAATGCACCGCCTGCGGGGGAACGTTTAGCGTCCCAAAGCGGCCAGGCGGTCGTTCTGCCTATTGTTCAGCAGGCTGCCGATCCATTGGTGTGGCCAATGCCAATCGTCGCTATCGGAAAAATGTAAAGCGGCGATTGGATCAAGGTCAGGCAAGCGATCGAGCGTTTGCTGATGCCTTGATGGCAGCAGTGATGGTCAAGAATGAGAGGGGGGGCGGGTAAAAGTCTGGAAACTTTCCCGGCGCAGACCGGCGTCATCCACAGTGAGAGATTTTTTTCCTGACTAAGTCGTTTTTTTTAAGAAACAGAGACGGTCGATAACGGAAATAATATAAGCCATTGAAAATAAACGAAAAAAAATAGCAGAAAGCAAGTGATCGGAAAAATTAGTGAATTTTTCCACCAAAGCCAAAATGGAGAAAACACCGATGAATGAGCACCACGAGAACCATGAAAACGCCGAAGAGATGGCGCTCCATATCGCCCAGGTTAGGGCGGTTACAGCAGCCGTCTCCAAGCTTTCTACAAATTTGGCACCGATTCAATTCAGCCCGGAGGCTGTGTTGGAAGGAGCAGTCAAAGGCGGCGCTATTGCGCTCCTGGCGCAGGCCGATGTGACCACAGACGATGTGGCGACTGTACTTGACAATCTTGCTCAAAGTTTTCGCGAACTTGAACGTCCAAACCTATATGTGGTACAGTGATTCAGTTTTCATGATTTGAATCGAAACTCATGGCATGCGTGACGCTGCCACAATTTCGGTCTGCACGTTACCAGACGGCACGCATGACGCTGCCGAAACCGGCACGCATGACGCTGCCGAAAATTTCCACATAATTCAACCTCTTCGGAGGCTTTGGTATCGTGTCTTGAGATTTGCACGACATTTGCTCGCAGAGTTTGCCGGGTTATCTTGCCGGCAACTTGCGATATTCAACACATCCTGGTGAAAACCTGGCGCCGTTGAATAGATCAAAAGCAGATGTTTGATAATCCATTAGTCGGATCGGAGCCTGCCGAGATTAGCAAGAAAGGGTCAGGCCTATGACCAAACATTTATCAACACGCGGACTTATAGTCGCTCACGCAAATGCCAACAGCGCTGGAATGTTGAATGCACTCAACAGCGCGTTCGGCGAATTCAAGCAAAAACATGGAGGAGATATCTCAAGTCTTCAAATTGAAATGGACAGGATTAACGCCGACATAGCAGCCATGCGTCTTGGCGGAGGCGGCGAAGACCGCGTATCAAACGCCGACAATCGCCGTGCACAGGCAGCTCTTGTGGAGTTCATGCGACACGGGCGGCCAGACGCCATGCAGGCAATTACACCGATGGCTGAGATGAAGACGGATGGAGGTCCGGAAGGCGGTTTCACAGTACCGAAAGAGATTGATCAGACAATCCAGGACCAGATGTTGGAAATCTCGCCGATTCGTGGCTTGGCGAGCGTAGTGACAACAGGAACGAGCGATTATCACAAGCTGGTGAATAAGCGAGGTGGAGCGTCTGGATGGGCGGGTGAGCGAGATCCGCGCACTGAAACGGATACGCCATCTCTCGGCGATATAAAGCCGCCCATGGGTGAGCTGTGGGCTTATCCGTCACTGACGAACTGGATGATGGATGACAGCCAATTCAACTTGGAGATGTTCATTCGCGACAACGTGACAGACGAGTTCGCGTTGCAAGAATCTACGGCCTTCGTCACTGGGGATGGTAACAATAAACCGCTCGGAATTATGAGCGTCGACACGTCCGAAACGGGGGATGACAACCGCGCCTTTGGCACCCTTCAGTTTGTCAAGACTGGTGTTGCTGCGGCACTGAGTGACGCCACGCATAATGGCGTGGATGCACTTATCGACCTGGTGCACTCCGTAAAGCCGAGTTACCGGGCTGGCCCTGGGGTCGGTTGGTTGATGAATTCCACGACCGCATCTCTACTCCGCAAGATGAAGACACTTGGCGATACGGAGCATTATTTGTGGCAATCTTCAACGATTGAAGGACGCCCAGACAGCCTGCTCGGTTACCCGGTATTCGAGTGTGAAGACATGCCCGATGTGGGGGGCAATGCTTTTCCAATTGCCTTTGGCAACTGGCGGAAAGGATATTTGATAGTCGACCGGATCGGGACAAAGGTTGTTCGGGACCCATACACTAAGCCGGGTTGGATACGGTTGTATATTTCCAAGCGAGTTGGCGGCGCTCCCACTGACACAAAAGCGATCAAACTTCTAAAAGTCGCGGCCTAAGAAACGGTTTGCGATAAATGCGGCCGGCGTTTTTCATTGTTTCGCGTCGGCCGCATTGGATTTTGTGCATAATTATCATTTGAGGTTTCAGCGCGCACAAGCCAGGTGCTGCGGCCAAGTTGAGACCGTTCTGGTGGTCACGCGTACGCATGGCAGCGCGTTAGCTGACAGCACCTGGTGTTGCGGAAAATGATACCGAATTGCGCCGACCACGAGAAGGGTTGGCCATTGTTGAATGAAACCCTGCAGCACAGTCCGCACTGATTCCACCGCCGAAGATAATGCTGACAGCCTGGGTTGAGGCGAATAACAATTTGCCCGACGACGTGTCGTCATTGTCAGGCGAGGTCCGATTATGGCCGATACAGCGTAAGGCTGCCGATGCAATCAGGGATACGTTGATCGAACGCTTTACCCTGGCGAATTGTGTGCGTGTGGATTTCATCACCATACAGTCCGGCGCGCTGGCCGGTTTCATCGACAATGATTCGGCACCGATCCTTTGCCTCTTGCCGACCGAAGCCGATGACCGCGATTACATGGTTTCCGATATCGAGCCTATCTTTGCCGCCTCGACGGCGCTGGCTGGGCTGTTATCGGCTGGGGAAACGGACGCATCCGACCGCAACACGCTGCTTTATCGCAGCTATCCGGGCGGCAATCTCAAGATTGTTGCCGCCAAGGCACCGCGCAATTTGCGCCGGCACAATGTCCATATCCTGCTTTGCGACGAAGTGGACGGCATGCCAGACAGCGCCGAAGGCTCGCCGCTGGTGCTGGCCGAGCGCCGGACGTTCTCCTTTGCCGCCGCAAGATTGTCATAGGCTCGACGCCGATCTTCGAATCAACCAGCCGGGTGCTTCGATCTTATGCGCAATCCGACATGCGGGTTTTTGAAGTGCCATGCCCGGATTGTTCCGGCGCGATTGAGGAGCGCCACAAGCCCGGCATGATCGAGATGGGCCGCTGGTGCCCTACCAGGCCGAAGATCAAAGGCCATGCCGGATTCCGGCTGAATGCGCTTGTCCCCCAACTGGCAAATGCCAGTTGGGGGAAACTCGCAATCGAATTCGTTGCGGTCAAGGATGATCCGTCGCTGCTGCAGACATTCGTCAACACCATTCTGGGGCAAGGTTGGCGCGAGGAAGGCGAGGAACTGGACGACGCGGAGCTGGCGAACCGGCGCGAGGGTTTCAGCCTCGACCTGGTTCCGGCAGACGTGCTGGTCATGACGGCCGGTGTCGATGTGCAGCGAGACAAGGTTGGAGGCGAAATTTTATGGGAATCTCATTTGCTTAAGTTTACTACTTTTCATCGGAAGTTCAAACATTGCACCGCCATCCACTAAGTTGGATTGCTGCTCAATCGTAGCCCAGAGCGCTAAAATTCTCTCCATCTGCTTGATTGCTGGCGATTTGTATAGTCCTCTGGAAAGGAAAAAACCGACAAGTTTTGACGCTCTAAAAGCATTATATTCAACTCTATTTCGAGTAATTCGCCGATCACCTGATATAATAACCCAACGCCCCTCTTCACTCAGTGTCTTTATCCATTCCAAGTCTTTTACACCTGGTCCAAACCGTGTTCTGATATGTACAATTTCATGCTCTTTGACAAACAGTTCCTGAAGCGCTCTTGCAAACGCAGGTGGCAGGTTTTCATCTATTAGAACTCTCACGCGGCCTTCAGGGTGTCTTCGAAGCGGACCGCATCTCGAACCGCCGCTTTCGTAACTTCATAAAGGCGCGCAACTCTTTCTATTGAACCCTCCGAATCAACAGCCTCAGCCAAGACAACAGTTGGTATGCCGGATTCAGCGGCAATCGGCTGGCCAAAAGAACGTTGCGGATCAACTACAATGGACTGTTTGCCATTGAATGGCCGCCACCTCGACACTGCGTCCTCTTCTATGTCGAGGTCTCTAAACGTACGTTTTAGAACCTGTTTAAAAATATATTGCCGATGCCTAAGGTCAAGCACTTGAGATTCATCGGTGAGTTTAATGCTTTCAAGAAAAATCGTCTTACCGTCAGTCTGAAAACGACGTGTAGAAAACGGGTGATCGTCTGAAACACACTCGCGCGCGTATTCCAGGCAATTTCTAATTGCCAACAGGCCTACTCCAGCTTTTGTAAACGCATTTACAAAACGCAATTCAATAAGGTCACGAAAGCTTAGCTCAATATTGTTTTCAGATAGAGGCCATTCCGGGCTCCAAAGCGGAGCGACTTGATGCACTACATCATTTCGGCGATAGGTGTAACCTTTCATCCAACGAGAGACATTTCTTGGCGATGTGCCAACTAGTCGTGCGGCCTCACTAACGGAATAGGAACCCACACCGAAAAAATCCAAGTCAACGATTTTCTCTCGCACTGTCATGTACGGAAACCTATTCCATATCTTTTTTATGGCAAGCTTTATCTTTCAAACCCTGAACAACTACCAAGGCAGCAACTGATCAGGCTGATGAAATGTCCAAAAATTCACACCACTCTGCGAATTCTAAAACCGCGTCAATTGAGGCGGTTATAGTGTGAAATAAGACCCAACACAAAACCGCTCAGCCCTAAGACAACAGACCAGAGCGCCAGCCACGCCGGCACGTGAATTGCGGGGTTGCCGGAATGCCTGGCGGAATTGGCTTAGTTATCGGATCCGACGAACCTTAATCGGGTCAGAAAAACCGTCAACCGACATAATTCCCTGTTGGCCATTCGCCGAAATTTCTACGTGTGGACGATATAGGTAACTGTATTTGTATTTGTAACCGATCTGTTGCCAAATTTGCCCGTTTGTGAGGGTGTAAGTTGTTTCATCTTCCGTCCCCTCAAATTCGCCTTCGATTTGGCTCGTAATACTCGGCATGTTGCAAATCCCAACTTTTATTTGGCTGAAACGATTACGGATTCAGGCGATTGTTTTTTCAATCTAACACCTGGGCCTTCCCCGTTTTCATTGATAAAAATTACGCCTTCTGATTCTAATGTACGTCGGATCGCATCCAGTGTTAAAACTCGCGGTGTGCGTGCTCCGCGTTCAAAATCAACCACAGTCCTCAGTGCAATTTTTGACGATGTGGCAAGTTGGTTTCTTGACCAATCAAGTAAAGCTCGTGCCGCTCTGCATTGCCCCGGTGTGATCATTAAAAGATTCCAATTGCACTTTTTATGTTGACATTAAAAGTGCGAAGTTGCACCTATGTTGCGTACTTAACATATTTGGAGAAATGGAGCAACGCGATGGGCACCCCTTTTCGTGAACGGGGTAACTTTGTTCAGCAAGAAGATGGAGACGACACAATGCAAACTCTGACTGGTCTCAATCGCCGCAAGGCTTTGGCGGGCGGCTTTGCTGCCCTGGCTTTGACGGCTACGGCGACTTCGAGGGCAGTTGCCCAGGCCGTTGGCGTGCCGCAGCCGCCCGTGCAGCGGGTCAACGCCCTGGCGCGCGAACTTAGCCAGGCAATGGATGAATGGGTGGCAGATATCGGCGGGCAATGGCGCGCGCAAATTCTGCCGGGATCATCATCGCCCTGTCCGGTGGTTTTTGAGAGCCTGGACGAAACTTCAGAACTGCAGGACCTGTTTGACCGATGGGAAATGGCAGGACGGGAATGGCTACGGCTTGCGTGCAGTGGCGGCGACTGGGAAGGCCCGGAAATGGCGGACCTTCAAGATGAGCAGTGGCGCCTGGTTACCCAGATCGGTCAGACGCCGGCGCGATCTCTGCATGACCTGGCGTTGCTGACGCGGGTTCTGTGGGATGACTTCGGACCTGATTCGCTTGATCCAGATGAACAACGCGACGATCCGCAATTGCGCCTCAAGTGGCAAATACTCATGAGCGCCGACCGCCTTGCGAAACTGCCGGAATATGTGCCGGTCAATGATTGCAAATTCCTGCCGTCGGAATTTTGAGATCCAAAGGTACTTTGAATTGCAATCTTAGTTGCAAAGGTTACGCGCAATTTGCGACCGCTGAAAGTCGACTTTTTCGATTTCTCCTTGACATGGGGCAATTGTTCCAAGATAACTTGGGTACATTGCACCGAGTTGGAGATTTATTATGATCGAAGTCAAAGAACGGCCGATACCTTGGGCGGCTCAGCAGCAGCAAAATGAAAGTTCAGACATACTTGCTTCAGCGCGATTTTCGCCGGCTCAAATTGCTAATGCAACTGGAGTACCGGTGGAAACACTGAGAAGCTGGTTCAAGCGTGGCATTCTTAGCCTTGATGATGAAAACATGGGTGAAGGTCCGGAATCGATCGGCATGGGCCGGAAATTGACAGGTTATACAGCCATGGTCGTTGCGATAATGGGCCGACTAACAGGCGCTATGAACCGAAATAAGCGGGAAGGCATGTCCTTGGAAGCGGCCCGGGATCACGCTTACAAGTTTGTGCATGCTGGGACAGAAGAGCGGCTACCATGCATGATTTTTGCCGATGGAGAAACATTGTTGGTAATACCGAAAAACGCTCCAGATCCGGCTCGCGCACGAGTCGTGCAGATGAAAATGCCTGACAAGCCTCAAACTTGGAATGATATCAATTCCCTATTTCGTGGAACAAGACAGGTCGAAATATTGTGCATGACTGAATTGTGGCAAGAGGTATTTCAACACTTGGGAATTCGCGCAGAGGTTGAACGTCAAGGGCGCATATCTGAATAGCGATCAGCTGGATTTACCGGAAGGTTCATTCCGGATGCTGGCAACGTGCACTGTGCCCATGTTTAACGGGCAGGGTGGTGCTGATTGGAGATGAGAGATGGCACATAAGGTTCCGTTCAAACAGATAGATATTTCTCGTGCTGTCAAGGGCGCAACGCGGGCTGGAATGGAGGTCGGCCGTGTGGAGATTGACCCTGTTACCGGCAAGATCATTCTGGTTGCCAGCCAGGCAAACCCGGATCCTGAAAACGATCTGGACAAATGGATCAGGGACAATGCGGGTTAGATTAAAGGGGATTAACAGCCGGCGCAAAACTCTCGCAGACGGTCGCGAGGTTACCTATTGGTATGCATGGAAGGGCGGACCGCGATTGCCGGGAAACCCCGGCGATCCTGAATTTGTTGCCGCCTACAATGAAGCTGTTGCGTCAAAAGTGAAGCCCAAACGCGGAACGCTTCAATCCATATTGAACGCGTTTCAGGATAGTTCGGATTGGTTCGACCTGGCCGACAGAACGCAGCTTGATTATGTCCGGCAAATAAAGGTTATCGAAAAGCAATTTGGTAGTTTCCCGCTGTCTGCACTGGCTGATCGGCGCACCCGCGCAATCTTCCTTGAATGGCGCGACAAGCGGTCGAAAGCATCCAGGCGGCAGGCCGATTATGGATGGCAGGTGCTGGCGCGTGTGTTGTCCTGGGCGAATGGCCGGGGGCTTGTAACGAACAATCCATGCGAAAAAGGCGGCCGATTGTACAGAGGTTCACGGGCAGCGAATGTCTGGACTGACGACGACGAAGCGGTTTTTTTGAAGATAGCCCCGGCGCATTTGCATTTACCTCTTATCCTGGCCTTGTGGACCGGACAGCGGCAGGGCGATTTGTTGCGCCTTGCCTGGACGCAATATGACGGTGACGTCATACGCCTGCAGCAACGCAAGACAGGCGCACGGGTGGTTGTTCCGGTTGGCGCACCCCTGAAGGCTGCGCTTGATGCTCGAAAGGGCAAGGAGGGACCCGTGCTGCTTAACAGCGCCGGAATGCCCTGGTCGCCAGATGGATTCCGTTCATCGTGGCGCAAGGCCTGCTTGGCAGCGGGTGTTGTCGGGGTAACCTTCAATGATCTGCGCGGCACGGCGGTCACAAGGCTGGCCCTTGCCGGATGTACGGAAGCAGAAATTGCGACGATTTCAGGTCACGCCTTGCGGGACGTCCGCTCGATATTGGATTCGCACTATCTCAATCGCGATCCAAAGCTGGCAGAAAATGCAATTCGGAAGCTCGAAACGAGAACAAAGTTTCCCGACCGGGTTCCCGACTGAATGTTTGGTTACGAAGTGAAACAAGAGAAAATGCAGGAAAAACAATGGCTGGGGAACCTGGATTCGAACCAGGACTAACGGAGTCAGAGTCCGTGGGTCTACCGTTAACCTATTCCCCAAAAAGCGCCTGTTGCAACGCTTTGGCGAAACGAAAATCATGCAGCATCTGATTGCCACCTTAACGTTTCGTGCCGCCTTGTATCACATTTGCCCGGTCAATCAAGCCCGAATCTACGCCTGGTCGGGCAGAAAAATGGACATTTGCCTGTCTTGTTTACGCGTCTGTCGCCGGGGCATATGCCGATCGGAGAAGCTGACTATTCCACCAAACTTTCGCGAGCGGCTTTGGCCTTTTTCTGTCGGGCCACGTTGACCCGCATTTTTTCATGCGCTTCCTGTCGGCCTCTGGTCTGCGAGATCAGGTCGAGATTGACAAGCGCATTGTTGCCCACGGGCTCAATCGCCAGATCGCAATAGTCCCGCCGGTTGGGGGCCTTCTTGATGCGCCTGTATTGCGGATACACCGATGCCAGCAATATGAGCCATTTGCCGTGTTTGATCAGGGTCTCGCTTACATAGGCGGGATAGAAGCGCCAGGCCGGTATGATGGGCAGGACGGGCCGCCGGTTGCGCGGATTGGCGCGGTGACGCAGCGTCGCCGGACCAGCGCGAAAAACCGGTTTTCAATCAGGGGTGAACTCTCATCCAGCCGGCCACGATCAAGTCGAGCCGCAGGCCGCGCAACAAAACCCGGAGTTGGTGACGCAATTTACGGCTTCATTTGTCCTTGCCGCTGTCGCCAGTTGTTTTCGTGCCGGTTTTCGGGCGGTGCTGCGCTTGAATTGGGTACGAAATACCTGCTGACATCTTTAGCCATTGTCCTCATCGGCGGCGCGTCAGGTGCCGGGGGCAACTGGAGTATGCCGGGCTTTCGAGCTGCGCCGCTGGCGCTGTTTCCGATCATGTCAATGCTCCAACATCACGTGTCTGCGCGATCATCCACCTGATGATCATGGCGATCATCGCGCTGGCCGGTTGCAGAAAAACCTGGAAGTCCTTCATGGCTTCATTTAAACGATGTGCCGGTGCAAGCTGAAGCCATTCGCCTTTTCGGGCATATGGCGACAATGTGCAATTTCTGCCTGGCTGGAGGTCCGCCCGCCTGACAAGAGTGTTCTGGAGATCCCGTGAAAACACCCATTTTGCAGTTCGGCACCAGCCGTTTCCTTCAGGCGCATGCGGACCTGTTCATTTCCGAAGCCATGGCCGGTTCGCAGGCCGTCGGGCCGATTACGGTTGTGCAGAGTTCCGGTGATGCCGCCAGATCACATCGTCTGGAGGCGCTGGCCGCTTCCCAGGGATACCCGGTGCGGATCCAGGGCCTGCAGGATGGAGAAACAGTGCGTGCCGTCACGCAGGTCACCAGCATCAGACGCGCATTGTCGACAGCAACCGATTGGGAACGGCTTGTCGACATTTTTGTCAATGAGGCCGAATTTGTCCTGTCGAACACGGGCGACAAGGGCTTTGCAACCCGCGGTGATGACCTGTCCGAGACCTTTTGCCAGTCCATGTCCTACCCGGCAAAACTGACCCTCCTTCTTCATGCGCGCTACCAACAGAACGCCCGGTCGATTCAGATCATGCCGATGGAACTCGTCGCCAATAACGGTGATGTTCTGCGTGCGCGTGTTCTGGAACTGGCACACAAGCGGGGCCCAGGATTTCTTCAGTACCTTGAGAAAAAGGTATTGTGGGTCAATTCGCTGGTTGACCGGATCGTGTCAGAGCCCATTGAACCGGCCGGTGCGGTCGCCGAACCCTATGCGCTCTGGGCAATAGAAGACCAGGGCGGCCTGATTGTGCCGTGTCGCCATGCGGCGGTGCAGGTGGTGGATAGTCTGGACAGGATCGAGGCGCTCAAACTGTTTATCCTCAATCTCGGGCACAGTTTCCTCGCCGAGCAATGGTTGAGAGCCGGTTCCGACCCAAAGGCAAATGTGCTGGATTGCATGAACAATGCAGTGCAGCGCAATGCGCTGTTGCAATTGTATCACGATGAGGTCGTTCCGGGATTTCAGGCAGCAGGTCTTGGCGATGATGCTCAGGCCTATATCCACACGACGCTTGAAAGGTTCTCGAACCCGTTTCTGGATCACCGGCTGGCGGACATCGCACAAAACCACGACCAGAAAATTGAACGCCGAATCGCAGCCTTTATTGGCTGGGCGCGGGAGCGCGACGATGTGGCGTCAAAGCCGATTCTTCAGGCGATTGTCGATCGGTCGGCTGCCGCCAATTGAATCTGGAAACAGGCGCTGCCTGCAAGGGTGACCTTGCAACGCCTGATTTGTGGCATCATTCTTTCAGTTTGTGATCGACTTTATCAGTGTGGTTCGCGCCGAAAGGAGATGATCCCGGCAGGCGCGCTCCACGTGCTGCGCATCGCCGCTGGACAGCGCATTGATATAGGCCAGATGCTCCGCTATGGCGACTTCATTGCGTTCTTTTTCATCAGCCTTGTTCCACTGGTAGTGATAGTGGAAAACGAATGAAATGATTTCATGAAAATCATCAACAAAGCGATTGGGTGCGCCACAGTTGACGAGGCGGTGGAATCGGTTGTCGAGATCTGAAAAATCATGAAACCGGGTGTCGATGTGAGCGAGCAATGCATGGTGCTCCTGCTCTATTAATTTCAATTGTTTCCACACGCAATTATCCTTGGGCAGCCGGCTGAAGGCCAGCGCCGAGCGCAACTCGAACATCTCTCTGATTTCGAACAGTTCGGAGGCAAAGGATTCCGTGAAGCCTTTGAAAAGCCAGCCGGAATTCGGGCGCTTTTCAATCAGGCCGAAGCGGCTGAAACGGTTGAGAAACTCACGAATGCCGGTGGTTCCCACAGCAAACTGCCGCGCCATCTCCAGTTCGTTGATCAAAGTGCCGGGTTTCGTATCACCTCTGAGCATCCACTCCATGAACTGCTTTTCCACTTGATCGGAAGTCGAGACCGTTTCCAGCAAGGGAAAGTATGCTTCGCTGCATTGCGTGGTCCGGATGAAGCGGGCGCGATCATCAAACCTGAGAATCCTGCGGGAGCAAAGCTGGCCGAGAACCTTGCGGATTGTGGTGCGACTGACACCCAGTGTCGACGACAGCTGTGTTTCGGACGGAATCCGGGCTCCGGGCTCGCCTGCGGATACCAGATCCAGCATCTGGTTGAATGTGCGTTTGTAGACAGTGTCGGTTTTCAATTCAGCCTGCTTTCCGGAGTGTTGGTCTGTTTTATAGGATATTTATCCATAAAAAACAAGTTGACGTTTACGTTCCCAGCCTGCTTTTTATCGAGAATAGACAATCGAATGTCTCGGTGGACGTCGCCGAGTGGGGAGAGACAGGTGACTGCTACAGCCGGAAAAACGCCGACAGAGGCAAAGCCTGTCGCAGAAGGGGGCAATGCTCCGGTATCTGTTCCGCGACAGGCCTTGTTGTCGTGGAGCATGAGACTCCTCAGCGTGGGACCGGTTGCGATCCTGCTTCTTCTGATCGTTGTATTGAGCTTTCTGTCCCCCTATTTTCTCACGCCGAGAAATATCGGCAATATTCTTTCTCAGACAGCTGTGATCGCGGTCGTTGCGATGGGGCAGCACCTTGTCATCCTGACGCGCGGCATTGACCTTTCCGTAGGGGCCAATCTTGCTCTTGCAACGGTTGTTGGGGCGCTGGTTTTCCAGGTTACCGATTCAGCTTTAATGGTTGTTCTCGCCATGGTGGTCAGTGGTGGCTTTGTTGGTTTCATCAACGGGTCTGTTTATGTGTTCGGCCGGCTTCCGCACCCATTCATCATCACGCTGGCAACTTTGAGTATCGCCAAAGGTGTGGCGCTGGAATTGTCGGGCGGCCGGGCGATGCCGGGTATGCCGGAATTCATTCGCACCATCGGTGGTGGCACGGTCCTTGGTGTTCCCGGATCACTGTTTGTTGTTGTCGGCATCGCCATGCTGATGCTGGTCATGGCCAGGAACATGGTCTGGGGCCGCTGGCTTTATGCCGTTGGCGGCAGGCCGGAGGCCGCCGTGCAGATGGGCATTCCGGTAAAATGGGTGCTGATTTCAGCCTATACGATATCCGGTTTATGCGCGGGAATAGGCGCGGTGCTTCTGGCCGGACGGACCGATGCCGGCTCCCCCTTGTTCGGCAATCTGCTCGAACTTGATACCATTGCGGCCGTTATTATCGGCGGTGCAAGCTTCCTTGGCGGGCGCGGCCATATCGGGCACGCGCTGATTGGCGCCGTCATGATCGGTGTCATTCGCAATGCGCTCAACCTTTTGAATGTTGACATATTTTTTCAACTCATCGTCATCGGCGTGGTTATTGTTCTGGCGGTTGAGTCGGATGTCCTGCGCAACCATCTCGAAGGCAGGATGCGTGTCCTGCAGGCGGCGAGGCAGCAATGAGCGGTTCCATGGAACTCAAAAGCAGCAGCGCCCCCGTTTTGACGGTTCAACACGCCACCAAGCGATTTGGACCCGTATTGGCTCTGGATGATGTCGATATCCAGGCATGTGCCGGGGAAGTGCTGGCGCTTCTCGGCGACAATGGCGCGGGCAAGTCGACGATGATCAAATGTATCAGCGGTGTGCACCAGCTTGACGAAGGCGAAATCTGCCTCAATGGCGTGCCAACCGCGATACGATCGCCCGGCAATGCGCGGGAAGCAGGCATCGAGACCGTCTATCAGGACCTGGCGCTGTTCGACAATCTGACGCCGTCGCAGAATTTCTATGCGGGACGGGAATTGTCCTACCCCGCCTGGTTGCCTCTTGGACTTCGGTTCATGAAGTCGCGGGAAATGGAGAGGGTCACAGCCGAAGTGCTCAACCGGCTCCGGGTGATATTGCCGAAACCGGACGCGACTGTTGCCCTGATGTCGGGTGGTCAAAGACAGGCCGTTGCCGTGGCGCGCGCCACGGTCTTCGCGCGAAAACTGGTGATACTGGACGAACCGACTGCTGCGCTCGGATTGAGAGAGGCGCGCAAGGTGCTCGATCTCATTGCTCAGCTCCGCGACGAGGGCAATGCGGTTATTCTGATTACCCACAATATGGAACATGTCACCGAGTTGGCGAGCCGTGCAATCGTGCTGCGCCAGGGCCGCAAGGTCGGTGAGCTCTTACCAACAAAGGAAAATCAACAGGAGCTGGTTTCGATGATTGTCGGGGCCTGACCCACACAGGGTGTCGCGGTGCGCAAGGTTCGCATCGTGTAAAGAAAACAGCGGTCACTTTCGGGCGCTGTGGCAATAGGGAGGAATGAGAATGCGAAAACTTTTACAGATCTTTGGAGGGTTGGTTGTTGCGGGTGCTCTGGCGGTTCCCGCGATGGCTGCTGATAGCATCAAGGTCGGTTTCATCACGAAGTTTCCGGTGGAGTTTTTTGCGACGATGGAGAATGCCGCCAAAGCTTACGCCGAAGCCAATCCCGGAGTGGAGATCATCTATGGGCAGGGGCAATCCAGTACCGATATCGAAGGACAGATCGCCCTTATCGAATCGATGATCACGCAGGGTGTTCAGGGCATCGCAATCACGCCGGTCGATCCGACAGTGGCTCCTGCTCTGGACAAGGCTGTTGCCGAAGGCATCAAGGTCGTGTTGATGGACAATGATATTCCCGATTGGAACGGCAAGACAGCCCTGGCGACTACCAACAACTACAATGCAGGCAAAAT
Organism: Rhizobiaceae bacterium; assembly: GCA_029233925.1. Lineage (GTDB taxonomy): Bacteria > Pseudomonadota > Alphaproteobacteria > Rhizobiales > Rhizobiaceae > Hoeflea_A. The sequence goes on from JARGOX010000010.1 coordinate 138,077, forward strand.
TGCGGGCGCCTATCTCAAGACGGTTCTTTCAGACGGTGACACGCTGGGAATTCTTGAAGGTGTTCCGGGTGTTCCGGCGCTGGATGACAGGGTCAACGGAATGCTTGCAGGCTTGGAAGGCGTAGAGGTTGAAGTCGTCGGGCGTGGCGGCACCAACTGTACGCAGGAACTGGGTGTTTCGGTGGCCGAAGACCTGCTGACTGCAAATCCGGATCTCAAGGCCATCTATGCGGCCTGTGGTCCTCCTGCCGTCGGCGCAACCCAGGCCATAAAAAACGCCGGGATCGCCAATGATGATATCATCATGGTTGGTTTTGATGCCTGTTGCGGTGAACTGGAAAAAATCGTGTCGGGTCAGGAAGATGCCACCGTGGCGCAGTTTCCCGCCAAAATGGGGGAACTTGGCGTGGACGCCGTGGTCAAGGCGATCCGTGGAGAAAGTGTCGAGGCACTTGTGGATACCGGCGCAGGTCTGGTAACGGCTGACAACGTGGCTGATTTCCAGTAGAGTATTTTCAATAGGCAGACAGGCGGGCCAGCCCTCCTGTCCGCAACACGAATTGTCCCAGGCGCCGTTCGCGGCGTTGCTTGAAGCCCTGCGCCTGACACGCCGGTCCAATTTCCCAGGAAGACGATGAATAAATGTCATTGATGACCAGTTTGGTGTGCGTTGGCCCCGGTCAACTTGAAAAAAGAATGTGCGCGCGACCGGAGCGCAAGAACAACGAAGTGCGGGTGAAAATTCGCCGCATTGGTATTTGCGGGACGGATTTTCATATCTATGAGGGAAAACATCCCTTCCTGGTCTATCCGCGGGTCCTGGGGCATGAACTTGCCGGTGAAATCATGGAAGTTCCGTCAGGCAGCCGACATGCGGTGGGTGACCACGTCATCATCAACCCCTATTTAAGCTGCGGAAATTGCCGTGCCTGCCGGTCAGGAAAACCGAACTGCTGCTCGGCAATAGCCGTTCTCGGTGTTCATCGGGACGGTGGCATGTGCGAGGAAATTTGCCTGCCGGAGCAGAATGTGATTGCTTCGGGCGGTCTGTCACTTGATGCTTGCGCCAGCGTCGAATTCCTGGCGATCGGCGCCCATGCGGTGCGCAGGGGCGCAGTCAAATCGACCGAGCAGGTCTTGGTTGTCGGCGCAGGGCCGATCGGATTGGGGACTGCGCTTTTTGTCAATCTGACAGGCGCCCGGCTTACCATCATGGACATTGATGGCGGCCGACTGGGTGTGGCGCGCGGGATTTGCGGCGCTGATCACACATTGATCGCTGGAGATGCCGCCAATTCTGAAATCGACCGATTGACGCAGGGTGAGGGGTTCGATGTTGTTTTTGACGCGACAGGAAACCGGCAGTCCATGGAGTCCGGGTTCGATCACGTCGCCCATGGTGGCCGCTATATTCTGGTCAGCGTCGTCAATGGGCAGGTCAGTTTTTCAGATCCCGATTTTCACAAGCGCGAGATGACCCTGATCGGCAGCAGGAATGCCACGGATGAAGATTTCAGGCATGTCATGGCCTGCCACAAGGCAGGCAAGATTCCGCTGGAAAAAATCATCACCCATCGCACCAACATGGATGCGGCCGAAAACGATCTGCCATTTTGGGCAAAAGAAAAGAACGGTTTGGTCAAGGCGATGATCGAAATGGACTAGATGTGAGCTTCCTATGGGTGGGTATAAGCGGCAAACTGATTCCCGGCGGTCCTTCCCGGTTTTTGCCTACATTCATTTGCGCGCCTACCGGAGCGGCCGTAAATCATCCTGACTGGCTTAACCCGGGGAGCATTGCTCATGCAGTGCTGGCGCAAGACAATCACCAGGGTGCAGACCATTTGCATATCCGTCTAATTTTTCCTCTGGCCTGCCTTGAAGAACGAAACGTCATGATATGGATGGTGTTATGCGTCCTGCTTGCTGAAGCTGTAAATAGTCGTCCGAGGAGAATTCCTAACCATCTGCATTCACTGTTGGAACGAAGCTTCGGAAGTATTCGTTTTTGCAAGATTTCGGGTTCTTCGGTGCGGCTTCCTTGCAATGATCTTTGGTATAAGTTGCCGGTTTTCTTGGCTCCATGCATCACGAGTGTAAAAACGACCCAAAGAAAAGCGCATGGGAAAATTGCAGCAGCCGTTCCGCCGTGATCTGGACACGCTCTAAGCAGCTGTCAAGGGCTTAAAGAGCACCCTTCACGTCAACAGCCAGGGAATAGAGTGATGTCGTGGCGGTGATGAACAGGCGATTGTTGTCCGGCCCGCCGAATGTAAGGTTGGATACGACCTCATCCATGATGATCTCCCCCAACAGGACGCCATCGGAAGAGAAACACTGAACGCCACCGCCAGTGCTGGTCCAGATATTGCCTTCCACATCCAGTCGAAAGCCGTCTGACAGGCCGATTTCTATGTCCTTGAACAGGCGTCCATTGGTCAGACGGCAGCCATCAATGACGTCAAAGGCGCGGATGTGATGCGGGCCATTTTCATCGTGTGAGCGACCCGTGTCTGATACATAGAGGATCTTTTCGTCGGGCGAGAAGGCAAGGCCATTCGGCTTGTCGAAATCATCAGCGACAACACTCAAGGCGCCATCGCCGGGATCACAACGAAACACAAAGCAGCCTTCCTGCTCCTGTTCGGCCTTCTTGCCTTCAAGGTCACTCAATATTCCATAGGGCGGGTCGGTGAACCAGATGCTGGAATCCGATTTCACCACCACGTCGTTGGGAGAATTGAGCCGTTTGCCCTCATGGGAATCCGCGATAATCGACAGGGAGCCGTCATGGTTGATCCGTGTGACCCGGCGCGTCAGGTGTTCACAACTGATCAGGCGTCCCTCGCGATCGCGGGTATGGCCATTCGCATTGTTTGCATTGTCCATGTAGACCCGTGCTCCGGCGCCTTCCACCCACTGCCAGACACGATTGTTTGGAATGTCACTCCACAGCAGATAGTCGCCGAGAGGAAAGTAGACGGGTCCCTCTGCCCAAACCATGCCCGAATGCAGCTTCACCAGGCGGGCGTCCGTTGAAACAAGCTTGCGAAACCTGTCGTCATGCACTGCAATTTCTGATGCCATTTTAAGTCTCGATCTCCTGCCCGATTGACGTTGTCAGGACCCTTTGAAGCCAATTTCCCTATGTCCCATTCAGGGAGATATTCTGGGCAGGGGATGCCTTTCCATTCGACATCATGTGGCAGGTTCACGAAGTCACATCTGCGGGTCCCCGCAATAGAACCCGCGGAATCCAGCATCAATCGTGTTTATCACCTGTTCCTCCCGGCCCGCCAGATGTGTTAAACATTCGGTGTGGGTGGAGGATCTGCTGGGTGTCGATTGATCACGAAGAATTGCTGGAGCGGTACCTGGCCATATCGCGGGCAATCGCCGGCCAATTGGATTTCCAAAGTGTCCTCAGACAAATCGGTGGCGAAATTCATGCTCTTTTCCAGCATGATCATCTGGACATTTCCATCATTCTGCCTGATCAGCCGGAATGTTGTGTGTCCTTTGAAGTCGGCATGAAAACGGAATGGAGCAACAAGACGCGGGAACCCTGCAGAATTGATCTCAGCCCCATCAGGGACCTGCTTTCAGGCCGAACCGATCATATTATTACCGGTGATGCCTGGACGGACGGACGGTTTCATTTCGAAAGCGCCTTTGATGCGCCGATTTACGGGGCCAATTTGCGCAGCCGCATTCATGTCCCGCTTCATATTCATGGCGATATTCTGGGGTCGCTGAATATTTCCCGTCATGAACTTCACAAATACGACGATGGGGATCTGAAAATAGCGCAGCAGATCGCAGACCTTGTCTCACCCTATTTCTATGCGCTCAATCAGAGTGAAGAGGCGCAACGCATGGCACGGGCCGAGGGCGGTGCCCGGGGCAGAGCAGAGGCCCTCAGACTGGGGACGCTGCGGCTTACCGAAGGCATGGAAAACGAGCGCAAGAACATCGGCATGGACCTGCATGATCAGACGCTTGCCGATCTGACGCGCATATCGCATCAGGTTTCGCAGATGGGCCGCAAGAAAAAGACAACCACGGCCGATATCGCGAAGCTGGAGGCGGGAATTTCAACCTGTATCAGCGAATTGCGCCGCATTATCGAGGACGCCAAACCCGGTGTCATGGAACTGTTTGGTTTTGCCCAGGCGGTCGAGGCGCAGCTGGAACGCTCCGTCGATGGTATCGTGCCAAAAATTGCCACCAGGGTGATCGACGGGGCTTCGCCCCTATTGGATGATTGTCCGGATTCCTTGCGAACCACGCTGTTTCGCATCGTTCAGGAAGCCATTAACAATGCGGTAAAACATGGTCGGCCTGGAAATCTTGCCGTTACCATCCAGTCTGATGAGAAATGCATTCACGTGACCGTGGTCGACGATGGAACGGGAACAAACAAAGAGCATGAACGATCGGCGCGCGGACTCGACAATATGCGTGTGCGTGCCGCCCTCATCTCGGCCAATTTGAGTATTTGTGGCAATGACCCGCTTGGCGGTACACGCGTTTCAATTGCCATTCCGCGCTCAACGACACCGCACGACACACATCACCATCATATAGAAGCCATTTCCAGGAGGCCTCATGAACCTGTTGATCACTGAAGACGACCCCTTGCACCGAGCCTTTTTGAAGACGGCGGTTGAAAACGCTTTGCCCGAGTGTGATCAGGTTTTCGAAGCGGAAAATGGCGCGGCAGCGGTCGAGATTGTAAAATCGGAGACCATTGATGGCATCTTCATGGATTTGCAGATGCCAAAATCCAACGGGGTTGATGCAGCCAAGGAAATCTGGCGGTGTTTTCCCGAAATGCGCATCCTTTTCTGGTCAAATTATGCAGATGAGGCCTATGTGCGCGGCGTTGCGCGTATCGTGCCTTCCGGCGCGGTCTATGGCTATCTGTTGAAATCAGCCAGTGAGGATAGGCTTGCCTTTGCCGCACGCGGGATATTCGTCCAGGATCAATGCATCATCGACCGGGAAGTGCGCGGGGTGCAGCAGCGGTCGGAAAATACGCTCGAAGGTTTGACCGATGCCGAGTTTGAAGTGCTCACCGATATTTCCTTGGGGATGACGGACAAGGCAATTTCGGCCCGCCGCAAAATCTCGACCCGTGGCGTTCAAAGCCGCCTGAAACATCTCTACGAAAAACTGGGCCTCAACCGGTCGGTCACCCACTCCGATATCGGTCCGGTTTTCAATTCGCGGACCCGCGCACTGACCGTTGCACTGTCGCGAGGATTGTTGAACGTTGACGGGCTGGCGAGCTACGAAATGGAATTGGAGGATTGGCTGGCCAAAAAATGAAGCCAGGACTAATTTTTCACGGGTTTGCCGAAGAATCTGCGGATTACCGCAATTCACTCTGTGTCTTCACGTACCTTTAATGCAGCTTGTGCCGTTTGCTATTGGGGTGGTGCTTTGTAAGCTTCAGGTGCAATGATCAGTCAGCGGCTGGTTTCGCCCTAGGGAGGGAGTTTAACACAGTCGCATGCATTCTTCATGACCCGCCAGTCGGGCCACGAAGACCGTGCAGGTTCTGCCAATCGATCATTGGATCAATACAAGTGTTTGGAGGAACGCATGAACAAATTCACATTAGCCACTTTGACGTTGGCCCTGTCCATGGGCACCACGCTTGCAACGTTTCCGGCCTTTGCCGATACGGCGAGCAAGAAAATTGCATTATCCAACAATTACGCGGGTAATTCATGGCGTCAGGCCATGCTTACCAGTTGGGATAAAGTAACTGGCGCTGCCGTATCAAGCGGCGTTGTCGCTGCTGCAGACACATTCACCACCGCTGAAAACCAGGCGACGGAACAGGCAGCGCAAATTCAGAACCTGATTCTTCAGGGCTATGATGCCATCGTCATCAATGCAGCCTCGCCGACGGCACTCAACGGTGCTGTCAAGGAAGCCTGCGATGCGGGCATCGTCGTTGTCTCGTTTGACGGAATCGTTACCGAACCCTGCGCCTATCGCATTGCCGTCGATTTCGCCGGCATGGGCAAGAGCCAGTTGGACTACCTGTCAGAAAAAATCCCTGATGGTGGCAACCTGCTCGAATTGCGGGGTCTGGCCGGCGTGTTTGTGGACGATGAAATATCTGCCGGTATACATGCAGGTGTCGCGGAGAATCCGCAATTCAAGATCGTTGGATCGGTTCACGGCGACTGGGCTCAGGATGTTGCCCAGAAAGCGGTTGCCGGCATTCTGCCGAGCCTGCCGGAGATTGCCGCTGTAGTCACACAGGGCGGTGATGGTTACGGGTCGGCTCAGGCCTTCGCCGCTGCCGGCCGTGATGTTCCGCTGATTATCATGGGCAATCGCCATGACGAGTTGCTCTGGTGGAAAGAGCAAAAGGATGCCACCGGTTATGAGACCATGTCGGTCTCCATCGCTCCGGGTGTATCGACGCTGGCATTCTGGGTGGCGCAGCAAATTCTCGATGGTGCGACAGTGCCGCAGGATCTGACTGTGCCGTTCCTGAAAATAACGCAGGACACTCTGGAAGAAAGTCTGGAAACCACCCAGGCAGGCGGTGTGGCCAATGTGGAATATACACTCGATGATGCAAAAGCCACGATCAAATCATCCATGTGATTGGTCTTGCCAACGGGATGACTATGCCATCTGAAAAATCCGTCATCGCCTTGGACGGCGCCAGAAAACATTTTGGCGCCGTTCGGGCTTTGGACGGGGTGGATTTTCATGTCGCTCCGGGTGAATGTATCGGACTTGTCGGCCACAATGGCGCGGGCAAATCCACCCTGGTCAATATACTGAACGGCGGGCTGTCACTGGACGAGGGCACGATCCGCATTTCCGGTGAGCCTGTAGACGCCTATTCGGTCTCCCGGGCGCGGCAGGCAGGCGTGCGCTGCGTTTTTCAGGAACTTTCGCTGTGCCCAAACCTTACAATTGTCGAGAATGTGAGAATTGCGCATCGGGATCTGGGCCGGTCTGCCTGGCGTAAAAACGCCGAGACATTGATCCGCGACCAACTCGGCAAAGTGTTTCCGGGTCATACCATCCGCACCAGCGAACTGGTGGGCAACCTGTCCATTGCCGAACGGCAGATGGTGGAAATCGCCATCGCCTTTCTGGAAATATCAAATCCCGTCAAACTGGTTATTCTGGATGAGCCGACCTCATCCCTCGATGCCGTGCTTGCCAACAAGATGCTGGCCTATGTCCGCCAGTTTGTTGCGGAAGGAGGTGCTGTGGTCTTCATCTCACATATCCTCGATGAAGTGCTCGAGATTGCGGACCGTATCTTTGTGATGAAGGATGGCAAGGCGGTTGTCGACAGCACGGCGAGCAAATTCGATGTGGCGTCCCTTGTCCAGGCCATGGGGAGCGTTGTGCGCGAAAACGAACGACGCGACACCACCACGAACGCCGGCGAGGTGGCGATTGCCCTCAGGAATGGAAGCCTCCAGGCGCATAGAGGTGAAATTGTCGGGTTGGCCGGGCTGAGTGGCCATGGACAGACCGACGCCCTTGTGCGCCTCTATCTGGAAAACACGGGTGATTGGCGAAGCCACCGGAACAACCAGGTTGCCTTCGTAGCCGGAGACAGGTCAGTTGACGGCGTGCTGCCGCTTTGGAGCATATTGCGCAACATGAGTCTGACGCTGTTGCCCGATTTGACGCGGCGGTTTTTTGTCGATGTGGCGCGCGAGCGGGAATTGGGCAAACTATGGCGTGAGCGCATCGCAATCAGGACAGATGACATGCAAAATGACATCCTGTCCCTTTCCGGCGGCAATCAGCAAAAGGTGCTGTTTGCCCGTGCTCTGGCATCTCCTGCGCCCGTCGTGCTGATGGACGATCCCATGCGCGGGGTGGATGTGGGGACCAAGCAGGATGTCTATTCCATGCTGCGCGAGGAGGCGGGGAAGGGACGCACCTTCATCTGGTATTCGACTGAAATGGATGAAGTGCGCCAGTGCGATCGAGTCTATGTGTTCAGTGAAGGCGCAATAGCGGCGGAATTTGCCGGCGAGGACGTCACCGAGGAAAATATCATTCGTGCCTCATTCAAAGAGGCAGCAGCGTGAGTGGTCTGATGACATCCGATCGCCTTCGCCAGCTTCTTCCGGCTTTCTCGCTGGCCGTTCTGCTGATTAGCGTATTTTATATTCAACCGCGCACCATGAGTTATCTGGGGCTCAATCTGCTTTTTAATCTTGCCGTGCCCATTGCCCTGGCAACCATTGCGCAAATGCTGATTATTGCGGTGAATGACCTCGATCTTTCAATGGGGGCCTTTGTCAGTTTTGTCGCCTGTGTTGCCGCGACTTATTTGCGGGACACGCCACTCCTGGGCGTATTGATCCTGGCCGGCGCCATCGGCGTTTATGCGCTGGTGGGCATATTGATTTATGTGCGCAATCTTCCGGCGATCGTGGTGACGCTGGGCATGTCCTTTGTCTGGGGTGGCCTGGCCGTGCTCATTTTGCCATCGCCCGGTGGCGCCGCGCCGGATTGGGCCCGTTGGCTGATGAAGACCAAACCGCCCGGCATACCCATGGCAATCGTCGCCAGCATCCTGATCGCAGGCATTGCGCATTTCCTTGTGATGCGATCCTCATTTGGTGTGGTCATCCGCGGTGTCGGCGGCAACGAGCGCTCGGTTGAACGGGCCGGGTGGTCAATCCTCTGGGTGCGTGCAGCGGCTTACGCATCTGCCGGGTTTTTTGCCGTGCTTGCCGGCATTTTGCTGGTCGGCCTGACGACCGCCGCCGATGCGAATATCGCTTTGCGCTATACGCTTTTGTCCATTGCCGGTGTCATCCTGGGTGGCGGCGAGTTCACCGGCGGACGGGTCTCGCCAATCGGTGCCGTGATCGGCGCACTGACACTGACTCTGGCCGGGTCATTTCTGTCATTCCTGCGTATTTCATCCGACTGGCAAATTGGAGCCCAGGGCGCAATTCTCATCATTGTATTGGCCTTGCGTGTCCTGCTGAACCGCAGCAAGCAAGGAGCCGGTGACTGATGAACAATGTTACCTTGCTCTTTCACAAACCGTGGATCTGGTCGTTTATCGCCGTATTGAGCGCCTGGGTGGCGACAATCATCTTTACCGGTGGCCTGGGCGGGGCGGGCCTCGCCCAGGCAGCCCTGACCTTTGCGGCCTTCTCGGTGATCGTCGGCATCGGGCAGATGTTTGTCATTACCCTGGGGCCCGGCAATATCGATCTGTCCATTCCCGCCACCATGACCCTTTCGGCAACGCTCGCACTCAAATTCATGAACACGGATGGCGCATTGGTGCTGCCCGGTTTGCTGATCGCACTGGGTGTTGGTCTGGCGGTTGGCACGGCCAATTTCGGCCTGATAAAACTGTTGAAGATACCACCGATCATCGCAACCCTGTCATCCAGCTTCCTCATCCAGTCGACGGCAATCTGGTCGAACCGCGGGCTGCGTATCAAACCGCCGGAAGTCTTGACTGACTTCACCACGTCATCTGTCCTTGGCGTGCCCAATGTTGCATTGCTGTCATTTGTATTGGCCGTCGCCGCGTATTTTATCCTGATGCGAAGCCTGTTCGGGCGTTGGGTTTTGGCAATAGGGCAAAACATGCGGGCGGCCCGACTGGCTGGTGTGCCGGTGGATGGCGTACGGTTTTCGACCTATGTCCTGTGCGGTGTTCTCGCGGCTGTCGCAGGTTTTTTCCTTGCCAGTTTTTCAGGGGGTGCAGCACTCAATATGGGCACGGAATACCTGCTGACCTCGATCGCAGTCGTTGTCATCGGCGGTTCGTCGGTTGCCGGTGGAAACTCCAATGTGCCGGGCATATGGGGGGCATCACTGTTCCTGTTTCTGGTCGTATCAATGCTCAATACCTTTGGTGTCGGTGCGGGGGTACGCTTGATCATGACCGGCCTGATCATCATCGCGGTCATCACGCTGGCCGGCGGCAGAAAAAGCATGAAATGAAGTGCCCGCGCTGCCTGTAGCGCTGCGCGATAAACAGTGCGTGCCAACAGTCTAAACGCGCATTCTGCAATGGTCCCCAGCCCGGCGCTGCCGTGATTGGCTCTTCAGGCCGCTTGAGCCTTCGCCGGGGCTGAGGCGAAAAACTGTTTGTCGATCCAGAGGTGCGCTGTTACAGTTTGCTCAACGAAGATCAGACAAGCGCCTGCTGCCGATATTTTTCTGGCGCGGCGCGGCAGGAAACAGTGTGACAGACCCCGCAGATGACGCTTATGCGTCGCGCAACGGGGCGCCGAGAGCTGTTGAAACGGTGACGGATACAAGGCCATCCGGTTCCGACAGCGCATCAGACAAGAACAGTCCGGTTGCACAGGCTCTCAGCAATTCCGACTCGCAAAGCGCGAATCGGGACAGGCGCCCAGATATTGGTGAGCAGGAATCCACCCGGACGAATCCGGAGGGTGGCCTCGCCAATGTGCATTCACCGGAAAAGAAAAAACGCCGCAGGCGGCGTTCGCGACGCGGGAAATCCAAAGCCGGAACCGCTGATCAGCAGCAGGCGACTGGCAATGCGTCAGGCCAGTCGGACGCAGGCCGCGTAAAGAATGCGCATGCGCCCCCCAATCATCACAAGGGCAGGCACCAGCCGGATCTGGCGCACAAGATGCGCGGCAATCCTGGTGACAAGCGCAGCAATGGGCCGAAACCCCATTCAGACAGGCCAAATGAACCGGGTGCGTCCGAACCTCTGGTCCGGCAAAGCAATGGGCCGGACGGCGGGTTGAAAAACGTACCGCCCAACAGACAGGCCGGCGGCAGCAACGCACCACACATGAATTCCGCCCGGGGCAATCCGCCGCTTTATGCGGCGCTTGATCTGGGCACCAACAATTGCCGTTTGCTGGTGGCACTGCCCACACGGCCGGGCCAATTCCGGGTGGTCGATGCCTTTTCCCGGATCGTCCGGCTGGGCGAGGGGCTGGGTGCGACAGGACGTCTTTCGGAAGCAGCGATGGACAGGGCTGTCGAAGCCCTGAAAGTCTGCGCCATCAAACTGGAAAACCGTCCGGTCCGCCGTCACCGTCTGATTGCCACCGAGGCCTGCCGCACGGCAGACAATGGTGTGGAATTCCTTGAGCGGGTCAAGCTGGAAACCGGTCTGGATCTGGAGATCGTTGACCGGGAAACCGAGGCGCGTCTTGCAGTTTCGGGATGTTCTTCGCTGGTGGGACGCGAGACTGATGGTGTGGTGCTGTTTGATATTGGCGGTGGATCGTCGGAGATCGCGGCCATTGACCTGTCGGGCAATCGATCAAACCGCCTGGCAAACCATATTACGGCCTGGACCTCGCTGCCGGTTGGCGTCGTCAATCTGTCCGAGCGACACGGCGGCCAGCATGTGACCGAGCGTATCTATGCCGATATGGTGGAGGAGGTTGCAGCCCTCCTGTCCGATTTCATATGTCCGGCGCTTCCCGGATGCAGCGGCGCGGCCAAGGGGGTTTTTCACCTGCTTGGCACGTCCGGTACGGTAACAACACTTGCGGGGGTCCATCTGGATCTGCCGCGATACGACCGGCGGCGGGTCGATGGCCTCTGGCTGACCTCCGACCAGGTGGATCTGATGACGCGTAAGCTGTTGTCCTGGGATTTTGACGCCCGATCATCCAATCCGTGCATTGGTGCGGACCGCGCCGATCTTGTGCTTGCCGGTTGTGCTATACTGGATGCGATCCGGCTGCGCTGGCCGTCTGAACGCCTGCGGGTTGCCGACCGCGGCCTGCGCGAAGGTCTGTTGACGGAGATGATGGCCGCTGATGGCATTTGGCGTCGCGGCAAGGGCAAACGAAACTTTTACAAGAGACAATCTGGATCATCGATCCACAACAACAACAGATCGGGCGAACAGCCCAAAGGAGCCAGGCGTTGACGCGTTTAACTGCAGGAAACAGAACCGGACGCAAACTGGGCCAGAGGGTCAAGAAGCGAGGCAAGTTGAAAGCCTCCTCACGGCGCTGGCTGGAGCGGCATCTGAACGATCCCTATGTGCAGCGGGCGCAGCTTGAGGGCTATCGCTCGAGGGCTGCCTTCAAACTGCTGGAGATCGACGAGAAACACGAGATTCTCAAAGGTGCAAACCGTATTGTCGATCTGGGATCGGCACCGGGTGGCTGGTCACAGATTGCCGCGAAAGTCATGAACTCGACCGATGAGAAGCCGCGTGTTGCCGCCATCGATTTTCTTGATATGGACCCGATACCCGGTGTGCGCTTCCTGATGATGGACTTTCTGGAAGATTCCGCACCTTACAAGCTGATCGAGGCTTGCGGCGGCCCGCCTGATCTGGTGATGTCCGATCTGGCTTCGCCGACGACCGGACACAAACGCACGGACCATCTGCGCACGATGCATCTGTGTGAAGTGGCCGCGTGGTTTGCCGTGGACGTGCTCAACGAGGGCGGTCATTTCCTGGCGAAGACCTTTCAGGGTGGTACGGAAACCGATCTTCTCAATATGTTGAAAAAGAATTTCAAGACGGTACTGCACATCAAACCGCCCTCATCACGGGCCGAATCGGTGGAAATGTATCTGTTGGCGAAGGGTTTTCGCGGCAGGAAGAACAAAGAGGATGACACGGCTGCGACAAACGAATGATGTCTTTTGTGCAAGAAGCCTGAATGGTTCGCTTTACCTGTTCCATTCGCTGCATATCCATGGTACCAGCCATCGCCAACTTCATATGATCATCAGGTCTTCAGTGGGTGTCTCCAGGGCACCTTGTGGTGTTTTCACAGCATCAGGGCCGACAGCACAGAGGATTGGCCATGGCGCGCATCATAGAATCAGCGACAGGACGTGAAGCACTCACGTTTGACGACGTGCTTTTGCAGCCGGGTCATTCGATGGTTTTGCCCGGTCAGGTCAGAATTGCCACCCGCATTGCGCAAGGCATTGAACTGAATCTGCCGATTATTTCCTCTGCAATGGATACGGTCACGGAAGGGCCGCTGGCCATAGCCATGGCCCAGGCCGGTGGCATCGGGGTCATCCACCGCAACCTGTCTCCCGAGCGACAGGCAGAAGAAGTGCGCCGGGTGAAGAAATTTGAATCCGGAATGGTCGTCAATCCGCTGACCATCGGACCGGACGCAACCCTTGCAGACGCCCATGCCCTGATGGCGTTGCACGGGATATCAGGCATTCCCGTGGTGGAAAATGGCGGCACAGGCGGTCACGTGACAGGGTGCCTGATCGGCATATTGACCAATCGTGACGTGCGCTTTGCTTCCGATCCGCGGCAGAAAATCCATGAGTTGATGACCCATGAAGGGCTGGTGACCGTCAAGGAAAATGTCGATCAGTTGCAGGCCAAGAAACTGTTGCATCAGCACCGCATCGAAAAACTGCTGGTTGTTGATGCCGACTATCAATGTGTCGGTCTGATCACCGTCAAGGATATCGAGAAATCGCAACTCAATCCCCATGCTTCCAAGGATGCACAGGGCCGCCTGCGTGCTGCCGCTGCCACCAGCGTTGGTGATGATGGTTTTGAGCGGGCTGAACGGCTGATAGACGCAGGGATTGATCTGCTGGTCGTTGATACGGCCCACGGCCATTCCCAGCGGGTTCTGGATGCCGTCACGCGGGTCAAGAAACTCTCCAACTCCGTGCGGATCATGGCCGGAAATGTGGCGACCGCGGAAGGCACCAAAGCGCTCATTGATGCCGGTGCGGATTCCATCAAGGTCGGTATCGGGCCGGGCTCCATCTGCACCACCCGTATCGTTGCAGGTGTCGGCGTTCCGCAACTCAGCGCCATCATGGGTGCGGTGGAGGCTGCGCAGGCCGGTAACATACCGATCATCGCTGACGGCGGGATCAAGTTTTCAGGTGACCTGGCAAAGGCCATTGCCGCAGGTGCATCGGCCGTCATGATCGGCTCTCTGCTGGCCGGAACGGATGAAAGCCCCGGCGAGGTCTACCTCTATCAGGGACGCTCCTTCAAAGCCTATCGCGGCATGGGCTCGGTGGGCGCCATGGCGCGCGGTTCGGCTGATCGATACTTCCAGGAAGAGGTCCGCGACACGTTGAAGCTGGTTCCCGAAGGCATCGAAGGACAGGTGCCCTACAAGGGACCCGTTTCTGCGGTTCTGCATCAACTGGCCGGCGGATTGAAAGCCGCAATGGGCTATGTCGGTGCGGCCGATCTTGCAGAGCTGCATGAGCGGGCGCAATTCGTGCGCATTTCCTCTGCAGGTCTGCGTGAAAGCCACTCGCATGATGTGACAATCACCCGCGAGAGCCCGAATTATCCAGGCGGCGCTTGAGTTTCAGATGCAATCCCGACACCAGGCATCCTTGAGTTTGCCTGACCACCTTGAACAGGAAAGACCATGAGCAACACTGCGATATTCTGGCCGCTGATTGTCCAGACGGCATTGATTTACGCGATCTATGTGCTGGCATCGGGCAGGCGGGTTTCCGCAGTGCGCAGCGGCAAAGCCAAGGCGTCGGAATTCAAGATACCGATGATCGAGCCGCAGCCCAGCGCCACAGCGGTGCGCAATCTGATCAATCAGTTCGAGCTGCCGTTTCTGTTCTATATTGTTTGCGTCATTCTCTACAAGGTCAATGGCGTCAATGATGCCATAGTTGCTCTGGCATGGTTGTTCGTTGCCAGCAGGTTTGTCCACTCATGGGTTCACGTCAGCAGCAATGATCTGAGAAAACGCCGGCCGCTTTTCCTGGTGGGCTTTGTCGTCAACGCCATTTTGTGGCTGTGGCTTGTCTGGGTCCTGTTGCGCGTCTGACCGCTGGTCAACCGGACAACAAGCGCTTTTGATAGCGACCCACGCCTGGACAGAAGAATGACGTCTGTCCGGCAAGCGGTCGTGATAGGGACACACCCCATGGGGTGTTGGCTAAGATCCAGGCGGTTGAACCGCGCTGGGGATTTTCCGCCATCCAATGGTTCTATTTGTAGGCAATCCGCTGTAAGGCTGCGGCTACACGTTTCATAAAGGACAACAACATGCGGCTTGGCGGGCGGATGGCAGCGGCCATCGAAGTTCTGGGTGATATAGAAAAGCGCAAGCGGCCCGTTGGCGATGCGCTGAAGGATTGGGGCCTGTCCCACCGCTTTGCCGGTTCGGGTGATCGCGCCGCGATTGGCAATATCGTATACGATGCGCTGCGGCAAAAAATGTCGCACGGCTACATGATGGACAATGACAGGCCATCGGCACTGGTGCATGCCGTTCTGTTTCGCCAGTGGAAAATAGGCGTTGAACAATTGGCCGCGCAATTGCTTGATGATCAATTCGCGCCTGAACCCCTGTCCGAAGAAACTCTCAAGGCCTTTGCCGGGCGCAAGCTGACCGACGCACCCCTGCATGTGCAGGCTGATATTCCCGAATGGACGCAATTTGCCTTTGAGGAAAATTTTTCCGACGACTGGGTCACCGAAGCCCAGGCCTTTGCGCAACGTCCGCCGCTTGATCTGCGCGTCAACACGCTGAAATCAACGGTAGAGAAAACGCAAAAAGCACTGTTGCGCACTGGTGCGGTGCCAACCGCAATCGCCCGCTGCGGCTTGCGTGTTGCAGCCGGAGAGGGGCCTTCGCGTCTGCCCAATGTCACGGCCGAAGCATCCTTTCAAAAGGGATGGTTTGAAGTGCAGGACGAGGGCAGCCAGATTGTCTCCGATCTGATCTTTGCGCAGAACGGTGAGCAGGTCCTGGATTATTGCGCTGGCGGCGGCGGCAAGACCCTGGCGCTCTCCGCATCGATGGCAAACAAGGGGCAGATCCACGCCTATGATATCGACCGGACGCGGCTTGCTCCGATTTTTGATCGTCTCAAACGTGCCGGAACTCGCAATGTGCAGGTGCATGAGGCGGGCAGTGACCTCAGCGCGCTGATTGGAAACATGGACCGGGTGATTATTGATGCACCATGCACAGGCACGGGAACATGGCGCCGCCGGCCCGAAACCAAGTGGAAACTGACCCAGAAGACGCTGGAAGAAAGACTGATCCAACAGCAGGAGGTGCTCGCCTCGGCGGCTGCCTATGTGCGACCGCAGGGCTTTCTGGTCTATATCACCTGTTCGGTCCTGCCGCAGGAAAACGAAACACAGGTCTATGAGTTTTGTGAGGACAATACCGATTTTGAACTGGTTTCGGTCGGCGAGGTTTGGCAGGATCTGTTTGGCGAAAGCAAGCTTCAGCCCTGGTCTGCGGACATGAAATCGATCACCCTGACGCCTGCCTCGACAGAAACCGACGGCTTTTTCCTGGCCGTCATGCAGAAGGTGCGCTGAAAGCGTTGATATGGTGGAATTCGGAGCGAAGAACCCCGATTATGAAAATCGCACGAGGCAGAGTTTTGATCGCCAGCAGATGATGAAAACACTGGGTATCAGGCTGAGCAGTGTCGGTCCGGGAAGGGTTGAGCTGGAAATGCCCTACCACGCGGATTTCACCCAGCAGCATGGCTTCCTGCATGCCGGAACCGTGTCGACAGCCCTGGATTCGGCCTGCGGCTATGCCGCCTTTTCCCTGATGCCGGCCGATGCGGCGGTGCTGACGATCGAGTTCAAGGTAAATCTTCTGTCCCCCGCCCGGGGCGAGCGCTTTTTGTTCCGTGCTGAAGTCATCAAACCCGGACGCACCATTTCCCTTGCGGATGGGAGAGCCTGGGCTGTGGGCAAGAATGGTGATGAAAAACTGATCGCCACCATGACGGCAACCATGATGGCCGTCACTGACCGCGAGGGAATTGAGGGATGATCACGCTGCTCAAAGAGGTCGCCGGGCGCAAGCTGCTTTATGTCATGGCAGCACAGCAGGAATACGGTCCCAATCTGCAGGCGCGTTTCAAGCCGCTGATGACCGGGGTGGGCCCGGTTGAAGCCGCCGTTCAATTGACCTCGGCCCTGCACCAAATGCAAGCATCTGACGCGCAGCCCGATCTTGTTGTCTCATTGGGGTCAGCTGGGTCGTCGAAGCTGGAACAGACACAGATCTATCAGGTGT
Organism: Rhizobiaceae bacterium; assembly: GCA_029233925.1. Taxonomy (GTDB): domain Bacteria; phylum Pseudomonadota; class Alphaproteobacteria; order Rhizobiales; family Rhizobiaceae; genus Hoeflea_A. The sequence goes on from JARGOX010000010.1 coordinate 155,089, forward strand.
CCAGCGTGTCCTACCGCGACATGGATGCTTCACCCCTTGGTTTTGAAAAGGGAGCGACGCCCTTTCTTGACCTGCCGGTCACCATGGATCTCGTTCACCAGATCCCGCAGGTGCCGTCCGCATCACTGTCGACCGGCGCCAATATCGTCTCCGGTGACGCCTATGCGCAGATCGATGCGGATATGGTGGATATGGAAACCTTTGCGCTGTTGCGTGTCTGCCAGCATTTTGACGTGCCGCTTGCCGGCCTGCGCGGCATATCCGACGGCAAAAGCGAAGTGCGCCATATCGACAATTGGACAGAATATCTCCACATCATCGATGAAAAACTCGCCGACACGGTCGACAGGCTTGAGACAGCGATAGGCGAGGGTACATTTTTACCTTCAAGCTGAGATCGGGTGACGGTGGCGCTTGCACTTGGCAAAAGGAATCACTAAAGCCTTGTCATGAACAAGACAGCACCCTCAGACAGCATTCTCATCATCGATTTCGGCTCGCAGGTCACGCAGCTCATTGCGCGACGGGTTCGCGAAGCGGGGGTCTATTGCGAGATCATCCCGTTCCAGTCCGCTGAAGCAGCTTTTGTCCGTATGGAACCCAAAGCGGTCATCCTTTCCGGTGGTCCGGCCTCCACCATGGATGTGGATTCGCCGCGTGCGCCGCAGGTCGTCTTTGATGCAGGCATTCCGGTTCTGGGTATCTGTTATGGCGAACAGATCATTTGCGAGCAGCTCGGCGGCCGGGTTGAAGGCGGCCACCACCGTGAATTCGGTCGTGCTTTTCTGGAAATTGAAAAGGATTGCGCCCTGTTTGAGGACGTCTGGGCCGTTGGCACACGCCATCAGGTATGGATGAGCCATGGTGATCGCGTCACCGATCTGCCGCCCGGCTTCGAAGTGGTGGGCACATCCAGTGGTGCGCCCTTTGCGGCCATCGCTGATGAACGTCGCAAGATTTACGCAGTGCAGTTTCATCCCGAAGTGGTGCACACACCGGACGGTGCAAAATTGCTGAGCAATTTTGTGCATAGAATTGCCGGTCTGAAGGGTGACTGGACCATGGCCGCCTACAAGGAACAGGCGATTGCCGCGATCCGCAAGCAGGTGGGGGATGGCAAGGTCATCTGCGGCCTTTCCGGCGGTGTGGATTCCTCGGTTGCGGCGCTGTTGATTCATGAGGCGATCGGCGACCAGCTGACTTGCATTCTGGTTGACCATGGCCTGTTGCGCAAGAACGAGGCGGCGGAAGTCGTTGCCATGTTCCGCGAACATTACAATATTCCGCTGGTGCTTGTGGATGCGTCGGACACATTCATCAATGCCCTGGAAGGCGAGAGCGATCCGGAGACCAAACGCAAGACCATTGGTCGGTTGTTCATCGATGTCTTTGAGGTAGAGGCCAAAAAGATCGGTGGCGCACAGTTCCTGGCGCAGGGCACGCTCTATCCCGATGTCATCGAGAGCGTCTCCTTTACCGGCGGCCCCTCCGTCACCATCAAGTCACACCACAATGTCGGTGGACTGCCAGCCCGCATGAACATGCAACTGGTCGAACCCCTGCGTGAACTGTTCAAGGATGAAGTGCGCGTTCTGGGGCGCGAACTGGGCCTGCCCGACAGTTTTGTCGGACGCCATCCTTTTCCGGGGCCGGGCCTTGCCATTCGCTGTCCTGGCGGCATCAGCCGCGAAAAACTGGAAATTCTGCGCGAGGCCGACGCCATCTATCTCGACGAGATCCGGCTTGCCGGCCTCTACGACACGATCTGGCAGGCCTTTGCCGTGCTGTTGCCAGTGCAGACCGTGGGCGTCATGGGCGACGGCCGCACCTATGAATTCGTCTGCGCCTTGCGCGCTGTCACATCTGTTGATGGCATGACGGCTGATTTCTACCACTACGACATGGAATTCCTTGGCCGCGCCGCCACTCGCATCATCAATGAAGTGCGCGGTATCAACCGGGTCGTCTACGATGTCACCTCCAAGCCACCTGGCACGATCGAGTGGGAGTGACGGATACAAACGGCGGCAATAGCGTAGTTTGGGCGGTGGATTTCGCCGTCGCTTAGTTGCCCCGCTCGCTTGTCGTTCACTGCCATTGACCAGACTACTCCATTTCTATTCCGCGGGGTCGATCTGCGTGTATTCCCGGGATGATGTAAGACACTACGGCGGACGGGAGATTCTGGCGTACAATAGCGTGCATGACGGCGGGTCTGCTATGCGCCTTCAAATCTGTCATTCTCTCCTTCGGGCCGGCACTCTAGATCCTTCCTTATGAGTGCGAGATCCCGTTGTCAGTTCGAACACTCGCTACCGCATCACCTTCTCGAACAGGAACCCTTCATCATCAGGCAGATCGCTGGGGCCCGGATGGTGTGGGTCGGGGTGCTTGGCGTTAAAGAACGCGATGATCTTGAAGCGACATTTGTTGACGTAGAAGTGGATGTTTCTCTTCTCGAAATACGGCGTATGCGTCCGCCAGGTGAGGGTCTGCGGATAGCGCGCTTCAATGGCAAGCCACGCCTTGTGGCCGAGACCATGTCCGTGCTCGCCGACCTTCAGGAAAAAGAGATCGAGCGTGTTGTGACGGCTCTCTTCATTGATGGTCACCACCGCGCCGCCGACCGTCTTGCCGTCGGAGAGAATGCGCAGCGCGACTGCGCCCGGCGCATCAATGGAATGGTCAAGGTCCTCGTCGGAAGGGATGGGACCATCGGGCAATTCCCCGTATTCGTCGATGACCGCGAGCGCAAACGCTTCCTGGAGTTCCCTCTTGAAGTGCGGCAGATCGCCGGGATCTGCAATGGTAAGGCTCACGGTGTGACTGGTCATGACTTCTCTCCAACTGTTCAATCATGCGACCGGGTCTCACGGACCCGATGGCGGTGCGCTTCTTGATCCGCGCTTAATGGCATTGACGGCACAGACACTAGCAAGCCGGGTTTGCTTCCTTGTGGAGACTGTGTGCAGCCTCTGTGGAGGCGAGGGGTCCAGCCGCGGGCAAGCTGCGGATCAGGAGACCGGCTTGCCAAGCGCAATCTCGAATATCGCGCCGCCGGTATCGGAAGGCGCGTAGCGGATCTTGCCGCCATGCGCCTCAACGATGGCGCGCACCACGGAGAGGCCGAGCCCATTTCCGCCCTTCTCCAGAGAGCCCGAATGGCTGCCGCGTCTGAACGGTTCGAAAGCAGACGAGGCGATGTCGGCGTCGAGCCCCGGTCCATCGTCCACCACCCGCAAGAGCACACGATCATGCTCTGCGCGCAGGCTGATCTCGACCGTGCCGCGCACCGCATAGCGGCGCGCATTGGTGACGAGGGCGAGCAGCACTTGCCGGATCCGCATCGCATCGACATTCACAACGACATCATCGAGGCTAAGCTTGAGCGCAAAGCCGTCCGCCTTCAGCTCCGGTTCCAACACGCCAGCAAGCCGTTGGATCTCGTCCTTCAGCCGCACGGGCTGCAGGTGGAGGTCGAGATGGCCGCTATCCGCCAGGGTGACCGTTCGGAGGTCTTCCACCAGTCGAGCAAGCGAGTCCACCTGCAAGACTAACGCATGGAGGGACTTTTCATCGGGCTTGAAGACACCATCGATCATGCCCTGAAGACGCCCTTTGAGGATGGTGAGCGGCGTGCGCAATTCATGCGCGATCGTAGCATTCCAGAGCGTCATATCGGCTGCCATATCCTGCAGGCGCTGGGCCATGGCGTTGAAGTCTTCGACGAGAAGGGCCGTCTCGCCAAGCGAATGGTCGCCGGGCATGGCGCGGGCAGAAAGGTCGCCGTCCTTTATCCGTCTGGCGCTCACAGCGAGCGATTCCAGCGGTTGAAGAATGCGCCCTGCCAGTCTGATTGACGCGACCGCCGCAACAATCAGCGCGACGAAGATGAGGACCAGGAGCGTGATGAGATCGAAGCCCGTCAGCCAGTTGTCCGTGTCTTCCGCCCAGGGCGAGAAATAGAACAGGATGCTGAAGGCGAGGTAGGTCCCGAAAAAGACCAGCAATCCCGCAGCGACGGTGACGGATGCCATGGCAAGCAGGATTTGCCGGCTGAGACCCTTCATCAGCATACCCGATCGACGGCCAGACGGTAGCCGATGCCTCTGACACTGATCAGCATGTCTTCGCCTCCCCCCTGTTCGAGTTTCTTGCGCAGCTTGCTCAGGTGGCTGTCGATTGTGCGATCCAGCGCATCGGAACCGGGCAGGCAGGCATCCACGAGTTCGCTGCGCGAGAAGGCCTTGGTGGGGGTTCTGGCCAGATGGGTGAGGAGCCGGAATTCGGTTAGGGTCAGGGGAAGAGCGGTCGTCACCCCGTCCTTTTCAATCACTGCCTGATAGCTGTCGAGATCGATGGTCAAATTTCCGGCGCGGATCATCGCACCCGCTTGGGCCAAACCCGCGCGCCGCAACACGGCCTTTGCGCGAGCGACGACCTCGATGGGATTGAACGGCTTGACGATATAATCATCCGCTCCGATCCGCAGGCCCTGCAAACGATCGACATCTTCATCGAGCGCCGTGATCATGATGACGGGCGTGCGGCCGCGCCTCTGGATTTCGGCCAGAAGCTCCCAGCCATCCACGCGCGGCATGGTGATATCGGCCAGAACGATGTCGGGTTTCAGCGAGCGGTGCAGATCAAGTGCCACCTGCCCATCGCGGGCATGCACCGTGCGAAATCCCTCGCGGGTAAAATAGGCCTCGAGGATGCCGGCGATCTCCGCATCGTCTTCAGCAATCAAAACAAGTTCTGCCATGGTCATCGCACTCCTTGCGACTTCAATGCCACCGAAGCGTCCAAGCGTCGAGTGGGCGCGTTTCGCCTCCACACGATCGCAACATAACCTCCACAAAGCGCCAATGCACCCGCTTTAGAGGGTCGCCATCAAGATTGTTACTCAGCGAGATGGATGATCACTCCGATGAAGTACCTGGCGCGTTTCTGGATATTTGGCCTGCTTTGCCTTCCGTTGCTACTCCTGTTCTCGTGCAGCGATCAGTCGGAGGTTGGCCAAGACAGTCCGCCAGCCGAGACACAGGCCACGCGCGTCAGCGTCATGACCGTAAAGCCCCAAGCCATCACGATTTACGATGAGCTGCCAGGGCGCGTCAGCGCATTGCGCACCGCAGAGATCCGGGCGCAGGTGAACGGCATCATAAAGAAGAAGCTCTTTGAAGAAGGAGCCGTGGTTGAGGCGGATACGCCGCTGTTCCAGATCGATCCGGCTCCTTTTGCAGCCGATGTCGATGCGGCGTCTGCCGTCCTGGCGCGCGCCGAAGCCGAACTCGTGAATACAAAGGTGAAATTCGAGCGTGCGGAGCTTTTGTCTGCGCAAAAAGTCACCAGCGACGAAGCCTTCAACAATGCGACAGCGGCATTCGCCCAGGCCAAGGCGAGTGCGGCGGAAGCCAAGGCCAATCTGGCACGGCGAAAGCTCGAATTGTCCTACGCGACGATCCGCAGCCCGATCAGCGGTCGGATCGGCCAGTCCTTCATGACCGAGGGCGGCCTTGCATCCTCTTCGGCGACCAATGCGCTCGCCGTGGTTCAGCAGATCGATCAGGTCTATGTCGATGTGCGTCAATCCTCCATGAGCCTGGAAGCCTTGCGCGAAACGGCTTCTGGCGCCGGGATGGGTAACCCGGAAGAGCTGCCGGTCAAAATCAAGACCATAACCGGCAAGCCATACAGCCAGACGGGCCGGGTTCTCTTTTCCGACATCTCTGTCGATGGCGCCACGGGCAGCCTCGGTATCCGGATCCTCGTCCCCAATCCCGCAGAGCAGCTTCTTCCGGGCATGTTCATCCGCGCGATGTTGCCGCGGGAAGTCTATGCCGCAGGGCTCCTGGTGCCCCAGGAGGCTGTGACGCGCGACCCTTCAGGCAAGCCGCAGCTCATCATTATTGCAGCGGACAAGAGCGGCATGAAGCGGGCGGTCGAACTGGGACCGCTCGTTGACGGAAAGTACCTCGTCAAGGCTGGGCTTGCCGCCGGCGAAACCATCGTCGTCTTGGGCCAGGAGCGGGTCCAGGACGGCCAGCCGCTCGACACCTTGCCGATACAGGCTTCCCCCGAGACACAGAGCTAAGGAGCGGATGATGCCGCAGTTTTTTATCGACCGGCCGGTCTTTGCCTGGGTCATCGCCATCATGATCGCGATTGCCGGGCTGATTGCCATTCCCCAGTTGCCGGTGTCGCGCTACCCGACCATTGCCCCGCCGAGCGTATCGATCTACGCGAGTTATCCGGGCGCCACGCCGCAGGCGATCAATGACAGCGTGACCAGCGTGATCGAGCGCGAAATCTCGGGCGTGAAGAACGTCCTCTATTTCGATTCCTCAGCCGATTCCTCTGGATCCACCACCATCACCGTGACATTCAAGCCGGGGACCGATCCGGAATTGGCGCAGGTGGATGTCCAGAACCGTTTGAAGGCCGTCGAGCCACGATTGCCAGAGCAGGTTCGCCGCGCCGGATTATCAGTCGAATCCGCGTCCTCCGGCTTCCTGATGATCGTCTCGCTGAAGTCGAAGGACGGAAGTCTCGACGCGCTTGCGCTTGAGGATTATCTCGTGCGCAACATCGCTCCCGAGTTGAAACGTGTGGCCGGCGTCGGTCGCGTGCAATCTTTCGGTTCGGAAGCGGCCATGCGCATCTGGGTCGACCCGGTGCGCCTCGTGGCTCATTCGATGTCCATGGCCGATGTCACGCAGGCGATCCAGTCGCAGAACCTTCAGGTGGCACCCGGGCGATTGGGCGATGCACCGACGGTTCCCGGCCAGAAAGTCAGCGTGCCGCTCAATGTCAGCGGTCAGCTGCAGACCGTGGAGGAATTCGCTCAGGTCATTCTGCGGTCGAACCCTGATGGCTCTCGGTTGACTTTAGGCGAGATTGCCCGGGTCGAGGTGGGATCCCAATCCTCGGGCTTTGCCATTCTCGACGGTGGCAAACCTGCAACCGCCGCCGCCATACAGATGACACCCGGTGCCAATGCGGTGAGTACCGCAAGCGGCGTGCGGTCGCGGCTCGCAGAGCTTGCCCTCACCATGCCTGCCGGCATCGACTATGCGATTTCGTATGACACAGCCCCCTTCGTGAAGGTTTCGATCGAGAAAGTGGCCCAGACGCTCGCCGAGGCCATGGTGCTGGTGTTCCTGATCATGCTGCTCTTCCTGCAGAATATCCGCTACACGCTCATTCCGGCGATCGTTGCCCCCATCGCATTGCTTGGCACTTTCGCCGTGATGCTGGCGATCGGCTATTCGATCAATGTTCTCACCATGTTCGGCATGGTTCTCGCCATCGGCATCATCGTCGACGACGCCATCGTGGTGGTCGAAAATGTCGAGCGGCTGATGGCGAAGGAGGGACTCTCACCACGGGAGGCGACCCGCAAGGCGATGAGCGAGATCACCGGCGCTGTCATCGGGATAACCCTTGTGCTGACGGCCGTCCTTCTTCCGATGGGCCTGGCCTCCGGATCGGTCGGCGCGATCTACCGTCAGTTCACAGTCTCGATGGCCGTCTCGATCCTCTTTTCCGCCTTTCTGGCACTGAGCCTCACACCCGCCCTTTGCGCCACTTTGCTGAAGCCTGTCGGCAGCGATCACCGTCAGCGGAAAGGCCTCTTCGGCTGGTTCAATCGTGGCTTTGATCGGTTGACGCAGCGCTATGCCGGCTGGATATCGAGCCTCGTGCAAAAGACCGGCCGAACGATCTTCATATATCTCGCGATCGTCGGCGCGGTCGCCTATGGCTACGCAAAGCTGTCGACCACATTCGTGCCGGAAGAAGACCAGGGCTCCTTCATGACCTCCTTCACGCTGCCGGCAGAGGCCACGGCAGAACGCACGCGCGATGTGGTCGACCTCTTCGAAAAGCATGTGCAAACGCGACCGGATATCGTCAACAATCTGACGATCATGGGCTTCGGCTTTTCCGGTTCCGGCGCCAATACCGCTATGTCGTTCACGACGATGAAGGACTGGGACACGCGCTCGACAACTATCGACGACGAAGTGAACGCGGCAACGGATGCCATGGCCGCGGCAGTCGAGGGCGAAGTCATGAGCATGAAGCCGCCGGCCATCGATGAACTCGGCACGACCTCGGGTTTTTCGCTGAGACTGCAGGATCGGGCCAATCATGGGGAAAAGGCACTTGCAGCGGTCGCAGCCCAGCTCACCCAGCTCGCAGCCGAAAGCAAGCTCCTGAGCGACGTCCGCGTCGATGGGCTTCCAAGCGGTCCGAGCGTCACGCTGACCGTCGACCGCCAGAAGGCCAGTGCCCTTGCCGTCGCCTATCCCACCATCAGCGACACACTGAGCGGCGCCGTCGGCTCGACCTATGTCAACGATTTCCCGCATGACGGCCGGTTGCAACAGGTCATCGTCCAGGCAGAGCCGGCAAGCCGCATGCAGGTTGATGACATTCTCAACCTGCATGTGCGAAGCGACACCGGCCAGATGGTTCGCCTGTCTGAGATCGTGACGGCGGAATGGTCAACCATCCCTTTGCAGGTCACGCGCTACAATGGATATCCTTCGACCAGCATTTCCGGTTCTGCTGCACAAGGTGTTTCGAGTGGCAAGGCGATGGACGAGATCGAGCAACTGGCGCTCAAGCTTCCCAAGGGTTTTGCCGTCGAGTGGACAGGGCAATCGCTGCAGGAGCGCCAATCCGGTGCCCAAGCTCCGATGCTGATGGCCTTCTCATTCTTGGTCGTGTTTCTGGTGCTTGCGGCACTTTACGAAAGCTGGACGGTGCCGCTCTCCGTCATGCTCGTGGTGCCGCTCGGCGTGATCGGGGCTGTCATTGCGGTGCATCTGCGCGGACTGGAAAACGATGTGTTCTTCAAGGTCGGCCTCATCACCCTGATCGGACTTTCCGCCAAGAATGCAGTGTTGATCGTTGAGTTTGCCCGCAAGCGCCAGAGCGACGGACTGGGGCTGGCCGAAGCCATCGTCGAGGCCGCACGTCTGCGCCTTCGTCCCATTGTCATGACATCTCTCGCCTTCACCCTGGGCGTTGTGCCGCTGGTCATTGCCTCAGGCGCAAGCTCGGAGACCCAGAACGCCATCGGAACAGGCCTGTTCGGCGGCATGATTTCCGGCACCGTCCTGGCGGTGATCTTTGTCCCGGTATTCTATGTCGTTGTCACCCGGTGGACGCAACGCCAGAACGAGCCGCAGGTGCTCTGCCGGAACACCTAGGCTTTCAGGGTGTGACGACGTAAGCATCCCTTGGAGCCCATTACAAGAAGTTTGCCTGATAGCTGGCGGCCATTAATGATACATGCGCCTCCAGTGGCGGACGCAGTTCGAACACCTTTGGCTCCCGCGCAAAATTCCACAACCGCACCAGCCGCCAATCGCTACGTCGCTCCTCGGCAACGGCCAGTTCATTGCGCGTGATGTGAAACGGCGTGCGCTCCCAGCCATTGGTCGTCTTCACCTCGATCAGCCGATCGCTGCCGTCGGGATCGAAGCTCAGGATGTCATAGCCGGCACCATCACCATCGAGATGGGACACCCAGCGAATGCGTTCGGCGAGATCGGTCCGGCCTGCGGCGCGCAGGCTGGCACGCTCATGGGCGAGAACACGTTTCTCGCCGGCGCGGCCCAGCGCGCGATTGCGGGCGTCGCGCTCCGCCACATCGTACTTCCGGGCAATGGCAGCCATCTGCTCGAGTTCGTCGGGCGGCGGCGCATTGCTGTGCGTCGGCGGTGGGCCGATCCACAGCATCGCTTCCTCCCGAAACACTGACGGTGACGGACCCATCGCCATCCGCGCGGCCGGTGCGAGCCAATCCGGATGGCGATCAAGCCAGCGCACCACAGCTTCGACGAGCGATGCCTGGAAATTGAAGGCCGGCTTGTAGCCTGGTATCCAGACTTCACCGAGGCCTTTGAGCACGGCGCTGATGTTCTGATGCTTGTATTCGATCGAGCCGCGAGGCCGATCGATCACCGGCTGCAGGAGGCGGTTATGCTCAGACTTGCTGTAGAGTCGCCCGGCGATGTCGTCAGCAAGCATCGCGTAATAATCCGCCACGATCGCGTCGTTCTGCTCGTCGGACCAGTCACCGGCCATGGCTGCTCCCGAGCGGGCGGGCCAGTCTAGAGAAGGCCTGGATCATGCCAGCAACTGCGCGGGGACACCAAGCGCTGGACCGGCCTCAGCCAGCCGCTGATCAAGCGTATACACTGTGGCACCATGCTCCGACGCGATGGCGAGATGCAGCGCGTCTCCCGCACGCAGCCCAAGCGCATGTTGATCGGCGAACCTCGCCGCCGCCCGGAACTGACCGCCCGTCACGGGCAGCATGATGAAACTCTCGGCGACGAGCTTGTTGAACATGGCGAGCGCCGCGGCGCGCTGCTCAAGGGTGATCTGTCCGGTCCTTAGCTTGATCGCCAGGGCTGACGACATCTCGGTAACGGTCCAGTCGCTGATCAGGAGCCGCTCCGGATCCTGTTCCGCCAGCCAGGTCTGAACGCGCGGCGTCATTGCTTCGTTGGAGAGCGCCGCAACGATCAGCGACGTATCGAGATAAAGCATCAGTAGCGATCACCATCCCGCATCGACCGCACGAGATCGGCAGCACTCTGGGATTGGGGCGGCATCGCTGCCGTCAGCAATTGAAGCAGTGCCGCATCGATCGGCTTGCGGGGCCGTTCCACCGCGGTGAGCCGAGCGACTGGCTTACCGCGACGGGTGATGTCGATCGAATCGCCCGCTTCGACCCGGTCGACCAGTTCGCTCAGATGGGCTTTGGCATCCGCCAGATTGATTGCATGCATGTCACGCTCCTGACCATGTAGATAGTCATATAGCAGATCGAGATTGAGAATTCCAGCAGGAGGTTTGCCGATGAAGCACACCATTCCCTTGCCGGATGCCACCTATTGGGGACGACTGCATCCGGACACCCGGTTGGGCGTAAACCGGTAGGCGTTGCCAGCACTGAAACGAGGCGGGCATATTGATTTCGTCGATTTTGACGGTACTTTGTCACGGGAAAAGATGCGAAGTTTGAGGTCTATGCCTCACCACGAAACGGTCGATTGATGTCGATAGTCCACAGAATTTTTCTGCGCTGCGATTTCCAAAAAATCAAATAAAATCAACAGGCTAGCTTTTTGACGGCCTGCTTCACGGCTCTTGGCGTCGAAATTGAGATTTTCTGTAGTAAAATCAATTTCTTAGGGCATAAAAAATATTAGAGTGGGAATAGTGGTTTTCCAATCTGGACTGGCGTGAAGAAATAGCCGCCAGTCCTTATTCGTTGAAATCAATAGGCTTTCGAGAGTTTTCCATTTTTGCAGTTTCATCCTGGATAGGCATGAAACTCTTCAGTGTACTTGATTGTCATTCACGCCAAATGCCGAACAAAGAGGACAGAACTGGCCCAATCGCGCCGGTTCCACTGGGTGCTCCGGTTGGTGAACACCTCATCCATGTCTCAAATTAGGCGTGACCGTCCAATCAAAATCCGCTACATCGGCCTTGCCCTCAACGGTCCGCACCGTTGGTGGAACCAAGGTCGAAAGAGGAAACAGAGCCGTTGGCATCGCATAGACAAAACGGTATCGAAGCCGAAGAAACCTTTGAGACTTATGACATCCACGACACGTTGTCTCACCTGCTACGACGGTCACATTTCTATGCCGAATCGCTTTTTTCCAAGGAACTTGGCGCCTATGGAATCACGTCGCGCCAGCTAGCCCTTTTGGTCGCTGTTAGCCAGAATGCCGGTGCGTCGCAGCGAACCATCGGAGACATCATTGCACTCGATATGAACACTGTCAGCGATCTTTTGCGTCGCATGGAAAAAAATGAACTGATTGAGCGGCGCGCTTCCGCAGTGGATGCAAGATCGACAGAAATCTACCTAGGCCCGAAAGGGAGGACGATCCTGTCCGCCATTCCCCTCGACAATCGCCGGTATCAGGACGCTTTGGCCAGGAACCTGAGCATTGAAGAAGCATCAGTACTGAAGGCGCTTCTACGCAAACTGCTGGATCTTTAGAGCGCGCCGCTCGGATGATTTATCTAGACTCGAGAAGTCATTGGTGTATATCATACGCATACGTAGGAAATAACGTGAAGGCCCTTTGATGCGCAATGATCGACGCAAACCTCCACACCGGGTCGGTGTCATCGGTTATGGCTTTATCGGTCGTGCGATTGTTGAGCGTTTGCGGTCTGATCCGGAGAATTTTGAACTGGCCTTTGTCCACGCGCGGCGGCGTGAACAGGCAAATGATGTTCTGGATGCCGACTTTCTGGCCGATATCGGGAGCGCCCAAACGCGCGGCGCGGATTTGGTCGTCGAAACGGCGCATCCGTCGATTACCCGCTTGCATGGGGCCGACATTATCAGCCATTCTGATTACATGCCCCTTTCCACCACGGCTCTGACGGACGAAGCTCTGCTGGCGACTTTGCAAGAAATTGCGGTGGCAAGTCATACGCAATTGTTGCTCGCGGCAGGTGCGCTGATCGGTGGCGAGGAACTGATCAAACGCAGCGTCCCCTGGGAGCGTGTGCGGGTAACCTTCCGAAAACACCCGAAGAATATTGATTTCTCAGACGTGGATCTGGTGCCGGAAAACATCTTGGCTCCAACCACGGTTTTTGAAGGGTCGGTGCGTCAGATTGCAGACCGATATCCGCGCAATGTAAACACCATGGTCACGGCGGCATTGCTGTCAACCGGTCTCGACGCGTGTGAAGGCATTCTGGTCGCCGATCCGGCGTTGGAATGTGCCGTGGCAGAGGTCGAGGCCTGGGGCAGCGATGGCAGCTACTTTCGAACTGAAAAACAACAGCCTGCAAAAGGCGTTTCGGGGACTGAGATGGTGGATTCTGTCTGGCACTCAATTCAGCAAGCATGTGGGGTTTCAGCCAAAGCGTTTCAGCTTGTCTGACCCCTTCACAAAACGATAACGGGAGATAGACATGACGAAAATATCCACGTTTCTGAAAGGTTGCGCCCTCGCTGCATTCCTGGTGGCAACCCAGGCATCTGCAGAGGACAAAGTCGTGGCCATCGCGAACCTGGGGCCGCATCCGGCGCTGAACGCTGTCGTCAGTGGGTTCAAACAGGGGATGGCAGATGGTGGCTATGTGGAAGGGGCCGGCCTGACCTACGTTTACCAGGACGCCAGCTTTGACGCTTCGGTCGTGGCGCAAATGCTCACGACGCTTGAAGCATCAAGCCCCGATGTTTTCTTGACGGTGACGACCCCGATCAGTCAGGCCGCACGCCGTGTCGTGCAAGACAAGACAATCCCGATCGTCTTTGCTCCGGTGACAGACCCGGTCGACGCCGGCCTGGTTCCGTCCTGGGATGGTGGCAGTGACCGCTTTACCGGCGCCTCCAACCTTCAATCGATGGAAACCGTGTTCGCCTTTGCAGCAGACCTTCTGGGAAAAGCCGACAAGATTGGGATTCTCTTCAATCCGGGCGATGCCAATGATGTTGTCAATATCACCTATGCCAAGGAGGCTGCCGCCGCAATGGGGGTGGAGCTTGTCACCGTCAGTGTCGAGACAACCGCCGATATCCCGGTGCGCGTCAATGCGTTGAAAGACACGGATGTGATCTATCTGATCCCTTCCAGCATGTTGCAACCGGCGCTGCCAGCAGTGGCCGCCGCAGCACGCCGTATCGGCGTGCCGGTGATCAATGCCTCGCCGGTCGGCGTGGAAGACGGGCAGATCCTTGCTTCCATGGCGGTTTCCTGGTTCGAGGTCGGCCGTCAGGCGGGGCTGCGTGCCGGGCGCATACTGGAAGGTGAGGCTGTCAGCACGATCGACATCTATCGCCCGTCCCCTGCTGATCATACACCAACCATCAGCGCAGCTTTCATGGCAGCGGCCGGGATGACACTGCCCGATGCCTTGGCTGATTGTGACTGCGTAAAGTGACAGCCGCCGCCAAGCAGGCCGGAGTCATCGTCTCTGGTCTGCAAAAAACCTTCTTTCCGGGAACCGTACAGGAGAAACGCGCGCTCGACGGGGTGAGTTTTTCTCTTGCTCCCGGTGAGTTTGCAATCGTCATCGGCAGCAATGGAGCGGGCAAAAGCACCATGCTGAATGCGATCTCCGGCGAGGTTCAGGTGGATGAAGGAACGATCTCCATCGCCGGGAAGGCGATTGAACAATGGCCAACACACAAACGTGCGGGCTACATCAGTCGTGTTTTTCAGGATCCGATGCAAGGCACTGCGGCGTCACTGACGATCGAAGAAAACCTGGCCATTTCAGCACGGCGTGGCAAGCGGCGCAGTTTTCGGGCCGGTCTGCAGGTCGCTGAACGCGAAGAATTTCGCTCGGCACTCGAGCCCCTTGGTCTGGGCCTTGAGAACCGCTTGAAGGACCGCGTATCCCTGCTCTCAGGCGGGCAGCGCCAGTCCTTGACCCTGATCATGGCGACATTGCAAGCGCCGCAACTTTTGCTTCTGGACGAACACACCGCTGCGCTTGACCCACGTGCTGCTGACATGGTGATCAGATCAACGCTGAGTGCCGTAGAAGACCGCCAGATCACCACCCTTATGATCACCCATAATATGGAGCAGGCAATCGCCCACGGTGACCGCCTTTTGATGATGCACGAGGGCCGTGTCGTGCTTGATCTTGCAAAGGATGAGAAGGCCAAACTGACGACCGCCGATCTGGTAACCCGTTTTCATGATGTGGTGAGTGACCGCATGTTGCTGAGTTAGAGCCGGGCAAATGGACATCCTGTCAACATACTATAACTTGATCCCGGTCAGCCTGGCACAGGGCGCAGTTTATGCCTTTGTCGCCATCGGCGTCATGATCCCGTTCCGCCTGCTCAGCCTGCCGGACCTTACTGCCGAGGGCAGCTTCCCGCTTGGCGCAGCGGTTGCCGCAGCGCTGCTGGCCAATGGTATGGGCATCATGCCGGCAATGGGGCTGGCGCTGCTTGCCGGTGCGCTGGCCGGCGCTCTGACCGCTGTGATCCATGTGTTTTTCAAAGTCACCTCCCTGCTGGCCGGAATCATTGTGCTGACCATGATGTTCAGCATCAACATTCGTGTCATGGGTAAACCCAACACGGCATTGTTCAGCCATGATACGCTCTTCACAATATTGCTGAATGCTGACGGGGGGACACCGATCACCCAGTTTGCTGTGCTTTCAGTGATGTTGGCGGCGCTTTGTCTGCTGCTCTACTGGTTTCTGCACACCGAGCTTGGGCTGGCCCTGAGGGCGGTTGGTTCGAACCAGACAATGGCACGGGCGCAAGGCCTGTCAACGACGCTCTACATCATCGCAGGACTTGCCGGCGCCGGGGCGCTGGCGGCCCTTGGCGGTTCGGTCATGGCGCAATACCAGAGCTATGCCGACGTCAATATGGGAGTTGGAGTCCTGGTTATCGGTCTGGCCGCAACCATCCTGGGCGAGGCGATCCTCCGCGGCAGTACCCTTGCCCGGCAGATCCTCGCGCCGGTCGTCGGCAGCCTCCTCTACTTTCAATTCGTTGCCATCGCACTCAGCCTCGGGTTCAAACCATCGGATCTAAAGCTGTTGACCGGACTGTTTGTCCTCTTCGCGCTGGCCCTGCCGATGATACGCAGCAAATTCAAACGGAATTCTTCCCGATAGGCCGGGGCTACGCCGTCAAAGCAATGACCCTTGAAAGGGAGAATCGAAATGGAAGAAACACCCCTCTGGATCACCGCATTGATCGTCGTTCTATTTGTTCTGCTGCCTATTGGTATTTCGTTTTTGGGAGCCAAAAACATTTACAGGGTCCATCGCTTCAGAAAAGGTACGGAGCGCCGCATGGGCACGGTGGTCGACATCAGGCAGTCGACGAGCCAGGGCGGTGAAGATCAGGATCCGACAACGCTCTATCAACCAATGTTTGAGTTTTCCGGCCCAGGTGGTGGATTGCTGCGCGGTGAAACCCCCACGGCTTCCGCAAATCAGAATTTTCAACAGGGCACTGAACATGCCATCCTGGTGAACTTTGACGAGCCGGGAATAGTACACATGTCTGGCAACCGACCCTATATCTTTGGGCTGGTGATGGTCTGTGCGGGCGGAGTTCTGGCCTTTTTCGGGCTTGGTGTTTCGACCGGGCTGATTTGACCGGGCTGTCATTTTTGTATGCCCTTTATAGGCGTGCCATTGGAAAATGAGGCTGTAATAGTACGGGGTCATTTGACGGCGGGAAATCATCACACCGCGCTATGCGATGCGTTCAATGAAGCGTACGGGACACGGCATCCGCTCTGCGCTATGGCTTCAGGGCGCGCCGAAAAAAGCCCGTATTTGACATTTCATTACCGCAGTCGCTATGCGGTTCGGCCAGTGCTCTAACAGTCAGATCTGCTAATCTTGCCCGCCTGAGTTTTCCTTGCCCGCATCCTGGTTGGGAACCTGTGTCTTTTTAGGGTAAAAATCTGAGATAATGATCCAGCCTAGAAGCAGGGCTGAAAGTGCGATGAGCCCGCCGCTGATCGGGGTTTCAACAAAGGTCATGAAGTCTCCGCGCGACAGAATGAGAGACCGTCGAAAATTCTCCTCGATCATCGGTGCAAGGATGAAACCCAGCAGCATTGGTGCAGGCTCGATGCTGAGGAGCAACATCATGTAACCAAAGAGACCGAATGCCATGACCAGACCAACATCAAAAACCGAATTGTTGATCGAATAGACACCGATACACACGAACGAAATGATCATGGGGTAGAGCAGGCCATAGGGCACCTTCAGCAATTGAACCCAAAGACCGATCAGGGGGATGTTCAAAATCAGAAGAAGCAGGTTTCCGATGAAAAAACTTGCAACCAACCCCCAGAACAAGGGGGCATGGTCCACCAGCAGCATTGGTCCGGGTGGCACTCCGTGTATCATCAAGGCGCCCAGCATCACCGCCATGACTGGATCGCCCGGCACGCCAAGTGTCAATGTGGGCACAAAACCGGTTTGGCTGGCGGCATTGTTGGAAGCCTCGGGCGCAGCCACACCCTCGATCGCACCACGCCCAAAGCGCGAGGGATCGCGGGCGATTTTTTTCTCTGTTGCATAGGCAATAAATGTGGAAATCGTCGGTCCGGCCCCTGGCAACATCCCCAGGATCGAGCCGATACTTGCGCCGCGAAACATCGGCAGAATTGAGCGTTTGACATCTCCGGGGCCAGGCATCATCGATCGCCAGCCGAGCTTTTCGGTGCTGCCACTCACAACATGGCGCCCCGCATTGGCCATGATGAGCGCAACCCCGAAAACACCAGTGGCGATCGGTACAAGCCCAATCCCATCGGAGAGCTTCAAAAAGCCAAATGTGAAACGTGGAGAGCCGCTATAGATGTCGGTTCCCACCAGGCCGAGCAACAATCCCAACAGGACCGAAACAAGACCGCGCACCAGAGAATCACGAACCAGAATTGCCGCCGCTATCAACCCCAGCAACATCAGCGCAAAATATTCGGTCGGCCCAAACTGCAGTGCAAAATTTGCCAGGACCGGTGCCAATGAGGCCAATACGATAATCCCGAAGCAACTGCCAAAAAATGATGCAATCGTGGTCATGAACAAAGCTGAACCGGCGCGCCCCTGCAATGCCAGGGGATGCCCATCAAGACATGTGACCGCCCCTGCGGACGTGCCCGGCAGATTGAGCAAAATGGACGCAGTCGAATTGCCGTATTGTGACCCGTAATAGATGCCTGCCAGCATGATGATCGCCGATGTCGGGTCGAGATAATAGGTGATTGGCAATAGCATGCCGATTGTCACCATGGGCCCAAGCCCAGGCAAAACCCCTATGAACGTGCCCAGCGTCACACCGATGAAGCAATAGAGGAGCGCTTCCCAAGAGAGCGCGACGCCAAAACCCATGAGCAGATTGTCAAAAATATTCATGATTACCACCAGAAAGGCTGAAGCGGCAGGCCCAGCAGGAATACGAAAACAACGGTGCAAAGGCTTGATGCAAACAAGGCCAGAAGCAACACACTGCGCAGTCTCAGACTGCGATCGGCACTGGCACTCAAGATTGTCACAATGGCAATGGTTGGCGCCAGGCCCAACGGATTTATCAGAATCATGAAAGCAATCATCGCAGCGCTGATGTGGACAGGACCGCGAATCGAGATTTTTGGCTGGTCGGTGGAGTTCGCAGGACTACCGGCAAGTCCCAGAAAAATGGCCATGATGCTAAGCAATGCGCCAATAGCGAATGGGAATGCCCCGGCGCCGATCCTTCGTACCGAACCGAGATCCAATGACAGGCCTTCCCACATCGAATAGACCCCACATCCGGCAACCAAAGAAATTGTTATCCAATCTCTGGCTGACAACCCTTTGTAAAACCTTGGCTTTCTATCAACATTAGAAAAATTCACGCGCACAAACTCCCGCCTTTGTGACTTTTACCGGCCACAATCATTGACAAGGGGCCGGTTTATATCAAGTATGTTAGCGGTAACATAGCCGATCTTGTTATTCAATGACAGAGTTGTCAAAGGCAACAAGTTCAGTGCAACCCTCAAGGAGAAGAAAACATGTTTCTTAAAAAAATGATCTGGACCATGTCGTTTGTCGCCGGTGCTGCCGTTTGTGCGCCAGCGGCTATGGCGGACGATTTCCCGACCAAGCCAATTACCTGGGTGAGCCCATGGAATCCCGGCGGTGCGAATGACACGCTCTCGCGTGCTATCGCGCAGGAAGCTGAAAAGGTCCTCGGCCAGCCCATAGCCGTCATCAATCGACCGGGAGCATCCGGCACCATTGGCAGTGCCTCAGTCGCAACCGCAAACGATAACGGCTATTCCGTGGTTCTTGGCAGCACGCCAACCCATGCAACGGCCCCGCATATCTACGCCAATCTGCCCTACGATCCTGAAAAGGATTTTTCTCCAGTGACAATGGTCGGCAGCGTGCCAAACGTGCTGGTCGTAAACCCCAAGCTGGATATCAATTCGGTTGATGAACTGATCGCCTATGCCAAGGCGCATCCCGGTGAGCTGAACTATTATTCGACGGGGCCGGGCACATCACAGCACCTCTCGGCAGCGCTGTTTGAAAACCTGACCGGCGTGAAAATGGAACATGTGCCCTACACTGGTTCCGCCCCGGCAATGGTTGATTTGCTGGCGGGAAGAATTGATCTCGCATTCGACAATATGAATACCGTCATTCCACATATCGAAGCAGGAAGTCTGCGGGCTCTTGGCGTCACGACCCCTGAGCGTTCCGATGCACTTCCCGATGTTCCAACGATTGCCGAAGCTGGTGTCGATGGATACGACGCAAGCGTTTGGTTTGGTGTTTTTGCAGCTCCGGGCACAGCACCTGAACGGCTTGATATTCTGCAAAATGCCATTGCAACGGCGCTTCAAACGCCCGCATTGGCAGAACGTTTGAACACTCTGGGCGTGCGGGTGATCGCAAATACACCGGCAGAATTTTCCAAAATCCAGGCATCGGAAATCACCCGCTGGGGTGAGGTCGCAAAGGCGGCAGGCATCGAGCTTCGATAAGTGTTGCACAACCAATAAACATAAGCAGGAAGACAAAAATGACTTTTTCCGTAATCGCGCGCTGCAAACGAACTGGAATGTTCGGAATAGCCATTGCAACGCGACCCCTCGCAATCGGTGCAAAATGCCCATTTCTGAAAGCCGGACTGGGAGGACTTGTTTCCCAGGCAAACGGGGATCCCCGCTTTGGCCCACTTGGCCTGAACCTTTTGGAAACGGGTTTTTCCGCACCCAAGGTCATGCGGGAACTGGAAGACAATGACCCCTATATCGAGTGGCGCCAAATCGCCGTTATCGATCGTGATGGCCGCACAGCTGCCCGCACAGGCAGTGACAACGAAGACTGGAAGGGCCACATCGCCATCGACAATTTCGTGTCACTGGGCAATAGGGTAACCAGCGAAGCGACAGTGACAAAAATGGCTGACGTATGGGAGACAACGGATGAGTTGGACCTCGGTGAACGCCTGATGCGCTGTGTCGAAGCGGGCCGCGACGCCGGTGGTCAGATTGCCGGTCAACATTCAGCATCTATCCTGGTTGTGAACAAAAGGTCCTATGGCTGGATCGATCTCCGCGTCGATGAGCACGACGAGCCCATCGGAGAACTGCGCCGCATTCTTGACCTGTACACGCCATTGCTTGAATATTACGATGTGCGACCAGCTAAACCTGATATGCCCCGTGATGATATCTGGCGGCAAGAACGAGGCGTCTAAGACCTCATAGGTAAAGCTATATACTATCGGGCGGGGCCAACACCCCGCCCGTTTCATATGGAGGAAACATGAAACGCGCCCGCAAAGCGAAGCGATCCTACGGCTCCTGGGCGACAGGCAAAGACGTCGCTGCAGCGGCAAAAGTGTCGCTTATTACGGTATCCCGAGCCTTCAGCATGCCAGAACGGCTGGCACCTGAAACGCTTAAACGCGTCCAGAAGGTGGCCGAGGATCTTGGCTACATTCCCAACGCCGTTGCCGGAGAGCTGTCTTCACGCCGCAGCAAGGTCGTCGCAGTCGTTGTTCCGACACTCTCCAATTCAAACTTTGCGCGCACGATCGAAGGTCTCGTCGCCCGGTTGAACAAGGATGGTTATGAACTGCTTTTGTCTTCAAGCGCATTTTCTCCCGATCGCGAAGCTGAAATTGTAGCGACGCTGCTGGAACGTCGGCCCGATGGCATTGTGCTGATTGGTAACGATCATTCCCCAAAACTGGAAAAAATGGTCACTGCGATCGGTATTCCCGTCGTTGAATTGTGGGCTCTCAACGGTCCGATACTGGACATGGCTGTCGGATTCTCCGATTTTGACGCAATGCGCTCCATGACCTGCCACGTTCTTGATCAGGGCAGGAAATATGTCGGATATGTCGATTTTCATACGCCAGGGATAAGGCGCTACGAGGAGCGGCGAAACGGGTTCATTGCTGCAGTCCAGGCAAATGGTTGCCCGGACCAATTGATATTCAGCTCCCCGGCTCAAAAGGACTATGAAAGTGGACGTCTGGGGCTGGCCGCTCTGCTTCAGAGCGAACCGCGCCTTGATGCCATTATCGGATGCACGGATATTCATGCCGCCGGCGCGATTTTCGAATGCGCACGGCGCGGTATTCACGTGCCCTCCGTCATGTCCATTGCCGGGTTTGGCGATTTTGAAATTGCTGCATCCATCGAACCGGCTCTGACAACCATTCGCTCGCCGGCTTTTGAAATGGGCTGTCATGCGGCATCCATGTTGATGGCAAAGATCCACGGAGAAGATGTCAGTGCCAAACCCAAAGATGTCGGGTTCGAAATCGTCTTGCGCGATTCAGTCGCACCGCACGCATCTGCAGCATGAGGATACCGGAGCAAACTGCGGTTGAGCGGGCGGTGCAATAAGGAACCCCGCTTTGCGCCAGGTTTTCCCGGGTACTTGTCGAAATTGGACTTGGATGGTTTTTTGCAGGCTTTCCTGCATAAGTTAAAATAGACAAAGTGTTCTTGCCGATTTCCTGATCTAAGGATCGGGCCAGCAGGCGAAGAATTCCCTTGTGAAAGAAAATTGTCGGAGAGCAGCTTGTCCAGTGCAAAATATCCAACGGCCCATGGCTACCTGACGGAAATTACCCGGCTCAAGTACATAGATGCTGCCGTCGCCAAAAAAGTGCTTCCCAAAGACGCGCACCGCATGCCGGATATCATTTCTCTTTCCGCACCCTCTGATATCACCAAACCCATTCAGTTCTGGCAATTGTTTTCTGTGCTTGGACAGGATCGTATCGTTGGCATCGTCAGGAACTTCTATGAGCGGGTTTTTGACGATGAAGACTGGTTTCGTTCGGTTTTTGCCCGGGTGGGCGCAGCAGACCACCATGTCGCCACGCAGGCTGGCCTTTGGCTGGATGTGATGGGGGCGGGGCCTGCTTATCATGGCGGGGAGTTCCGGCTCAACTTCCATCATACCCACAATGCCATGCAACTGATGAATGAAAAGGGCGCTCAACGATGGGCGAGACTGATGGTAGAGGCTCTGGATGCGTCAGCAAATCTGATGACTGAGGATAAAAGGGTCAGGCCCAGCCTCAATACGTTTCTCACGCATTTTTTTGGCAAATACGCCGAGGATTTCAAATTCAACAATCGTGAAACCTTTGGTGCAACAAACCCGCCATTCAAACGGAAAATCAATTTCCTCAACATGACGGAAGCTGCGATTGAAGCTTTGCCGGAAGATGAATTGAAAGATGCGCTGATTGAACGTGGTGTCAACGTGGAAATCTACCCCGACAAACGGGCGCTGGTGAACAAGGCATTGAGCTTATGATCTCTGATTTGCCCCCTGTTTCAAGGCCGGTGACAAGACGCTTTGTTCTGACAGACGTTTTTTGCGCTGGAGATTTTCTTGGGGTTGGGCTTCGTGCGATTGCATAATACAGGACTTTGCGCGCATGATCAGCGCGGTGCGAAGGGGGCAAATAATCAAAACTCTGACTGTTCATAACGGACTGCCGAGAATCTGATTTGCTCCTTTCACACAACAATTCTTGCCTGGACAGATACTTGGGAAAACGAATCTGATGACAAAGAAGCCGAATGTTCTATGGATCATGGCTGATCAACTGCGGTTTGATTATCTGAGCTGCTACGGTCACCCGCATCTACACACGCCCCATATCGACAGTCTGGCCGCGCGTGGCGTTCGCTTTACCAATACCTATGTGCAATCGCCGGTATGCGGACCTTCGCGCATGTCCGCCTATACGGGGCGATATGTTCGCAGCCATGGATCGACCTGGAACGGCATACCCTTGAGGGTAGGCGAGCCCACGCTGGGTGATCATCTTCGCGGTGCAGGCATACGTGCCGGGCTTGTGGGAAAAACCCACATGGTTGCGGATGCGGAAGGCATGGCCTGGCTGGGCGTCGATCCCAAGAGTGAAATTGGTGTGCGCGTATCCGAATGTGGTTTTGAACCTTTTGAAAGGGACGACGGTCTTCATCCTGACAGCATTGGGCAGCGCTGGTCGGCCTATGACGATTATCTGATGGCATTGGGCTATAAATCCGACAATCCCTGGGAGGATTTTGCAAACTCTGGCATCGATGAGGATGGGGCGCTGATGTCCGCCTGGCTGCTGAAGAATTCCCGTCTGGAGGCGAATATTCCGGAGGAACATTCAGAAACGGCCTATATGACCAACCGCGCCATGGATTTCATGGAGGACGCCATGCAGCAGGAGGAGCCCTGGCTGTGTCACTTGAGCTATATCAAGCCCCATTGGCCCTATATTGTTCCCGCACCCTATCATGACATGTATGGCCCTGAACACATCATCGCACCGATCAGGTCTTCCGCCGAGCGCGACACCGACCACCCCTTGTTGCGCGCCTATCTGCAATCGCGCGTCTGTCGCTGTTTTGCGCGTGACCAGGTGCGCGAGCATGTAATCCCCGCCTATATGGGGCTGATCAAACAACTCGATGACAATCTGGGTCGATTGTTTGCCTGGATGGATGAGAAGGGCCTGAGCGAAAACACCATTGTCGCCTTCACCTCCGATCATGGCGATTACATGGGCGACCACTGGATGGGCGACAAGGATTTCTATCATCAGTCAGCCGTAAAGGTACCCCTGATTATCTGCGACCCGAGACCTGCAGCAAACCATACGCGCGGCAGTGTTTCAGATGCTTTGGTGGAAATGATTGATCTTGCGCCGACGTTCATGGACGCTCTGGGCTGCCCGCCCAAACCCCATGTCCTGGAAGGCCGGAATCTGATGCCGCTGCTGCATGGAAAAGACGGCTTTTCCAGGCGGTATGTGATCAGTGAGCATGATTATTCCAGCTTTGAAATGGCACGGGCACTCGAGGTGCCGCAGGAGGATGCCCGTACTGTGATGATTTTTGACGGGCGCTGGAAATACATAAGATGCGAAGGCTTCAGACCGTTTCTGTTTGATCTTGAATTGGATCCTGATGAGCTTGATGACATCGGGGGATCCGATCTGCAACAGCATTGTGAAGCGCGCGAGCGGATGGAGAAGGCCCTGATGACTTGGTCCCTGCAACATCATGCCCGCATAACGGCCAACGCGGAGCTCGTGTCGCGGTTGCCGCTAACCGCGGAATTTGGAATTTTGATCGGGTTCTGGGATGAGGCCGAATATGAACAGGCGACAGGAAAGCCGTTCAGCAGCCTTGTTCCCACCGGGCCTGCGACAGTGGATTGAAAAAACACGGTGGCTGCTGATCGGCTATCACCAGCTTCCTGCGCCTGCCGTGAACAATATTATTCCAGCCCGATCCGCAATCCATCGCTGCCGATATGAAGCGACCCATCCCAGGTGGGCCTGACGGCACGGCGCCAATCCTCGTCGGTGAAATCGGGATCATCGGAAGGGATCAGATGGTTCAGTGCCAGTGCCTTGACGTCAGCCTGCGTGGCGATCTTTCCTGCATCGCCGGCCATCGTGTGGGAGCGCAGCCAATGTTTCATCAGCCGGTCATCCGTGTTGCCGATCCGCTTGAACAGGGCGTCGAGGGCCTCACCCAGCATGGCTTCATGGATGAGGAGGTTCGCGTCCCGGGCAAATTCGGCGAGCTTTGGCAGGTAGGCGGTGTCGCCCGAAAAGACCACATCATGCCTGCGCCCGGAAAACCGAAGGGAGAATGTATCGATCAGCGGCGGATGTGTGTTGCGCATCGCTGAGACCGTCAGCGCGCGACTGTTCAATACGGGCCCATCGTCCAGGGTCTTGAAAGACACCAGTGCGGCAAGGTCAGGCCTGCCTTCATCCGCCATTCTCAATTCGATATCGGCCTTCATGGCGCAGAGGAAATGCTGCCAGTACTGGTCAGCGCCCTTGGGCGCAAAGACAGTGACCGGGGTTTTCAGGCCTGCCGTCCAGGCCGTGTGCAGCAGGCCGCCCAGTTCCAGATAATGATCGGAATGCAGATGCGTAATGAAAATCAGCTCCAGGTCTTTCAGCGCCATGCCCTGATCGACAAGACCGCGGGTGACACCCAGGCCGCAATCGACGACGATTTTCCGGCCTTCCAATACAAGCAGGCTGGACGTCGGGTTTGTTGACCCCGGACGGATGGCCGGGCCACCCTTGGTGCCAAGAAGGGCAACGAAATTGTCTGTATCGCCAATTGTCTTCATCGAAATGGTCCCAAATCGCTTTCGTTCCTATCAAAGGGCGCTGAAGCCGGCATCCAGTGCCCCAAGCACCTGATCGACGTCACTTTGTGAAATGATGAGTGGCGGCGACAGGATGACATTCGGTCCGGATATGCGCACCATCACACCATTCTCATAGGCAACCTCCTGAAATCTGGCGGTTGTTGCCTTGTCGATCGGGGCCTTTGTTGCCCGGTCACGCACCAATTCCATGGCCGCCATCAATCCGTGGCCGCCGCGGATGTCACCGATGATTGCGTGTTTTTCCATCAGCGCTTCAATGCCTTGGAAGAGCTGGGTTCCCCGGGCGGCTGCATTTGTCTTGACGTCGAGCCTTCTGGTTTCCGCAAGGCAGGCAAGAGCGGCGGCAGCACCCACGGGATGGCCGGAATAGGTATAGCCGTGGCCGATGGACGCTGCGCCTGTCTTGTCATTTTCGAAGACATCGACGAAGTGCTGCGCCATCATGACGGCACCGAAGGGGAAAAATCCATTGGTGATGGCTTTTGCCGTGCACATCAGGTCCGGTTTGACGCCCCAGAGGCGCGAACCGCTCCAGGCGCCCGAGCGCCCGAAGGCCGTGATCACTTCATCGGCGATCAACAGAATGCCGTTTCGGTCACAGATCTCGCGCACCATCGGCATGAGGGACTTGTGCGGCGGGATCACGCCTCCGGCCCCCAGGATCGGTTCCATGATAAAGGCGGCAATGGTGCCTGCGCCCTGAAAGGCGATTTCATCTTCCAGCGCTGCCGCACAGAGCTTCGCCAGTTTGGCCGGGTCGGTTTCATCAAAGGGATTGCGGTAGGTGTAAGGCGCGGGAATATGATGGCAGCCAGGCAGAAGCGGCTCGTAGGGTGTGCGAAAATTGGCGTTTCCGTTGATCGACGCCCCACCCATGTGGGTGCCATGATAGCCTTTCTTCAGGCTGATGAATTTGACCCGGCCATGTTCGCCTCTGATCTTGTGGAATTGCCGCGCCAGGCGCAGGGCTGTTTCAACACTGTCTGATCCGCCCGAGGTGAAAAAGGCCCGCACCAGTCCGTCTTCGGCGAAGAAATCGGCGAGCTCGTAGGAAAGCGTGATGATGGCGTCGTTGGATGTGCCGCGAAATATGGAATAATAGGGAAGTGCATCAAGCTGTTGGGTGATGGCTTCTTTCACAGGTGCGCAAGAGTAGCCAAGGTTTACATTCCAAAGGCCGCCGACCGCATCGATGGTTTCCTTGCCATCAACATCGCGAATGCGCACACCTGAACCACCGGTGATGATCTTCGGCGGGTTTGCCAGACTGTCGGCAGGGTGCGCCATCGGATGAAACATGTGGCGCGCATTGTTTTCTTTGAGGAAGTTGATGTTCTGGGAATTCATGATTGTCGCTCCATTTGTCCGCGGCCCTGGGCCGCCTCGTTCCATACCTGTTTCAGGTCTTCGGGGATTGCGCCCCCCAACTCTGCCGAAATCGCTGTCGCTGCGTTCCACAATAAATTGACGAAACGCATCCTCGAATCGTCGTTCATTCTCGAAGCCGGGACGGCAATCGTGATCGTGCCGTAGGCGATCGCCCTGTCTTCGAAAAACGGAGCGGCAATCGAGCAGATTTCGGCCTCATAGGTCTGATTGGTGAAAGAATATCCCTGCCGCCGTGTCTTTTCGACCATGGCATTGAGTTCATTGTGATCGGTAACCGTGTGCTGCGTAAACCTGTCCAATGTCTTCGAGGCGGTGTGCTGCAGGAGGTTGGGCGGACCAAAGGCCAGAGCACAGATTCCGGAGGCTGTTGCATGCAGGGGCAGGATGTCGGCTTCGGAAAAATACACCCTTGTTCCGCCAGAGCCTGTGTCACGGAAATACAGTGACGACATGCCGTATCCCTGGCCATATCCCTGGATAAGGGATGCATGAACCAGTTCATCGCTCTGGAGTGAAAGTTCATCCACCCATTGTGACACGATGCGTCGCGCCGGGAATGTCCTTTCGCGCACGGCAGAAAGCCTCAATACGGCAGCACCCAACCGGTATTTTCGTGTGTAGGGATTCTGATCCAGGAACCCGTTTGATTCCAGTTCAGCCAGGTGCCGATGCACGGTGGCTTTATCCTGTCCCGTCAGGCGACTGAACTCCGCCAAACCGATTTCCGGCATGAGCTCGGAAAAATAATTTAACAGATTCAATGCCTTTGATATTTTTCCCATTCAATTTTCCCACCAGATCATCTGGTCTTCCATCCGAAGCTGCTCAATAAGTTGACAGACTTCAATTTTGGTAGCAAGATAAAAATGCAACGCCGGTTTAAATAATGAACCGAAACTGGGAGAAACATATGAAATCGCTGCTTACCTTGGCGCTTGCCGCCACAGTCTCGCTAGGCACCCTTGCCGCAACCCCTTCATTTGCTGAATATCCTGAAAAACCGGTCGCCTTTGTCGTGCCCTGGGCACCAGGTGATCTGGAAGACGTTCTCACACGCATGATCGCCGAAGACTTTCAGGCCAAATACGGCTCGCCGGCTGCGGTGCTGAACAAGCCCGGCGGTGGCGGTGGTCCGTTTCCCGGCGCCATATTCGTCGCCAATGAGCCTGCTGATGGTTACACAGTGGGTTCATTTGTTGTCGGGGTACCAACCGTTGGGCCGCAAATCGGCATCGACGAACTGAATCCGAATCCCTTCGAGCCACTGGGCATCTTTCTGACCTATCCTTTCGTCATCGTCGCGGGACAGGATGCGCCCTATGATGATATTGACGGTCTGGCGGAATATGCCAAAACCAATGATGTCGCGCTTGGCCATTTCGGTGCGCCCCTGCCACCGACGCAGGTGACCCTTGCCCTGGCAAAGTCGAAAGGCTTCAGCTTTGCATCCGATGCTGCATTTGATGCGCTGGACTGCAATACCCTGGCCTCCGGTGATGTCGATGTAATGAACACAACGCTGCAACTGGTTCTTCCCTGCCTCGACAAGGTCAAGGTGCTGGCCTCGATCGGCAAAGAGCGTATTCCACTGACACCCGATACACCGACGGTTTCGGAACTGGTGCCGGCAATCAATCTGGCGCTATGGAATGGTCTGTTTGTACGCAAGGATACGCCCGCGGATGCCCGCGAAAAGATCATTGCGGTGGCAAAGGAAACGATCATGTCAGAGCGGGCGCAGAAGCTTGCCAGCGAAACAGGCGCTCTTCTTTACTGGCAGGATGCCGATGAATCCACAGCGCAGATCGAGGCCGATATCAAGGCCCAGGGCGTGATTGCCGATATTCTGAAATAACCCAGATAAAGGGCAGCGCGACTGTCGCGCTGCCTGTTCCATTGTGAGGCGGGAAAAGCATGCTGGTTCAAATCAAGACTTTGAAGCAATTGTTTCAACGGCACCGGCGGCCTGGCAATCTGTTTTTTGCGACGTTTTTTCTGATCCTCTCCCTCTTCCTTCTGAGCCAGATCGGCAACCAGACCGTTTGGAAGTCCTCGACAAAGTTTTATGCGCAACCCGCCTTGTGGCCGATTGTCTCGCTGGTTGGAATGGCCTTGTTTGCGCTGCTCAACTGGATCAGCGCCTGGGTCTCCCCGAAGATTGCCGGCAGATGGCTTGAGATTCAGTTCTGGCTTCGCTCTTTCGAATATGTCCTGTGGTTCATGGCCTATGTCTATGTGGTTCCGCTGCTTGGCTATCTGCCCTCCACGGTTCTCTTCGCCGTCGTTCTGGCATTGCGCGTGGGATACAGGACCCCCAAAATGATCGGTTTCTCGGTGCTCATGGCGGTGAGTGTCGTCGTCGTTTTCAAGTCATTTCTGCAGGTCAGAGTGCCAGGCGGCCAGATCTACGAATGGCTGCCCGATTTCATGCGTTCATTCATGCTGACCTATTTCTAGGAAAATCTGATGGAAGATCTCGTCTCGGCATTTGGGCTGCTTGCCAGGATTGATGTGCTGGTCGCACTGCTGATTGGTTCCATTGGCGGCGTCATCATTGGGGCCATTCCCGGCGTTGGCGCAGCCGTTGCCATTGCCATCCTGCTGCCCGCAACCTTTTCGCTGGAGCCGCTCGTCGGTCTGACCATGCTCCTGGGGATCTATGGTTCCTCCATGTACGGTGGCTCGATCCCTGCCATTTTGATCAATACGCCCGGCACGGCGGTGAACGCCCTGACCACCTATGACGGCTATCCGATGACCAAAGCCGGAGAAGCAAGGCGCGCCATTTCACTGGCCTATTCGGCCTCCTTTTTTGGCGGCGTTTTCGGTATTCTTTGCCTCATTCTCCTGTCACCTGTTCTGGCGTGGATCGCACCGCAATTTGGAAGCCGCGAAATATTTCTGGCGGCGCTGCTGGGGATCATTCTTGTCGTCCTGGCCCATCGCGGGCAGATCTTTGCCGCCGGCATGCTGGCCTGTTTTGGCATATTCCTCAACACGATCGGACTTGAGCCGATCAAATACACCCAACGTTTCACATTCGGCCAATCCTGGTTGTCGTCCGGCATTGATCTCATTGTCGTCGTGCTCGGTCTCTTCGCCCTTTCCCAGGCCTTTGTCCTGATGGTCGACAAGGACGACAGCCCCAGGGCGCAGCCCCTGAAAGGCTCGCTCTTTTCCGGAATGAAGGAACTTTTCGGCCACAAACGGGTGGCAACGGTTGCCTCGAGCTTTGGCGTATTGATGGGGATGATACCGGGGGTCGGTGAATTCACCGCACAGTTCATGTCCTACACATATGCCCAGAAAACCTCGAAGAAGCCGGAGCTTTTTGGCAAGGGGTCGCCTGAGGGGCTGATCGCTTCTGAATCCGCCAACAATGCCGTTCCGGCGGCTGCCATGATCCCGCTTCTAGCGCTGGGTATTCCAGGAGAGGCTTTGACCGCCATGATGCTCTCGGTCTTTTACGTCCACAACGTAATACCGGGCCCGCAATTGTTTCAAAACGACATGGATTTCGTTCTGGCGCTTTACATCGCCATGCTGGTTCTCAACGTGCTGGTGCTGATCTTCCTGCTTTTCTCCACCAATCTGCTGACGAAGATCATCCAGATTCCGACGCGCTTTCTCGGAATTGTCATCATGATCCTGAGTTTCGTCGGCGTTTATTCGCTTCGAAATTCGATCGTTGATTGTGCCATCGCGGCAGGTTTCGGGGTGTTCGGGCTTGTTCTCAAACGTCTGAACCTGCCGGTCGTGCCGATTATTCTGGGGATGGTTCTGGGCGGCATCATGGAGACCAAGCTGCGCAGTTCCATGGCGCGGGTCAAAACACCGCTGGACTTCATCGACAGGCCGATCGCCGCAATCCTCTTTGCCATCATTGTGCTGGTCATCATTTTGCACATTCGAACCCTGGTGATCGAACACAGAAATCGCCAACCCGAAACCGACCATGATCTGCACGATACACAGATGCGCTAGTAGCTTTCTATAATTGGCAGCGCGTGCACCGCGCGCTGCATGAATGACGACCTTCTAATTCACCACGGCAGGGAGAATGGCATGGACCAGACGAGTATTGATGAACTGCGCAATCGGGATGTGCCGCCCTGTCACCATCTCATTGATGGCAAGGCGAGACCTGCTTCTTCCGGCGAGACGATGGACGTCGTCTCGCCGATTGACGGTTCCATCCTGACGACAATTGCCCGCGGAACGGCAGCGGACATGAACGCCGCCATAGGTTCGGCGCGCGCCGCCTTTGATGATGGCCGGTGGAAAAACCAGCCTCCTGCCGCCCGTAAGGCAATCATGCTCAAATGGGCTGACCTTGTCGAAAAACATGCGCTGGAACTTGCCGTTCTTGGCGTGCGCGACAATGGAACCGAAATTGCCATGGCGTTCAAGGCCGAGCCCCTGTCTGCCGCCGGTACGATCCGCTATTACGCCGAAGCCATCGACAAGGTCTACGGCGAGATTGCGCCGACACAGCAAAATGTCCTGGGCATGATCCACCACGAACCGGTGGGTGTTGTGGGCGCCATCATCCCCTGGAATTTCCCCCTGATGATCGGTGCCTGGAAAATCGGCCCGGCACTGGCCACGGGAAACAGCCTTGTTGTCAAACCGCCGGAGACCGCTTCCCTGACCCTTCCTCGCATGGCCGAACTGGCTCTGGAAGCTGGCCTTCCCGAAGGCGTGTTGAACGTTGTAACCGGCGAGGGTGCCGTCGTCGGCGAGGCCATGGCGCTTTCGATGGATGTTGATGTCCTGGCCTTTACCGGTTCAGGTGCCACGGGGCGTCGTCTGCTGGAATACTCGGCCCGCTCCAATCTGAAACGTGTCTATCTGGAATTGGGTGGCAAGTCGCCTCACATCATTTTTGCCGACACTGCGGATCTGGATCAGGCTGCAAAAGTAGTGGCAGCAGGCATATTCAGGAATTCCGGCCAGGTCTGCGTGGCCGGCTCGCGGCTCCTTGTGCAACAGGATATTCATGATGATTTCGTTGCTGCGGTCACAAAGGCATCAGCCGCAATGCAGCCGGGCGATCCCCTGTTGCTGGACACGAAGATTGGTGCGATCAATTCGGAAAACCAGTTGAAACAGGATTTGGCGGCCGTCGAAACGGCTGTCCATGAGGGCGGAAAACTTGTGCTGGGTGGCACACGATGCCTTGAGGAAACCGGCGGCTTCTACATGGGGCCGACCATTGTCGACGGTGTGAAGGCTTCACACAGCCTGTTTCAGAAAGAGGTATTTGGACCCGTTCTCGCGGTGACATCCTTTGCCGACGAAGCCGAGGCTGTGCAATTGGCAAATGCAACGGACTACGGTCTTGCGGCCGGGGTGTGGACCTCGAACCTTTCGCGTGCGCATCGCATGGTGCGGGCGATCCATGCCGGCGTCGTACACGTCAACACCTATGGCGGCGCCGATGTCACCGTTCCGCTGGGAGGCGTCGGTCAATCTGGCAATGGATCGGACAAATCTCTTCATGCCTTTGACAAATACCGCAACCTCAAAACGGCCTGGATACAATTGTGAGTGTCGCGGCAGGGACAGCTATGACGGGTGCACAAAAGGAACTTCCGCAAAGGGCGCCTGTGGTGATCATCGGCGGCGGCATTGTCGGCGTGTCCACGCTCTATCACCTGGCCCGAAGGGGTATTCCTGCCGTTCTTCTGGAACGCCGCAAGATTGCCAGCGGAACAACCTGGCACGCGGCAGGGATCGTCGGGCAGTTGCGTGACAGCACCGCCCAGACCGAACTCGGAAAATATACGGCCAGACTGTTTCAGGAACTGGAACTGGAGACCGGGCAGGCGACCGGCTACAAGCAGAACGGTACGATCAATATTGCGCTCAGCGATGTCCGCCATGAGCAATTGCTGCGTAGCCATGATCACGCCGCCCGCATGGGCATTGAGTCCCGGATGCTTTCACGCCAGGAAGTCTCTGAAAAATGGCCCTGGATTGAAGCAGGTGATGTGAAGTCCGGCTTCTTCGTCCCGTCGAACGGTCAGGTCAATCCGCTTGATGTCTCTGTCGCGCTGGTCAAGGGCGCGCGGGCGCTGGGCGCAAGCCGGTTTGAAGATGTCGAAGTGAAGAGTCTGATCGTCAGGAACGGGAAGATTGTCGGTGTTCACACCGATAGCGGCGATATCGCAACCGGCAAGGTCCTGCTCGCCGGAGGCATGTGGAGCCATCTGTTCGCCAAGGCCCATGGCGTGACCCTGCCGCTGCACGCGGTGGAGCACTTTTACATCGTCACCGAACCGATGGGTGAATTGCCCCGTGATCAGCCGATCCTGAATATTGTCGAAGAGCGGACCTACTGGAAAGAGGATGCCGGAAAGCTGCTGATCGGCGGCTTTGAAGCCATGGGCAAGCCCTGGGGTTCGGCGGGCATCCCGAAGGATTTCGAGTTTGACGAACTGCCTTTCGATATGGATCATGTGGAAGCGGAACTGGAAGGCATGTTTGCCAGAATGCCGAAGCTGGCGGATATGGGCATTCAGACATTTTTCAACGGTCCGGAAAGCTTTACGCCCGATGGCCGTCCCTATCTGGGGCCAGCTCCGGAGATTGATGGCCTGTTCATTGCATCAGGCATGAATTCAAACGGTATTTTGAATTCCGGCGGCGTTGGGCTGACCATGGCTGAATGGATGACTGACGGTGATCCGTCGCGATCCATGGGATCCTTGTTGGCGGCAAGAGCGCATCCGTTTCAGGCCAATACACGCTATGTCCATGACCGCAGTGCGGAGGCAATAGGCTTTCATTACGGGATAGCCTGGGCCGGCAGACAGACCGAGACAACGCGCAATGTGCGCAAGGTTGTGCTGCACGACAGTCTCCATGCGGCGGGCGCGGTTTTTGCCGAGCGGATCGGCTGGGAAGTGCCGATGTATTTCGATCCGGACAATCAGGCCTGGCCAACAGAGCCGGCGCTCGGTTGGAAGCCCTGGTCAGGACAGGTCAAGGCTGAATGTCTGGCGGCGCGCGACAATGCCGTGCTGATTGACCAGTCCATGTATGGAAAAATCCTGGTTCAGGGCCGCGATGCGGTCAAGGCGCTCAACCGGATTTGCGGGGCGCAAATGGATATACCCACCGGCACCTCCGTCTACACGCAATTCCTCAATGTCCGTGGCGGCATTGAAGCCGATGTCACCATAACGCGTATAGAGACCGATGCGTTCATGGTCATCACCGGCCACCCTTCCCAGACAAGGGACAAAGCCTGGATCAGGCGCCATGCCGATCCCGATTGGCATTTTGAAATATTCGACGCCACATCCGCCTATGGTCTGCTGACGATTCACGGTCCGAAATCGCGGGCAATCCTCTCCCTGATTTCCGGTGACGATCTGTCCAACGCAGCCTTTCCCTTTGGCGCGGCGCGCGAGATCGACATGGCCTATGCAAGAGGTTGGGCGATCCGCCGATCCTTCCTCGGGGAACTGGGTTATGAGTTGATGGTCCCGACCGAATTCACCGCGCATGTCTATGACGCCCTTTTGAGCGCAGGCGAAGGTCACGGCCTCAAACATATGGGCATGTTTGCGATGAATGCATGCCGGCTGGAAAAAGGCTTCCGGCATTTCGGCCATGATATCGGCGAGGACGATACACCCTATGAAAGTGGATTGGGTTTTGCGGTCAATCTGGACAAGCCGGATCACTTTCTGGGCAGCAAACATCTGGCAGAACAAAAGGCGGCGGGTCCAGCTACCCAGCACCGGACTGTATCCCTGGTCGTCGATGAAATTAACGCACAATCCGGCCCATGGCTCATTCACAACGAACCCATCTGGAAAAATGGCGAAATTGTCGGGCACGTCACCTCCGGCGATTGGGGTTTCCGGCTTGAAAAGATGGTCGGGCTTGCGAGCATCCACAAGGATGAGGGCGTGAGCAAGGTATGGATCGATGAAGGCGGGTTCGAAGTGCAGGTCGCAGGCAGGCTCTATGCCGCTCGATTGCAATTGGCGCCCTTTTACGACCCAAAGGGTGAAATCATGCGCGGGTGATCCCGGCGCTATATATGGAGGACGGGATGGCTGACAAAACGATCCTGGTGATCGGAACCTACGACACCAAGAACGACGAACTGGACTATATGGTCGAACGCATCCGCCACATTGGCGGTGGCGTTTTGACCATGGATGTCTCCGTTCTGGGGGATCCGCAAAATCCCACCGATTATTCAAAGCACAATGTGGCCGAGGCTGCCGGAAGCAGTATTGAAGCTGTCATTGACAGTGGCGATGAAAACAGCGCCATGCAGATCATGGCCAGGGGCGCCAGTTCGCTTGCCCGGACACTATTCGGGGAGGGGCGCTTTGACGGCGTGGTGATTCTTGGCGGCACCATGGGCACCGACCTGGCGCTTGATGTGTGCCGTGCATTGCCCATCGGCGTGCCGAAATATGTCGTTTCCACCGTGTCTTTTTCTCCGCTCATTCCGCCGGAGAGATTGTCTTCCGATATCCAGATGATCCTTTGGGCCGGTGGTCTTTACGGCCTCAATTCCATCTGCAAGTCCTCGCTCAGCCAGGCCGCCGGTGCCGTGCTTGGCGCTGCGCGGGCTGTCGAGAGACCGGATGGAAAAACGCCAATTGTTGGCATGACGTCGCTTGGAACCTCCTGCCTGAAATACCAGAAATTTCTAAAGCCGGAACTGGAAAAACGCGGTTTTGAAGTGGCCGTCTTTCATGCCACCGGCATGGGGGGCATGGCTTTTGAAAGCGTGGCTGCGGAAGGTGGCTTTGCCTGCGTGATGGATTTTGCCCTGCCGGAACTGGGCAATTTGCTGGCCGGGTCGGTCATCAATGGCGGTTCCGACCGCCTGTTGAATGCTGGCCGATCGGGCATTCCGCAGATCGTTGCGCCCGGTTGTCTTGATCTGATCGATTTTGCCGGATGGCAGGAGATACCGGCGCAATATCAGGACCGTCCCTTTCATGAGCACAACCGCCTGATAAAATCGTCAGCTCTGAACGGCAAAGAACGCAGGCAGACCGCGCGTGAAATGGCATCGCGCCTCTCCAAAAGCAAGGCGCCTGTTCATGTAATCCTGCCAAATCGGGGTGTCGAGGAATGGGACCGTGAAGGCGGCGTTGCCCATGATCCGCAAGCTTTCGCTGAATTTCTTGACGAAATGCGCTCCGCATTCAAGCAGCCAGTCAGGTTTGAAGAGATCGAGTGTCACATCAACGATGACGCCTTTGCCGAAAGAGCGCTGCAGATCTTTGATGTCTGGCTCGATGACGGCACCATCAAAACAGCCTGAAACGGTCGCTGATTGGAGAAATGCCGATGAATTACGACCTATTGTTCGAGCCGGTTAAAATCGGACCTGTGACCGCACCCAACCGCTTTTTTTCCGTTCCCCATGCCAACGGGCATTCGCCCTTGATGCCCAATGGTTCGGTGATGATGCGGGAAATGAAGGCAGAGGGGGGCTGGGGAACGGTTTCGATGCAATTGGCGGAAATCGATCCGGGGTCTGATATTTCCAATCTTCCCATCGAGAAATTCTGGGATGAGCAGGATGTCAAAAGCCATGCGCGATTGACGGAGCGCCTGCGCGCCCGCGGCGCCTTGTCGGCCATTGAAATCGGCCATACGGGATTGCGTTCCAGGGGCATGGCCAATGGCTTTCCGGTGCTCGGGCCATCGAACCTGTCGACATTGAAGCCGGGCATACCGGTCCAGTGCAAGGCCATGGATAAGGCTGACATTCGCGATCTGCGTAAAAGTTACCGTGATGCGATCCGCCGATCAAAGCAGGCGGGCTATGATATCACCTATGTCTATGCCGCCCATGATGCGTCGATCCTCTGGCATTTCCTCTCGCCGGTCTACAACCGCCGCACGGATGAATATGGCGGCTCCTTTGAAAACCGCCTGCGGCTGTTTCGCGAGGTGCTGGAAGAGGCGCAGGACGAGGCGGCTGGCGAGATCGCCATTGCCGTTCGCTTCGCAGTGCATGAACTCAGCGGGCCCAAAGCCATCACCTGTGACGGGGAAGGCCGCGATGTGGTCGAAGCATTGGCGGAGATCCCAGATCTTTGGGACGTAAACGTCTCGGGCTGGAACAGGGACAGCGGAACGTCACGCTTCGATCCTGAAGGCTTTCAGGAAGAGTTCACGTCCTTTGTCAAAACCGTGACCACCAAGCCGGTTGTTGGCGTTGGCCGGTTTACCTCGCCCGATGCGATGGTCAGCCAGATCAGGCGCGGCGTTCTGGACCTGATTGGAGGCGCGCGACCCTCCATTGCCGATCCGTTTTTACCCAACAAGATCAGGGAAGGCAGGATCGAGGATATCCGCGAGTGTATTGGCTGCAACATTTGTGCCGCCTCTGATGCCAACAGCCTGCCGCTGCGGTGCACGCAGAACCCGACCGTGTCTGAAGAATGGCGGCGTGGCTGGCATCCTGAAAATGTCCCCGCAGCCAGATCGCAAAAACATGCGCTTGTTGTCGGCTCCGGGCCAGCCGGCCTGGAAGCGGCCCTGACGCTGGCGCGGGCCGGGCACAGGGTCACTGTTGCCGAGAAAGCCGACGTCTTCGGTGGGCGCGTCGCGCGCGAATGCCTTCTGCCCGGCCTGTCGGCCTGGGGACGCGTGCGCGATTATCGACTCTACCAGCTTCAGCAGCTTTCCAATGTGGACCTTTATGCGCAAAGTCTTCTGACCGCCAGTGACATTGCAGCATTCGAAGCCGACCACGTTTTCGTGGCAACCGGATCGACCTGGGAAAGACAGGGCCGCGGCCACACATCCTATGAGCCCATTGCGGGCTTTCAGGACACTGCTATGACACCCGATGACGTGATGGCCGGTAAGCCAATTGCGGGCCCGGTCATCATCTACGATGACGATCACTACTACATGGGCCATGTGCTAGCGCTGAAAATGGTCAGGGAAGGCCATGCCGTCACGCTGGTGTCGCCCCTGTCAGACATTGCCACCTGGACCAATTACACGCTGGAACAACCGCGTGTCGTCGCTGAATTGCATCAGGCCGGCGTGGGCTTGATGCCAAACACCTTTGCGCAAAAATGCTCCGGCAACAGATTGGAAATTGCCCGCTCTGACACGAAGGAGGAACTGCAGAGCCTTGCATTCGGCACCCTGATTCACATCGGACTGCGCGATCCGGACCTTGCCCTGTACAATGCCTTGCCAGAAGGCGTGTCATCCACCCTGATCGGTGACGCTCTGGCGCCGGGGCTGATACAGGCAGCGGTGTTTTCCGGCCACAAGGCGGCCATGGAATTTGAAACCGCGCCCGGCGAACGGGTTCATAATCGCGAGGCGCCCATTCTGTTTGTTTGACCTGGAGCAGAGTGATCTTTTGGTTTTTTCCTATTTGGGCGAAAAACCTTTCAGCGCCTCGACCACCTGCTTGACGACGCCTGCCCAGTCACCGTCCTCCTGCTGCCGAAACAGCCGCATGCCGGGATACCAGGGGCTGTCCTCACGGTCCAGGAGCCAGCGCCAGTCCGGAACTTTTTTGAGTAAAACCCAGACAGGCACATTGAGAGCTCCGGCGAGATGGGCCGGGGCGCTGTCGGATGTGATGATCAGATCCAGGTTTTTCATCACGGCGGCGGTGTCGACAAAGCCATCTGGCCCTTCATTGAAGCCGTCCAGAATCTGCAGAGACATTTGATCAGCCATCTCTTCGATTTGGTCGGTGCCATGCATATATTGAAGGCTGATGAGCTCCACCCCTTCCACTTTTGCCAGCGGCGCCAGTTCGGAAAGTGGGAATGATCGTCCCTGATCGACAGCACCTTTCGGATTGCCCTGCCAGGATATACCTACGCGCAGACCCTTCTGTGGAATCTGTTCTTTCCATTGTTTGACAAGGTTATCTTCAGCAAACAGATAGGGTGTGCTGGTCGGAATGGTCGACAATTCAGTCTTGAACCGGTCTGGAAGGCTGAGCAGGGTGCATTGATAATCCGTCTCTGCAAGCGTTTGCTTCAGCCCCTTGATCGAAACACGCGGATCAAGCGTAGACAACAGGCGATGGGCCACAACGGGGGCCACCAGCGTAACCTTTGCGCCCAGATCCGCAAGCAGGGGCAAATAGCGGCAGAACTGAAAAACATCACCAAAACCCTGTTCGGTGAAGACGGCAATCGATCGTCCTTCGATATTCTGACCGAGCCATTCCGGAATACCTTTCACGCCCGGTTTCCGCATGAACTCCTTGCATTTCCAGCGCCACTCCATGTCAGACCAGCCCGATGGCATGTCGCCCATCAGAAGTTTAAGCAGCCCTTGATTCCACAGGCCCTCGGGTTGATCAGGGCGAAGCTTGTTCATCCTGCGGTAAAAGTCTGCACTTTCAGCGAAGCGGCCCAATTGCCGCAAAGTGTAGGCCATATTGTTCATGGCGGTCCAATTCCCGCTATCTATTGCTAGCGCACGCTTGTAGCAGGTGAGGGCCTCCTCATAACGCTGCATATTCTGCAGGATAAAACCCTTGTTGACATGCGCGTCCGTAAAGCGGTCTGACAGCTCCAAAGCAAGATCACAGCTTTTCAGAGCCTCGTCATATCGTTTCAGATATTGCAGTGAATAACCCCTGTTGCTGTAAGGCAACGCATAGGTCGGTCGCTGCGCGATCGCTTCTTCGTAGTCCCTGATTGCTTCGATATGCCGGTTCAGTGCCTTGAATGAATTGCCGCGGTTGTTGAGCGCCTCGGGAAAGATGGGTTGTAAAGTCAGGGCGCGGGTGAAATTGCCGATGGCTTCTGGGTGTTTGTCAAATTGTTGCAGGATATAGCCCCGTTTGCCAAAAGCGTCGGCGCTGAGCGGTTGTACCAGCAACAGTTGGTTCACGGGCCCAAGTGCATCCTGGAATTTGCCTTGATTCATCAGGCTTAGAACCAGCATGGGGAGAACTTTTTCGTTGCCCTTCGTCATGCGGCTGGCTTTGCGAAAACATTCTTCCGCATCTCCATGGCGGTTATCCGCCATGAAGCTCTGGCCAAGAGCAACGATACAATTGATATCGTCGGGAAAAATCTGCAACGACTTTTTCAGGCGCCGGACGGCTTCTGAAGGTTTCTGCTGGCCTAGCGCGCTGAGGCCGAGCAGGTAATGGGCCCGGGATGAGCGGAGATTGCGACGTAAGACAGCGTTGCACGCCTCCTCTGCTTCACGAAAGAGTCTACGCGCCAGCGCCTGTTCCGCATTGTTGAGAACTTGAGCATCGGAAGGGCGAAGGGCCGTATCTCTATTCATGAAGTCTGATCAATCTTGCAATTTCGGGGTCGCGGGACACTCTGAATTTCTGCTGTGAATTAATCACGATTGAGCCAATGAACATAGTCCCTAATACCGTCTTCAAGGCTGTGGAATCCACTTGTATAGCCTGAATTGCGCAACAGCGTTCCGTCGGCGCAGGTATATTTCTGGTATTGACCTTCAAGGCCTGGCGGCATGTCGATCATCTCGATCTGTGCGCCATCGAGATTGTGCGCAACCAGTTCACCCAGGTCCTGAAAGGACCTCG
This sequence comes from Rhizobiaceae bacterium, assembly GCA_029233925.1. Lineage (GTDB taxonomy): Bacteria > Pseudomonadota > Alphaproteobacteria > Rhizobiales > Rhizobiaceae > Hoeflea_A. Next base: position 195,257 of record JARGOX010000010.1, read on the forward strand.
GCGTTCCTGTTCCGCAGTTGTAGATGCCGGATTTTCCCGATTGCAGAAAGTGCAGATTAACGTCGACAACATCGCGCACGTCGATGAAGTCTCGCAAAAAGGTGTCGCTGCCGCGAAACAATTGCAATGGTTTGCCTGCCCGGTGCCGCGCAACCATTTTGAAAATGACAGAAGCCATGTCGCCCTTATGGCTTTCGCGCGGTCCATAGACGTTGAAATAACGCAGGCCAATGACAGGGCTTTGTGCCTCGGGCAGAATGTTCAGGACGTGTTGATCAAAGGCCCATTTCGAAAAACCGTAAACATTCAGTGGCTTTTCCTGGTTGTTGTTCTCGACGAAAGCGCATTCGCCCGCCCCGTAGACCGCTGCCGATGAGGCATAGATAAACGGTATTTTGCGTTTCAGACAGGCGTGCAACAGGGTCTTTGAATAGGTGTAATTGTTCTTCATCATGAAGCGCCCGTCCTGTTGCGTCGTGACGGCGCAGGCGCCCAGATGAAAAACCGCATCTATCTCAGGCAGTTTCGCCAGTGCATCGGGAAAATCGTCCTTGTCGAAATAATCTATGATATGGGCTTTGCTCAGGTTGAGATGCTTTCGTGCATCAACCAGTGAATCGACGATTACAATGTCTTTCATACCGGCGCTGTTCAGCCCATGGACCAGATTGCTGCCGATGAAACCTGCTCCGCCAGTGACCACGATCACCTTTTCAGTTCCTCCATTTTTTCAAGAATGGCCGTTGTTGAAATGTCGTTTTGAAATGCGACGAGTTCGACGCGGCCACCATAGCTCTCGACAAAGGTCCGCCCCACCACTTCCCTGTCGTGATAATCCGCGCCCTTGACCAGAATGTCGGGACGAATGGCGCTGATCAGTTCTTCGGGCGTATCCTCTTCAAAGATCACAACGGCATCAACAGCTTCAAGTGCGAGCAAAACGGCCGCCCTGTCCTTGGCCGGGTTGACCGGCCGTCCGTTGCCCTTGAGTACTCGCACCGATTCATCGCTGTTGAGGCCGACAATGACCGCGCTGCCGAGTTCGGCGCAGCGCTTCAAATTCTCGACATGACCGGCATGAAGAATATCAAAACAGCCATTGGTGAATACGATGGATCGGCCTGCCTTCTTCAACCGGCTTGCCTCGATTTCGATCTGATCACGGGGAACCAGCTTTGAAGCGCTCCATCGCCCCGGCTCGGCATATTTGTCAATCACTTCATCCAGGCTTACAACGACGCTGCCGGCCTTGCTGACCGATATCGACGCAACAGCATTGGCGAAGATGCAGCTTGACAGATAGGGCATTCCGCATGCCAGGGCCACGCCGAGTCCGGCGATCACGCAATCACCGGCGCCGGTGACGTCGGCCACGTCATGGGAGAATGCGCTGATTTCATGGTCTTTGTCGGCTTCGCTCAGGAACATTCCATCAGGACCCAGCGTCACGAGACAGGCATCCAGTTGCAGCGCGCTTCGCAGCCCATGGGCAGCAAGTGCCGGTGCACTCAATTGGTGATCACCAATTGTCGGGAACTGATTGTCTGACGCTGCGATCGCTTCCTTGCGGTTGGGCGTAATGATGCTGGCGCCTGCATATTTGCCGTAATTCCTGCCTTTGGGATCACAAAGCACAGGAACGCCCCTGGAGCGCGCAAAACCGATGATTTGCGAAAGAACGCGTTCACCGCAGGCTCCTTTGTCGTAGTCCGATATGATCAGCACATCGGCTTCGGCGACAAGGCGATTGGTGGTTTCAATCTGTTGCTGTTCGATTGAGTGGTCCGGGCAACCGATGTCTTCAAAATCGATCCGGACGATCTGCTGCGTTCCGGCAACGACCCTGAGTTTTCTGGTTGTGCGCCTTTCCGGCGCCGCGATCATGTGACTCGTATTGACTGAACTTGCATCGAGTATCTGCCTCAACTGGAGTGCCGCCGCATCGGTCCCGACAAGGCCGGATAGGTCAACGCGGGCGCCCAGGCTGGCAAGATTGGCGGCCACATTGGCCGCGCCGCCTGGCCTGTATAAATGCGACTTGCCGGCAAGAACCGGTATCGGCGCTTCCGGCGAGATGCGCTCGACACTACCATGAAGATATTCATCGAGCATCATGTCGCCGTGCACCACAATGCGCGGCTGGCGTGTCTTCAAAGAGGTACGGACCAGGTCCAGAACCTCGAGAATATCTTTATTTTCGGGGTGTCTTGATTGCACGAGATCAGCCATAAACGCCTTCATGACAATTGTTTCTGGCAGCAAAGGCCTGTCTGCCGAGCGGCTATAACAGTGTTCCGGCAAAAAATAAAGATACACAAACGGTCTTGGCTGCTGTCTGCCGAAGCCTTTGAGCGGTGGTGTAAACGTCCCGAGCCAGGAACATCTAAACCAACGGTCTGCAGTTCTCCTTGAGTAGCAAATGGGAAAAGCAAGATGGAACGGCTGCGCTCATCCACTTTTAACCGCATCGCACCGGCCTGCTGCCAATTGGGGAGAAGCAGGCCATGACCATTTTTCCTCCCTTTGTTTTATTGTATTATTGGTGCAGCAGGGTTCCCTTGATTCTTAATACCTGGCCCAGAGCTTGCATCGTGACGGGATCGGAACAGTTTGGCATCGCACAGGACCGCCACTTGGATAGCAAAGCATGACTCCTTTATTCGACCCGGATTTGTCATACGAACCTGAGCCCGAAAAAGGTCGGCAGATTAGCGGAACCCGTAAGCTCGTCTTTTGGTTGATCAGCGTGAGTTTCAGTCTGTGTCTGATGATCGCGGTTGTGGAAACAGGCGCGCATTTTGTTCTGAAGTCTCAAGGGATTGATTCCCCGCTTTTTTTCAGAAGCGCGGAGGAGACCATCCTTGGCCGCGATCAATTTCGCGAGGCCTACCGTACACTGGATCCCCATCTTGCCTTCACCTACGGAAAAAACTCTGAGAAACTCCAGGAGGTGAAAAAAACGCGAGCATGGATCGACGGTTTTCTACTGCACTCGCCAATGCAACGGGGTTTGCGCAAGCCGGTTATTCTGGCATTGGGGGGCTCTACCACCGACGGGGTGAAATTTCCCAACAGCTGGCCGGAGCAACTGGCAAGGATCCTCGACGCAAACAGGATACCAGCAGTGGTGATAAACGGCGGCATTGGCGGATATTCAACCAGTCAGGACATGTTCAAGCTTGTGCGTGACGGATTCGAGTTCAAGCCTGATATCGTCATCGAATATGCCGGCGTGAACGACGGCTGGCGCTACGGGGTTGCCAATCATCTGATGGTTCATCCCTATCAGGAGAATATTCTGAAGGTGGCAACCGGTCAGGAAGAGCCAAAAATCCTGCCCAGCATGACATCGCTGCTTCGCCAATATGTTCCCAAGGCATCGTCCATCGACTATTCTCTTGGCCTGTCCTCAAAGCGCACACCGGCACAGACATTCAAGAAGAACATGGAGATTATGCACGCTGCAAGTCTTTCACAGGGTGCGAAATTCTATTCCGTGATACAGCCGTTTTCTTTCTACAAGAGCAGACATGCCAAACCCAACAGGTACTCAGTCGGGTCGGAATTTATAGCCGGTGTAAATGGACTCTATGATCAAATACGCGTTATTGCAAAAAATCGTGACTACATTCTCGACGCGACAGGTGTTCTTGAAGGCACCGATGCGATTGTGTATCAACCAGACGGCGTGCACCTCACGGATGCCGGCAATAGAATTATTGCCCTCTATATGTTCAATCTTGTCCGGGACCAATTGGCTGCCAAGCAGGTAAACTAGGCTGGTAGGCCTTCAGTGATGTCGAACGCAAGTGTTCCCTTCTTAGTGAATGGCCATTTCCCGTATTGAGCGGAGTACCAAATGAATATTCAGTCGCCCGGAAATGCGCTGTTGAACTATTCTTTCAACCAGGAAGAGTGGCCAAACAAGCCGGCATTGCAAGAAGTGTCACTGCAAAAAGCTTATTTTCTGCTGGTGAATGTCGAAGAACACCCCGAAATCCTTCCCTTTGCCTTCGATCTGGCAACCAGCCAACTGGCATCGGCTGAAAACCGATTTGATACACCTGCGTTTTCGGTCTGGCAGGAAGAAGAAAGCAAACATCAAGTGCAGGCACTAGGCCAGGCAATCGCCATCAGGGGCGAAAATCCGGATTTTCAGCTGAATAATCCGGCGCCTTTAGAAGTCCGACGCATGGCAGCACATTACTATCTCCAATATATGCCGATGGCTCTGGTCGATGGTTGCTGGCTTCAGACCGGCGCACGGGTTGCAACAGCCCATACTGTAGCAGGTGCAATCGTCACGGGACTTTACCAGCATCAGGTGCGCGCATTTGTGGCCGACCCGGGCCGCCATTTTGTCAATGATTACAAAGATGCCTTTGCTCGCGTTGGCGGTGAATTGGGCGATGTATCTTCCCTTTCCTTCGCCAATCGGCCAGAGTTTGCTGATACGAGTTTCGAACTGCCGTTGTTCCTGCTGGCTCTCGCCCAGACGGGCAGGACGCATTTCCCGGAAATCATCGGAGCCAATCTTGCCTGGCAATTTCTTGGAATTCCTGCATTTGGATTGAAGCTCATTGCTGATTTTTGCCAGGCCCATGGCCTGCCTCAACTGGACAGCGGTCTTGATGAACCGGAATTTCTGGAAAAAGGCCATACGATGGCGGTGCATGCCGTTGAAGCCCTGCTTGAAGATGCGCAACCAGCCGACCGGGCGCAGATATGGTCGCGGGTTGTTAACGGGGCCGGGGCCACAGTGCGACTTTGGAATGATTGGTTCGAATCAACCCGCCTTGCTGCGCCTCAAGGTCCGCCGGACCCTGTCCAGGAGATGATCAATCTCATGTGGAGCAAGGCTTCCCACGCCCATGGTTATCACGGAAGCCGGCTTCTGGGTGACAGGCTGCTGGACGATCATCTTGATCCGCAAAATTTTGATGGGCCAAAGCTTCTCAACGCTCTGGCGGACTCACCATGGGTCAGGCCCGGACAGGCGGAAAAAAGTCCGTTGCTCAATCATCTGATCGGCTTTGGTGGCCCGATGCTGGGTGTCTTTTCTCCGATGGAACAACAAATTATTCGAGAGTGGATTAACAGCCTTCCGCCACGTGAAAAAAGCAACAGATCACCCGGAAAGCAGACCGAATCAGCTTTGTTCGGAGAGGAGCTAAAACCAGCCCTGCGCGTGCCTCGAGCCGTCCAGGGCCGCATCTGGCAACCCGGTGACGTGCAAAAACGCAGCGACGCAATGTTTGCGAAATGTTCGGTCCGTGAACTCTATCACCATCTCGTCAATGTGGAGTTTTTCCCTGAAATTCTGCCTCAGGCAGAGCGATTTGCGCGCGAACGGCTGGAGCGGTCCATGGCGTCGCTATGGAAGGGCGAGCGCGCCATCCCGCTGCCCCATTATGATCCCGATGCCCTCGATCGCTGGGTTGAGGAAAAACACCGGGCCCAGGTGGATTCCTATCGTCCGCCCGCTGAGCGTCCGGACGTATCAAAGGATGCCTTTATTGAGGCAACAGTGCAGCTGGCTCCACTTATTCTCATCGATGGCGGGTGGTTGCAGGGCATGGCATCCCCGGCAACCATCAATACGACGGTGGGGCGGATGCTGTTTCATGTGTTTGTCGAGGAGATTGGCGAAGGCAATGCGGATGAACATCATGCCAACATATACCGCAGCCTGCTCAAATCGATGAATGTCAGTGCTCCGCCAGTGGAATCGAGAGAATTCATCAATTGGGACAGGCTCGACGCCGGCTCGTTTGATGTGCCGACACTCTGGCTCGCCCTGTCCTGTTTTCCCCGCCACTTCATGCCGGAAATTCTCGGACTCAATCTGGCCGTTGAGCTGGCCGGGGTAGGGGCGCCCTATATGGAAGCCCGCGACACATTGCGCAAATTCCGTTATCCCACGCTCTTTGTCGATGTCCATAATGCTGCCGACAATGTGACCAGCGGCCATTCCGCATGGGCGTTGAAAACCATCAAACACTACATGGATCAGACAGCCGAACGGGAGGGCCCACATCATGTGGACCGTGTCTGGCACAGGGTCTGGAGCGGTGTAAGACTGACATTGCCGCAAATCGGACGGGCCCGGTTGCTCGCCCATCGGGTAAAACGCCGATTGCTCGGACCGGACCAAAGAACCGTACCGCTGATCTTCCCGACCTGAATAGACAGATATCTATGGCTGTGCTGAGGTCCTGATCTGGCCGGATACCCGTTCGATCACATCCGACCACTCGCCCACCGAAGTCTGACGGTAGAGCTTTGCTGTGGGATACCATGGGCTGTCGACTCTCTCCAGCATCCAGCGCCAGTCACATCCATATTTGAGCAGTATCAGTGTCTTTCGACCAAGGGCGCCTGCCAGATGTGCGACCGCTGTATCGATTGTGATGATCGTATCGAGGTTGCTCAGTAGGCCGGCACTCTCATCGAAGGTCTTGATCTCGGTTCCGAGTGAGGGAATGGAATACTTCCCGAGCATTTGTGCTTCCTGCTCGTTGGGATCCATTTGCAGGGACACCAGTTGCGAATGGAATTCCTCAAACAAAGGCGCAAGCCGGTCAATAGGAATGGAACGGCCGGGCGGTTTCAGGTTGCCACGCCACGTGATGCCGATGCGCCTTTTTCCCCTCCCGGGATGCTCTTTCCATTTGCTGGCGGCCTGCGGCGATGCCTTGAGATACGGCGTCCGGTTGGGAATTGTTTCGACAGAATAGGTTCGCAGTTTGAGCGGCAGGCTCGTATAGGGTGTGCGTGCATCCAACCCTTCCGGACATTCTTTTAAACCGCAGGTCTTCAGCTCCGGAAAACTTGCCTTGAATAGGTCGATCATGGAATCGGCCACTTGCCAGTGGCAATCACAAACATCTTCCAGTGCGGGGGCATAGCGCAGCATTTGAAGCACATCGCCAAAGCGCTGTTCCCATTGAACCAGCAGTTTTTTGCCATCCGGCGCGTTGGCCCCCAAAAGGGGAAGACCGAAGTCGGCAAGGGGTGTGCCGACGGAGATGTGCAAACGGTTCTCATAGGCCTTCCATGCATCCTGCGAAGGACCGAATGCCAGCATGGAATTGGATTTGTTCCACAGGGCCTCGGGATAATCCGGTTGTATTTCCATTGCCATATCCATGACGGCCATGGCTTCCTTGTGCCTTGCCAGTTCCTGCAAGGCGCCGGCCATGTTGATCCGGGCATCATTGTAATCGGGGAATTCATCAACGGCTTGCTGAAAAACCTTTACGGCCTCGCCGTAGCTGCGCATTCCATGCAGGGCATTTCCTTTCGAAAGAAAGCCTTCCTTCCTTTCAGGCGCCAGCAGCATCATGGCGTCGAAATGCCGCACAGCTTCGGCAAAGCGGTCCATTTTCATGAGTGCAAGCCCATAGTTGTGATAAATGTCGGGCATGCTCGGATCAATTGCAAAGGCCATTTCAAGCGCTGTCAGGCTCTGCTGCATTTCGTCAAGCTTGAAGTGTGATACGCCTTTGTTGAGCCAGGCATACAAATGGCGCCGCTCAAGTCTGGTTGCTGTGTCGAAGTCCTTTATCGCTTCCCGATCGCGGTTCATGACCTGAAAGGATGCGCCGCGATTGTTCAGCGCCTCTACATGGCGCGGATTGATCTTCAGCGTCATGGTAAAAGCCTGAACCGCCTTGTTCAGATTTCCCATGGATTTGTGAATGTTTCCAAGGTTGAAGAGTGCTGTGAAATCGGCTTTGTCAAGGGAAAGAGCTTTGGTAAAGGCGGCGATGGCTTGATCTGTCCGCTTCATCCCAAGCAATGTCTCCCCCATTTGGGTATGGGTCGCGGCATTGTCGGGTTGCAGCTTCAATGCAGTCTCAAGCGTGTTGACTGCTGCTTGTATCTGTCCGGTTGCGCGCAGCGAACCGGCAAGTGTCAGCAGCGCCGGAATGTTCTGCGGGTTAAGTTCGAGGCAGGATTTGGCGCTCATGATGGCATTGTCGGGCCGTGCCGAAAGGAGCTCGATTTCCGCCTGCGCCTGCAGGTGCTCCGAAGTGTTGCGCGGCATCGCGCAGTAGCGGGCGAGAACCCGCAGCAGGCGGACCTGGTTTGCTGTCAGCGAAAGCGCGCTTGCCAGCCGTGCGGTCGACTGGGCATTGTCCAGTATGGCACCCAGATTTGATCGGCCAAAAATGCGTACTGCGTCATTCAGTTTACCGCTGCCAACCATGTCAAGAATATCGGGCGTAACGGCATGGGCATTGCTCTGCGCAGCGTTCGCGGCGGTCTTGACGTTCGATTTGGTTGCCATGGATAGTGCCTTAGAATCTCGCATCCCTGAATGTAATGATTTGACCTGAGCGATGCTGGTAGGCAGGTGCGCTGTTTCCCGGCGCTGTCACGCACACCTTGAGGCGGGTCGCTGCCCGGACGGGCGGCTGCTCGTCAATGCACCCTCGCGCCTCAATCAAGCGCTCAACAGGTTTTCCCCGGGCTACCCGCGCCGAGACCAGCGTCAGCATCCGGGGCATGAACCAGCCATCAGAAGATAGCGTAGATCAGCGGTGCGACCGCCGAGCCCTGACCCAGGATCAATAGTCCGCTGAGCAGCACCATGATCACCACGACAGGCAACATCCAGAGTTTCTTGTTCTCAACCATGAAGGAAAAGAGCTCGCGCAAAACGTTCATCAGATCTCCACAAAAATTCTGTCACCATGACCAGTATCATGACGGCACCTTGAATGTTCAGCCTATCCTGTAACACGATTCTTCAACACAGGATCAATTCGTTGATTGAATGATACATTTCAGAGCTCTCCACACAAGTACAACCTCAATGTCAACAATGGGGCTATTTAATCCTTGCGGTGTTTCGGTTGAACAGGACAATGAACCATCATCACAGGACCATGCGGATGAACGCGGCACTTGTCTCGGTCAGATCTTCAAGCTTGTTTGCTGCCGATTGCCGATCCGGCGGCAATAGAGTTGATGTTCCATTGTTGCGCAATGCGCGAGCAGCTTCGGCGAACAGGGCGCGGTAATTTTCCGAGATTGCCCTTCCCGCCTGCGCTTCCGGTTTTTTGCAGTCGGAAAGATCCGAAGGCAGGCCACTGTCTGCAAGTATGCCGCTGATTTTGTTGCGATGGATTTCGCTGGCGCCGACGAGGTCCGTATCTATAATGATGTCGCTCGTGGTTACCGCCTGCACCGTTGAAGCGATCCAGAGCAGGGAATAGGCAGCAAAACAGGCCTTTTCGCTGATACCCGCCTGTTTTCCCGAATTCCATGCCGAAACCAGATGATCAAACCCTTCTATATGGGAAAAATATCCCGGATGGCGCTTTTCTATGCAGTAAGCTGTTATCAGAACGCTTTTCTTGAAGTAGCCGTGCCGTCCAAAGGAGGCCCATTGGTCCCAGGGATTGCGAACCTGCGCGATATGCAGCCCGTCAAAATGACGCTTTATCCAGGAGGCGCGCATCTGGCTTCTGCAAAAACACAATGCCGGCGTGCGGTGCAGACCTTTGGCTTCAAAAATCAGCCTTGATAGATAGTCTTTCAGCGGCGTATCGTCTTCGTCAGCGGTGAGGAAATATCTGTCAAAGGCAAACTTTTTGTCAAATTGCAGCCGGTCGGATGCGATCAGGTTCAGATATTCATAAAAATAGTGCTTGTCGTTTGATGGGTGCTTGTCACCCTCAAAGGCGCGTGCGGCTCTCGTTTCCAGCAAGTGCGGAGTCCATTCGGGAAGCTCCTCATTCAGCGGTTCATAATAAGCCACAAATTGACTGTCGTTTCTGAATTTGCCCCAAAGCCAGGTGCTGCCGGATCGAAACCAGGAATGCACAAAAACGGTCATCGGATCATTGTCCACAGGCTGGCGCCAAAATTCGCAACTGCGCAAATGCCGACGAGAATTTAGGACCAATGACCTGCCCCTGGTTGGCGGCCACCTGTTCGGCGGGACACCGGATTTTACCAATCTGTCGTTGTTTGATCCTCAAGAACACGATGATCACCGCTCTTCCCAAGTGACCTTTGTCGTCACGGTCTGCTCTATCTTGTAATTGGCGCCCGGAATTTTTCGCGAAATCACGAGCAGTTCCATCTTGGCAGAATTTGATCCTGGCTTGGCAACCGCCGCCCTCTGTGACAGCGCATAAAGCCTTTTTCTTTCTTCAAGAGGCAGGTTCTTTCCGAAAATGCGCATCATGCTGTTTTTGGAGGTGCGATAGAGAGTGCCGACAAGAAGGCTGTTTGCAAGCGACATCTTGTGAAATCGGACCCGATCATTCATCGAATGCTCGATGGTGCTTTCGACCAGCGTTTCGGGGAGAATGATGATCTTCTGGTTTTTCATCAACAACCGATCGCAGATGTCGAGGTCGCCGCCCGCTCCCCAGCCAAGCAGAATGTCATCATAGCCTTCCAGCTCAACAAAGGTCTTGCGCGGAACGACCAGTAGCCCTTCGAGGCGGTTGGAAGCGGGTGTGAGTTCCTCCTGGGCATGGATCTCTTGCGCCAGTGCATGGGGCATTTTGCCGAAAGCTTTGGGATGAATATGATCGCCTACCCAATCGGCAAAGCCGGGTGACAGCATCACATCCGCATCCACGAAGGCAAGCAGGTCAGTGCTTGCTATCCTCGCACCGATGTTGCGGGCCTCCCAATTGTTGAAATCCGGCCGGTTCTCCACTTTGACGACTTTGACGCCGGGATGGACGGAGGTTACATAGCCCGCGGCGTCTTCAGGGCAGTCATAGTCAACAACAATGACGTCGCATCGACTTTGGGCAATGAACGTCGGCAGACTCTTTTTCAGGTGAGAAAGCCTACCCTTGCAAACGGTAATGATCGAGAGTGCTGCCATGTCATCCTCCGGTTCAACCGGCCGCCACCGCCTGGATGGATCGGCTTTGCGCTTCATATCGCCAGTCGGCATGACCTGATCCGGAAAGCGCCAGAATCATTTCGACCTTCGACACCTTAAAACACGGGCAACTGCAATAAATCCAGTGTCGCGCATGGTATAGCGCTGGACATTTCGCGCGCTGAACCATTTTTCATGGTTATTTTTGCTCCGGTCAAACGCAACTCCGATCCGTGTCTTGGGATAGCTGTACAATCGCCAATATCTGTTGACTAAACCAGAGCAAGAAGCCATGAAAGCTGGCATGCAAAAGAATCTTTTTCTGAAAATCTGCGTGGTGGCTGTCGCAACCCTTTTCACCCTGGTGACCGCTGAATTCATTGTCCGCTATGCAACTGTCTACCCCAATACATTGGCTTCCAACCGGGTATTTGATGAGAATGTCGGTTTTCGCGCTTCACAGAAAATTCCGGAAATCGATTCGCACGGCTATCGCAATGAAGCCGGTATCGGACGCGAGTGGATTGCACTGGGTGATTCACAGACTTTCGGGAACAATGTGCGATCCGCAGAGGCATGGCCAGCCCGATTGGGCAAGGCGATTGGCAAGGACGTGTATAATCTCGGCCTTGGCGGCTATGGATTGCTTTCCTATCACGCGCTGCTGAACCTCGAACGCCATCCGGAAACAAAGGCAGCCATTGTCGCGCTTTATCCAACCAATGACTTCGAATTGTTCTATGCTTCCGACGCCGATTGTCTGATCCTCAACAATCCCAGCGCATTCTGGCAGGAAGAGCGTGAGAGGCTCAACCTCGAATGGCCAGCCTATCCGGTGGGATGCCTGCACGATGATTATGATGATGAGAGCGGCATTTATCACCGCCTGAAACAGAATATCGCCCTGCTGGCGCTGACCCATGATGGCCTGGAAACGATTGCGGGCTTTCTTGGCCGCCAGCAGCGCAGGAAGTTCCCCAGCTGGAGCGCGCCGGGTGAAGCATTGACCTTTCCGGACGGCGTCGATCCGATCTCCCGCATTCGCATTGAGAAGCATGACCGCAGTATCGATAGGCAGGTTCCCGAAGTTGCCGCAATGTGGAAGAACCTGCGGCCACTGCTTGAATCATGGAAGGCCAAGGCGCAAGACGGGCTGGATGTCGGTGTCATGGTCATTCCTTCGCGCGAGCGTGTGATTTACGAGTATTTTGCACGCCAGAACAGCCTCGGGGAACTCGACCCGGGTTTTGTGGAAAGCCTTGAAAAACAGGTGGCGCTGGAAGCGGAAATCCGCAGCATTCTCGAACAGGTGCAATTGCCCTTCGTTTTTGCGCTTGAGGATACACACAGAGCCCATCTGTACGGGCGCCAGCGCAATATTCTCACCTACCCGCGCCGCAATGACGGACACCCGCTGTCTCTTGGATATGCAGCCTATGCCTCGGCAGCCAGGCGACTGGTTGACAAAATGGGGCTTCTTCAATGAAGGGCGGCGACATTCGGCTGATGGTTGATGCTGATCCATTGGAAGGCATGGCTCTGAACATTGCCTCATCCCTACGGTGGTGTGAAGGAGTTTCGCCATGTCTGACACGATAATACTTGGCATTTCGGCATATTTTCATGACAGTGCCGCTGCAGTGCTGCGCAACGGCGAGATCGTGGCGGCAGCCTCTGAGGAGAGATTCTCTCGCGAAAAGGGAGACAGTGCATTTCCCGCCCAGGCGGTGGCCTACTGTCTGGATGAAGCCGGTGTCGCCATGGGCGATGTCACTGCAGTAGGGTTCTATGACAAACCCATTTTGAAGTTTGATCGTATCCTCAGCACTTACATGTCGATTGCTCCGAAGGGCTTTACCCAGTTCCGCAAATCCGGTCCGATCTGGATGGCCGAAAAACTGTGGATTGAAAATCAGCTTCGCCGACAACTGGGCACCTACAAGGGACTATTGCTGTTTGCCGAGCACCATGAATCCCATGCCGCCAGCGCCTTTTTCCCTTCACCCTTTGAAGAGGCTGCGATCCTGACGGTGGATGGGGTGGGAGAATGGGCAACATCCTCTCAGGGCATTGGCCGTGGTTCCGAAATTGAAATCGTCAAGGAAATGCTCTGGCCCGATTCCCTTGGCCTGCTTTACTCTGCCTTTACCTATTACACCGGCTTCAAGGTCAATTCCGGCGAATACAAGGTGATGGGCCTGGCGCCCTATGGCGAACCCCGCTTCGTGCAGACGATCTATGATCATCTGGTTGACCTGAAAGCAGACGGTTCCTTTGTGCTCAATCAGGATTATTTTGATTATCTGGGTGGCCTGACAATGACCAATGAGCGCTTCGATCAGCTCTTTGGCGCCCCTCCGCGTGTGCCTGAGTCACCGCTGACCCAGCGAGACATGGATCTTGCCCGCTCGGTGCAGGACGTGAGCGAGGAAATAATGCTGCGCATGGTGCGCAATCTTCATGACGAGACGGGACAGAAAAACCTTTGTCTTGCCGGCGGTGTTGCCCTCAATTGTGTCGCCAATGGACGCATTTTGCGCGAGGGACCGTTCGAAAACATCTGGGTTCAACCGGCATCTGGCGATGCTGGCGGCTCGCTTGGTGTTGCCCAGTTGATCTGGCACAGGCACTACAAGGGTGAACGTCAAGCTGACGGGCGCAACGATTCCATGAAAGGGGCGTATCTCGGGCCGTCCTTCGGCGATGAAGAGGTTGAGGCCTATCTCAAACGCGTCGGCGCCCATTATCAGCGGATGGAGCGGGACGATCTACTGGCGGAAACCGCAAAAATCCTTGCCAATGAGCAGGTCGTGGGCTGGTTCAACGGACGCATGGAGTTCGGGCCGCGTGCTTTGGGCGCCCGGTCGATCCTGGGTGATCCGCGCAGCCCCTCGATGCAGGCCCAGATGAACCTCAAAATCAAGTTTCGTGAGGGTTTTCGGCCCTTTGCTCCCAGTGTTTTGCGTGAGAAGGTGTCAGACTATTTCGATCTGGATGTGGATTCGCCCTATATGCTCATTGTTGCACCAGTGAAAGAAGAGCGCCGTGTGGCAAAAGCCGCCGACAATTCTGAGCTTTGGGGTATCGATCAGCTCAATGTCGTGCGCTCGGATATTCCCGCCGTTACCCATGTCGATTACTCGGCCCGTGTGCAGACGGTCACCCGCGATGCAAATCCCGATTATCATGATCTGCTTGTTGCATTTGAAAAACGCACGGGATGCGCAGTTCTCGTCAACACATCATTCAATGTGCGCGGTGAGCCGGTCGTGTGCAGTCCCAGGGATGCCTATGCCTGTTTCATGCGCACAAACATTGATACCCTGGTAATCGGCCCTTTCATGCTCCACAAGGACGATCAGGTTTCATTTGTCGACAGCGAGGATTGGCCATGGCAACACCAGACAGACTAGCCGTCAAGCAGGGGCGCAAATTTGCCTTTACCCTGGGGATTGCCCTGCTCGTTCTGGCCGGGCTGTCCTTTTGGCGTGGCCACGATATTGTGCCCTGGTTGCTGGCGGCGCCGGGCGGGCTTCTGTTGCTGGCTGGTTCCTTGATCCCTGGAAGACTTGGCCCATTGGAGCGCCAATGGATGGCTTTTGGTCACCTGCTGTCGCGGTTCATGTCTCCCATCATGCTGGGCGTCGTCTATTTCGGTGTCCTGACACCCGTCGGCATGCTCATGCGTCTGTTCGGCAAGAAACCTCTGACGGATCACCATCAGAAGGAAACGACCTGGAAAATCCGCGAGCGCAGGCGCCAGAGTGATTTGACGCGTCAATTCTAGATACCAGTTCTGGTTGAATTCCAAAATATACTGCAGCATACCGGGCAGAACATGGCTGAATATCAAATAGAGCTATAATGGCAGTAATCAGGGAGACCTGTTGCTCTATGAAAAGAAAAAAAAATTATAGGTGTTGCGTTATGACCACAAAAGCGGATTTATAGACTGAGTTGAATGCTGCACTTTAATAATATTGTCCTTCCCAGTAGACAGAATTTGATCTTCCGTGTAGTCACGAAAGTGATGAGAATCATTGTTTGAACCGTACTGATATGCCATCGCGATTTGAAACCCTTTGTTTACACCGTTTGGCGTTAAGATGAGCCAGTGATTCGTCTGGGACTATGCAAGAACACTCTATGTATCCGATGGGTGCATGATGTGATGAAAAGAGGGGATAATCCATGATCAGTTACCTGCAGCGCCGTGAAAAGTTGCGTAAGAGTATCTCTGCAATAGCTCTGCTGGCTGCTTTGCCCCATGCATTGGTCGCCAATGCAGCGATGGCCCAGGAGGTCGTGACAGAGAATACATCGGATGGCCTGAGCTACAGCGACATTATCAGCTTTACCAATCCAGGGTTCACCGTAACCAATTATGGTGAAGACACAGGTGTTTATACCGAAGACATTACCGGGGATTTCTCAAACTCCGGATTCATTGCTGCAGATAGTTATGCAATATATGTCGATGGTAATATTGGCGGAGACTTTACAAATTCTGGTACGGCAACCGGGTATTACGGTATTTATATCGGCGGAAATATTGCCGGAGATTTCACCAATTCCGGCAATGTGACGGGAAACGGGTATTATGGTGTCATTATTACTGACAGCGTGGATGGCGATTTTACCAATACCTCTACGGGCAATATCTGGGGAGCAGACTATTACGGTGTGCAGATTCAGGACGATCTGGAAGGGGATTTTGTCAATGATGGTGAGATCAACGGAAGATACTACGGCATCCACATTGGTGGCGATCTCAATGGCAATTTCACCAATACGGGCATTATAACCGCCAGAGACAACAATGAAGGGTATGGTGTCTGGGTCGAGGGTGACTTCGGTGGTGCGGATCGTGAATTCACCAATAGCGGGGATATAATCGGTGGTGAAACCGGTGTCTTTATCCAGCAGGACAATTTGCAGTATGAGGCCTCCTCCTATGGTGACCAGATTGGCTCCAATTTCACCGGCGATTTCACCAATAGCGGAAATATCACCGGAAAAGACGGAGACGGTGTCTTCGTTCAGGGCGATTTTGTCGGAAACTTTACCAATAGCGGCGACATTTCGGGTGACGATCACGGCTTTTATGTTGGTGTCAATGAATGGGTGAGTTTCGGTGGAAGTAACTACTATTTGACGCGTGGTAACTTCACCGGGGAATTTGACAACAGCGGCAATATCACCGGAGACAACAGCTATGCTGTGTTTGTCAACGGCGAATTCAACGGTAATTTCACCAATAGCGGCGATATAAGCGGCTCCGAATATGGTGTTGGTGTCGGCGAAAACATGACCGGCAATTTCACCAATAGCGGCAATATCACGGCGGATGATGAATACGGCTATGGTGTGATTCTTCAGGGAGACCTGAATGGAGAATTTTCCAATTCCGGCACCATATCCGGTGATGGCTATGGTGTTTACATCTACGAAGATCTGAACGGTAATTTCACCAACTCAGGACGTATTTCAGGTGATACCTATGGTGTATATGTCGGAGGATCATCAGAGGGAGATTTCACGAATTCCGGCAATATCACATCTGATGACTATGGCATTTTCATTGGTGATGATTTGGACGGAGACTTTACCAATTCAGGTAATATCTCCGGAGACGATGAATACGGTATATATGTCGCAGGAGATATCGCAGGCGATTTCACCAATTCCGGCGATATCACATCGGATGAGTATGCAGTCTACATCGAATATGATGTCGATGGCGATTTCACCAATACGGGCAGGCTCGACGGTGGGTCCTACGGAGCGGTGATATATGGCTATGTAGGCGGCAACTTCACCAACGAAGGGTCAATCATGGGCAGCCAATATGGTGTCGTGATTGGTGACGGCCTTGATGGTGACTTCAGCAATTCCGGCAACATTACCAGCGACTATTATGGCGTCAATATCGATGGCTATGTCGGTGGGAATTTCACCAATAGCGGCACTATTACCAGTGGATACTATGGGGTATTTTTCAATGATGGCCTGGGTGGTGATTTCACCAATTCCGGCACGATCAGGACCACAAGAGATGATTTCTACGGCGTAAGGATTGACGGTAACTATAGCGGTAATTTCACCAATTCGGGTGATATCATTGCGACAAATCCCATTGCTGTCTACTTTTATAACGGATTTGCCGAAGGCAATTTCGTAAATTCCGGCAACATCACGGCAAGTCAAGAGGCTGTTTATGTTGACAACGAGTTCATGGGCAATTTCACCAATACCGGTGTCATAACATCCACCAGTGACGACTACGGTGTTTTCGTCCTTGGCGATTTCGTCGGCGATTTCGTCAATATGGGAAATATTATTGGCGAAGAAGCGCAGGCAACCTATCTGCAGGACTTCACAGGAAACCTGACAACGCCGGTGAATCAGGGCGTGACGACAATGTTCGCGGATATTCGTGACAAGACCGTTACCGCCTACGTGGATGGTTTCTATAAGGATGGCACCGAATGGACGGCACTTTACGCCTCTGAGGATCTTGAGTCCGATGAAGGCCTTCAGAGCGTGGTCGATACATCGGCGATGATGGATGTCTATATTGACGCCCTGGATTCTGAAAAATTCGTTCTCGGCCTGGATGCCAATGACATCAATGAGGTTGTCAATGGTCAGGCCGAAGGTCTCGGTCTTCTTGCTCTTGCAGTTGATTTGATTGATGAGAATGAGGACGATGATGAGTCAGCAACGCCGGAGGAGCGTGCTCTTCTGGATGCGCTCTATCGGCAGGGCAGCGGGAGCGAAGTCGCTCAGGTTCTTGCCGATTACAGCCCATCAGGAAGCCACGGTTCCACAGCCGGCGCCTTTGCGGCCAATCAGCAGTTGATGGACACGCTTTCGCTGCGGCTGGGTGGCAGCAGCGGCGGCGCGAACACGGCGACCTTTGCGATGGCCAATACCAACAAGGGGCCGGCGAATGGTGCCAGTCAATGGTGGGTTCAGGGCTTTGGCGGTGTCGGCGACCTGACAAATGACGGCATTGTTGGCGGATATGACATGCAGACGGTTGGCGTTGGCTTTGGTGTCGAAGCCGAAACCGGGGATGGAATGCTTGTCGGCGCTGCCTTTGCAGTTGCCGGGACGAATTTCGATGGATCTTCATCTTCCGGCGATGTTGTCAGCTACATGCCTGCGGTCTACGGCAAGTTCCAGGCCAATGACTGGTACCTGTCGGGAGTTGCCAGCGGCGCCTTCAACCAGATTGATCAGTCGCGCTTCAATACGACTGCCAGTGAAACGCTGACAGCCGATTATTCCGGAGGCCAGGCAAACCTGCGGGCGGAAGCCGGCTATGACATCAAGGCCAATGGCGCCGCATTCACTCCGTTCGTCGCTGGAACATTCGGCTATGTCAAAACGGATGCCTATGACGAGCAGGGTGGCGCAACAGCGCTCAGCGTCGGCAGCACCAGCGACACGCATTTCCTCGTGGAAGCCGGATCGCGGCTTTCAGCAACGCATGGCGCAACCACTTTCAATGCGGTGGCCGGTTGGCGTGAGGATTTTGGCACGCTGGATACGACAGTTTCTGCAAACCTGCAGAACAGCGCAAGTTTCACCAGCACTTATGACATCAATGTCAGCGGCTTCTTCGGTGGTGTGGGCTTTACTGTAGTGACAGCCCAGGACTTTGAGGTCGAAGCCGGTGTCAGTGGCATCATCGGATCAGACTACTCCAGCATTGACGGCCAGCTTGGCCTGAAGAAGAAATTCTGATTGGTTTGTCCTGAATGCAAAGCCCCGGCTGAAAGGCCGGGGCTTTTTGCGTTTACATACAGTTTTCCCGCAGTTTAACTGTTCTTTTCAAATGGCTTGAGCCAGATCAGGCAGTAAAGGCTTCAAACCTTTGTCGCTGCCGTGACACAGATGACAACAGACTGGTTGTCGCCATCACGCCAACCAGAGCTCCGGAAGGATCATACCATGGATGAAAACGGGGCGCTGACAATCCGTTGTTTTGAACAGCAGGTTTGGCGCGGCAGCAATGAAACTGCTCTGGACAGCTTGCTCCGGTTGATGGGTGCCCTGTCGGCAAGCGGAGGCCGTCTGGGGAATATTCCGGGCAAGGAGTTCCAGCCCGCCTTCCAGACACTACGCGCAGAGGAAGAGGCCACCCGGCTGGCTGCCGCCATTGCGGACCTCCTCGCCCGACCGGACTGCATCATTGATGAAAAACGCCTGCTGCGTTTCATGGTGTTTCACCGCTGGTTTGCGCTTGTTTTCAATGCCAGTTCCTTTGGCAACACGGACTTTATTCTGGAGCGGCTGGGTTTTGAGCCGACCACGGATTTTTTAAAGACGGCTCAACCGCATGAATTGTTCAAGCTGAGCATTCTCTATGGTGCGGAATCGACCCTGCCGATCAATTTCACAACTTTTTTCAAACGCGCTCCCAAACTGGCGACTTCGCTTGCCATCGCCATACTTTCCAACCGTCTGCTGGCGACTCCAAGTGCGCATCAAAAACGTGAACTCCTGCTGCGATGGATTACCGAAGCGCTGGGCAAACTGGACAATATCGCCGCATTGCCGGTCGAAATCCTTGTCGATCTGTGGATGCATTCAAGCTATGGGCTGGAGAAAGACAAGCATGACGTCAAGCGGCCGCTCAACACGCTGCTGCGTCGTCATATGAGCGATTTCGGCATCGTTGATCCACAATTGAAGCCCAGAGCCTCGTCTTCAAGACCCACCATTTTTGTCATGCTGGAATGGTTCCACAAGAGACATTCCATCATGCGTACCCATTCCATATCCATGAATGCACTGCGCGAGCATTACCGCATGGTTGGTTTTGGTCCCAAGGGCATGGTCGATGAGGCCGGTAAAGCCTTGTTCGATGAGTTCCATGTCTTTGGTCCCTATTCACCAGACCTGCGTTTCCTGAAACCTGTTCTGAAACTGGTTGAGGAGCACCGGCCCGTCGCGACCTATTTCCCGTCGGTGGGCATGGCCCTGCACAGCCTCTATCTCGTCAATATCCGGCTGGCGCCCACCCAGCTTATCGCACTCGGTCACCCGGCGACGACCCATTCCGACAAGGTCGATCATGTTGTTGTCGAAGAGGATTATGTCGGGGATGTTGCGCTGTTCAGTGAACAGGTCACGCAGGTTCCCAAAAACGCCTTGCCCTATTTTGAGCCAACCGTGCAATTGCCAGAAGCGCCGGGAAAAGCCGGTGGTCCGGTCAGGATTGCCGTTCCGGCGGCCATCATGAAGCTCAATCCCCTCTTTCTGGAGACCTGCCGGGCAATCCAGCAACAGGCGCGGCACGAAGTCGAATTTCATTTTCTGCTCGGTGGTGCGCCGGAACTGGTCCACAGCTACGCCAAAAAGGCCATCGCACAGGTTCTGCCGGGCGCCATCGTGCATGAAACCGCGGCCTACGAGCACTATATGGCCAATATCGCCCTATGCGACATGTTCGCCAATCCGTTTCCTTTTGGAAATACCAATGGCATCGTGGACACGGTCTTTTGCGGGCTGCCGGGGATCTGCTTCACGGGCGCCGAGGTGCATTCGCATATCGACGAAGGCATGTTCCGGCGCATGAATTTTCCCGATTGGACGATTGCGGCAACGCCAGAGGATTATATCAGCGCCGCGCTGCGGATGATCGACGATCCGGCGCTTCGCGACCGGATGTCTGCTGACATTCGCAAGCAGAGACCGGACAAGACGCTTTATGTGGGCAATCCGGGTGCATTCAGCGATGTATTCCGCGCGCTTGTTGATTAAGGAAGCATACCATCTTCAACACGGTCAGTTTCATCCTGATGCGCCACTCGTTTCCTGCTTGAAGATTGCCAGGGCCTCATCAAGATTGGCGGCAATGTCAATGCCCATGGATCCGGCGTCGAATGAAGGCGGAATGCCTGCCTGCTGCACGCCGTGGCCGGTCTTCACCAGCAGTCCGCGCGCCATGCCGCCGCGCGCGGCCGCTTCCAGATCGGACCATTTGTCTCCCACCAGAACCGAGCGGGACAGGTCGAGCCGGCATTGATCACGCACGGCCATGATCATGCCGGGGTTGGGTTTGCGCCAGGGGTGATTGTCAATGGCGAAGGGCGGCTTGCCATCGCGATGATAGGCGCAGGCCACGACAAAATCCACATGCGCACCGTCGCACTGCAATTGCCGGTCCAATTCGCTCTGGACAGCGGCAAAAGCCTGCCAATCGTAGTAGCCGCGACCGACGCCCGATTGGTTGGTGATGACAATCACCGGAATGCGCTGGCGATTGGCCCAGCCTATGAGCCTTGCAGCGCCATCGACGAGGCGGACATCCTCGACGCGGCCGAGATAGCCCGTCTCTTCCAGTATGACGCCATCCCTGTCCAGGAACAGTCCGGGCAGGCCGTCCCAGTCCCTGTCTGTGCGGTTTTCCAGCCAAAGGCCGACACCATCGCAAATACGTTTGTCATTGTGGATCATTTGTCTGGCTCGTCAGCGTGTCTTGCCGGTTGAATATTCGGTCGGCTTCCCCGAGCGCAAACACGATGTGATAAAGGGTGCTGGCGGGAACAAAATCCACCTTCATCGATCCATCCGCATTGAAATGATCAAGCCAGCCGGCGGGAAATGGCTTGCCAAGGAACTGCGTTTCAAGCGTTTCAAGCAGGCTTTCAGCCATATCCGGCATGGACGCACGACCCTTCAGATGTTCGCTTGCCGCCGCTTTCAAAGCTTCCGTATGCGGCCAGGATCGAAAACTTCGATCGGCTATGGTGCCATTGTCCAGAACAGCGTCAACGATCATGCCTTTTGAAGTTCCGAACCTGCTGGCCTTTAAATACAGAGCATCGGCAAAGTGTTGCACGTTGCGTTCCCTGTGCTGCGCATAGGTATGCAGCAGCCACACCCATTCGAAATGGTGACCGGGTTCAAAGGTTCGGCCCCTGGCCCCTGCAGCCGGTTTCCAGTCGTCTGAGAAATCTTCTACCAGTATTGATGTGTCGGGCTGGAAGAACTTTTCCTCGAAGAGTTGAAAAACCTGGTCTGCACGGGCGAGGAAGCGGCTCTCTCCCGTCACGTCATACCAGGCCAGTGCGGCTTCAAACAGATGCATATGCGGGTTTTGACGTCTTTCCCGTACATCGGGTCCCTTATGGGTGACAAAGCCGCCATGAGGCGGCAGCGTCAGGTGGCGATCCATAAAGGCAAAGGTCTGATCGGCGAGTGCGAGATAGCGCGCCTCAGGCTGCAGGCGATAGGCCCAGGCCAGACCAAAAAGCGCAAAGGCCTGGGTGTATGAAGCGCGCGTGGCATCGACGATCGCGCCATCGGCTGCGACAGAATAAACCCAGCCCGGTTGGTCGTTGCCGCCCCAATGCCTGCTGATCATGGTATCGGCAGCCCTGATGGCGTGTTCGCCGCCGCCGGGAAACCATCCTGATCGTGCCGCCTGCGCAAAAACCGCAATCTGTCGGCCTTGTACAAGCGTGCGCTGCGGCGCTGATGTTATCGGCTGGCCGGTAAAAGCGAGTCTTTCATGAAAAGAGCCGCTCGCCTCGTCGAACCCGATCTCGCCCCAAAAGGGCAGGGCCACCCGGGTGCACCATGATTTGACACGTTCAAGCGATTCCAATGCGCTGGCAATCCCCATTGCGGATGATGGCTCATAGGCGGTCAGATGACCACCATCTCCTACAACAGCTGCACCGGAGATTGTCAAGCACCGGTTTATCGCCTCCGGTTACATGGGGTTTGCCGGCCACTGGACAGCGAAGGCCCCCGTTTCTGCGGTGCCAAATGCATGGTGTAGTCGGGCCGTGAGATTGCTCAGGGATATATGTGGTCTGTTCGGGTTGCTGTCTCCCTCATTCCATGCATTGCCCGGCAGGCATGCAAAACGACAGCTGGTTGGCTTCCCGGACCGGATAGAGCGCTGTTCGTTGAAAGAACATGTCGCCGCCACTGTGGAAAAGTTCACATATCACCATGGCAAAAAGAGTACTGCCGGATGCGGGAAGATGTTGGAGCCATAGCTGAATTGTGTTGTGCACAGTGCTGTTGGCATGAACGGATTTCTTAAACGTTCACAAAACAGCATTTTTCTGTATGCTGGTGCAATAGAGGGATTTGTTGAGGGGGAATCGAAATGATCGACCATTTGCAACGCCGTTCCAGACTTCTCATGAATATTTCGACTGCAGCCCTTCTGGCTGCTTTGCCCGGTGAAATCTTCGTCAACGTGGCAATGGCCCAGGTGGTGGTGGTGACCGAAGACTCAGCCGTCGGTCTTGACTATGATGATATTTTCAGTTTCAGCAATCCCGGCTTCACCATCATTGATGATTTTGCTGGGGTTTCCATTGACAATCTGACCGACGATTTCAGCAATACGGGAAATATCACCGGTGATGTCCTCGGCGGTGAAATCTCGGAGGATATCGGTGGTGATTTTACCAATTCGGGAAATATAACCGGGGAGACGGGCTCAGGCTTTAATGTTGGCGATACGATCTTTGGTAATGTCACCAATTCCGGAAATATAGTCGGCTATAGTGCCGGGATTTATGTATTTGGGTCTGTCGGTGGCGACTTTACAAATAGCGGTGTGATTATCGGAACGGGTGTCAGTCTTGCGGTTGGGGTGAATGAAGATATATCGGGTGATTTCATCAATTCCGGAAACATAGTCGGCAATCGTGACAGCGTTGGTCTATTTGGGTCTCTCAATGGCGACTTTACCAATTCCGGAAATATAACCGGGGAGACGGGCTCAGGCTTTATTATTTACGATACGATCTTTGGTAATGTCACCAATTCCGGAAATATAGTCGGCTATAGTGGCGGCATTTATGTATTAGGGTCTGTCAGTGGCGATTTTACCAATACCGGTGAGATTATCGCAACGAATAGGAATGAAGCGATTGAGGTGGTTGGTAGTCTATCGGGTGATTTCATCAATTCCGGAAACATAGTCGGCGATAGTGACGGCGTTCGTGTATTTGGGAATCTCAATGGCGACTTTACCAATTCCGGTGAGATTATGGCGACGGATGGCGATACAGCGATTAAGGTGGATGGTGGACTATCGGGTGATTTCGTCAATACAGGCGATATTATTGCCAATGGCGGTCTTGCGACATACATCGCAATTTTCGCCGGAAACCTCACAACACCCGTCAATCAGGGCGTTTCAACGAGCCAAGCCGATATACGTGGAAAGACCGTTACCGCCTACGTGGATGGTTTCTATCAGGATGGCACCGAATGGACGGCACTTTACGCCTCTGGAGATCTTGAGTCCGATGAAGGCCTCCAGAGCGTGGTCGATACATCGGCCCTGATGGATGTCTATGTTGCAAGCCTGACGGATGAAGAACTCGTTCTTGGCCTGTCCGCCCATGACATCAACGAGGTGGCCGGAACGCAAGCCGCGGACCTTGGGTTGTTGGGGGCTGCGGCTCAACTTATTGAAGAACGTGAAATTGACGAAGACGCCGGGACGCCGGGACAGCGTGCTCTGCTGGATGCGCTTTATCGTCAGGAAACGTCCACCGGCATAGCCGAAGTGCTGGCCGATTTCAGTCCGTCGGGCAGGCATGGCTCCGCAATCGGGTCTTTCGTCGCCAATCAGCACTTCATCGATCGACTGGCATCGCGCCTCAGTGGCGGCGGAACCGGCCGTGGCGGCGCGGCAACCTTTGCAATGGCCAGTGCCAGTGAAGCCTCCCGCAGCGGTTCCGGCCAATGGTGGGGCGAGGGCTTTGGCGGTGTTGGAGACCTGACAAATGACGGTCTTGTGGGCGGCTATGATCTCAAATCCGCTGGTGTCGGCTTTGGTGTTGAAACGGACTCGGCAGAGGGTATGATCATCGGCGGCGCCTTTGCGGTCGCCGCAACCAATTTCGATGGTTCGTCCTCCTCCGGCGACATTGTCAGCTACATGCCTGCGGTCTACGGCAAGTTCCAGGCCAATGACTGGTACCTGTCGGGAGTTGCCAGCGGCGCCTTCAACCAGATTGATCAGTCGCGCTTCAATACGACTGCCAGTGAAACGCTGACAGCCGATTATTCCGGAGGCCAGGCAAACCTGCGGGCGGAAGCCGGCTATGACATCAAGGCCAATGGCGCCGCATTCACTCCGTTCGTCGCTGGAACATTCGGCTATGTCAAAACGGATGCCTATGACGAGCAGGGTGGCGCAACAGCGCTCAGCGTCGGCAGCACCAGCGACACGCATTTCCTCGTGGAAGCCGGATCGCGGCTTTCAGCAACGCATGGCGCAACCACTTTCAATGCGGTGGCCGGTTGGCGTGAGGATTTTGGCACGCTGGACTCGTCCGTTTCGGCCAGCCTGCAGAACAGCGCAAGTTTCACCAGCACCTATGACATCAATGTCAGCGGCTTCTTCGGCGGCGTAGGTTTCTCCACGATGACGGCGCAAAACTTCGAGTTCGGCGCTGGCGTGAGTGGAATTATCGGCAGCGACTACCAAAGCGTCGACGGCCAGATGAGCGTGAAAAAGAACTTCTGAACCCGTCTCTCTTTTATGCAAAGCCCGGCTGAAAATCCCAAGCGTCTTGTGTTCAATGAAAACAAGACATGCTCCATGACGGCTCGTATAAGGTGAGATCGGCCGCCCTGTCCGACATCAGGCGCGCCAATGAAAATCGGGCATCTGTCCATTTTTCGTAACCACTCGATTTGCACCACCTTGCGCATCCAGGATAAGTCTGGGTCGGTGAT
>JARGOX010000043.1 GCA_029233925.1 Rhizobiaceae bacterium
AAGGCCTGATGCTGAAACGCTGGGACAGCCCCTATGTGCCCGGCCGCGTCAAGGGGCATTGGTATAAATGGAAGCGAGACCCCTGGCTCGTCGATGCGGTCTTGCTGTATGCGCAACGCGGCCACGGCCGCCGCTCCAGTTTCTATTCCGATTTCACCTTCGCCGTCTGGCGCGATGAAGACGGCGAGGATCGGCTGACGCCCGTTGGCAAGGCCTATTTCGGTTTTACCGACGAGGAGCTGAAACAGCTCGACAAATTCGTCCGTGACAACACGGTCGAACGTTTCGGACCTGTGCGCTCCGTGACGCCATCACTTGTTCTGGAAGTGGCCTTTGAAGGCCTGCAGCGCTCGGCCCGTCACAAATCCGGCATCGCCATGCGCTTTCCGCGTATCAACCGCATCCGGTGGGACAAGCCCGCAAACGAGGCGGACCGTTTGGAGACTCTGGAGGCAATGCTGCAAGAATAAAAAAAGGCCGGATGACATGCACCCGGCCCTTTCGAAACATATTGAAACCGAAAGTCCTTAAACGGACTCTTTCAGTTCCTTGGAGACGCGGAAAGCAACTTTCTTCGACGCCTTGATCTTGATGGATTCACCCGTTGCCGGGTTGCGGCCCATGCGTGCCGGGCGCTTGCGCACTTCCAGCGTGCCGAGACCGTTCAGACGGAAACGTTCGCCTTTCTTCAGGCGCTTGGTGATCCGATCAGCCAGGTCGGAGAAGATTTCTTCCGACTGCTTCTTGGTCAGACCATGAGCCTCAGCCATTTCTGCCGACAGCTGGCGCATCGTCACCGTGGTTGGCGTCTTTGCAGCCGTCGCCTTTGGGGCGGCTTTCGGCGCAGCTGCCTTGCGAGCAACTGGCTTCTTCGCAGCGGCCGTCTTGGCAGCAGGCTTCTTGGTGGCCGTCTTGGCCGTGGTGGTCGCCTTCTTGGCGGCCGGTTTTGCAGGGGCCTTCTTGGCCGCAGGTGTCCTTGCCATAAGCAAATTCCTCTTGTGAGTCTCCGCAGAGATCGGGGCGTATAACGTGAAAACGCCAGCCTGCATCCCACTTTTTTCACACGCCGCGGATTTGCCCCATTTGAAATTCAGCTCATATGGAAAACATGAAAACATATTTGCCCGTAATCGTGATTCTTCTCGGCGTGCTTCAGCCCCTGTCTGGCGCGCTCGCGCCTGCACTGGGCATTGGCACACCGATTGGAAACGCCACTCGTGACATGACGCTTCCGGAACAGCCCTTGCCGGCGTTCTTTTCAATCTGGAGCGTGATTTTCCTCGCCTATTTGCTGTTCGGCATTTCCTACTGGCGTGCCCGCGAGCCCTGGATGGAGCGAATTGCGGTACCCCTTGCCTGGGCTGGTGCGTTCAACATCGTCTGGATGATCAGTGCGCAGTTGATCGCGTCTCAACCCCTGGATTTCCTGCTCCTTTTTCCAATCGCCATTGCCGTATGGACGGCAGCATTTCGCATGGACCGTTTGCGTGAAACTGGCTGGAGTCCCAAGAAAGCTCTCGCAGATCTTACCGCCGCCATGCTGTCTGGCTGGATTACCGTCGCCATCGCGATCTCTGTTCCCTTGACCCTGCGCAGCTTCTCGAGCCTCGGGGCGACTGATTTTCCGTGGCAAATGCTCTGGATCACGCTGGTGACCGCCAGCATTTCGGCGTGGATGTTCGCCCGCTATGTTAGCCGCAGTTGGTGGTATTTCATTGCCCTGGGCTGGGGCATGATCGGGATCGTCCTGAACAATTGGTATGTGACGGAGATGAACTGGCTCGCCATTATCAGCGCAGGGGTGCTTACCCTCATTCTCTGCTTGCGCCTCTTTCGGGGTGCCGACGGATCAGTCATACCCGCCTGAGCAAACTGGACAAGCGGCGCAAACTGACGCTCTTTTGCCCATAGAAACAACGAGCCCGGCCACTTTATGGATTTCACGACAATCGCCCTGCCCGATATCGACACCACTGACTGGCCTGTCTGGTTGGCAAGTTCTTGGCCATTCATGGAGAAGTGGGGCGCCGTTGTCCTGGCCTGTATCCTGATCTGGTTTCTTTCGGGCATGGTCAAACGCATCATTACCGCCTTTGGGAAGCGCGTGACCGCCAAGGACAAATCATTCGAGGGATCGAGTTGGGATATTGCCAGTTCAGTCTCTCGCGTTTTCGCTTTGATTTTCATGTCTCCCCTGCCCCTTGGGCTCGCGGGCTATGACTGGGAAGCGATCATAGACAAGCGCGGACCAGGCGCCTTCGCTGCGGTCGCGATCCTGATCATTGCGGTGACCTTCGCGAACTGGGTTGCCCGATCAATGCGGAAAATGGGCAATCAGGCTCATATGCGTCACGGGGCCGATGATACGCTGTTTGCCTTTTCCGCTTCGCTCCTGAAATATCTGATCTTCGCCGTTGCGATCGTATTGGCACTGACCCAACTCGGCTTCCCGACGGCATCGTTGGCGGCGCTGCTGGGCGGCGCAGCGTTGGCCATTGGCCTCGCGCTTCAGGACACGCTGAAGGCGGTTGCGGCCGGAGTCATGTTGGCCATTTTCAGGCCGTTCCGAATTGGTGATTTCGTCACCCTAGCAGGCATGGACGGCGAAATCACTGACATCACACCCTTCCGAACGACGTTCAAGCAAATCGACAACAAGATCGTCTCGGTCACCAATGACAAGGTCTGGGGCGATCCGCTGGTCAATCACACACGCCAGACACGTCGTCGCTTCGATCTCTACTTTGACATTTCCTATGACGACAATATGGATCATGCGCTCAAAACCCTGCTGGACACGACCAATGAGCATCCGCGTATTCTGGCCAAGGATGAAACCTGGGTCGGCGTGCATACGCTTGCTGACTGGAGCGTTCGGCTGCGCCTGCGCGCTTTTGTGGCGACGCCCGAATTCGTTCAGGTCCGCGCCGACATCACAAAGGCCGTCAAGGAAGCCTTTGATCGCGAAGGGATCACCATCCCCTTCCCGCATCAGGTCAACATGGCTTACCGGCCACCTGCTGAGTCGAGACCGGAACACGCGTCACAATCAGACATTACAGAGACTGAAGACTAGCCTGCCCTGACAGTAAAAAGGAGACCTCCATGCCTGAAGAGCTGACTGCAGCCGCGCTCTGGAGCGAATACAGCCCCTTCATCATTTCATTCGGCGTGAAAGTACTTGGCGCTTTGCTGGTCCTGATTATCGGTCTACGCATCGCCGGCTGGTTGGCGGGCCTCGTTCGTAGCGCAGCGCTGAAGCGCGAAGGTATTGACGATACGCTCGGCAATTTCTTTGCCTCTCTTGTCCGGTGGGCCATCACGGCTGCTGTGCTGATTGCCGTGCTGCAGGTCTTCGGGGTTCAGGCCACCAGCTTCGTCGCCGTACTCGGCGCGCTGACCCTTGCCATTGGCCTGTCCATGCAGGGCGCCCTCGGCAATATCGCGTCAGGCGTCATGATCATGTTGTTTCGCCCCTACAAGCTCGGCGACTATATCGAGGCCGCTGGCGTTGCCGGCACCGTTAAAGACATCAATCTGTTCCAGACTGTCCTGGCCACAGTCGACAATGTGAAAGTCCTCGTGCCAAACAGTCAGGCCATTGATGGCGTCATCGAGAACTATTCCGGATACGACACCCGCCGCGCCGATGTGACCTTTGGCATCGACTATGATGACGACATGGACAAGGCTATCGCCATCATCAAACAGGTGATTGAAGCAGATGACCGTATCTTCCGGGATCCGGAACCCTTCGTGAAGGTTGTTAATCTTGGAGACAGTTCGGTCGACATTGCCACACGCAGCTGGGTGAAAGCGGCCGATGTCTGGGACGTCAAATTCCACCTCATGAAGGCAGTCAAGGAAGCCTTTGACCGGGAAGGCATCTCGATACCCTATCCGCACCAGGTTGAAATCCAGAAGCAGGCGGCCAACGACTAACAGGCCCCACCATATACTATGTCGACAGATCCCAACTCAGAACTACCGGAAGTGACAGTTGAGCCGGTGCCGGAGCCTCTGCCGCCCCGCGCACCGGTCAAAGCGCCTCCACGCTCCTTGCTCGCGCGATTGTTCGGCATCTCGGTCTGGGGATCGCTGAAGCTGCTCGGCCTTTGCATTCTGGTCGGCTTCTTCGTGCTGGCGTCCCAGTTCAATCCGTCCAATCCGGACGTCGACATGGGCGCGGCCATCGCAAATGTTGCAAGCACGACCATGGCGGCGCTTGGCTGGGCAGTGCGCAATTTCTGGAAACCAGCCCTGGCGGGTGCGGCGGTGGTGATCCCTATATGGGTCCTGTGGCGACTCGTCAGTCTGCCATTCCGGAAGTAGATTCAACCGGCGCCCAATGCTGCGTCTGGCAGATCGGGCCGATGCAGCCCTTCACTTCCAGTACACCATCGGCCAGCAATTTGATCTTGGACCCGTAGGTCTTGCCTTCCTTCGGATTGTATATCGTGCCGCCTGTCCAGCCTTTGGCTTTTTGCTTGAACCCTTCAAGCATAGTCAGGCCAAGGATTTTTGCGCCCTTGGCATCGGTCGCCGTTTCGGGGGTCGCGTCGCCAGACACACTCGCCGGATCGATCCATACGATGACGCCGCAAGGCGTTCCGTCCCCGCAATCGGAAATCCGGATGTGGGAATTTTCTTCCTGCGTCACAAAAGTGCCGAAAACGTCGAGCGGCCCCGCCTGGGCTGTACCCGCAGCAAATGCCGCGACGGCAACGATAGCCAATGCACGATTCATGGGTGCCTCCCCGCTCAACCGACTTATACTCATATCAGAAAAACAAACCGGGAGGAATTCAATGGACATGACAAAACTTATGTTTCGCGACGGCCTGATGGCCGGGGAACGCATTCTGGTAACAGGCGGCGGCACGGGACTCGGCAAGGAAATGGCCGAAGGCTTCCTGAAGCTTGGCGCGGAAGTGCATATCTGCGGACGGCGTGGACAGGTCTGCGAAGACACCGCAGGTGAGCTGATGGACAAGCATGGCGGCAAGGTCGTGCCGCATGCCTGCGACATCCGCGTGGCGGAAGCCATCACCGACATGAATGATCATATCTGGGGCAAGCACGGCGCGCTGACCGGCCTCATCAATAATGCGGCGGGCAATTTCATCAGCCGGACCGAAGATCTCTCAATTCGGGGCTTCGATGCGATTTCCAATATCGTGTTCCGCGGCACTTTCTACATGACCCACGACATCGGCAAACGCTGGATCAAGGAGGGTCAAAAGGGCAGCGTCTGTTCAATCCTGACGACTTGGGTCTGGAATGGTGGGCCATTCGTGGTGCCGTCGGCCATGT
>JARGOX010000032.1 GCA_029233925.1 Rhizobiaceae bacterium
TACCGGAAAACACCGATGGCTATAAACCAGCTACACCACGAGCGGGGACACGACCGGTTGCTTCGCCAAACCTGGAGCTTTGATGCCGTGAAGAATTACTGGCTGATCATGTCACAAGCCGCCATTCATGTGGCTTTGACAGCTACTCCGAGTTCAATCAGTCTTTGTTTGAGATTTGACGTCATTTCCCGTTTCTTACGGCCGAAATTGGGGGTGACGAAGGGCAGTTTCGAAAGAACAGCCCGCCGATATTTGCTTAAATTTACCTGCGGCAGGCCGATGATATTAATAAGATCGGTTCTATAGCTGGTTTCGCCGCAGTAAAGCGTCGGAATGCCCATGGCGAAACATGGCAACGCGCAATGAATACGTGACGTAATGACGAGTGTCGCCGAGTTACGATAGTATGACAGCAGATCACGAGCAATAGATAGTTTCGTTTCATTGCTCAAACCCAAAAAGGGCAAGGCGTGTGAAACCTTGGTATAATCTGCGCGTTCTTTTCTATTGAACAGGCGTTTGTCCAAATCGACCAATACGACTTTTTGGGTTTCTGGCGTCGTCTTTCTTTCATCAAATGTCATGGTTGCACAACCACTGACATAGGCTTCGACGCTCCAACTGCGGATGATGTCTGCCGTGCCGGAATCGCGGCAACCAATGGGCTCGAATTTCTTGAGATACTTCCAGTGCTTCCGATAGGCTTCAGCGGCCTCGGGCACCAGGTGAAAGCCAAAAAACAGCGGAATGACCCGGTCCGATGGTGGCCATTGTTCAGGCTCCTGCGTGAACCAGCCATTCATGACCACGACACACTCCTGACCCTCGTATTGGTGCAGAAAGTCACGCTCAACAAAGTGATCGGTGTGTTCAACGTGCTGGGCAACAGCCAAGGTTTGAATGTTGTCGCCAATGTTCAACGAGTTTTTGTATTTCAACAGGCCGATTTTCAAATCATTTCCTCGTCAAGGTTTTCGATGGCCATCGCAATGGCGATCATCAGGCATTGCATTCTGACGATGTATTTTATCAAAAGAGAGGTTTTCCGCAGATGGGCGTTGGTGGAAAGACGTATCGCATGCGACTGCACGTCATACATAAATTCCTTTGTAAAATACTACTGTAACGAGCATTCTGATGGGGCAATTCAAGACAAATTGGTTCCATTTGAAGGGGTTCTACTGGATATCCGGCGCCAGGCCAGTGCCTTCAAAAGGGACATCAACAACCCGGCTTACGGTCAGGGCCTGTTGGAGTTTCTGCTTCAACCGGCGGCCCCCTGTGGGTTTGGGCTGCGCCAGCGTATGCTGTTCATGCAATGCACGCGCTGGCTCCAGGAGGCTTGCAAGTTGCGGAGTCTCGTTTCCGCGATTGAGCACAAAGTCCTGAATGCACAGTGCAGGATACATCTGGAATATGCGAAACTGCGATGCAACGCCCATGAAGGGGTTGAATAGGGTTTCGTCGGCGGGTTCCGAGAAACTGCCACTTGTCAGTTTCAACAGCTTTTGAGCCGCATTGCGATGGAGATAATATCCGCCGGTGCCAGCGTGGTTCGTAAGCAGCCGTGCAATCCTTCTTCCGTGGCCCACATTTTTTGAAAAAAGAGACGTGCGAATTTTTTGTCGGGTGGTTTCAGCCTTGAGTATGTCAATGTTCTCGGGAATCCAGCAATCTGACGTGAGGAATGCGCCGGCGAGGGGATCGATAAACACATCATCCTCGCAGATCAACACCCAATCACGGTCACCTTCAGCGACATTCTTCCAAGCCAACCGATGACTGAGCGTGCAACCGATTTGTGGTCGCGTGCGTTGGTGGTATCCGCTGCGGACAGATTTATGCCACTCTACATCTGCATCTGAAAGAGACAGGCCATCGACACCGTTCAGCCTTTCCATTTCAACCCCAATTGGAGAAAATTGTTGCCGCATGAAATCAAGGCGTGCCGGGGAGCGTTCAAGATTGATAACCAACACTTTCATCGAGATACCCCTTCAGCTTCGCATGCTCACTTTACGAAAACGCGTGTTGCAAGTGGATGAGTGTGCTTTGATCGCCCGGATTCTCAATCGCGCAAGGCTTGCTGGTGGGCTTTCACCAGATCGGCCATGGAATTGAAACGGAAATTGACATCAGGCAGGTTGCCGGGGTTCATGGTTGCGCCGAAGCCATCCTTGTCGTGGCGACGATAGATCCAGCAGGATGCCAGACCATGGCGTTTACCCGGGACATGGTCGTGAAACATGCTTTCCGCCGTGTGCAGGATATCCTGTTTTTCAACACCATGGGCTTTCAGTTTGTCGAGCATATAGTCGAAATTGCGATCGGATGGTTTGTAGGAGCCGACATCCTCGGCCGTGTAGATGGCGTCAAATTCCACGCCCAGGCGCTCGTTGCTGCCGGCAAAGCTCTCATTGTCGACGTTTGAAAGGATCACCAGTTTGAAATGTTTCTTCAAGTATTGCAGGGCGTCTGCGGAGTCGGGGAATGCCGGCCAGTCTTTGACGGATCGGCCATAAGCGGCACATTCTTCCAGGCTGCTGGACACGCCCCATTCCTCGGCCAGCCGCTTGTAGACAATTGCCAACAGCGCGCTATATCGCTTTGTCGGTGTCCAGGCCTGTTGTGATGATTCATGCCGCGCATGCGCCTCCAGAATATCATCGCGCGACAGGCCGCGATCCACCCTTGCGGTTAGCGGCTTCAACCCCTCCACCATGCCCGATTCCCAATCGATAAGTGTGCCGTAGCAATCGAAGGTCAGGGCTTTGAAGTCTGTCAATCTCATGGTCTGTTCCTTGATGTCGATGGCCTTGATCAGCATATCTACGCAATATCAGGCCATATTGGAGCCTGCAACTGATGGTCGCGCTGCAATTATTCCATTTGCCGGCAAGCGACTTGTTGTGTGGTCTCTATTGAATTTGAACGGCACTGACCGGTATATTCTTTTGAAATCAAAGAGATTTACCCGTGCCATGACTTGGAAAACAGTGATAGATCTTGACGCCGTTGGGTGAACCAGTCGCGGTCATCTGCAGGATTTGAGGCTTAATGACCATACGTATATTGCATACCGCTGATCTGCACCTGGACTCGCCGCTGCGCAGTCTGGCGATGAAAGATCCGCGTCTTGAAGCGCAGATTCGAACCGCCAGCCGGTCGGCGCTCGAGACCATGGTGCGCTATTGCATTGACGAGGACGTCCAAGCCCTGCTGATCGCGGGCGATCTTTACGACGGACAGGAACGCAGCGCCAAGACGGCGGCCTATCTCGCAACCCAGATGGATCGATTGGGCGATGCGGGCATCCGGGTCTTTTATATCAAGGGCAACCATGATGCGGAAAACCCCATCTCCGGCGAGATCGCGCTGCCGGACAATGTGCATGTTTTTGACGGGCGCGGCGGCAAGGTCCAATTGGGCGACGAAGAAATCTATATTCACGGTGTGAGTTTCCGCGACAAACACGCGCCCGACAGCCTGCTGCCGAAATATTCCAGCCCGCAGCCTTCGGCGATCAATATTGCCATGATGCACACGTCGCTGGGCGGTGCCTCCGGGCATGACCGTTATGCGCCTTGCTCGGTGGCGGAACTCACGGCATCCGGTTTCGACTATTGGGCATTGGGACATGTGCACAAACGCCAGGTGCACTCTCAATCACCCTGGATTGTCATGCCTGGCATGCCGCAAGGCCGCGACATCGGTGAGGCCGGGCCAAAATCGGCAACATTGCTGACCATTTCCGACGGCAGCATAAAGGTAAGCGAAATCTCGACCTCTGTTATCGAGTTCCGTGAGGTCATCTGCGTGCTGGATGGTTTGGAAGGCAATGACACGATCCGCGCCCATCTGCGAGAGGCCTTGCGTGCAGAGGCGGAAGCAGGCTCCGCAATTCTGCGGCTGCGATTGTGTGGAGAAACACCCTATGCCTGGCATATGCGGCGCGACGCAGACTATTGGGCCGCGACATTGGGGTCCCTGGCGCAAGAGGCTGGCGACCTGTGGATCGAAAAGTTCACCATTGATCTGATTGAGCCGACCGTCGTGTCACCGGACGGCGTGAATGCCTTGCGCGATGTTCAGCAACTGATGGCCGATATCAGTCAGGAAGAGGGGTTTGCGGCGGACGCGCAAGCGGAAATGGAACAGATACTGTCGCTGCTTCCGACCGACCGCCGACGCGAGCTTGTCCCGGATGTCGCGGCGCAAGACGCTCTGCTTGCCCGTTTGAAGGAAGAGTCCATCCTGTCGATGGCCGCACAAATGCGGGGGCAGGGCACATGATGCGCCTGCGCAAACTGGATCTGACGCGTTTTGGCCATTTCACCGACCAGAGTATCGATTTTGGTGACAGGCATGCAAAAGGCTCCGACTTCCACATAGTCTATGGCGCCAACGAGGCGGGTAAGACCACGACAATGGAGGGGTACCTGCGGCTGCTTTATGGTTTTCCGGCCAGGGATGCCTATGCATTCAAGCATCAACGCGCCAATCTTTGCGTCGGCGGGACAATTGAGATCAACGACACGGATCATGGGTTGACCCGCCTGTCCACACGCAACGCCAATCTGCTGGATGCCACCGGCGACGTGGTGCCGGAGGCCTTGCTGCAATCGGCGCTGGGTGGCTTGTCGATGGAGGATTACCGCAAACTCCTGTGCCTTGATGACGAGACGATCGAGGTGGGTGGCGACGAGATCACCAAAAGCAAGGGCGATATTGGACGGCTTTTGTTTTCAGCGGCTGCCGGCGTCAGCGATCTGTCTGAGATCCTCGACAAGGTCGAGGAAATGACGCTCGACATCTACAGAAAAGGCGGCAGCAAATCTCTCTTCGCAGAGCTCAAACGCCAGCACGATCAGGTGAGCAGGGAAATCAGGGATCACGATGTCAGCGCGTCGGACTATCGCGGCCTGCGCGATGCACGCGATCGCGCAGGCGAAGTTGAAGCCGAATTGCGCCAACAAAAGAAGACGCTGTCTTTGACCCGGGTGCAATTGGAGGCGATCATCAAGGCCCACCCTCTGGCGCGCGAACTGTGTGACACCGAAGCCGAGCTCGAACCGATTGCACACTATCCGGACGCGCTGGATATCGATCCTGAAACCCTGGTGAACATGCTTTCCCGGCGCGTCGGATTGGTTGCTGCGCGTGATCGCGCCGCCAAAGAGCTGGAGGATTTGGAGGAAAAGCGCCAGGCGCTGGTTCCTAGGCCCGACGCCCTTGCCAGGGCCAAACCGCTCGATGCCCTCAAGGTACTGAAGAGCAGAGTAGAAACGGCGCAATTCGATCTGCCAAAGCGCCAGGCGCAAATGGCCGATGAGTTGAAGGAGATGACCCGTCGCCTGTCGGATCTCGGCATTGATATCGCAGACGACCCCACGCGTTTTGTCCTTGGTGAAGCACAATTGGCGGCCCTTGAACTGCATCGTAACCTGTTGCTGGATGCTGAAAAAACATTGGAGGCTGACAGCAACGAAGCGCAGGCTGCGGCAGAAAAACTTGATGAGGCAAGCAAAGCTCAAAAGACCGTTGAGGCCGCCGCAAGCGTTGGACCGGAACTGAGTGCGCTCATGGCGCGCTACCATGGCGATATGCTGCTTGAGAAAGTAACCGCAGCACGCCACGAACTGGCGCTGAACAAACGGCAATTGACGTCGAAACTCCAAGCTCTCACCCGGCTAGACAAGACATTTGATGATGTACCCGTCATTGCCGTGACAGCTGCACAGGCCAAGGCTTTGGCCGGGCAGATCGTCAAAGCGGAAGAAAAGCGGGCATTGTCGCACGAGCATTTGACGGCAATGGAACAAAATTGGGGTGAGGCAAAGCGTGCGCTGGAATTGAGCAGTGCATTGCCGGAATTGATCAGTGATGCCGCTGCAGCTGAAACCCGCCGACAGCGCGATGCGCTGTGGGTGGCGCATCGTGCAGCGCTGGTTGACGAGACGGCAGACCGTTTTGAGATGGCCATGCATGCCGATGATGACAAGCGCAGCATAAGGGAAGGGCAGGCCAGGGAAATCGCCGATCATCGGCAGGCCATTCGCGCAGAGATCGAAGCGCGTCAGGTCTTTGAGACGGCCAGCAAGGCGCATGAGGACGCAAAGGCACAGGCCGCGCGCCTGCACCAACAGCTCGTCGGTCTTCTGCAGGCCTGTGCCTTGCCTGACAGTCTCATGGCCGATGAATTGAGCCAATGGGTTCAGCAGGTTGAGGACGCGCAACAGACGAAAGCAATTTGCGCTGCAATCGGTAATGAACATGCACCCCTGTTTCAGAGGGCAAGCGACCTGCAGGATGCGCTTGCAACAGAGCTTGGTGAACCAGACGCAGAGCTGGACGCGCTTGTCTCCATGGCGCGGGTACGCATGGCACAATACGATGAAGAACAGAGAAACATTCAAAATGCCGAGGCTGATTTCGCCCGGGAGGCAGCGGAAGTGGAACGCCGTGAAGCCCGGCGTGCGCAATCAGCAGAAACACGTTCCGCAGCCCGCCAGGCATGGGATGCCTATATTGCACAGCATCTGCCCGATGTGACGGCGCAGATCGACCTGTTGGATGCCCTGCCGACTTTGCGCGCCCTGCGCGAGATCAATGAACGCAAGACTGGGGTTCGCCGGCAGATTGAAGGCATGGAGCATGATCTGGCGCTTTTTGAAGCCGGTATCGGCGCGCTCGGGTTCATTGGGGATGTTTCATCGGAAAGTGACCCTTTGGCTGTTTTCGCCGCCTGTGAGGCCGAGGTGTCAGCGGCACTGCGCATTGAGACAGACCTTGTTGGTCTGGTTTCTCGCATCCAGTCGGAGAAAGCCGATCTCGATGCAAGCCATGCTGCGCTTCAGGCAATCGATGCACAAGTCCGCGAACTGGCCGCCGGTTTTGATCCCGAGATCAAGACGGCAACACTGGAGGACCTGCGCGAGGCTGTGAAAACGGCAACCAAAGCGATCGACTTGCGGGCGACGGCAAAGGTCATGGCGCAAGAGCTTCTGTCCGTGCTGAATGTGACAACAAGAGAGCAGGCCGAAGCAGAACTGGCTGCCATGACAGGCCAGCAGGCCGCGGCGGATTTGCAGGAAATCGACACCGAGATCAGCCGGATTGAGCAGGCACTCGACAAAGCCATTGAGGAGCGCACGGCCGCCACACTTGCCTTGAACGCAGTGATTGGTGACAGCGATATTGCGGCCCTGACAGCCCGCAAACGCACGATCGAGGCTGAAATGGAGGCGGCGCTCCTGAAATATCTGGAGGGCCGGTTTGGCCACATGCTGGCAGATCGGGCCATCCGCCGTTACCGCGACAGTCATCGCAGCGGCATGATGGCAGCGACCGAAAAGGCATTCAGTGACCTCACCAATGGCGCCTATGGCGCCCTGACGACGCAGCCTGGCGCCGGTGCCGAAATGCTCATGGCCATACAGTCCTCCGATCAGGTGGCAAAGGAAGCCTCCGCCATGTCCAAGGGAACACGGTTCCAGCTTTACCTGGCGCTACGCGCCGCCGCCTATGAACAGATGGCGTCGAACGGCACGATCCTGCCGTTCTTCTGCGACGATGTGTTTGAAACCTTCGACGAACAACGCACCCGCGCGGCCTGCGGTCTGATGCATCGGATCGGGCAAACAGGCCAGGCCATCTATCTCACCCATCACCAGCACGTCGTGGACATTGCCCGCGAGGTCTGCGGTGGGGA
Organism: Rhizobiaceae bacterium; assembly: GCA_029233925.1. GTDB lineage: Bacteria > Pseudomonadota > Alphaproteobacteria > Rhizobiales > Rhizobiaceae > Hoeflea_A. The sequence continues at coordinate 7,712 of JARGOX010000032.1, forward strand.
GGTCAGCATTCATGCGTTGTAGGGGTTTGTGCAATAATGAATGACCAGCTAGGTCGCTGCTGTCTTTGCAATGCAATCCGGTATGCACTTGGCTAAGGCAATCGGGGTTGATTAGAGCCCCTTTGTGATGGGCCTTAATCGAACAGCGTGCAAGCCCTATCGGTACACCGAAATAACAGTTAAAAATTCCATAAAATTCGAGCACTAGCAAACCATCACAACGACACCTTTGTCGAGAGAAAGCTGTTTTCGGTTGTGTGGTATCTTGTTGGCAGCTTGAATAATTGAGTGACTAAAATATTCATAGCCCAGTAGTTCAAATAGCCCACGCATGGTTGAGTATAGTAGCGCGAAAATATTATTTACATTAGGATTTCAGTTGCTTCTGAGGACGATATAGTATGGCTCACCCTGAACACCCCTTGTGGATAAAGTGCGGCACTCAATATTGGAACGAGATCCGACAGGCCACGTCCTTTTGGGCTGACCTTTCCGGGGCGGATCTTAGGGGAGTGGTTCTTCAAGGGGGCGACCTTAGAGGGGCAAACCTCAAAGGAGCCGATCTAATGGAAGCTGACCTTATGGAGGCGGACCTTAGAGAAGCGGATTTGATAAGAGCGGATCTTGGGGATGCCAATTTATCCAATGCTGACCTTGTGAGGGCTGACTTAAGAAATGCAAACCTAGCAGGTACGAATTTTGGAGGGGCAGACCTGCAGGAAGCAAACCTTGGAGGTGCGGACCTTACAGGGGCCGCGCTTGGACTAGCAAACTTTGGAAAGGCGGATCTTGGAAAGGCGAATCTAAGAGACGCAGTTCTTAAAGGAGCGAATTTTCATCAAGCCGATCTAAGTCGGGCTGATCTTACAGGGGCGAATCTGACCAAAGCCAACCTTAGAAGCAGTAACCTTAGAGGAGCCGATTTCACCGGGACAAATTTTAATGAAGCGGACCTTGGGGCAGCTGATGTTTCAAGTCTAAGGTCGGCTGGGCAGACAAGTAGTGCAGGTCGAACGAACTTTAGTTTCGCTAGTAAACTTGATCAGAGCCAACTCGAGAAAATGACGGGCGACACGGGCGTAATACTGCCTGCAGGTTTAGTGCATCCGGACACTTGGCCTAAGTGGGATGGCATTAAAACAAATGCGGCTTTTGTCAAAGAAATAGATTCTGTTGAACCGGGTTTGGAAATTGAGAGTCAAAAAACAGAAGCAAACACTGACGCGTTGCCGTTTGTATTTTTGTCTTACTCCAGCGCCGACCACGAAGTTGTTAAAGATATAAGAACTATGCTGATTAGTCAGGGGATTGCGTGCTGGTGGGATCGGGATATCCAACCGGGTGGAATGTGGCGTGCCTCTATAGATGAAAGGCTCGATACTGCGTCTGTAATTTTGACGTTTTGGACAGAACAAAGCTGTCATTCGACCCCAGTTATAGAGGAGGCATCAAGGGCGCAGAAGAAGGAAAAACTTATTCACGCTCGGATGGATGACACAAAACTTCCCTATGGCTTTTCTGAGACACAATATCAGGATTTGAGAACGTGGGACGGTTCAACTTCGCATGAAGGCATGCGTCGATTGATACAAGCTATTCGAGATAAGCTCAATCCGCCAACACGTTCTGAGATAGAAAGACGTGTGATTGAAGGCGCCCCTGTTACAGCAATCAATCAAAATGGGAAAATTGCTGCCAAAGATAGCCCACCGCAGGCGGTGCCTCCGGTTCAAAATCCAGAAGATTTGGAGCTACGATTGGCCGCGCAAACGATCTTGGCGGAGAAAGTCGTTGGGCAGTTGGACGGCACAAATTATTCTCACAATTTGTCCATAACAGTCTTTTTGTCAGTCCAACACTATCAAAAAACTGTCAAAATGCGTCCTGCAGCGTGGTACATTTTGAGTGATGCGACAAAAAGTATTCGGCACTGCACCTTGGAATTTTCTGACGAGCCTTGGCCTGGAACTACACTCCACGATGTTAAACTGCTTTGCGATAACAATGACGACTTAAGGCCCCTTCTACAACCTGTGCAACCGTCAATAATTGGTCCCGATGCTCGACCTCTTACGCCGGCAATCAACCCCAAACATATTTCCGACGATGCGCTAAACAATGTAGTGGTCGCCGTTGATGAGATACTTACGGGGGAATCTACTGATGACGTTTTTGATGAAAGCGTCAAAGCTGCATTGAAACATTATAAAATTGAGATCTCGCTTGGCCAAAATACAAATGAAACTGGCGAAAGAGCGGTGCGTTCAAAATTACATCATCTGCGGCTGGGACTTGTAGGACTTGCAGGGGTTGTCGGTTCAATATCGATCAGCCTGACCTCCGGTGTAGCGAATAGTATGCTAACCTCGCCTAATGCCGCGCATACAATATTGAGTAATATAAAGTCTCTGTTTGGCAAATTGATCGCCTTTTTCTGACCTTAGGAAACTTTCTGGATATACACGCCGGTTTGTTTAGAATAATTCTAAACTGTTGTTATCATTGAGTTATTTCCATATTTCATTTGACATGCGTTCGATTCAGAGTCATTAAATCTATGGTGAATGAAACTCTGGACGCAGCGCCGCGCTGTTTGTCCCACAACTTTGCTTAGCTTTGCGGTTGGATAAAATGATTACGTGTCACTGTAATATCATTACCGAAAAAGAGATCATCCAGGCGATCAATGTGATGCTGGATGAGGATTGCTGGCAATTGATTGTCCCGGTAAAGTTGTATCACGCTATGGAAAAGCGTGGAAAATGCTGTCGTTGTTTCCCCAATGTGGTAGACATTATCATCCGAACGACGGATGAGTACCACACGCGCTTCAACTGGCCGGAGGAGGATCGTATTCCTCATCGGCTGAAGTTACTCGAATTGCGCAACCATTATGCAGGGGAATTTAATGAAGGGCGACAAAGCGGTCATAGAGCGGCTTAACGAGGCCATTTTTCTGGAACTGGGTGCAGTCAATCAATATTGGTTGCATTATCGTCTGTTGGACGATTGGGGCTACAAGAAGCTCGCGCAGAAGGAAAAGGCCGAATCGATCGAGGAAATGCAGCATGCCGATCGCCTGATCGAGCGTGTCATTTTTCTGGGCGGTCATCCCAATCTTCAAAGCGTCGCACCCTTGCGCATCGGTCAGAACATCAAGGAAGTGCTGGAAGCCGATCTTGCCGGCGAGCAGGACGCATGCGCATCCTACAAGAAATCCTACGAGATCTGCCGGGATGCGGGTGACTATGTCACCATGGCGCTGTTCGAAGAATTGCTGACGGACGAGGAAGGCCATACCGACTTCCTGGAAACCCAGCTCGATTTGCTCAACAATATCGGCGAAAAGAACTACGGCCAGTTGAACGCCGCTCCGGCCGACGAAGCGGAATAGTCCTGCCCGACCGGATCTGGAACAGACGGCCGGGATTTGTCCCGGCCGTTTCCCTATGCGTCATGTCGTCGAATAGTACGCCATTTCGTCTATAGCGCCTCCAGCGGGTCCGCTCCAGCGATAAGCAACGCCATGCGGACGGGTTCAATTGTCCAGCAGCGGCTTGAGTTCATCGGGAATGTGACCCTCATTGATCAGCCAGCGCCGGATCGTATAGGTGCGCCCGCCTTCGCTATGCATGGGATCGGCATCCGCATAGGCGCGCGCCTCTTCGAGTGAAGCGGCACGATAGATGATCATGCCTTCACCCATCATCTCCTCACAGCTTTCATCCGACAGGGGGCCGGCAAAGACCAGCTTGTGGGCGTCCTGCATTTTCAGCTGGTAGGCCAGATGGCGCGGCAGAATACCCTGCATAGCGTCCGGCGGCGCGATGGGCGTGGTGCGCACAACAAAAATTCCGCGGCAAGCGAACTGCGCGCCCGCGATTGTTCAACATAGTCAATCCATTTGGGCATCTCATTCTCCTCCTCGGTCAATACAAATAAAATATCGATAAAAATTGACAATACAAGAAAATGTTGATTATTTTGATTCAAGCATGGAGGTTTGCAATGCGTTTTATGGTGGCCCACGATGGGCAAAATGGCGGGCATGGTACCGCACTCTACGTTGTTGACGGCGGTGACGCCTTTCGTTTGACCGGTCAGGACGGATTTTCCGGCACGGATATTGCTGCGATCATCGAGGCTGACGAAAATCAGGTCGGCGCCCTGTGTGATGCTGCAAGATCCGGGACCAGCGTGCCCGTCGGTTCACTCACACCTGCATTGCCTCTCAACCGTTTCGGCAAGATCCTCTGCCTCGGTCTGAACTATGTCGATCACGTCAAGGAAGGCGGCTACGACATTCCGACCTATCCGGCCATGTTCATCCGCATGCCAAGCTCGATGCTGGCGGCCGGAGCCCCGATGGTCAAACCGGACTGCTCGGACCGGCTGGACTACGAAGTAGAGCTGATGGTGGTGATCGGTAAGGGTGGTCGTCACATCAGCGAGGAAGCAGCGCTTGATCACGTCTTTGGTTACACGGTCTTCAACGACGGATCGATACGTGACTACCAGAGAAAAACCCACCAATGGACGCCTGGCAAGAATTTCGACGCCACCGGCGCACTGGGGCCGACAGTCGTGACAGCCGATGAGTTGCCGTCTGGTGCGAGCGGGCTGAAAATCGAGTCGCGGCTCAATGGCACGGTGATGCAGACTGCCAAGACCTCCGACATGATGTGGCCGGTGGCCAAGACAATCGCAATCGTGTCGGAATTCGCGACGCTGGAACCCGGCGACATGATTGCCATGGGCACGCCACCTGGCGTCGGCCACGCGCGCACGCCGCCGGTCTTCATGTTTCCCGGCGACACCGTCGAGGTTGAAGTTGAAGGAATCGGAATCTGCACCAACCCGATCATCAGCGAACAGGACGCCGCAAAGGCAGGAGCCGGCAATTGACAAAGCCGGCTTCCATAGCGCCAACAGGTGCGGAACTGGAAGAATTGCGCAGCCAGGCGCAGGACGAGATCCGTGCCTTGCGCCAGCGCGTTTCGCACCTGGGAGATGACGAGATCAAGCTGATCCTGTCGGGCGCCCGATCGCACTATGCCTGGACGGACAGGCCGGTCACCGAAGCACAATTGCGCGCCATCTATGACGTCGTCTCCATGGGCGCCACCAGCATGAACTGTTCGCCGGCGCGTTTCGTATTCGTGCGCACAAGCGAGGGGCGTGAGCGGCTGGCCAAATCGCTCAAACCCGCCAATTTGAGCAAGATGGCCTCGGCGCCGGTGACCGTTATCATTGCCCATGACCTGGATTTCTGGCGCGAACTTCCCTTTCTGTTTCCCCATGAGGATCGGCGTCCCCTGTTTGAAGGCAAGGCGGCCCATATCGAGAGCACCGCGTTTCGCAACGGAACGTTGCAGGGCGCTTACCTGATGATCGCGGCGCGGGCTCTCGGCCTCGATGTGGGCGCCATGTCGGGCTTTTCCAACGCGATTGTCGATCAGGAGTTTTTTGAAGGCACCACCGTGCGGTCGAATTTTCTGTGCAATCTGGGGTACGCCGATGAGGCGGCGCTGTTTCAAAAGCTGCCGCGTTTCGCTTTTGAAGATGTTTGCAGTTTCGCCTGAGGAGCATCAGTATGGCTATCAAGAACAAGACGGAAGTGACGATGCGGGCGGCAGCCACATGCCCAACACACGCGCGCGCCGACATCACCTTTCGCGATCTGACCTTTGCCATTGACGAGCCGAGCGAACGCGGCGGCGGCAATGCGGGGCCAACCCCGACAGAAACGGCGCTTGCCGCTCTGATCGGCTGCACAAATGTCATCGGTCACAAATGCGCCGACAGGCTTGGCACTGATATCGGGCATCTCGACATCGCGGCAAAATGCATTTTTGACCGCCGCGGCGTGACGCTCGAAGAGGAAATCGAAATCCCGTTTCGCCGGATCGAACTGACGATCACATCCCACGGCAGCGCCTCACACGATGCATTGCAGCGCGTGGCGCAGGAGGTCGGCAAATATTGCCCGCTTTCAAAACTCTTCAAAGCGGCGGGAACAGAGATCGCAGAGATCTGGCAATTGGCGCCCTAGCGTCCATTGCCGACACCGGTCAACAGGAGGTTGGCCGTCACAAAGGAGGAAGAGATGAGCAGATTATTACGCAGAACATTGCTGACAGCCGCGGCAGTGATGGGTGCCACCCTATGTGGTGCGGCCATGCCGGCCAATGCCACCGAGACAATCAAGCTGATCGCCATTGACGGCTACCCGGACCGGTCCATGTGGGTCAAGGAGTTTTCCAACTTCTTCATTCCCCGCGTTGACGAGGAACTGGCCCGTACCGGCGATTACAAGATCGAATGGCAGCAGGCCTATGGCGGCCAGATCGTCAAGCCGCGCGGTGTTCTCGAAGGCATCAAGTTGGGGCTGGGCGATATCGGCATCGTCACCACGATTTTCCACAATTCGGCCCTGCCAAGCCAGGCCATATCGGCCGCAACCCCCATGGTATCCTCGGATGCGCGGGTGGTGGCAAAGGCTGTTGACGAGATTGCCAGGGAATTCCCGCAGATGCAGGCCGAGTTTGCAGCCGAGGGACAGGTTTACCTGGCGACTGGCGTCGTGCTTGACAGCTACGAGATCTTTTCCAAGGAACCGGTCAATTCGCTTGATGATCTGACCGGCCTGAAAATAGCCGGAGCGGGTTACAACCTGCGCTACCTCGAAGGCCTCAAGGATGTGGCGGGGGTACGCGGTGGTCTGCCGAATTTCTACAACATGGTGCAGACCGGCGTGGTGGAAGCTGCCATGCTGTGGCCGGAAGCGGCAATGACCTACAAGATCTATGAGGTCGCCCCGCATATGCTGAAGGTTGATCTGGGCGCCGTGAATACCAAGACGGTCACCGTCAACAAGGATGTCTGGGACAAATTGCCCGACGCGGTCAAAAGCGTGCTGGAGACCGTTGCGGTGGAATATCGCGATCAGGTTGCCAATGTGGCCATGGACCGCGCGGCTTCATCCCTGGATGCCTTCAAGGCAGCCGGCGGAACAGTCGTGGTGCTGCCGCAGGACCAGCGCGCTGCCTGGGCGGACGCCATGCCGAATATCGCCGAGGAGTGGGCCGCCGCGCTTGACAAGAAAGGCGCTCCCGGCACAGCCATGCTCGGCGCCTATATGGACAAGCTGAAAGCAGCCGGCGCCGAGCCGGTGCGTGACTGGACGAAATAGGATAACGGGCGGCCTGTCATGCACACAGAAAACGCAACATGGCGGGCCGTCCGAAGGCTCCCGGGCATCGTCAAGGCTTTGGCTATCGGCGCCAACGCCCTCGGCACCCTGACCGTTCTGTTTCTGGTTGTCATCATGAACATCGACGTGGTGGCGCGCGGGGTGTTCCATGCGCCCTTCCTGGGCGTTGTCGAGATCGTCATCTTTTCGATGATCCTGATCGTCTTCCTGCAACTGCCCGATGTCGTGCGCGTCAACCGTCTGATGCGCTCCGACGGATTTCTCACGGTGATCGGCGGCAATTATCCGAAGGTCGCCAATCTGCTTTCAAGGGCAATTGATCTGCTGGCCTGCATCGTCATGGTGATGATCGCCTATGCAACCTTTCCTGAATTTGTCGAATCCTTTGAAACCTGCCACTATTTCACCCAGCCCGATTTTGGCCCCGCTCCGACCGGCAACCTGTGGGTCGATTTTCTCGAGGCCACGTCCCGTTGCCACTATTTCGGCACGCCGGGCGTCTTCACCGTGCCCTGGTGGCCGGCCAATGGCGCCATTACCGCCAGCGCGTCCGTCTGCGCCCTGTTGTTCCTGTTCAAGGTCATTTCCGGCCCCGATGACACAGTGGCCGAGACGGTTTCCATTGAGGTTGGCGGCATGACGCCCGACGCTGAGGAGGACCACAAATGAGCCCTGTCGAAATCGGATTTCTGTCGGTCCTGGCCATCGTCGCCCTGATCTATCTCGGCGTATATATTCCCGTGGCGCTCGCCAGCGTCTCCTTCGTGACCATCTGGCTCGTCAGTGACCGCCCCATCCTGGCCATCAATTTCCTGCGCCAGTCGATTGGCGACAGCGTGACCGAATACGAGTTTGCGACCATACCGCTTTTCACTTTCATGGGATTGCTGGTCTCCAAGGCCGGGCTCGGTACGGAAATCTACCAGGTCATGAATCAGGTGTTTCGCCGCATACGCGGCGGCATCGGCATGGCCACGGTGGGGGCCAATGCGGTCTTTGCCGCCGTGACCGGGTCTTCCATTGCCTCGGCCTCGGTCTTTACCCGGGTCTCCGTGCCGGAGATGCTGCGGCTGGACTATAACCCCCGTTTTGCCGTCGGCGTTGTTGCCGGTTCATCGGTTCTGGGCATGATCATCCCACCCAGCGCCATGCTCATCATCTATTCCTTCGTGGCCGAGGTTTCCGTCGGGGACATGTTTATTGCCGGCATCCTGCCGGGAATTTTTCTGGCGCTCGCCTATATTGCCGCGATTGCATTCATGGCAAAATATTTTCCGCGTTTCGTCGGGGGACGGATCGTCGAGATGCCTGCAGAGGAGCTTTTGAGCTGGTGGCAGATCATCCGCAAGAGCGCCCCACTAGCCTTCCTCATTTTCATTGTGCTGGGCGGCATCTATACCGGCTGGCTGACCCCGGTGGAGGCCGGCGCCGCCGGTTCGCTGACGGCCCTGGTGATTGCGCTGGCGCGCCGCTGCATCTCCGGGCGCTCGTTCTGGGAAGCCCTGCTGGAGACCGGACATATCACCGCCAGCATACTTTTCCTGATCACCACCGCGTCGCTGTATAGCCGCATGCTGGGCTATGTTGACCTGCCGAATGAATTGCATAGCTTCCTCAACAATCACGATCTCAGCTTCTTCTGGATCATGGTCGCCTATGTGATTTTGATGCTGTTTCTGGGAACGTTGCTGGATACGGCATCCATCATTCTGATTGTCGTGCCGCTGTTCATCGACATCATCGAACCCATGGGGCTCAGCCTGATCTGGTTCGGCATCATCACGGTGATCGGGGCTGAAATCGGATTGTTGACACCGCCGCTGGGAATATCCTGTTTTGTCATCAAGGCCACACTGGACGACGACCGGATAAGCCTCAAGGATGTGTTCCTTGGCGCGCTGCCCTTTGCGGGTGTCATGCTGGTTATCCTGATCATTCTCATCCGCTTTCCCGCCATTACAACCATGCTTTTGAACTGATAGGAGGTTGCCATGCGCAACGTGACCAAGGATACACTGACCCAGACCTTTCTTGACTATTGCGGGCCCGAGACGTCGCCGCGGCTGCGTTTTGTCCTGGAGAACCTCGTCGGGCATCTTCATGACAGCATAAGGGAAACCGAGCTGACCCATGATGAATGGCGCAAGGCCATTGAATTGCTGACCAAGGCCGGGGAAATCACTACGCCGGAGCGCAATGAATTTGTGCTTTTTTCCGATGTTCTGGGCGTATCGTCGCTGGTCGACATGGTCAACTCCCGACCGGAAGCCACATCCTCCAGCGTATTGGGGCCCTTTCACATCCTGGGTGCGCCTGACCTGTCCTTCGGGGGCGACCTCAAACGCGACAATGACGGGGCCACGGTCATCGTTGAGGGAAAAGTGCGCGATACGCAGGACAAGCCGATTGCAGGCGCAGTGATAGAATTGTGGCAGACGGCTGAGAATGGCCTCTATTCCAATCAGGATGGCGCCCAGCCCGAATATAACCTGCGCGCCAGCATAAAGGTCCGTGACGATGGCGCCTATGCACTGACAACGGTCAGGCCTTCGCCCTATTCGGTACCCGATGACGGACCGGTCGGGGAATTGCTGCGGGCCACGGGCCGCCACGCCTGGCGCCCTTCGCATCTGCATTTCATCATCAAGGCACCCGGCTACCGTTCGCTGGTTACCGAGGTTTTCCCAAGCGATGATCCATACCTGGACGAGGATGCGGTCTTTGGCGTGCGTGAAGATCTCATCATGGAATATGTCGAACAGAATGATACGACACGCATTCCCGATGCCTTTGAAGCAAAAGACAAGATCACCGCGCCCTATTTCAGGGTTGATTTTGATTTCGTGCTGAGTGAAGAAACAAGCAAATAGAAGCCTGGTCCTTTTGATGCTATCAGGGTACAGGCCAGACGCGTAACTGACATCTGTCGGGCGCCGTCGAACATTGAGCGCAATCAGGGATGGAAACCGGGCTGCAGATTGGCCTGAAAGATAGAGCACATGACGAAAACCAACGCGCTGTTTGACGGCTTTTGCGCGGCCATTGAGGATCGCTCAAACCCCTTCATCCATGATGGGGATGGCGTGGTGACCTATGGCGATATGCTCGACCGGTCAGCGCAATATGCCAATGCGCTGATTGATATGGGTCTGAAACCCGGTGATCGGGTCACCGTGCAGGCCGCCAAGAGCGTTGAGGCCCTGCTTTTCTATCTCGCCGTCATCCGTGCAGGCTGCGTCTATCAACCGCTTAACACCGCCTATACGATGAGCGAAATCACCTATTTTGTCGAGAATGCCGAACCATCCCTGATCATCGTCGATGCTGATGCCATCGCGCCGATGCAGGAATTGTCAACAAAGACCATTGGCGCGCAGGTCATGACTCTTGACCCAAAAGGCGCGCATTCGTTGACCCAAAAGGCGTCGTTGCTGGCCACTCATTTTGACAACGTCGCACGGTGCGAAGATGATCTGGCCGCAATTCTCTACACATCGGGCACGACAGGTCGGTCCAAAGGGGCCATGCTGAGCCACGGAAACCTGCTGTCCAATGCCGCGGTGCTTTGCGACATCTGGCGCTTCACGTCGCAGGATGTGCTGATTCATGCGCTGCCGATTTTTCATACGCACGGGCTTTTCGTCGCGACCAATGTGGTCTTATTGTCCGGCGCATCGATGCGCTTTTTCAAAGCCTATGATCCGGACGCGGTTCTGGATGCCATGCCGTCCTCAACTGTCCTGATGGGGGTTCCCACCTTCTATACCCGGCTTCTGTCAAATCCCCGCCTGACCCGCCAGCAGGCTGCAAACATGCGGCTGTTCATTTCCGGTTCTGCGCCTTTGCTTGCCGAGACCCACCGCCAGTTCAGCGAACGCACCGGCAAGGCCATTCTCGAGCGCTATGGCATGACCGAAACCAACATGAATTCCTCCAATCCCTATGGCGGTGACCGTAAACCCGGAACCGTCGGCTTCCCCTTGCCCGGAACCGACATACGCATCACCCAACCGGAGAGCGGACAGGTTCTGGAAAATGGGGAAGTGGGCATGGTTGAAGTGCGCGGTCCAAACGTTTTTTCCGGCTATTGGCGGATGCCCGAAAAGACCAAAGAAGAATTTCGCACCGACGGTTATTTTATCACCGGCGATCTCGGCATGATGGATGAAGACGGCTACCTTGTCATTGTCGGGCGCGGCAAGGATCTCATCATCACCGGTGGTCTGAATGTCTATCCCAAGGAGATTGAATCGGAAATCGACGACATGGAGGGCGTTGTTGAAAGCGCCGTTATCGGCGTACCGCATGCCGATTTCGGAGAGGGGATCATTGCTGTCATTGTCGCCGAGAAAGACAGCACGCTGACCAGTGATTCTGTCAGGCAGGCACTGGGCAAAAATCTTGCCAAATTCAAATTGCCGAGGATCTGCTATTTTGTTGATGCGCTGCCGCGCAACACCATGGGCAAAGTGCAAAAGAACACATTGCGTGAAGCCCATATGCATGAGTTTGGCGGGTCGGTTGATACCGCCGCCAAGCAACCTTCCGGCGAGGTGACCTGAATATGCCTATTGATGTGGCGACAAAACCGGACAATGGCACAACCGGCAGTTCCTCGATCACCGCGCAATTGTTCGAGCGTTTGCGTGGCGATATCTTGAAGGGTGACCTTCAGCCCGGGCAGAAGCTAAAGATCGAATTGCTGCGTGATCGCTATGACGTCGGTGCCAGTCCGGTCCGTGAAGCCTTGAGCATGCTGACCTCCGAAGGGCTGGTCGAGAGGCTTGATCAAAGAGGATTTCGTGTTTCGGACATTTCCGTCAGCGCCTTTGAAGAACTGCTGCGAACCCGCTGCTGGCTGGAAGACCGGGCGCTGCGGGAATCCATTGCTTCCGGTTTGGCTACATGGGAGGAGGGCGTGTTGCTCGCCCATCACCGTTTGACCAAAACACCGCGTTCCGGCAAGACCTCAGACCGGGCGAGTCCGCAATGGGAGATAGCCCATAAACTGTTCCACATGTCGCTCTTGTCAGCCTGTGGTTCGGGTTTTCTCATCGGCTATTGCGAGCAGCTCTATGATCTCAATATTCGTTACCGCAACCTGGCGGGAACCGTGGCCTATCCATCGCGCAATGTGGCACAGGAACATGCCATGATCTGTGAAGCGGCCCTGGCGCGAGACGCGGACCTGGCCGTTGAACGATTGATCGACCACTACACCGGAACCGGCGAATTCCTGCGGATGCAATTGAACGAAATGGCCGACCAGAAGTCATAGCAAAACCAGACGTGTCGTGATGACACGGCTGGTTCTGGATCAGTTGGTATGAATCATTCCACCCGTTCGCCGAAAACCGAGCGCAGATTGGAACGGTCCAGGTTGTGGACATCCCGCTCGCCGCACAGCGCCATGGTGACGTCCATTTCGTTGCGCATGATTTCGAACATCCTGTCTACGCCCTCGCGACCCATGGCACCCAGCGCATAGAGGTAGGGACGACCGATATAGGTGCCCTTGGCTCCGAGGCACATGGCCTTCAAGACATCCTGTCCGGAGCGGATACCGCCATCGACATGCACTTCCACCTTGTCGCCGACCGCTTCAACGATTTCGGGCAGCATGGCGATTGCCGATGATGCGCTGTCAAGCTGCCGCCCACCATGGTTTGATACGACAATGGCATCGGCGCCGCATTCGAGGGATTTGACCGCGTCTTCCTTGTCCAGAATACCCTTCAGGATGAGTGGGCCACCCCAACGGTCCTTGATCCATTTGACATCATCCCAGGACAGTTTCGGGTCGAACTGCTCATTGGTCCATGCGCCCAATGAGGACAAATCCGATATGCCCTTGGCATGGCCGACAATATTACGGAATGTGCGCCGTTTTGTTTGCGCCATGGACATGCACCATCGGGGAGACGTCGCCATCTGCCAGATATGTTTCGGGGTGAATTTGGGTGGCGCGCTCAACCCATTGCGCAAATCCTTGTGTCGTTGACCGAGGATTTGCAGATCAAGTGTCAGGACGAGCGCCGAGCAACCGGCGGCTTTCGCACGATCGATCAGGCTGTTGGCAAACTCCCTGTCACGCATCACATAGAGCTGAAACCAGAAGGGTTTCGAGGTGTTTTCCGCAACATCTTCGATGGAGCAGATGCTCATGGTTGAAAGCGTGAAGGGCACGCCAAATTTTTCACAGGCCTGGGCTGCAAGGATTTCTCCGTCAGCACGCTGCATGCCGCAAAGGCCGGTCGGGGCCAGCGCCATCGGCATGGACACATCCTGACCGATCATTTTGGTCGCCAGCGTCCGGTTCGTCATGTCGACAGCAACCCGTTGCCGCAGCTTGATCTGCGCGAAATCGCTCTCGTTCGCCCGATAAGTGCTTTCCGTCCAGGATCCGGAATCGGCATAGTCGAAAAACATTTTCGGAACGCGACGGCGCGCCAGTTTCTTCAGGTCTTCAATTTCCAAAATGGGCGCCATTGCGCTTCTCCACATCAGTTGGCGCGTTTGCGGGAAATTGTGAATGAGATTTCCGGACAGGCAACGCGAAGGAACAAATTTACCTCACAATATCAGCCCATTCAGTGAAGCACCCAGAGGATCATGAAACCGAATATTGCCGAGGTACGTGCATCATAAGGATGCACATACCGCTGGCAAGAGCGTACAGCGTGACCGCAGGGAAGTTATTCTTTGGTTTGGGCTTTCCCACAATTTTCCGTAGTCCGGGTTACGGCCTTGTGACCACTTTCATTTATTTCGAGACAGGCAGCCGATCTTCGATAATATTGGTCCAGAAGGCGATTCCATAGGGCAGGGCCTCGTCGTTGAAATCATATTCGGGGTGATGCAGTCCGGCTGTGCTGCCATTGCCGACAAAGATGATGGCGCCGGGTTTTTCCTGCAGCATGTAGGAGAAATCCTCGCCGCCGAGGCGGGTTGGCTGTTCCCGGTCCACATTGTCGGTTCCGACAATCCGTTCGGCGGCCAGTGCTGCATAATTGAACTGTTCGTCATGGTTGACGGTAACCGGACAAAGCCTGTCATAGGTCAATTTGGCCTGCACGCCATAGGTGCTGGCAACACCTTCAACGATTTCACCCATGCGGCGTTCGATGGTGTCACGCGTATCCTCGTGCAGATTGCGCACGGTACCTTTCAGTGTCGCTGTCTGGGGAATGACATTATTGGCCTCGCCCGATTGCATGGCTGTAATCGAAATGAGACCATTCCTGATCGGGTCGACATTGCGCGTTATAATGGACTGGAAGCCATTGTAGATCGCGTTGGCTGCCACCAGCGGGTCGTTGCATTTGTGTGGTCGTGACGCGTGCCCGCCGACGCCCTCGATTTCCACGTAGAAAAAATCCGTTGCTGCCAGAACCGGTCCGCTGCGAAGTCCGAATTGGCCGACGGGCAAGTTCGGCATATTGTGCATGCCATAGACCTCGTCGATGCCGAAGCGCTCAAACAGGCCGGTATCGATCATGGCTTTTGCGCCGGTGCCGCCTTCCTCAGCAGGCTGAAAGATCAGGACGACAGTTCCTGAAAAATTGCGTGTTTCCGCCAGATATTTTGCCGCTCCCAGCAGCATGGCGCTATGGCCATCATGACCACAGGCATGCATGGCCCCGGGTGTTTTCGAAGCGTGCTCATCGTTTGAATATTCATCCATCGGAAGCGCGTCCATGTCGGCACGCAATGCGATGGTCGGGCCGTCACCGGTCCCCTTGATAATCGCGACAATGCCCGTTTGAGCAATATTCTCGTGAATCTCGTCCATGTCCATTGTCCCAAGCTGATCGGCAATGTAGCGGGACGTTTTTGGAAGGTCGAATTGCAGTTCGGGATGCTGGTGAAGCCAGCGACGCCAGGTTCTGACTTCCGGAACGAGATCGGCGATACGGTTGTTTGTCGGATGCATGCTTGGGTCCTGTTGTACTGCGCGGTCGCTACAACCGCATGAACGGGCAATGAGTGCATTTTCCAAGAGGGCGATGCAAGGGGCAAGCCTTGGTGTTTGGCAAAATGGGTTGGACCCCGAGCCAACGGATCAGACACAAAACGCCATTCATTGGGTGTTTCCGGTTGCGGCATGGCCCCTGCACCTAAGGTGATGAAGAGTAACAATTTGTTACAGGGGTGGGGATAATTGACCGATCAGTGCTTTTGCTCGGCTTCTGCAGCTTACTCTCAAAAGTGAATCGGGCCAGAATGAATAGGCCAGACACGCACTAATGGTTCCATTTGGTGAAAAAACGCTCTACCAACCGAAAGGGCATCGGGTGACCGTGAGGGACAGCATCAATGAGCAACACACATTGTCGTATCGCCTGCGTCGGGGAGGCCATGGTGGAATTGGCGCTGGACCCTGCCGGGACGACTGCACAGGTCGGGTTTGCCGGTGATACACTGAACACGGCGATCTACCTGGTTCGTGAGATAAGGGGTGCTCACGACGTTGCATTCGTGTCCGCCATCGGTACGGATACGATGTCAGACCGGATGGCGGATTTCATTGAAGCCGAGGATGTTTCCACCGATCAATTGCAGCGTGTCGATGACCGTCTTCCGGGCATTTATGCCATCAATACCGACGATCATGGCGAGCGCACTTTTGCCTATTGGCGGGAAAACTCGGCAGCGCGTACCTTGTTTCAAAAGGGTTCGGATGCGGATTTTTCAGTGCTGGAAGGCTTTGATGTGATCTATCTTTCCGCCATCACACTTGCCATCCTGCCATCAGCCATTCGCGCGGCGTTGTTTGACTGGATCAAATCCTTTCGTGGCAGGGGCGGCGTTTTCGCCTTTGATTCCAACTACCGGCCGCGTCTCTGGGACAGTGAGGACACCGCCCGGGACGTCGTGTCTGCGGCCTGGCGTCTGTGTGATATTGCTCTACCCTCCATGGATGATGAGATGGCGCTTTTCGGCGATGCGGATGAAGCATCCGTGCTGGCCCGTATTGAAGCCTGCGGTGTCAGGACCGGGGTTTTGAAGCGCGGCGCAAAAGGCCCGATCCCGATCAATGCGCCCGTCAATCCTTCACTGGTGTTTGCACCGGCGTCAAAAGTTGTGGATACGACCGCTGCAGGCGACAGCTTCAACGGCGGGTTCCTTGCGGCATTCCTGGCAGGGCGTTCACTCGATGAAGCCATGGTGTCAGGACACAATCGCGCCGCTCTTGTGGTTGGTTGCCGAGGCGCAATTGCGCCTCGGGATATGCTCTAAGTCGCTGCAGTCTGTTCAGCCGGCCGGAATCTCACCGACGTTTTTCGGGACATGGTAGCCCCTTTGAACAGCTTCGCGTTGCAGGATCCGCTTGTACCAGGCGCGCACATTGGGGTATTGCGCCAGGTCGATTTTCTGCCACTCATAGCGCGAGATCCATGGCCAGCAGGCCATATCGACGATGGAATAGTCGTCAACGATATAGTCACGGCCTTCAAGGCGTCTGTCCAGAACGCCATAGAGGCGGTGGGCCTCCGCACTGTAGCGTTCGCTCGCATAGTCGGACTTGTCCGGGTTGTAGTGGACAAAGTGGTGGACCTGACCGAGCATCGGGCCAAGGCCGCCCATCTGCCACATCAGCCATTCGATCGCCGTGGCCTTTGCCCGCGGATCAGTTGGCATGAACCGGTCATATTTCTCTGCCAGATAGAGCATGATCGCGCCGGTCTCCATCAGGCTCAATCCATTGTCATGGTCGACAATTGCCGGGATCCGGTTGTTGGGGCTGATGGCAAGAAAGTCTGGTGCGTGCTGCTCACCGTGAGCGATATTGATCGGGAAGACTTTGTAGTCGACGCCCAACTCTTCAAGCAGGATCGAAACCTTGCGGCCATTGGGTGTGGTCCAGGTGTAGAGATCAATCATCCGTTTTTATTCTTTCTTGATAATGGCCTGACCGGGTCAGGACTGCTGCGCTTCACCCTGTGCACGGGCTGCCGACAATGTCTGCGTTGGCGTCAGGGCTTCGGGATCGACAATCAGTTCGATGAGATAGTTGCTGTTTGAATCGCGTGCGCGCTGCAATGCCGCCGGGAACGCCTCGGTCGTCTCCACTTTCTCGGCGGCAATGCCGAATGCATTGGCGTAGGCGACAAAGTCGGGGTTTGTCAGTTCCGTTGCGATGACCCGCCCCGGGAAATGTCGTTCCTGATGCATGCGAATGGTGCCATACATGCTGTTGTTGACGACAATGAAGATTACTTTGGTTGCATATTTTTTAGCAGTCGCCAGCTCTTGCGCCGTCATCAGAAAACACCCGTCGCCTGATATGCACACGACCGCGCGATCAGGTTCCGCAATACTCGCGGCAATTGCTGCAGGAACGCCATAGCCCATGGAGCCGCTAGTGGGAGCCAGTTGCGTTCGGTACCCGCGATATTGGTGAAACCGGTGAACCCAGCCTGTATTGTTACCGGCTCCATTGGCGAAAATGGCATCATCGGGCAGGGATGCGGAAAGGTGTCCGACGACTTCAGACATGTTGAGCCTGCCTGGTCCATCCACGGGAACAGAAAAGGCTTCATAATCCGAGCGTTGCTGCGCACGCCATTGTGCCCATTTCGTCACGCCATTGCCATCTTCCAAGGCGTGGGCTGCCTGCCAGAAGGTTTCCGGTGCCGAGGTGATCGCCAGGTCTGCGGCATAGACGGTGTTAAGCTCGTCGGCGCCGGGATGCACATGCACAAAGCGCATCTGCGGATTGGGAATATCAAACAGCGAATAGCCCTGTGTCGTCATTTCCCCGAAGCGTGGTCCGACGCCAATCAACAGATCGACGTCTTCCATAATGCGGTGCCGCAATTCAGGGATCGGTCCAATGCCGATGACGCCGACATAATTTTCGTGTCTGTTGTCCACATAATCCTGACAACGGAAGGACGTGGCAACCGGCAGCCCGGTGCGACTGGCAAAATCCATGGCCTTATGGGCGCATTTGGCACTCCACGAAGGACCGCCAACAACCAGCAAGGGGCGTTCTGCCTTTTCGATCAGGGCGCCAAGTTCCATGATCGCTTCAGCCGTCGGTGAACTCTTTGTCACCGGTTGCGCACGCAGATCGTGTATCTCTGCAAGGTCGGACAGCACGTCTTCAGGCAGAGCCAGGACCACGGGGCCGGGGCGCCCGGCCTGCGCCACGTGCCATGCTCTTGAAATATATTCCGGAATGCGCCTGACGTCATCAATCTGCGCCACCCATTTGGCCATGTCGCCAAACATCTTGCTGTAATTGATTTCCTGGAAAGCCTCTCGGTCACGCGCATCGCGGCTGACCTGGCCGATGAGCAGGATCAGCGGTGTTGAATCCTGGAACGCGGTGTGGATGCCATTCGACGCATTGGTTGCCCCGGGGCCGCGTGTGACCGCGCAAATGCCCGGCTTGCCGGTCAGCTTGGCATAGGCATCGGCCATATTCGAAGCACCGGCCTCATGCCGGCAGGTAATGACCTCTATGGTGTCGCGCTGGTCATGGAGCCCGTCGAGCAACCCCAGGAAACTTTCGCCTGGAACACAAAAGACTTTCTTGACGCCAAGCAGCGCCAATTGGTCTGCAAGGATGCGACCGCCATGGCGCGACGGCAGCGGAGTATAATTCGGCGGTACTTCAGTATTCGACATGATTGGCCTCAAATGCTTTTCAACGTCGTGCAGCCAAAGCGGGCCAACCCATCGTTTGAATAGTGGAAAGGCACAAGGCAATCCTTGTCACTATGCTATCAGGAACCTTACCTTCGCGTTGGTGCCCGTCGCTGTCAAGGCGACCATCATAAGCATCGCGAATTATGCCACCAGCCCTGTTCCGTTTCATCGTGGAAACAGACCTGCCTTCCCACACATCGGCGAAAAGGCAGGTGCTTTGAGAGCGTTTGGCTGGGGAGTGGGCCATCAAGCCTTTATGGTTGTCTGAACCTGTGTGCCCAGACCGGTAATGCCAAGTTCCATCCGGTCGCCGACTTTGAGATAGACGGGATTTGGCTTCTGGCCCAAGCCGACACCAGGTGGTGTGCCCGTGGAAATCACGTCACCGGGCTGCAGGCTCATGAACTGTGACAGGTAGGCAACCACGTGGGCAACACCATAGACCATCGTTTTTGTCGTGCCGTCCTGGTATCGCTTGCCGTTGACATCCAGATACATTGACAGGTTCTGCGGATCGGGGACCTCGTCACGGGTCACCAGCCAGGGGCCAATCGGTCCGAATGTATCAGCCGATTTGCCTTTTACCCACTGGCCGGAACGCTTCATCTGGAAGTCGCGCTCCGAAAGATCGTTGACAACGCAATAACCGGCGACATGATCAAGGGCATCAGCTTCGTTGATATATTTTGCGTGTTTGCCAATAACGATGCCCAGTTCGACTTCCCAGTCGGTTGCCGTTGAATTCCTCGGAATCTCGATATCATCGTTGGGACCACAAATTGCTGAGGTCGCCTTGAAAAACACCACGGGTTCAGGTGGCACGTCCATTCCGGATTCAGCCGCGTGGTCGGAATAATTAAGACCAATACAGATGAATTTGCCAACACCTGCAACACAGGGTCCAAGGCGTGGGTTGCCCTTCACCAGCGGCAAAGTTGTCGGATCGATCTTGGCCAATTGGCCCAGTGCTTCGTCACTCAGGGCATCACCGGAAATATCAGCCAGATGCGCCGACAGATCCCGCATGTTGCCGTCACTGTCCAGAATGCCGGGCTTTTCCTGCCCAGCGGTGCCAAAACGTAAAAGTTTCATTTTTTTGTCCCTGTTTTCATCGGTTGCAGTATCAAGTGGCCCAACCGCCATCGATAATGTGTGTCTGACCGGTGGTGAATGCACTTTCGTCACTGCCCAGATAGACTGCCAGCGCGGCGATTTCCTCTGCCTTGCCGACCCGCCCCATCGGTTGCCGTGCGATAAATTCCTTCTTGGCCTTTTCGTAGTCGCCACTGGCGCGCAATCGTTCATGAAGCGACGGGCTATCGACTGTCCCCGGGCAAATGGCATTGCACCGCAGGCCCTGCGTCATGAAGTCGGCCGCTATGGATTTTGTAATCCCGATCACGGCAGCCTTGGATGCCGTGTAGACGAAGCGATTGGGCACGCCTTTCAGTGATGAGGCCAAAGAAGACATGTTGATGATGGAGCCGCCGCCATTTTCCAGCATGGCCGGAATAACCTTTTTACACAGACGAAAGGTCGCCCGCGCATTCAATGTGAATGCAAAGTCCCAGTCTTCCTCACTGCATTCCAGGATCGAGCCCGAATGCACAAATCCCGCGCAGTTGAACAGAATATCGAGCGTCCCGGTCTGTTCCAGAGCCAGATCAATTGCCTGCGGATCGGTGACATCAAGGTGAAGGGCGGTGACGCCATCGATTTCCGCGAGTTCGGCAAGGGACTTTTCATTGATGTCTGCTGCATAGACTTGTGCGCCTTCGCGAATATAGGCCTCCACGCTAGCCCTGCCGATTCCCTGGCCTGCCGCAGTTATCAGGGTCTTTTTCCCCGCCAGTCGTTTGTTTTCAGTCATTGTGAAACACTTCCTCCATCATGGACCATTGCTCGCCTTTGGCTCTGCTATCCAGTGGAATTTGACAGGGGTCCGTCAGCTTCCACCATTCTCTGGTTGTCGGGTCTGCCGCCATTTTCGCGGCGTCCTGCGCAAAATCCTGCCCGTGGTATTCCCAATAACCGAACAGGATGTTTTCCGGTTCGCGCAGAAAGATTGAATAATTGCGTATATTGCATTCAGAAATTTTTGCCAGCACATCCGGCCAGGCCTTGGCATGCAATCGCTTGTATTCGGCAATTTTATCTGCCTTGATGCCGATCATCATCCCCATTCGTTTCATGGAATACCCCCTCTGTGATTCGCGAGTTTTAATACTTTTGCAGTCGGTTTGCGAATATCCAAGTTTGAAAGACAATAGTCGAGACCATTCAATCCAATGCCGAAATGGGCGTCCCGTCTGGAAACGCTATTGTTCGCCTTGACTGCTTTTGTAGCTTTTTCAGCGGTATCAGGTCCGATTGCCATCGCTTTGGCCGGAGCTTCAATGCTGTATACGCGTGGCGATCAAAGCTGTAGACGCAAGGTCATTTGATGGACTATGACAACCTCCCAAACGTTGCGCCTGCCAATCGTCTTGTGTAACCACTTTTGACAAAGGATTGCCTGTCTCTGTAAGAATGGAATATATATCTCTTTCACAGGCGGATTGCGCACTATCAGGGTTTTATATTTGTTTCCATTGTGAAATATACATAAAAAATTCTCGTTATTCATGCTGAAGACGTCCCTTGCCAATAGGATAATTTTTTACCAGAAAGCAAAAAGGCTTCATTTTTTGATGAACGGTCCCTCGGGGATCAACTCCAAAGAGAGATTTGCCTATTTCGGCATTGAAAGAAAAGTGGGCCAGTGACAACAAGAAAAATACTACTTGTACAGCCGCAGCTTTCGTCGCTTGATGGGCATGAGCACACCCAGATTTCGGCACTCGGCATGATGCTGCCCGATGATCGGATAATTGTGCTGACCCGTTTCGACTTTGCACTCGCAGACCAGATGACGGGTGTCGAGATATATCCGGTGTTTCCTCTGCTTGCGAAATCCGGCGTGGGAGATCGGCAAGGCAACAAGCCACACGACAGCAGCGATGATTCTGTCCGCAGCAAACCACCTGTACCGGAGCGGTATCTTTCCTATGTGGAGGCTTTGTCTGCTGCCGTCCGGCGTTTTGAAGCAGGCCCGGCTGATATGTTGATTGTCCCGTCCGCCGGTCCCGACGAGATTGCTGTTCTGGTCGCATTTTATGAGCAATTGGAAGACCCGCAGGCGCCCAGGGCTATGTTGCGCCTGCTGAGTGAAGACGTGGTATCCGGTTTTCCTGCATCATTCATGGAGCGCCTGCACACCTGTTGCCGGGCCGGCCTGCTGTCTTTGCATACCGAAACCACCGAGCTACGCCAGCGTCTGGAAAAACAGTATGGATTGGCGATTGCAAGTCAGTTCAATCTTCCATGTACCATCTTCGCCGATGAAGTGGATCACACGAGTCTGTCACACAATTCTCATGATGAGATCAAGGTTGGCGTTTTGGGTCGCCAACGAGCAGAAAAGGGGAGCTACCGCATTGCCGGCATCTTGAAACATTTGCGGCAATTGGCCCCACGTGGCAACGGCGAACAAAAAATCCGGATCGTCTACCAGGCCGTCCGGTCAAAACGAATGCGCCGACTGATGATTGAGGTCGCAAACCGTCTGAGTGCTGGCCGCAATGCGAATGTGACCATACAATATCTGGAAAGCGGCATGTCAAAAGAACGCTTTCGCCAGCTTCTTCTGGATGTGGATATTCTGCTTCTGCCCTATGATACAAAACGCTACCGGTATAGCGGTTCGGGTATGATCATGGACGGCGTGTTCGCCTTGAAGCCCATTGTTCACAGCCGCGGCATGGCCATGCAGGAATTGCTGTCTCATGGTAACGCGGAATCCGCCACCTCCGACAGGGAGTTTGCGGAGAGAATATTGAAAATCGCGTCCAATTATTACCTTTACAAGCAATCAACCGGGGCCGCCGCTGCCTATGCCGGGCAATTGCTGGACAAGTCTGCAGAAATCTTCAGGATATGAGTTATTCGGTTTGACTCTTGCCCGCCCAAGACACCTGTGAAGGTATCATCGAACTTTGGTATAAGCCAACACGCCACGGGACACGATCTTTGCTAGTCTTTAACCTATCCCCAGTAGACTATCCGTTCGAATGCATGGGAACCCGTGCCTGCAATCTTGAAACCGGAAAGCCTGCAGCCGGCAGATATATTCATCCATGTCATCAACGATCAGCGCAAAATACAGCATCGAGTTGGCTCCAGGCTTTGCTTTCAAGAGCGATGAATATTCTGACCTCGTCGATGCGTCCGATGCTCATGTTTATCAGCAGCCGATCTGGCTGGACGCCTTTTACAGGATAATCGCGCCGAATCGCGGTGCCAGGCCGCATTTTCTTGTGGCCCGCCGTCAGGACGATGGCGTTTTGCAGTTTGTTCTACCTCTGATTCTGCGGCGCAAATTTGGCCTCAGACTGCTGGAAACAGCGGATCTTGGCGTCAGTGACTATGCCGTTCCGGTTGGCCTGCCCGCATTCTGGCAGGATCTCGAAAGAGACCCTGCGTTGCGCAGGAAACTGGTTAAGGCCTTGCCACGTTTTGACCTGTTGCGCATGCGCCCTGTCCGTGAGGAAGATTGCAGGAAATTTATGCTTGTTACCGGGACCGATCCCATTCCACTCGGATTTTCCTCCCATGCATCTGTGCTCTGGAAACCCTATGACGAGTGGCGCAAGAGCGCATTGAATGGCTCACTGCGAAAAATGATCGATCGCAAGATGCGAAAGTTGCACAGGGACCATTCCGCCAGCCTGAAGGAGTTGCATGATCCTGACGAGATTCAGCGCGCCCTGACCAGACTTGCCTCACTGCGGGCCGGACGCTTCAACAAGGATCCCATTCAACAGGAATTTGTTCTGAGTTTTTATATCGACGTGGCACAACAGGGCGTCAGCACGGGACTGGCCAGTACCTGGCTGCTCGAGGCGGATGGCAAGGAGGTCGGCATCCTGTTTGGCGTGACCCTCAAAGGGCGCTTCTACTATCTGCTCATCGGCTGTGACTATGACAATTTTGGTCAGTACTCACCCGGACTGCTGATGTATGATGGCATTATGGAAAACTGGACAGAGCGCGGTGGAAGCGGCTTTGATTTCACCATTGGCGACGAGGCATTCAAGCGTAAATTTGGCACTGCGGCTACAACGATATATATGTTTTTGAGCGCGGGAAGCCTGATTGGGAGAATGGCAGGACGGGTCGTGGTCTGGAGGCTGAACAAGCGGCGTGAGTTACTTGAGGAGGGGCAATGAAACACAACGGTATCTTGAAGAATTCCATCATTATTGCGGCACATCCAGATGATGAATTATTATGGTTTGGCGGCATTCTTAGAGATGTCGACCAGATCGTTCTTGTCTACGAGGATTTCTGGCCGCAACCCGATGTTGGGCAGGCCCGTAATGCTGTTCTGCAAGATTATCCGCGTGACAATGTCATTTCTTTGAAAATACCGGAAGCGGCCACCAATGGTTGCGCCGATTGGGGCAATCCCAAAATTGGTGATTTTGGAATTGAGCTGGGGTTCGAAGCCACGCTGCGCGATCTCAAGCAGCAAGTCAAACGCGTGATCGGAAAAAGCGATGCCCCTGCCGAAGGTATCGAGACCAGTTACAAGAAGAATTACAGTCTCATTTATGACAGGCTCAAGTCCATCCTGACGCCCGACATGAATGTGTTTACCCATAACCCCTGGGGGGAATACGGCCATGAGGATCACCTTCAGGTCTACAGGGTCGTGGAACATTTGCGTCAGGAAATAGGCTTCAAACAGTGGATGTCGAATTATTGCTCAGAGCGGGCATTGCCGCTGGCGATGACCTATTTTCACAATGAGGAAGTGAAATATTTTCAGGTGCCGGTTGATAAGCGTTTCTCTAACACCGTCGCGGACGTTTACCACAAGCACGGTTGCTGGACATGGGCAAAAGACTGGAAATGGTTTCCCTTCGAACTCTATACCGAAGCGCCATTTGCACAAAGCGATGAGACTGGCCAGCCGCACCTTCTGCCACTCAACATGTTCCGCCTCGGCGAGTGACCCAGCTTTCCGCCCTCCAATAGGGGTTTACTTGAAGACGTTCTGTGGTCGGTCACTCGCGGTCGTACCCAGTTTCAAGGAGGGTTCAGTTCCTGATGCTCTCCATACCGGCAACGGCAAAACGCAGAAGCACATCATAGGTCTTGTCGAGGTCGGCGGCGCGGAATATGCCGCCCGATAGTGTATCCAGACGCTGGTTGTTGCTGACACCGACCAGCATCAAATGCAGGACCAGTGAAAATGTGCGTAGCAGGTCTTCCTCGCTGGCTTTTGGAAGTATCTTGCGTAATTCTCCAATGAATAGGGTTGCCGTCTCATCGAAGTTTTCCCGCAGGATATCGATCCATCTGTTTGATTGTCCGAGCTTGGACAGCAGCATCACATAGGATGGCCACCCTTCGTCACTCGAGCGCATTTGAGCAAACAGCGGCTCCATGAATGCATCGAGGATCGCGCGAAGTGTCAGATCATTGTCTTCCCGCAGTTTCTCCAACCTTAGCCTACGCAGCGTGTTCAATGTCTCGGCCCGGCGGGAAATAACCAGTTTGAAAAGATTGTCTTTGGTTCCAAAATGATAGCTGGCCAGAGCAAGCGTCACGCCAGCTTTACCGGTGATGTCACGCAGCGAAACTATATCATAGCCATTCTCTCCGAAAAGAACTTCAGCCGCGTGCAGAATTTTTTCCTTGGTCTGATCGCCATTGGTTCGTGTCACGGGAGGAGGGGGGCGCCCGGATATTTTTTTCATGGCTGTGATCGGTCTGGCTGCAAGGGCTTGAATATGTTTTGTCAGCTGTATGTATATACACGTTGGCTGTGCCTGCAAATCGATGTGGTCAAGCCAAGTATCAACGGCGGGCCTATACAGGTCGCAGCCCTTTGCCAGGTTGATCATGTGTCGGGCAGTTCCCCGGCAATTCCGGCACAGGGAACATTGTCACCGCCATACCGGCGAACCCGCACATTGGCGTGCTCTCCGTGGCCGGCAAAGCCTTCCAGCGCACCTAGCCGCGACAATAGTGCCCGACATGGGCACTGGCTTCTTCCGTCAGCACCTTCTGGTAGGTGCAGGTTTTAAGAAATTTGCCGACCCACAGGCCACCGGTATAGCGCGCAGCCTTTTTTGTCGGCAGCGTGTGATTCGTGCCAATGGCCTTGTCGCCACAGGCGACATTGGTGCGCGGTCCCAGGAACAGGGCGCCATAATTGACCATATTTTCCATGAACCAGTCATCGCGATCGGTCATCACCTGCACATGTTCGGAGGCAATGTCGTTTGCCAATTTCAACATTTCGTCGTGATCATCAGCGACAATCACTTGACCATAGGTTTCCCATGCCTTGCGGGCGTGTTCTGCCGTGGGGAGAATGTCCAGCAGACGCTCTATCTCTGCCATCGTCTCCTTTGCCAGTTTTTCGGAGGTCGTCAGCAGGATCGCGGGACTGTCCGGCCCGTGTTCCGCCTGGCCGAGCAGGTCTGTGGCGCTTAAATCTCCATCAACGGTCTCATCGGCGATCACCAATGTTTCGGTTGGCCCTGCAAAAAGGTCGATCCCGACACGTCCATACAATTGCCGTTTGGCTTCTGCGACAAATGTATTACCGGGACCAATCAAGAGGTCAACCGGCTGGATGCTTTGCGTGCCCCAGCGCCATGGCTCCGATGGCCTGAATGACGCCAAGAGCATAAATCTCGTCCGCTCCGGACATGTGCTATGCCGCCACGATGGCGCTTGCCGGTGCACCATTGAACGGTGGGGCGCAGGTGGCAACGCGGGGAACACCGGCAACCGTGGCGGTGATCACCGACATATGCGCCGATGCCAGCACCAGGTATTTGCCTCCCGACACGTAACAGCCGGCCGACTGAACGGGTATGTTTTGTGACCGAGGATGACACCGGGTAGTGTTTCGACCTCGACATCCTGCAGGGCTGATCTTTGCATCTGTTCAAAATTGCGCACCTGCTGTTGGGCAAATACAATGTCGCGAATGTCGCGGGCTGTCAGTTGGCCAAGACATTGGTCGCTCTCGTCCTGTGTCAGGCGGAAATCTTCGCGATCCCATTTGTCAAATTTCCTGGAGAGTTCGCACACGGCATCGCCAACGCGTTTTCCGATGTCGGTGAGTGTTTTTTCAACAACTTCCTGCACATTTCTGTCAATCTCCGCAACACCTGATGCCTCAGCGCCTTCCTTCAGCCATTTAGCTACATGAAACTCCTGCAAATGTAAGCATATTCATTTTCCAGTTCATTTTCGCAACCTACCAAATACGCACGATGCGCATGCATAACAGGATCCCGGTAATGGCGCCCTGACGCCCGTTTGGCTGGCGGACGCCATGGTGTCAACCGTTTCTGCAAGGCGGGAATTGAATCTCGTGAAGCGCTCTGAGGTGTTGCAATGGCACAATATAAAGTTTAGTCAATATTGGTCGATCGACCAAATAAGAGGCATAAAGGCAAAATAATGAAAGTCGCGATCATCGGCGCGGGTGGGTTTATTGGCGCCGCACTGACACAAAAAATTTTGCAGAACCGCGAAGTGCAGAGCGTTTCCCTGCTGGATACCACAGATTTTCCGGTGCCTGACGATCATCGGATTGAAGCCTTCCGGGGAAATTTCGCCGATCCTTGCTTGCGCGGCAAAGTGGTGGACGGTGCTGACAAAATCATCCTGCTTGCCGCTATTCTGGGTGGGGCCGCCGAGGCCAATTATGATCTTTCTCGGCAGGTCAATGTCGATGCAACTCTCGATCTGTTTGAATATTTGCGCCAGAGGCGGCCTGAAACACGTTTGGTCCTTGCCTCGACAGTTGCTGTTTATGGCGAGCCGCTGCCCGCTATCGTGGATGATCGCACGCCATTTGGGCCGACCATGGTCTATGGCGCGCAAAAGCTGATGATGGAAATTGCCCTTTCGAATTTTCAGCGCCGCGGATGGCTCGATGGCGTGGCAATTCGCCCCTCCGGCGTGATGGCGCGCGACGGCGCTGACGCCCGTTTGAAAACCGCCTTCATGAGCAGGGTTTTTTATGCCGTGAAGCGTGGTGAAGATATTGAATTGCCGGTGGCGCCGCAATCAACCACCTGGTTGACATCAGTCGAAACCGTGAGCAGCAATTTCAGCCATGCAGCGTTCCTGTCGGCGCGGGAGCTGGGCAACGAGCGGGCATTCACGCTGCCAGCCCTGCGCCTGTCTTTTGAAGAGCTTGTCGCCGCGCTTTTCCGAAAGTTCCCGGAAAGCCGTTCACACATAACCTATGCACCAAACGCCGAGCTCATTTCTCTGTTCGGGTCGTTTCCGCGATTGGTTACCGAAACGGCAGATCGCCTCGGCTTCCAAAGAGACACTGACGCCGATGATCTCGTCGCCCGTGCACTAAGCGCCCCTTGATGAATAGTGCCGACATTTGGCCATGAGATGAAGGCAGACATTGCCAAGTAGTGCTCGATCGGCAGGCCGCCGCTGTCAGCGGTCAATCATCGTCAGTATCCGACAGTGAAACGCTGCCTGACATATTTCGGCTGTTCCAGTTCATCGACCAGCGCCAGCGCGAAATCTTCAAACGAGATTTTGCTGTTGCCCTCTTCATCGATGAGCAGATGGTCCTTGCCGTAGCGGAATGCCCCGGTTCTCTCGCCCGGTCTGAACAGGCGTGAGGGTGAGATGAAGGTCCAGTCGAGCGCGCCGGATTTTTTCAGAAGCTCCAGCAACTCCGTGCCTTTAAGCAAATTGGGTTTGAACGGTTCAGGAAAGCTTTGGATCTCTTCAGTTCCATCTGCATGCAACAGACTGCCCGCGCCGCCGACCACCACATAGCGTTTGACGCCGGAATCCTTGACGGCCGCAACGATCACCTCTGATTCAAGCTCGATGAACCGCACCGATGAAACAACGGCATCATGACCTTTGATCGCGCCGGCTAGGAATTCACGGCTGCGATCGGTTCCGATGGCTGTAACGCCAACCAGTTTCGGGACGTTTTCTGGATGCCGGACGATGCCGGTCACCTGGTGTCCGCGATTAACCAACTCGTTGAGCACACGCGATCCGGCTTTTCCGGTTGCACCGACAAGAGCTACTTTCATGTCTTTCTTTTAAGATGAATACTCTGAATTTGCTGGGTTTCCGATCCGATTGGCTGATTGCTTTCCTATCCTTGATAGCATCACCGGCCATTTCCAAGCGCCTTGAGATCTAATGTATTTCAGGATGCGTCTTGATCGGGGTGTCGTCGCTGCTGGGCACGGTCGGGCGTTCGATCATGCGGTGGACTCGCGGTCTGTGCGGGCCCCGGTGCAGCGCAATGATCCTGGCGTAAATCTCGGCATCTGCCTTTGTGCGGCGCTGGTTGTGGCGCACATATTCCACCCAGGTCGGCACATGGTAGCTCTCGACCCAGATATCCGGGTTTTCCAGATCACGCAGCAAGACCCATTGCTGCACGCCATCGCGAATACGGCTGCGTCGCCATTGCGTCATGACAGCAAGGAAATCATGCACGTCCTGTTGGGCGATTTCATAATCCACCATGACCATGATCGGGCCGCTGCGTGAAGTCAGATCCAGCCGGAGTTCCGGTTCATTGAAGCGGTCGTGAGGGTCCAGATTGAGGACGCTGAACTCCGGCAGGGAAAGGTACAAGCCAATGAGTGCACTGGCTACCAGAACCGCCGCTGCTACCATCAGCGCCCGGTCGGCCCCATTGGATTCGGCGATCATTCCCCATATCCAGCTTCCCGAGGCCATGCCACCAAAAGTTGCGGTCTGATAGAAGGACATGGCGCGCCCGACCACCCAGCGCGGCGTTGACAATTGCACCGTTACATTGAACAGCGAAAGTGACACAACCCAGCAGCTGCCGGCAAGCAGCAGAACCGCACAACTCAGCCAGACGTCACGGCTGAGGGCGAGTGTGAGCGCGCACAGTGCAAAGGTCACCGACGCACCGCGCACGATGGCTTCATTATTGAAACGTTCTCGCAGTCGCGTGTTCATCAGGGCGCCGCCGATGGCACCCAGCCCGAAACAGCCAAGCAGAATACCGAACGTCAGAGGCCCGCCCTGCAGCAGGTCGCGGGCCACAATGGGAAGCAGCGCCAGCACCGCTATGGCGCCAAAACCGAACAACAGGCCGCGCAGCATCACCTTCAGCAGATTGGGTGACATGGTAACGTAGCGCAGTCCGACGGATATGGCCCGGCCTATGGCCTCACGGGGCAAGGTGCGCGGCGAACCGGGCGGCTGCCAGCGCAACAGCGCAAAAATCAGAAAAAGGTAACTGCCCGCATTGATGGCAAAAGCTGTAGCAGCCCCGGCGACGGCAACGATGATGCCACCAATTGCCGGACCAACGCTGCGCATGAGGTTGAAGCCCATGCTGTTGAGAGCGACAGCCGATGGCAGGTCTTCTCTGGGCACGATATCCCCCATTGAGGCCTGCCAGGAGGGCATGTGCAGGGCCGTCCCGCAGCCTATGGAAAAGGTAAAACTCAAAAGCAGCCAGGGCGACAGCAGGCCCAGAAATGCGAAAATGGTCAGTCCCACAGATGCGACCAGCATGAAGACCTGCGCCGCCAGCATGATGCGGCGCCGGTCCACACTGTCGGCCAGCGCCCCCGCAATCAGCGAGAAGAGCATGATCGGCAGAACCGACGATGCCTGTACCAGCGCAACCATCTGGTGTGAATCGGATATCACCAGCATGATCCAGGCGGCAGCCACGGCCTGTATCAATCCACCGAGGTTGGAAGCCAGCGTCGCCATCCAGAGCGTCCTGAACGTTCCGTGCCTGAATGGTGCCAGTGGGGATGCTCTATGTGGCACTTCGCGGATATTCCTTGCAGGTTGCCCGCACAGGTCAAGACGAAAGATCTGGCCATGACCGTGCATCGTGCCGCCTTGAGGTCTCACAAATCAATTGATTTGTAAATCGCAATGCAGGCCGTTCATGCGCAGATAACAGTTGGTGCGATGCGCTTGTTATGTGTGGACAAATGGCGCGCATTGCGTAATGTGGCGACGAGTGAGAACTGCCGGGGACCGGAATTTGCAAGGCAGCAGGGAGAATATGCGTTGGCATGATTCGGTCCTGCGGGTCTTGCGGTTCAAACCGGACAAGCTCGGCAGTTCAGGAAAAACCAACGGGAGGACTACATGACAATCAGGAAAATTCTAACCGGTGCTGCGTTTATGGCACTGTTCGCGGGATCTGCCATGGCGCAGGAAGTCAATTTGCGGCTGGCCCATTGGGTGCCGCCGACTCATCCTATCCAGACACTCGGCATCGAACCATGGGTTAAATCACTCGAGGAGGCCTCAGGAGGGCGGATTGGGGTTACTATTTTCCCCGCGCAGCAGCTTGGCAAGGCGCCGGACCATTATGACATGGCCCGTGATGGCATTGCTGATATCGCTTATGTGAATCCCGGCTATCAGGCGGGTCGCTTTCCGATCTACAGTCTCCTCGAAGTGCCCTTTCACATGAACAATGCCGTTGACGGTGCCATGGCTCTGCATGAATGGTATGCGCCGATTGCTGAAAAAGAGATGTCGGACGTGAAATTCTGTGTGGCCAATCCGCATGACCCGGGCACCATCCATTCCAAGAAAAAAATCCTGGTGCCGGAAGACATGCGCGGTCTGAACGTGCGCCCGGCGCATGCCACCATGTCTCGCTTCGTCAGCGAGCTTGGCGGTGCATCCGTTCAGGTGCCAGCGCCTGAAGCCCGCGAGGCGATTGCCAATGGCGCCGCCGATGCGATCACCTTCCCGTGGAATTCCATCTACATTTTCGGCATCGACAGTGAGACAACGCAGCATCTGGACATGCCGTTCTATGTGTCAGCACAGCTTCTGCTGATCAACAAGGCGACCTATGAAGGAATGCCTGACGATCTGCGCGCCATTCTGGATGATCATTGTACGCCGGAATGGTCGAAGAAATTCTCCGCGGGCTGGGCTGCGAATGAAGCTTCAGGTCGGCAGAAAATGATTGATTCGGATGAGCACACGATCAATGTGCCGACACCCGAACAGGTCGCATTGTGGCAGGCCGCCGCCGCGCCGCTGATTGATCAGTGGAAAGCCGAAGCAACGGCAGCCGGTTATGATGCGGAAGCGACGTACAAGGCCTACAACGACGCGCTGAACAGTCACAACGCCCACTTCTGATGCCTTGAACTCCTTGGACAGGTAGCGCGGGCAGGATTTGCCCGCGCTACCGCTTTCGTGACATGGACAGACTGCAAACAATTCTCGAAGCAATTTCACTGACCATCGAAAAAGTGGCTGGCGTGCTGATGGGTGTGATCACCGTTGTCGTGGTCGTCTCTGCAATCGGTCGTTATCTGTTTTCCTTTCCGATTCCGGATGCCTTCGATATGTCCCGGCTGCTGATCGGCGCCGCCATCATGTGGGGTTTTGCCAGCGTCGGCTATCGCGGGTCGCATATCAAGGTAGATATCATCTCCGAGATCATGCCACGCAAGGCCCAGCGCTGGATTGATACATTCGCCTGGGCCGTGCTTTTGCTCTTTACTTGCCTGTTGACCTGGAAAATGCTGGGCCGCGTTCTCAGTGCGGCCAAAAGCGGCGAGGCGACCATGGACCTGCGATTTCCCGCCTGGCCCATCATGGGGCTGATCTGGGCAGGTGTGGCCGTCAGCATATTGACGATCCTTGCCCGGCTGATCCTTGTTGCAACGGGGCGCACCAGCCTCGATCATTTTGAATCCATTGACGTCGCGGATGAACCGCCGCATGCAGGACAAAGCTGACCATGGCCAGTGCTGATCTAATTGCCGTATCCGGCTTTGTCGTGCTTTTTGCCATGATGATCCTGCGGGTTCCTGTGGGCATTGCCATGGGCCTGGTTGGCGTTGGCGGCTTCGGCGCAGTGGTGGGTTGGGGGCCGGCATTGAATCTTCTGGCGCAATCCCCGATTCGTACCATTACCGATTTTAACCTGACACTGATCCCCTTCTTCGTGCTGATGGGGGTGCTGGCGACCAATTCCGGCATGTCCAAAGAACTGTTCCGCACCGGCCAGGCGTGGTTTGGCTCCTTTCGTGGCGGCATGGCCTTGTCGACGATCGGTGCCTGTGCAGGCTTCGCGGCGATTTGCGGTTCTTCGGTGGCAACGGCAGCCACCATGACCAAGATTGCCCTGCCTGAAATGCAGCGCGTTGGCTATCGCGATGACATTGCCACCGGTGTGATTGCCGCCGGCGGCACTTTGGGCATCCTCATTCCGCCGTCGGTTGTGCTGGCTGTCTATGCTTTCATCACCGAGCAGGACGTGGGCAAGCTTTTCATCGCCGGGGTTCTACCCGGCATCCTGGCAATCCTGATGTATATGTTCACCGTACGTGTTGCCTATGCGAAACATCTACCTGCCGGAGAGCGCTTCGATCTTGGTGAAGCCATCCGCTCTCTCAGTGGTGTCTGGGCAATTCTTCTGCTGTTCATTGCCATCATCGGCAGCATCTATTTCGGCCTTGCAACGGCAACTGAAGCTGCCGCCGTTGGATCATTTCTGACCGCTTTGATCGGCATTCTGCGTGGTCGCCTCAACGCCTCGCGCCTTCTTGAGAGCCTGATTGAGGCGCTGCGCACCTCCGTTGCCATCTACACGATCCTGATCGGCGCCATCCTGTTTGGCTACTTTCTTGCTGTCACGCAATCGCCACAAAAAATCACCGCCTGGCTGGTGGGGCTCGATCTTGGAACCTACGGCACCCTGTCGCTGATCCTCTTGTTCTTCCTGCTGATGGGCTGCATCCTTGATGCCATGGCCATGATCATCCTGCTGGTTCCGATTGTTTTTCCGGTGATCCTGCAACTCGGCTTTGACCCGATCTGGTTTGGCGTGATCATCGTGATGACCGTGGAACTCGGCCTGATCACGCCACCTGTGGGCATGAATGTCTTCGTGATCAATTCCATCGCGCGCAAGATCAGCCTGCAGACAATTTTCCGTGGGGTCTTGCCGTTCGTTGCCGCCGATATTCTGCGGCTGATCATTCTGG
The DNA here is from genome assembly GCA_029233925.1 of Rhizobiaceae bacterium. Taxonomy (GTDB): domain Bacteria; phylum Pseudomonadota; class Alphaproteobacteria; order Rhizobiales; family Rhizobiaceae; genus Hoeflea_A. Next base: position 41,672 of record JARGOX010000032.1, read on the forward strand.
TCGCGTTTCCGGCGATCGTGTTGTATCTGCCAACGACCATGAAGTGAAAAAGTGTATGTGAGCCGGCGAGGCGGGGCCAACCAGGGTGTTGTTGCCGATTCAGGGCCTGTGAATACGCCCGCTGATATGGACTGATATGTTGTTGTCTATTCGAACGGCTCTTCAATAGCCGATAGCTGCACCATCCATTGCCAGGAATTGCATGAACGCATTAACCGGTTGCGGCCTGCCGAACAGATAACCCTGAATTTCGTCGCACCCGAGCAGCCTGATGATCCGTAGTTCGTCTTCGGTCTCAACGCCTTCACACAATACTTCGACGCCAAGACCATCCGCCAGAACCTTGATGGATTGAACAATCGATTGACTGGTCGAATTGGTTGCTATGCCACGGATAAATGACTGGTCTACCTTTATTTTGTCGAAGGGAAACCGTGAGAAATAGCCAAGCGACGAAAAGCCTGTTCCAAAATCATCCAACGCCAGGCTGACGCCCAGCAATTTCAGATCAATGAGTTGCCGGAAAAGAGAATCTGTCGCTGAAATGAAACAGGATTCAGTTACTTCCAGCTCCAGCCTCTGCGCGGCCAAACCGCTGGTTTTCAGAGCGTTCTTCACATCCTGAACAACGTCGCTCCGCATGAACTGGATAGCGGACACGTTGACGGAAACCGAGATGTCTGCAGGCCAAGCAGATGCATCCCTGCATGCCTGGTTGAGCGCGATCTGGCCTAGTCTTGTAATCAGGCCATTCGCTTCCGCGATGGCTACAAATTCTCCGGTAGGGATGATACCCAATTGAGGATGCGTCCAGCGCAACAATGCTTCAGCGCCTGATGTGGAACCGTCTATCGCCAACACCTGCGGTTGGTAGACAATGTGGAATTGGCCTGCGTCCAACGCCGGCTGCATTTCCCGCTCGATAAGACGGGCGCGTAGCTGCTTTGCATTGAGATCAGGGTCGAATGCAAAAACCCCATGCGGCCCGAGGCGGGCGGCATCTTTCAATGCAAATTCCGCGCGGTTTATGAGCTGATTTGCAGTTGTGGCATTGTCCGGTTCACCTTTGGCAAAACCGAGGCAGAAATCAACACTGATTTGCTGGGATTCCAGTTGGAAAGGCCTGGCAAGATCGCGCAGGATTTTGCCGGGGAATTGGCCAATGGCCACAGCATCCAGACCCGGCACCAGCCGAACGGCAAAACTGTCGCCATCCAGTCTTGCGATGCCGTCAATCCGCTTGTCCAGCCGCACAAGCCGCTTTACCAGTTTCTGCAGAAGTTCATCGCCGACCTCTCTGCCCAAAGTGTCGTTTATCGTCGAGAATCGAAGAATGCCGATCGCAAAAACCGTGGTTGGGTTCCCGGCGGTACCGCCTTGGAAAAGCCTGCGGGCAAATTCTGAACGCTGCTCTGCATCGGTCAGGCTATCGTATTTCGAAAGATGTACAAGCTGCTGTTTCTGCCTGGTTTCAATTGTGACATCACGCATGGTTATGGTTGCGAAAAGAAGTGCTTCTTCCTTGTCTGATTGCGCTTCTGTCAGCCGTGTAATCCTGGACGGCGTTACGGAATAATCAACAATGACGATTTGATCGTCTTTCGGGAATGTCAATTGACCAAAGATGGAATCGCCGCCGAGACCATTTTTCATTCGCCCGATCGCTGATCTGGCATCATCCAGAACCTGGTTCGGCAGGTTTGCAATGGATTGATCAGCGCCACTGGGAACCTGACGGGTGCCGAACATCGCTGCAAATCGATCGTTTTGTCGCAGCGGCTTTCCATCTTCGCCCAGAATCAAAATCGCGTCGGAACTGTCCGCGAAAACCTGATCGAGAACCTGCTTGGTATTTTTGGTTTCGACGTGCGCAATGCGCAACAGCCATCCCTTGAGGTCCAGTTCGGCGGCCAATCGGATCAGAGCAATCAGGATCAGAAAAATCAGCACCGGTGCGGAGGTCAGCACAATGGCGAATCGGGATTGCAGATAAAATCCGACACTCTCCATGCTTGCCGCAAAGACGGCGAGGGCAAGCAATTGTGTCCGCAGTGTCATTTTGGGGAGACAAAAAAGGGCGGCCAATGTGACAAGCAGAGCCAGAATGAAGCTGGCAAGCGGGCTTGTGGGTTGCAAAATGCGCGATTGCAGCAAGGTTTCAGAGGCAAGGACATGCAAAAGAGGCCCGGGCAATGCACCGTGAAGCGGCACCGCGAAATTGTCGCGGAGCTCCAGCGCGTAGGCACCGATCAGGACTGTTTTGTCCTTCAGGACTCCTTCAGGCAGATCACCCGAAATCAGTCTGGCAAACGAATAGGTCGGCACAGACGATGGATCGATTGAAAAATCGATCAAATATTCCGATGTGTCGAAATCACTTCGCTGTGACATCATGCTTGAAAGCGCGGGAATCAATTCTCCATCGATCATCAGTCCTTGCGGATAATGACGCACAATGCCGTCGTGTTCCGGAACAACATTGACACTGGCGATCCAGGCCAGATCGGCGAACAGCGCAATCGGCCTGGATTGCTCCAACGTCGCCAATGATTTGTTCGCGGAATTGATTTGCAGATAGGTTGGCAGCACGACCGAACCGCCGGCCGCTACCAGTGAGGCTGCCAAAGCAGCATCCTCTGCAGCGCTGGAACGATTGCTGAGGTCAATGTCCATTGCAATATCGGAGACGTCATGCTCCACAAGCCGTTCAATGGCTTTGGCGTAGATTGAGCGAGGCCATGGCCATTGACCGATTTGATCAAGGCTTTCCTTGTCAATGCCGATGAAAACGACTTGGCCGGTGGCCTGCCTGCTCGCAAATTGCGCCCGCGTATCGGAAAGGACGTTCTGGAAACTGTCTGACAGACCGGTCCATTGCAACATTGTTGCAATGGTTAGCGCGAGAACAGCGCTGCCAATGTAGTTCTTTGTACCAAGCAAAATCCGGCTGCCACCCTTATTGTCTGAACCTAATTTGTAGAAGTTGACACTTGATCTGACAGTTTGCCGTTTTGGTGACGGTGATCTGT